>CAWDJR010000034.1:0-181478 GCA_963802565.1 uncultured Acidobacteriaceae bacterium | reverse complement strand
AAGACAGTCGTACGATCGTTACGCCATTCGTGCAGGTCGGAACTTACCCGACAAGGAATTTCGCTACCTTAGGACCGTTATAGTTACGGCCGCCGTTCACCGGGGCTTCAATTCAAAGCTTCGCTTGCGCTAACCTCTCCTTTTAACCTTCCGGCACCGGGCAGGCGTCAGCCCCTATACGTCGTTTTCGACTTAGCAGAGACCTGTGTTTTTGTTAAACAGTCGCCGTACGCGCTTCACTGCGGCCCACTTGCGTGGGCGCTCCTTCTCCCGAAGTTACGGAGCCAATTTGCCGAGTTCCTTAACGAGCTTTCACTCGAGCGCCTTTGGATATTCTCCTCGTCTACCTGTGTCGGTTTGGGGTACGGTTCCCTTTGTTCTCCTTAGAGGTTTTTCTCGGCAGCGTGGAATCAGAATCGTAAGCCCCATACGGGACTGTGTTACACCTCACTGTTAATGACCCAACGGATTTGCCTATCGGATCCAGCTTACGTGCAACAACCGCAATAGCCATAGTGCGGCATTCTTATCCTTCTGCGTCACCCCATCGTGTTAACGAACATTGGGAGGGACGGAATATTAACCGTCAGTCCATCAGCTACGCCTTTCGGCCTCACCTTAGGGACCGCCTAACCCTGAGCGGATTAACCTTCCTCAGGAAACCTTAGACTTTCGGCGCGGAGGGTTCTCACCTCCGTTATCGCTACTTATGCCGGCAGGGTCTCTTCGCAACGCTCCACCAGTCTTTTCAGTCTGGCTTCACTGCTGTTGAGAATGCTCTCCTACCACGCACACCTAAAAGGTGTGCATCCGCTGCTTCGGTGTACAGTTTTAGCCCCGTTGTATTGTCGGCACCGGACCGCTTGACCAGTGAGCTATTACGCTTTCTTTAAAGGATGGCTGCTTCTAAGCCAACCTCCTGGCTGTCTGAGCGTTCCGACTTCCTTTCCCACTTAACTGTAACTTTGGGACCTTAGCAGGCGGTCTGGGCTGTTTCCCTCTCGACGATGAGGCTTAGCCCCCACCGTCTGACTCCCGGATATGTTGTCGCTGGCATTCGCAGTTTGGTTGGATTCAGTAAGCCGGAAAGCCCCCTAGTCCATCCATTTCTCTACCACCAACGCAATTCATCCGAGGCTAGCCCTAAAGCTATTTCGGAGAGAACGAGCTATCACGGAATTTGATTAGCCTTTCACCCCTACCCACAGCTCATCCGAGCTTTTTTCAACAAACACCGGTTCGGTCCTCCAGTGGGTGTTACCCCACCTTCAACCTGGCCATGGGTAGATCATCCCGCTTCGCGTCTATTCCTGCCAACTGAACGCCCTGTTCAGACTCGCTTTCGCTTCGGCTCGCTTACGCTTAACCTTGCTGACAAGAATAACTAGCCGGCTCATTATGCAATAGGCACGCGGTCAGACATTCCCTTGCGGGCATAGTCCTCCCACTGCTTGTAGGCACACGGTTTCAGGTACTTTGCACTCCCCTCGACGGGGTTCTTTTCGCCTTTCCCTCACGGTACTGGTTCACTATCGGTCAGAGACTAGTATTTAGCCTTACGGGATGGTCCCCGTGGATTCAAGCAGGGTTTCACGTGCCCCGCCTTACTCAGGTATCCGCTTCGAGTCTGAACAATTTTCGTCTACGCGCCTGTCACGCTCTATGGATCCACTTTCCAGAGGATTCGACTAATTGTCAGATTGGTAACTCTACTGTTGCGGACCCTACAACCCCCGAAGCACCGAAATGCTACGGGTTTGGGCTATTCCGAGTTCGCTCGCCACTACTATCGGAATCGAGGTTTCTTTCTTTTCCTTCAGGTACTGAGATGGTTCACTTCCCTGAGTTCGCTCTATCCCACCTATGTATTCAGTGGGTAGTTCCTAGGGTTTGCCTAGGAGGGTTTCCCCATTCGGAAATCTCCGGTTATAACGCCTGTGTGCGGCTTACCGAAGCTTATCGCAGCTTGCCACGTCCTTCTTCGCCTGTCTCTGCCAAGGCATCCACCGTGCGCCCTTAGTAGCTTGACCATAGAATTAACTCCAGCGCAGGGAGCCGAATCACTTCGGTCCTGTCTGTGTGTTATTCCCAGTTATTCGCCTTGAGAGTAACTCAACTACGCTCACGCGTATTCAAATTACAACTCCTAAAGACACTCTTCTTACTTTGAACACTTGCCTGAGTTATCACTAACTCATTGCTTGTGCTCGGCCTTGTATGTATACGCTCCTCGGATACTTTCACCACAGTGCGCGCCTCGCGGCGGACATGCGGCTATCCGATTTGCGTTACCCAATCAATTTCGTTGTCAAACATCAGATCCCCCTCTATTGAGGAGGACCAGCCCTGAGGCTGTTGAAACCTGTTGCGATCCAAAGCTGCGTAGTACGCAGATCAGATCACAACCTGCTTCTAGGTCGAGGCCCTCTTTTAAGAAGGCGCCGAACTAGACGCAGTGAATGAGGTTGGTGGAGCTGACCGGGATCGAACCGGTGACCCCCTGCTTGCAAAGCAGGTGCTCTCCCAGCTGAGCTACAGCCCCTTAAGGGTTGCGTGGCTAAGATGGTGGGCCTGGGTAGAGTCGAACTACCGACCTCACCCTTATCAGGGGTGCGCTCTAACCAACTGAGCTACAGGCCCGCGTTGCGCGCTCCCCCGCCGATAAGTTTGCCGGCGGCTCGCCCAAATCTCATTCAATGCTAATGGGTTTCGAGGACAAAGATTGAACATGCTGAGTAGCTACGCTACTCATGACGATCGTAAGAACTTGCGGCCAGGAAAAGAAGGCTCGTATCGAATTTCCTGCATCCTCCGTAAACGGTTGATACAGGATTTGCATGGACACCCATCCGATCGCCGAGGCGACTCCGCTATCGCGGAAGGAATAAGTGTGCCATGTGTTCTCTTTTAGAAAGGAGGTGATCCAGCCGCAGGTTCTCCTACGGCTACCTTGTTACGACTTCACCCCAATCATGAATTACACCTTGGGCGGCTGCCTCCTTGCGGTTGGCTCACCGACTTCTAGTGCAACCCACTTTCGTGATGTGACGGGCGGTGTGTACAAGGCCCGGGAACGTATTCACCGCGGCATTCTGATCCGCGATTACTAGCGATTCCAGCTTCACGTAGTCGAGTTGCAGACTACGATCCGAACTGAGGTCGGCTTTCTCCGATTAGCTCCCCCTCGCGGGTTTGCGACGGTTTGTACCGACCATTGTAGCACGTGTGTAGCCCTGGACATAAAGGCCATGAGGACTTGACGTCATCCCCACCTTCCTCCCCGTTATCCGAGGCGGTTTCGTCAGAGTGCTCAACTAAATGGTAGCAACTGAAGATAAGGGTTGCGCTCGTTGCGGGACTTAACCCAACATCTCACGACACGAGCTGACGACAGCCATGCAGCACCTATATTACGGTCCCTTGCGGGAAAGGAATGTTTCCACTCCGGTCCATAACATTTCGAGCCCAGGTAAGGTTCTTCGCGTTGCGTCGAATTAAACCACATGCTCCACCGCTTGTGCGGGCCCCCGTCAATTCCTTTGAGTTTCAGCCTTGCGACCGTACTCCCCAGGCGGACTGCTTAACGCGTTAGCTACGGCACGGCGGGATTGGGTACCCGTCACACCAAGCAGTCATCGTTTAGGGCTAGGACTACCAGGGTATCTAATCCTGTTTGCTCCCCTAGCTTTCGTGCATCAGCGTCAGTTATGGTCCAGTGAGCCGCTTTCGCCACAGGTGTTCCTCCTGATATCTACGCATTTCACCGCTACACCAGGAATTCCACTCACCTCTCCCATACTCAAGCCCGGCAGTTTCTCATGCAGTCTATGAGTTGAGCCCATAGATTTCACATAAGACTTACCAAACCGCCTACGCACCCTTTACGCCCAATAATTCCGAACAACGCTCGCCCCCCTCGTATTACCGCGGCTGCTGGCACGAAGTTAGCCGGGGCTTCTTCTTCCGGTACCGTCATTATCGTCCCGATCGAAAGGAGTTTACGTCCCGAAGGACTTCATCCTCCACGCGGCGTTGCTGCGTCAGGGTTTCCCCCATTGCGCAAAATTCCCCACTGCTGCCTCCCGTAGGAGTCTGGACCGTGTTTCAGTTCCAGTGTGTCCGTGCGCCCTCTCAGGCCGGATACCGATCACTGTCTTGGTGGGCCATTACCCCGCCAACTAACTAATCGGCCGCGACCCCCTCCTGAAGCGAATTGCTCCTTTGACCCGTAGGTATTATGCGGTATTAGCTAAGGTTTCCCTCAGTTATCCCCCACTCCAGGGTAGGTTAGTCACGTGTTACTCACCCGTGCGCCACTGTACTCAGGTATTGCTACCCTTTCTCGTTCGACTTGCATGTGTTAGGCACGCCGCCAGCGTTGATTCTGAGCCAGGATCAAACTCTCGTTTGAAACTGTTTGTCTAACTACCCGACGGAGGTCGGAATAGTTTCGACTACGCCCGCGCAATCACTGCGCAGGGCATATTACTTACCTTGTGAGAAGATCAAGCCAAACCTGATCGTTTCTCACGACTGGCACGTTCAATCTTATTGTCAAAGATCCTTTAGAGCGGTCCGCCTGAGCGGTGCCCTTTTGGATCGAGGCCCGGGCTGTTACGCCAAGGTTGTCCTCGAACTTATTGCGCCATGCCAAACTCACGCTCTACAGCGGTCACCGGCATTTTTGCGCGAACCTTCTAAACCTATCGAAGTTTCGATGTCGTGTCAAGCAATGATTCTGTGGGAATCAAGCTTGCAACTCTTTCATCATCGGCAGGCAGTTTTACCCGCCTATTCGATCGACATAGCGGCGAGGTTAGTCGTCCGCAGAAGGTCGCACTGCGCAAAATATCAAAGAGCGACCGGCATCGAAATGCCTAGCGCCACAAAGGCGCACGAAAGGATTTTCCTCTCGGGTCATGCAATGGGTTTGTTCTCTGCGGGATTCCCTACAGGGGCTGGATGAGCTTACGCTTCCTATCCGCCCTACGAACCGGCTTCCCACTTCCCCACTCGGGGCAGGCCATAAGGCCACCGGGAGGCTCCACTGCTACATCTGCAACTTTTTAAGAGTAGCACACACCACTCTTCAATGCAAATCACGAAATCGGCTTGATTCACGCACCGTTTCGCGACTTCCTGAGAATAACAACCAGCCTCGAATCACGCAACTCGAATCCCCTGTGGAAAGCCTCGAGTTCCTGTGGGAAAGACTCTCGGAGGCGCATGGAATCAGGTCCAACCGTTGCCACGACAAAAATGAAATTTGTTGTCTAGCAGGGAAAGACGATGCGATTTCATCCCTTATTGACTCGATATACCGATGAGTGCGGCGGCTTTCGCGGCCTAGGGCTTCGAAATGATTCCCAGGTCCGTCATGCCATTCACAAAAAACTGCATGGCAAGCGCGACCAGCAGCAACCCCATGATGCGTACGAGGATGCGGATGCCCGTCTCGCCCAGCACCGTCTTCACTCTGCCCGCTCCGGCAAGTACCAGGTAGCTCACCAGGCAGGTAAAGGCGATCGAGCCGAGTACAGCCCCCATCTCCCACCGGAACATGCTCGGAGCCTGGCCCACCAGCACCATGACCGACGAAATCGCTCCCGGACCAGCCAGCATGGGGATGCCCAGCGGCACAATTCCGGCGTCTTCCTTGGCCGCGCCCTCCTCGGTGTCCCCGTGAGCTTCCTGCGTGGGCGAGCGCTTGGCCTCCAGCATGTCCAGGCCAATCAGCAGCAAAATCAAACCGCCCGCTATTTCGAACGCAGGCAAGGTGATTCCAAACATGCGGAAGATGAATTGGCCCGCCAGGGCGAAACTCGTAAGCACGATGAAACAAGTCAGCGCAGCTTTACGCGCCATCCTCTTGCGCCGAGCTGGATCGACGCTCTGCGTGATCGCAAGAAACGAAGGAATCGCCGCAAAGGGATCAACCAGAAAAAAGATAGAACTGAGAGCCAGCACGGAAAAGCGCACGATGGGAGCCGAACGGATCTCATTCAGTGCGGCAGTGGCGGGGTTGGTCCATTCGAGCATGGCTTTTTTGATTCCTTACCGGTCATCGCCGATTCGTGAAGGCTGATTCGAGACGGGTGATGCAGCAAGCGTACTAGAGAACGCTGAAGCTCTTGATGCGGCGGTGGCCATGGGCGTCTTCGACCGGTGCATTGCCTTCGCGCATCACCAGTCTCGTATGACATCCTGCCTCTCGCGCAGGATCGAGTTCGCGCGTCACATCAGAAAAAAACATAATCTCGCCAGGCTCAAAACCCATCGTCGCAGCAATCGATTCGTAACTGGTTTTCGACGTCTTCGGGCCTGTTCGAGTGTCGAAGTAGCCGGAGATCAAAGGGGAAAGGTCGCCATAGTTGGAATGACGAAACATCAAAAGCTGCGCCGCCACTGAGCCCGAAGAATAGATGGCCACCTGCGCTGCCGAGGACCATCGCTCCAGCGCTTTGGGAACATCGGCAAACAGCGTTCCCTGCAACTCGTCGGTCTCGAATCCACGCTGCCAGATGCGCCCCTGCAGGCTTTTGAGGGCCGTCGATTTGCGGTCGCGATCCATCAGCCAGTTCAGGTACTGGATAGCGTCGTCCCAATACTCGGGCACCGTGAACCTGGGAACGGCCTCTTCGGTTTCCGCAGCATTTTCTTCAGCCAGCATCGTCAGGTCGCTCGCGACGCCAGGATCGCCGCCGTGCGCCTTTAGAAAAGATTGAAAGTGCGCGCGAGCGTATGGAAAAAGCTGATCGTAGACGAGCGAAATCGGCGCGATGGTGCCCTCCACGTCTAAAAGAAAAAGCTTCGGCGGCTTGGGCTTGGTCATAGGCGGATGCCAGTGGCCACGCGCGGCCCAAGGTATGCAGGACCGAAGCACAGCGGCTGGTAACCCTGATCGACGCCGGAGCCGGTGTAATGCGGAGTCCAACCGGCGGTGTCCTGAAACCAGCGTATCGCGCGGATACAGCGATCTTCGCAGAGCGTAAACCAGTGCGTCGTTCCGCGAGGGATACGCAGCATATCGCCAGGACCAACTTCGACGGAAACAACCTGGTCACCCAGATGCAGGAAGAAAATCCCGCGACCCGTGAGGATGAAGCGCACCTCGTCTTCGTCGTGCGTGTGTTCCTTGTCGAATTTCGCCAGCATCGTTTCAAGATTCGGTGTTGAAGGATTCACATCGATCACATCGGCGGTAACATACCCGCCGCGGCGCTTCATATCCTCAATCTCGTCGGCATAGGCTGAAAGGACCTCGTCAGCCGACGCATCCGCGCCAACCCGATCGAGGCTCCAGCGCTCATAGTCGATGCCCAGTGTCGCAAGTTCATTGCGAATCGCCGGATCACCTTCAATCTTCCGATGCTCTTCGGGGAAGCGAAGAACTGCCATGACCTGCACTCCTTCTCGAATATCAAAGGGCTGGGTGCCCCATGTCTCGATTTTGAGACATGGGATTAAACTCCGGCTGTGAGCCGCCGTCCCTCCACCTCGAACAAAAACTCGAGTGCCTCGAGGTGACGGCGTGCTTCAGCCACTGATTTACCCCAAGTATAAAGCCCATGTCTACTGAGCAAAACTCCATGTGTACCGGGACTATCAGCTAGGACTTTAGCGAGATGCTCAGCCAGCGGAGCGTATTCCTGTGAGTTCTCGATGATGGGGATGCGTTCGACGTGTTCGTGGGTAGCGACGCCCGAGAGGCCTTTTAGAAGTTCGTAGCCCTGAAGAGGAACGTGGCCGATCGAGAGAAACCTTCCGGAGAGCAGTGTGTTCCAAACGGTGTGAACATGCAGAATAGCGCCGGCGAGAAGGCCTTCAGCGCCGTAGATCACGGTGTGCAGGCTCGTCTCGGCCGACGGGCGGCCTTGGCCCGATATCGCGTTGCCCTCAAGATCGATTTCGAGAAGTTCAGCGGGCTCCAGCTTCCCCTTGTCGAGACCGGTCGGAGTGATGAAGATCCGGCTCCCCGAACGCACGCTGAAGTTGCCACTCGTAGCCGGCACCCACCCGCGCGCATAACAATCGCGTGCGGTGGCGCAGAGCTCTTCGATCTCCTGCTGCACGGAGTGTGAAGTCTGGGACATATTTAAAGCAGTGTAGCAATGCCACTCCGAAAATCAGTATGCGTTTCCAATCTTGGCTGATGCGAGCAAACAGGCGCGGCTCTACAATCGTTCTTTGCTCCCTGAATCCCATCGCGAACGCATTGATGTGGTGCTGGTATCTCCGCGCAACCCGCTGAACATCGGTGCGGTAGCACGGGCGATGGCCAACTTTGGATTCACGCATCTGAGCGTGGTGGACCCATACGAGCCGCATTGGCGTGAAGCGCGCTCCGCAGTCGGTGCGCCCGATCTTCTCAAGAATGCGCGGGAAACAACAGTCCTCGCCGATGCCGTTCGTGATTGCTCCCTCGTGCTCGGCACAGGAACGGTGACCCGGCGCCGACCCGAGCAACCCGTTGTTAGTCTGAATGAACTCGCGCCTCTGGTCGCTCAAGAATTACAGCGTGGCGGGCGGATCGCCGTGATCTTCGGACCAGAGAAGCACGGGCTGACGCGTGAGGATCTCTCCTACTGCCAGATGCTGGTTGAAATCCCGACCGATCCACGTCAGCCTTCCATGAACCTCGGTCAGGCAGCGGCCGTCTGTCTATACGAACTAGCAACGCGCTCCGAATCTCCCGTCCCGAGTTCCCGCCCGGCGCGAGATCAGACGAATTCCGATGCATCGGCCGATCGGGCGCGAATCGCTCCAGAACAAGCTCCGAAGTCCGGCGACCTCGACATTCTTTCCGGACTGATTGAGGAGACTATGGTCGCAGCCGGGTATTCTCCCAACGCGATGCGGGATGCCAATCGCCACGATCTTCGCCTCATCTTGAGGCGGATCCACCTGAACACGCAGGACGGCCGCAGGGCTCTGGGCCTGTTCCGGCGGATTCTCAGACGACTTCAGCGCAATCCGTCGTAACGTTACATTTTGAATACTCAACAACTTACGAATCGCGGGCATCCTTTCTCCCCCCAATCAGAATCTTGTAGATTGGCAGTACGAAAGGTTGCCGAATGCGCACGTTCTTCGACGGTCTTCGCATGAGAGTAGCAGCTTCAAAAACATCCATTCTTCTCAGGTTCGCATGCGGACTGGTGTTACTGGCGACATCCGCCGTGGCCGGGAATGCTCAGGCGCCACCGCCCCCCGCGCCCGCAACCACGACGCCAGTTCCGCAAGAGCCGACGCCACAAGCTCAACCTGCACCGTCCGCTGCTACGCCGCAGGCAACTGCTGCCGCGGAACCTGCCAACGCAACCACATCTGACGTCCACGCAAAGCCGGATAAGGATCCCACCTTGCGCGAGGGCGACTTCTCGATTCATACCGTTGGAGGCGAGATCAAAGAGGATCAACTCAGGCAGATGCTGGTAGGCAAGACGCTCTATCTCCGCGGAGGCTACCAGGACAACAACCTCGAGTTTGATGAACGGGGGCGGATCGCTGGCCATTCGCCGCAAGGTTCGTACACGCTGAGCCAGATCCAGATCAACAAAGTTAAGCTATCGAAGAAGAAAGTGGAACTCATTGGCGATCGCTACGCGCTGCATTTTCTGGGCGCAACGTCCTATGACGACCCGACTTCCGCGACGGACAGGGTGAAGATCAACCCTAAGAAAAAATCCGTACGCATCTCCTTCGACCGCGAAGAAGTAGAAAAGTCAAAAGATAAAGACAAAGGCTCAAAGAAGAAGGACAAGCACCACGGGAAAAGCGCAGACACGAAGGAAACGATGAAAGAGGCACCGGCGCCAACCATTGCCTCCGGTACCCCCGCTGCTCAACCCGTCGCGAACGAACATCCGACCACCACCAGCCATCCGTCCGACAAGAGAACGACGACCAATTCCCAAGTCCAGGCTTCCCAAACTCTCCTGGTTGCCCTGAACAACGTACTTTCGTTGGGGGTCGACGAGCGCATGATTGCCGCAATGCCGGATTTCTGGAAACTCTACTATCAGGCGGCACAGGCAAAGACGGACTATAGCCCGACCGATCCCGGCGTTTTCCGCCAGGGCACGGTTGACCAGAAAGCGAAGTTGATTTCGGCGATTGATCCACCTTCCAACGAGTTGGCGCAGGCAAACGGCGTAGCGGGTATTGCGCTATATCACGCGGTGATTGGCAGCGATGGCAAAGTCGAGGAAGTCGTCGCAGGCAGGCCCATCGGCTTCGGGCTGGACGAGAGCGCCGAGCAGACAATTCGCAAGGCTACTTTCCAGCCGGCGATGAAGGATGGCAAGCCGGTTCCGGTAGCGCTTGATCTTGTGGTTTCGTTCCGGATCTATTCGAAAAGGACTTCGCAACCTGCTCCGGCTGAGCAGGCTGGCGCTGAGAAGCCGCAAGAGACTATTCTTCCCGGTCCCTATACCGCCCAGGCCCAGGCTCAAGCCCAGGCACAGGCGCATTCTCAACCGCAGCCGCAGTCTCAACCCCAGCCGCAGACCACCCAGGCGCCATCGGCCCCCCAGTGATCACCGGCTTGTTGACCTCGCACGGCTACTCCGTCGCGTGCGGAGGCTCCCACAACTCCACGCGATTGCCCTCCGGGTCCCATATCCACGCGAATCGGCCATAGGATTGGTCCTCGCGCTTGGGATCGATAGAGACATTCGCAGCCGCAAGGTGCGCCAGCAACTCATCCAGATTGTCGACGCGAAAATTGATCATGGATTGCTGCGGGCCTTCTCCGAAATACTTCGTGGAGGACGGGAAATGCGCAAAAACCGTCATTCCCAGGGACTCAGGTCCATCGAAAGCCAGCGAGCCGCCATCCTGTAAAGGAATTCCGAGATGTTCGGCGTACCAGGCCGAAAGTTTGTCGGGATCCCCGGCTTTGAGAAATACCCCACCCACTCCTACCGCTTTGGCCACGACTACTCCTCCTCGTGAAGAATTTGTACCAGCTTGGGCTTGTGCTTGGCCTGACGGCCAGTTCGCGGAGTGTCCACGACCACCCGCGCGGGTTTGGGCTGTCCCACGCGCTCGCGCGCATTGGCCTTGACGGCCTTGATAGCTGAGAAAGTGCCTGGCTTTCGTTTCGTCATTGCAACGACGAGTATGGAATAAACCAAGCCGATTGTCTAAGTTTCTGAATTGATTGTGCCGGCAGCGTCCAAAAGAAAATCCGGACACGCACGCACGCGTCCACCGGTTCAGTTCGGTAACTACGTCGCAGTTACTGAGAATAATGAGAACGATTACTGAAGATGAAGCAGGATCGCCTCTTTGCATTGCCCAGCGCCGGCAATATTCTCTAGCGTTGTTGCAGCCCATACTGGGTTGGGCCTCAACACAGAAGCGAGTGATAATGGCCGGCCGCGCGAGAGCGCGGCCGTGCTTCTTTGGTAAGTGCCCAGTTTCCGTGCGATGAGTTACTTACATGGGATTGATTCGAGGAGGGATGCGCGAGTACGTTCCTCCATACAACATGGGCTGAATAAGTACTGAGGTCAACCCGGGGCCAGGAGCTCACCGCAAAAAGGTGGGCTCTTTCGTTTTGAGCCGCGCGCAAGTGCGGCCCGCATCTAAGTGAGTGGGCCCCCGGGCTGAAGCAAGTGTTGACGACCTTCAGTCCAACAAAGCGCCCGCCGCAAGGCGGGCGCTTTGCTTTTGCGGTTGCTTTTGTTCGTTGCTGCGTGAGGCTTCGAACTCGCTCCGGCGCGAGGTTGCGCGGCGGCGCGAAGCATAGCCGCCCGGCCGGTGATCGGTCCGACCGGAGCGAAAGCGCAGGGAGCACCTTGTAGAACATATAGGCTTTTCTATCTAGCTCTTTATCTAGTTGGGTTGTATCTATGGTTGTTCGGGGCGTGTCTGGCTAGCGAGGCCACCACTTGACCTCTGACCATTCCGGGGGGAACAGTTTGCGCGCTGCCTCGGCAATGACTGCGAGTTCCTGCGCTAATTGACGACACGTCGCGCAGGCTCTCGCGTGAGGATGGTCGGACGGATCGGTCTCGGAACTGATGAGTTCGGAAAGCTGGCGCTGGAATTCTTCACAGGTCAGCTTGCGCGCATGCTTGGGCATGGGGCGCTCCTGTTGCGTTGAGTGTAGCAAAATCACGACAGGTCGCGGCGGTCTAGGACGTCGGTCAGTCTGCGGCGGCCGGTGGGGAGCATGTAGGCAAGTGTCCTGAGGCTGCAGCCGATAGCGGTGCGCGGCAGAGAATAATTCATGTGGCCATTGGGGGTGGACTCCGCTGGCCGCTGAACAACATGCGAAAAGCCGCATGAATCCGGCGCTCCCTGCCTCCGAGCACGCGACAGGATTAGTATGGAATAGTTCGGGCCGAAGCACAGTGCCTGAGACTTTTATCTGCGGGAGCTCTGTCGGGGAATGGTTTCCACGACCGGCTTTTTCAGAGCATCGGAGAAGTGAAGAACATGGAAGAACGGGACTTTTTCAACGAGACGACAGAGCAGCGGACGCATACGCTGAATTGCCCCAAGTGCGGGCAACCAGGTGAGTACAAAGTGACCTGGGTCGTGCGTCGCAAGAGACCGCAGCTGCCCCGCCACGCCGACGAGCGTGACCGGGCACGGTTTGCCAAGGCCCAGTCGTACATGGTGCGGCGCGACGACAAGCTCAGCTGTACCAATGTCCGCTGCCGCAAGCCATTCGAGATTACGACGCTGCAATCACTGGCCTTTCTGAACGAGTAGTGGATGCGATCAAAACTGCCGCTTCTCGCGGTGGCGCAGTCCATGCGGCATGTGATTGAATCGAAACAACGAGGATCTTGGCCCGGAGGCCGATAAGGGTCCCCAAGGAGACAGAGTCTGATGGCGAATTCCCTTCTTCCCCCTGAGGAACGCAACCTAACCCCTGACCAGGTGGAGGCGCTCGACAAACGGCGCGAGTGGGGACACACGTTGCTTGTGATTGCGTGTCAGTTTGCCGTAATCGCCACCGTGCTTCTACTTTGGGTTGGCCAGGACCTGACTTATTCGCCGGGATGGGTTCATCCCATGGCTTACTACTTCGCGTTTGCCATCGGTTTGGTGGCCGTCCTGGGCGTCACTGGACTCATCTTGAGATCCGGAACCCCCAGAATCGACTGATCATCAGGTTGACAACACTTTGCATCAAATCAGAGCCGGCCTTTGGCCGGCTCTTCCGTTTTTTCCAGCATCTGCAAGTCCCAGCAAAACGGTATAGCCTGAAGGAATACACATGGCCGTTGCTTCCCCAATTGCACCTGCCCCAGAAACCTCGCGCCGCCTGATCGACAGCCACGGCCGCGTGATCCACGATTTGCGTGTCTCCATCACTGACCGCTGCAATTACAAGTGCGTCTACTGCAGAACCGGCGAGTTGGGCGCGCAGTATCCCGAACTGGCGATTGCGGACTATCTCAAACTGATCAAGCTTTTCGTGGGGCTCGGGATCGAGAAGGTACGCATCACCGGCGGAGAGCCGCTGTTGCGCAACGGCCTCCTCGAATTGATCGCGGAACTGGCGAAGCTGCGCACCCTGACAGGAAACCCACTCGACCTGGCTCTCACGACAAATGGGCACCTGCTCGACAAGCTGGCCGCTCCACTCAAGGTCGCCGGCTTGCAGCGCGTTACGGTAAGTATGGATGCCGTCGATGCTCCAACATTTGAACGCATCACCCGCGTTCCCGGCAGCTTTCCCAAGGTGCTCGCCGGAATTCGCGCCGCGCGCGATGCGGGTTTGACGCCTCTGAAAATCAACTGCGTATTGCTGCGCGGATTTAACGACGGCGAGATCGAGGGATTTGCCCGCTTTGCACGCGAGGAAGATGTCGTAGTCCGGTTCATTGAATTCATGCCCCTCGAGGAAGGCCGGCTATGGACTCCTGAGATCGTTGTCCCCCTCAAGGAGATCGTCGAACGCATCAGCCGCGAGATGCCGCTTGTGCCGATGCCGCCCCGCGAGGCCAGCGAGACAGCTCGGCGCTACACATTTCCAGATGGCGTCGGCGAAATCGGCATTATTGCGCCAGTAAGCCAAGCGTTTTGCGGCGCTTGCAGTCGAGTTCGTCTTACCTCTGACGGAAAAATCAGAACCTGCCTCTTTTCGCAGGTGGAACACGATCTGTATGGAAGGATGCGCGCGGGAGAAAGCGAAAACGCCCTGTCTGATTACATTGCGAAAACAATTTATGGCAAAGAGGCGCGACACCACATCGGTGAACCCGATTTTCTGAAGCCATCGCGCTCGATGGTCCACATTGGCGGGTAGCCTGATTGCCCCAGAAGCGCTTAGAACAAACATCCGTCGCACGTAACTTTGGTACATGGCGACATGAACTAAAGACACTCTAAATGCGCGTTTTGAACCGGCGCGTATGCCAAAATTCACATCAGAAGAGATCACCCGCTCCGGCTTAGAGATGAACGAGTTGACAGAAAATCGCATTCCCCTCGATGACCTGATGGTCTTCCACCAGCTGGCAAGGTCGCTCAACTCGAGCCTTGACCTGGACACAATTCTGCGCACGATCCTCGACCAGATGGAACGCATCATCGCAGCCGATATGTGGACGCTGCTGATGCTGGATGAATCGCGCAAGGAACTCTATTACGCGATTGCTTCTCATAACGGTGACCGTGCTCTGCGCGACCTGCGCGTGAAGCTCGGCGAAGGCGTTGCAGGCTGGGTCATGGAACATGGCGAAACCCTGATTGTTCCCGAGTCGGAAGAGAACGACCCGCGCCTGCAGCAGACGCTCGCCGCAGACAGGCGCATGGTGCGCTCCATGATTGCGATGCCCCTCCGCGGACGCAAGGGCGTGCAGGGCGTGATTGAGATTCTCAATCCGCGCGCCAGCCAGCTAAGCGATTACACCATTGCCTTTCTCCACATCCTCTGCGATCACGCAGCTATTGCGATCGAGAACGCGCAGGACGTTGCACGCATCCAGCAGCTCACCATCACCGACGACGCAACGGGCCTGTTCAACGTACGGCATCTTTACAAGATGCTGGAGCACGAACTGGAGCGCTGCGGACGCCAAAGGCTACCGCTCAGCCTGGCCTTCATCGATCTCGATCGCTTCAAACTGGTGAATGATGTGCATGGTCACCTCATCGGAAGCGAACTGCTGGGACGTGTCGGAAAGCGGTTGAAGCAACTGAGCCGTGAGCAGGACATGTGCTTTCGCTATGGCGGTGATGAATTTGTGATCCTGATGCCGGACACTCCTCCTGCCGATGCACTGGTGCTGGCGACAGCCATACACCAGGAACTGACAAGCACCAAATTTCTGATGAGCAATGCCCTGGAACTGAGCGCAAGTGCAAGCGTCGGCCTGGCAACATGCCCGCCTGAGAACGCCGCAGTCCACGCAATTATCGGAGCAGCCGACGCACGCATGTACGCGGTAAAAAGCAACGGCCGCGGCAAAGTAAGAGGGGCTTGAGCGATTGGCCGGACATTGCAGTTTCCTTATTTCTCGTTTGGCCGAGAAGCAGAATCTGAAGTGATCCTCGAATAACTCATCAATATGCTTGCGTCGTTCAGTTCCAGGTGAGGGAGTGGAGAAGTGACACTTTCCCTCCGATCTGAAACCGCAACGTTCAATTTAGGACGAGCCGGTTCCCCTTTCTTGAGGTACCCCCTCGCGCGAAGCGCCTGCGCCGTGGAACGAAAACCGCTCTCTTGTGCAGCGATGACCTCGCCTAAATCATGGAGATACCGTTGGTCGCTCGTCCAAACGAGCATCGTGCTCTGCTGCGGCTGCCACGAAATCTCCTTTGGAGACTTTCCAAGCATCTCCGCAATCAAATGGAAACGCGTGTCTGATGTGACCTGACGTGGGCCGAAGCAGGAGCCCCACCCTGCGCTGGCTGATATGCGGTTATAAGTGATGCGGTCGCCACCTGCGTCCACGAGCGTTAACTTGGCCTGCGACGCGCCGAGTTCTCTTCGAGCACGTATACGAAGAGTGGCGGCCATCCCTGTCTTGGCGCTCCAGCGCCGCCATCGGCGCAGGACCTGCTGACGGCACATCTTCACCAAATCCTTGGTTCGGCAGCGTGACATTGACCTCCAGATTCACGGTCAACTCGTTGATCAGGCTTGCTGCAAACCCACGCGGAGGATTCTTCGAAAGCAACATCGCGGCTATCCGCGGATACGCCGAATTGCTATCCGTGCTTCGCTCTCGATACCAATCCAGCAGAACAGGTTCAGCCTTCGCTTCCGGGATCTTCGCAAGCAAGATGATGGCTTCTGTCGGGAACGAGGAGCGCACGACGATAACGGCCCGAGATGTAACTTGCCGATCTAGCGAAATAAGTGAGTCCAGAACGTAGGAAATACCGAGACGTGACCATGCGGCCGACTCAGAATGGGAATCCCCCGGTTGCCATTGCTCCAGTAGCCGCACCATCGTCGGCGTCACGGAGTCGTCTCGCCGTTTTCCGAGCGAAGTAAGAGCTCCCCACGCGATATAACGCGAATCGCCGCTGTTGAGCCACGCCGAAATCTGTTCGGTGGTTGGCCGTGAATCAGTTGTTATGTCCTGTGATTGTGCGCAAGCGATCGTCATCCCTGCCATCGCGCACGAGAACACCGAAAGAAGCTTGAACAGAGCCATAAAATCAGCACCAGAGACACGCTTATATAATCAGACTCCGCACTGAGAAGCAAAGTGTCTGCCGAATCCTGCATTTACTCTTCCAATCTCGTCGATCTGCGTCTCCGCCAGCTTTTCGAGTTGATTGCGCCAGTCCAGCGACTCGATGAAAGGCCGTGACTCGCGCCAGTTGGCCTCGACAATCACATGCAGTTCAAGATAAACACGCGTACCGAGCAGTGACTCAATCTGTTTGCGCGCACCCGTGCCAATCTCTTTCAACTTGGCCCCGCCTTTGCCGATGAGAATTGCTTTTTGTCCTTCGCGCTCGCAATAGATTGCGGCTGCAATGCGCGTTAAGGGCAAGCGGGCCGGCGGTTGCCCTTTCTTGCGCGGCGGAGCCGGCGGTTCGGCTTCCTCAAAATTCTCAATCACAACGGCGGCTGCGTAAGGAACTTCTTCGCCTGTCTCGATGAGGATGCGCTCACGAATAAGCTCCGCAACCATAAAACGCATCGGCTGATCGGTGTACTGGTCTTTGGGGTAGTAGCGCTCGCCGACCGGAAGCGCATCGACAATCTTCTTGACCAGAAGATCGAGGCCATCGCGTTTCCGCGCACTCACCGGGATCACCTCAGCAAAGTTGTATTGCTTGGTCATCGTCTCGATCAGCGGAAGAAGAATGTCTTTAGCGACGAGATCGATTTTGGTGAGAACAAGAAAGACGGGGCAGTCGAGTTCACGAATCAGATTAAAAAGAAATTCGTCCTCGCTGGCCCACGCAGCGGCCTTTCTGCTTTGCGATTTGGCATGGGAGCTGGGTTCCTTCCCTGCCTTCAAATGCGAATCTTGAGGAACTCGAGACTGGGCCTGTTCGAGTACGTCCCCGGGGTCTCCTGCAGCTTCAAGCTGCACGCGGCGGCTGGCATCCACCAGAACCAGCACTACATCGCGAGTAGAAAGAGCTTCGTGGACTTCCTGCAGCATGCGTCGATCAAGCTGTGAGCTGGGCTTGTGCACGCCCGGTGTGTCGACGAAGACGATTTGCGCCGCGGGATGAACTTTCTTGCGCGCTTCCACTTCCAGCACGCCGATGATGCGGTTGCGCGTAGTCTGCGGTTTCGGCGTGACGATGGCGACCTTTTCGCCGGTCAGAGCGTTCATCAACGTGCTTTTGCCGGCGTTGGGCCGGCCGAGAATGGCAACAAATCCTGATTTCACTGGGGCAACTCGCTTCTGATTGAGTGTACGGCATATCTGGCTCGATGAGAGATGCTCATACCGAGCGATCACGGCAGCGCGGTTGCTTCTTCCTTGGCGGGTGGGAAGATGCGCAGTCGATCGACGCGACGATCGGTGGAGGCGACGACCTGGATGCGCAAACCACTGTGATCTAGAAGTACGACTTCTCCCGGCAGTGGAATGCGCCCCTCGATTTCGCTGACCAATCCACCGAGTGTGGTCGCCTCATAGTTTTCATCAACGTCCAAATCCAGACCGAAGAGGCGCTGCAATTCGTCGACCGGGAAATCGCCCGGAACAACCCAGACGCCGCCCGGCTCCTCCTGCGGATCGGCGATGTGCGCATCCTTTTCGTGTTCGTCGCGAATGTCGCCGACGATCTCTTCGAGCAGATCCTCGATTGTCACAAGACCTGCCACGCCGCCGTATTCGTCGATAACGATGCGCATGTGCTGCTTTTCGCGCTGCATCTCGCGAAGTAGTTCATAGCCGCGCTTGGTCTCGGGCACGAAAACTGCGGGATGCTGAATGCTGGCGACGGTTCGAACTCGAGCTTCGTCATCGGTAATCTGCAGCAGATCGTGCGCGAATGCAATTCCCGTTATGGAGTCGAGCGTAGGTTCGTAAACCGGCACACGCGAGAAATTGTGCTCCTTGAGCATTTCGAGAAAGCGCTCGAGGGTGATCGATTGGTGAACGGCAAACACCTGTGGACGCGGCGTCATCACGTCGCGTACCAGCTTGTCGCCGAACTCGACGGCGGAGCGCACCAGTTCGCGGTCACTCTCTTCGAGGATGCCTTCTTCCTCGCCGGCCTCGAGCAATGATTCAACGTCGGGTGCGGGATCGTCTTTTTCGGCAACCGGCTTTTCAGCCAGCGATGCGACGGAAAAGAAGAAGCGGATGATAGCCGTGACCGGCGTCATGAGCCACAGCAACAGGCGGATCGGCCAGACCAGCCGAGCTGCCCACCGGCCCTTGGTGCGCGTGAAAAGCAGTGATGGCAGAATCTGGTTGCAGAAGACGACTGCGAGCAGCACAACAAGAATTGCCTGGGCGATCTCTGGATAGGTGGGGCGCGCGACATGAGGAGCGCGATCAAAGAGCACCGCGCCAATCGCAAGTGCAAACACCGCAAGCGTAAGCTGCTGCAGCACTGTGGCGCACAGAGCAGCATGCTCGCGCGTGAGGCCGATCAGCGGCTCGACATTTTCTTCCCACTCGTCGAGATTGTCCTGCACTTCACGGGGAAGAATCTTCCCGAACTCGGAATACACGCGGCTGATGTACGCCGCGAAAGTGTCAACGAGGGCCGCGATCGCCAGAAGCGTGATAGTAAGCCAGCTCATGGGCGTGCGCCTCTCGCATGTTTGGCATTTCCACCCGGATTTGTTCGCTCGATCAGGCCGTGAGGGAGTCGGAGTTGGGCACGAAGTCTCCGCTCTCGCCGCGCCATTTCACCCGAGTCTCTTTCGTGGTCGAACCCCGCCAGATGCAACAAGCCATGCAGTGTCAGGACCTTGATCTCAATCGCAAGCGAGTGGCCCCGCTCTTCTGCCTGCCGGCGCGCAATTGGAATACTGATTGCCAGATCACCCGCGATCTTCAGCGGTCCACTTACCGCGGCAGGAAATGAAAGCACGTCCGTGGCCTTGTTCTTCCCGCGAAATTGCCGGTTCAGACGGCGGACGGTTGCATCGGTGGTGAGCAGCACATTCACCTGTCCACGCAGCCTCACTGCAGACTGCGCCTCCTGTAAAAAACGAGCGAGCGTCCGCGTAGTCGGAATGCGCTGTTTCCGGGGAGTGGCGGTTTTGGCGGAGCTCGTAGACCTTTTGGGCAGCTTTACCTGCCGGAGAAAGGTCGGAGTCCAGGTCTGGGTCGAGGAGGATCATCGTGCGCGAGGCCGCTATGTGCAGCGGCCCCGTGTCTTTTCCATTCTACGCGAATGGCCAGATTTACTGCGGTTTGGCAGGATGCGCGGCCTGTTGAGGCTCCTGCTGCTGGCTCTGCGTCTGGATACCTTCGCCCAGGTTCAGAGGCAGTTCCTGTTGCTGTGGCTTGGTGGCCTCGTAGGCACGCACAATGCGCTGTACCAGCGCGTGACGCACCACGTCTCCGTCGGAGAAGTGGCAGAAGCAAATGCCTTCGACTCCGTCGAGGATGTTGATCGCGTCGAGCAGTCCCGACTTGCGCGGATTGGGCAAATCGATCTGCGTGATGTCGCCGGTGATGACCGCCTTCGAATTGTTGCCCATGCGCGTCAGGAACATCTTCATCTGCTCGATGGTGGTGTTTTGCGCTTCGTCCATGATGATGAAGGCGTCGTTGAGGGTGCGGCCGCGCATGAAGGCCAGCGGCGCAACTTCGATAACGTTCTTCTCGAGCATCTTGTCGACCTTCTCCGGATCGAGCAGGTCGTATAGCGCGTCATAGAGCGGACGGAGATACGGGTCAACTTTTTCCTGCAGCGTGCCGGGCAGAAAGCCGAGGCGCTCGCCTGCTTCAACCGCCGGACGCACCAGCACGATGCGGCTGACCTTCTTGGCGTTCATGGCAGCAACGGCCATAGCGACAGCAAGGTAGGTCTTGCCGGTGCCAGCCGGCCCGACGCCGAAGACCATGTCATTCTGCTCGATGGCTTCGATGTATTTGCGCTGGTTGATCGAACGCGGCTGCACGGTACGCTTGACGCCCGCAGAGCGTTGTTTGCCGGCGTCGGCTAACGAACGCAGCGATGTCGCCGGATCGGCCACGACAAGGCGCAGCATGCCATTGAGTTCACCATTGTGAAGATTGATGCCTTGCCTTCGGAGAGCCTCGAAGTCCTGAAAAATGCCCCGGACTCTGGCAACCGCTTCGTCCGGCCCTTTCACGTGCACGGCGTCGGATCTAAGGTCGATCCTGACACCGAGTGAATCCTCCATCAGTCTGAGGTTTTCATCGCGGGTCCCGAATAGGGGCTCAAGATTTGGCGTGATCTCCAGAGCAGCGTTCAGATGGCCTCCCATGGCCCTGCCTCAAGGGCAGATTTTGCCTGTTGATTTGATGATTGCACCGGTGTAATGGATGGGGTTGCAGGGTAATTATTTGCGAGTTGCGGACTGAAGCGCAGGGTCCCCGGCGACAGGTCTTGGTCGCTGGAGTGCAAGAAGCGCACCGAATCGTGGCGATTGTGAAGGACTTCCGTATTGGCGCAGGCGACCAAGTGGCTGTGTATGGGGAGAGAGTAGCGCCAGCGGAAAAATTCGTCAATCCCAGGGCCTGTGAAGATTAGAGCAATTAGTCACCATCTGGATACCAGCCTCAGCCGCATCCCGGAATACCAGTCTCAGCCGCATCCCGGAATGCGAGCCTGAGCCACATCGCCAACGCAGCAACCCGACACAAGCCACATCGTCAACGCAGTACCCCGACACAAGCCACATCGCCACCGCAGTGACCCGACACAAGCGGCTGTCATTCTGAACGAACGGGGCCCCGAACGCACCAGGGGCCCTGCAGAGCGATAGCTCTGTGGGGTAGGTTCGGGGGTGGTGAATGAAGAATCTGCTTTTGCTTTTCCCGCATGAGCCTATTGCTTCGTCGAAGCCGCATCCGCCCCATGCGGCTGCCATGCAGGTCCGCCTTCTTCCCACTGGTCGTCCGTCAGTTGCTCTACGTGCGTCCCATCGACGTTCATGACGAAGATTTCACCGTAAGGCTGCGGCGCTCCAATCAGCAGAGCCTCATCTTTGAAGCCCATCCGCGAACTGGTGAACAGCAGACGTTCGCCATCCGGAGACCAGGCAACGTGAGCCTCATTTCCCTTGGTGTGTGTGAGCTGGCTGAGTTGCTTTCCGGCAGGGTTGATCGTCATTACTTCGAAGTTGCCGTCGATTCTGCGCATGAACGCAATCACGTTTCCCCGCGGCGACCAGACTGGGAAGTTGTCATAGTCGTCGGTCAGCACACTCACCGAGTGATCCTCAAGGTTCATGATGCGCAGCCCTTCGCCATCCGGCCCCGAAGTGCGGTAGACGATGCGTTTACCATCGGGGGCAAAAGATGCAAAGGCGTTGTTGTTGTTCCCTGAGGTGAGCAAACGAAAGTCGGTACCGTCGACGTTCACGATGCCCACTTGCGCTCCGCCGTTTACAGGATCAGCCGGCTTCTTGCCGCCGGATGCAAAATCGAGAAATGCAGTGAACCCGCCCACACCAACCACGATCTGCTTTCCGTCTGGAGACCACGAAGGTCCGAGGATCAATCCCTTCTGCTTGAGGATCGAGCGAGCTGGCTTATCTTCGTCGACAATCAGCAGGCTCGTGGCGTTGGCTGAATCCATCTTGGTGATCGCCAGGTGTTCGCCGCTTGCGTCGTATGCGGGAAGCCATGCGGTTTTGTACAAGTCGAATTTTTCGTTCCGGCTCCATTGCTTTACAGGCTCCGAAGGGGGATTTGAAATGTATCGACTGTACACAACCTGCGCGCCATCCGGAGACCAGGACGGCGTGTGCAGCATCGCTCCGGCGGGCCCCGGCTTTCCATTGCCATAGAAGATGCCGTTGGCGGTCTTGTCGTGGCGTACATACGCGATCTCACCAGAGGGCAAAACGGATGGGAGCAGTTTGACTCCGGGACCTGCTGGAACCGGCGTATTTTTGCCGCTGGCGATGTCGATCTTCATCAGCGTGTCATCGCCGTCTTCGCGGCCTGCGCGATAGGTCCACGTGTCTTCATCCGACATGCAGTAGGCGACGACGCTCTTGCTGTCCGAAGTCCATTTGGGACTTCCGCAAAATCCACCATGCTGAGAAACACGCTTCAGTCCAGTGCCATCAGGATGAATGATGTAGACATCGACGAGGTGCAGTCGCTCCCACCGGCCCTTGGCCGGCCGCAGATCGCTTTCGCGATCCGACGAGAAAGCGATCCACTGGCCGTCTGGAGACCAGGAAGGCCTGAAATCTCCGCCATCTCCAGACGTGAGAGCTTTTGCCTGATGAGAGGCCACATCGAGGACCCACAGGTTAGCCCGTCCGCCGCCGCGGGTGGAGACGAAGACAATGTGTTTTCCATCTGGAGAGAAGCCGGCCTGATCATCGTAGGCGGGGTCGTCGGTGAGCCGTTCCAGCCCGGCGCCATCGGGATGAATGCGGTAAAGGTCGGCAGAGCCTGCACGTTCCGAGGTGAAAACGATCCAATCGCCTTTCGGTGACCAGGAAGGGTTGTAGTCGAGCGACCCCGCGGGTATCAGCGGCCGCTCTGCAGTCCCATCGGCATTTGAAATAAAGAGACTGGCCCGGGTGGGTCCAAGCCGGGCGAAAAGTACCTTATCGGCCGCAAGACTCGGGATAGAAGCGACGATCAGCGCGCCCAGGCAGGCGCAGAGAGTACGGAGACGAGTCATTGGCACTCCGATAGACGACCATTGGAATTGGGGACCGGGGAGTTCCCGTGACTATAGCATCCCGTAGTTTCGGCGTGCCAATACTTTCAAAGTATTGATTTCAAAAGGGGCAACATTGTCCGGTCGGACCGCGTTTTTCACGAACATGCCCGGGAGGCCACTGATGCTGCCAGATTAGCGTTAGGCGATTGAAGACGGCTTGATTGACCAGGACTCCACTTTCCCGTAGACTAAGAAATTGCGAGGGGTGCGGCTGTGCATGCATTCCAGCCCGCATAACCCACTGATTTAAGGAAGCATAATGGCAAACCACGTATCGTCGTTGAAGCGCGCCCGCCAAACTGAAACCCGCACCGCGGTGAACCGCGTCAACCGCACTCGCGTTCGCTCCAGCCTCCGCGCCCTGCGTGAAGCACTCGCCAAGGGCGATGTGAAGGCCGCGCAGACACAGTTCCGCGAGACCGTTTCCGCTCTCGACAAGAGCGTGCAGAAGGGCGTTCTGCATAAAAACACCGTTTCTCGCTACAAGAGCCGCCTGAACACGCGGCTGAAGGCACTAGCGACGGCTAAAGCTTAGTTTTTGGGGTGGCCGCAAGGCCAATTGCAAGTTGAAGCAAACATTGGCCGGGAGCAATCCCGGCCCTTTCTTTTTCTGCAGGGCTTTCAATCAAGCCGCTCGAAGATGCCCGCAGCTCCCTGCCCGCCTCCAACACACATCGTCACCATCCCGTAGCGAACGTTGCGGCGTCGCATTTCGCTCAGCAGAGTCGCTGTCAGTTTCGCGCCAGTGCAGCCGAGCGGATGGCCGAGGGCGATGGCTCCGCCGTTGACGTTGACCTTTGCAGGATCGAAGCCAAGTTCCCGCATCACCGCGAGCGCCTGCGCCGCGAAAGCCTCATTGAACTCGATCAGCTCGATGTCGTCGAGCTTGAGCCCAGCCTTTTTAAGCGCCTTGGGAACCGCGTAGACGGGGCCCATTCCCATCTCTTCGGGCAGGCAACCGGCCACGGCGTAAGCGACCAGCCTGGCCAAAGGCTGAATGCCGAGCTCCTTCGCGCGAGCGGAATCCATTAAAACGGCCGCCGCCGCTCCGTCAGAGGTCTGCGAAGAATTGCCGGCCGTTACCGTTCCCTGCGCATGAAAGACCGGCTTGAGCGCGGCGAGCGCCTGGGCCGTAGTGTCGGCACGGGGACCCTCGTCGGCGGAGAAGACGGAATCGGACGAAATGGGCTTGCCGGCCTTGGCGCCTGGCGTTGCATTGGTGACGTTAACGGGGACGAGCTCGTCGTTGAATTTCCCCCCAGCCTGCGCAGCGACAGCTTTCTGGTGGCTGGCTAGCGAGAACGCATCCGCATCTTCGCGCGAGATGTTGTAATGCTTCGCGACACGTTCGGCGGTGAGGCCCATGGTGAGCAGGGCTGCGGGATAGTTTTCCGACAGCCATGGATTGGGCCGTGGCTTGATGCCGCCCATGGGCAGCATGCTCATGGTTTCGGCCCCGCCCGCAATGACGACGCGCTGCACACCGCTGCGGATACGCATGTCAGCCTGCGCAATGGCTTCAAGGCCGGAAGCGCAAAGGCGGTTCACGGTCATGCCGGGCACATCGATCGGGAGTTGGGCTCGCAGAGCGGTCATGCGCGCCATGTTCCAGCCCGACTCGCCTTCTTGCTGGGCGCAGCCGAGGATGACATCTTCGATTTCAGCCCTGTCCAAGCCAGGAACCCGCTCCAAAGCATTGCCCACGGCAAGTGCGGCCAGATCGTCGGGGCGGGTGGTGGAAAGGGCGCCTTTAGGAGCGCGGCCGACTGGGGTACGTACGGCGCTGACGACTACGGCTTCGGGCATTTGAGACTCCGGAAAGCAGTGAACGGTGGACCGTGGACAAAACCAAATCCTGCTGGCTCATTGTTAGACCGCGAGACCTGAAACGGTCAACCAGCACACCATCAGGAGAGGCTCATTCCGGCATATCGACGACCGTCCATGCGTTATGGGTGAAGAAGTGGTAGATGGATTTCCCGCTCAACACCGTGTCTTCGAGCGCATCATGATCGAGCAGAGGGCGATGGTGCTCCAACCCGGCCTGCGCCTCGCGGACGCGCTGCGGCGAAGCGGGATCGATGCCCCAGTCAAATCCCAGCACTCCCGAGGTATCGTGGCGCTGCAGCCGTTCCAACTCCGGCACCGAAGCGAGCGACATGGGCTTGTCGGGGGTGCGCGCGAAAAAGACAAGCAGTTCAACATTGCCGTGCGTTGAACACAGCACGGCCCAGTCCGACGAGCCGGGACGATCAAAGCTGGCATGGATCACATTCTCAGGCCGATGCGCCTGGTAGGTCTGCGGAATCATGCACCCGCGCTGATCAAGAACATCGACAACGGCATCGGGAAGGTCAGGAAATGAACTGGCTGGCAGCCTGCGAATGAGGTAAGACGCGGTCTGACCAGCGACGCTGGTCTTACCGGTCTCGGTGAGCTGACTCGACCGGTTGTCGCTGGGAGCAGTTGCATCCTGTGCGAAAGCGCCGGAACCTGCGAGCCCGCACGATGTAGCCGTAAATAGAATGAGTGCTGCGAACTTCATTTCAATTGCGCAGTGGTTTGCCGGTCTTAAGTGTATACGCGACGCGCTCCTGCGTCTTGCGCTCGCCGCACAACGAGAGAAACGCCTCCCGTTCCAGATCAAGCAGATATTGCTCACTCACAAGAGAACCTGCCGTGACTTTGCCGCCGCAGAGGATGTAAGCCACCCAGCGCGCCACCTTCATGTCGTGTTCAGAAGCAAAGCCGGCCTCGCCCATCAGGAAGACACCAGTGTTCAGCACCGCAAGCGACGCAGTGCCGGGCGCCGGAACAATGCGCGGCTGCGGCGCCGTGTAGCCGCCCTCTGCCAGGGCGATGGCCTGCTCCTTTGCATCCAGCAGAAGCCGCTCGCGATTGAGCGTGATGCCATCTGCGGGCAACAGCAGCCCGAGAGCACGCGCCTCCGCCGCCGAGGTGGACACCTTCGCCATGGCAATCGTTTCGAGAGTGCGTTTCAGCGCGGAGTTCATCTCGGCCGACTGCGCAAATCGCGAGGGCGGATCTTTGGGATCAGGTGGCGCGAGCGCAGCCGCTGCATCCACGGCCCGCAACAGCATTTCCTTCGTTCCGCCACCGCCGGGGATCAGCCCGATGCCGGTTTCGACCAGGCCGATGTAGGTCTCCGCGTGGGGCTGGCGACGCGCAGCGTGCAGCGAGATTTCCGCTCCGCCACCCAGCGTGAGATTGAACGGCGCGACCACCACGGGACGCGGACAGAACTTGATCGACATCGACATCTGCTGAAACGCGCGTATAGCCCCTTCGACTTCTTCCCAGTCGCCCTCCTGCGCGCCGAGCAGCAGTTGCATCAGGTTCGCGCCGACACTGAAGCGGTCGCGGTCGCCGCTGATCACGAAGCCGCGGAAATTCTTGACAGCCTCGGAGGTGGGATTCAAAACCGACGTGATCATTGCCACCACGTCCCCGCCGATGGCGTTCTTGAGCGAATGCAGCTCGATGCAGCCGATACCGTCGCCGATATCGACCAGCGAGGCTCCGGGATTGCTTCGCACTACTCCATTCGTCCGGCGGTAGTCGGCCACGCGGGCATGCCCGGGCTGCTGAGGAATCGGTTCCCATGCACCGCTTACCGGGTTGTAGCACTGCGGCCCGTCAGGCGAATACCACGAGACTGGAGTGGATTCCGGTGCGGAATCGAGAAGGCCCCTTACGGCTGCGCTGACGGGAATATTGAGAGCCTTCATGCGCGTCACTGACTCGCGCACGCCCGCCGCATCCCACAGCTCAAACGGTCCCAGTTCCCAGTTGAATCCCGCGCGCATGGCCTGATCGATCGACGGCGCGTCGTTGGCTGCTTCTCCGATGCGCTCCGCTGCGAAGTTCCACAGCGAAGACAGAAACGGCCACAGAAACCTTGCGGCCTTGTCCTTCTTTGGATCGTTGGCCAGCAACAGCTTCACGCGCTCCTGCACCGTAGCGGCATTCTTCGCCATGTCGAGCGAGGGCAGCGCGGGTTTGACGGAGGGGCGGTATTCAAACGTCGCGAGATCAAGCACCATCCGCTGATCTTTGCCATCGGCACCCCGCGTCTTCTTATAAAATCCCTGACCGGATTTGTCGCCAAGCCAGCCGCGTTTTACGACCTCCTGCAGTTTCTCCGAGAATCCCCCCGGCGTAACTCCCTGCGGAAAATTCGCCGCAACATGCGCAAGAATGTCGATACCCACCATGTCGGCGAGCCGGAATGTCCCGGTGCGCGGAAATCCCAGCGCCGGACCCGTAAGCGCATCGACTTCCTCAATAGTGAGACCCTGCTCCAGCATCAGGGTTGACGCCAAAAACATCACGAACACGCCAATGCGATTGCCAATAAAGTTAGGCGTGTCATTGGCGAAGACCACCTGCTTGCCCAGCGCCCGATCGGCGAACGTCGCAAACGCCGCAACCAGCGCCGGATCGCTCTCAGCCGTCGGAATAATCTCGAGCAACTGCATGTAACGCGGCGGATTGAAAAAGTGGGTTCCGAAGAAGCGATCGCGATGCGACTTGAGTCCCTCAGCGATCTTCGCAATCGGCAAGCCCGACGTGTTGCTCGAGAGCACGGCGTGAGGAGCAAGATGTGGCGCGACGCGATCAAGCAGCGCCCGTTTAATCTCAAGATTCTCGGCCACAACCTCGATGACCCAGTCGCACTGTTTCAGCTTCGGCAGATCGTCTTCAAAGTTTCCGACCGTCACCATCGAGGCCAGCGACGCCTCGTAGAACGCCGCGGGCTTTGATTTGGCCAACGCAGCCAGCGCCGACTCTGCCAGCTTGTTCCTCGAGCCCTCTCCCGCCGGAACCATATCGAGCAGCAACGAGGGAATGCCGGCATTGGCCAGGTGCGCGGCAATCCGGGAGCCCATGGTTCCCGCGCCCAGCACCGCCGCGCGGCGTACCAGCAGTGGTTGCGCGGCAAACCGGGATACGGGCGTGGCGGCAGGTGCAATCAGACTCATGCTTGGCTCTCCCCGCGCAGGCGCAACCCGATGCAGCACATGCACGTAATCGTTCCCGAGAATACGAGTGGGCGCTTCGCCGGGTCAAGGCGAGCGCCGTTTACCGAAACGTAATTTCCGGATTGCCCGCCACTCGCTCCAATCAACGACTCTTCCCTTCACAAGACTGTCATTCCGACCGGAGCAAAGCGGAGCGGAGGAATCTGCAGTTGTTCTTCGGTCGGTCTCGATCGGAGTTACTTCCGAGTTGGCGACCAACCGTCCCCGATGGGCAGGTGGGCCTTTAGAATCGAGTGAATAGCGAACCGGGGAAGCTGAAGTTGGGGCCGTAGACAAGAACTTTGAAGATGTTCCGCCCATCAGCGAGTTTTGAGATCATGCTGCCAGATGGCGTCGTGCATGAAACGGACGAGCGTGTTTCGAGCTTCTGGGTCGATGGTGAAAGGGTTCTTCTTCAGCTTTCGAGTTACAAAACGTTTGACGGTAGTCCGATCTCCGCGCAACAACGTCTGCGAGAGCGCATCGGACAATCTTGCGAGCATTGGACCGTGTGGGAATGTAACCCACTTGGTATCGCCGGAACAGAGCAGGCGATTGCAGAGACTACCGATGCGAACGGCCTGCTCTGGGTTCACGCCTATATCGTGTGGCCACACCTTACGGTCTACGCAACAGTATCTGGTCCGCCAGACAAAGTGCGGAGTCCTCGGGATTGGACGGTGTCTGCGTTGAAGAGCATTGTGCTAGTCGTCCAATAGGGGCTGTTGCCAAATGAGTTCCGGGCGAGTCACCGCCGACTCGTCCCCTACCCGTTCCGCTCAGCTTGTCCGGAGGCGAAGATTCGTCAAAGGGAAGAGTAGCCCACGACTCGGAACAATGCAGCAACCAGCGTCGTAAAGTGATATGTGGGTAATATCAACGCGATGAAACCGCGAATCAAAGTTCTTGTTGTCGGTGGTGTCTTAGCTGCCTTGATTGGCGGCTATTTTTGGATTGATCGAAAGTTCCGAGAATCGATGGCATCCAGCTACGAGTTCAAGCGAATACACCTCGCTCAGGGAACGCTTAAGAGTATTTCTGGAGCGAACAACAAAACGGCTGCCGAGACCAATAGCCCACGCGAGTACACGGTGTGCTTCTCAATCGATTCATTCTCGGACGTCCCGCGTGATCTGCAGTCGAAATATGAAGAGGTTGAACGGACACGCACGGCAAAGGAGGGGCCAAGGTGCATTCGGGAGCGTAATCAAAGCTCAATCAAAGGAACGCCCGGGCAAGCAATTCAGGTCTACTACCTCCTTTACGGGCAGGGAGCAATTACAGTGGAGCGTCTGGTGATCCGAGACCAAGAATTGAACGCGCTATAAATTGATCGAGGTCGAATGACCGTCAATCCAGACAGAACTCGGAAATTGGGATAATGTCCGGATTGGCCACCACTCGCCAGCGATAGAATTCGGAGCACAGGTAACGCGGCATGTCAATCGCACAGGCAAGTGAAGCAGAGCGGTATGCAGCAGCATGGAGAGATCGCAAGCGACGGTTCGTGATCTACGTGGTTGCGCTTAATTCATTCTGGATTCTCGTTCTGTTTGGCTTCCTCTCACAAATTGATGGCCGTTTCAACGTGTCTGGTCGAACTCTGCTTGTAGCATTCACCGTGTGGTTCGTCGGACAAATTGCGGCTGGCGTGTGGTTGAACCGATTTCGGTGTCCCGGCTGCGGAAACCTCTTCTACTGGAAATGGAGTTGGAAGATAGAGAAGACGAGGGGATGGCGTAGGTGCCGCCACTGCGGTTTGAGCCAAGATTCTACCTCGGCATAGATTGCGAGTGGATGACCGTCTAACCGGAAATTATTAGTTGATCAACACCCGCGATACGGTGCTCGCTTCATGGTGCGAGCGATTGCCGTAGATGCTCACACCCGACCGCTGTCAAGCGCACCATCGCGGCCCGGCGCTCCAATCTGCACATTCCAAACGCCAAAAATCTTGCCGCTGTTTGCAGGCAATTTCCTTGGTTTCAGGCACAATCATCTGGACCAGAGAATATTCGCTCTGCGCTTCAACAGGCGGGTGGAGGGGGTACCCCCACCCCCCCTACAAAATTTGCAGTTTTCCACAAAACATTTGCAGGAAATTCGACGCTGAAAGTACGACCAATTCAGTCGCTTTCCGACCAGGTTGACGAAATTTACTTCCGGATCTCTGGAAACAGGCAAATCGTGTCCGCCATTTTTGCGCGGTTTTTCACAAACTAGAGCGCATTCGCTGCCATCAGCGCATTCGCTGCCATCCATTGATCGCGATTCAGGCGGTAAAGCACGTGGCGACGGAGCGAATGGCCCTCCGGAATGGAAGGGTGATCAAAGTCGCCGCCCGGATCGCGTGTCATACCGAGCTTCTCCATCACGCGCAGCGAGCGCAGATTCGCCGGAACCGTAAATGAAACCAGTTCAATCAGCCCTTGAACTTCAAACCCGTGACGAACCAGCGCACGAGCGCCCTCGGTTGCCAGTCCTTTGCCCCAATGTGGCTGTGCCAGCCGCCAGCCGATTTCAACGCATGGCGTAAATGACGCTTCGAATTGGGGAATGAAGAGGCTGACATACCCGATAAACTCCTTCGACTCGCGCAACTCCGCAGCCCAGGGCCCGAATCCGTGCTCCTGAAGATGCGCCTCAGCGCGATCGACCAGGGCATTGCTTTCCTCCCGCGACAGCAGCGCCGGAAAGTGCTCCATCACCGCTGGATCGCAGTTCATCCGCGCGAACGGTGCGCGATCGCTTTCGCGCCACTTCCGCAAAATTAGCCGCTCGGTCCCGATTTTCGGAGCGCCGTCGGTCATTTGGTCAGCAGCTTGAACGCATGCGTCCAGTCGTTCCGCGTAAAGCCGGGAATGCACCACAGCATGCACAACGGCTCGATGGCGCGCGCGGCCTCCGCGGGGCCCATATCGGCCGTCTCCCAGCCGAACTGCTCGTTGACCTGCATGACCTGCTTCTTGGCGCCTTCGTCGTTGCCGCAGATGAACATCGTGGGCCTGCCGCCGGCAAACTCCGGGTTGATCATGCAGGGGGCGCCGACGGAGTTGAACGCCTTTACAAAATGCGCCTCGCTGAACTGGCGCTGCAGCGTTTCCATCAGCGATTGATTGATGTCCGTGAAGAAACGCAGCACGCCCTTTTCCGGCGGAGCGTCCGCGATGGGGTTGCAGGCGTCGATCACCGTTTTGCCGGCAAGGCTCTTTTGGCCGGCGAGCGAAAGAGCTTCGGCCGCGGCATTGCCTTTCACGGCAAGGACAATCAGTTCACCGAATTCCGCTGCCTCGGCAAATGTTCCGGCGGAGCTGCCGGAATTCTGTGCGGCCCAGTCCGCCAGCTTGGCAGGGTTGCGGCTGCCGATTTTTACCGAATGGCCGTGCTTCAGAAAACCGCCGGCCAGCGTTTTGGCTACATCGCCCGATCCAAGCACTCCCACTTTCATCGCGCTTCTCCAATGAAAGGAGTTTAGATGCGCAAAATGAACGGTTCGAATAGGCGGACACTCAGGTACCTTTGGACTGTTCCCGCCTTTCTCTCTGCGATACGTAGATTTCCATATGGGGTATCCTCAAGTTGGGATATGCACGCGACATCCCCTCGCAAATGACCCTCCTGAACAGAAACGTATTGGAAGCGGCCGCCGGAGTCTCTGTGATTGCCGGCCTGACCGTGGGAGCAGTCCTCTATCTGCGGCGCAAACGCCCGACAGAAGAGGAGTTGGAGCGCGCGCGCCGCAAATTGCTGGCGCAGGCGGGCCGCCTCATCGATGGCATGTTGCTCGACGTCCGCGAGATAACGCTTGAAGATGGGCGAGCGCTCACCATGCTGGAATACAGCTACCGCAGCAGCGGTGTGGACTACGAGTGCTCGCAGGACATCACGACTCTTCTCGGCGTGGTTGACCCCGGTCTGATGCGCGCGGGATTTCCATGTACCGTCCGTTACCAGCCCGGCAATCCTCAAAACAGCATCGTGATCTCCGAATCGTGGTCGGGCCTGCGCTCCTCACTCCCTGTCTTTCCGCAACTCGATTCGCGGAAACACCACGATCTGGGGCAGTTGCGTCCGGGCCGGAGCTAGCACTAGGCAGTCGACCCAACGGTTAGCGCGCGATACCCGTCCCCAGTTACACTTTGGCTATGCATGTCCACGCCGCGCCCATGTCATCCGGCGCATCGTCCCCAGGATCAGCAAGGACACAGTCCGTACTTCGCTTCTCGCTCGTCGCCACGCTGGCGTATGTAGTGATCACCTTTGTCGCCGGCCTGCGCGCCCACTCACTGGCGCTTCTGTCGGAGTCCGGGCATAACGTCTCTGATTTTCTGGCACTTCTTCTGAGCTTTGTGGCGGTCTATTTTCAGACCCGCCCGGCCACGCACTCCAAGACCTTTGGCTATCAACGCGCAGGCGTGCTGGCCGCGTTCATCAACGCCGCCACGCTGATCGTCATCTCTATCTGGATTGCCATCGAGGCAATCCATCGGCTCAATGCGCCGGTCGCAGTCCAACCAGAATTGATGATGGTTGTCGCCGCCGCCGGAGTATTGATGAATGGCGTGATCGCAGCGCTGCTGTGGGGCGTAGCGCGCGACGTGAACATGCGCAGCGCGTTTCTGCACATGGCCGGCGACACGTTGTCGACAGCTGCTGTGATCGCTGGCGGCGCCGGAATTCTGTTCACCGGGCACAACTGGATCGACCCAGTTCTTTCTTTTGTCATTGCTGCGCTGATTCTGTGGACCAGCATCGGCATCGTCCGTGAGACCCTGAATATTCTGCTCGAAGGCACGCCGCGCGGGGTTACGCTGAGCGAGATCCGGTCTGGAATGGAGGACGTCGAGGGCGTGCACAACGTGCACGATCTACATGTATGGAGTCTCGGCTCGAACAGCCATGCACTCGCCTGCCATGTGTGCATCGCCGATATTCCACCCTCTGAGAGTGCTTGTATTCTGGTGAAGCTGAATCACGTGCTGCGCGATCATTTTTCGATTCAGCACTCTACAATTCAGTTTGAACACGAAGGATGCGAAGAACTCCACGGCTGTGTAGTGCCCATTGAAGAGATGTCCAGCCCCGTTGCACACAGCCACCACGGTCACGCGCATTAGTTCGCATTTCAGGAGGTCCCCGTCGTGACGCGACGTCAAGTTGCTGTGCCGGCTCTGTGTTTTGCGTTGCTCTTCTCAACGGATAAAATCCTGCGGCTTGGAACTGTTGTATATGCTGCGCCGATCAGGCAGACCGTCGTTGATGCCTCGGCTGGACTTTCGGGCGAATACACCGATACCGCAGATCCCGACACGCCTATCAGCTTTTATGTGGAAGACGGCAAACTGGTGGTCGAGTCCGAGCGAATGGTTCCGACCGCGCTCATCCAGAATTCACCGACGGAATTCGGCGTTCCCCAGACGAAGATGGCGCTCAAGTTCACCCTGGATTCGTCGGGCCGCGGAGCGAGTGTAGTCTCCACCAACGATCCGGACGTGATTTACAAGCGCACCGGCGACCCCGTTCACCATGTCTTCCATGATTACCAGCGCAGCGAAGTAATGATCCCAATGCGCGATGGGGTGAAGTTGCACACGGTTATTTTGAAGCCAACCGACATCGCCACACCGCTCCCCTTTCTTGTTCAACGCACGCCCTATGGCGTGGATGGAACCAGTCGTGGCTCCTTTTTCGGCGGACGGCCTGAACTTGCCCGCGCGGGATACATCTACGTGGCGCAGGACATCCGCGGGCGCTTCAAAAGCGAGGGGCAATTTGTGATGAGCCGACCACAGGCCGACCATCACGATCCCAAGGCCGTCGATGAGAGCACGGATACCTACGACACGGTCGACTGGCTTTTGAAGAATGTTCAGGGCAACAACGGCCGCGCCGGTTTCGTCGGCACAAGCTATCCGGGATTTCTGGCGATGGAGGCGGGCATCGATCCGCATCCGGCGGTGAAGGCAATCTCACCGCAGGCACCAATGATTGACGTGTGGATGGGGGATGATTTCTTCCATAATGGCGCTTTCCGCCAGACCTACGGATACGACTATGTCTTCGGAATGGAAGCCAGCAAGCAGCAGACTGAAGTGAATTACGGCAAGGACAAGGACGGCAAGACCGCAGACGGATATAACTACTTTCTCGAACGCGGATCATTCATCCAGGATGTAAAAAAGTCAGGCGTGAAGGAGCCGTTCCCAACGTGGAAGTTGTTCCTCGATCATCCCAGCTATGACACAGTGTGGTCGTCGCGTGGCGTCGAGCATCATCTCGACACCGTGGCGGTGCCGACGCTGAGCGTGGGCGGGTACTACGACCAGGAAGATATGTGGGGGCCGCAGGAGGAGTACAAGAGGCTGGAGCCGCACGACGGCAATCATCAGAACTTTTTGGTGCTCGGCCCCTGGAGACACGGATCGTGGGGATCGTCGTCGCGGCATCTCGGCAATCTGAACTATGGCGAGTCGATCGGCAAAGAGTTTCGCGCGCAGATTGAGGCCAGGTTCTTCGGACATTATCTGAAAGACGAGCCCGGCTTCGACGTCGAAGACACGGCCAGCTTCCAGACCGGATCGAATACATGGAAGCACTACTCGCATTTTCCTCCCAAAGAGGCTCAGCCCACCAGCCTGCACTTGGTTGGCGACGGTCTTCTGAGCTGGAGCGATGCTAAGGAACCAGCCAAGACCAGCTATGAAAGCGATCCGGCAAACCCGGTTCCCTACAGGCACCGGCCGATTCAGCCCACCTATGGCGATGATTCCCAGTGGTTCAACTGGCTAACCGAAGACCAGCGGTTTGTCACGGATCGCAAAGACGTGGCCGTGTGGAAGCTTCCCGTACTCAAGAAGGATTTGGTCGTGACCGGCGAAGTGGTGGCGGACATTTTCGCCTCCACCACCGGGACCGACAACGACATGGTGGTGAAACTGATCGACCAGTACCCCGATGACGATCCCGACCCCAAGATGCACGGCTATCAACTGATGACCAATGAAGAGATCTTTCGTGGCCGGTATCTGGAGAGCTTTGAGAAGCCCACCCCTATGCGCTCAGGTTCGGTAAAGGAGTACCGCTACAGCCTTCACGACGTCGACCACGTCTTCAAGGCTGGGCACACGGTCATGGTGGAGATCCAGAGCACTTGGTTCCCTCTCTACGACCGCAACCCCCAGACCTTCGTGCCGAATATCATGACAGCCAAACCTGAGGACTACAAGCCGGCAACGATCACGATCTACTCGGACCCGGATCACGACTCAAATTTGCAGATGCCCCTGATGAACGCCTGCGACCACATCGAGTGCTTTTGACCGGCGGTGAAATTGCAATGGCCGCGCACGTTGGTTAGGTGCGCGGCCATTGTGTTTCGGGGTAGAATAGACACAGCAGATGACCCTCTATCAGCCCATCCCGGCTCTCCTCTAGCGGCGCCCGCCGCCTACACCGTTCTGCGCCCTTTCCTGACCCAATTCTCAAATAGACAGCCAACAGCAGTTGCGCGTACCACCGGCGCGGCACGGAGATTCGAAATGCTAGATCGCCTGGAACAAATGGAGCAACGGTACAACGACCTGCAGGCGCAGTTCTCCCTGCCTGAAGTGTTGAACGACCACGAGAAATATCAGAAGACCGCCAAGTCGCTGCGCGAAATTGAAGAGCCGGTGGAGAAGTATCGTGAGCTGAAGCAAGTGCAGCAGGGCCTGGCAGAGGCACGCGCGATGCTGGCCGAGGCAGACGCCGATATGCGCTCGATGGCCGAGGAAGAGATTGCCGCGCTGGAACCGCGCGCCGCTGCCATTGAGGATGAAATCAAGATCCTGCTGATTCCCAAAGACCCCAACGACGAAAAGAACGTCATCCTCGAAATCCGCGCCGGGACGGGTGGCGACGAAGCTTCGCTCTTCGCGGCGGAAGTTTTCCGGATGTATACCCGCTTTGCAGAGCAGCATCGCTGGAAGGTCGAAGTGATGTCGATGTCCGAGTCGGGCGTCGGCGGCTACAAGGAAGTTATCGCCATCATCGAAGGCAAGCGGGTCTATTCGCAGCTGAAGTGGGAGAGCGGCGTGCATCGCGTGCAGCGCGTTCCTGCCACAGAAACGCAAGGCCGCGTGCATACGTCGGCCATCACAGTCGCGGTGTTGCCTGAGGCTGAAGACGTCGACATCAAAATCGAAGCTAAGGACATTCGCATCGACACGTTCTGCTCGTCCGGGCCCGGCGGGCAATCGGTGAACACGACCTATTCCGCGGTGCGCATTACGCACATTCCCACCAATACCGTGGTCAGCTGTCAGGACGAAAAATCGCAGATCAAGAATCGCGAAAAAGGCATGCGCGTGCTGCGTTCGCGCCTCTACGAGATGGAGATGGAAAAGCAGAATGCCGAACTGGCCGCTGCGCGCAAGTCTCAAGTCGGCTCCGGGGATCGCAGCGAGAAAATTCGCACCTACAACTTCCCGCAGAACCGCCTCACCGATCACCGCATCGGCCTGACCCTGCACCAGCTTGACCTCATCATGGAGGGCCGTCTGCAGCCTATCGTCGATGCGCTCGTCGCCCACTACCAGGCAGAGCAGTTGAAGGCCGACAACGACCAGGCAGCCTGATGAAGCTGCGCGACTGGCTCGCCCGAGCCGAAACGCAGCTTATGGACGGCCCGCATCCGGACCGTGCAAAGCGCGACGCGGAGACGCTGCTGCTGCACCTGATTGGCAAAAACAAGGCCTGGCTGATGGCGCACGCGGACGATGATTTCGCCGGATGCACCGCCATTCGATACGTAGGCCTGCTTGAGCGCCGCCGCAAGGGCGAACCCATCCAATACATCACCGGCGAATGCGAATTCTACGGCCTGCCCTTTCGCGTCACGCCCGATGTGCTGATTCCAAGGCCGGAGACCGAGCACCTGGTGGAAAAAGTCATTGAACTTGCCGCTCGATACCAACGTCCACACATCATCGACATCGGCACGGGCTCAGGCGCTATTGCCATCGCTCTTGCGCACAAATTGCCCGACGCACAAATTGCCGCCAGTGACATTTCAGAGCGCGCCCTTGTTCTGGCCAAAGAAAACGCAAGTCTAAACAAAAGCGCTGTCCGTTTTCTCCAAGGTGATTTACTTGTGCCTGCCACTGGCGAGCGATTCGACATTATCGTTTCCAATCCTCCCTACGTCCCGGCCGCGGATCGCACTTCCCTTTCCGTTGAAGTTCGGGACTACGAGCCGGCTCTCGCCCTGTTCGCCGACGAGGATGGCCTGAGCATCTACCGCCGTCTCATTCCGCAGGCCTTCGACGCTCTCGAACCCGGCGGTTTCATCGCTCTCGAAATTGGCTACGGGCAGCAGACGGCAATTCAGTCCCTCCTCGCGGGCGCCGCATTCACCGACATTGAATTCACTGCCGACTTGCAGGGTATCTCACGCGTCGCGGTGGCTCAGCGCACTTAAACGCATTCGCCATTTCAGTTTTCGAATCACGATTGAACCCGGCTTTAACTTTGCTTGTGCTGCTTGATTTACACTCGTCTCCGGAAAGGAACTACATTCATGCCGTCCTCCAAGGGCTATGCCGCACTCGACCCGAAATCGTCGCTCGGTCCCCACAACTTCAGTCGTCGCGAGCCAGGGCCCACCGAAATCGTTATCCAGATCCTTTACTGCGGCGTCTGCCACTCTGACCTTCATATGGCGCGCAACGAGTGGGGCAATGCAGTTTATCCGATGGTCCCCGGGCATGAGATCGTGGGCCGTGTGGCCGCTGCCGGCAAATCGGTCGCGAAATTCAAGGCGGGCGATATCGCAGCGGTTGGCGTGATCATTGATTCCTGCCGCCACTGCGAACCTTGCAATCGGGGCGAAGAGCATTTCTGCGCCGAGGGCGCGACGCTGACCTACGCGGCAAAAGATCGCGTGGATGGGTCGACCACGATGGGTGGCTATTCCACTAACTATGTTGTCGACGAGCGCTTCGCTCACACGGTTCCGGCGAATCTGAATCTAGCCGCTGTTGCGCCTCTGCTGTGCGCGGGAATCACGACGTATTCTCCATTGCGCCACTGGAACGCAGGCAAGGGCAAAAAGGTTGGGATCGTCGGGCTTGGCGGACTGGGCCACATGGGCCTGAAATTCGCTCATTCGTTTGGCGCTCACACGGTGCAGCTGACCACTTCGCTGAAGAAGAAGGACGACGCCCTTAAGCTGGGCGCCGACGAAGTTGTGCTCTCAACCGACGAAGCCGCGATGAAGAAACACGCCGGCAGCTTCGACTTTATCCTCGACACTGCTTCGGCTCCACACGCGCTCGAGCCATACCTTTCGCTCTTGAAACAGGACGGCACCATCACGCTGGTCGGGCTGCCTGAGAAGCCTCCTTCCATCAATATGTTTGCGTTGATCTCTAAGCGCGCTTCTATCGCCGGTTCGATGATTGGTGGAATGCCGGAAACACAGGAGATGCTGGACTACTGCGGTCGCAACAACATCACTGCTGAGGTTGAGGTCATTCCCATCCAGCAGATTAACGAAGCCTTTGAGCGAATGTTGAAACAGGACGTGAAGTACCGGTTCGTGATCGACATGACCTCTTTGAAGTAGAAGTAGAGGATGAATGGAGGCTATTGATCGCATGATCACTTTTCAAAAGACAAAGACGATGCTGACGGACAGTCATTTCATGATTCCGGTTGCGGTTCTCTGCTTCGGCCTGGCGCTGCTTATTGCGCTTCATTGAACGTGTGAGATTGAGTCTTGCTTCGCAAATGAATCGCGATGGGCATCCCAAAATAGTGAAATGAAAGGAGCGGCGAAAAAAGAATGAGTGCAGCAGCCCGCAACAATCCGCCTGCCGTCACGCCATCGGTCCACGGTATCGGCGTAGTGTGCGGACTGGCGGCGGGTGTGTGGCTGGGCGCGGCAGAGGCACCCACCAAGCTCGTCAACTCTGGCCTGTCACCCTACGCCATCTCTCTGTGTATGGTAGCGGGTGTCTTCACGGCACGGTGGACCGTTCCGACTTTGCTCAAAGGCACGCGGCAGGTGTTTTCGGACCTCAGCGAGCACCGGCACCTTCTTCCCATTGCCATTCTTGCAGGCATGCTGTGGGCAGTGGCCAACACACTCACGGTCTTCGCGATTCGTGACGTTGGACTGGCGATTGCCTTTCCGCTGTGGAACACAAATTCTCTTGTCGGCATCCTTTGGGGGCGGCTCCTCTTCGGCGAGTTAAAAGGCGCAAGCCTGAAGAATATCGCCAAGGTTGTTCTGGGTTCGGTAGCGATCGTTGCCGCCGCCGTCATGCTCGGCTTCAGCACTATCCACACGGGCGGTGCGCACAATCGAGCGCTTGGCGGCGTTCTCGCTGCGATTGGGGCCAGCCTGCTGTGGGGAACGATGTATATCCCTTATCGCAAGGCCTATATCAGCGGTATGAATCCGCTTTCGTTCATCACTGTTTTTACTGTCGGCGAACTGGGAACGATGATTGCGCTGGTGCTGGCGCTCGATGGAGGAACCAAGGCCGCGGTCTTCCATTCGGACGAAACACGGCATCTGCTTTTCTGGCTCTTTCTGGGGGGATTCGTGTGGGTCATCGGCGATCTCTTTCAGCAATTCGCGACGAAATACCTTGGCATCGGCCGAGGAATCCCGCTTTCGAATACGAACCAGATGTGGGGACTGGCCTGGGGAGCGCTGGTTTTCGGCGAACTGGCCCACGCGGACGCGGCGCATCGCCTGCTCGTCGTTGCCGGCTCGCTGGTTATGATCTGCGGCGCCCTTGCCGTGACAACCGCCGTAGCCACGGAGAAGGAACGGGCATCGATGCGCGAGGCACTGGTCCGCGAGTGTGCCCGCTACGACCTCGACTATGACAAGGTAGTGCAGTCGTACGCGGGCCAGTCTCCGTCGAAGACGACCGAGCGGCGCGCATGGTGGGATTACGCAATTCTGGCTTGCGGCGTTGGCGTCTTTGTATGGCTTGGAATCAATGCGCGCGTGCCTGAACTTTCGATGAATCTAGGCTGGGTTGGCGTCCTTTCGGCGATCTTGTTGATCTCTGCCAGTGGCGGTGCATGGGTTTTGTGGAAGACGACGCGCTTCTCATAATCAGTTTCAAATCGGCAGGTCCCAGATCGGCCATAGATCAGCGTGCACAATTACAATGACCTTAATGGCGGAGACGGCTAAAGTTGACCTTGTTGGTGTGGGCCTCAATGCCATTGACACGCTGATTCCTCTTGTACACTTCCCTTCCCGTGGCTCGAAGACCGAATACCGCAATGCCAGCATCCTGCCCGGCGGGCAGGCAGCTACCAGTGTGATTGCTTGTCAGACCTGGGGGCTGTCGACGCGCTACGTGGGCAAGCTGGGTGACGACGACGCTGGCAATCTTCATCGTCGCGAATTTGCACGAACCGGAGTAGACGCACACCTGATCACTGTTCCGAATGCAGGGAGCCCGCAGTCGCTCATCCTCGTGGATGAAGGGGGAGAGCGGACCGTTCTCTGCCGTCGCGACGAACGGCTCTTGCTGCAGCCGGCTGATCTTAATCGCGACTGGATTGTGAATGCCCGTGCACTGCTGGTCGATGGATTCGAAACTGCGGCAGCGACCCAGGCCGCGTCGTGGGCCCGCTCCGCCGGCGTCCCCGTGATTGCCGATCTCGACGAGACTTACGCCGGCGTCGAAGACCTGATCGCCAATGTCGACTACCTCGTTGTAAGCCGCGACTTCCCCACGCGTCTTACCGGCGAACGCAATCTGGAACAGGCTCTCCGCACCGCGATGAAGCGCTTCGGTTGCACACTAACGGCGGCGACTCTGGGTGAAGAGGGCGTTCTGGCCTGGGACGGCAAGCAATTTTATTCGTCTGCCGCCTATCGCGTACCGGTCGTCGACACGACAGGCGCGGGCGACATTTTTCATGCGGGGTTCATCTACGGGCTTCTGCAGGATTGGCCGCTCGATCGGCAGCTTGACTATGCCTGCGCGGCTGCGGCGCTGAACTGTACCTGTTCAGGAGCGCGGGGCGGCATCGGCTCGGTCGCCGCGATTGAAGAACTAATGGCAGCGACGCCTCGTTATGCGGTTGCCCGCGCGGCGGACTAATCTCGCCGATTCAGCGTTTCCTGTTGATCCTCACCTAGAAATCGCGATACCATCAGGCCTCCTTTTCGGCAGGCCCAGAGCTACTGGTCTTGCTCATGACAATTTCTTGGGCCCTCAAAACCTTCTCCCGGGGGTGATCATGGATCCGTTTTGTTCGCGCATTCATCAGTCCTCTCTTCTGTTAGGGATCGTTGGTGCGGTCTTTATAGCTTCGCCAGCGCACGCGCAGGCCGCGCCGCAGGATATACCGATCGGCGTTACCTATATCTGCAACGGCGAACACATCTATATCGAAAATTGCAACATCCGCGACACGTCTGACACCAGCAACTGCATGGTTGCGCATCCCGATCACCTCACTCCCACCGGTCTCAACTCCTACACGTATGTCTCGCGCGGCGCGTTGAAGAAGCTGTTGCCGACTTGCACGCAGCCATCGGCAAAGCAGCTTGCCGCGGCCAAGGCATTCCAGCAGAAGCAGCAGGATATCTATAACGCCAATGTACAGAAGGCGGAGCAGCAGATGAAGGCGCCTCCGCCTGCTGCAAACCAGCAGGGCGGACCGGCACAAGTGAGACCGCCGAAGAATGCGGAAGAGAGGGCGATGCGGCGGTGCGTGAGTTCGGGCCGCTTGCCGTCCAGTTGCACGGGCAATTCGCTGCTTGGCATGTTCAGCGGGATGCTCTCGTCCGTTCTGCCATCGCAGGGTGCAACCGCTCCTCAGGCCGGACCCAATATGGCCGGCGTCTTTCAGGGTGCCGGGTGGCGGCTGGACTTTATTGACGGCGGCGTTCTGGTCAACTGCTCGTCCCTCTCACCCAACCAGGAAAGCTACAGCATCAAGTTCGAGCCCAATCGCACCGCGCTCATCATCAACACTCGACCTCGGCCGCTCAATCTGACCTTCCACCCTGACGGCACCATCACCGGTCCAGGACCGGTCACCATCCAGGGAGTTGTGGCCGGTGGATACACTCCCGGCACTTCAACGCCCGGCCACACCGAAACCCAGAGTTACAACACCACCGAGCGCATGAACTCAAACATGATACCCGGAGGAGCGGCTAACGCTAACGCCACCAATGCCGGCGGCGGCACATACGACGTGACAACCACGCACACCTCCAGCACCTACGTGCCCGGCCAGTCCACGCCCGGCACAACTTCGTTCACGCCTCGAACCGCCACCTGCCCTGCTCTCAATCTCACCTCTAAAGGTGCAGGCGCAGGCATTCAGACGATGCAGACCGATCTGCTGAAAACTGCCTTCGGCGGCGATAAGGGGGCTCCCACGCCACCCGGCATTCGCATGCACGGTATCTTCGCGGCATCCACCGGGTTCAGTGTGGAGTTCTTCCCCGAGTCCGCGATCCTTGGTTGCGGGCCAGACGCGGCACGCGCTTACCCATACACGGTGGTCGCAACTGCTGGCGGCGCACAGATCAAAATCGATGCGCCGGATCATCCGCTGATTTTAGGATTCAATCCGGATGGTTCGCTAATACCGCCGAACACGGGACCGTATCAGGTACATGGCCGCCTCGTTACCGGGCAGGATCAGAACGATGACTTTACGTTTGCGCCCATGGAGCAGACCTGCAATCTGGCTGCGTTGAGCCCGAGCAAGACAATTCCGATGAGCGGCGGTACGGGCGGGATGATGAACGCCTCGGCGACTGGAGTAACTACCGGGCCGGGATCTGCAACAGCGAACGGCGCGCCCGATAATAACGGCGGAAATCTCTCCAAACCGAATGCAGCGTTCGGAAATGCGACGCTATCGATTGTGTCGGGATTTCCGGCGACGCCGGGGCAGGCAAATCCACTTGCCAACCATCCGTACGTGCTGCTGCGAAACAGCTTCAACGACACCATCGTGCAATCCGGCGTCAACATTCCGGCAGGCGCCACGCCTTTCAAGTTTCTGGGACTTGCCTGCGGTAATCGCACACCGGACTGCCAGACGATTATGAACGCCATTAAGGCCGGCGCGGTCTCATCGGTTCGCGCCGACATCAATGGCCACGCTACCTTCCCCGGCGTTCCACCCGGCACGTACTACCTGATGATTTCCACGCGCTTCAACAACCAGGCGCTCGTGTGGCTCCAGCCAGTGCAGGTGAATGCGGGCCCGAATTCAATTACGCTCGATACGCGGAACTCTGCGGTAATGAACTGAGCCCCAGTTTCGGCTTTCCTCATCGGCAAGTGGCCGAGAGCGATCGAAGCAGGCGATTGTCAACAGCAGGATGCCCAGCATAGTATTCCCAGTTGTAATCGTTTCCAATGGAGACTAATCGATGCGTATTTCTGGTTCCCTTTCGCTTGCTGTATTCGCACTTGCTTCTGTTTCTGCAATCGCACAGATGCCCTCGCCTGTGGCGCAGACGCCTCCGATGGGATGGAACAGCTGGAACTACTTTGCTGAGAGAGTTACTGACAAGAACATCCGCGACTCCGCCGACCAGATCGTCGCCAGCGGCATGAAAGACGCGGGCTACATCTACGTCAACATCGACGACACTTGGGAGGGCGAGCGCGATGCCAGCGGCGTGCTCCATACCAATTCCAAGTTCCCCGACATGAAAGCCCTTGCGGACTATGTCCATTCCAAGGGTTTGAAGCTTGGGATCTACTCCGGACCAGGACCGAAAACCTGCGCGGGCTACGCTGGCTCGCTGGGCCACGAAGAGCAAGACGCCAAGATGTATGCCGAGTGGGGCATCGACTATCTCAAATATGATCTATGCAGCTTCATTCCCGCGGTGATGCAAAAGCAGGCACCCAACGATAAGGCTGCGCAGATGCGCCTCATGATTGCCGCCTATGAGAAGATGGGCAAAGCTCTCAAGGCAACAGGCCGTCCAATTTTCTACTCACTCTGTCAGTACGGGTGGGATTCTGTGTGGGAGTGGGCGCCTGGTCTTGGCGGAAATTCCTGGCGCACCACTGGCGACATCGAGGCGCGGTGGCAGAGCGTCTACGACATTCTTGAGCAGCAAAAAGGCCTCGCTTCTTACGCGGGTCCCGGTCATTGGAACGATCCCGACATGCTGGAAGTGGGAAATGGCAAATTGTCGATGGCCGAAAATCGGACGCACTTTTCGATGTGGGCCATGCTGTCAGCGCCGCTGTTGGCCGGCAACGATCTGCCGAACATGAAGCCGGAGGTCAAAGCTATTCTGACTAACCGCGACGTCATCGCCATCAACCAGGACCCGCTGGGCCACCAGGCGCGCCATATCTATAGCAATGGTGAAGTGGAAGTATGGGCGCGGGATCTGCAAGGCGGAGCAAAAGCTATCGCCATCGTTAACGTGGGCAGCGACGTGCTTGCAACGCACCCATTTCACCTCGACCTCGCACAATTGGGACTGCACGGCGCTCAGCACGCGAAGGATTTGTGGACTGGTAAGGAGATGGATCTCACCGATAACGTGGCCATCGAACTGGCGAGCCACGACATTCTGCTGCTGCGGATCGCGTCGCCGAAGTAATTTCGTAGTCGAATAGTGAAGAGGGGCACTCGTCCCTTGAGTGCCCCTCCTTTATTACCTCATATTGAATTTTCAGCGGCTAGACTGCTCGTGCAAGGCACACCGCGAACCATCCGTTCTCATCGGTCCACGTTACTTCATGCGCGAAGCCGGCACGCTGAAGCAGTTGTTCTGCGGCGCCCTGCCGGTACTTATAGCTGTTCTCCGTGTGGACGCTCTCTCCCGCTTCAAAATTCACACGCACATCAATCGCTGGGAGCCAGACGGTTTGGTGTATATCGCTGACCAAATGCATTTCCATGCGTGAATCATCGCTGTTCCAAACGGCGCGATGCTCGAAAGTCTCGGGATGAAAATCCGCATCGAGCTCACGGTTAAGCCGGACCAGCAAGTTTCGATTGAACGCGGCTGTCACCCCGGCTTTGTCGTCGTAGGCCGCCTGCAGTACTGCCTCATCTTTCACAAGGTCGACACCGAGCAGCAGGCAATCGCCGGGATCGAGAGCCGCACGGACACGCTCGAGCAGCATGAGCGACTCTCCGGGCTCAAAGTTGCCGATGCTCGATCCGATGTAGAGCACCAACCGGCGTTCACTCGGCAATGTCGCGTCCAATTCCAGATCCTGCGTGTAATCCTGCACGCGTGGGCACACGAGAACACCGGGAATCTCGGTTTCGATGCGGATTTGAGCTTCGACCAGCGCGCTGGCCGAGACATCCACCGGTTCGTAAAAAACTGTATCCTGACGATCAACCGCTGCGCTGAGCACCAAGCGAGTCTTGTCCGCGGAACCGGCACCGAGTTCGACCAAGCGCAAGGAGTGTTCGCCTGCTGCGCGGGACACGATTTCAGCAGCATGGTCATTGAGGATTGCGCGTTCCGTCCGCGTAACGTAGTACTCGGGTATTGTTGTTATCTGATCGAAAAGGCGCGATCCTGCAGCGTCGTAAAAAAGCCAGGAGGGCAGCCATTTAGGAGTCGACATCAATCCCTCATAAACCGAAGAGGCGATCTTGTCTGAAACGTGAAAGCTGGGTGGGGAAAGAGGAATTGTAGTCATGCCGTTAATTTGGATGCGCCTCCCTTTGAGAGAGTTACTTTGTCTGCCAAGCGGATTCCGGAAAACTGCCAGCGGGTTTCGGGTGGAAAAAAGTTGCGATAACTCGAGCGAATGTGGGCCTGCGGCGTCGCGCATGAACCGCCCCGCAGTATCATCTGGCCGCTCATGAATTTTCCGTTATATTCGCCGAGCGAACCTTCAAGCGGCGCGAATCCCGGATAGCCGAGGTAGGCGCTCGCCGTCCATTCCCAGCAGTCGCCCCAAAGTTGGTGAATGTGCCCATCTGGACCAGGTGAGACCGACGACATGGGAGCAGGCATCAGAACCTCACTATCGAGCAGATTTCCCTGCACCGGCTGAACTTCCGCCGCCGCTTCCCACTCGACCTCGGTGGGCAGCCGCTTGTCGGCCCAGCGCGCATAGGCGTCGGCTTCAAAGTAACTGACATGGCTTACAGGCGCATCCCCGGATTCTTCCAGCAACGTCTCGCCGCTCAGGGTATACAGCGTCCAACTGTCGCCTTTGGCATTCCAGTACAGCGGCGCGCGCCATCCATTTTGTTCAATCGCGTCCCATCCTGCCGACAACCATAGTTCCGATTTTCGGTAACCGCCATCCGCAATGAACTCCGCATATTCTCGATTTGTCACGAGCCGATCAGCCAGTGCATAGGGCTCAAGCCACACGCGGTGTCGAGGCAATTCATTGTCGTAGCAGAATCCGGGACCAGAGAATCCGACGTTGACCAAGCCGCCATTGAACTGGATAAAGCGGATTGGCTTTGCCTGCGCACGGCTCGCGGCTCGATCGGATTCGGATTGCCGGTAAACCGGCCTTAACGGATTGGTGTACAACGCATGCAGTATGTCGGTGAGTAACAACTCCTGATGCTGCTCTTCATGATTGGCTCCCAGTTCGATTCGTCTCAGAGCCTCGGGATCGGGATCCGTCTCGAGCAACCTCTCAATGGCTTCGTCCACGTGACTGCGATAACAGAACACCTCCTCCAAACCGGGACGCGAAAAGGACGCGCGCAGACGCTTCTCCGGGAAGTCCGCAAAACTACGGTAATAGCTGTTGAACAGCCAGGGGAAATCCTCATTGAAGAGTTTGTAGCCGGGCAAAAATTCACACAAAATAAACGACTCAAAAAACCATGCCGTGTGTGCCAGATGCCATTTGGCGGGCGAGGCCTCGGGACAGGACTGGACCATCATGTCCTCAGGGCTCAGCGGCTTGCAAATTGCCAGTGTGCGCAACCGAACGTCGCGAAAACGTTGCGCCAGTTCGGCTTGTTTCGAGAGCGAAATCATCGGGCTCATGGGTCGAAAGATCCTCATTTCAAGCGGGTTCGGGGGTATAGCAACAGGTCCGGCTCATGCCTTTCTCAGTCCGCTTTACACCGGTGAAGTAAACGAACTTGACGATGATGTACAAATTGGTGCTCTAATTTCATGTGACGATGATGCAGGTTTGTCGCCTCGATTCCTTCTCCAGGAGGGAAACATGAGCAGGTTCGATGAACGCTTGCTGCCGGCTATCGCGTTGATGGCAGCCATTGTGAGTGCCTCCGCGCTGTGTGCTCAACCCGCCATCCAGTCTCCCAGCCCGCCGGCCAAGCCTGCGACAACCACCGTCAACATTACATCCCTGCCCAAAGCTGACCCAACCCCGGAACAGGTGGGCGATGCGCTGATGGCCCATCAACGGTATCAGGCGGCCATTGAGGCTTACAAGAAAGCGCCGACAAATGATGCCGTGGTATGGAACAAAATCGGCATCGCCTACCAGTTGATGTTCAATTTAACCGATGCGATGCATTGTTACCGGACTTCCGACAAGCTCGACCCAAAAAACTCAAATGTCCTGAACAATCTGGGCACTGTGTACGATGCGCTGAAGGAATATCACAACGCGGAGAAGATGTACCGCAAGGCTCTCAAGGCCGATCCCAATTCTGCCTTGATCCGCAAGAACCTCGGAACGAACCTGCTTTCACAGCACAAGTATCAGAAGGGTTGGGAAGAATACAAAGCTGCATTGAAGATCGATCCGCAGATTTTTGACAATAGTGCTCGCCCGCACATTGAGAATCCCGCATCGGTATCCGATCGCGGTGCAATGAATTATTACCTGGCCAAAGGATGCGTGCGGGCCGGAATGCCGGAGCGCGCAATTCAATACCTGCGTATGGCGCTTAGCGAGGGCTATGCAAGCCCCAAGAAGATTATCGCCGACAACGAGTTTGCGTCGCTGCAGGGATTGCCGGAGTTTGAAGAGTTGCTGTCGTCACAAACGCAAAAAAGACAATAATCACTGTCGTTCGCGAGCGGATCATGGACGATCGCGTCGTCCCGTGACCGCCTGTGTTCGTCTATGGTTATAGGATTGTTTTTGCCTTCTGGAGCATGATGAAAGTCTCACTTATTTCGTTGCCCTTCCTGCTTTTGTTGAGCGCATTGAGTTCTGTCATTCTGGCCCAGGAAACGAATGCTCCTCTGAATCCGGGGCAGGCACCTCAGGGCCGCACCTCAGGGCAGCGGGGAAATCGCGGCGGGTGGGGCGGTAGCGCGGCCCGGGGCGTGCTGGGGACCGTTACCGAAACCGCAACCGACCACTTCACTGTGAAGGCTGAAAACGGCGAACTATATACCGTCTATTACAGCGTGAATACGCGCATCATAAAAGGCAACGGCGGCGGCCTTCGGCGTGGGCCAGGCGGTGACTTTGAGCCTCCCGCGAACCCGCCAACGCCTATCAAAGCCACCGACATCAAAGTTGGCGACGCCATTGGCGCCAGTGGGGAAATGGATGCCAACGCAAAATCTGTCGGCGCCGTCGTCATCATGCAAATTGATCCCGAACGCGCTAAACAAATGCGCGAGATGCAGGCCAATTACGGCAAAACCTGGCTGATGGGAAAAGTTACCGCCATCAACGACGTGAAGGTGACGCTGCAGGGCGGTCCCGATAACGCGTCGCACACGTTTGTGGCCGACGAGAATACAACCTTTCGGAAACGACGCGATCCCATCACTCTTGGCGATATTCAGGTGGGAGACATGGTTCGAACAGAAGGATCAATCAAGAACGGCGCTTTTCTTGCTACCACGGTTGCGGTGATGGGCGCCCCGTCGCAACGCAACGAAGGCAATGTGCCACAGCAGTAGCCGGGCTTAGAAATGATCTCCCGTCAGCCGCCCATGAACATCCCGCCATTCACATCCAGCACATGGCCTGTGATGTAGGCCGCCGCATCCGATGCAAGAAACACAACCGGCTGAGCAATCTCCGCGTCGGTCCCGGACCGGCCAAGCGGAATCTGCTCGATCATCTTTTCGCGCAGCTTATCGCCAAGCACAGTCGTCATTGGCGTCTCAATGTACCCCGGAGCGACAGCGTTCACAGTGATCCCTCGCGAAGCCACTTCGCGTGCCAGTGACCGCGTGAATCCAATGAGGCCCGCCTTCGATGCCGCATAGTTGACCTGGCCTTCCTGACCCGTGCGGCCGACCACACTGGTGATGTTGATGATGCGGCCCCAGCGGTTTTTCATCATCTGTCGCAAGAGAGCTTGCGTGAGAAGAAATGCTCCGGTGAGATTTGTGTTCAGTACGTCGTCCCAGTCGCTTCTTTTCATGCGCATCATCAGGTCGTCGCGCGTAATGCCGGCGTTGTTAACCAGAATCTCGACCTTGCCGAATTTGTCGACCACAGCCTTCGCGCCGTTTTTGATCGACTCCTCGCTGGCAACATCGAGGGCGAACGCAGTCGCCCGCCCCCCTGCCGACCCAATCTCCGCGGCTACTTCGGCCAGCTTTGTTTCATTGCGTGCTGCAAGCGCCACTGTCGCGCCGGCCTTGGCCAGTTCCAGTGCGCATGCCCGCCCGATTCCCTGCGATGCTCCTGTGACCAGCGCGATTTTTCCCTGTAGACCAGTCATCTTTCACCACCTTCGAACGCCGGACTAACTTCAATCTCGCCGCGCAGTTCCATGGCAATTATAGGCAAACACCTTGCCTCCCAAGGCGCACCCGAGCGGTCCGACGCATTGTCCAGATTGAAATCTTATAGTTCATGCGATATAGTTCATATGAACTATATGACGACCAAACTCGGAATTTGGGAAATTGCAGTTCTTTCCTTGCTGCGGGAAGCGCCCATGCACCCTTACCAGATGCAAGGCCTGCTCCGACTGCGCCATAAGGACGAAATTCTCGCCCTCAAGCGGGGGTCCCTCTATCACGCCATCGGAAGACTGGTGAAAACCGATCTCATCGCAGCAAAGTCGACCAGCCGCAACGGCCGCCGCCCTGAACGCACCACGTATTCCATTACTGCGGCTGGCCGGAAGGAGTTTACCCGCGTACTTCGGCAGATCATCGCGGTTCCTCGCCGGGAATCTTCGGAGTTCATGGCTGCGATGAGTTTTCTGGTGCACCTGACTCCAGCCGAAGCCCTACCGAGACTGGAGGAGCGCGCGCATCATCTCGAAGGTGAAATTGCCTTGCGCAGCACCGGCGTTGCCGCGGCATCGGAGCACGTGCTGCGTATCAACCTGGTCGAGAGCGAATACCTGATCGCGATCCTGAAAGCCGAACTCGCATGGGTGCGCGGCCTCGTTGCCGAAATTTCGACGGGCAAACTTTCCTGGGATCTCAAAAGTGTTCTGAAAGGCGCCCGCGCTTCTATGCAGGCTGCCGCACATCCTGAGGAGTAAACCATGGAAAACGAATTCCCTTCCGCAAAAACGAAACTACAGTCGCCATTGGCTAAGCGCTATCGCGGCCCTATCTGGACTCTGCTCATCCTTGCCCCGGTGATCGGCGAGGTCCTCAGCGGATCTACGCGCCTCAGCGTGCTGTTCGTTCTGATTCCGGAAATCATGGTCTGGGGTGGCGGTGCGCTTCTTTGCCGCGAACTTGTTCGCCGCTGGCGGGCAGGCGGAACCAGTCTGCTGCTTCTCGGCCTCGCTCTCTCCATCGCCGAAGAGTTCATCATCCAGCAGACGTCCATCGCGCCGCTGCCCTTCCCCGGAGTCAACTCTGCCTACGGCCGTTATCTCGGCGTTAACTGGATCTACCTGCTCTTCATGCTCGGATTCGAAAGTGTCTGGGTGGTATTGATTCCGGTCCAGGTAACCGAACTCATCTTTCCCAATCACCGCGAAGAACCCTGGCTCCGAAAGCGCGGCGTCATCGCGACGTGTATCGCATTCCTCATCGGCTGCCGCATTGCCTGGTATGGCTGGACGCAGCAGGCTCGCCCGAGGCTACACGCGGCGCCTTATCATCCGCCTGCGATGCTCATCGTCATCGGCATTCGTCAGTATCGTTATTCTCATCGGCCTTGCGTGGGTCTTACGCGCCTACGGCCACTCCGGCAGATCGATTCCCGGCAACCGGCCAAGTCCGTGGCTCCTCGGATTCAAAGCGTTCATCTTCGGTGCGGCCTGGTTCGGCCTGATCGCCCTCATTTTCGTTCCTCACGCTGGCGTCGCTCCATGGATTCCGCTGACGGCCGGCACAGTCTGGGCGCTTCTGTCTTTCGCACTCGTACGCTACTGGTCGGCGGCACACGGATGGCGCGACATCCACCGCTTTGCGCTCTCCTTCGGAGCCGTACTCGGATGCATGGTGCCGGGCGACATCAGCGCGGCCGGCTGGTCACGCACTGACCTCATCGCTAAATTTGTATTTCAGATTTTGGCGGTCGTTGGATTTCTACTGCTGGCCCGAAAGATCTGGCAGCGGGAAGCTGCAAATCACGCACCCTGCAAATGAACCGGGCACACCTCAGTTTGACGGCATGGCCTGCACAGGGATGCGTTGCCTACGGCGTGCCGGTACCGCCAATTCGGCGGGCCATATATATACCGCCAGACGGCGGGAATAATGGAGGACCGGCTGCTGGTCCTGTACCTGAATGCCGATCGCTGCGGGCAAATCGTTGCGCTCGATCTCCGCTTCGGCATCTTCCAGAGGAGAGGCAACGGTATGAATATTCGCCCGCACTGCCTCGCCGGCATGATTTGTGGTGAAGAGGCAATAACGCTCGGTAAAGAAATACTCGAGCGAGCCGCCGCGAATCTCCGCCAGCCTGCGGGTGGGACCGAGGCCCCGGTAGCGCGCGTTAAACATGACGGGATGGCTGACAAATAACCTGCGGCTAAAGAATGAGAATTCGCGCTCTGTCCGTTGGCTCAACCGCATCTCCGCCCAGTTGCACGGCATGCGCAAAATAAACCGCACAGCCGCAGTGGCAAGGAGGCTGCCAATATCCACTGAGAAGTTATAGATTCCGGGCGTATTGGTGTGCTTGTCGTGAACGTAGGTGCGCAGATGCAACTCTGGAAAGCTTCGCACCCCGGGCACTGAGGGAACGCCGCGGAAGCTCAGACGATCCATCCACAAGGGAATAATGCCGATCCAAGCCGAGCCCTGAAAGGTGTCCGGCTGCAAGCCTTCCGGCAAGAAGTGCGAGATAGTTGCCGCGGGTACGCGCCAGTGAGCAAAAAGCAGGTCGTTCCACCGCTGTGACATTGACCAGCGGCCGGTGGGTAGTGGCCGGGGCCTTTGCGATGTGCGCAATTTGAACTCCCGCATTCTGCCGCTTGCTCCCGCCTGGATCTTTTGACGTATTTTACGGTCCCGGGGATTCACAAGCCCCGATACCCTTGATGCCGTATTCTGTTCGCGAGCCCTCGTCCATGTCCAGTGAATCTTTGTCCAGCGAAACTTTGCCACCTGCCGGCGCCCGCAACCAGACAGATGTGTATGCCGTTCACGGAGCCGACCCTGAAGTGCTGGCCTATGCGATGGCCAAGTACTCGCGTTCGTCGCTCTCCATGCGCGAGTCGCTGACCGAGATCAGCGCCCAGCGGGCCGAGCAGTTCCTCAACACATTCTATTTCCAATACGGCCATCGCTCCATTGCAGACCTGGCGCACATCGCCTTTGCGGTCGAGCGCCTGAGCCTGCTGGCCGCGATCGTTCTGGTTGATGAGCAGCGCTGGGACGGCCAGGAGCGGTCCACGCGTTATCAGAATTTCCAGAAATCAGGATGGTATTTTCCTGAATTTGGTTCGGATCAGGCTTCCGCCAAACTTTACAGTGACACCGTCGAGAATCTGTTCGCTACCTACCAGCGCACGACCGCTGCGGTGCACGAAGCGCTGCGGAAGCGTGTAGTCTGCCCCGAGGCGATGAAGCCGGAGGCTTACGATCGAACCCTGAAGGCGCGGGCATTCGACGTGGCGCGGTATCTGTTGCCGCTGGCGACCAATACGTCTCTGGGCCAGATCGTGAACGCGCGCACACTGGAGACACAGGTTTCGCGGCTGCTCTCTCATCCCATCGCCGAAGTACGCGACCTGGGCGCAAAGTTACGCGACGCCGCGACCGGGCCGGCCTGGAATGTGAACGCTCGCGCCGGAGCGGCCTTCGTTGAGAAGGTCGGAGACGCGGAACTGTCAGCCGAAGCCGCCAACCTGTTCACGCGGGAAGTCCGCACCGCGCCGACGCTGGTGAAATATGCCGAGCCAAACCAGTATTTGATCCAGACACAGATCGAACTGAAGCAGGCAGCTCAAGAAATTCTCAAAGGAATTGCACTTGAGTCTTCGCCGGTTGTTGATCTCGTGGAGCGCACCGAGTCGCTGGAAGTCGAGCTGGCAGCGACGCTGCATTTACTGGGTCAGCGATCATCCCTATCGCCAAGTTCGCAATATCGTGGCCGAGCTACCTGGCGCGCGCGTTGCGGAAATTATCGAGCTGGGTTTGAAGCATCGCGGACGGCACGACGAAGCTCTGCGGGTATTTCACGCCGGAGCCGCGTTGCGTTTCGACATCCTCATGGACATCGGCGGCTTTCGCGACATGCATCGTCACCGCCGCGTTACGCAGATCCAGCAGGGCTTCACTGCCGTTCACGGCTACGACACACCCCACTCGGGCGATGCTGCGGGACTGGAAGAGGCCGGGGTGCTTGCCGACTATCAATCCGCCATCGCATCTGCGCACGCGGCCAGCGCGAAAATCGCTTCCGGCTCTGCGCCAGAGGCCGCCGCTTCAGCACTCTACCTGTTGCCGCTGGCCACGCGCGTTCGCTGCCTCTTCAAAATGGATTTCGCGGAAGCGCAATACATCAGCGAACTGCGATCCGCTCCCGCCGGCCACTTCAGCTATCGGCGTGTAGCCTGGGAGATGTATCTGGCTCTGGAGCGCCAGCATCCGACACTGGCGAAATATATTCGCGCTACGGACTTCAGCAAGCCGATCGATCTACTGCAACGGTAAGCAGCTAATCAATTATTCGGCCATGTCGGCAATCCACCAACTACTCACCGTTCGACTCCATATCGAAGACGAATTTATGTCGTCCTATTCCTTGTTACTGACCAGAGAGAACATGGCTCCCTGAGGATCCTGCCCGTTGATGATCCAGCCTCCCCCGGGTACCTGCATCGGACCGTTCAAGACCTTCCCTCCACCGGATTGGACGCGCTTGACCGCTGCGTTGATCGAGTCGACGTTGAAATAGAAATTCCAGGATGAGACGGGGATATGAGGGGCTTTGTTCATCATCCCGCCGTCGCCCATCTCTTTGTGATCGCCCTCATCGAAGAGGCGATAGATGCCCATGGGCCCCATGTCCATATCGCTGACCTTTGTCCAGCCAAAGAGCTTGTGGTAGAAATCGAATCCGCCTTCGACGTCGGTGGTGTAGAGCTCGTGCCAGCCGATGGTGCCTGGAGTCGGCGAGGCGGGTCGTACCGGTGAGGGCATATTGGGATTTGGGGTGAAGACCACAATTGCCGCACCCTGCGGGTCGGACATGACAGCAAAGCGAAGCATTCCGGGAACGTCAGTGGCGGGTCTCCAGAGTTTGCCACCGGCTTCGACAATCTTTTCGATGTGAGCGTCGACGTCATCGACCGCGATGTAGCCAACCCATGCGGTGTGTCCAGACATGTTCAGCATGCCGGCAATTCCGACGTTACCGAGGTTGAAGGTGGTGTACGCGGGGCCCGAACCCGGCATTTCCTGGGTGGTCCAGCCCACGACGTCAGAGTAAAATTTGCCGGCGGCTGTCGTATCGCTGGTCATAAGTTCGTACCAGCCGAATTTTCCTTTTGGCGTAAACATCGCGAGAGTTCTCCTTGTCAGGGACGCAAGAAGTATCAGCGTCAGATGAGCTAGCGACGTTGGCGCGGCCCGAGGTCTAGCTCTTGAGGTGTCTCGGACTGCGCACAACCAGAAACGCGGCCTACTTTCCGAGCCGGAAGTCGGCTCGACAACCGCGATCAACCCAGATTTGGCTCCGGTTATAGCCCCAGGTCTGTCCTTGAATGCATGGCGATCCGCTACGCTGGTTGACCATGCGGACGCCGCGACTGGTGTCGGCGTTGCAGTAGTTTCGTTTGCCGTCGTTGGAGGAACAGGTGATCTGTCCGCTGCCGCCCGGGTAGCCTCCTCCGCCACCGCCTGGATAACCGCCGCCGCCGTGATAGCCACCCCCCAGCCAGAAGTCGGCGCGGCAGCCCCTATCGACCCAGATGCCATTGCGGTTAAATCCCCAGGTCTGGTTCTGGATGCAGGGCGAACCACTGCGCTGGTTGACCATGCGGACGCCGTATTGGGTGGTCACCTGGCAAAGATGGCGTTTGCCGTCATCGGACGCACACGTAACCTGGCGTCCGTTTTGAGCGGTTATCCCACTCTGTGCGCGCATCCCGACACAACTGAGTGCCACTGCTATCCAGGTTAATGCCGTCAGATATAGCTTGCATCGGCTCATCTGCTTCTCCTTATTGAAATGGCTCACGAGGCCGTCAACGCATCAGACGGAGCGAGGATGGGATCGGCTCTTGCAGAGCCGATTCGGGGAGATTATACCTCGGAAGCGAAATGGCTGAGTTGCCTCAAGAAGGGAGATAATCTCGCCAACAAACTCCAGCGGACCAAATTGGTCGTACATTCAGCGTCGAATTTCCTGCAAACTTTATGTGGAAAACTGCAAATTTTGGAGGGGGGGTGGGGGTACCCCCCTCCCCGCCTGACAGCTGTCCCCGGGCCCAACTGGGCTGCTCCAGATGATTATGCCTCAGGGCGCGAATTACCATGCAAAACTGCGCCGGGATTTTGGCGTTTGAAATGTGAAGGTTGGAGCGCCGGGCGCAAGGAGCGCACTTGACAGTAGCGGAGCGTGAGCATTGTCGGCAGATCTCGTGGAGCAGGTTTGGTCGGAGGACTGTGCTGCGTGTGTTGATCAACTGGTAATTGACGGTTAGACGGTGATACTCCAGCAGAGGCGACGCAAGCTTGCCGAGCGTATCTAGCGTCACTGAGGATGTGTGGATTCAATGGATATAAGGATGTCGGATTATAAGGTCGAAGTATTTAGAAAGACGAGGAGACCCAATGCAGGTGTGCCGGGTATCGCTTTTATTTCTCGTTTCTGCCAATCTCTTGGCACAATCCCTCTTCCAGCCCTGCAAATGAACCCAAGAGTTCCGCCGAATGGTTCATTCGAGCGGGTGAGCGCATGACCCTGCGAAGTCCCGGGAGTACACCTTTCCACCTCCACGTGCTATTCCAAGCGAAGCCCGGCCTGGAGATGCTCGGACCAAATGAAAAGTCCTCGATCATCACCGGCGAAGGAACCTACGATGAGGTTTGGCTGGAGCCGCACAAATGGCGGCGGGAAGTCACTCTTGCCGACTACCATGCCATCGAGGTTGAGGGCAACGGCACTCGCAAGATGCGAGCTTCTTCTGACTATGAACCGAGTCGGGTAGTGATGCTGCTCGACTCCTTATTTACACCCATTCCGAGGGCCCTCATTTCGAAGGAGTTGCATGACGGTTCCGGATGGAAGATAGATCACGCGAGTACCGGCACTCTCTCCCTGATTCGACTTAGCAAGAGCATGGGATCACAGCGAGCCGACTACAGCGATTCATACTACTTTCTCCCATCTACGGGAGTGCTGGCTATGAGCAATCTCAAGGGGCTCGTCACGGTCTGGTCAGATGATTTTACTTTTGACGGTAAAGTCGTGCCCAAAGAACTCACGATTAGAAGCGTGGATCGGGAGCTTCTGACTGCCCGCATAACCATCGAGGCTGCGAGTGGAGTCGATGGGGGCGCGTTTGATTCGGAAGGTACTGCCGCCGATCCGGGGATGACCCTGCGGCCACTCCATTACAACGAGGTTAGAATGCCCGACCTTTCGGGATCATTCAGTTGGATGAGCAACCAACTAGGTCCTGCTCCCGTGTTTTCAATGATTGGAATGCTTGATCGACACGGTCGGTTTCAAGAATTGGAGATTCTGCTCGCGCCAAACCCCAAAGACGCAGCAATCATCATGAATCAGTTCCGCAATCTGCATACGAAGCCGGGAACTATTGACGGGAGCCCCTGCCAGATTCAACGGTGGTGGTACTTGCTTTAGAGCGGGATGCATCACTGTCCGCGCAGTATCCCGACTTGGTCCTGTGCAATTTGTAGGTTCTGGATGTGTCGTGGGCAATCGGGAAGTAACGCGTTTGTAGAGGTGGTTCGGGTGGCACTGACGCAAATGCAACCGCAGATCCTTCGCCTACGCTGCGCTCAGGACGACATATTCAATGATTCCACTCAGCCGTGACTAAGCGATTCGTGGGTAACCCGGACGCAGCCGAATGCTGTTTTCGGCTCGTCGCCGCCAGCTTCTGCATCGGCGAAAGTAGCGGCGGAGCGCTCAGAGCACAACAAAAGGTGCGCAGGGAGTAGTGCTTTCGAACTGAAACAGAGTTGGGCTCTCGTTAGCTGTTCTGGACTTTGGTGGCCCGGTCGTTGACGAAGGTTACTGTCCATTTTTTCCCGTCGAGGTCGTAGGTGACGGTGCGGTTTCCTTCGGTTCTGGGGTTGTCGGTTTGGATCTTCTGGCCGAGGGCCAGCCTTGTTTGCAACTCATTCATGCCCGGCTTGGCCTGGTGAGCCTCCACGGCAGCCCAAACATCCGTGGGCCAGTGGGAATAGATCGTGTGAGGATCGTCGTAGAAAAACAGCAAGTCGCTGTAGTACTGCTCTTCTGTGCCTTCCATCGCGCCCACGGGGGTGGCATATTCCTGTTTGTCGTTCTTGTCGTTGGGGAGCGTAAACACGTACATGGCCTGGCGGGTTCCGTGGCTGATGCCGTCGTCAACATCGGCGGGAACTGCGACCTTGATCGCCTTCTTAATTTCGAGTTTCTGCAAAGGAGGAATGAAGCCGACGCGCTTTTTAAAGTCGACCTTGCCGCCGGCATAAGGAAAGTAGGGCATGGTGTAGCCGTTCTTCATCCAGAGGCTTTTGCCTTCTTGATCCTTCAAGTCGTCGAAGTGCGAGGGAAACTCCATCTTCACCACGGCCACGTCGTCAGAGGTTAGTTTCTGCTCTTGTGCCTGGTTGACGACACCGGGATTCTGGCGCTTCTTCCAAACTGAAAACACATAGATACTGGCAATCACCAGCATGATTGCGGTGGGAATGACTACAATTTTCCAAGGCTTCATGCGTCTTCTCCTAAAGCTTCGATGCAGATGTTTTGATTCTGATTAGCCGGCGGCCGGCGTTTGCAGGCTCGCGGGGCCTGGCTTTGGCCGCAACGCCTCGGCACTCAGCTCGTCCGTACGCCTGAGACGGGGAAAGACCGCCGCCCAGGTTCCGGCGACCGCCAGCGAAGCCAGTCCGCCGAAGATGGTAGCGCGCACCGCGCCCCACAACTGCGCCGTAAGCCCGCTTTCAAACTCGCCCAGTTCGTTGGATGCACCGATGAAGAGCGAATTGACCGCGCTGACCCGGCCGCGCATTTCCGCGGGGGTGGCAAGTTGCAGCAACGATCCACGGATGATGACGCTGATCATGTCGGCAGCACCGCTGATGGCGAGGGCTACAAGCGAAAGCCAGAGGCTCTTTGACAACCCGAAGATCACCGTTGCGACGCCGAAGATGCCGACGCAAATGAACATGCGCGCTCCGGCTTTGCGGCTGATAGGAAAACGCGCAATCACGAGGGACATGGTGAGCGCACCGATAGCGGGAGCCGCCCGCAGCGCACCCAGGCCACGCGGCCCGGTGTGCAGCACCTCGTTGGCGAAGATGGGCATGAGCGCAACCGCGCCGCCGAGCAGCACCACGAACAGATCGAGCGACATGGAGCCGAGGAGCACGGGCGAACTGCGTACATACTGGAACCCGGCCAACACCACTTTCAGCGATGCGGCACGGTGCTCCATGCGCCCCGGCCGCACGTGGAGGCTGAAAATCAGCGCGAGAAACCATACCAGCGAAAACAGAGTGAAGATATAAACAATGCCAGCGCCCTCAAGACCTGCGCTGCGAAGAAAACCGACAAGGGGCAGGGTGAACAGCAATCCACCGAGCGCCGGTCCGGTGACGTTGGCAAGCTGGAAGATTGCGCCACCCCAGGTCACCGCATTCACAAAATGCTTTTCCGGCACGAGGTGCGGAAGGAGTGCGGAACTGGCGGGGGCGGAAAAGGCACGCCCCGTGCCGATCAGAAACAGCACGGCATAAATGGAGAAGACGTGGTGCGCGCCCCAGAGCGCGAGTCCAAGCAATGCAACGGTACAGAAGACCTGAAGTATGTAGCAGCAAAGGATGACATGGCGCCGGTCAAAGCGATCCGCAACGTGACCAGCCGGCAATAGAAAGAACAGTCCCGGCAGGAATAAAGCCAAGCCTGTGTATCCGAGATCAAGAGGTCGATGGGTGATGGAATAGACTTGCCACGCCACCGCGACAGCCTGGGCCTCCGCGCCCAGGATGACGGCGACGCGCGCCAGTTGGTATCGTCGGAAATCGCGAGAGGCAAATGCCTCCATCCCTCGTCGAGGAGGCCTGGTGGAAGGGGAATCCATCTCCTGCTTAGGGTAACCGCTGGAAGTGGGCCAGCGGAATGGAAGTGATGCGAAGCGGATGCTGCCAGTCCATCTAAGCTGCGAAGGTCATTCGAGTGCGGCCTGTATTCTGGTTCTTGCAACCGCCTCTACACCCTGACAGCCACCCGGAGCCGAGCCGTAAAGCCGCCGCCGCCGTTGCCCTGTGCGGTGTGTGCGCTTTTCTCGAGCTTTATTGCACGCAGCCCCTGCTCCCCCTGCTTGCGCATATTTTTCACGCATCTAAAACCGGCGTCGGGATGACGGTTTCGGCAGCGACGTTGGGAGTGGCGATCTCGGCACCTGTTTTCGGAGCTGTGACCGAGCGGCTGGCACGCAAGCGCGTTATTGTGATTTCGCTGCTCGGCGTTTCCATCCCGACACTGCTGGCCGCTACTTCAACGTCGCTCGCGCAACTGATCTTCTGGCGTTTTCTGCAGGGCATCATGGTACCGGGAATCATCGCCGTTGTCGTGACCTACATCGGGGAGGAGTGGCCGCCGGAACGCGTTGCGCTGATCATGAGCTTCTACGTCAGTGGAACGGCACTGGGCGGCTTCATGGGGCGTATTTCAGCAGGCATCCTGGCCGATTTGTATAGCTGGCGCGTCAGCTTCATCGCGCTCGGAGCGGCTTCGCTGGTGGGCGCGGCGGCTGTTGCCGCATGGTTGCCGCATGGCCATCGTCGCGCTCCTCCGGCGCCGGCTTCTCATCTCCAAGGGCACTCTTTCGCAGGCGGAGTGAAGGAAATGTTCCGCAGCCGGCGTCTAGTGGCGACGTTCGCTGTCGGATTCAATGTTTTGTTCTCGCTGGTAGGCGTCTTTACCTGGATCACGTTCTATCTGAGTGCCGCACCATTCTGCCTTTCAATCACGGCGCTGAGTTCGCTTTTCTTTGTTTACCTGATCGGACTGATCGTAACGCCGGGTGCCGGATATCTGATCACTCGCGTTGGTTTACGGGCGGGCATTGGCGGGGCGATCTGCTGTTCGATTGCCGGCGTACTGCTTACGCTCGTGCACTCGCTGCCTGTGGTTGTTCTGGGGCTGGCGATGCTGTCGAGCGGGGTCTTCGTGGCACAGACAGCGTCACAGAGCCACCTGCGCGTGGCGGCGCCCTCTGGCGCGCGCGTGACTGCAGCGGGCATTTACATCACCTGTTACTACTTGGGTGGTACGGCGGCCGGCGTGATACCGGGAGCTTTCTGGGCTTTCGGAAAATGGCCGGCGTGCGTCGCTCTTATCGTCGCGACACAGCTCTCCGCATTGACCATCGCCATGATTGGGTGGCGCGAGCCAGAGGATCCATTTTCTGCAGAGCCGCTGGCAAGTGCCGCAATGTGAAGCACTCTCAACAATCCGTGAACCCCGACGGCAGCAATCGACATCTATTCAAAAGTGGCAGGTTGGCGCTTTTGAAAGGCGTCGGCCCCAATAGAAGCTTCCATTCCTCGCAACAGAAAACCGGTTACCGATCGCTTCAGGAGAAAGTTTTTTGCCCGAGTTGCAGACTGAGCCGCCAGTACCCGCAGGGGGAGTGCCGGCCAAGACGATGGAGAATCCGAACGCCGCGACGATGGCGCAGTGGAAGCCGCGCGTCAATCCGTGGTTGATCGCTGCCACGGTGGCGCTGGCGGCGTTTATGGAGGTGCTGGATACCTCCATTGCCAACGTCGCGTTGCCTCACATTGCAGGCAGCCTTGGCGCCAGCACAGATCAAAGCACATGGGTGCTGACCAGCTACCTGGTTTCGAATGCGATCGTGCTCCCCCTGGGTGGATGGGCGTCGAGTCTGATGGGCCGACGAAACTTTTTCGTCTTCTGCATCACCGTCTTCACCATCGCGAGCTTCCTTTGCGGAGCCGCACCGTCTCTTCCAATGCTGTTGATCTTTCGCGTAATTCAAGGAGCGGGCGGGGGCGGCATGCAGCCGATGGCGCAAGCCATCATGGCTGACTCATTTGAACCACAGAAGCGTGGACAGGCCTTCGCACTCTATGGGCTGGTTGCGGTGCTGGCTCCTTCGATCGGGCCAACGCTGGGTGGCTGGATCACGGATAACTACACGTGGCGCTGGATCTTTTTTATCAACATTCCGGTCGGTATTCTGGCGTTCATCCTTGTGACGCGCCTCGTAGAAGATCCCCCATGGATCAAGGCAGATCCTTCGAAGCTGAAAAACATGGATTACATGGGATTGGCCTTCCTCACGATCGCCATGGGCGGCATGCAGATCATGCTGGACAAGGGCGAGGAGAACGACTGGTTCAGCTCGGGGTTTATTTGCTTCTTTGCTGTGCTCTTTGTCGGCGGGATTATCGGGCTGGTGGTGTGGGAGTGGCGACAAAAAAATCCGCTTATCAATTTAAGGCTGTTTCGATTTAAGAATTTTGCAATATGTTGTTTCCTGATGATGCTGGTAGGCGGTGTGCTGAATGCGAATACCGTTCTGCAACCGCAGTTCATGCAGCAGTTGCTGGGCTATAACGCGACGACAGCGGGCCTTGCGCTGACTGCTGGCGGCATCGCCCTGGTGGTTGTAATGCCGATGGCCGGTTTTGCAACCGGGAAAATTTCCGCGCGCACGCTGGCGGTGGCCGGGTTCATCATGTTCATCGTCACTTTCCGCTATGCCGCCTATGTCACGAATCTGCAGATGAGCTTCTCGCAGGCATCGTGGTTGCGCGTCGTGCAGATGCTACCGCTTCCGTTCTGCTTTATCTCGATCACCAACGCGGCGTATGTAGGCATGCCGAAGGAAGAGAGCAACCAGGTCGCGGGCCTTATCAATTTTGTGCGTAATCTTGGCGGCAGCATCATGATCGCTATTACCAACGCGCAGGTGACTTCGCGCTCACTGTGGCATCAGCAACATCTTCAGGGCGCAATGCAGGCGGGATCGAATGCATTTGAACAGCACAGGCAGGCGCTTTCCGGTTTCTTAAGCGGAACCTTCGGCGGACCGAACAGCGGCGGCATGGCACTTGCCTCGATCTATAACCAGCTGAACCAGCAGGCGCAGATGCAGGGCTACCAGGACGTCTACATGGAGCTTTCCTGGCTGTCGTTCTTTCTGGTTTTCATGGCGTTCATGCTCAATGCCAATCGACCGGGACAAGGCCCCGGCGCGTCAGCGATGCACTAGCGGATAGCCGGCGCTTCGTTATAGCAGAGCGTGGAATCAAATTAGAATTCAGGGGTGTCTGCGCCTCTCTTAGCCCGGCTCATGGTTACGGCCGTTGCCGCTGGCCAGGGGATTACTGCGCTCTTCATCGACCTCAACCGGACCCATGCTACCAACCCACTGTGGCCAGGACACGCACGCTTCCACGTCGTCTGGCAGACTTTCGGGGCTTTTTTCATGGGAATTATGGGTGTGGCATTGATCTGGTGGCCTTCGAGTGTTTCAGAGCAATTCTTCTATCTCTCTGCGCTTCTCACTGGGCTGCCGATGCTGGCATTTCTAGTAGCGTTGTTAACGGGCAAGATGTACGGCGGCACGCTGCACGATCCCAATGGGATTCAGCCCGTCCGTATACGCATCGGCGCCGGGACATACGAGTTCGATATGAATTTCGTCCTCGTCGTTGCCGGTGGCGCGGTGATCTTGATTGCCTTGCTGATTTTCTAGAATTAAGCATCCCAAAATTCGAAAACGCCGGAGACCTTGCGGCCTCCGGCGCTTTCCGGATGATCTTTTAGCTCAATGGATCAAGCATCGTCTCGATCTGCCTGTCGATGAGGCTGCGAGTTGCCCCGCTTCCTGCATCTTCCCGTCCAGTCCGGGTTGCGTTTCCGGGTCACCCCGTACCTCGCTCCCTTTCTCCTGAACCGGCGTCCGAATCCTCAGGTTGCCCCTTGGGTCTCGGTCCTTCGGCTGTGCCGGCGATGGATGTTCGAGTCGCCCCGAACTTCGCATGCCTTCGGCGGTGCCGGTTTCAGCGGTGCTCCGAGTTTCCCCGGTGGCTCCCACTTCCTCCTGCAGCGCCCCCGATGTAGGACTTCGAGTTTCCTCGTCGTCCTGCATCTCCGGCTTTGCCGGCGATGGATCATCAAGTCGCCCTGATGCTCGCATCTTTCGGCGGTGCCGAGTTGCCAGTCCTCGAGTCGCCCCGAGTATCAGCCTTTCGGTATCGCCGACGATTCGTCGTCCGGGTTGCCCCGCACTTCGAATCCTCCGGCACCGATTGATGGATATCCGAGTTACCCCGGATCACGCACCTACCGGTTTGCCTTGGTTGAATCTCCGAGTTGCCCCGGATCTTCTTCCTCGGCTGCGGCAATTGACCAATTTCCAGGTTGCCCTAAATCTTGGGTCTCTCGCCGTTCGCCGATTCACCGCGTTTCGAGTTGCCCCGAATCTTAGTTCCTCGGCTGACCCGTATCTGCTTCCTCGGGCTTCCCCGTTTCCGCATCTACGGCTGAGTCGATGATGTCTCCCTGGCTGGATCGAACTTTGCATCCTCAGCTTGCGCCGCGGATGAATCTTCGGGTTCCATTCAAGTCACAACATTCCTGATCTGGATTCCGGCGTACTCTCAATCTTGACCTTTCAACCCGCTATCGACATTGCTGCCGACCACGAACCTCAAACCAAAACCGGTACTTACGCTTTTCACCAGGCCGGAGCTGCTGTTCCAATCAGCTACAGAGTCACCAGCTAGTTAGAGACAGTAGGCCCACTCAACCTGTGGATGCAAGTGCAAAACCCTAGTGTTTTCTGTGGATATCACCATGCATGGTGCATTCATCATGGATTTCTGCACATCTGAATCTAATTCCAACTTAAATGTCAGATTCTAGTGGGATAAGTTGCAGAAACTTCGTCTAGATAGGCTCCGAATGAATTATGATGCGCACTCTTTTTCTCAGTTATGCCGGCAAGAATTCTTCTAAGTAAGCGCCTTGCGGATGATAAGTTGTGATCTCGCTGGTGACGCAGCTGTGTAAATCTCGTTGACGTCCGGTAGAACAATCAATACCAGTTTCCTGCCTTCCAGAAATTGCCGCGTAGCATTTAATGAGGTCTACTGCATGGAGAATGCACGGCGGCTGCCGCCAACATGGCTGATGGGGCTGACCAACGCGCCATTCGGGTTCACGGGGGGCTTCTGCGCCGTGGTCATTCCAGAGATGTTGGCGGCGCACGGCATTCCCGCAGGGCACGTTGCCGCGATTGCCGCGGCGATTCTTTCGCCCGGCTTCTGGATCTTCACGATCTCTCCGATGCTGGACGCATGGTTCAGCCGCCGGACCTATGCGCTGATCTTTGGGCTGCTCTCTGCTATCGCCATCGCCGTCACCGTTGCACATCCAGACAGACCGGGCCTTGTAGAAGCCGCGATGATACCGGGGTTCGCCGCCGCCATGCTTTACCAGGGGGCAGTGGGAGGCTGGATGGGCAGCCTCGTCGACAAGAAGGACGACGGGCGGCTCGGCGTATGGTTCGCAGTCTCGAATCTCGGTGCGGGGGGCCTGATGATGATTCTGGCCGGGCAAGTCATCAGCCGCCTCGTACCTGTTCTGGCGGGAATGTTGATGGGCACAGCAGTTCTTTTGCCGATGCTCTTGTTTCTTGTCATTCCGTCGCCTGCGGCGCATCGCAAGCCGGCTCGGGAGAGCTTTGGGAGATTCAATCGGGAATTGGTCGCGCTGTTGAAGCAGAGGCATGTCCTGATGGCGCTGGCTCTCTTTTTGTTTCCCGCGGCCTCATTTGCGCTTACCAACGTCCTCGGAGGTACTGGCTCTGACTTCTCCGCGAATGAACGCACGGTAAGCCTGTTCGCAGGTGTCGGATCCTTGGCAGCCGGAATTGCGGGCAGCTTTCTGCTGTTTCCGCTGGCGCGGCGATTTCCGCTCCGCCCCGTCTACCTGGCCATTGGCATCGTTGGAGCCATCTTCACACTGAGCCTTCTGGCGCTGCCCCGTCAGCCCTGGAGCTTCGGCGTTGCCATCACCGGTGAGAATTTGTTTCAAGCATTGGCCTTCGCCACCGCAAATGGCATCGCCTTTGAAGTGATCGGGCCAGACAATCCCTTTGCGGCGACGCTTTTCACTGTTCTGCTTGCAGCTAGCAATCTGCCGATCACGTATATGCAGTTCCTCGACGGCAAGGGCTATGACCGGCGCGGCCTAACTGGCGCCCTGCTTACAGACGCCTTTATTAGCATGGCAGCCTGCCTCCTGCTTGGCTGGATGCTGAGACGCTGGCGCGCCCACGCTTCCAATGCCGCTCGGCTGATTAGACCTATCCCTGAAAACGCTGACTGAGCGACCTGACAGCGGTTATTGAACAACAGTTCGATCCTAGGCTCTGGAACTCTGGATTTGCATTCTTGTCGCGGACGGTGTTTCAATCTAAGTACTGAAACAGGGGTGCTCCACGATGTGGGGCTGAGAAGATACCCTCGAACCCGATCCGGATAATGCCGGCGTGGGAAGCTTTCGATGCCAGTTTGGCCCACTTCCTCCACTCCCAGCACAGACGCCCTTGTTTCATGAAAGTGGGGACAAGGCATGTGTGCGCTTCAATCTCATATTCGACGATCGCGCCTGCGCAACGGCTCGCGGTGGGTCGTCGTCGGCATTCTTGCCGTAACAGGATCCTGTAGTTGGGCTCAGAGCACAACGCCCACGGCGGATGCACAGATGCCGAATGCGACGACGCAGCAGAAACCGGCCGCCGACGCGTCGCAGCAAAAACCGGATCGAGTCACCACAACCGTGATTGTGCACGGCGAAGTGAAAGACGACTATCTCTCGGACGCCGCGACCTCGGCCAGTCTCGACAACCTACCGGTGAGGGAAACCCCACTTTCTGTTGTCGCCGTCACCAGCGCCTTAATGAGCGACCAGGTCTCGCGTGTTTTGTCTGACGTGGTGAAGAACGACGCGTCGATTGGCGAAGATTATGCGCCTGTAGGCTACTACGGTGACTATCAGATTCGCGGCTTTCCAATTGATCTGGCAACAGGGATGCAGATCAACGGCATGACCATCGCCGGCGAGCAGGATGTGCCACTCGAAAACAAGCAGCGGGTCGATTTCATCAAGGGCATTGCAGGACTGGAAACCGGGATAGCGTCGGCAGGTGGAGTGATCGATTACGCGACCAAAGAACCTTACGCAGGCGAGCGGCCGACGCTCGATCTGGCTACCGATCAGCGTGGAACTTCATTTGGCGCGGTGCAGTTTGCAGTTCCCGGAATTCATGGCGGCTCGGGCCTCTTGGTGACCGCAGCGGGAGAAGACATCCACACCTATGTTGAAGGAGCGGACGGATGGCGCGGCATGGCTGCGGTCGATGGCAGATGGCAACTTGGCGCGAACACTCAGCTAATGACCGACTTCGAATATCAACACAAGGTGGAGCGTTCTGAAGCCGGTTATCAATTGCTAGGCGGAACTACGGTGCCTTCTCCTGTCTATCCGTCGGTGATGCTTGGCTTCCAATCGTGGTCGAAACCGAATACATTCGATACGCTCAATGCTGGTGCACGCCTTGAACGCAAGCTCGCTACGAATTGGAATCTTCGCGTCGGTGGTTCCTATAGCCATTCCCTCATTGACGACAACGTGATATGGCCTTATGGCCCGGCGCTGGACGCGGACGGGAACTCCCTCTGCCCCAATTCGCCGTATTACTTTTTCTGTCCCGATGGCAGCTACGAAATCTACGACTACCGCAGTCCCGGCGAATTGCGGATCGATGCGATTGGCGATGCATTGGTTCAAGGCCATTTCAACGACCGGCAAGATCAGCCATGACGTAGTCGGCGGCGGATCGCTCTTTCACCGCACCGTCGATCTGTCTCCCACGGTCGTATACGCGCCTCTCGGCGTGGAAAACGTCTATCAACCCAACATCTCCTACGCTCCCGAAGACCCGTACCAGCAGGCTGGGCCTTCTGAACTCGCCGACTTCGATCACCAAAGCTCCGGCATCGTGCAGGAGCGCGCACATCTTCCTGCCCACGTTGTGTTGCAGGCGGGCGGCCGCTTCGTTCAGGTCAGCGATTTCAACTACACCTCCGCACGCTCACTATGGCTGCCGCAGTATGCAGCGACGTACTCCCCGATGCCGAGTCTCATGCTTTATGGCAATTACGGCGCGCTGCTATCGCTCGGACCTCAGGCTCCATGGTGGGTTGATAACGCCAATCAGTTCCTGTCCCCCTTCATGACGCGGCAGACGGAGATCGGCGCGAAATATGAGCACGCAATTCTGCTCACCGCTGCACTCTTTCGCATGCGCCAGCCTTTCTTCTATCCCAAGGTGATCGATGGCCCCGATGCATTTTGTCCTGCAGGAAGCGCGGGGGACCAATGCTTCGAATCTGAGGGACACGAAACTCACGATGGCCTCGAGTTGAACGCACAAGGGAAGGCAGCGAACTGGGTTCAGCTGAGTGCCTCGGCAACGGCGATGCGTGCGATCTCGACCGACACCGGCACGCCATCTTATAACAACAAACAAGTCATCAACGTGCCCCGCTTTCATACAAATTTGTTTGCGGATGTCCTGGTCCCTCACGCACGCGGACTGCACGTGATGCCGGGTTGGAGCTATACCAGTCGCAAGGAAGCAACACGAGATGACCTGGTCAGCGTGGGCGGTTACAACCTGTTCAACCTAGGCGCACGCTACACGCCAGGCGGCGAAAATGGCCGCATCACGCTGCACTTGTATGCCGATAACATTCTGGACAAGCGATATTGGAAGGACACTGGAGCGAGCTACGGCGACACCTTCATCCATCAAGGTGCGCCGACGACGGTACGGCTCTCAGCGCACTACAGTTTTAGATAGTTGAGGCCGAAGGAACCGCTTTGAACGAAGCAAACAAAACGCACGGTTTGGATGGCAGTCTGGTTGAGCCGGACTGGCCGCCTTTGACATTGGGCGAAGTGAGAAGCGTGCTCGCGAAGATGCCGGGCGCTGGTGAGCCGATCGAGATTCTATCGACAAGCCCACGACCTTTTTCCGCAGCAAGTGTCATTGAGACTGGTAATGGAAAAGTATTCATCAAGCGACATGCGCGCTCAGTTCGCGAAGCCGAAGGTCTGAAAGAAGAGCATTGTTTCATGCAGCACCTGCGGAGCAATGGCGTCGATGTTCCGCGCGTTTTTTCAACTGATGCGGGCGAAACCGCAATTGAGGCCGGCGATTGGACATACGAAGTACATGAGATACCCGGCGGCATCGACCTGTATGAAGACGCTATTTCATGGACTCCATTTCGATCTGCAGATCACGCTCGGTCTGCGGGCGAGATGCTCGCGCGCCTTCATCTTGCAGCTGAGAGCTTTGATGCGCCACGGAGAAGGACTCGCCCGCTGGTAGCGAGTTTTACCATCTTCGCGTCTGATGATCCATCGCAGGCGTTTGAAAATTATCTCGCTGCACGCCCTGCTTTGCTGCGTAATGACCACACTCGTTTGGACTTCGAAGAGACAATCAATTTGCTGCGACAATTTCATGATGAATTGAGACCACTACTGCCTTCGCTGCAGCCTTTATGGACGCACAACGATCTGCACGCGTCTAATCTTTTCTGGAGTGATGCGGGCGCGCACGCATCTGCCGAATCGATCATCGACTTTGGGTTGGCAGATCGTACAAATGCCGTCTACGATCTCGTTCAGGCTATCGAGCGCAACATTATTGAGTGGCTGGTGCTGATGCGCAATGGAAACCGTGGTGAGGAAGTTCCTGTGCACCTTAACGATCTATGGGCGCTGCTCGACGGCTATGAGCGTGTGAGGCCGCTCAGCCACGCAGAAGCCACTGCGCTGGCCCCGATGCTCGCACTGGGGCACGCAGAGTTCGCGCTGACCGAAGCAGACTATTTTCTTGGAGTTCTGCATTCACCTGAGAAAGCTCGCGTGGCAACGCGCGATTATCTTGCTGGACATGCGCAATGGTTCAGCGGTGCAGGCCGGCAGAAGATTCTGGACCCTCTGCGCCGATGGGCCGAATCGCGCGAGCGGTTGGCGGTGCGCGTATGATGCTCTCCGCAATCGCCCGCTATCTCGCCACAAACTGGGTGGAACTCGCGGGCTTTGTTGCAACGGCCGTAGGCATCTGGCTCACCACCAGGAGACTGCTGATTTGCTGGCCTGTTGTTCTCGCAGCCGACGTGCTGTACCTCGTCGTCTTCTATCGCGCCCGCTTGTTATCCGACGCGTTGCTCCAGATATTCTTTATTGCTTTTACCCTGTACGGATGGTGGCACTGGTGGCGAGGCGTACGTGAAGAAGGTGAAGTGCGGGTGGCACCGCTGGCGACGTCGAGCCTGGTCATCGCGCTGGTTGCGGGAATCGCGGGCAGCTTTGTTTTAGGAGAGTTGGCTAAGCGCCTTCACGCCGCATTGCCTTATCTCGATGCGGCACTCGCGAGCTTCAGCCTGGTTGGAAGCTGGTGGCAGGCACGCAAACACATCGCGAACTGGTGGCTCTGGATCGTCGTCAATCTTGTCTACATCGGCGAGTACATTTACAAAGATCTGAGGCTGACGGCGGTTCTGTATGCGGGACTTGTTGGTCTTGCAGTTCTTGGCCTGCGCGACTGGCAGCGCGCCGCTAAGGCAGCTCAAACCGCGGCCTGCACCACGTTGCACAGTGGTTCTCCGGCCATATAGCGGCGTAGTTCGTCGGCGGCAATCTTGAGCGAACGCCGCGCAAATTCCGGACTTGATCCGCCCACGTGCGGCGTGATCAAAAGGTTCGGGCACTTCCACAGAGGGTGGCCGAGAGGCAATGGCTCTGGATCGGTGACATCGAGCGCCGCGCGAATCTTGCCGCTTTGCAGTGCCTCGACCAGCGCGTCGGTGTTCACAATCGGCCCGCGCGCCGCATTCACCAGCAGCGCACCTTGCTGCATCAGCGAAAACTGCCGGGCGTCGATCAGCCATCGTGTCTCGGCTGTCGACGGCAGAATCAATACAATGACCTCGGCCTTTGGCAGCAAAGCATCCAGCTCTTCCACTCCATGCACCGTCGGATTCTCGCGTGCCGTCCGCGCCAAACGCGTTAACTTTACGTCGAAAGGGCTCATCATCCGTTCGATCTCTTTGCCGATGGAACCGTAGCCGATCAGCAGCACGGACCTTCCGGTCAGTTCTTCGAGCATCACCGGCGGATAGTGCGGTCGCACATCGCCGCTTATCTTCGCATATTCCGTGCTGGCCTCGAATCGCCGTTTCCACTCGCCGGAGCGTTGCATATCAAGGAACAGCGGAAAATGCTTCAACATCGCAAGAATTGCCGAAAGCGTCCATTCGGCCGTGGAAATATTGTGAGCTCCACGCGCATTGCAAATGGTCACATGCGGACCCATTGCTGCAGGGATCCACTCCGTTCCCGCCATGAGCGACAGCACCAGCTTAACGCCGCGCAAATGCGGAATGATATGCGTGTTCCTCGTCGGATATGGATCAGGAATCCATACGTCGATGTCGACATCATTGTCAAGATCGCGAGGCAGCCGAATGAGTTCGATTCCGGCGGGAAAATCGGCGAGCAGCTCGGCAGCTAAATTTACGGAATATCCAACGCGAAGCATAGACAATAAAAATCCACAGGGATTTGTAGTTCTGAGTCTATGCTACATGCCGAGGACGCGAAATCAGTTCGCGATGCTTGCTCTCCCACGCCATGCTATGAATGAAGTAGACGTTTAACGCTCTCCATGCGATTAGCCAAAACAAAAACGTGGTCGCAACAGGAACTCGCAGCGAAGCTGAGGGTTGACCAGAGTGCGGATCGCGGCCTGCTGAACTGGGAGCGAAGGCGACTCCTGATTCACGCAACCAAGACCGCTCTGTCAGCGGCTCTTTGCTGGTGGATCGCACTGCGATTTGGCGTGCACGATGGCTACTGGGGCGCCATCAGCGCCATCATTGTTCTGCAGTCAAACTTCGGCGCCACTATCGGCGCATCTCGGGATCGCATTCTCGGTACCATGATCGGCGCCGCCTTCGGTTTCGCATTTTCCCTGTTCGGCGTGCTGCCGTGGAACTACATACTGGCCGTATTATCCGCTGTCATTCTCTGCGGACTTCTTGGTCTTCGGAACAGCTCACGACTGGCCGGTGTGACCATCTCTATTGTGATGCTTGTCCAGACAACCGGTTCACACTGGCTGCTTGCATTGCACCGCGTCGGAGAAGTCTTTCTGGGAATCATCGTGGCTGTCATCGTCTCTACGCTGGTGTTTCCGGATCGCGCCCGCCTGCGCCTGCGGGATGGACTCGCTCAGGAATTTCTGGTTCTCAATGCATTCTTTGAAGGCATTCTTCAGGGATTTCGCGGGACGCCTGCAGAGAACCTACCCGGACTTCGGGAAGACGCTCTCGCCATGCTGCGTGGCAACAATGCGCTGCTGGAAGAGATGCGCAATGAGCCCTCGGGCGGTCCCGGTTGGCGTGAAGGGCTGGGCATGCTGGCACAGTTTGGCCGCACAATTTTCGACGCGCTGGTCGCGCTAGAACTCGCCGTCAGAGAAAGCCACGAAGACCGCTACGCGGGGCAACTGGAACCCGAACTGGGACGCCTGGTGACAGATATTGAATCAGGCTTTCAGTATGTTGCGAAATGCATTCATGGCTGGCGATTTCATGTCCCGCCACCGAACCTCAACCTTGAGCAAGATATAGCAGAACTCGAAGAGCGTATGGCAAAAGTACGCCACACCGGCTTCAGCTTTTCGCAGGCAGAGATCCTGCGTGCGTATGCCGTTCAGCTCCACCTGAAGCAGATTGCGGTGCTGCTGCGCTCGTCACGAGTGGAAACCAGCCGCGCAATCGGCGAAGTGCAACCCACCGAGCCTTAGCCAAGAAACTTGCGCAGGGCTTCCGCGCAATCTTCAATCTCGCCGGTCGTGATCGCATAGCCAAAGCGCAAATGCCCCTCGCCCTGCGCGCCGAAGACCGACCCGGGAATTGTCGCGATGTGAGCTTTTTCGAGCAGAATTTGCGCTGCTGTGCGGCTGTGCTTGTGAATCTTCTCTACATTTGGAAATGCATAGAAGGCACCAGCGGGAGGGTCGCACTTCAGTCCAACCTCGTTCAGGACGCTCACCAGCAGATCTCGCCGCTTGCGATACTCCTCGCGACGTGCCGCGATCTCCGACGCAGGCGTTTTGAGCGCGTGGATCATCGCTTGCTGCACGAAAGTAGTCACACCATTGGTCGAGTAGAGAACGATCTTCCGCAGCGCTGTCATGAAGGGCTCTTTAGCCACGGCATAACCCGCACGCCAGCCGGTCATCGCGTAGGTCTTGGAAAAAGTGAAACATGTAATGGTGCGCTCCGCCATTCCCGGCAGAGATGCAATCGACACGTGCTCGCCCTCGTACACAAGATCTTCGTACGCTTCATCGGCAATCACAATCAGGTCGCGGTCCCGCGCGAAAGAGGCCACTTCTTCCGCTTCGGCGCGTGTGAAAACAAGGCCGCTGGGATTTTGCGGAGTGTTGTAGTAGACGGCCCGGGTCTTTGGTGTAGAGAACTGCTCCAGCGTCTTGCGAATCCCGTTGCGCCTGGCAGTGATGGTCGGCACGAGCAACGGACGAGCCTGCGCGCCGGTCACAAGGTCGCCGATTGGCGTCCAGTAGGGCGAGAAGACCAGCGCGTCATCTCCCGGGTCAAGGACGCTTTGGAAGGCTCCATACAAGGCCTGGGAGCCGCCTACCGTCGCAATCACCTCATCGGTCGTCACGTCAATCTGCATTTCTTGCGGCAAGCTTCTCCACCAACGCCTTCCGCAAGGGCAAAACGCCTGACGACGGCGCGTAATGCGTATAGTTCTCCACCAGGGCCTTTACAGCCGCGTATTTGATTTCTTCAGGCGTCTCAAAATAGGGTTCGCCGCCGTGGAGAGAGTGGACCTGCAGGCCTTCGGCGCGCATTTCCATGACCTTGTTGCGAATCTGCACGATATCAGAGAATCCGACCTCATCCAAGCGTTTTGCCAAGCGGATTCCACTAGCTTTCGTCATGGTCTACGTTCTCCCTTTTGCGCATTTTAGGCCCAATGCTTTCAGAATATCCGATGTATTAAAACGTGAAGCAAGATGTGAGACTCGGTACGCCATTCGAGATCAAATGGCGAGCAGATTCGTGTAAACCGCCATGCCCACCACGGCATCTACGCCCATCGCATCGAGATCATCAATCTCCTGCTGACTGCGGATTCCACCTGCCACGGTCAGATGACGCTGAGTCAACGCGCGCAGGCGGGCGGCAGTATCGATGGGGAAACCCTGCATCAATCCCTCCCCATCCACATGGGTATATAGATAGCCAACCACAAACGGATCAAGCTGCGGAATCGCTTCGTCCGGAGTCAGCGCAATCTGCGACTTCCAACCTTTTATCGCAATATGGCCATTCTTGGTGTCGATTCCTGCCAGGAGGTGATCTGATCCCACGGCAGAGGAAAGTCGCGAAGCAAAATCGACATCCACTGCACCGTCCTCCGAGAACAACGCCGATCCGATGATGACGCGTTTTGCGCCGGCATTGAGCACCTGTTGTGTGCGCTCAATGGAACGAATGCCTCCACCCACCTGGCATGGAAGCCGCCGCGCGATCTCTGCAACGAGCGCAGAGTTGTCACCCTGGCGCATCGCTGCATCGAGGTCAATGAGCTGCACCACGGGGAAGCGCGAAAATTTTTCGATCCAGTATTCGAAATCATCGAAGGAGAGACGCAGCTTTTCGCCCTGCACGAGTTGCACGATGCGGCCGCCCATCAGATCGATCGAAGGAATCAGCATGGGAGCCTCACAGGAACTCCGGCGGCGACCAGTTCTTCTTTCAGCGAGCGTGCGCTGGATACCCCGAAGTGAAAGATGCTCGCCGCAAGCGCTGCATCGGCTTTTCCCCTTCCAAACACATCTGCAAAGTGCGCCACTGTCCCAGCTCCTCCTGATGCAATCACTGGAATACTGACCGATTCGCTTACGGCAGCAGTCAGTTCGCAATCGAATCCCGCGCGAGTTCCATCGGCATCCATCGAAGTCAGCAAAATCTCACCTGCTCCGCGAGCCTCGGCTTCGAGAGCCCACTCGACAACGCGACGGCCTGCCAGCTTGCGTCCGCCTTGTACAAATACCTGAGCATCGCCCACTGGGTCTTCTGCGTCGGGATCGCGCCGCGCATCGATAGCCACTACAACCGCCTGCGATCCAAAGCTTCGGCCAATCGCGCTGATCAGCGTCGGGTCGGCAAGAGCAGCAGAGTTGATGCTGATCTTGTCAGCTCCGGCCTCGAACACCATTTCTGCTTCTTCGGCGCTGCGAATGCCACCGCCTACCGTGAATGGCACAAACAACTCGCGCGCGGTGCGCCGGACCGTCTCGAGCAGCGTTTGCCGTCCTTCGTGGGTGGCCGTGATGTCGAGCAGCACGATTTCGTCCGCGCCTTCGCGGGCGTGCCGTGCGGCCAGTGCCGCGGGGTCGCCTGCATCTACGATGTCCACGAATTGAATCCCTTTGACTACTCGCCCTGCGTGGACATCGAGACAGGCGATGATGCGTTTGGTCAGCATGCCCACCCCAGGAAGTTGCGGAGTATCTTCAATCCGGTCTCGCCGGACTTTTCGGGATGAAACTGGACACCCATGACGTTGTCTCGCTCTGCGGCAGCGGCAAAATTATCGATGTAGTTTGCGACGGCTGCAGTATCAGCCGTAACAGGAGCCTTATACGAGTGGGTAAAGTAGACAAACTCACCGAGCTCAACTCCTGCCAGAAGACGCGAGCCGCCCTTGATCTCTAGTGAATTCCAACCTACATGGGGAACCTTTTGGTTGCATTCGGGAAAGCGCGTGCAGGTTTCTTTGAAGTGCGAGAGCCCTGGACGATCTGGTGCCTCGGTTGATCCGGCATAAAGCCACTGCATACCAACACATATACCAAGGAATGGAACGCCACGCGCAATTGCTGCACGAATCGCTGGAGTCATACTGGTTGAATTCAAGCGATCCGTCGCCGCGAAATGTCCTACGCCGGGCAGTACGATACGCTCGGCCGAATCGATGAGCGATGCATCGGAGTCGGTCACGATCGTTTCAGCACCCAGATGGCGCAACGACTTCAGCACCGAGGTCAGATTCCCGGCTTTGTAGTCAATTACGGTTACGCGCATTAAAGGAGTCCCTTTGTGCTCGGCAGCATTTCGCCCAACTGCTTGTCGCGCGAACAGGCCACGCGTAGGGCGCGCGCAAATGCCTTGAAGATGGCTTCGATCTTGTGATGGTTTGAACGGCCATACATCGTCTTGACGTGCACGTTGGCGCGCGCTCCTCGCGCGAAACCTTCGAAGAAATCGGTGACGAGTTCGCTCTGCAGGTCGCCGACCAGGCGCGTGCGAACTTTAGTATCGACCGCGTATGCGGCGCGCCCACTGAGATCGACTGCAGCGATCGCCAGCGTCTCGTCCATTGGCATGATGAAATATCCAGCGCGCAGAATCCCGCGTTTGTCGCCCAACGCACGATCGAATGCTTCGCCAAGTGCGATGCCAACATCCTCTACAGTGTGATGCTGATCGACGTCGAGATCGCCCTTGCATGTCAATTCCAGATTGAATGCGCCGTGGCGCGTGAACAGTTCAAGCATGTGGTCAAAGAAGCGAATGCCCGTTGAGACCTTGTAAATGCCCTTGCCTTCGATCGTGAGTGCAATCGCAATACGGGTCTCATGCGTGTCACGTGCAACCGCTGACTTGCGAATGGATTGGATTTTTGACGTTTTTTGGGCATCCCTGGGCATCATCGCTTCTCCTGCGTAGCGCCAAGCACTTTAAGCACTTTGTAGAGCACGGCAATGGCTTCGCGCATCTGCTCTCCGGTGCCGATCGTGATGCGAACGCACCCGTCACAACCCGGATCGCTTGAGCGGTCGCGCACCAATACTCCGCCAGCGGACATCAGGCGGACAAACTCCGCATGCTGCGCGCCAATATAGACCAGAACAAAATTCGCATGACTCGGCCAGTGGCGCATTCCCACTACATCAAGCGCAGCCTCAAGATCTGCTCGAGCTGATATCACTTGCCCGACATACCAATTCAGGTATGCAATATCCTCAAGAGCCGGGGGCAGACACGCCAAGGCAAGCGAATTCACACTATACGGCGAGAGCACACGACGAATCCATCGCATTAGTTCGACCGGACCCGCTAGAACTCCAAGCCTCAATCCCGCCAGGCCATAGGCCTTCGAGAACGTCCGTGCGACGATCACATTTGGAAGCTTGTTAATGAGGTCGATGACTGTTTCGCCATGGAAATGAAAATAGGCCTCATCGACCAGCACTACCGCTTGTGGAGCGCGTTGAGCGAGATCGATAATCTGTGCTCGTGTCGCGATGGAACCCGAAGGGCTGTTGGGATTGGCAATGGCAATAATCTTGGTGCGGGGAGTGATCGCATTCATGAGGCGATCGAAGGGAAACTGCAGATCTTCACAAGCCTGCACCGGGACTACGCGAGCATCCGTCGCCGATGCGTACACCTCATACATGGTGTAGGTCGGAACGGGCAGCAACAATTCGTCGCCTGCCTCAAGGAACGTTTCAAATAGAACGTGAATGGCTTCATCGACGCCATTCGTCAGCACGACTTGTTCAGACAGTACGCCGAGGTGCTCTGCGACAACGCGCTCCACAGGACCACGCTCCGGATAGCGCGTAAGATCGCCGGCGGAAATGCGCCGCAGGACCTCCCGCACTTTGGGCGAACACGCAATTGTGTTCTCGTTGAAGTCCAGGCGCATCGCATCGCGGTTCCCTAGCGGCGGATGATATTCCTTCATCGCTTGGACACGCACGCGCGGCGCGGGTTGGGGGGTCGCGATGGATTTATCCACGTGCACTCCTTGCGCTCGCCGCGGCTTGGCTCCGCTTCGATGAAGCTTTGCGTAGACGCACTTCTATTGCCTCAGCGTGTGCGGTGAGTCCTTCCGCTTTTGCCAACAGTACCGCACGCGGTCCAAACTCGCGAATGGCTGCAGCATTATATTCCTGCACCGTAATCAATTTCACAAAGTCGTTGACGCTAAGGCCACCGCGCACTCGTGCCATGCCGCCGGTTGGCAGGGTGTGATTTGGGCCTGAAATATAATCTCCCATCGGCTGAGCGGACCAGCCTCCAACAAACACCGAGCCCGCACTCAGAACCCATTCCATATCTTCGATTGAATCGACGGTCAAGTGCTCCGGTGCGAGACGGTTGGTAAGCGCGCGCGCCTCTTCGAGCGTGGATGCAACGATGGCCACACCATTGCGGTCGAGGGCAGCCCGAGCCACAGGATTCTTGCGACTTTGCTTCCCTGCTTCAGCGACTACCTGCTTCGCAAGCTCAGCGCGCGTGGTGATAAAGATGGCGAGAGCTTCGGGATCATGTTCAGCCTGAGCGACGAGGTCTGCAGCGATCTCAGCCGGATCGCCGCGTTCGCTGGTAACTATGATTTCGGTCGGACCGGCCAGCATATCAATCGCGCAATCAAAAGCGACGAGGCGCTTTGCCGCGGTGACATAGAGATTTCCGGGACCAACAATCTTGTCAACGCGGGCAATCGTGGCTGTGCCGTAAGCAAGAGCGGCAATCGCGTGTGCTCCGCCAACGCGATAGAGTTCCGTGATTCCGAGAAGATGTGCGGCCGCAAGTGTCTCCAGAGCAGGCTTGGGAGAGACTACGACGATGCGCGGAACACCCGCTACCTGAGCTGGTATTACCGTCATCAGGAGTGTGGAAGGAAGCGGATGGCGCCCGCTGGGTACATAACAACCAACTGCTCCAATCGGTCGCACGAACTGGCCAACGGTGAGGGCTGCCGCCGAAGATCTGCTCCATGACTTGGGAAGCTGCATTTTGGCGAAGGCGCGAATCTGCGCAGTCGCGGTCTTGAGTGCATCACGCAACGACGGATCGATCGCCTCCCATGCAGCCGCCATCTCCTGGGGGGCTATGCGAATGGTCGTTCCGGCACCATGCCCGTCGAACTGCACTGCGTAGCGCAGCAGAGCGCGATCTCCGCCGCGTCGGACACTCGCAACGATGCGGCTTACGACCGGCAGCACTCGCTCGAACGACGCCCCGCCGCGCTTCTCCAGTGCGACAAGAACTTGTTCGGCCTGGCGTGCTCCTCGACCACGGGTTCGAATCAGCTTCATCGTTCTGGTCCAGTCACTTTCTAGAGCACGACTTTGTTCAACGGGTACTCGACGATACCGGTGGCGCGCGCAGCTTTGAGCTTGGGAATGACGTCACGGGCAACACGCTCTTCCACAATCGTATTAACCGCGACCCATTCAGAGTTGCTGAGTTGAGAAATTGTGGGGGAGTTGAGTGCCGGAAGCACCGCCAGCACCGCTTCAAGATCTGCGCGTTGAACGTTGAGCATGAGGCCAACCTGAGACTGCGCATCAATTGCACCGCGCAGCATCACGGCGATCTGGTCGATTTTTTCGCGCTTCCAGGCATCTGCGAGCGTCGCCCTGCCGGCGATCAGGTGCGTCTCGCTTTCCATAACAGTATCAATAATTTTCAGGTGATTAGCCTTGAGCGAACTCCCTGTTTCCGTCACTTCAACGATGGCATCCGCGAGCGTCGGGGGCTTTACCTCGGTAGCTCCCCAACTGAATTCCACCCGCACATTCACGCGCCTCTCAGCAAAGTATCGTTTCGTAACTTCGACCAATTCGGTTGCGATGATCTTTCCCTCAAGATCTTCGGCGCGCTGAAAGCCACTCGCCTCAGGAACGGCCAAGACCCAGCGGACTTTTCGACGGCTTTGCTTGGCATAGGTCAAGGTGGTGACGCTGGTGACATCGAGACCGCTCTCAACGACCCAGTCGATGCCGGTGAGGCCTGCATCGAGTACGCCATGCTCGACATAGCGGGCCATCTCCTGGGCTCGAATCAGCATGCATTCAATCTCAGGATCATCGATAGACGGAAAATACGAACGACCATCGGCGTAGATGTTCCATCCAGCGCGCCTGAACAGCGCAATCGTTGAATCCTGAAGGCTGCCCTTTGGCAGCCCAAGCCTCAATTTGTTAGCCACGCGCCACCTCCACTGCATTTGAGAATGTTAGCGGCTTGGTGAAGCAGGTGACTGTGCCCTCATGGCAAACCAGCCCATCGCCTTCTACGACAACTTTAAACAGCAGCGTGTCGTTGTCGCAGTCAGTAGCGGCGGAGATTACGCGCAGACGATTGCCACTGCTTTCGCCCTTCATCCACAGCTTCTGGCGCGTACGGCTCCAGAAAGTGACGAAGCCTGTTTCGAGCGTTTTAGCGTAGCTCTCTGAATTGAGAAAGCCTAGCATCAAAACCTCGCCCGTTTGTGAATCCTGCACGATGCCGGCCACCAGACCGTCCATCTTTTTGAAATCGATTGTTGGTTGTGTGCTCATTGTCTTCCTGACTTGCGCTGAATTCTGCACCAAAATCAAAAAGCCCGCCGGCTTCTATGCCGGCGGGCTTTTGGTTCTTCTGATCTCTCTGGCCGTTTAGTTCAGGCCATGACAGTCCGCCGGCATGGTTGTCCCATGATGATGGTGATGACCGTGATGGCGGTTGCTCTGCATCTGTTTAGAAAGTAAGGCAAACGCGATGCTGTGTCAACTTTAGGTCGTAAAACTCTGAAGACTGCTATGCGTTTTGCCCATCGGGCAGCGTCTCAGGTGTGGCCCGAGGGCCGGGATCGCGCATTATCTCAAACAGCTTCTGATAAAGCCGGTTGCGCATCTCAAACCGCTCGGAGGCCCGCGTTACATAGCGAACCAGAACTTCGATTCCCGATGCAGAGGGCCGCAGATTCTCGACGGCGGAGGCGCTGAATCGGCTCAGACTATTCCCGTGTGAACCGCGCTTCCACTCCTGTTCGGCAAGTCCTGCATTCTTTTCTGTCTCGGCGACAACGACCTTTTGAATTCGGTCAAGCATTTCGTGCATATTCTCCGAAGCTGGAAGGCTGAGACTGATTTCATCCCACATCCATTGCCCGCTTGTGGAGAAGTTGAAATATTGTCCACGGATGGCAAATCCATTCATGAAAGTGATTCTGCGCCCGGTCGGTAGTCCACGATCTGCAAGGGTCCCTGTTTCGAGCAGCGTGGTGCTGAACAGCTTGACTTCGGTCACTTCGCCACCCACGCCGTTGATCTCGACCCAATCGCCAACGTGAATGCCGTTTTTGCCGATGAGGACGAACCAGCCGAGGAAGGCGATGATGAAATCCTGCAAGGCGATGGTGAGTGCGGCGGTTGCGAGGCCCAGGATTGTCGGCGTCTCGCGCGGAGTTCCAAAAATTACCAGCAATATGAGAATTACTCCGACAACCTGTATCGAAAGCTCGAGGATACTGCGCAGCGTCTGCGAGCGCCGGCCATCGATCAGCCGAGTAGCCATAATGCGTCGGACCAACGCATCGCATGCGACCATGCAAATGCCAATGAATGCAATGAAAGCGAGCGACTGCAAGATCAGATGGAGCACAATGCGGTGCTGGAGCAGCACTTGCGCAGACCACTTACTGTAAACAGCCGCAAGTTGCTGGTCAGTCTGGATGCGATCATCCAGAATACTCAGTATCTGGCGCTGCGCAGTTCTGTCCTTGATGCCCTGCAACTTCTCGTCAAGATCGTCGGTGTGGGCCGCCGACGAATTGTTGGCCTTGATCTCGAGTGCATTATGCTGGGCGGTCAGTTTTGCAATGTCAGTGCGAGTCTGGTTCAGCGCCTGTTGCAGCAGGTTATAGCGGCTTCGCTGCCGGAACCATGCACCTACTCGTGCTGCCATGGTTCCATTGGTGCGTACAGATATGACCGCCATTTGACCACCCGCGCGTACCTGTTTGTCATAGTCACGCATTGTAGCTTCGTGCGCGTTTAACTCCGCCTGTATTTGCGAGGTCTGATCTCCCGAAGCTCGATCCAGATCCTGCTGCGCATCCGCAAGCTCATCCGTGTCCAACCCCAACTGCGCTTTCGCAACCTCCAAGTCGCCTTCGTCGTATTCGGCAGGCTTGCCGTTCTTGGGTGGCGACTTCAACTGCTCGGTGATCGTCTGCACCTCATCTTTGTCCTGCGCGATGAGTTGTTGAATTTGCGCCACTTTTTTGGAAAGTTCGAGTGCATCACCTGTCAGCGTCAAGTGCTGTGAATCAAGGGTGGCCTGGCGCAGTGCCGAAGCGAAGGCCTGGTCCACTTCATGATCAGCCAGCCGCTGGGCTTCCTGAGCGTGCTCCTTCTCTTCCGCGGTTACGGCGAGAGGCGCAAGGGCCTGCGCAGTTTGCCATGGACTCACATCGACAATCGTTTTCTTTCCCGCGTTGGCAAAGTTTGGATTGTTCTTGGGATTGAGAAACGAGAGATTTGCCATCGCGTCGCGCGTGGTCCAGGTAAAGATAAGACAAAGAGCAAGCAGCGCGAACAATAAAAGCAGAATCACAAGGCGCGTGTTTCCCATGATCCGGGTACGAAACTTTTGTCCAGTTGAGGAAGCATTTGGGGATGTTGCCATGCTTCCATTCTTGCAGGAAACCGGGGCTGAGTCTCGCTCTTTTCGACGATTCAACCCTGAGCTTTACGCGGCCTCCGCCAAGGCGGACAATGAAGGAGTGAGAAGACAGCTCCCATTTGCCCTGCTGGCCTTAGCGGTGAGTTATGGGCTCGCAGCAGGACATGTGGGATCGGCTTGGGGATTCGCTCAAGCTGCGGCACCCAGTACTGCTTCGCATAGCGCACCAGCGCCGGATGCGCGGATAGACATCAACTCCGCAAGCCTTGATGAGCTGATGAAAGCGCCGGGAATGACGCGCACCTGGGCGGCGCGCATCGTTCGCTATCGGCCTTATCGCGCCAAGAACGAACTATTGGACAAGGGTGTGGTGTCCGATGAGGTCTACGAACGCATCAAGGATTACGTCATCGCCCATCGCATCAAACAGTGAGCGCTAGATGGCCTCCTCCGCAGAAGTCATTTCGTGGCTGTCGCCGCGCCGCAGGAGCCGGCTCAGCAGCACGTAAAGCACGGGAATGAATATCAGATTCAGCACAGTGGAAAGCAGCATACCGCCAACAATCGTGGTTCCTACGGAACGCCGCCCAAGAGCACCCGCGCCCGAAGCGAAGACCAGAGGAAAAACGCCGAGGATGAACGCAAACGAGGTCATCAAAATCGGCCTTAGCCGCAGTTCGGCAGCTTCAATGGCCGCTTCCGCAATTGATCGTCCCTTGCGCCGCAACTGCTCTGCGAACTCGACGATCAGAATGGCATTTTTGGCGGACAGGCCAATCAGCATCACCAGTCCGATCTGGCAGTAGACGTCATTCGAGAGGCCGCGCAGATACACCAACCCTAAGGCTCCCAGCACCGCCATCGGCACCGCGAGCAAGATGATGAAAGGCAGGGCGAAGCTCTCATATTGTGCCGACAGGGTTAGATAAACAACCAGGATTCCAAGCCCGAAGATCAGCAACGCGCGGCCGCTTGACTCGATTTCATCGAGCGTCAATCCAGTCCACTCATAACGCATACCCGGCATGAGGTTCTGCTTTGCCAGATCTTCCATGCCGGTAATGCCCTGCCCCGAACTGAATCCCGGCGCTGGTGAGCCATCAATCTCAACTGCGCGGAACAGATTATAGTGAGTGATCACCGGTGGACCTGAACTCTCAGCAATCGTGACCAGATTATCCAGTGGAATCATCTGCCCAGGATCGGAGCGGACATAGTAATTGTGCAGGTCTTTCGAAGTCATACGATAGGGCTGATCGGCCTGAGCGTAGACGCGATAGGTACGATTGTTGAAGTCGAAATCGTTCACATACTGCGAACCCATGAAGACGCCAAGCGCGGTGGTGATCTGCGAAAGCGGAACACTCATCGCCTTGGCTTTCTCGCGGTCAATCGTCACGAGGACCTGTGGGTCGTTGGCCGAGAAAGTCGTAAGAAGACCCGTGATATCTTTTCGGGCTCGGCCTGCTCCGACAATCTGGTGAGCCACGCGGTCGAGATCCGAGATGGTATTCACTCCCGTGTCCTGCAGCATGAACTGGAAGCCGCCGTAGCTGCCGACGCCTTGCACCGCCGGGGGCTGGATGACGGCAACCAGGCCGCCGTTGGGTTGAAACATAAATGCGCTTAGCTTCGGACTAAGGTCCGCAACAATGTCCGCTGCGGAGTGCCCTTTGCCGCGGCGATCCTTGGCGGGCTTTGTGCTGATAAACATCAACCCCGCGTTTGAGGCGTTCCCGGTAAAACTGAAACCCATGATCGAAAATGCGCCAAGAATATCTTTGTTCGAATAGATGACAGCCTGCGCACGGTCAGCAAGAGCAGTGGTGTAGGCCAGGGAAGAACCCGGCGGCGCCTGCACAATTCCAATCAGGTAGCCCTGATCTTCTTGCGGAATGAAGCCGGTAGGAACTTTCCCGTAGATCCAGACGGTGGCACCGAGGCCGCCAAAGAAAATCAGCAGCAGGACAAATCGCAGTTGCAAGGCGACGTGGATGACTTTTGCGTAGGTTCTTGAGAGCCATGAAACGAAGCCGTCGGCACCATGAATAAATGCGGCAAATGCGCGCGAGAGCGGCCGAATGTGGAGAAAGTCAAGCTGCTGCGGTCGTGCCTCTTCGCCACGCAAGAACATAGCCGAAAGAGCAGGAGAAAGCGTTAGCGCGTTGAACGCAGAGATGGCGATCGAGAACGCGATAGTCAGGGAGAATTGCCGGTACAGAATTCCGGTCGTGCCCGGGAAGAATGAAACCGGCACGAACACGGCAATCAGCACAAGCGATGTCGCGATGACGGCGCTGGTAACTTCGCTCATGGCGCGCGACGTGGCTTCGTGCGGATTGGAGTGTTCCATTGCAATGTGGCGTTGCACGTTTTCGATGACCACGATGGCATCGTCGACGACAAGACCGGTGGCGAGGGTAATTCCAAACAGCGTTAGCGAATTGATTGAGAAATTGAAGATGCGAATGAACGCGAATGTTCCGATAAGCGAAACCGGAATAGTTACCGCAGGAATGATGGTGGCGCGCCAATCAAGCAGGAACAGAAAGATGACGAGGATCACGATGCCGATGGCTTCTGCGAGCGTAACGAGCACCTCGCGGATAGACTCACCCACCACGGTAGTCGAATCGAAGGCCACCGCATATTCAAGGCCAGGAGGAAAACTCTTTGATAATTCCTTCAAAGCAGCTTTGGCTTTGCTGTCCACGTCGAGCGCATTCGCGTTCGAGAGCTGAATCACGCCAATGCCCTGCGCCGAGAGTCCGTTGTATTCCAACGACGAGCTATAGTCTTCCGCGCCAACCTCGGAGCGTCCTACGCTCTTGAGCAGAATCAACCCATTCGCGGTGCTCTTCAAGATAATGTTGTTGAACTGCTCGGGGCTTGAAAGACGGCCGACGACGCGAACCGGGATCTGAAACGCCTGCGTGTTACTGGAAGGCTGCTGGCCAAGCTGGCCCGCTGGGATCTCAACGTTCTGCTCCTGCAGGGCGTTGATTACGTCGGTGGCGGTCAAGCCATTGGCCGCAAGCTTGAGAGGATCGATCCAAACGCGCATGGCGTATTTGCGCTCGCCGAAGATGTTCACATCTCCGACGCCCGGGACGCGTTTCAGGGCGTCCTTAACGTAAACATCCAGGTAATTGGAAATAAACTCGTGAGAATACCGGCCGTCACGCGTGAAGAAGCCTGCGCCAAACACAAAGTTGGTGTTGGCCTTACTGATGGAAATACCGGTTGCGTTGACAGCAGCGGGAAGGCGCCCGGTGACGCTGGCGACGCGATTTTGCACGTCGACAGCGGCGATATCGAGGCTGTAGCCGGTTTGAAATGTCGCGGTGATCTGGCTGGTTCCGTTATTAGTGCTGGAGGAGCGGATATAGCGCATGCCCTCCACGCCGTTGATGGCTTCTTCGAGCGGGATGGTGACGGCTTTCTCAACCGTGTCAGCATTGGCGCCCACATAATTACAGACCACATTAACCTGGGGAGGCGAGAGCGTGGGGTACATCGCGATGGGGAGATTGGGGATGCAGATTGCGCCCGCCAGAATAATCATCAGCGCGGTAACAGTGGCAAACACTGGTCGATGAATAAAAAAATCAACAAACAAGATGAGCCCTCTTTCGTTTTTTCCCGGGAGCGTATTAAGCTTCTGCGCTCTCTAGCGGCAGTTATGCACCGGGAAGGGGAGCAACCGGCATTCCGTTTACGAGGAATTGGGTGCTCGAAATCACCACCTGGTCACCGACGTTCAAGCCGGAGGTGATGGAATAGGCGTTCTCCACCGTGTCGCCCAGCGTCACCGGTGTCTCGGCAGCAATGTATTGGCCGTTTGGCTGCTTGCGCAGGACATACACAAAAGGCTGGCCTGCCTGTCGCGTTACCGCCAGCACGGGAACGACCACCATCGGCTTCGTGCTCCAGATCACGTGCGCCTTGATCAACTGCGCATTGCGCATAATTTCCGGCGTCGGGTGCACCGGAGCCTTTGCCAGAATGCCTTGCAGCGTCGGGTCTACCTGGGGGGAAAGAAAATCGATCTTCGATTTTTGCAGCAGCTTTCCACCTGTATCGAACAGTTCCACATCGAGACCGATGCGCGCCTGGCTTGAGCGCTCGGTCGGAATGTAAATGTACGCCTCAAGATCTCCCGGCTGGTCAATCGTGGTCAGCGCGGAGGAAGTTGTCCCCATCGAAGGCGACACGTAATCGCCAACATGGACCGGGATATCGCCAACAACGCCATCAAATGGCGCGCGTAACGTGTAATACCCCAACTGTTGTTCCTGCATATCGCGCGTTCCACGGGAGGCCTCGTAGTCAGCCTTTGCATTGTCAAAAGCCTGCTGCGCCTGGTCCATCGCATCGCGGCTGGTTACCCCTGCAGCGAACAGCTTCTTCTGGCGATCGAGTTCAATGGTGTTGTAGTCGAGAAGCGCCTTCTTCTGCCTCTCCGTCGCTCCCTGCGCTGCTAACGTCGCCTGCTGCTGGCGCGGGTCGATCTCCATGAGCGCCTGGCCTGCTTTTACGTGTTCGCCGCTGTGCACCAGGATCTTGGTCAACAGACCGTTCACCTGCGGCAGAATCGTCGCCGACCGTCGCGATTTGACTGTCGCCATGTACTCGCTGCTCTGCGCTACCGGCTGCAGTGCTACGGCCACTGTTTTCACGGGCATGGCCTGCATCCCTGCCCCTGCCGGTGAAGCCTTTTGTGTTCCCTGCTGGCACCCGATCACGACCAAGCCCGAGAGCAATACGCTACCAATATCAAGAATGCGTCTCAAAACAGAACCTCTTACTGGATTCCCCGCCCTTTGTCGGGCCGATGGATGAACGAAATTCATGTTACAACCCGGGCGCAGCCGCGCTTTGTGATACAGCGCAAAGTTCTGCGCGGTTGATTTTCCCAAAACTGCCTGCTTGCCCTGGGTGGTAGATGCTTGAAATCAATCGATTGTCGCAAAATATCGCCGGCTGGACATCTCCCTTGTTGCCACCCGGCCTGTGGTGACATCAGGCGCTCTCACCTTGCAATCTGAACGGGTTGAAATCTGTCTGACGGTCGAAGGCATCTGCGGACTCATTGCGCTTAAGCCATCCAACCACGAGATAGGTTATCGGAGTGGCCAACACTTCGACCGCAACCTTGATTAGATAGGCAGAAATGATCATCCGCAGCAGCATTCCTGGCGCCTGCGTCCCTGCAAAGGCAACCACGATCAGCACCGAAGTATCGACCGCCTGTCCGGTGAGCGTCGAACCAACTGTCCGCGTCCACAACCAGCGGCCGCTCGTGAGCAATTTCAGTCGCGCAAGGGTATAGCTGTTCGTAAACTCGCCGGCCCAGTAGGCCGCCAGGCTAGCCACCGCAAAGCGTGGCACAACGCTGAAAACACTAGCGAAAGCCTCCTGCCCATGCCATTCCGGAGCCGGAGGCAGACCCACCGCCACGCGCCCCATCGCGATCAAAAGCGCCATGGCAAAGAACCCCAGCCAGATCGCGCGCCGCGACGAACCATAGCCGTAGACCTCGGTGAACACGTCGCCGCAGATGTAAGTCAGGGGAAAAAGAAACTCAGCGGCACTCGGTCGCAGCGGCCCTATCCGACAGATCTTCGGACCGACGAGATTCGAAATCAGCAGAATCACTACAAATCCAATGGTCAGCAGGTCAAGATAGCGGTAGCGTCGAGTCACCCTTCGAGACTAAATCAGCATGCCTCATCCCCTACTACGATCACCTTGCCGGCCGATGCGGACGGTATGGAGCGACGATTCCGAATCGCTAGTGAATGTCTTTGGCATATCGGCACTGAAAGTTGAGTGGGGACAGGTTTTTTGACAGGGTCGAGTCAGGTTGGTACCCTTCATAAGGGCGCATTACGGCCGATCTGGTCGCCTTTCTGCCCTTTTTCAGTAGCGTCCCCGTCGTCTAGCCCGGCCTAGGACACCGCCCTTTCACGGCGATAACACGGGTTCAAATCCCGTCGGGGACGCCAAATAAAATCAATAATCTATATTTTCTCTTGCAAGAATGAATCTTGCTCAAGATTCGCACTCCGCGCAGGATCAATTGCTGCACACACCGGGTTGCGCCGTATGGTGCTCGGCGGCATTTTTCGCCATCGTTGTTTCTGATTTCCGCGGGCTTCGAATGAGCCTCGACAGTAATGATTATGACGAGCAAGCGCTAGCTGTCTCGCGGTGGCGCACGCTTCAATGCGCTCGGGCCCGCTACACATTGCTTTGGAAGCCTACACCAGAGCCAGATTCAAGTTGCTGATAGCTTCATCGATCTCTTGCGTGCTCTTAAAGCCAATCGTCGCGCAATCCACCCCTGCATTCTGGAATGCAAACCTCATCGCCTTTACGCGGTCGTCGTGACTGTGATCGAACTGACCACCGCCGCATAGTTTCATACCGATTACACCGAGCCCTTCCTTCTTTAACTGGTGGATGTGATCGACCACTTCGCTCACGTTGTCGGGGTGGTTGGTGTCTTCATACGTCGGTCCGTCCATGCGCGCGCCGTTGTGATTGATGCGGATCAGTCCTACATCGAGCCAAGTTGTGCCCGGCATCTGTCGCAGCGCCGGCAGCCCGTGGACCGAGGCGCCGTGGGTGCGGATGATCTTCCGCTGCTGCGCCCCAAGTATCCCGTCCTGCCACCGCTTCGTGGTCTCCGGCCAGTCGGCCGTGTGCTGCCAGTGCAGCAGCATGATGTCAAAGTACTCGGTCTGCGAAATGCGCCGCAGTTCGTCGAATTTGGTCTGCGGGTCAATGCCCTCGTGAAACGTAGTCACCTTGCTCATCAACTGATAGCTGTCGCGAGGCAGACCCTTCAACGCCTCGCCAAGCATCGCCGGTGTCTGGTAGGCCTCGGCAGTCTCGAAAAAGCGGATGCCACGGTCGTAAGCGTAGCGCACGAGGCGCGTAAACTCCTGTTGCCCGAGTGCGGCTTGCACCGCGCCGCCATCGGTCCCCGTTCCGAAGGCCAGCCGGGTCACCTGAAGGTTTGATCGGCCCAGCACCACGGTATCGGTCGCAGTGCGCTTGGTGGCGCTCAAGGGAAGAGTGCCCACAGTCGCTATAGCTCCTGCTGCCAGACCAGTCTTAAGGAAACTACGTCGGGTGGTTGGACTCATGTCGACCTCCTCGGCTCAAGCCGGTGGGCGAGCCGAATGTGTGGATGTTACCACGCTTGCAGTCGCAAGGGCCGCGAACAGGCCCGACTGCGCACCTCGATCCAGCGACGTCCGAGTTCGCTTGGATGTCACCTCGGAGTGGACAGTTTTCAAATCTTGCGATTCATCCCAACTCCCAAAAATGCGTAACGTCCGGAATAGCGTTAAGACTGGCGAGGTTTAGAATCTCTGCGGAGGCTCAATCGTTACGCATGTCTCGAAATGAACACTCAGATGTGGTCAGAGCCCAACTCGATCTGAGTGTCGATGCCTCAGATGCGGATACATCCAGTTCCCTCGACCAGCTGCTGGCACTAGCGATTGCATCCAAGGCCTCCGACATCATTCTCGTCAACGGTTCGCCGGTGACGTTTCGGGTGAATGGCGCCCTCACAGTAGTTCCCGGCCCGGACATCACAGCCGACGACACCTGGAGCCTTCTCGAGCCTCTTTTGTCCACAAACCAGTATGAGGAACTGAAGGAGCGCAAGTGCCTCGATTTCTGTTTTGTTCGTGGAACAACCGCAAGATTTCGCGCCAACCTTCACTTTCAACGAGGCACGCTCGCGGCCTCCATCCGCCTTCTTCCCAGCGAAGTACCCACTCTGGAATCGTTGAACCTCCCGCAATCTCTCTCCCAATTGGCTGAGCGTCGGCAGGGCCTCATCCTGCTGACCGGAGCCACTGGATGCGGTAAAACCTCAACGATGGCGGCGTTGATCAACGCAATCAACGGCAGCCGCCATGATCACATCATCACGATTGAAGATCCGGTCGAGTTTCAGCACAAGAATCAGAAGTCTCTCGTCGAGCAGATTGAACTGGGCATGGATACCCCCAGCTTTGCCCAGGCGGTTCGCGCCGTCCTGCGACAGGATCCTGACGTGATTCTGATTGGCGAGATGCGCGACAGCGAAACCATGGCGGCCGCGCTGACCGCCGCCGAGACCGGACACCTGGTTCTCACGTCGCTGCATACCAATGACGCTGCGCAGGCCATCTCGCGCATTCTTGATATCTTCCCTTCCGGTTTTCAGTCTCAGATCCGCCGCCAGCTTTCTCTGGCTTTGCTGGCGGTCATTCACCAGCGGCTCCTGCCCGCGATCAACGGCATCGATCGCTATCCGGCGGTTGAGATTCTGATGGCCACCGGCGGGATCCGGAATCTAATTCGCCGCGGAGACGACCACCAGCTCCGCGCAAATATCGAGACCGGTCGCTCCGAAGGCATGCAAACCATGGAGCAGTGTTTGGCGGAGCTTGTTCGCAATCAGCGAATCTCCCGCGAAACCGCCTATGCACATACCAGCCACCCCGAGGATCTTCGCAGGCACCTGAACGAATAGGCAACCACGTTAGTCCGGTTCCGGCGCTTTGAGCATTCTGTACCTATCAAGGGTCGCGGCCAGCCCGGCTTGGCTGGTTCCCGCCAACCCAACGCGGTCAGAAAGTGGTACCCGCGGCGCCAAACCGGTAAGTCGCGCCGAAGGATATGCCTCGCGGATTCAGGGTGTGGTTCTGGTTGGTGACACTGCTATGAAAATCTGGGATGCCTTCGTAGGTGTAGTCCGCGCGCGCCCACCAATGCCCTTTGACGTGGTATTCCAGGCCGCTTCCCACAGACCAGGTATTGTAAGTGGCATGAAATTGGCCTGTGCCGTTACCGGGTTGAGTGAGGCTGGCGAAGCCGAGTTGGCCCTTGAAAATGGGCTGAAGCCTGCCCCAGTAACCCATCGTGCACATCAGCCCCCCCTCACCAACGAAGAGCTTGTAATTGGAAGCTGCCTCGTTTCCGCCGATGATCATGGAGTGGCCCTCCACATTGATCCCGAGGCAGTGCCACATCGTAGCGGTAACCCAGGCGGCGGGCCCCCACCGGTTGATGCCCCCCTCTTCCCAATCGCCCGAGAAATAGTCCATTCCCCCGCCGACGCTCAGGTGTATCGGAATCTTCCTGCCCGCTGTTGCCTCAGGTTGCACCTGAGCAAGGCTCGGAATCGAGACGAGAAGGACGGCTATGGCCATCGCCAGCTTTGCACCCATATTTTCATCTCCTGATCTGAGGTCTGGGGGCCAGTCCCGATCTGGACTGACCAGAGTTGATTGAGCTTGCAAACAAATCAAAGGCCGACTACCAAGTATGATGTGCTGCCTGCTACCAGCGTGGCCCGTCAGATGAATTTAACGGACTCACGGAGCGGATCGCCGTTAAAGGGGTTTCCCTCTGAACACTCTGCACAGCCCGCGACGTTTATCCCTCAAAAAGCACGGTTTTACTGATCCAAGGCTAGGCTCTCACGCTCAGGATTGCTGCACCAATTGCACGTGCCCGGTGCGTAAGTCATACACAGCGCCGACCACTTTGAGCTTACCCTCCCGCACACGAGGGGCCAGGATTGGCTCAAGTGTCTTTAGCCGTTCGACGCCGATCTCAACATTTTTACGAATGGCGTTTTCCAACGGGTCGCCCGGATCCCCCTTGCTCTGGGCCACGGCAGGTTTGACCAATTCCACCAGTCCGTCAATCGCACCTGGTAGAGAATCCTTGGCATCGATGTGTTGCTTTGCAGCCTTTAGCGCACCGCAATTGGTGTGACCTAGAACCATGATTAGCGGCGCATTCAGTTCGGCGACCCCATACTCAATGCTTCCCTTGACTGTTACGCCCGCACCACTGACCACGTTGCCGGCGACACGTATGACGAAGATGTCGCCCAGACCCACATCAAACAAAATCTCGGGAGCTACACGGGAATCCGAACAGCTGATGATTACCGCTTCAGGGTATTGAGCTGCGGCGAGTCCACGAAAATCCGCAGGAGTTCTTCTCTTGCCCGTAGGCTGTCCGCTCTGGAAGCGTTGATTACCTTCGATGAGATCATGCAACGCCCGGTCAGGGTCGACTTGAGATCCGGTTTGAACAGAAGCTTTTTTCTGCGTTTCTGCAAAGAGTTTGTGTGAACTAGCGATGCTAAATCCGGCGGCAGTAGCCAGCGTGAAGAATTCGCGCCGAGAAACTGCAGTTGATCTCTTCACGATCTGTCCTCCTATCGGATTTTGCCTTTTTTGCGGTGTCAAGCCAGCGCGGTGGGGAAGGGGAATCCGACAACTCTGTGAAATTTAACGCAGCAGCCATCCGCTGGCTACTGGCATTTCTTACAGTAGTGCGGAACCGGAAACCTGTCTAGGCTGTTGATTCCATCGCACGGCGAGAATACATCGGTGCCTGCGCAGTTCTGTGGATACCGTGAGTCACTCCAACAACAAACAAATCAGGAATGAAAGTTCGAAACAGACCATGAGAAGCAGTTCACCATCGCTACGGCGCTCACTCGAGAGCGCCGCATACATAGTCATCCTTTTATGGGGCGTCAAAACTTCATCCTCGGTTCTGGGCCCCCTCCTTTTGGGTCTCATGCTCGCTTATGCAGTAGTGCCATTTCCTATATGGCTCATGGAGCGGTTCAAGCTATCGAAACGCCGAGCTACGACAGTAACTGCCATCGCACTAATCGCCGCAGGGGTACCGGCACTATTTATTTTGGAGTTAAGCATTGGACGTCTGGCGGCAAGAGTGCCGCTCTTCGAGCAGCACCTGACCGGTCTATTCGATCAAATTACGATTTTGATAAGCCATTTTCGGGTCATTGACCTTCAAAACTTGTCAATCGAGAATGTGCTCACTTCGCAGCGAGTCGGCAGCATGATCATGTCCGTTGTTCCTCAGGCGAGCGCGATCGCTTCAGAGGTACTCCTGATCTGCCTCTTGTCATCTCTCCTCGTCATCGAAATGTTGCCGGATTCAGGGATTAAGGCAGGTGGGATCAGCAGCATCCTGCTGAGCCAGGGAACCTACGCGAGAAGCTACATCGTTGTGACGGCCAAATCCGCCGGCATTAATGCCCTGATTAATTTGGTTTTCCTCGTGGCAATTGGCGTTGAAACTCCATTTCTTTGGTGCGTGTTGTATTTCCTTTTAAGCTTTATCCCCTTCGTGGGGCCTTCAATTGCAATGATCCCGCCCATCTTTCTGGCACTACTGATGCTCGGTTGGAAGAGAGCTTTAATCGTAGCCGGCGTTCTAATTCTGACCCAGGTGATTGTCGGAAATGTGGTCATGCCGATCATCGCGAAGAAATCGATGAATATCTCATTTCTAGAAATCACGCTTTCGCTAGTGGGCTGGACGTTTCTTCTCGGACTTCCCGGCGCGATTACGGCCATCCCCTTGACTCTCGTCCTGAAGGGGCTTCTCGCCAAACACTTCGGACAAGGTGATTTTGCGGAGTCAACATCGGCATAAATGTCCCACCTCCTGCGAGGCGCTGGGTGAAGCGTCGCCATATCTCGCATTGACGCGGAGACGCCTCCAAACAACGCATATGAGAAGGAAGGCACAACCCGCCAAAAGCCCATAACCTCGGCCAAGTGTCCCGGACTTCCTAAATTATTGAACTGATGACGCTTAGTGATCGCGACAGAGGATGCAAACAATACTCGCTATAGTCGCCTGAGAGCAGAGGACACTGAAGCAATTGCATCAACGAAAGTAAATCGACCGAATCTATATATGGAGCGGGAGACCGGGATCGAACCGGCGACATTCAGCTTGGGAAGCTGACGTTCTACCACTGAACTACTCCCGCTCTTGGAACCAAAACATGACTGACTATATTAACCGACTTCCCCTGTGAACATCCCCCATTATAGCCAACCCAAACAACAGAGAGGTGACCTCGATTAGGAGTAGCTCTTGCGCCAGGAATACTGAGAAGGGCGCGACTGCATTGAGGACACTCATACTACGCATCCACCGGGTTCGTGGGGAGGTTTTCGAGCGGTTCGGTGGTCGTTGCTCATGAACCCACTGGAAACTCCAGAGAAAAGTGCCTTCGCGAAATTCTGCGTCGGTATTTCGATAGCGTTTCTGCGTCAAACGACAAGTAGAGTCGACGAGAGGGTCTCGAAAGCAATTTTGCGATGTATTTCTCGCGCGCGATAAGTGCCAGTGCCTTGTATGTTGAAATACCGAAATTTATACTTAAAGGTAGTACGTGAGACTTCGCTTCCCATCCTTGTGCATGTCTTTGATTGCACTTTCACTCATTGCCTCCTCTGCCGTGGCGCAGAACGGGTTAAGCGGAGCTTTGTCAGAAGCCGCGCTACGTGGAAACCTGATGCCGCATTCCATAGAGAGAGTTGCGGCTGCCGACTTTGATAACGATCAGCGACCCGATGGAGCGGTACTGCTGAGTGGAGAACCGTTCAAGGGTCGTCGGGTTTTTCGCATCCGGCTGCATTTTACCGCCGGAAAAGATCGCGACCTGACTTTCCAGTCCAATGAAGCATCCCTCGCGATTTCCGCGCTCGATGTGAACCAGGATGGCATTCCAGATCTGGTCGTGGAGCAGCCCCTTACCCGCAAGCGCCTGATGGTTTGGCTGAACGACGGCCACGGAGAATTTCACCAGGTCCGTGTAGAAGACTTTCCGCCTACGAGCGAAGCCCCCTGCAAGTGGAAAGTTCCGATCGCAGAGCCGGGCAGCCTGGTTCTTGCATTACCATCGCGATCTGAGAAAAATCAAGCGGCCCTTCTTTTGCAGGTGCTGCGATTCAATTCTTCTTCTTCGCATTGGCGCACCTGTTCCGACCATCCGCAAAACGAAACCGATTCTCTGCTCTTCCCTTCCCCCCGCGCTCCTCCCCTTTCCCTGTCCATCTAAGAAGAAGACCCGCGAAAACTAAGTCGTGCATTGTCCCCCGTAGCGACGATGCCGCAGTCGTGACGGAAATACTTGTCTCGCCGTCTTCGCAGGCATATCTGCAATCAATCGGTGCATACCTGACTTCCGCAGCACGACCCAACCTTGCAGTGGGACAAGAGGTGATTCAATGACCCGCCCCTTTCGAAAACAGATTTCTGAAAGCATCGGCGCCTTGGCTCTAGTGTTTGCGGTGTCGTTGCCCTTCATTCTTTCCGGCTGCAAGAGCAAGGACGAAGGCAGTGGAGCTCCGCCGCCCGCCAAGGTGATCTCAGTTTCGGATATGAACCTGATCACCATCGATCAGAGGGATGTCGCTAAATTCCCCATCGCGACTGCGGGGCAGATTGAAGCGTCGGCGCAACTACAGGCCACAGGAACCGTATTTCCAGATGTGTCGCGCGAAGTTCCTGTTATCTCACTGGCAAATGGAAGGGTCGTCGACATCAAAACGCGTCTCGACGACAACGTGAAAAAGGGGCAGTTGCTATTCAGCGTGCAGAGCCCGGATATCACCAACGCGTTCAACGCCTATCTTAAGGCTGTCAATGATGAGCAACTCGCTAACAAGGCATATCTACGCGCTGACGACCTTTTCAAACACGGTGCAATTTCGCGGGCCATGGTCGAAGAGGCCGAGACTGCCGGGAACGACGCGAAGGCCGATCTCGAAGCAGCGGACAATCAATTGAAGCTTTATGGCGTCGACAAAAAACACCCCGGCAGCATTGTCAATGTGTACGCGCCTATCTCAGGTGTGGTCATCGGGCAAAATGTGACGAACGCGGCAGCCGCCGGCGTTACGCTTTCGGGATCTGCCATCGCCTTTACCATCGCGGATCTGTCCACCGTCTGGATCTTGTGCGATGTCTACGAAAACGACATCCCCAAACTTCAACTTGGTCAACAGGCAACCATCAAGATCCAGGCCTATCCCGATCGGCAACTGAAGGGCCGTGTGAGTGACATCGGCCCGGTGCTCGATCCATCCCTGCGTACGGCAAAGGTACGAATCGAGATTTCCAACCCCGGCATTCTCAAGCTTGGCATGTTTGTCACCGCAACCTTTTCCAGCTTGAAGAAATCCACGTTCACCGTGGTTCCGGCTGAGGCTGTGCTTCACCTGCACGACCGCGCCTGGGTATTCGTCCCGGTCGGCGCAAACCAGTTCAAGCGAACCGAAGTCCAAGTCGGAAGCATGCTCGAAGGCAATAGTCAGCAGATTCTTTCCGGCATTTCACCGGGCACGCAAGTCGTCACCAACGCATTGCTTCTTGAATCGGCAGGGAACGAATAATGCTGCGCTCGCTTGTAGATTTCGCGCTGAGAAACCGATGGATGGTGCTCGGTGGAATGTTCGTGCTCACCATCTGGGGAGTGATTTCATTCCGCAACCTGCCCATCGAAGCCTATCCCGATGTAGCGAACAATTACGTCCAGATCATCACGCAGTGGCCCGGCCGAAGCGCCGAAGAAATTGAGCGCCAGGTTACGGTACCGGTTGAGATTCAGATGGCCGGCATTCCCCACCTCACGCATCTGCGTTCCACTACTCTCGCAGGGCTGTCGAGCCTGATGCTTATTTTTGACGACGACACCAACAGCGACAAAAATCGCGAGCATGTCCTCGAACGCCTGAGCCAGGTGAATCTTCCCAACAACCTTGTGCCGCAGATGGGAACGGATTGGAGCCCTGTCGGCCAGATCTATTGGTATACGCTCGAGAGCACCAATCCTTCGTACGACGTGATGGAAAAGAAGTCGCTCGAAGATTGGACGCTGGAGAAATCGTTCAAGAGCGTTCCCGGCGTTGTCGACGTTTCAAGCTTCGGCGGTCCAACCAAGGAGTACCAGGTCCGTCTCGATCCCGAGAAACTGGTTGCCTACGGCTTGTCAATGAGTCAGGTCGAGCAACAGATTGCGGCTAACAATACCAATGGGGGCGGCAGCTTCATCGAAGAGGGTGCGCAGCAGATCAATGTGCAGTCGATCGGCCTCTTCACCACCGTGCAGGACATCGAGAACACCGTAGTCAAGGCTAATAACGGTTCGCCCATTCGCATCAAAGACATCGCCACAGTTGCCCAGGGACCAAAGATTCGTCTCGGCCAGATCGGTCGCGCCACCCACCGCGATGATGGGACGATCATTGACAATCCCGATACGGTGGAAGGAATTGTGCTTCTGCAGAAAGGCGATGACTCAGATCCAGTCCTGCAGGGCATTCACGAGGAAGTAAAGAAACTAAATGGCGACAAAAATCACCCCGGCATTCTTCCTCCCGGCGTCGAAGTCAAGCCGTTTCTGGATCGATCCAAGCTGGTAAATTTCACGGTCGAAACCGTGGAACATAACCTGACAGAAGGAATGATCCTTGTCTCGATCATTCTGTTTCTGTTTCTGGGAAACATTCGCGGAGCCATCATTGTCGCGCTCACCATCCCCTTTGCATTGCTTTTCGCTTCAATATGCCTTGACTTGAGCCATATTCCGGCAAATCTTCTTTCGCTCGGTGCATTGGACTTTGGCATGGTCGTGGACGGCAGCGTAGTGATGATCGAAAACATTATCCGCCATCTCGCGAATGCCGACGACACGCGCACGCCAGTGCAGAAAATTCGAGAGGCATCACACGAGGTGCAGCGACCGGTCTTCTTTGCGCGTGGCATCATCATTACCTCCTATCTGCCGATCTTCACCTTGCAAGCGGTCGAGGGACGACTCTTCAAACCGATGGCCTGGACAGTCAGCTTCGCACTGCTCGGCGCACTGGTCTTTGCGATCCTTGCGGCGCCGGTGATGGCTGGAATTGTGTTCCGCAAGGGCGCCAAAGAATGGAAAAACCCGGTGATGGAGTGGCTCATTGAGCACTATCGCACGGCGGTGCGATTGGCTATCGAACACCGTCATATGACGGTTGGAATTTCGGCGATCCTCTTTCTCATCTCGATCTATCTGACCTTTGGCGGTCCCATTGGGTCAGAGTTTCTTCCCCACCTCGACGAAGGATCTCTTTGGATTCGCGGAACTCTGCCGCCCAGCCAAGGCCCCACTGCCAGCGTAGACTTCACCAACAAGGCGCGTGTCGTCATGGCTTCATTCCCTGAGGTAACGCGAGGTCGTCAGTCAGACTGGCCGCCCCGACGACGGCACCGACACTGCAGGCTTCTTCAATACGGAATACTTCGTTGATTTGAAGCCGAAAGACCAATGGCGTCCCGTATTTCATCAGAAGAAGGAAGCACTCATCGACGCCATGAATACTGAATTGGAAAGGTTCCCGGGCGTTATCTGGAATTTCTCCCAGCCCATCTCCGACAACATGGAAGAAGCTGTCTCCGGTGTGAAGGGCGAACTTGCAGTCAAGCTATACGGAGACAACTTGCGCACGCTTGAGAGCACTGCCAATGTGATCCAGGGGCAGATGTCGACGGTGAAAGGCGTTACCGATCTTGGCATCTTCAGAATCGTCGGCCAGCCAAATCTGAATTTCTCAGTCGATCGCGTGGCCGCGGCGCGGTGGGCAATCAACGTCGCCGATATTCAGGATGCAATTCAGACCGCTGTCGGCGCTAATGCGTTCACGCAGTTGCAGCAGGGCGAAGCACGCTACGACGTGACGCTTAGATATCGAAAAACCATTCCGAGACACACGAGAAGCCATCCAAAACATCCGCCTCCTTGCACCATCGGGGGAGCGGGTTTCTCTAGCGCAGCTCACCAACGTCAGAACGGATGATGGCGCTGAGGCCATCAATCGCGAGGGCGGTCAGCGCTACATCGCCATCAAATTCTCTGTCGTGGGCCGCGATCTGGGGTCCACCGTGGAAGAGGCTATCCGCAAGGTCGACGGCGTAAAGTTGCCATCCGGCTATCACGTTGAATGGGCTGGCGAATACGCCAGCCAAAAACGCGCCGACAAGCGCATGGCCCTTGTAATTCCCATCACCGTGCTTGCCATTTTCTTAATTCTTTACACCATGTTCCGCTCCTTCAAGTGGTCCATGCTGGTACTGGTTTCGGTCATGATGGCTTCTATCGGCGGTCCGCTTGCTCTCTTTCTAACGGGCACCAACTTCTCAGTGTCATCGGCTGTCGGCTTCCTCGCCCTCTTCGGCGTTTCGGTGGAAACCGGCGTGATCATGATCGAGTTCATTAATCAGCTTCGCGGGCGTCGACGCAACAGTGAGGCATCGAGCCATGAACACATCGTGGAAGCAGCGGTCGAGGGCTCCGTGCAACGACTTCGCCCCATCATGATGACTATGCTGGTAGCAACGCTTGGCTTGCTCCCCGCCGCCATGTCGCACGCAATCGGATCCGATTCCCAGCGTCCTTTCGCCATCGTCATTGTCGGCGGCCTCATCGCAAACCTCATCATTGGCGTGTTTCTGATGCCCGCTCTCTACGTTTGGATGGCGCGAGAAGACGATCCTCTACCCGTGCCCGAGACCAACGAGTTTAACGAGCTATCTTGATTGGGGACCCGAAGCGATTCGATTTATTTGCCGTGGTCCATATCGAGACGATTCTCTACCCGCATCGTCCACGTGTTCGTGAGACCTGGAAATTGCAACTGTTCGTCCATATCATGGATGAGCTTCTCGCAGGTCATTCCGGGTCGCCTGCTCTCGCGGCTTCAGCATGATGGTGGTGTCATACATGCCGAGCGGTGCGTTGTCTGTAACCCTGTCAAAACGGCCAACAGTTTCAAAAAAACGTTTCAACTTCGGGAAACGACTTGATAAGCCGATCCAGCTGCGGCGTGAGAGTGATTGCCTGCGTGACTGAAATTCCGGGCAGCGCGCTTGGAATGTAAAGCGATGATCCCTCGTAGAGCGCGGGCATGAACTGGCTGGCGAGCCGAAAATAGAGCGGAATGATTACTTCCACAATTCACGTGCTTATCCTTCTGCCAGTCTTCTTCCGCTTGATGAAGAAGCGAGAGTTGCGCACCAGACGACTTCGTCCAAGTAAGGATAGCCACAGAGTTGAGCAATTGGTGACGATTGATTAGCAGAAAAAAGCCGTCTCAAGTCTGCGCCTCGTGATAGCGACCGCTCTCGAGCTTCGGACAAACAGTCACTCGCATTGGATCGCAGTACAATTGCGCTTGCTGGTTGTTGGTGTTTGAAATGACCTGCGGAAACTGGTGATCGTGATCCACGAGCGCGTTGTAACCCCGATTCGAGAAGATTCGCCGATGAAGTTCCGCCGCATCTTATTTGGACTTATCCTATTTGTTTTTTTGATCCTTTTCAGTGCAAAGACCGCAATCTCGTACTACGTCGATTCGCTTTGGTTCTCGTCTCTCGGGTACTCCCAGGTGTTTTGGAGAACGCTCGAATTCAAATGGACAGCATTTGCCATTCCGTTTGTCCTGACTTTCCTCATCCTGTACGGGTGGTTCGCAGTGCTCAGGCGCGGCAGCCGTGAAGAACTGCGGAACGCGGGAACCATCGTTCTCGGCAATCGTACATTTGAACTTCCAGTTGATCCGGCAATGCGAATTGGCGCTTTGCTTGTCTCGGCGTTTATTGCCCTCCTCACCGGGGCTGGTTTCATGGCTGAGTGGTCGCGATTCGCCCTCTATCGCTTTGCTCCAGCCATCAACAACGGCGTGGGCGATCCTATCTTCGGCAAAAATCTCGGCTTCTATTTCTTTGTATTGCCGGCGCTGCAATTCGTCTTCGGATGGTTGTTGATGCTGGCCATCGTAGGTTGTGCAGTAGCCATACTTTTCATCATCCTCACCGGTGGATCACAACTTATCACCTCCCGAACCTACGGAACATCTCCGCTTCCACTGCGCGGGCTTTCGGCCTCTTTCGCATTTCTTCTCACCGTGGTGGCCATGCGAACCTGGCTCGGGCGCTTCGATCGAATTCTCGACGATCACACTGTCTTCAGCGGCGTCACCTATACAGATGCTCACCTTATTCTTAGCGGCCTGATAGTGATCTGCGTCGCACTGCTCATCGGGGCGGCCATCGCTGCGACCAACGTCATTATGCGCCCGCGTGTGGGCCGCCTTATCGCGGCACCCATTCCCGCGGTGATCTGCTTCATCCTCGTCCAGGTTTGCGCCTGGTATATGAACAGCTTCATCGTAAAGCCCAATGAGTTGGTTCGCGAGCAGCCATATATCGGGAACAACATCAAATTCACACGCCAAGCCTTGAATCTTGACCAGGTGGCGCAACACGAGTTCCCAGCCGAGGTCACGGTAGAAGCTGCCGATGCGGCGAACAATCAACCCACACTTCAAAACATTCGTCTGTGGGACTGGCATGCACTGCAGGATACGCTACGGCAAATTCAGGAAATCCGCACCTACTACGATTTTCCCGATATCGATATCGATCGCTACGAAATCAATGGTGAAGAACGCCAGGTCATGCTCGCGGCGCGCGAGTTGAACGTCGAGAAGCTTCCTGACAGCAGCCGCAATTGGATTAACGAAAAGCTTATCTACACCCACGGCTACGGCATCACCATGAATCCGGTTAACGGCTTCACGCCCGAAGGCCTGCCCAACATGATTCTGAGCAATATGCCGATTCAGAGTACGGTACCTTCCTTGCAGGTGAAGCGGCCGGAGATCTATTTCGGACAGCTGACCAATTCCGACGTCTACGTAATGACGCGGCAGAAGGAATTCGATTATCCGCAAGGCGAGACCAATAGCATGACCTCGTATCAAGGAACCGGCGGCATTGAACTGGGGTCATTTCTCAGGCGCGTTCTTATCGCGTTTGATCGCGACGATCTTGCGAAGCTTCCTTTCAGCGACGACGTAAACCCGCAAAGTCGCTTGCTGATGCGACGAAACGTTTTTGACCGCGTCAAGACGCTTGCACCATTTCTAACGTTCGATTCTGATCCCTACATCGTGGTAGGCGACGATGGAAGGTTGTCGTGGATACTTGATGCCTTTACAACCTCGGACAATTACCCTTATTCGACTCATTACCAGCTCGGAAACGATCAGGTCAATTACACGCGGAACAGCGTAAAAGTCGTAATTGACGCCTACAACGGCACGACAAGTTTTTATGTCTTCGATCCGAGTGACCCGATCATCACCGCCTATCGCAACGTGTTTCCTGAGCTATTTAAAGATGCGTCAACTATGCCGACCGATCTGCGTAAACATGTGCGCTACCCCGAATTGCTTCTGCGACTGCAGGCGGCTGCATACGGGCTTTATCACATGACCGACCCAGGAGTTTTCTATAACCGCGAGGACCTCTGGACGGTCGCTTCTGAAGTTGGCATGACATCGTCTGGCGATCAAGCTACTCAACCGATGGATCCAAACTTTGTGCTGATGAAGTTGCCCGGCGAGTCATCAATAGAGTTTGTAGAGATCCTTCCGTTCACGCCGTCCAATCGCAACAACCTGATTGGCTGGATCGCCGGCCGGAGCGACGGTGCGCACTACGGCACATCCGTCGTCTATGACTTTCCCAAAACGCGCCTGGTTGACGGCCCGCTCCAGATTGAAGCACGCATCGATCAGAACGCACAGCTCTCCGGACAGCTCAGCCTGTGGAACCAGCAGGGATCGCGTGTACGCCGCGGAACGCTGCTCGTAATCCCATGCGGCAAGGCTCTCATCTACGCTGAGCCAATTTATCTGCAGGCCGAACGCAGCCCGATGCCCGAGTTGCGTCTTGTTGTGCTTGCCCTCCAGGACCGCCTTGCGTACGGCTCTACATTCGAAGCGGCGCTCCGTTCGCTCTTTGGAGGAGAAGTTTCGAGCCTCACGGCAGAATCAAGTGCAGCCGCGCAGCCGCCCAGATCGTCGCCTGCCGCAAATTCACCGGCAACATCAGACAACTTCGACTCCCTCATCAAAGGTGCTGCGAAGGATCTGGAGGACTACCAGCGGCTTACGGCACAAGGAAAACTCGGCGAGGCAGGACAGAAGCTTGAACAATTGAAGACCAAGCTGGATGCGCTCAGCGCCCGGAGAAAGTAATGTCAGTCTCGCGAATCGGCCTTTATATTGGCTGAGGACTCTCGAATAGCACTGATCTATTCCGCTACCCTTTCATCGAAATGTATTGACGATGAAATTTCCAGATGATAGAAATTGGCGGTGCGCAATCGATTGCGCACCGCCGGGTGCTTTGTGCTGGCTGCTCAATTCTTCTGGCGTTCTTTCCAGGGTCTCATAAGTTCTTATGCGGCGTGCTTTACCCGGATTCATTGCAAAAAATTCCAGGAGGACTGTCTTGAAACGCGATGTGCATTTGCCCGCGATAACCCGCCGTCAAGTTCTGCAATCGCTGGCTGCAGCGGGTGGATGCGCACTTCTGCCGGCAAAGGTTCTGGCTGCAGGATCGTGGCAACCGAAAAGCGGCGATGAAGCTTTCCTCGACGATCTTGAGCGCCAGGGCTGCCTCTTCTTCTGGGAGCAAGCAAGTGAGAAAACCGGCCAGGTACTCGATCGCGCTCGTAACGATCTCAAAGGCGCTCGTGACCCGCGCCGCATGGCCAGCATCGCCGCGACCGGCTTCGGCTTGACGGCGCTCTGCATCGCCGATAAGCGCGGCTACCTGCCTCACGCTCAAATTGTGGAGCGCGTCAAAACAACGCTCGATTGGCACTTGAATAAATTTCCCGAAGTCCACGGCTTCTACTATCACTTCACCGACATTGAGAGCGGCGAGCGCGTCAAGGGCGTCGAGCTTTCTTCCATCGATACTTCCCTGCTGTTATGCGGGGTACTCAGCGCGCGCGCTTATTTCGAAGATCCCAAGATCAAGTCCCTGGCGCAGCAAATTTACGAACGAGTCGACTGGCCGTGGATGCTGAATGGCGGCAAAACATTTTCTATGGGTTGGCATCCGGATAAAGGTTTCCTCGACGCCCGGTGGGAACATTTTTGCGAACTCATGATGATCTATCTTCTGGCCATCGGCTCCCCCACTCACCCCGTGAGCGGGGAGTATTGGAAAAACTGGACCCGCCCCGTCATTCATTACAACGGTCTGACCTACATCAGCGGTGACGATCCGATCTTCACGCATCAGTATTCGCATGCGTGGTTCGATTTCCGCAACAAGCGCGATGACTACGCCAACTACTTCGACAACTCCGTCACCGCGACGCGAGCCCACAAGGCGTTCTGCCTCTCATATCCGAAGTGGTACAACGAGGACTACTGGGGCGTATCCGCATCGGATTACCAGGGGGGGTATACGGCCTGGGGAGGTCCGCCAGCGCAAGGCCCGCTCGATGGCACCGTCGTCCCGAATGCTTCTGCAGGCTCGCTTCCGTTCCTTCCCGTTGACTGCCTTTCAGTTCAACGTGCCATGCGCGATAAATGGGGAAAACAAGCATGGGGCCGTTACGGGTTCATCGATGCGTTTCATCCGGCTGCCAACTGGTATGACACCGACGTGCTCGGAATCGATCAGGGAATCTCGGTACTGATGGCTGAAAATCTGCGCACGGGATTCGTATGGAACACATTTATGCGCAATCCTGAAGCGACAGCCGCGATGCAGCGTGCCGGCTTCCACCCGGCATAAATATTTCTTAGGGAGCAGACGAAAGTGGCGAAAGTACCCATCAAGCCGATCACGCTGAAAGAACTCGCAGCCATGCTTGAGCTTTCGCAGTCTACGGTCTCCCGGATTATCAATGGCGAGGCGACGGCGCACCGCATCGCCGAGGAAACACAACAGCGCGTGTTGCACGCCGCTGCCCTCAACGGCTACGTCGCTAACACCATGGCACGCGGCCTCCGCCAGAAGCGCACATATACCATCGGCGTTCTCGTTCCTGAGATCAGCGAAGGTTATTCAACGACCGTTATCAGTGGAATCGAAGATGAATTGCTCAAAGATGGCTTCTTCTATTTTGTCGTGAGCCATCGTCATCGGGCCGACTTGCTTGAGGGCTACCCGCGCATGATGCTGGCCCGTTCCGTCGAAGGCATCATCGCGGTCGACTCGCCCATGAATGAGGATATGCCCGTGCCCCTGGTTTCAATCTCAGGTCACGACCGTCGCGACGGAGTCATCAATATCGAACTGGATCACGACCAGGCTGCGCATCTTGCACTGGCCCATTTGAAATCGCTGGGCCATAAACAGATCGCATTCATCAAGGGCCAGGCATTCAGTTCAGACACTGTTCTCCGCTGGCAAGCAATCGAGCAGGCCGCACGCAATCTGCATCTCGAGATCGACCCGCGCCTGGTGGTCCAGTTGCAAAGCCCCGAGCCCGGTCCTGGTCCCGGACAAGAAGTAACCCGACAGTTGCTTCAGTGTTCGCACCCGTTCACAGCGATCTTCGCATTCAACGATGTTACTGCGATCGGTGCCGTCTCCGCGCTGCGCGAAGCCGGTTTGCGCGTTCCCAGAGATATCTCTGTACTCGGATTTGACGACATCATGGCTGCGTCGATGCATCATCCGCCGCTCACCACGATTCATCAACCGCTGCGCAGCATGGGCCAGGTAGCGGCCAGCACCTTGCTCTCCCTCATCCGCAACGAAATTCCGCATCCCCAGCCCGAAGCGATCACTGTCTATCCGCGACTGGTGGTACGCAAGTCCACGGGGCATCTGGCCTCGCATTCAGCGTCCGCTGATGAAAATGCGGAAGCGACCACGCACGCCATAGGCACAGGCGGAGCAAGCACCTGATTCACTAGCCGATAAGAACTCTGAGGATCGCGAAGTCTCTGATCGGTCTGCGGGCCGAACTCTACTCGGACTTCTTCTGCGCGACTGTAGCTCGCGTGGCGCCAGTGGAAATTCCGCCATCCACCAGCAAGGTTTGCCCGGTAATATAGCGGCTCGCCTCCGACGCAAGAAACACAACTGCGCCGTCAAGGTCATGAGGCAGCCCCGGACGCTTCACGGGAATGCGATCCGTTAAATATTCAACCCATTCCGGATCTTCGTAGAGCACTTTATTCTGCTCGGTCTTGAACCAGCCCGGCGCCAGACAGTTCACCGTAATTCCGTGCCGGCCCCAGTCATCCGCCAGACTCATGGTAAGTTGGCGGATGCCGCCGCGGCTCGCGCAGTAGGGTCCGAGTCCCGCAAATCCAAAGACGCTGGTGACCGAGCCAATATTAACGATGCGACCGTAGTTGTTATCGATCATGCGGTGCGCAACAGCCTGTGCAACGAAGAAACTTCCTCGAAGATTCGTGTCGAGCACCAGGTTCCAGTCGTCCCAAGTGATTTCAGCTGCTGGCTTACGTACGTTGCAGCCGGCATTGTTCACGAGGATATGAATCTGCCCAAACGCAGCCTCTGCCTCGCTTGCCATGCGCTCGATGCTGGCTTGATCGCGCACATCGAGTTCAAGCGATACGCAGCGGCGCCCGATGCTGCGAATCTCTGCTTCGAAATCACTCAAGGCCTCGCGGTGCCTGCTGGTCACAACAAGATCTGCTCCGGCCCTGGCGAGAGCGCGCGCGAAATACTGACCCAGGCCCCGGCTGGCGCCCGTCACAATTGCAACCTGCCCAGTGAGATCAAACAGCAAATCGGTCATTGCGGCAGCCTCACTATGCGCCCTGATCAGCGCCCCTCTTCAATCGGGATCAGGACAACCTTCATCAGGTTGGGCTCCTGGGCATGCAGACGATCAAACCAACTCGGCCCTTCTTCGAGCGGCGCAACCGTGGTGATCAGAGGACGCACGTGAATACGGCCACTTGAAATCAGTTCGATCGCTTGCGGGTATTCTCCAGCCGAAGCGTTAGTTCCCTGGATCTTGATCTGCCGCGATACCACTTTCTGCAGAGGCAGGACAACTTCTGGCTCGATGTTTCCAATCAGCGTGACCGTACCGCCTTTGCGAACACTCTCAATTGACTCCGCGACCGTCTTGGCACGCCCCACAGCGTCAAACACGGCATCTGCGCCCACGCCGCCCGTTCGAGCCAGCACGGCTTTGGCAATCTCCTCGCCGGTTCCGCGCAATGCCTCATCCGCACCCAGCAATTCGCCAAGTGTCAGCCGCGTCTCATCGATATCCGCAATCATCACGCGCCCAACACCCGCCGCGCGTAGTGCCTGCATGGTGAGCAGGCCGATCATCCCCGCGCCAACCACCAAGGCTGTGTCGCCCTTCTTGACTTCACTCACCTTGACCGCGTGAAGAGCCACAGAGGTGGCCTCCAGCATCGCTGCCTCGGGATACGACATCTTGCTGGGCAAACGATAGAGGATGCGCTCCGGAACCGCGATGTATTCCGCGAAAGCTCCGTCGCGTCGATACTCACCGCACGACACGCCAATCACCTGGCGGCGATCGCAAAGATTCATTTCTCCGCGGCGACAGTAGATACACTGACCGCAATAAACCGTCGAGTCGAAGGTGACCCGGTCGCCAGGTTTGTAACTGGTGACGCCGGGGCCCACGGCCGCAATCACGCCGGCTGCTTCATGTCCCATCACCAGTGGAGGAATGCGCCGTCCTGAAGATCCATCGTACCCATGCACATCGCTCCCGCAGATGCCGCACGCCGCCACGCGCACCAGCACCTCCCCATCGCCCGGCTCCGGCCGCGGCACTTCTGCAATGGCAAACTGTCCGTATGCTTCCAGCAGTAAAGATTTCATTGAAGGGGCTCGTCTACTTTCAGTTGTAACCTGATGCAGAAATGTGCCAGCACCTTCTCTAATTCTATCCGCTACTGCAACCCAGCCGCATCGGGGCGTTGCCGCCCGCAATCATGGCGGCCAAAAACACGTAGGCCCTTCCCGAAGGAAGGGCCAAATGTGACGAACTATGAGGCTAATTCACTACAACTGTGAATGTAGCGGTTTGTTTGGTCTTGGCGGGGTCGCTTCCGGTGCCCGTCACGGTAAAGACGTAGCTTCCCGCTGTCGTCCCGGGATTTCCGCCTCCGCCGCTACTGCTTGAACCTCCACCTCCACAGGCCGCCAGACTGCCCAGCATCGCCAGCAGAACGAACGCACCCAGCATCGCGCGCCATCCTTGACGGCGGCCCGGGATCCCGAAGAATACGAGCAGGGCGAGAACAACTCCGCTTCCCGCTTCAGCCCATCCGCCTACGCGTGGTCGCTTCATGGCCGCGGTAGACGCCGTGGTGGCTACGGAAATCGAACCGTTTCCGCTCGGCGTTCCGGCCGCCATGGTGATCGTGCCTCCCCCTGAGGCTGAGCAAGTCGGCAGGTTCGAAGCACCTGCTGGGCTTGTAGTCAGCGCGCAGACAAGGGAGATTGTTCCGCTATAGGCGGTGCTCGAGGTAGCGCTGATTGTTGAGGACGCGCTCGCTCCTGGATTGATTGCCGCCGGGGAGGTTGCCGCAAGCGCAAAGGCTGATGCACTCACGGTCACCGAGGCAGAACCGGTGCTGGTCGAGTATGTGCCGTCGCCGCCATAGGAAACCGTCAATGTATCCGTCCCGACGCTCAGGCTGTTTGCCGGAATGGCAAATGTGTAGCTGCCGCCGGCCAGGGTCTGCGCCGACGAGGTGTAACCGCCCCCTGAGAGCGTTACATTCCCGGTCGGCTGTGGGCCTGCGCCTGTCACCACCGCCGCCACATTCAAGGTTTGGCCCTGATCGATGGAGCTGGACGCCGGCGTTACAGTCACCGTTGACGCAATTAGAACCGCTTGTGTCACCGTAACGGTTGTCGTTCCGCTTGTCGCCGCATAGATCGCGTCTCCGCTGTAGCTGGCCTTGATGGTGTCAGTTCCAACGGCAAGCAATCCCGGCGAGAGATTGTAGGTTACGCTTCCACCGGACAGGCTCTTCGTCGCCGAGGTGAACGTCCCGCTTGTTAATTGCACGGTTCCCGTAGGCGTGCCGCTCGCGCCTGTGACAGTCACCGTGACGGTTGTGCCCTGGGCGCTCGTAAAGCTTGAGGGAGATGCTGCAACGCCTACAGCTGCGGTTGCCGTGCCACTGACAGATCCTGTCCAACCATTCACCACGTTGGCCACATTCAGTGAGCCTAGGCCGGTGGCAAGATCGTATCCCACACCCGCGCCGAAATAGTTGAACACGCCGATCGTATAGCTGGTTAACGGTACGAAGCAATTGGGCGAACCCGCTGCGCACGGCATGTCATTAGTGCCGGCGTCGATGTCGTTGAAGTAGCAACTGCTCGAGTTGTTCACGGTCTCGGCGGAACAACTCGCGTAGGTCTGTTTCCCGGCAAGAGCGTAGAGCTCACTGTTCGGACTCCCCTGCGCCGATCCGGCTTTTTGATTGATCAAGGCCATGACGCCTGCCATGGCAGGAGACGCCGCCGAGGTCCCGCCAACCTCACCGCCCGAAGGCTCAGCAGTCGTGCTCGTCGATGTTACGCACGGGCCCCAATCCGAAACGCAGATCAAGTAGGCGCTGTCGAGAAATCCGGAACCGGCGAAAAACGAGACGTCGGGAATCACTCGCTGCGAAACACCTTCGCTATAGATGGCCTGCTGCCAAGATGGTTCGGCATAACCACCCGAGCACGTCGACGGATTCGGAGTTGTCGTTGTCGAGGTTGTGCCGTTCGTTGTGCAATTGCTCGGTCCACCGCCGCCGCCCCATGTATTGACGAGGTCCAGAATGCCTTGCTCATTGGCCGGATTTTGAGACGTAATCTGCTGCGATGCAATGTAGTAGCAGATCTGGCCTGCCGAGTAAGTCGTACCTAGAGCCTTATTGATGTAGTTATCCTCAATCGGATCAGTGCAGGTGTCGTTCCAGACAACCTCGGGAACGTATCCCTTGGCGGTGGCACCAGTCGTGGAGTTGTTCGAGTTGTTCCAGTAAGGCGCTGCAGTCGAACCCCAATTAAAGTCTGTGCCTCCAACCGCTGTATCGTACGGGCTCGACGCTATGCCGCTAACCGAAATGCCATCTTGTGCTCCGTAGGGTCCCTGCGAAGCAGCCGGATCGCAAGACGCCGCCCCAGAGTCTCCACTTGCCACAAATACCGCGATACCTGAGGTGGCAGCACTCTGCCAAAGGTTGTTGTATGCGGCGTTTCCACTGGTACCTTCAAAGAGCTCGCACAGACCATAACTCACGTTGATGATTGACGCAGTCTTATTGTTTACGACGTATTTTGCTGACTCGAAGATCGCGTCGTTAGCATTCGTCTGTTGGGTAACGACCAGGTCTATTGTCGCGCCTTTGGCAACGGCGCCTGACCACTCCACATCCAGAGCGTTCTCAATCTGATCGTCGAGCGTGCAATTTCCGGTGGATCCGGTGCAATAGCCGGGATCGACGGTGCCTGTTTCAAGGTTGTGAATGGTGTTGAAGGTTCCGCCCGAGAGTCCGAAGGTGCTCCTGAAAGTTGCCACATCCGATGCCCTTACGTCGCTTCGTCCCGCAATCGCAATGGTCTGGCCAGTGCCATCAATTGGTGTACTCGCGTTCCAAAGCGGGAGCACGTTGTAGATCGTCGCGAAATCGTATGGAGCCACGTCTTCAATCAGGCACGAACTCCCGCCGCATGAGGTGATATTGAACTCCGGCTTCACCCTGACCGCAGACGCATCGGTCGCCGGTCGCCGTTCCCACTTACCCGTTTCCGGATCTAGCCTGACTGCGGCTCCGGTCCGATGCAACGGCTTCGGAGTGAAGTTGTGCAGCGCCTTCGGCCCAAGGACTACAGGGTCCAGCGCCATGGGAATCTGCGGATCGCTCATGTTGGCGATATGCGGAACGCCCTTGACGAGAAGATTATGAATCTCGGTGTGGAATGCCGCCTGCACCTGGGCGGCGCTGCCGCTAAACAGAATCGTCATGCGATCCTTCGAAACCTCGTCCACCGAAAAGCCGTGGCTGGCCAGCCACGAGGAAACCGTCGCAATGTCGGCGAGCGCGGGACCGAATCTTTCTCCAACCTCTGCCGGATCAAGCCAGCGATGATAATTCTCAGAAGTCGCGTCATATTGGCTGGCCACAAATGCGTCAAAGGCCGCCTGCTGCTCAGGGCTGCGATGCAATACCAGGACCATGCCCGTCATCGGCAAACTGGGACTAACACTGCCACGATCGTTGGCAGCCAAGGCCGCGGGAGGCGTGTTGCCCTTCAACCTCACCAACTGACTTTCATTCACTTTCTCTGTAATCAGCGGTTTCGAGATCGGGTTCTGTGCCACAGACGATAAACCAGCAAGCAACGGAGTGAAACAGAAGAGAGCCAGCCTAAACAGGGGACGCATATTTCTGACCAGGAACCTTTCTCGGGGATTTCCCCGACGAGGCGGTACGTTTGACGACGAGCCGAGCAACTGAAAATTCGAGCGACAGAGATTGTACTGATTCGCTGGAATTGTATCCCCAATTCAACTCCCTGCAATATCACCATTTCCCGTTACCCCGTGGTTACCATTGATAAGCAAGATGCCCGCGCTTCGTCATTGCCGGTAACATGCAGAAATTGATCGCTTCCAGGTTCTTCCTTCCTCTGCCACGGCACTGCCCAATCCATTTCATTCGGTTCTCGCTGGCGCGGGATGTCGTAGAATGAGGCCGCTTCCGGAATACGCTTACATGCGCCGGGAATCTCCGGCCGCTGAGCCTTTCGGGAAATCCGAATTGCATTTTCAGGGATGGATCGAGATGAAGCCTTTTGTTCGTAACTGTGTTCTTTCGTTCGTACTTCCCGTCGCTGTGGCAAGCTTGGTAGGCATGAGCGCTCAAGCCCAGACTGCACCCGAGATCGGCGGACAGAAGATTGTCACCCTCACGCGCACCGCAACCAGCAAGACCAAGCCGGAGCTGACTAGCGTCACGGTCATGCCCGGGCGGGGCATGGAACTGCTCCAGATCACAGCCAATTTTCCTGGCCGCGGAAATGTCGACGTGCTCGCATCGCCCGACGCGGCAGGTGCGAAAAAGATGCTGGATGAGGACGACAACGCCAACGGCGATCTCGCCTATCGACTGGGGTCAGCGTTCCTCGTTCCCTATCCCAACCGCATTCGCGGCAAGCTATCCGCAGACGGCAAGACCCTCACCACCGAGTGGCAGGGACACACCATCACGCTGCCTGCAAACAATATCGGCAAGCTGCCCGGTGCAGAACGGCACGCCATGCACGGGTTGATCTTGAAGTCGCGGACTGACAACGTAACTGAGAAGGCCATCCCCGGCGGCAAGGAAGTCACTGGCGTAATCCATGCCGGCGACTTTGGCGGCCACTGGCTCTCGAAGACCGATCTGGACTTCACCATCACCCTCACCGCCGACGCCGTGGACGCCGTGGTCGTAGCGCACAACGTGGGCACCGAGTCAGAGCCCATGGCCATTGGATGGCATCCGTACTTCAACATTCCATCCGGCGACCGCACCCAGGCTCGCCTGCATGTTCCCGCTTCGATGCTGGCCACCGTTGACGGCTATGACAATGTCTTCCCGACCGGCAAGCTCGTGCCCGTCAGCGGACAATGGGATCTTCGCGCGGAAGGCGGCAAGCCGCTCGACAAAAACTTCTATGACGACAACTGGAGCCACCTCGACTGGAAGAACGGCGTGGTCACCGTGACGTTAACCGATCCGGCTGCCAAGTATGGAGTGAAGATCGAAGGCGTTTCGCCCGAGATCAAAACCATCCAGGCCTACGCGCCGCCCGCCAAGAACTTTGTCGCCATCGAAGATCAATTCAACTTTGCCGATCCCTTCAGCAAGGCATGGGGCTCCATGGATACAGGCATGGTCACACTCAAGCCCGGCCAAAGCACCAAGTGGCACGTCCGCATCAAGGTGTTCGTTCCGTAAAGACATCGCACCGTTCGATCAACCATCGGCCCGAGTCTCAACGAGATTCGGGCCGACGATTTTGTGTCCACCACGGTCTCGCACTCAGCGACGAGCGCGAGAGAAGAAACTCACAGCCATCAGGATTGCGCCCACAACGAGAAGGACCCAGAAGAGCGGGCCGGAGATTGAGTAGCCGCGATGCTCTCCCGGTGATACGGCATATGCCCATCCAAAAGCCACGTAACGACTCGAAAGGCGTAGGACCAGAGCCAGCAAAAGGGTGCTGACCGCAACCCATCTCATCGGCGTCATCGTTTGTGTTCACCATTTCCCATTCGCTGCGCACATCCGCGAATATGCGCGCACGTCTTTGCTTCCTTCTGATGCTTCATGCGGTGCCCACCGATCCATGAAGCAGGGCTTTCAAAAGAAAAGAGAGGCCGTTCCACGCGATCTGAACACCGATGCAGAACAGAATGAAAGCTACCACGCGCAAAACGCCAAATGCCGTTGAGGGGGAAATCTTGCTGGTGATCTTGGGCGCGTAGGCGTAGCAGAAGTAGACCACGACGCTCAAGACTACTACGGCGAGGAAGACGCCGAGATGACTGAGGACGTGGGACGTTACAGTGTGTCCTGAGACGTGAGCGCTCAGGGTCAGCATCGCAACCAGAGTGCCGGGGCCAGACGTGATGGGGAATGTGAAGGGATAAAAGATTTTTTCGCTTAGAGTTTTGAATCTTTCAGCGCCCTGATCGCTGTATTCCCCTTCTTTGCCTGCACTCGCTGCGGACTGACTCTGATTGAGAACGCCCCAACCCATCGCAGCAATCACAATGCCGCCCGCAAACTGGACAATCGGAAGAGAAATGCCAAAGAAGTGGAGAATGGCGGAACCGAGAAGCTCGAAGATTCCGAGGAAGACAACATTACTGATGGCAATGCGGCGAGCAAGATCGCGGTAGACCGCTGGCGGAGCGCTTCCCACAAGGCCCAGAAACACCAGGGCAGAACCCACCGGATTGATGAGCGGGAGCAGTGCGCTAAATGCCAGAAAGAATGCAGGCCAGACTTCCATGCTTGTGGTGTTCTCCCTGAGTCAGTATAGGAAACGATTTGCCGCAGACCTCGGTTGCGCTCCGCTCAGGCTTACAAATTCAGTAGTTCCGCGCAGCTTCGGTAGTTGCGCTCAGTTGCGATCGAGAATGGATCGTGGACGAGCCAGAAACAGCTCTTTCGTCAACCTACCCATTGGCCGACTAAATCGGTCGTACTTCCAGCGTCGAATTTCCTGCAAACTTTTTGTGGAAAACCGCAAATTTTTTAGGGGGGGTGGGGGTACCCCCTATTCCTCCTCCTCATTCGCGGAGTGAACATTTCGCGGTCCACATGATTGTGCCCTAAATGAACTAAATTACCTGCAGAACCGCGTAGAGAATTTGGCGTTTGGAATGTATAGGTTGGGGCACCAGGTGACTCGGGCGTGCTTGACAACATAAATATTCAGAATTTCGGGGGCTCTCAATCTCCAAGTTTTGTGAGCTTAATGCTGCGTCCGGTCCTAGCCGATTCGCGCGCCGCATCCAGAATCTGCATCACGATCACATTGGTATCAAGCGCCGTGAGATCGCCTTTCGGTTCGATCTGCCCGCGAAGGACCGCCGTAAGATACGCCAGTGAATCACGCTCGCGTGCAGGCAGCGACGGAGCGGTGGTCGTCTGCTCTGCAGAATCATGCTCGTGCCGAATGCGAATTTGATCGGAGGCTACCGTAATGGCGTAACCCGTCGCGCCGTAGACCTCCATGTCCTTCCGGCCGAACGGCCAGTTCCACGAAGCCTGGATAACCGCCTGCGCTCGCGGATATTGAAGAACAATCGTCGCGTCATCATCGACGTGCGGATAAAGCTGCGGCTTATCCTGATTCACCACGGCAGTAACGGTCAGCGGGGTTTCACCGTGCATCAGCCACGTCATCAGGTCGACGCCATAGCAGCCAAAGTCATAGAGCGCTCCCGCACCGTTCTGTGCAGGATCAGTCAGCCACTTCAGAAACTCGGGGGGCACGCCGATTTCCTTCGGCCCCTGGTGTCCGTCATGAACAACGACCCGCCGAACCTCGCCGATGCGGTTCTCGTGGACCTCGTCGTAGGCTGCCTTGTTGCTCGCGTACCAGGTTGTCTCGTAATTCACCAGCACGTGGATCTTGTGCTCCCGCGCAATCCGCCGAATGGCGAGCGCGTCGTCAAGTGAGATGGTGAGAGGCTTCTCCACCATCACTGAGACGCCGTATTGCGCGGCGATCTCGATGGCGTGGCGATGCTCGCCGATCGAGGTATATACCAGCACGGCCTGTGGTCGAGTCCGCTCGATCATGCTGGCTTCGCTCTTATAAAAGATGGTGTCGGGCAAAGAGTATTTCTTTCCGTACTTCTGCCAGAGCGCGGTGTCGTCATCCGCGATGCCGACTAATTGAACGTCAGTGTGCTTCGGCAACTGCCCCAGAAAGCCTTCGACGTGACCGTGCTCAAGGCCGACAATCGCAACCTTGAGCGGTTGGATATCTTCGGCTCGCACGCTTGAAAGAGAGGAAGAGAACAACGCCACCATGCATGCTGAGATGAACAAACGCGAGCGACGAAAACTTAGAGCAGACATCATGTTTATCGGATTCCCCCTGCGGCCCCGATTCTACAGGTCCTGGCCTTCGGTATCTGGATGGCAAAGGCAGAAGAGGCAACACCAGCTTTGTCGATGATGCGAAGACAACCTGTAAACCACCGCCCCTGAAAATCCGTCAATCTTCGCATGGGGACGGCAACGGTTCTTTTTCGATGCCCCTGCTGCGGGCACAGGACACTTGAGGCGCCAAACGCCCTCGCCCTATGTCCGGTCTGCTGGTGGGAGGACGATGGTCAGGAGGATGCTGATGCCTCCGAGGTCCGCAACACCGTAAATGGCGAACTGAGCCTGAATGAGGCCCGAATGCACTATTCCGAGTGCGGCGCCGCCCACCCGCGGTTTTTGCCCTATGTGCGAAAACCAGAGGTGTCTGAGCAGTAACGTGACTTCCACGGTGCAGAAGGCCCCTCTCGCGGCCTGGCCGGTTTGACCGCCCCTGCAAACCCTCTTACCATGAAATGAGGCAATCCCCCCGCCACACGACGCTGTTACCCTCCGGCGACAGCCCGCTGTAGCAGTAATATCTGGCGCTTGTCGCGCCCGGAAGGCAAAACGTTGAGCACCGCTGATACTCTCGAAACGAATCCTACCTCGGATACACCCGAGGAATCTCACGGCCACGAAGGCCACGACCACGATCACACCCACGAGCATCAACCCCATGAGCATCAACAGGGGCCGGTACTGAATCCGGAGTGCACCCGCGAACTGGTGCTCGACGTTCCCGCAGAAGAAGTATCCAAAGCCTTCCGCAACGTCACGCGCAACTATCAGAAGTACGCGAAGCTGCCTGGTTTCAGGCCGGGCAAGGTTCCCGAAGCAGTCATACGCCGCCGGTTCGCAAGCGAGATTCGCAAAGAAGTTATTGACAGTTTGCTGCCGGAACGTTTCAGCAACGGCGTCCGCGAACTTGGGATTCGTCCGGTTGGGCAGCCCCAGGTGACGGAACTGACAATCGATGAAGGCCAACCTCTGCACGTCAAGGCAGTGTTCGAATACCTGCCGGACGTCTCGATCGAGGGGTACGAACAGGTTGTCGTGGATAAACCATCCGTCGATGTGACGGACGAAGAGTTCGCCCATGAGATCGCTCAGCTGCGCGATTCGCGTGCAGTGGTTGAGCCGGTGGAAGAAGACCGCACCATTGTGGACGGTGACTGGGCCGAGATTTCCTATAACGGCAGGCTGTCGGACGATGCCGAGGCTGCTCCGATCCACGGCGAAGACTCGCTGGTTGAAGTCGGCGGCAAGGATACAGTGGACGCATTCACGCAAGTGTTGCGTGGCGCAAAGCCTGGGCAGGAGTTGCAGGCTGAGGTCATCTATCCGCCCGATTATCCCGAAGCCAGGCTTCAGGGCAAGACCGTTGCCTACGATGTGACCGTCAAGGGCATCAAGAAGCGGACTCTTCCCGAGCTCAATGACGAGTTCGCGAAGGAGCTGGGCAATTACGAAAGTTTGGACGATCTGGAGTCTCGTGTCCGAGAGCACCTGGCCAGCCGCAAGCGCCGCAGCCTCGAGGCTGAGACCAAGGATCGGCTATTCGCTGCCCTGGTTGAGAAATATCAGTTCCCGGTTCCGGAAAGCCTTGTGCAAGACCAGATTGACGCCCGTCTGGAGCGGGGATTGCGGGCCCTTGCAGCCCAGGGAATGAATCCTGAGCAGATGCGCAAGCTGGATTTCAGCCGGTTGCGCGGCGCCCAGCGGGATTCCGCGGTTGCCGAGGCCAAGGCCAACATCCTGATGGACCGGATTGCTGAAAAAGAAGGGGTTACGGTTAGCGACGAGGACCTCGACAAAGAATTACAATTGGCTGCACTTCAGTCACGCGAACCCTACGAAACCCTCCGCCAGCGTTTGACTGACGACGGTGGGCTAGCTAGAATCCGTGAACAATTGAAGAGGGAAAGAACCGCGAATTTGCTTTACGAGAGATTGCCTGCGTAGCAGTTGAGTTGGCCAAAACGCCGTGCGGACCGGTATTTGCACCACACCGGACCTCGCGGCCATCAAATAAGGACGGGGAATACCCCGGTGGCGGGGCATAACCCCGCGAGGGACAAAACTCGAATGGCATTAGTTCCCATGGTGGTTGAGCAGACGAGTCGCGGCGAGCGCGCCTACGACATTTATTCCCGTCTGCTTCGCGATAACATCATTTTCCTCGGCACGCCGATCGATGATCAGGTAGCCAATCTCATCGTTGCTCAAATGTTGTTTCTCTCCGGTGAAGACCCAGAGAAAGACGTACAGCTCTACATCAATTCTCCCGGGGGGTCCATCACAGCCGGGCTGGCAATCTATGACACGATGCAGTTCATACGGAACAACGTGGTGACTTACTGCATTGGCCAGGCAGCCAGCATGGGTGCTTTCCTTCTGCTTGCCGGTACCAAGGGCAAACGGTTCGCTCTGCCCAATTCGCGCATCCTGATCCACCAGCCTTCGATGGGAGGGCTCAGCGGTCAGGCAACGGATATCGATATTCATGCACGCGAGATTCTCCGTATTCGCGAGATCACGAACACGCTGATGGCGAAGCACACGGGCCAGCCGCTCGACCGTATTGAACGCGACGTGGAACGCGACTTCATCATGAATTCGTATCAGGCCAAGGAATACGGAATTATCGACGAAATTATCGACCGGCCCCGCACCTAGCGGCCGCACAACAGTTAGCGGAATAAAATTCGTGAGGCCAAGGGGAGCAAACAATGAAAACGCGCACGGGACCTGAAGAAGCGCTGCGGTGTTCGTTCTGCCACAAGTCGCAGGACGCTGTAGCGAAGTTGATCTCGTCGCCCAGCGACTATCCACGGGCATACATATGCGATGAGTGTGTCGCTGTTTGTAACTCCATTCTTGAAGACGACCGGGGAGATGCCGCACATCCGGCGACCGCTGCGGGCCACCTGCCGAAGCCGCAGGAAGTGAAAAGCTTCCTCGACGACTACGTAATCGGGCAGGACCAGACCAAAAAGAAGCTGGCAGTTGCGGTCTACAACCACTACAAGCGCGTGCAGATGAATCGCATGCGCAACAACGAAGTGGAACTTGCCAAATCGAACATCCTGCTTGTGGGGCCTACCGGTTCCGGCAAGACTCTATTGGCGCATACCCTGGCCAAGATGCTCGACGTTCCCTTCGCCATCGTGGATGCGACTACTCTGACGGAAGCCGGCTACGTTGGCGAGGACGTGGAAAACATCATCCTCAAACTGCTGCAGGCAGCCGATGGCGATGTGACGCGCGCGCAGCAGGGCATTATCTACATCGACGAAATCGACAAGATTGGCCGCAAGGACGAAAATCCGTCGATTACCCGCGATGTCTCCGGTGAAGGCGTGCAGCAGGCGCTGCTCAAAATTCTCGAAGGCACAGTTGCCAACGTTCCGCCGCAGGGTGGACGCAAACATCCGCACCAGGAATTCACCGCCGTCGACACTACGAACATCCTGTTCATCTGTGGCGGCGCGTTCGTTGGCCTGGAGCGCGTAGTGGGGCGGCGCATCGGCAAGAAGGCTCTCGGCTTCAAGGCCGTCGATGCAGAGGCCGATGCGGCGACAACGCGTTCTCATCGCGACACCGAGTTGCTGCGCAAGACCGAACCGCAGGACCTCATTAAGTATGGCCTGATTCCCGAGTTTGTCGGCCGTCTGCCGGTCATGGGCATTCTCGATGAACTCGACGAAGCTGCTCTGGTTGAAATCCTGACCAAACCGCGCAATGCGATCGTAAAGCAGTATCAGCGCCTGCTTGAATTTGAAAACGTTCGACTGCACTTCACGCCGGATGCCATCGGAGCGATTGCCCGCGAGGCCCTGGCGCGCAAGGTTGGAGCGCGCGGCCTGCGCATGATTCTCGAAGAACTGATGCTCGATTTGATGTATCACCTGCCCAGCAACAAGAAGGTGCGCGATCTGGAAATTACCAAGGATATGGTCGAGCGCCGCGATCTGTCGCTGTGCCTGCTTGAGAAGGCCGGATAATTTATTGCCAAATCGGTTTTTATATACTCAAAGGTCACATCACATAGTCGATGTGGCCTTTGAGCGTATGAGCGTTTGGTTTCCCCTTCTCTGATGAATCCGCTGTACAATCCCAACAAGGCGCGGTGGACCTGAGTCCTGGGGCTCGGTCGTGCGTCTAAGACCCATGGTGCTTTTATGACTGCTACGAAAGAAAAGAACGAGCCGCGCAAACTTCCCATGATGCCCATTCGGGACATGGTGATTTTCCCCTACATGATGACTCCGTTTGTGGTCGGCCGTCTGTCCAGCGTTCGCGCGCTGGAAGAAGCTCTGAATGGGGATCGCAAGATTTTTCTCGCCACACAGCACGATGCTTCGATTGATGAGCCAAAAGCCAAGGAGATCTTCCAGGTCGGTTCCATCTGCAACATCGTTCAGAGCGTGAAAATGCCCGACGGCAATATCAAGGTGCTTGTTGAGGGCGTGGAGCGGGCAAAGTCCGTCGAAGTGAATGATCGCGACGGCTTCTTTGTGGCCACGGTGCGCACCGGCAAAACAGATTTTGAAATGACACCTGCAGTTGAGCAACTGATGCAGCGGGTCACCTCGTTGTTTGAGCAGTATGTCAAACTGCAGCAATCTTTGAATTACGAGACCATCATCGCCACCGTGCGCATGGATGAGCCGGCAAAGCTTTCCGACACAATCGCCGCGAATCTTCAACTCGGAATTGAAGAAAAGCAGGAACTGCTGGGAATCTTCGATCCCGCCACTCGCCTGGCGCGCATCGCAGACGTGCTCGATATCGAGATCGAGAAACTTGACCTTGATCGCAACATTCAGTCACGCGTAAAGCGTCAGATGGAGCGCGCGCAGAAAGAGTACTACCTCAACGAAAAGATCAAGGCGATCCAGAAAGAGTTGGGCCGCGGCGAAAAGAGCGAGTTCGACGAACTGCGCAAGAAAATTGAAGCCGCCGGCATGCCAAAGGAAACGCTCGAGAAAGCAATACAGGAACTCAAAAAGCTTGAGGCCATGCCGCCCATGTCGGCGGAGTCGACCGTCAGCCGCAATTACATTGACTGGCTGCTCGCGGTGCCGTGGAAGAAAAAGTCGAAGGAAACACGCTCGATTGATTTTGCTGAAAAGGTCCTGAATGAAGACCACTACGGCCTCGAGAAGATCAAGGAACGCATTCTCGAATTTCTCGCCGTGCGGCAGCTCGTCAAGAATCCAAAAGGCTCGATCCTCTGCTTCGTCGGACCTCCGGGTGTAGGCAAGACTTCTCTCGGTATGTCGATCGCCAAGGCCACGGGACGGAAGTTTGTACGGCTCTCTCTTGGCGGTGTCCGCGACGAAGCCGAGATCCGCGGCCATCGCCGCACCTATATCGGCGCATTGCCCGGCCAGATCATCCAGCACATGAAGCGCGCAGGCACTAAAAATCCGGTCTTCCTGCTCGACGAAGTGGACAAGATGGCTTCGGATTTCCGCGGCGACCCGGCGTCGGCGCTGCTGGAGGTTCTGGATCCGGAGCAGAACACCACCTTCCAGGATCACTATCTTGACGTTGATTACGACTTGTCGCAAGTGCTGTTCGTAGCCACGGCCAATGTGTTGCACACCGTTCCAGCACCTCTGCAGGATCGCATGGAAGTGCTTCGCCTGCAGGGATACACCGAACAGGAGAAACTCGAAATCGCCAAGCAGTACCTGGTGAAGAAGCAACGCGAACAGACGGGATTGAACGACAAAAACGTCGTCTTCAGCGATGATGCGATTCTCGAAATTATTCGCAACTACACGCGCGAGGCCGGTGTCCGCAACCTCGAGCGCGAAATCGGCAATGTGTGCCGCAAGGTGGCGCGGCGGGTGGTCAAGAAGGGCGCCAAGCACAAGGAAGAGATCAGCGGCGCGAGCATCACTGAGTTTCTCGGCGTGGCACGCTACCGCGATTCCGAAGTGCATGAGAAGAGCGAAGTGGGCCTGGTCACCGGTCTTGCCTGGACCGAAGTGGGCGGCAGCATTCTTACTACCGAAGTCACGGTGCTCGACGGCAAGGGCAAGCTCACCATCACCGGCCAGCTCGGCGACGTGATGCAGGAGTCAGCGCAAGCTGCTCTCGCCTACATTCGCGGACGCGCGCAGGCCTTGGGTCTTAGTCGCGAGTTCTATCGCAACGTTGACCTGCACCTGCATGTACCGGAAGGGGCGATTCCAAAGGACGGCCCCTCGGCCGGCATCACCATGGCGACTGCTCTTGCAAGCGCGCTGGCGAAGATTCCCGTACGGCGCGACATCGCCATGACCGGCGAAATTACGCTTCGTGGAAAAGTGCTGCCGATTGGTGGATTGAAGGAGAAGCTGCTGGCTGCACTGCGAGCGGGAATCTTCGAGACAATCCTGCCCAAGGCAAACGAGAAAGACGTTGCCGAATTGCCGGACAACATCAAGAACTCAATGAAACTGCACTTTGTCGACACGATGGATGAAGTGCTCGCGCTGGCGCTTGAGAGCCCGCTTCCGGCGACAGTGCCAGACGCAGCAGAGGTGATGACCGCAGTTCCGCCAGCGGATGTTGTAAGCGGGCAGGTTGCGCGTCAGTAATTCTCGATGACGAAATAGAGGCGCACCAACGCAAGGTGAGTGCAGCAAGAACGGGAAGGCCGCCGCCTTCCCGTTTTTGTTCCTACTTCTGCATTTCCTGCAGGGCGTGGACCCATGCGTTCATCACGTCGTCGAACGTGAAGCCGCTCTCGACCTTGCAGTTTGAAAACGTATCGCCCTTCTTGCCACACTCGGCAACTTTTTCGCCTTTCTCATTAAAGAGCGAGAGGCCGTTGGGGCCTTTAGGAGTCTTGACGAGCGCTGGATGCGTGACTGGAGGTTCCGCAAAGTTCACGGTATGGACGAGTGGCCCATTGGCAGACGCAGCCAATAGGAAAATGGCAACGAAAGTGTGCATATCAGCTCCCAAAAAGCCTGAAAGGTGGAACCAGTATAGGGCAGGTTTTGGTGCGCGTATTTAGATTATGCGGTCATTCGTCACCGAACATTCTTTGCACATGTTGCGGCAGGCTGAACGGTGCCATATCTGTAAAGAGCACAATCCTGTATCCTCAAGAAAATGCGAGACTCGCAAGTTGTGAGACGAGAGACTGAGATTTGAATGCCGCTGCTGCGCTACAACCCGCAATTTCTGCTCTCGGCCCTCGATGCGGCCCAATTCCCTGCACCGACGGTGGCGGAGATCGCATTTCTCGGCCGCTCAAATGTCGGCAAATCAAGCTTGCTCAATTCGCTGGTGGGCGAGAAAGCTGCCAAGGTTTCGCAGACGCCGGGTCGCACCCGCGCCATCAACTTCTTCGCGCTGCTCGATCCGCGACAGCAGCCCAAATTGATTTTTGCTGATCTTCCGGGTTACGGCTATGCGAAAATCTCGAAATCAATTTCGGCGGAATGGCCGAAGTTCATTGACCCTTATCTTGCGGAACGCCAGACGCTGAAGCTTTGCATCTGTCTCGTGGACTCCAACATCCCTCCTCAGCCAAACGACGGGAAGCTCGTCGACTGGCTGCGACATGCCGGCCGGGAATTTCTGGTGGTAGCTACGAAGATCGATCGGCTCAGTGGCAACGCACGCACGCGAAACCTTCTCGCGATCAAAACTGCATTGGATCTGAGCGAAGTGCTGCCAGTCTCGGCAAAAACCGGAGCCGGTGTGAAGGAGCTCTGGAATCGCATTGAGGCCGCCGGTTCCTAACAGCGAATCCAGGCAGATCCATTCGAAGACAAGCGAAATACTTTTGTCTCGCCGCCGATCATCAGGCTAGCTGAAACTTCAGTGCCAATGGCGCCACTTTGCACTGCAGCGCCAAATCTTTCAACAATCGAATTGGCCGATTCCGAATCGCAATAAAGCGTTCGCTGCCCTTGAGCGCTGCGGCCAAGATAACGCGGGGACAGGCGAATCCATCGATGAGCCCACAGATCAGATTGAAGGCATTCAAGCGCGATTGCATCGAGCTTGGTCATCCAGCGCAGCGGCGCCTGCGCTACGTGCCACTCTAGAAGTGCCTGGTTGCGATCGGGCGGAACAAGTTGAATCTCGCGTGAATTGAAGCCAAATTGCATTGCGGTGTGTTCTCCGCCACGCACTGAAAACACCAGGTCAGGCAGAACCCCACGCTCTAACATCTGGCGCTCGACGTCAGATGGCGCCAATCCAACACAAACCGCTACTGTGGCCTTTTTGCGGATTTCGTTCTTCAAAATCCGCAGTGCCTCATCAAGCGATGTGACGAGAAAATCGACTATACCTTCGCGAATGGCCTGTTTCTGCGCTGCCAGATCCGCAGTGGCTGAGAGGGTGGCGCAGCCGGCAACGTTTCCCGCAATCACCGAGGCACAGGTTCGCGGATCGAGTTCCCCAGCATAAAGAAGATTTCCACCAAGATTCGGTTCGGCGGCTTGACTACTTGTGGATGCAACTTCCGCCGTGCGCGTCAGGGAATAATAGAAACGATAGGCCTCAAGCTGCAAGGAGCCTATGGCTGCGGAGGGGGCGAAAAAAGAGAGTTTCTCCAACCGCTAGCCCTCCGGTGCGATCATTGCTCGCCACTAAAGCGTTCCTTCAAGTTCTTCTGGCGTACAAACAAGATTAGTTCACCCGGCGCCGCCGTCGTTTTGAACTTTTCGTTTTCCTTGGCCTTCGCGCAACCATTTGAGGCGACAAAGCCTTTCGAAGCAATTTCCGGCGCGCGATACCAGACATCACCAAAAGCATTTTTGTCAGCGTCGCAGTGTACGTAGATTTCCATGGAATTGTCGTAGGCAAGGTGCAGAGCCACGACTGCCGTATCCGCGGGAATGGTAAGTTCGGAGGTGCCATCCTCGTTCTGCTTCACCCAGTCGGGATGCAACATGGTCTGGTGATCGACCCGCACCTGAAATCCTGTCGGTACGACGGGATGTCCTGACTTACCATCGAATACTTTGATGGTGATGGTTTTGGTCGGTTCGGCACAGTACGCACTGCCCACTACGGAACACAACAGCAAAAACAACCCAATCGATTTCCGAGCCATTCTTAATCCTCTCGCGCTTACCACGTGGAGTAAGGCTGCCCGTCAGATCCTGACTCTTGCGAACCGGAATGCACGTCGTCGATACCTGGGTCGGTTTGATCGAGTGTGTGCAGCGAGTCACTGACGTCAGTGACCCATGATTCGCTTGATTGCGTCATCGGATCTTTGGGGATGACCTTGAGATACCCTTCCTGCACCAGGTCATCGAGCGATTGAGGCGCTTTCTGTTTATCCATGGTGTAGGAATCAATGGCGGAACGCATGACGCGCAAGTCTTCCTTGAGCACTGCTTCCCGCGCAGATTTAATGGCAGCATTGAAACTCGGAATGGCAAGCGTCGTCAGGATGCCAATGATCATCATGACGATCATCAGCTCCATTAACGTGAAGCCGGATTCCTGTTTTCTTCTGCTGCGCATCTGTATCTCTATTCTCCTACACTCTTATCTTTCGATCGTGGCTATCTTTCCGGAAACGTTACCTCTGAAGTCCCTTTCCGAAAAGCCATTTCTTATTCCGGACAAACTACCATTCGGAGTATTTAGTCCCATCGAGGGCCGTGCCCGTCGACTTTGAGTACACATCGAAAACGCTTTGCCCACCGTACGAATCCGATTTGGGGTCATCCTGCATGGAGTGCAATCCCCACTCGGCCTTTCCTGTCATTGGATCAACGGGAATCCGGCGAAGAAATTTGACCTTCTTGCCCTGGATATCGACGCCGTTAACCAGCGTCTCGAGGTCGGGTGGATAATTCTGGCTGTCCACCTTGGTCTGGATTGCGCCTTTATCTGCAGCGTCCTTGTAGTGGTCGATGGCATCGCGCATCTCCCACAAATCGCGGTGGAGTTCGCGCTCCCTGTCCCGTTGGACTTTGAACCTGGCGATGGGGATAGCCGCCGACGCCAAGATCGACAGGATCGCCACAGTGACGATCAACTCGACCAGCGTCAGGCCGCGCTCCGAATGTTTCCGGAATGGCCGCATCGCCCTCATCGGTTTGACACTCCTATTGCACAACGATTGTGGCTTGCGAGGTTTGAGCCTGCAAAGGCTTGCCTGCGCTGCTCATCGCTCCGGCACGCGTGATGCTCACGTCGCTTTGACCTTTGGCCGTCGCCTGAAATGTTAAGACGCAGACCACCCCTGCTCCGCTCACGCCGGGAGCTCCAGGCGGACGCGAAACATTCAAAGTAAGGTTCCCGGGACCATCGTCGCGATGGGCCATCGACACGATCTGTCCGTCGCGATTCAACAGGTCGCCGTCGCCGACGTTCACCAGGCTCATCTTCGAAGGATCATATTGAATCTGCAAAGGCACGGAGGAAACATCCGTTCCGCCCGTCAGAACCACTGGAACCTGGAACGTGGTGCCACTGATCACCGTTCCCGGCGAATTCAACATCAGGTTGACCTTGCCGCCCGGAGCAGTCGAGTCCGGCGGCGGGTTGCCATTGGCCACAGCGCGGCTAACATCAGCCGCTGCGCCACTTGCATTGGCGGCTTCGCGCATCTGGGCGAGCGCTGCGGGCGCTGCTGCCTCCGCGCTCGTTCCGGGCACTGGACCAAGCCCTGCCGCTTGTCCCCTGCCGCCTGGTGGCATCGGAACTGCGGGTTGCGGGACGGTGGCAGAAGTATGACGCAATTCGACAGACTGCGTTCCCGGACCGGTATCAACCCTTTGCAGGTTGGAAGGCGTCAGATCCTGCGAACGAACCACGTGGGGCACAACCAGGAAGACAATCTCATCGTCCTGACGAATCTTGTCTTTCGAACCGAAGAGATAACGCAGAATCGGAATCGAGCTTAGCCCCGGAATGCCGCTCCAATTGTCCTGGATCTGCTGCTCCTGAATGCCTCCGAGGATATTGGCTTCGCCTTCGCGCAGGCGGATCGTCTGCTCGGCTACACGCTGACTAAGAATTGGTTCGGTAACGCCGCTGATCGTCACTGAGCCGCTCTGCGCAGTCACTTCGATCTTTACCTTGAGGGTGACATCGCGATCGAAATGCACTGTCGGCGTCACTTCAATGTTCACGCCGACGTCCTGGTACTGGAACTGGGTGTTCACGAGCGAACTGACCAGCGCAGTTGCGGCGCCGGTCTGGTATGAACCGGTCGCGATCGGAATACGCGAGCCGATCTTCAGACTCGCCTTTTGTTGGTCGGCCGCGCGGATGCGGGGGTTCTGAAGAATCTTTGTATTGTTGTCGGTAAGCAAGAGGTTGGCGGTAACTGTGGATACATTGACCGCGAACTCGTTGGAGTTCAGATGCGCCAGGTTGTATAGCGTCAGATTATTCGTGGTTGTACTCGGGGTACAGTTGGTACTTCCGGTCGGGCACGTAGTGGTGCTGCTACTCGTCGCGGACGGAGGCTGCAGAGCGACGCTGACACTGCCCGGCCACGTGATGCCGAGGTTACGCTCCCAGTTTTTGCTCACCTCGAGAACTGCGATATCGACCACGACTTCGGGCCTTGCCTTATCAAGATCGTTGACGAGCTTCTGCGCAAGCAAGAGTTCGTCAGGCGTTGCGCGCATCACGATCGCGTTCTGGCTGGCTACACCGTAGACCTTGGCGTTCGGCATTACGTTGCGCAGCGCGGTCTGCACGTCATTCAAGTCGTTCTGCTGCCAGGCATTCGCAAGGTAGAAGGTCTGCACAGCCTGCTCGTCGAGCTCGGCGCGCTTGGAGCGTGAATTCTGCGCCACAAAGATGGTGTTTTGCGTGATCGGATGCCAGAAGGTTCCAGAGAGGGTTCCAACGATACGCAGCGCGTCGAGTAAAGATACGTTGTTGAGATCAACCTGAATACGCTTGGAGATGTAGTCGGGATCGAAAAGAACGTTGATACCGGCAGCCTTGCCGATGGCCTGGTAAACGACTTTCGAATCTTCTGACATGTGCAGCAAAAGAGGATCGTTGGTCATCGGCGTTAGTTGCGCCGGCGACCCGATGGTTCCGACCTCTTCTTCTGTACGCGCATTCATGGGATTGCTGCTTTGAACAGGCCGTTGTCCGTGAAGCGAGCGGATTTTGGCGATCTCCTGTTGCGCAGCTTCGTTACTGGGATCTATTTCACTGGCGCGCAGGAGTTCGACCAATGCACCCTGTTCATCGCCGCTGGCCGCGAGATTGCGGCCCTTGGTCACGTGCATCGAAGCATCGGTAAATCGCACGCGGTAGTAGGCGGTGCGATACACCTCGTTCTTGGGCGACAGCGTGTAGGCTTTCTGGAAGTTCTGATAAGCATTATCAAAGTCGTCGATCGCCTCCGCAGCCTGGCCCCTTTTGTAGTAGGTCTGGGCGGACTGGGCGAGCACACTAAGTGAACCTGCGCCAAGAAGAGCAAACACTGCGGCTGCGACGATCCAGAATCGGATTTTCGAGCGGATTGATACAGAGGGGGCCGTAGATTCTAAGCGGCTTTTCATCGGACTCCCAAGCGCGTGCAAGGACTGGTCTTCTGCGTCAAACCCGCAGGGGAAGACCATGGGCCTTTCGACGCTAGCATTTACGGAACTTCCAATATTGGTGAATCCTACCAAAACGATGCCCCATTCTAGCAAAGCCCCACTGCAATATGGGGGTTAAGAGCGGAATCAAGGTTACAGTATTCCGAAGTTTTGGACCTCTCCCGGCGAAAGGGCCATTGGGCAAGCCGACTCGTGGATACGTCGACCCAGGTTCCGCTAAAGCATTGCGATGCTACGATAAAAGTCTAAGGGAATTTCCCCAATGCCGCGCCAAAGCAGCCACACTATCGTACCGCCTGACCGCACCGGACCTGAGAAAAAGGCCGTGCCACGGGACCCGGTTGCCTCCGGGCAGCGCGACGCCGCGCACAATCGTGTCGCCAGCCACAACTATTTTCTGCTTGAAAAATTCGAGGCCGGCGTGGCCCTCCGTGGAACCGAAGTCAAATCGATTCGCGAAGGGAAGGCGAATCTCAAGGACTCCTATGGCCTCGTCAAGGACGGGGAAGCTTTTTTGCTCAACCTGCATATCGGTCCCTATTCCCACGGAAATATCGCTAACCACGACGAAACCCGGACCCGTAAGCTGCTGATGCACAAGGAAGAAGTTCGTCGGCTCATGGCAAAGACGCAGATCAAGGGACATACGCTCATTCCCACCCGCCTTTACTTCAAAAATGGGCGGGTAAAGTGCGAATTGGCCGTTGCCAAAGGCAAACAGGACTGGGACAAGCGTGAGACCGAAAAGCGGCGTGAAGCCGACCGCGACGCCCGGGCCGCAATCAACGCCAGCAAACACAAGATGGGAAAATAACGCCAGCCACTGCACGGCATTCGACCCTCTGTTCGACAAATCCAAATTGAATCCGCGGCTATATGACTAGCGGCTGGGCTAATGGTTAAAGCGGGAAGCCAAACCTAGGTTTGCCGTCACTCCCTGACGACACCTTGATTGGCACCTCCGTACCCCACCCGTGCTTGCGGAGAAGCGGATCCAATGGGGTGAGCAAGGCGCTCTTCCACTTCGAAGCCACCATCTTAGAAACCTCCGCCCTGGTCCGCACTTTACCCACAAACTCGTATTGCCGGCCATCCATCGTATAGTGCCCATTCAGAAGAACGTTTCCTCCCGGCAGAGTGTAATCGAGGCCTGAAAACAACAACTGGCCGTTCCGCATTGCGAACTTTCCTGTCATTTTCGAGGTTACGTCGGGAGCGCCGGGTTTCAGGTCATCCGTTTTTCCCTGAGCTCGCAGACTCATCAGATCGACCTTGTCCTCGATCTCGGGGTTTGTGAAATGGATACGCCGCAACGTGAATGCGCCCTGCATTTTCATTTTCTGACTCACTCTCTCCTTGCCTGGAGCAATATGCAACTGCGCCTGGAGGCTGATTAACCCAGTCATCGGCGCAGGGTTCGTTTTCACCGAAAGACCGAGAAAATCCGCAATCTGACCTTGGGGAACGTTCGTTTTCAAATCGATCTGGTGCCCCTTGCCTTTCACATCCACGACCGCGCCATCGCACGAAAACTCCGATTCGCCCAGCTTTGCATCGATCTTTTGCAGGTAGGTATCGCCGCTCGTCCCGTCCACAACGGCCTCGAACCTGGTCAAAAGCTGCATGGGATGATTCGCCGTGTCCAAGGAGAAATCCGGAACCTGTGTTTCTCCACGCACGGCGATCTTGTTCAACTGACCGCTAAAAGTGCCGGTAGAACTCAGGATTCCGCCGATTCCTTTGATCGTATTCAAGTCGGCATGTTCGAACAGGTACTTCCCATCGACCGCGGAGTCACCCGGATTCCCCGTATCCCACGGACCAAATGTCCCCGAAGCGTGAATTTCTCCCTTTGGAATCGGATTTGTGAGAACCGCTTCAAAGGGCCAAGCGGAGCCTGGTCCGAAGTCCCTCAATATCACGTGTTTCAACCGAAAAACGCGCGGATCCTTGTCCGGCTTGTCCGTGCCGATCACCAATTGCGAGTCGTCGCAGACGATCTCATCCACGCGGATTTTCAGCTTCCCCATGCCCGGCTTGCGTTGATCCTCACTCCGCCTTTGGCTTGCGGGCGGTATGTTGATTGCAAGACCGCTTACCTTTACCTCGCCCACATGCGTTGGCTTGAAAAACAACCCAGACACCGGCGCGTGGAATTCGAAATGCCCCACAGCAATCAGCGGATTTCTGTCTGCATTCCGCTGATGGTTTTTCGGGAAGATGCGCAAACCACCGCCGCTCACTTCGATTCCATTGGCGAGCCTCACCTGCAGGCTGTCCAGTTCCACGTCGCTGTCAAATCGCGTACGCAACGTCTCCACTACGCGTCCCTTCAGAATCGGACTGGCCCGCTCCAGCACGATTTGGACAACGGCTGCCAGAATCACAACCGTGAGCAGCGCAGTCATAATTACCCAACGCCAGGCCTTTGATTTGCGCGCTCGCAGACGATAGCTGGGTTGCTTAACCAAAATGAGCATCTGCCTCAAGAAATTGAACCAATCCATCAGATGCGCTCGCGGCAGGCTTCCGTTGTCGCTGATCCGCAAACAGCAAGCGTCTCAAGGCTTAGGGAGGGGCCAAAGGCCCGCGATCCGGCAGTTTCAGAAACACTGCACACGTTTCGTCCATTTGGCTCTGAAGGGCCGCATGCCAACAACCAGCAGGCAATTGGCGACTCCTCCTCACTTCGCAATGAAATAATGAAAGGGTATGCGTGCAGACCTCTCTTTCTCTCCCCTCGCCCAGATCGAAACCGAACTTCTTGCTGTTACAGCCACCGACACCCAGACCGCCAAGGGCCCCGACGCTAAACCCCAACCGGTCCTGCTGACCACCGATGAAGCCGTCCGCGCCGCCGCTGCTGCCGTCCTGTCGAGCGGCGAATACAAGGCTGGCACGAACGAAGCTGTGCTGCTGCACGCCCCCGCCGGACTGAAAGCCAAGCGACTCCTCATTGTCGGCCTCGGCAAAAAAGCCAAGGCCACCGTCCACTCCGTGCGCAACGCTGCCGGAACCGCAGTCCGCTACACCAAGCCCCGCGCGATTCGCGAACTGGTGTTCGCTCTTCCAGAGGCAGCGAGCGACCTCGGCCTGACCCTACCCTCCGCAGCTTGCGCCCGTGCCGCCATGGAAGGCGCGTGCGTGGGTGACTTCGATCCAGACACCTATCGCAGCGAGCGCAAGGATGTAAGCGTGCGTTCGTTCACTCTTGCTGCCCAGGCAGGGCCGGAACAAGCGGCGATTCAAGCGGCCTTTAATGAAGGCGTCATCATCGGCGAAAGCCAGAACTTCGCGCGCTCTCTTGTGAACGAGCCGGGAAACAAGCTGACTCCGACAGTCCTCGGAGAGCGTGCCGCGCAGATGTCGTCGGAAACCGGACTGAAGGCAGAGGTTTTTTCGACTGACAAACTCCACGAACTGAAGATGGGCGCATTCTGGAGCGTCTCCCAAGGCTCGGAAGAGCCCCCGGCACTGATCGTCATGAAGTACGAGCCTGAGGGCGTCACCGAAGGCCCTGTGCTCGGGCTCGTCGGCAAAGGCATCACTTTCGACACTGGCGGTATCTCCATCAAGCCCGCCGACAACATGGAGAAGATGAAGTACGACATGGCCGGAGGCGCTGCCATGATCGGCGCCATGCGCGCCATCGCCCTGCTGAAGCCCAGGGTCCGCGTCATCGGCATTGTCTGCGCGGCCGAGAACATGCCCGACGGCAAAGCGCAGAAACCCGGCGACGTGCAAACAGCCATGTCGGGAAAAACCATCGAGATCATCAACACCGACGCCGAGGGCCGTCTCGTGCTCGCCGACGGCATTACCTATGCTCGCAGCCTCGGCGTGACGCACCTGATTGACGCGGCGACTCTCACCGGCGCTTGTGTCGTGGCACTGGGCATGATCAATGCCGGCGCGTTCTCCAACGACGACGCCACCATTGAAAAGTTTCAGGCCGCCCTCGCGACGTCTGGCGAAAAGTTCTGGCGCTTGCCTCTCGGGGATGAGTACTACGACCAGATCCGCAGCGACATTGGCGACATCAAGAACACCGGCGGTCGCTGGGGCGGCGCGATTACGGCTGCAGAGTTTCTGCATGCTTTCGCGGAAGACACGCCCTGGATTCACCTCGACATCGCGGGTCTGGCATGGATCGAAGACAACAAGCCCTTCATCGCCAAAGGCCCAAGCGGCGTCGCAGTGCGTTCAATCCTCGAGTGGGTCCGCAGCTACGAATAAGGCAGCTACGAGTGAGCGAGTGGCTGGTCGCTTGGTGCTGCCAGCCGCTTCTAAACTCCCACAATGTTCCCGTCGTTATCGACATCGATTGACATGGCGCGCGGATGGCTGGGCAAGCCCGGCATCAGCATGATGTTTCCTGAAACAGCCACAACAAATCCAGCACCGGCTGACAGAGACACATCATTGATGTTCAGCGTCCACCCGGTCGGCGCGCCCATGAGCTTGGGATCGTCCGTCAACGAGTATTGTGTCTTGGCGATACAGACCGGCAATCGTCCAAATCCCCACGCGGCGTAGCGTTCCAGTTTCGTGCGCGCAGCCGGGCTGAAGGTGACGCCGTCGGCCCCATAAACCTGAATGGCAACCTTCAAAATCTTCACATCGAGTGCGTCATCAAGCCCATAGACCGGCTGAATCTCGGGCGAGGGATTCGTTTCAATAGCGGAAACAATCTTGCGGGCAAGTTCAGTGGCCCCTTCACCGCCCTTGGCAAATGCCTCGACCAATGCGCATGGCACACCGTGCAAAGAACATTCCGTGGCGATCATCTCCAGGTCTTCAGGCGTATCGGATGGGAAACGATTGATGGCAACGACCAGCGGCACACCATAACCGCGCAGCGTCTTGATGTGGTGCGCCAGATTGGTGAACCCATCCACCAGCTTTCCTTCGCCCTGCGCACGGAGACTTTGCACCGTTACCACGAGAACTGCCGCCGCCGGCTGAATACCGGACGAACGCATCACTATGTCGAAATACTTCTCCGCGCCTAGATCCGCCGCAAATCCACACTCATTCACAACGTAATCGGCCAGCCGTATCCCCATCTTGTGGGCCAGGATGCTGGAGGTTCCGTGGGCAATGTTCCCAAACGGTCCGGTATGCACCAGCGCTGGAGTTCCTTCTGTGGTTTGCACCAGGTTTGGCTTGATAGCATCGTCGAGCAGCGCCAGCATGGCGCCGGTTGCGCCGAGGTCCGCGGCCGTGACGGGAGATCCGCTTCGCGACGGCCCTACGACGATGGAATCGATACGGTGCCGCAGGTCAGCGCGGCCTGAAGCCATCGCCATGATGGCCATAATTTCCGACGCTGCCGTGATCACAAAGCCGGTCTGGCGGTTTGCGCCTTCGCCCTTGACGCCCACGCTTACCGTAACGTGGCGCAGAGCGCGGTCATTCATGTCCAGCGCGCGCGGCCAGGTAATCTGGTCAGGATCAAGATCGAGCGCGTTGCCGAAAAACAAATGCGAATCAATCATCGCAGCCAGCAGATTGTGGGCTGCGGTAATGGCGTGAAAATCGCCGTGAAAATGCAGATTGATCTTCTGGCTCGGTTCTACCTGCGACAAACCGCCTCCCGCAGCTCCGCCCTTCATCCCGAACACTGGACCAAGGGACGGCTCACGCGAGGTAAGAATCGACTTGCACCCGATCCGCTCGAGCGCCTGCGCGAGGCCGATCGACACAACGGTCTTGCCTTCGCCTGATGTCGTCGGCGTAGTCGCCGTGACAACAATCAGCTTGCCGCGAACCGGGAACGCGGGATTGTCGATAAGGTCGAGGTTGAGCTTCGCGCCATAGGTGCCGATGGGCTCGTACTCGGCCGGCAACAACGAAAGTTTCTTTGCGATTTCTTCGATGGGAAGAAGCATATGTGTTTGCAGAACGGTGTTATTCATAAGCCTGCCTTACATTCCTGACCGTCGAGCAATATACTCCCCCGGCCTGAAGGACTGTTTGTGACGCAGGCTACATGAGTGTTACAGAGGTGCTACATGGCCTCCGGGCTTTCAATTCCAAGCCAGTCGAGTACCGTAACGAGTTCATGCAGGGTGATGGCGGCCGTGGCAAGCAGGAACATTCGCCGTTCGGGATCCAACTCCGTCAGAACATGGTGCTTGTGGTAGAAGTTGTTGAACTCCTGCGCCAACTGGAAGGCATGTTTCGCCAGGTAAGCGGGCTCTGACGTGGCAATGCACTGTTCGAGCACTGACGAGCGCCGTCCGGCCCGGAGCCACAAGGGCCAGATATCGTCGCCGGTTTCGCCCATCAGAAACGCGCCGGGATCAGAGCCCGCGAATTCGCGCAGTACGGCTTCCGGCGTGATGGACCCCTTGCGGAAGATATTGCGGGCGCGGACAACTGCGTACTGAATGTATGGCCCGGTTTCGCCTTCGAAGCTAAGTGCGTCTTTGAAGTCAAAGGCGATCACTGAATTGCGGGTGAACTTCAGCATGAAGTAGCGCAGTGCACCGATCGCAATTTGCTCGGCGATCACCTGGCGTTCCTGATCGTCGCGCGATGTCTGACGGGTATCGACTTCGAAGCGGGTTGCGGCAATCAGCTTGTCGATCAGGTCATCCGCCTTCACGCCGAATCCCTTGCGTCCACTCACCTCGATGTAAGGCCGCTCGCGGTCTTCTTCGGCCACTTCATATCCGAGTTCCGCAGCGCATCGCGGAGTGAGTGCCACCATCTCGTATCCGAAATGCGTGTAGTGATCGGCCTGTTCCGTATAGCCCAGGCCGCGCAGCGCCAGGATCACGTTGGCCTGCGGATCGGCCTGCCGAGAATCAATAACGTTGTAGATGGCCTGTGCTCCACCGAAGTGCGGATGAGGCTCTTCGCCTTTTACGGCCGAGATCCAGCACTCATGACTCGGATAGGTGAAGAATTTCTGATAACCGAAATCGCGTCCCAGAAGACCAAACTTCCAGAGGTGGTAGGCGATGTCTTTGCCAACGTATGTGACCGTACCGTTCGAGCGCACGATGACCTTGGCATCTTCGTCAGGACCATTCGCGTCATCTTTATCTTCTTTGTCTGTCGCGCCGGTCCGCGACATCACCCAGCAGCCTTTGTTCTTGCCTTCGTTCTCAAAATAGAGAACGCCCTTCTGCTTCAACTGCTCAAAAGCGAGCGCCCAGAAGTTGAGGTGCAGAATCTCGCTTTCGCGCGGCAGAAAATCATATTCGATACCGAGCCGCAGCATGGTTTCAAGATGCCGCTTCAGAACCGCTGTTGAAATCAGATCAGCGACTGCAGCCGTCTCATTGCCACCTTGCTCAATCTCATGCAGCGTTGCGTAACGAAGGCGCTTCCGCGCTTCCAACTCTTGGTCTGATCCCTCGGAATACCAACGCGAAGTGCGCGCATACAGATCCCAGCAGTAGAAGTCGACGCGCTGGAAGTGCAATTCCATGTCTTCAATCAGTGCGCGAATTTCGGCCAGCGATTTCTTTTCGAGATGCAGAAAACCAACGACTACGTCCGCAACCTGCACGCCGGTGTTGTCGATGTAATTCTGCACCGCGACCTGCCTGCCGGCGGCGCGAAGCAGCCTCACAAACGTGTCGCCCAGAATGGCGTTGCGCAGGTGGCCGATATGGGCCGCCTTGTTGGGATTGATGCTGGTGTGCTCGACAAGCGCGTGTATCTCGGATTTAGCGGGCTCGGAATCTTCACCGGTGGTCATCATGCGCACTGCGACTACGCGATCAAGATGCGCGTTGATGTACCCGGCGCCAGCGATTTCGAACGAGGCGAAGCCACGAGGCGTGCCGAGTTCAGCCACAATCTCCTGCGCGATAACCTTGGGCGCCTTGCGCAGTTTACGGGCAAGCTCGAAAGCGATGGGTGTGGCCAACTCGCCAAACTTCAGATCCGGCGGCGTCTCCAGCGGAATGTTTTCGACCGTCAGGTCGTACTTGGCTTTGAGCACGTCGCGCAGATGCGACTCAAGCCGGTTCTTCAGTTCCTGATACACGGGTGAGTGCCTCGGAAATCCTTGATTTACAAGCTGATTCTAACAGACGTTGTTCTCGCGATTGCTTGCTCAAAGAACCTCAGTAACGCGACAAAAGACACCTGTTCGCGTTCGAAATTCGGGCTGGATTGCGCGCATAACAGGAGATTTATCGAACTGCCTCGTTGTCGACCGAAGGGCACTCCCGCATCGCCGTCGATGACTCTGGGGCGCGGCTTGAATCCACCAGTTTCGACGTTTCCGAATCGGCGCGATGAGACTGGCGATTCGCGCGATTGGAGATGGCGGGAAGCAAAAACTGGGCAATCTGCATGCCGTAAGATGAAGAAGATGCTGCTTCTGGAACGTTCTCACCCATGAACCAGAAAAAGCCCACGGATTCCATGGCCAAGCCGACTCCAGTTCATCCCGTTTCTACATCACCACGCCCATCTATTACGTGAATGCGCGTCCGCACCTGGGCCACGCCTATTCGACGATCGTGTGCGACGCCATTGCGCGCCGCAAACGGGCTCTGGGCATCGATACATGGTTCCTGACCGGCACCGACGAGCACGGGCAGAAGATCGAGCGCTCCGCCAAGCTTGCCGGCCTGCACGCCGCAGACTGTTTGCCGACAAAATCGCCGCCGAATTTCGAGCGCTCAGTGGGACCGCCTCGGGCTGACGTATGACGACTTCATCCGCACCACCGAACCTCGCCACAAGCGCGGCGTGCAAAAGCTCTTCGCGACCCTCCGCGATCGCGGATTCATCTACAAGGGTTCCTACACCGGCCAGTACTGCGTATCGGACGAGGCGTGGGTAGACGTTCCCCCCGGCGCGCCATGCCCCGATTGCGGTCGCATTACCGAGACCGTCAGCGAAGAGAATTACTTCTTCAAGCTATCGGCTTTCGAGCGCAAGCTGCTTGAGTTTTACGACGAGAATCCCGGCTTCATGCAGCCGGAGTCAACGCGCCGTGAGGTCGTCTCGTTTGTGCGCAGCGGACTGGCCGACGTTTCGATAAGCCGGAGCAGCTTCACCTGGGGAATTCCGGTCCCTGGTGATGAGAGTCAGGTGATTTATGTCTGGTTCGATGCCCTCGCCAACTACATGACGGCTCTGGGATATGGTTCAGACGATCCGGCAGACCAGGCCCGCTTCGCCAAATTCTGGCCGGCAGACATTCATCTCATCGGCAAAGAGATCAGCCGCTTCCACTGCGTATACTGGCCGGCGTTTCTGATGGCCGCGGGCATTCCAGTCCCGCGTTCCGTAAAGGCCAACGGATGGCTGCTGTTCGATCAGGGCAAGATGTCGAAATCGCGCGGCAACATCGTACGCGCCGACACCGTGCGCGAAGTGCTGGGCGCCGATGCGCTGCGCTACTTCCTGCTGCGCGAAATTCCCTTCGGCCAGGACGGCAACTTCAGCTTCGACGCATTGGTCCAGCGCTACAACGGCGACCTCGCCAACGGCTACGGCAACCTCGTCAGCCGCGTAGTCAACATGGTGCACAAATATTTTGGCGGAGTAGTACCGGAAGCCGGAGCTGCGACACAGGCTGAGGCGGCGCTGACAGAAAGTGCGATTCGCACAATCGCGGAGTTTGGACCAGTCTTCGATGAGCTGAACTTCTCTGATGCGCTGAAATCACTGTGGAATCTTGTCGCCGAGACTGATGGCTACCTGACGGCCAACGCCCCATGGAAGAAGCCTACCGACCGTTCAGAGGCCGATCATACGGCGCTACAGGCTCGGGTGCTGGCGACTGCTGCCGAGGCGATTCGTGTGATCACGGCGTTGGTCTATCCCATCCTCCCGGACGCGGCATCCAAGGTGTGGCAGCAGCTTGGACAAGGCGAAATCGCCGCCGCCGCAAAACAGTCGTTCCTCACCGATCTCGCGTGGGGTGGATTGAAGGCCGGTACACGCTTCGGCGAGCCCGCACCACTCTTTCCCCGCGCTGAAAAGGACGCAGTCACCCGTATGCAGAATCTTGAAGACGAGAACAACAAAAATGCAGTCGAGGCGGCCAGCGATCAGGAGAATGCGCCCAAAGCGGCTCCTGAAGCTCCCACTTCCGCTCTTGGCGTTAATCCGCACCCCGGCCCGCAAACGGCTTCCGGTTCTGTGAAGGCGGCTCCGGCGGCCACATCTGTTCAATCACCGGCCAGCACGGAGGACGGACCCTCCGGAAAAACTGCTCCAATGCCCGTGACGACCGCCCCCAGCAATCCTGAGAAACCGGTTGCGACGGCACATGTTCATTCCGTGCCTGCCGAACTCGCCAGCAGCCGTCTTGCCTCGACGCCTGCAGAGGCTCCTGCGAACAAGCCTCTGGATTCTAAGGAGACAACCCAGGACCCTTCCGGGGCGCCGACACAGCCGGCGCAGACAAACCCCACGGTGATCAGCATTGAGGACTTCGCCAAGGTGGAGCTGCGGGTAGCGCAAATATTGGTCGCGGAACGGATTCCCAAAGCCGACAAGCTCCTGCGCCTCGAAGTGGACCTTGGCTACGAAAAGCGCCAGATCCTCGCGGGAATCGCACAATACTACGAGCCGGAAAAGCTGATCGGCCGCAAGATCGTGATTGTCGCCAATCTGGCGCCGCGCAAAATGCGCGGGCTGGAGTCGAACGGCATGCTGCTGGCAGCTTCGCTGCCGACGGATGGCGCGCCAGTCCTGGCTGGATTCCTGGAAGATGTGCCGCTCGGGGCACGGCTAAAGTAAAAGGCAGCATTAGAAACCGAGTGATGGTTAGATGAGCAAACCACCTCGAACTTACTGGAGGTCCCTGCTTGCTGATCGACTCCCACGCCCACCTCGATAGCCCTCGCTACGCGGACGACCGCGAAGCGATGCTCAGGCGTGCTGCCGAAGCAGGCGTAGGGGCAGTGTTGTCGATTGGCATTGGCGAAGGGCCGCCAGAGATGCACCAGGCGCTGGACCTGTGCCGAGAGTTCAATGGCAAGCCCGGCATGCCTCAGCTTTATGCGAGCGCGGGAATCTATCCGCACAACGCCGCGGAGGCGGACGAAACAGCACAGGAAAAGCTGGATGGCCTGCTTGCTCAACCGGAAGTGATCGCCTGCGGCGAGATTGGCCTGGATTATTACCATGAAGGCGCACCCCATCCCGTTCAACGCGAAGGGCTTATCTGCCAGCTCAAGATAGCCGCAGCGCGCAAGCGGCCCATCCTCATCCATTGCAGGCCCAAGGATGGCGCAACCGACGCGTGGGATCATCTTTTTGAAGTGCTCGAAGAACACTGGGCCTCGACCGGCCTTGGTGGCGTAATGCACTGTTTCGGCGGGAGTTGGGAGCAAGCGAAACGCTCGACTCGATCTTGGTTTTTTGATCTCTTTCGCCGGCAATCTTACCTACCCCAAGGCGCAACCCCTGCGCGAAGTGGCGGCCCGCGTGCCGGTCGAAGGGCTACTGGTCGAAACTGACGCCCCATGGCTCGCTCCGAACGCGCTTCGGGGCAAGCGCAATGAGCCCGCGTTTGTAACGCAGACCGCACAAACACTCGCGGAACTTCACCATCTTTCAGCCGCCGATATCGCCAACGCAACGACCAGAAACTTCGCTCGATTGTTCAACCTTCCGGTCGGCATGGGAAACTGATAGAGTTGCAGCGCCAAGCGCGAACATCCAGCAACCCAGGCATTTGAAGGAACTTGAATTTATGGCCCAGGAAAATTCATTCGACATCGTCAGTAAAGTCGACATCCAGGAAGTGCGCAACGCCATTGACCAGGCGATGAAAGAGATTCGCCAGCGCTTCGATCTGAAGGACAGTCACTCTGAAATCAACCTTGAAGGCGCCGACACCATTCAGATGGCTTCGGCCAATGAGTACAAACTCGAAGCCGTTAAGGAGATCCTCGGACAGAAGCTGGTGAAGCGCGGGGTTTCGCTCAAGAACCTCACTCACGGCAAGGTAGAACCCGCCATGGGGCAGAGCGTACGCCAGAAGATCACCCTGCAGCAGGGTATCCCCACGGAAAAAGCGAAAGAGATTGTGCGTATCGTCAAGGACTCAAAAAAGAAGGTGCAGGCGAGCATTCAAGGCGATAGTGTGAGAATATCGGGCAAAGACCGAGACGATCTTCAATCCATCATTGCCGCACTGCGGGGCAAAGACCTCGGTGTGGAATTGACCTTTACGAACTACCGCACGAATTGAGACAAGAGATTCGGAGACCATTGAGCACTCTGGCAATAGCGACGGCTAAAGAGGTTTTCGAACTGCTGCGAGAAGACCTCGTAGCGATCGAACAGGAGTTAGGGCGCGACGCTGCCTCAAGCGTCAGCACCATCACCGAAATTGCCGAGTATCTGCGCGAAGGCGGCGGCAAGCGGATTCGTCCTTCGCTGCTGCTTCTGGCCGCGCATCTGCTCGACTACCAGGGCCCCAGCGCCATTCGCCTGGGCGCTGTCGTCGAAATGATTCACACCGCAACCCTTGTTCACGACGACATCATCGACGGCGCGTCGATCCGCCGCGGACGCCCATCGCCCAACACCACCTGGGGCAACGAAAAATGCGTCCTCGCCGGCGACTGGCTCTACATGCAGGCCTTCAAGGTTGCGCTCGAAGAAAAGAATCTCCGCGTACTCGATTTGCTAATCTCGCTGACGCAGCAGATGGTCGAAGGCGAATTGCTGCAGATTCAAAAGCTGGGCAAAGCCGTATCCGAAGCCGAGTATTACGACCTCATCTTCCGCAAGACCGCCTGCCTGTTTTCGACCTCGATGCGCCTGGGCGCGGTGCTGGCGGGCTCGACGGAAGCGCAGGAAGAAAAACTTGCCGCCTACGGACGCGCCGTCGGCTTGTCGTTCCAGATTGTCGATGACGTTCTCGATCTCACTGCGACTGAAGAAGTGCTGGGCAAGCCCGTGGCCAGCGATCTGCGCGAAGGCAAGACCACGCTTGCCGTCATCCACGCCTTCGACCACGGTACCGCGCGGGAACGGCAGACTATCCAGCGCGTCCTCGATGATCGCAGTTTCGAATACGTCAGCCGTGAGCAGATTCGCGAGATTTTGCTTCGCAACGGCTCGGTCGAATACGCCATGGCCGCGGCCGATCGCTATGCTGAGCAGTCACGCCAGGCGCTCGCTTCCCTGCCCGACTCTGACTTCAAGCGCGCACTGCTCTGGGTTCCGGATTTCGTTGTCGCGCGCGATAAGTAGAACTAAGCATCTTCGCCAGACAGCAGAGTAAGCCAATCAATTCATGGGCGGTGATTCTTGGCCGAAAAATCTCAGAAGATTTGGAAGCAGGTTGACCAATATTTCACCGATGCGTTGATCTCCCCCGGTGATGGATTCAACGCAGCGCTCGAGACAAATCGCAAAGCCGATCTTCCCGCCATTGATGTCACTCCGCTTCAAGGCAAATTTCTTGAAGTACTCGTTCGTGCAACGAGATCAAAACGCATTCTCGAAATAGGCACGCTCGGCGGATACAGCACCCTCTGGCTGGCCCGCGCAATCCCTGACGACGGTATCGTCGTCACCCTTGAACTGGAACCACGCCATGCACAGATCGCAAAACAAAATCTTAAGGCGGCAGCGCTCGCAGATCGTGTTGATCTTCGCGTTGGAGCCGCAGCAGATACGCTCGCTGCAATCGTCGCAGAACACACCGCTCCCTTCGACTTCATCTTCATCGACGCCGACAAATCCGGTTATCCCGAGTATCTGCAATGGTCGATGAAGCTATCGCGCCCCGGCACGCTCATCGTGGCCGACAACGTAGTACGCGACGGCAAAGTCATTGATCCCGATCATCCCGATTCGAACATCCAGGGAGTTCGCCGTTTTACCGACATGGTCTCAGCGGAGCCGCGTCTCAGCGCAACCGTCCTGCAGACCGTAGGCGGCAAGGGATACGACGGATTTATCATTGCGGTCGTTCTTCGTTGAATCGCAACGCCTGCATCCAAAATCGCAAATCGCAATCTCACCCTTCACTGTGCGGAATCGAACAGTCCGCAATAATTCGGCATGAATCGCGTCTGTCGCGTGTATTCTCAGCACGTCCGCAAAATTCAATTGATTCGCGTTGCAAATGTTTCGCCAATCAAGTCGAAAAGGAAACTTCATCATGTTGATGGCTCGTGCCTCATCTCGTTTTCGCTATTTGATTTTGTTTGTCTCGTGTTCTTTCGCACTTATCATTCTTGGCTTTGTCGCCTTCACCAACCAGTTGACGACCGTTCATGCGCAGGCATCCCCAGCAGCCGCTCAAGCAGCACCGGCCGCAGCGCAAGCCGCGCCGGTTTCCCCGCACGATATCGCCGATACCTGGCAAGGCACGCTGCACGCCGGTAAAGACCTGCGCACTATCGTGAAAATCACCAAGGATGACAAGGGCGCATACAAAGGAATCTTCTACACCATCGATCAGTCCAGCCAGGGATTCAATTTGGACTCGGTAGTTCTGAACGGGCAGGACGTGAAGTTCACGCTCAAGATTTTCAACCTCACCTATACGGGCAAGCTGAGTTCCGACGGAAAAACAATCGACGGAAATTCCAGCCAGGGAGGCGGTTCGCTTCCACTCGTCCTGGCGCGCGCCACGCCGGAAACCGCCTGGGAGATCCCCAAACCGCAGCCTCCGCCCAAGAACATGGCCGCGGATGCCGATCCGAATTTTGAAGTCGCTACCATCAAGCCCAACAACACCGGCGCAACCAGCATGCAGGGATTGGTGATACAGGGCCGGAAATTTCTGACCCGCGCTTCTTCGTTGGGCGACTTGATCTCGTTCGCCTACGAAGTGCAAGCCAAGCAGATTGTGAACGCACCCGATTGGATCGATAAAGACCGTTATGACATCGAGGCTGTGCCGGAGCAGGAGGGCGTGCCCAACCCCGAGCAGATCAGGATCATGATCCGCAAGCTTCTGGCCGATCGCTTCGGCCTCAAATTTCATCACGATAAACGCGACATGTCGGCGTACGTATTGACGGTGGTCAAGGATGGCCAGAAGCTGCAGCCAACGCAGATCAAAGGCAATCTGCCGGGACTCTATTTCAGTCCGGGGACCGGTGGCCTCACGATTAACGTGATGAACGGCGCTATTCCAGACTTCACCGGCTTTCTGCAGAGTCTCGTACTCGACCGGCCAGTCGTCGATAGGACCGGAATCCAAGGTCGTTACGACTTTCGGTTCACATTCACGCCGGATGATTCGCAGTTTGGCGGGCATCCGCCACCGATGCCGAAACAGGACAACAATAACGGTTCAACCGATACGGCTGCCGCTGCCGCACCCAGCCTCTACGACGCAATGCAGCAAGAGCTTGGACTGAAGCTCTCAGCAGAGAAGACCGCCGTGGACGTAATCGCGATTGATAAGGTAGACAGGCCATCGGCGAACTAGGGGCCTGACGCGCTCGTCCGTGGAACTCGTCACAAATCCGTTGACCCGAAACAAACACCTGTGGTACCTCTTACTACACATGTAGGAGATCAAGTGCCGCAACCGAAACTGTCGAAGCTCGAATTCAAAATCATGGAAACGCTCTGGGCGAAAAGCGAGTGTTCCATTCGCGACATTCAGGAATCGTTTCCGCTGAAGAATCGGCCCGCGTACACGACTATCCAGACGACGGTATACCGAATGGAAGCAAAGGGCATTGTCCACCGTCTGAAGAAGGTCGGAAATTTTCATATTTTTTCGCCGGCGATCTCGCGGGATGCGGCGCAGCGTCGTCTAATGGACGATCTTCTGGCGCTCTTTGGCGGTCGCGGGCAACCTGTAATGACCCATCTCATTGAATCGGGCAAGTTGTCGCTGGACGACGTGAAAGATGCCGAGCGGCTGTTGCGCAATCTCAACAAGGAGCGGGAATCATGACCCTTAATTTCTTTACGCCTGCCTGGACCCCGGCGTGGACTGCCGCACTGATCAATCATCTCTGGCAATCGACTGCAGTCGTTCTGGTCGCTTGGCTACTGACGCTTTCGCTCCGACCCAATCCGGCTCGTGTGCGTTATGCGATCTGGATGATCGCTTCGATCAAGTTCCTGTTTCCATTTGCGCTCTTGACTGGCCTCGGCGCGCACTGGGCCGCTCGCAACCCCACACCCCAGGTCGGACCTTCGCTTTACATGATCGTCGAAGAGATCAGCCAGCCATTCCAACAAGGCCGCGTTGCAGACACGAGAACTGCGGTGGTCACGTTGCCGACGAACTCTTCCAACATCCTTCCTATGCTGCTCGCCGTGGTTTGGATTTGCGGTTTCCTGGCAATGCTCGTCATTTGGATTGTGCGATGGCGCCATGCCGCTGCAGTAGCGCGAAGCGCCAGGGCCGTTGCCGATGGCAGGGAATTCGATGCTCTTCGACTTGCAGAGAGAAACGCGAAAATCAAGAAGCCGATTCCGCTGGTCTTTTCACCAAGCGAAGTGGAGCCGGGGATCTTCGGAGTGATGCGACCCGTATTGCTATGGCCGATCGGTCTCTCTGAGAAACTCGACGATGCCCAGATTGCGGCAATCATGTCGCATGAGGTTGAACACGTCTGCCGCCGCGACAACCTGACCGTGGCCATTCATGCTTTCGTCGAAGCACTGTTCTGGTTCCATCCCCTGGTGCGATGGATGAGCGTAAAGATGAACGAGGAACGCGAACGGGCGTGCGACGAACGCGTCCTCGAGCGGGATGCCCGGCCCGAAGCCTATGCAGACGGCATTCTCAAGGTATGCGCATTTTGTCTCGAGCCGCCAAGTCCATGCGTCTCCGGAGTTTCCGGTGCCGATTTGAAAGACCGCATTCTGCGAATCATGGCTCAACGTTCCGGAACTGCACTCAACTCCTGGAGAAAAATCTTGCTCGCCTCTGCTGCCATACTCGCTCTGGCCATGCCCGTTGGAATTGGCGTCGTACATGGACAGGCCGCTGCTGGCACCGACAACCCGGGACAGGCTACGACAATCACAGCTGACCTTCCGAAGTACGACGTGGCCAGTATCAAGCCATACAAAACCGACGATAGACGAGTCATGATGATGATCACCCCTGACGGCGTGTCCCTTCAGGGCGTACCCATGCGATTGCTCCTGCCGCAGGCGTTTGGCGTTGAAGAGGATCGCATTCTCGGCGAACCTGCCTGGGTCAAGTCGAATCGATATGACATCGAAGCCAAGGTTGAGCCAGACAACGCGCCAAAGCTCAAAGACATGAAGGTTGAGCAGCGCAATGCGATGATGTTGCAACTGCTCGTGGACCGGTTCAACTTGAAGTACCACTACGAGAAACGGGAACTGCCGATGTACGCTCTCGTGGTGGCCAAAGACGGATTGAAGATGAAGCCAACCAAGGCAGATCAGGATGGTCCTGAGACGGATGCGCCCAAGCCGGGAGATGCGCCTGGACCGGGCGATGGCCGCGCGCCACGACCGGGCAGACGCATGATGACGATGAATCCCGGTCACCTTGAGTCCACGGGGACGACAATCGATATGTTGACGCATGTGCTCTCGCGCCAACTGGGCCGGACTGTAGTCGATAAGACAGGGCTGAAAGGCGAATACGATTTCGCGTTGGATTACACGCCGGATAACATGCCCATGCCACCTCATGGTGCGCCGGAGAGTGGGCCAAAGCCTGAGGTGCAACCCGACCAGAATGGGCCGTCGATCTTTACCGCAGTCGAAGAGCAGCTTGGGTTGAAACTTGAGGCAACAAAAGGCATGGTGGACGTGATTGTGATTGATCACATTGATCTGCCGACGGAGAATTGACGGGAACCACATCGAAGCAATAGATGTCTAAACGAGCAGAGGTCCGTCGAGTCAACAAGCAAGCCGCATCATCGTTAACATTGATCCTATTGAAAGACCGTCGCCAAAATTGACTGATTGCCGGAGTAAGCGGATGACGCTGGGGCGCTGGTTCATAACATTAATGAGCGCTGTATTGCTGTGCTTCTGCGCCTTACCCCTTGCCCGTGCGTCTGAATACTTCGGACAAATCACATTCGGCGGCTTGCCTGTTCCCGGCGCAACCATTATCGCAACGCAGGGCTCGAAGACTTTCAACGTCACCTCCGATGAAGGTGGCGTCTTCCACTTCGACGATCTTCCCGACGGACAGTGGAAAATTCAAATCACGATGTTGTGCTTCGAGACAGTCGACGCCGATGTCACCATCGCGCCGAAAATGTCCGGCGCAAAATATGAGCTGAAGCTTCTTCCTGCGGATCAGTTGAGAGGGTTGGCAACGGCGCCGCCTCCCCCTGCACCAAAGCCCGCACTGCAGGTCGCAGAAAAGAAGCCGGAGAACGGCTCTTCGCAGGCACCACAGGAGATGCCGAAGCCGCCCGACGACGCGAATCAGCAAAGCTCTGACGGATTTCTCGTCAACGGAAGCGTAAATAACGCTGCGACTTCGCAGTTCTCGTTGAACCAGGCCTTCGGCAATCGTCGCTTCAACACCAAGAGTCTTTACAACGGCGGCTTCGGGCTCATCTTCGACAATGCGGTGCTTAATGCACGGCCGTATTCGCTCACCGGATTTGAAACGCCGAAGCCCGTCTACAACCGCATCACTCTCGGCTTCACGCTAGGCGGTCCGCTGAAGATACCGCATTTGCTTCCCCGCGGGCCAAACTTCTTTGTCGGCTACCAATGGACGCGCAACAATACTGCGCAAACCAATCCCGGGCTGGTCCCCACTTTGGAGGAGAGGGCCGGCATCGTCGACGGAACGCCCTTTGCGGTAAGCCCACAGGCAGCGGCGTTGCTGCAACTCTATCCGCTGCCTAACTTCACCGGAAATCCGTCTTACAATTTTCAGATTCCGGTGCTGAACAGCAATCACCAGGACGGTTTGCAATCGCGCCTGGATAAGACGTTAGGCAAACGAGATCAACTCTATGGCAACTTCAACTTTCAGAGCATACGCGCCGACAGCGTCAATCTATTCAATTTCGTAGACGCTACAGACACGCTTGGGTTCAATGTAAACATCAACTGGTCGCACCGTTTGAATCAGCATCTCTTCCTCTACACCGGATATCACTTCAGCCGTTTGCGACTTCAGATAAGCCCTGAATTTGAAAACAAACAGAACATTTCAGGAGAGGCAGGGATCACGGGCAATGATCAGACTCCCGCAAACTGGGGTCCCCCGGCGCTGAACTTCTCCAGCGGAATCGCGCCGCTCTACGATGCTCAAAGCGCGTTCAATCGCAATCGCACCGACGGTGTCTCCGCCTCGATCGGAATGTATCGCGGCCATCACAACATCACGGCGGGCGGCGATCTTCGCAAGCAGCAGTACAACGATTACTTCCAGCAAGACCCGCGCGGTAGCTTCACATTCACGGGCGCCTCAACCGGATCGGATTTGGCAGATTTCCTCATCGGCGTTCCAGCCACGAGTTCGATCGCATTTGGCAACGCGGACAAGTATTTCCGACAGACCGTGTACGATGCGTACGCTACCGACGACTGGCGGGTGCTGCCGATTCTCACGATCAATGCGGGGGTACGCTGGGAGTATGGCGCGCCGATGACCGAGTTGCAAGACCGGCTCGTGAACCTCGACGTATCTTCAGGGTTTACGCAGATGGCGCCCGTGCTCTCTTCCGATCCCGTCGGCTTGGTAACCGGACAGACTTATCCAAGTTCGCTGGTGCGGCCTGATCGTCTTGGCATCGAGCCGCGAGTTGGTCTCTCGTGGCGACCCATTCCCGCATCCACAATCGTGATTCGTGCGGGTTACGGCGTGTATCACGATACTTCCGTTTATCTCTCTCCCGTTCTTCAACTCGCGCAGCAAGCGCCGCTCTCAAAGAGTGTGAAACAGCAGAACAGCGCTGATTGTCCCCTGACTCTTGCCAACGGCTTCACGCAGTGCGGCACTACCACGGCTGAGGCTTTCGGAATCGATCCCAATTTTCGCGTCGGCTACGCGCAAACCTGGCAGGTTTCGATTCAACGCGACATGCCATGGGCAGTGCAAATGACGGCGACCTATCTCGGCGTGAAAGGCACGCATGGCGTGCAGCAGTTCCTGCCCAACAGCTATCCCTTCGACTCGGCTAACCCCTGCCAAGGCTGTCCTTCGGGATTCGTCTACGAAACCTCCGGCGGCAATTCGACGCGCCAATCCGGCCAACTCCAATTGCGACGCAGGCTTCGCGCCGGATTCGCTGCATCATTGCTCTACACCTATTCGAAATCGATTGACGACGACGCAACACTGGGCGGCCAGGGGCACCAATCCAGCGCTTCGCAAACAGATTTCTCCGCGGGCTCATCCACGTCATCGCCCCCAAACGCGCAGATTGCACAGGACTGGCTCGATCTCAAGGCTGAAAGATCGCTGTCTTCCTTCGATCAGCGACACTTGCTCAGCCTGCAGGCGCAATACACCACTGGACAAGGACTCGAGGGGGGAACGCTGCTCGGAGGCTGGCGCGGCAAAGCGCTGAAGGAGTGGACGCTGCTGACACAGTTGAACGTTGGCACAGGCTTGCCCGAGACACCAATTTATCCCGCCGTCGTTCCAGGCACTGGCTGGACGGGGCCGCTGCGGCCCAGCCTTACCGGCGCCTCAATATACGACGGACAGAACGGCGCGCACCTCAATGCTGCCGCTTACAGTGCTCCCGCCTCAGGCGCCTGGGGCACTGCAGGCAGAAACTCCATTACCGGGCCAAATCAGTTCAGCTTTGACGGCGGTATGCAGCGCACGTTTCGCCCAAGCAAGCACTTCTTTCTGGACGCTCGCATCGACGCTACCAACCTGCTGAATCATCCCGTCTTCAGCAGTTGGGTCACGACAGTTGAAAGTGCACAGTTTGGTTTGCCGCAATCTGCTGACGCGATGCGCAGCCTGCAAGCCACCATGCGAGTGAGGTTTTGACGATGCCTAAACTGGCCGCCTTGCTTCTCGCATCCATATTCGCGATATCCTCCAGCGCGCAGCAGATCGGACAGAATCGCTCCGGCGACGCACAGGACAGCTACACCATGTCAGTGAAGGTACAGCTTGTCGTCGAAGCTGTCGTAGTCAAGGACAAGCAGGGTAATCCTGTTCACGGCTTGACGGCGAAAGACTTTACGCTGACAGAAGACAATGTGCCGCAAACCATCAAGTTTTGTGAGCATCAGGATCTCGCCGAAACTGCGAAGCCTTTGCCTCCATCCAAACGCAGCAACGAGGATTTGAAAATCTACAAACGACTGGCGCGCGAAAAGATCGCACCGGAAACCACAGACAACCAGCGCTACAAAAACCGCCGACTGCTGGCGCTCTACTTCGACATGTCGGCTATGCGGCCCGCTGACCAGGTACGCGCCCTGCAGGCAGCCGAACAGTTTATTCGCACGCAGATGACCTCGGTAGACCTCGTCTCGATCATGCGCTACAACGTTGGCTCCGTCGACATTCTGCAGGACTTTACGCAGGATCGCGACCGTCTGCTCAGCATTCTTGAAACCATGATTGTCGGCGAAGGCCAGGATTCCGCCGAAGAAGTGGATGACGCAAGCAGCGCTGACACCGGAGCGGCGTTTGGTCAGGACGACAGCGAATTCAATATATTCAACACCGATCGGCAGCTCGCTGCATTGCAGACCGCTGCCCACATGCTTGGGCAGCTCAATGAGAAGAAGTCTCTTATTTATTTTGCCGGCGGCATGCGCCTCAACGGTGCCGACAACCAGGCGCAGATGCACGCCACCGTCGATGCGGCGATCAAGGCCGGGGTGTCTATCTGGGCCATCGATGCGCGGGGCCTCGTCGCGCAAGCACCCCTTGGCGATGCAACTCAGGGCTCGCAGGGGAACGCCGGTATCTACAGCGGCAGCGCCGCCAACGCGGTAACCGCTAATTTCCAATATTCTCAGGACACTCTTTATTCGCTCGCCGCCGATACCGGCGGGAAAGCACTGCTCGACACCAATGACCTCGATCACGGAATCGTACAGGCGCAAGATGCCATCGGCGATTACTACATCATCGGCTACTACACCACTAATCCCGCGCGCAACGGCCGCTTCCGTCGCGTAAAGATTGCGCTCAACCAGAACCTCGAAGCCAAGCTCGACTACCGGCAGGGCTACTACGCCGACAAGGAATTCAACAAATTTACGACCTTAGACAAAGAGCGCCAGCTTGAAGACGCGCTGATGCTCGAAGATCCTGTGACCGAGCTCTCCATTGCGATGGAGATCGACCACTTTCAGATCAATCGCGCTGAATATTTTGTTCCCATCGTTATCAAAATTCCCGGGCGCGAGCTCTCCCTGGCCAAGCGTGGAGGCGCCGAACACACGCTAATCGACTTCGTCGGCGAAATCAAAGACCTGGTCGGTGGCACAACAGTTTCGAATGTGCGTGACTTCGTGAACATCAAGCTCTCTGACTCAACAGCAGCCGAGCTCGCACATCGTCCCATCGAATACGATACCGGCTTCACGCTGCTGCCCGGCAAATACATGATCAAGTTCCTGGCTCGCGACGACGAGACGGGCCGCATTGGTACCTACCAGACAACCTTCGTAATTCCGAATCTCAACAAGGAAGACAAGCGGGTAGCGATCAGCTCCGTGGTTCTCAGCAGCCAGCGCGTCGATCTGAAAAATGCAATCTACGATGCAGCCAAGTCCAAGGATCGGGCCAAAGACGATGCTGTAAATCCGCTGGTTCAGGACGGCAAAAAGCTGGTTCCCAGCGTGACGCGCGTATTCAATCAGAATCGTGACATCTACGTTTATCTACAGGCCTACAAGCCGCCCCCTCCTGCCGCATCCGGCAACCCGCAGACGGCGCCTCAGCCAGCCACGCAACCGCTGATGGCATTCGTGACGTTGTACGCGAATGGCGCGGAGGCCATGAGGACGCAGCCCATCGCAGTTTCTCCAAACGCCGCGACGCGCCTGGGCATAACGCCTCTAAATTTCAACCTTAGCGCAACAAGTCTCAAGCCGGGTCAATACGAGTGCCAGGTGACGGTTCTCGATCCCTCGACCAGCAAAGCGGCCTTCTGGCGTGCTCCGATCGTCATTGCGCAGTAGTCCGATCAACATCCGTTTTGTTTCTGCTGTGACCAAAGTCGCTGCCGATTGCTTGCCAATCCCTTACCGTGCTCATAAGAGAAGAGATTTATGAGCACCCAACCGTTGGCACCGCTGCAATCCACGCCCAGAAAAAAGCCCCTGATCCGCCGGGTTTCGCCCGATCGCTCACAACGCGCGCGCCATGTCGTGCAGGGCTTGTTTCTACTGCTGAATGGTTGGCTCGGTTTGCAGTTCTACCTATGGGCTCGCTACTTTGAGCGTGGCGGCGCCGGCTTGGCCGTCTCGCGGCCTGCGGGAGTCGAAGGCTGGCTCCCCATTGCGGGGCTGATGAATACGAAATATCTTTTGCTCACCGGTCATGTCCCATCGATTCATCCGGCAGCCATGTTCCTGTTTATCGGCTTCATGCTGATGAGTCTGCTGCTGAAAAAAGCATTCTGTTCATGGCTCTGCCCGGTGGGCACGTTTTCTGAATTCCTCTGGAAGCTCGGCCGCCGTGTGTACGGGCGCAACCTGCGCCTGCCGCGCTGGTTCGACATCGCCCTGCGGAGTCTGAAATACGTGCTGCTCGGGCTTTTTGTCGCGGTCATTGCCGCTATGTCCGCTGCGGCTCTTGAAGACTTTATGGCGACACCCTATGGTCTCGTCGCCGATGTGAAGATGCTGAACTTCTTCCGTGACATCGGAATTACCGCAGCCGTGGTCATCGGTCTGCTCGCGCTGCTTTCAACGCTGGTGCAGAATTTCTGGTGCCGCTACCTGTGTCCCTATGGCGCGCTTATGGGATTGGCTTCTCTGCTAAGCCCTGTCAAGATCCGGCGCGATCAGGAAGCCTGCGTCGACTGCGGCAAATGCGCCAAGGCATGCCCGGCCGGAATTGCCGTTGACCAGCTCGTTCAAATTCGCACCGTCGAATGCACCGCATGCATGGAGTGCGTAGCAGTCTGCTCGGCGCAGAACGCGCTGCAACTGGCGCTTCCACCGCGCAAGGCCGGCACACCGGCAGAACGCTGGCGCCGTCGCGTTCTCACTCCCGTAGCCGTCTGCGCAGTGCTCGCGTACATTTTTTTCGGTTTGGTTCTCTTTGCCCGCTCCACCAATCACTGGCAGACCGACTTGCCGAAATCCGTCTACATGCAACTGGTCCCTCGTGCCAACCAACTGACACACCCCGGCATGTGATCCGCGTCTCGACCGAAAAGCGCCGCCCCGAATTAGAGGGGTAGAATTCTCTGCAATGAATCCGCGCATCGAAAAGATACGCCAGCTTCTGAATGAACTGGACGTGGAGACGGCGAAGGCTCCCAAAGGGGACGCCGGATTCTCAGCACTGGAACTGCCCGACATCATCGGCGAAATTGTCGACGATCTGCAGCCCATCCTGACCGCCTATGACGCGGCGTTCTACTGGTTCCTCTTTCGTCATTCGATTGCGAAGGATGGCAATCCGCAGATTCGCGTCAGCCGCAGCAGTTTGCGGCGCGCCGTGGTCAAGTCGTCCTACACCAACGCCGCTGAGAACAACATCTCCATTGGCAAAGTCCAGGACACCTTGCACGCGCTTGAAGAGATCGGTGCGATCCAGAAGCTTGGCGAGCCAAACCGCCAGGGCACTCTGTATCGCATTCTCATTCCCGACGAAATTGAGGCTTGCCGCAAATTCCGCCGCGAGCGCCTGGCCGAAGAACTTGCCCTCTTCCCAGTCTCAAACAAGGGCCAGCACGAGAAGCGGATGCAGGTTTTTGAACGCGATGGCTACACGTGCCGAAAGTGCCAGAAGCAACTCACGCGGTTCACCGCGACGATGGATTATGTGCAGTCTCCCGCAGATGGCGGCGAAGAAAGCGCCGAGAACCTGATTACGACCTGCGCAGACTGCAACTCGCGAGCACAAAAACAGGCGTCGTAGGCGCGGAACCAAGGAACAATCTCATCAATTGCACAGATATTTGTGCATGCAGCGCTTCCGGTTTCTAAAGGTGCAAGTGATTTAGAGTTCAGCACGAGCTGGATGAATGTTGCTTAAATAGTAATTTCCGGGTTGACGGTTACTCGCCGAACATCGCGAGAGAATGGCGCTACACTCGTTCCATCCAGAGGTGCGCCAGAATCGATCTACTTCAAGAGCCTATTAGGCGGAATCGGCACAGCGCTGTTGGGGTGCATAGTTACTCCGTTTGCAGCGATGATCTGGGTGTTCTGGAAGGCTAGCGAAGATGCACCCCCTGCACCAGCTGGATCGGGGCAAAGATTGACGGTTTCTGATCCCAGCCCATTCGGTTTTGTTAACCAGTTCCCGTGGTTCTGGTGGTTCATCACGGCGCTAGGTGTTGCTCGGCATTCCTGATCTCCGTGTGATTCGCAGAGAAGATCAAGCACTGGTCGGATCGCCGCTCATGGTTCCCGAGTCTGTGATCGACGCCGCGCAGTTCCTGGTTGAGCAACAGTGCGTTCATGCCAACCCAATTTAATTCGGCCATCATGACAGATGAGCGAATGTCGGAGACGGACGAAGACTCAGCATTGCGGCCATCATTCTGGTTGCCTGGATTCTGGTCGGTTTCCTTTGGTACATCTTCAGCGCCGAATTTCTACGAGTGTGGCCCTCCTGTACAAGTCCGGATAATGCCGCAAAGTGGATCCTGATGAGCGCCGCTGCCTATTCTCAGCTATCATGTTGGGACTCCGTCGTCAGGAGCTTGAAGTCCGCGCCCGTGACTCTGAACATCTCGCAGACACACTCCTGAGCCCTTCGAATTCCCACTCGGTCAATCCACCTGCCTTCGAAGCGACCAGCCCAATAGATGGTGAACAATGGCGAGGGAAACCGAGCTGTTGGAGGATGGGTCCGGTTATAGCATTTCACCGCTGAGGTGGATTGACTTTCCCTTGCGATAGCACGAGTCGCCCTGCGGCATGTTGCAAGGCCCTGAACAGGGATGTCTATGTCACCGGCGTCGAATGCCGTTTTCAGCGGCTCGAATGTTCCCGATTTGTCTGGGCACACGATGCCCCCATACGAAGTTGACCAGAGTGCTGATCATGTCGCCGGGCTATTGCTTCCGTCAAGTCATTCCGTGAAGACAACGCCAAATGCTAGCGTGTTTTTCATCGTTTGCATGACGCCCCACACCGGAGTCGACACTCCGAGTAAATCGGGGCTACTCGGCAGTTACATTGCGGTACACAGCAGATCCTCAGAGACGGGCAATTACGGCCTTGAGTGGGCCTGATGGACCGGCATCAGTTTGCGCAGCGCATCCGCGTAGTGTTCAGGCAGGGCTTTGCGCTTCAACTGATCGTCGCAGACAACGTGTACCGTTTCGCCCTCGGCGAGCAAGGTTGGCTCCGCGCCATCCGCCCCCTTGCGCAAAATGCGATAGGCAAACTTCAGCACCGATCCGCGCAGCAGCGCGGGACGTGTCTCAATCAAAATCTCGTCATCATATTTCGCCGGAGAACGGTAGCGGCAGGTAGCTTCCACTACGGGAAGAATGCACTCGTGCTCTTTCTCCAATTGACTGTAAGCGAGTCCGAGCGAGCGGAGCAGTTCCACGCGCCCAAGTTCAAACCAGACCAGGTAGTTGGCGTAATAGACGATACCCATCTGGTCCGTCTCCGCATATCGCACGCGTACCTGGTGGGTGATGACTGGCATGGCCTCTTCAGTGGTCAGTGGATAGTGAACAGTGGTCAGTGGTCAGTGGTCAGTGAACAGTGGACAGTGACAGTGGACAGTGGTCAGTGGTCAGGAAGCTTAGGGCACTGAAAACTTAGAACTTTGAACTGACCACTGTCTTTACGGTTTGAGGTGCGAGAAGATTTGCAGCTTGCTGAAGTCGTTGAACATGATGAAGGCAAAGAACGCCACCAGCACCACAAACGCGGCCTGGTAGATGCGCTCTTTCACAATCATGCTGATGTCGCGGCGCATGATGCTCTCAATCATCAGCAGAAGAATCAATCCGCCGTCGAGAATCGGGAACGGCAGCAGATTGAGGATGCCGAGATTGAGACTGATGCCGGCGGCCAGATCGAACTTAGCCAGCCAGTAACGCTCCTTCACAGCCTGTCCCGCTGCAACCGCAATCCCCACTGGACCAGAAAGCTGCTTCACCGAAACCTGGTGGGTGAGCACCTTCTTCAGCACATTGACAATCAGCAGCGAGCCTTCGGCGCAAAAGTCTCGCGACTCGGCAACGGCGCTCGAAAACTTCATCGGCTCAGTCCGAACCGGGACCTCTGCGGGCAGGTCGGGAAGGAACCCAAGGCGCCAGCCACCTTCCTGAACGTAGGGATGAACGACGATCGCCGGCAATGTCACTCCCTTGCGATCGATGGTCAGGGTCAATGGCTTGCCCTTACCGCTCTGCATGTAATCCACAAGCGGGAAAACCGTATGGAAGGCATGGCCATCCACGGAAACAATTTTGTCGCCCGCCTGCAGACCTGCATTCTGGGCAGGCGAATTTGGACTCACTTGGTCGATCTGGATCGGACTCTGCGTGTACTGCACGAAGATCCCGGCCTTGCTCAGGTCATCGCGCATCGCATCGATGTTGCCCGGCAGGTGAATGAACGTCTGCACTTCGGCACCATTGCGATTCAACGTGACGGGAACGGTTTTGTTCGCATCTTCACCGACGAGGTCGTGAAACTTCTGGTAGTCAGGATTTGGCACGTGATTGAATGCCGCAATGATGTCGCCTGGTTGCAGACCGGCCTGATCGGCTGCGGAGCCCGGTGTCACCCATTCAATCTTCGTGGTGGGGATGTCCGGCACTTCGTTAATGAAATTGAAGTAGAACAGCATCAGCCCAAATGCCAGCAGAAAGTTGAAGACCGGACCGGCCACGCCGATCAACATGCGCTGCCAGCGGGGATGGTTCATAAACGCCCCGGGGTCCTCGCCTACCTGTTCGTCGCCGGGATTCTCGCCCGTCATCTTCACAAATCCGCCCAGCGGCAGCAGGCAAACCTTGTAGTCGGTGTCGCCGTACTTGATCCCAAAGAGGCGGGGTCCAAATCCGACGGAGAAGGCCTCAACGCGGACTCCACAGAGTTTGGCGACCAGAAAGTGGCCAAATTCGTGCACCACCACCATCACGCCGACAAGGACGATAAAAGCTACCGCGGAAACAAGAAAATCATGCATAAACGAGATGATTCAGACCTCATATAAATGGCGCGTCACAGCGCAGCAAAGTTTCGGACTCAGCCAACCAGCGCACGCGCCCTGGCACGCGCTTCCCGGTCCGATGCGAGCACCTCCGCGATGGTTGCGGGGTGCGACTCCGGCGTGGACGCAAGCACTTTTTCAATTGTACCCGGTATGCCGTTAAACGGGATTTTTCGCTCCAGAAACGCCTCGACAGCCACTTCGTCCGCTGCATTCAGGGCGATGCAGTGCGCTCCGCCCTTCCCGGCGGCTTCATAGGCCAGACGCAGGCAGGGAAAGCGCTCAAAATCCGGCTCTTCAAACTCCAGATGCCGCAATGAAGAAAGGTCAAATGTCAGGGTCGATGCCGGCCGTTCAGGAAAAGCAAGCGCATAGAGAATCGGCAGCCTCATGTCTGTCACGGAGATCTGGGCCAGGATTGAACCGTCGACGTACTCCACCAGCGAATGCACGGTCGATTGCGGATGCACGGTCACCCGCACTTTATCCGGCGGAACGTCGAACAATCGGCAGGCTTCAATGATCTCCAGCCCTTTATTAAGCATGGTGGCCGAATCGATGGTGATCCTTCGTCCCATAACCCAGGTGGGGTGTTTCAGGGCCTGCTCCGGTGTAATATTCGCGAAGTCGGCCAGCGGGGTCTTCCGAAACGGTCCGCCTGAAGCGGTAAGCCAGATTGTCTTGACCTCTGCGTGCGAGCCTACTCGCATGCACTGGTGGACGGCGTTGTGCTCGCTGTCGATGGGCAGAATCGGCACATTCCGTTCGCGCGCGGCCGCCGTCAGAATCTCTCCGGCCGCGACCATGCATTCCTTGTTGGCCAGTCCGATGGGCTTGCCTGCAAGAATTGCCGCATGCGTAGCCTCAAGCCCCGCGACCCCAACGATCGCCGAGACGACGAAGTCCGCTTCGGGATGCGTCGCGCAGGCTACAGTTCCTTCGGTTCCATGAACGACGTCGATTCCGCTGACTCCAGCCTGCTTGAGCCGCTCACTCAGTTGGCCTGCAAGCTCTTCATTGGCCAGCGACACGACCTTCGGCCGCCACCGCATCGTCTGCGCGAAGGCCTCGTCAAGGTTACGACCAGCCGCCAGCGTCGCTACCTGGTAGCGATCAGGAAACTGCTCAACGATGGAGAGGGTGCTTTGCCCGATTGAGCCGGTAGAACCGAGAATGGCGAGTCGTTTCAACGTTCTGCTAAGTCCATTTAAAACAATAATAAACGAGTCGAATTTGACCAGCTAAAATCGCAGGCGGATAACCTGAGCGTACCACAGCACCGGAGCCGCCAGCAGGAGCGCGTCGATGCGATCGAGAATGCCGCCATGGCCCGGAAGCAGGGTGCCGGAGTCCTTTACACCCGCGGAGCGCTTCAGCGCGGACTCGGCCAGATCGCCAACCTGCGCAGCCACATTCACCACCACCGCTAAAACCAGCCAGTACCACGTTGGCGCATCGGCGAACGAAAGCTTTACCGAATTCCATTGCGTCAGGTACGAACTCAGTGCAAGCAGGATTCCCGCCACCGCGACCGCGCCCACAACTGATCCGATTGCTCCCGCCCAGGTCTTGTTGGGACTGAGGTTCGGCGCCATCTTGCGCTTTCCCAATGCTCGCCCGGCGTACATCGCCACGGTATCGCCAGCCCACACGGTTAGAAACAAAAATGCGAGCAGGGACGGGCCGTTCGTCGCACCGCGCAACATGGGAAGCGCGATCAAGGTGAGCCCGAGATAGAAGAGTGCGAACACCGACGCCGTCGCATCGGAGAGGGCACGATCGACAGGCGACCTGAAGGTGCAATAGACCAGGAGCACAATCGACAGCAATCCAAAGAGCGTGGCGGTTTCATCGGGCCACTGGTAATTGCCCACAAAGAGCAAGCCGATAGTTCCCAGCGTCAGAATGCGCGGCGGCTTGGCTCCGCGCTGCTCTGTGAGGGCAAGAAACTCCCACGCCGCCAGCATGGCAACGGCGGCAACCACGAGCGTAATCAGCCACATGGGGCCAAGAAACACCAGCGCCAATACCAGCGGCGCCAAAATCAGTGCAGTTAAAACTCGTTTCATTCCAGCGTTGAGAATACACCGCCAAGGTCGGGCGATGAAGCCCGATGGCTCCTCTTAACGCACCGGCCACTCCCACTTCGGAGTGTTGAAGAGAGTCGCCCCGGCCAGAACTGTCTCGCCAAACGACTTCTCGAGGTGCAACCGGTTGCATTTCTCCTCAAGCGCGCGGATGAGAACCGGCGAATGAGACACGACAACGAGTTGCGTACGCTCCGCCGCATGGACGATCAGGCGCGCCAACGCGGGCAGAAGGTCAGGATGCAGACTGGTTTCCGGCTCGTTCAGGACCATCAACTCCGGCGGACGCGGCGTCAACAACGCTGCCGTACAGAGCAGGTATCGCAGCGTGCCATCTGATAACTCGGATGCAGAGAGCGCCCGCAGCAACCCGTGCTGCCGAAGCTGGACTTCGAATAGTCCAGCCTTCTCATGGACCTCAACATGGCTGCCGGGGAATGCATCTTCTATCGTGCGGTCCAGCGCCCCGCGTTCGCCAAACCTGCGGATGGTCTCCAGCGCCGCTGCCAGATCAGTGCCTTCGTTGTTTAGAACCGGCGTAAAAGTTCCGACCTGCGGAACACGTACAGGCGATGCTGCATCGGTGCGGAATCCCTCGTAAAAACGCCAGCCTCGAATCGACTCCCGAACCGCAAGCATCTCAGGAGCACGCTGCGGATCAGCGATCGTCGCCAGCATGCTGTCGGTTGAACTCAGTTCCTTGGTCAGGAAGGTGGGCTCATCGTGCTTCGCAGTCTTGGCGGGAGCGACCTGCACCAGCCGGTTGTTCCGATCGACCAGCACCGACGATCTGCGATAGATGACGCCGTGCCAGATACATTCACGTTTAATGGCAGGGTCCAGCAGAAATGCCGTCTGCGACGGCGGGGGATATCCAAGATCGATGCAGTAGCTGTAAGGATTGCCGGCAAATCCCAGTTTCAGGCTGACCGATTTCTGCCGCGGAGTGCCCTCAACCGCGTGCTCGCCCTGGCGAACGCTTCGCGCGATCTTCTCAGGTCCAGCCCACAGTGTTGACGGCAATCCGCCCTCGCGCGCCAGCGAAGCCACCACGGTATTGAGAGCCGCGTCGCCCAGGAGACGAAGAGCGCGATACAGGCTGGACTTGCCGGTGCCGTTGGCGCCTGTCACGAGGTTCAGCTGCCCGAGAGGCAGCACGAGATTCCGCAGAGATCGATATCCCGAGATCGCGAGCGTCTGGATCATTATCGTGAAGGATACAAAACCACAGGCAATCCGGCTAGAGAAACAGACAATCTTATTGACAGACTGTCTATCTTTTTCATATATTAAATTTATCTGGAGGTGCTTTAAATGAAACACGGGCTGAGTGACCAGGTCAGAACAATCGCTGTAGAGAAATATGTTGAACCAGCGATCAGGACCGGGAAGAAGCACTTTTCTGTCGCAGTTCGAGATCTAATGCGTGAGCTTAGGTTGCACGGATTTCCAGAACGGAATTGGCCACAAGTGTGCAGCGCGATCCAAGCTGAGAAGTTTCTTCGTGCACATGGGCTTGAGATTGAGCGAGTCGAGGGTCCTCCTTCAAAGAAGAGTACGACGGTCGTTGTTCAATATCGAATCGTCAAGCAGGATCAACCGACCAACCCTTTGAAACATTCAGTGGAACAGGTTGCAAGGGTGGAGCAAGAAGCGCCGGAAGCTAGAGCGCAACGCCTAGGCGCAAGACTGCGCGGACTTTTGAAGGATGAAATTGCCGAATACGGCGGAGGGGACAAGTTCATTCGCTGGGTTCGTGGCTATGACGAAGAGGATGTGGCATGAGCCGCATATTCTGGGACAGCATGATCGCTGTCTACCTACTAGAGGACCATCCAGTTTTTGCACCCCGCGTGTTGCAGATACTTGAAAGATCACTCAAGCGAAATGACTTGCTATTTACGAGTTATTTAGCACTCGGGGAAATACTTGCCGGGGCGGCCAAATCGCCAGTGCCCGAAAAGACACGAGAAGTGGAGGAATTGCTGGAGGAGATGGGATTCTCGTATTTGTCGTTTGATCGGGGAGCCGTCGAACCATTTAGTCGCTTGCGTTCTCAACAGAAGCTCAAAGTCGCAGACTGTATTCATCTCGCATGCGCCGCATCTGCGGGAATCGATCTTTTCCTTACAGGCGATAAGCAGTTGCTCAAGCTCGATGTGCCCGGAATCCAGTTCATTGCGGATTTCAGCACGCCAATTCTGTGATGACTTCGAGGGAGACGTTCAGTTTGCAGCGATCTTGATCTGCTCGGGATCTTCTTCGACTTCGCCAACGTTCTCGCTCAGGCCGCCATACCGGCGCTCACGCCGCTGAAATGCAGCGATCGCCTCAAGCAGGTGGATTCCGCGAAAGTCGGGCCAGAGACGCTCCGTCACAAAGATTTCGGTGTACGCAATCTGCCACAGAAGAAAGTTCGAAATGCGCATCTCGCCCGATGTGCGGATCAACAGGTCAGGATCGGGCATACGCGCTGTGTAGAGATGGCGGTGCACGTCTTCTTCGCTGATGCGATCGGGACTGAGATTCTTCTCCTGCATTTCCTTAGCCAGCGCCCGGCAGGCGTCCACCAGCTCAGAGCGCGCGCCGTAATTCAGCGCCAGCGTGAGAGTTGTCCCGGTATTGCGTGCGGTCTCTTCTTCCGCCCAGCGCATCTTGTCCTGCACTTCGCGCGGCAACTCGTGCACGCGGCCGATATAGCGAATGCGCACGTTGTTGTCGTTCATGCGCTGCACATTGCTCTCGAGATAGCTCTTCAGCAGGCGCATGAGGAAGTTAACCTCTGCCCGCGGGCGACGCAGATTATTTTCGAGCGAAAAGGCGTAAAGCGTGAGCCACGGAAGCCCGATGCGCGAAGCCGTTTCCGTAACCAGTTGCACGCTCTTGGCGCCCTGCTGGTGCCCGAGAAATCGCTTGAGAGATCGATGTCCCGCCCACCGGCCGTTGCCATCCATGATGATAGCGACGTGCTCCGGCAGCCGTTCCGGCTTGAGGGTGTTGTAGACCGCGCGCTCCTCTAAGGTCAGCTCATCGATCCGCAGCATGCCAGTTGGATGCAAGGAATTTGCCTCAACCAAATCTTTTACGCTTTCGGGCTGAAACTCGTTCCGCTCGCGCTATACGAAGCCGGGTGCCCGTTCCGCTTTCGTGGCAGTGACGACCGGAGTGTTGCCCCCGACGCGCCTGAATTGCTGCCACATCAACGCCAACCAAATGAAAAATCCCCGGCGGCCGGGGAAATCTGGCGACACAATCGAGCCTAGCATAATCGGGCACGCCTCAAATCAACATGCAGGCACATGAACTGATTGTCATCTTCATTCGGCGGAGGCCGGCGAGCGGTCTGGATTGACCGCTCGCCCGCCCCACCTGGAGACGAAGAGAAACAACGAGTTGCTTAGGACCTGACTAGGCGGTGCGCCGGCGTCCCGCAGCCATATCGCGCACGGAGCCATACAGCAGCGTCCTATGCAGCGAATCAAGATGCGGCAACATCGCTGCAATCTCGGCCAGGAACGGATCCGACAAAATCCCCGACACTTCTTCATCGCGACGGCTACGCGAATCGCGCACCAGCTGGCGCATGTCTACTTCCAGGGCGTCAGCCAGCCGTTCAAGCGACCCAAGCGTCGGAATCGCCTTGCCGTTCTCAATCTTTGAGATGTAAGTGCGAGGCACCTGCATCCGGCCAGCGAGCTGGCGCTGGCTCAAATGACGCGCTCTGCGAATTTCGCGCACCTGTGCCGCTACCTGCAGCCCGGCCTCAGCAGAAGCCGCTACCGTCGGCATCGACACCAACTGGGGAGCTAGGGGCGCTGGCTCCTCGATATCAAGGGGCCTCCGGCACTTTCTGCACATGGAGTTGCTGGTTCTGTACTGCACAAGACTGCAGTAGTCGCACCGCACAACTTCGCGTGTTTCCACGCTGATAAGAGTGGTGGCCATGATTTGGTTGCGGAGTGCCAGAGCAAGGAACTCCCGCGATCATTTGCACCGCGATAAGTGCTACTTTCCATCCGTGAACCATAATTGTCAAGTAGAAACTTAGGGTCAACCCGAAGAATCAGGTATCAGACCCCACAAACCCCGAAGATACGCGAACCAAGGTATGCAACACGTAAAATGCTGAGATGACCGACACCGCAATCAGCGAGAAGAAATTCGGCCGCGAGCAGGCCTGGCAGCTCCTCACCGAGTGGACGCAGAGCGAGAGCCTTCGCAAGCATGCCATCGCGGTGGAGATCTGCGTGACGGCCTGCGGCGAAGCGGAAGCCGACCGCCTTGGCCTCACTGGTGACGAGCGCGAGCGCTTCATCGAGCTCTATACCACCACCGGTCTGCTGCACGACTACGACTACGAGCGGCACCCCACCCCTGAAGAGCACCCCTTCGTCGGCGTGCGCGAACTGGAACGTCAGGGCTGGTCCCCTGAACTTCGCACCGCGATTCTGGGCCACGCGCAATACTCCGGCGTCCCCCGCGTGACGCATCTGGATAAGGCCCTCTTCGCCTGCGACGAACTCGCCGGCTTTCTCACCGCATGTGCGCTCGTGAAGCCGACCAAAGCGATCGCCGATGTCGAAGTGTCCGGCGTCCGCAAGAAAATGAAGGACAAGGCATTCGCGCGCGGCGTGAACCGCGAAGACGTAATCCAGGGCGCGCAAGAGCTAGGCGTCGATCTCGACGCGCATATTGCGTTTTGTCTGGAAGCGATGAAGAAGCGGGCCGGAGAGTTGGGGCTGTGATCATTTGAAGGTTGTAATCAGCCCCTGAAACAGCCCGCGGACTGACAGCTCTTTATCAGTCCCGAAGCAGAGCAAAACCCAAAGCAACCACCGCGGCCATCACGACAGTGATCCACAGAATGATCTTCGCTGCTCGATTCAATTGGTATTTCAATTGTTCGCGAACGTAAAACTCCGAGGGGTCCGCTGGATTGTAGCGAATAACGATAGCGTTCCCTTCAATGCACTGAAATACCGGGGAGTCTTCGCTGACCGTCATCGGCTCGGACTGTTCGGCGCCGGAACTATCGTTCCAAGTTAGCCATTCATCTCCAAACCACCCATAGAAGGCTCGGCCAGCACGGTCATGTCCAACAACCTGCTGATTGAGTTTTGACGATTTGATCGTCGCGGTCGCGTCGACCCACTTGTCGTATCCGCGAAACTTCTCCCACAAGTCAATCAGCATTGCGGCTCAATTCTGCCATAGTCGGCGCGGCAAGTGTTGATGAATTGCGCTGATTCAGTCTTCACGATTCAGTTCTCGTGTCGCGAGGGAACGGCACGATTAATCGGGCGGGTTCGATATATTGGAACTTGAATGGCATCTGGATCCGTCACGAAGGCTGTCCTCATTCACTTCGCCGGGCCGGATGCGCCGGGGCTCACCGCCAGACTCACGCGCATCCTCGCGGACTACAACGTATGCATCCTCGACATCGGCCAGGCGGTGGTCCATGAGTCTCTCGTTCTCGGAATTCTTGTTGAGGTTCCCGCGGGGCGCGAATCAGCTCACCTCAGGTCTACCGTCAAATCAGCGCTCTTGAATGAGGCTCACGCGCTTGGGTTGCAAGCTCACTTCACGACCATCTCAGAAGACCGCGTCAAGCATTGGGAACATGGGCTGTATCATCACCATTTCATCATCACGATTCTGGGAAGAACCATCACCGCCGAGCAGCTTGCCCGCGTCAGCGCCATCATTGCCGCTCACGGAATGAACGTTAACCGCATCGATCGCCTCTCCGGCGAACTCGCTCCCGTCGACGAGCAGGCCAATGCATGCGTCGAACTCGCTGTCAGCGGAGACCCATCGCGCGAACCTCCCATGCGCGCTGAGTTCCTCGCCACCGCCCAGGAACTCTCCATCGATATTGCTTTCCAGCGCGAGAGCATCTTTCGCCGCAATCGCCGCATATTCGCTTTCGACATGGATTCGACGCTGATTCAAGGCGAGGTCATCGACGAACTTGCCAAGATGGCCGGCGTGGGCGACCAGGTGGTGCGTATTACAGAGTCTGCGATGCGCGGAGAAATCGGCTTCGACGAAAGCTTCACCCGCCGTGTCGCTTTACTGAAGGGGCTTGCCGCTGAACGCGTCCACAGCCTGGTCGATACCATCCCGCTTGCCGATGGCGCCGAGCGGCTTATCCGCACGCTGCGCCTGCTCGGCTACAAGACCGCGATTCTCTCCGGAGGCTTCACCTTCTTTGCACGCTCGCTGCAGCAAAGGCTCGGCATCGATTACGTGCATGCGAATGAACTCGAGGTTTGCGACGGTTTTGTCACCGGGCGCGTCATCCCGCCCATCATCAATGGAGATCGCAAAGCCGCCCTGCTTGCTGAAATCGCAGATCAGGAGAACGTCTCGCTCGAGCAGGTGGTGGCGGTCGGCGATGGAGCCAACGACATCCCCATGCTGAACCTCGCCGGCATGGGCATCGCGTACCGCGCCAAGCCTGTGGTGCGCCAGAAAGCGGACCAGTCCATTTCCTGCCTCGGCCTCGACGGCCTGCTCTACCTGCTCGGAGTTCGCGATCGGGATCTGAGACCTCACGAGCCAACGATAGCCGCGTCCTGAAGCCGCAGAGAATTGTTGGCTCAGTACTGGAAAGTTACTTCCGGTTAGACGGTGACTGGACCCCAGCCTTCCCTACGGAGATATCAAGTGGGATTGAGAGAGCACATGCTGCCCTGAATCGAGATAAACAATCCAGTACTCTGGAACGTATGGTGCGTACGGGTGAGCGTAAACAAGTTCCTTGACGCAGCCTACTGGTTCCCCTGCGAACAGCGTGCCGCAAGCCTCGTCTCTCCACGGAGAACCTGCCAACTCAAGTACCCTTTGCCGCTCGTCGCCTACGCGAACTAGTGCAACAGCACGCTCTATTCGGCGCGTCCGAACGGTCGGCCAAATCCAAGCCGATATACAGAGTGAAAAATGTTGCTCCGAATAGAATCCAACCTCGTTGGGCACCACTCATTTGTCTGCTCCGGCAGGCACCAGTTTATTTTGCAGTGAGGCTTGGATTGAGTCGCAGCCTACGCTTCCCAACTTGATTTTGCACCAGAACGTGTAATGTCGGTGTTAGGGTGATACGCCCACGACGGAGGGACACGACTGTTCGGTCAGAAACCGGCACTTCAGGTTCTCGCTCTAAAAGCTTCTGCCTCAGAGCGGGGTCGTCCTTCCGTCGTCTTGCTGCAGCTTCCATTTGTTTTCATCGCAGAGCTTTCTTTTCAAGGCAGGGTCGTCAACTACAAAGAAATACGGCCAATCGACGCCGTGATCGTTGGGCGTGGTGGGTAAGCCCTTAACTTCTGCTTTGGCGTCTACGACTTCAGCGAAGTAACGTCCAGACAAATCGAACGACTTTCCGCGTACCACTTCCAATTTCCGCCATTTTTTGTCATATAGGACGACCTTTATGTCAACACCTCGACGCGTTGGTTCCATCGCCTCCTCTTTGACTAGAACGTCAGCGCGTGTGAGGCCGGACGGGAGCGTACATCCACTTTGGCAGTCGTCGAATTGCTGTTAGTTCTCCAGATTGACTTGGATACTGCGCTTATCGCGCCAGAACCAGCAAATAATGCAATGACAAACAGGTACTTCTTGGCGCGTTGAAAAGTGGCCGCGTTCACGTTGGTCATCATAGTTCAACTTGCCATCGGTGGCGAGCAACAGGTGTGACACTTCTGCGGCTGTCCCAAGGCCCCCTGGCCTGTCTGAGCCTATTGTGATCAATCCAGAAATTACTCTTTCGATAACAGCCCTGTTTTGCCTGTCGCTCACGCAATTCCCGCGTGGCGTTATTCTTGCGCTATGCCTGGTCGTCGCGGAATCGCCAAACTGTCTAAGCCGGCGCGCAGATCTGCTCCCTACCCATTCATTCTCGAAGCGCTGGCGCCCCTCGAACCGGAAGTACGGCCCATGTTTTCGGGTTTCGCGGTATATGCGGGAGACAGAATCCTGGTGATGTTGCGCGATAGCCCTAAATCCCCGAAAGACAACGGGGTCTGGCTGGTCTTCTCAGAGACCGCCGATCTGGAGGATCCCAAGATCCGCCGGGAATTCCCATCACTCCGGCTTATCGAGTTGCTCGGCGGCAAGATCGCTCATTGGCGGCTCATCCCGGCGGACAGCCCAACCTTCGAATCCGAAGCCCTCCAGGCTTGCGATCTTCTGCTCAAACATGATGCGCGATTGGGTCGTGTCCCAAAGTCTCGGCAAGCTCGACCTGTGAGGCCACGCCGCAGCTGACTTCGAGTTCTGAATTGATATCGAACGTTTAAGCAGAATGCGATTCATGGTGAGTCGCGCTTCGCTCATCCCACGGCCACATTTTTGGGGGAACTCGCATTGCCGATTCATCTTCAGGATCGAACGGGGGTGGAAACTTAGCCCTCAGCTCGGCAATCTGCTCGTCGGTTGCTTCGCCTCGCCATAAGACGGCCACCGAACGGAGTTGAACTGAATGAGTCGAGACCTGATGGGTTCTGTGGGTCAAAGTGAGCACGCGATCGACGGGCGCGGGTTTGATCATTTCCACGTCCTTGAATACACAGAGAATGTTGCCGAGTATCCAGCCGTTCGGCGTCAAATGGAATTCAAGGTCCATGTAGTCGTGTTCGTTGTAGAGGCGAGCGATCTCCCCACGGGGTCGTGAGCATTGATCGTTTCCGGTTTGGAGATCAGGTTGCATATTTCAAGTATCAATGTAGCGGTCCGTTCGGCTGGATGCATGGCCGTTTGGTGTAGTGAAACATGGCGATTTTGGGTCAGAACGCTGCCCGCACGAAATCTCCTTTGGGGGGATTACGATGCATGAGACTTGGGATTTGGTGTTTCGAATGTGAGGGTTAAGCGCCGGGCGTGAATGGGAAACTTGACTAGCTCACCCGGGAGTCCGTGATCGCGACCTGATACCTCATGGGCCAACACTCTCTCAGTACTGAAAGGCAGCTTACAAGTGCTCTACACCTGAATCCACCATCCGTCGTGCCTGACAGTCGTCGGCTATGGGACGCTTTCAATATGAAGTTTCTGTCATCCTTCGCCTTCGCCGTGCCCTTTCACGTCAATCTATAGAAGGGACAATAATGGCATTTTCCACTCTGCTCACGCCCAGTCTCGGCGGTTCCAGATTCAAAACCGCTCTCTGGATCTCCCTTGGTGTCACTGCGCTCTTTGTCTTCATCACTTCAGAAGTTCTTCTCGTTACTGATTACCCGATGTACCACGCCTATCGTCTGCAGGTCATCGCCGACCGCCATCTCCTTATCCCGCACACACTCTGCGGCGTCATCGCTCTGCTGGTCGGGCCTATGCAATTCTCGTCGCGCCTTCGCCAGCGTCATCTGAAATTCCATCGCGTTCTCGGCCGCATCTACGTCATCTCCGTCTTTATCGGCGCCTTCACCGGCGTCTCCCTCGCCGCCGGCCGCCCCGGATTGCCGGGAACCTCGATGCAGGCCGCAGCCTGGATCGCCTGCACCACCGCCGCCTTCATCACTGCACGCAATCGCCAAATCGTCCAGCATCGGCAGTGGATGGCCCGTTCCTACGCGGTCACGTTTACCTTCGTCTCCAGCCGCGTGCTCAATCTCTGGCCCCGCTATTGGAGCCATCTTGGCGACAGCTTCGCCGCCGTCGGCGTCATCGCCTTCACCCTGGCTTCTCTGCTTCTCGTCGACCTCGGTCTCAACTGGCACGAGCTCACCACTCGACGCGTCTGATCACGGAAATGAAGTTAAATTGTCCAATTTGAATAGGATTCCCTTGCAAGATGAAGTGGTCATCCTCGGTGGTGGAGTGGCAGGTTGTGCCGCTTCGATCGCGCTCGCCCGCAAGGGTCGCAGCGTTACGCTGATCGAGCGCGAGCCCACGTCACGCCATAAAGTCTGCGGAGAGTTCCTCAGCGGCGAGGCTCTTGAGGACCTGCATGCGCTCGGCATCGATGTGGCCGCGCTTGGCGCCATGCCCATCGACTACGTTCGCCTTGCCGCTGCCCGACGCGCCGCGGAGGCTCCTTTGCCTTTTCCCGCAGCCTCGCTCACGCGCAAGGCGCTGGATACAGCGCTCATCGCCGAGGCTATCGCCGCCGGAGTTCACGTAGAGCGCGGCCGCAGTGTGAAGACGCTGGTTCGCAACACAAGCAACATCTGGCAGGCGACGCTCGACGACGACACCACCTACGAAGCTCCTACGGCCTTTCTAGCCACAGGCAAGCACGATCTCCGCGGCTACGCGCGCCCTAACGACCCGGATCGATGGGTCGCCTTCAAAATGTATTTTCGCCTGGCGCCGGTGCAGGCCGCTGAACTCGTGGGCGCCTCTGAATTGATGCTCTATCCCGGCGGCTATGGCGGCATTCAACCGGTTGAAGGCGGCATTGCAAACCTCTGCTGCGTGGTGCAACAGCGGTATCTCGCACGCGTCGGCAATCGCTGGGAGAATTTTCTCGCCAAGATGCAGCAGGACTGTCCACACCTCGCGATGAGGCTTGCGGGCGCAGAGCCGTTGCTCGACAAGCCGATCGCCATTACCCACATCCCCTATGGCTACATCCGCCGCACAACGGAGAATGGCCTCTACTGCGTCGGCGACCAGGCAGCCGTCATCCCCTCGTTCACCGGCGATGGCATATCCATCGCGTTGCATACTGCCCGTTGTGCGGTGGATGCCTACCTTGCAGCTAAACCTGCACCGCTCTTCCAGAGTGAACTGCGGTCTGCACTGCTGGCGCAGATGCGCCTTGCCGAGTTCGCCGCCGATGGCTTGAATAACTCACTCGCACGCGCTGTACTACCGTTTTGTCTCAAGATGTGGCCCGGCGTGATGAGCGTGACGGCAAAGTTGACACGCGTTGCCCAGCGCACCGCCCTTGCTCCAGAGGCGGTCGCCAGCTAGCGTTCCGGGCTACGCCATCGGGTTCTTCGCGCGTAACTCCGCGACAATCTCCGCTGCGGCCTGGCGCGCCTTGTCTGCCTGGTCTGGCGGGAAGCTGATCGCTCCCACGCGTGCATGACCACCGCCGCCGTAGCGCTCGCACACTTGCGCCAGATTCACCATCTTCGCCGGGTCGGCCTTGGTCCATGGATTCGAGCCCACCGACACCTTCGTCCGAAAGCTCGACTTCGATAGCCCGATCGAGTACGTCGCGTTGGGATGCAGATAGTAAGGGATGAACTTGTTGAAGCCCTCAACCTGCCGATCCGTGATATCGAAGAAGATCGTGCCATCCACTTCTTCGCTGCGGCTGCGAATCAGCTCAATGCCTTCCGCATGCCGCTCCATCAGCGGCGGCAACAGCGACGCCACAAAAGGCTGCGCCAGCACCTCGGCAAGGGGCATCTCCGTCAGCAGCGGAATGAGCTTGGGAATAAACTCCGGGTCCTGCGTAGATTCAATAATCAGGGTCAGTTTCATCGCCGGGGCGGCCATCTCCACCGCCGCCTCCGCGCTTTCATACAGCGCGCCATCAACAATGTTCGCCCAGTAAATCAGGTCCTTGACAGGCTCCGTGTTGAATCCGAACTTCGTAGCCCCGATGAACGCCAGGAAACTGGTGCACGACGTGTAGTTAGGATCAAAGAACTTCCGCGATCCGCACACTGGATCCTTCTGGCATGCGAGAAAGCTCTCGTGATCCTGCGGTGTCAAAAATGCCGACAGATGATGATCGAACCACCATGTGATCCGGGGCGACGCCGAATACTTGAAGTCCACAATCGCGTTTTCATCGCCCGTAAACTCGCTCTCGTCAAACAGCGCCCCGGCCCGATGCACCAGGCCGTGATACTCGTACGCAGCATCCCTGGCAATGCATTCACGATGAAAGCGCGTGAACAGCGATGCGGAGCAGGCCCCGTCGAAGCACTTGTCGTGATAGAAGACTTTAACCCGCAACCGCCGCATCCCCCTGGCACAGAATCCGCTAAAGCCGGAAGATTAAGCATCATGCGGCAGGCCGATTGTGTCAAGGAGAGGGCGCACCAAAGGCCTGTCAAGGGATTGATTCGATGGGAGCCTCCCGCCCACCCGTATGAGTACTCCGGTAGAATTCTTTCCAAACGAGATCGAAGCCATCTCCGCCCCAATTTCAAGGAGCATTCATGGATCCGGAAATCGAGCAAACTCCTCCGGCGCTCGAGCCGCGTGAAAACGATTCGACTTACCCGACTCCTCCGGCCTTTCCAAAGCAAGATCCTGAAGAGCCCTATCGCGGACTGAAATGGGTCTTTTCGGGACCCGAGGGGCTGCGTGCCGGTTGGTCGATCCTCATCGTGGTATCTCTGCTTCTGTCTCTGGGGAAAGCATTCTCGTATGCTGTCGCCAAGTTCCACCTGGCGCCGCCGGGTGGCGCATTTGGTCCCCGGCAGGCACTCTTCGGCGAATCGTTCCAACTCATCCTGCTCACTCTCTCCGTCGCCATCGTTGCCGCCATTGAGCACCGCACGATCCTTGATTACAATCTCCGCGGCCCCAGACCGCGTGATGCACTTCTTCAGCGGACTCGTAATTGGTTTCGCCGCTCTATCTGCACTTGTCGGAGCATTGGCTGCCGGTGGATGGCTGCACTTTGGCCCGGTCGCTCTCCGCGGGTCAGAAGTCCTCAAATACGCCGTCGTGTGGGGTGCCGTGTTCCTTCTCGTCGGCTGCTTTGAGGAAGGTTCGATGCGCTGCTATCTGCAGTACACGCTCACGCGCGGCATCAACTTCTGGTGGGCAGCAGGCCCCATCGCGCTCATGTGCGGATTCCTGATTTTCAAAATCAAGGGAAACGGGGCATGGGGCGTCTACGTTATCGCATTGCTCGGACTGGTTCCTTGTTTTCTTTTGCACATGAACAAATCGCCGAGCGCCGGTTTCTGGCAGGCCGCGTGGCTTACCTCAACCCTTTTCGGTTTTGGACACACCGGCAATAACGGCGAAAACTGGATCGGCATCTTTGCCGCCGCATTTATCGGATTCGTCTTCTGCGTCAGCATCTGGCTTACTGGCTCTGCCTGGTGGGCAATCGGCTGTCACGCCGCATGGGACTGGGCCGAAACATTTTTCTACGGCACAGCCGACAGCGGCCTCGTCGCACCTGGACACTTCCTCACCACATCGCCCGCGGGCAATCCGCTGTGGAGCGGCGGCACCGACGGACCTGAAGGCAGCCTGTTGATTATCCCCATCGTGCTGCTCATCCTCGCATGGCTGGTGCTCATTTATCGTCGCCCGAAACAGCTCGAACGCTCTGCGCCCGTCGCCACGGAGCAACTGGCGGGCTGAAAGAGAAAGCATGCGGCTCTGGCTCAATCGCACCGGCGATGTTTCCTTGCGCGAGCAGTTGATCACCCAGATCGTGCTCGGCATTCTTTGTCGCGAACTGACGCCCGGCCAGCGTCTGCCCAGCACGCGCGACCTTTCCCGCCGCTTCGGCATCCATGCCAACACCGCCAGCGCCGCCTACCGCCAGCTTGAAGACGAAGGCTGGGTCGAATTACGGCACGGCAGCGGCGTCTTTGTGCGCAGCAGGCGCCCCGAGGCTCCCTTGAGCCCGGAGATGGCCATCGACCAGATGATTAGCGAACTAGCCGTCAAGGGGCGCAAGCTTGGGGCCTCCGATGCGATGTTAAAGTCCCGCCTCCGCCGCTGGCTCGCGCTCGAGCCGCCTGCACGCTGGCTGGTCATCGAGCCCGACCCCGAGCTTCGTCGCATCGTCATTTGCGAAATGGAGCAAGCCCTGTCGCTCCCTGTCGTCGGCTGCGCTCCTGAAGAATGTTGCACGCCTCGTATGCTCGAAGGTTCCATGCCCGCAGTGCTGCCCAGCAAGGCCGCCGCCGTGCGCAAACTGCTGCCGCCGGGCCGTGAACTCACCACCCTCCAGGTCCATCCCGTCACTGCGGAACTGGAGGCCTATCTAAAGCGCTACATGCCTGCGCATTCCACCGATCTTGTCGGCATCGTCTCGCGCTGGGCCGACTTCCAGCGCATCGGACAAACCATGCTGGTAGCAGCCGGACTCGCTCCGGAGTGCCTGCTCGTTCGCGACGCGGCCAAGCCCGGTTGGAAGCGCGGGCTCGAAGCGGTCTCCGCTATCGTGTGCGACGCCGCCATCGAGCAGGAGTTGCCGGCCGGCTGTCACGCCATCGTCTTCCGCCTTCTCGGCGAACCCTCCATCGCCGATCTTCGCACCCGTGAAGAATCCATCATGGCGGCAGGCGCGCAATAGCTTCAGCATCGATCCTCACGCGCGGTATGAAGCTGTGACAGCCGCGAAACTGTCCCAATCCCTCACATCGAGGCTCATGTGCGCCCCTAGCATTGCTCTCACTTGGAAGCGAAGGAGCAAGCCGTTATGCAACTCACCTGGATTCGCGCTGTCTCGATCCTCTTGATCTCCGGTTGCCTCATAACGAGAGGCCAGGGGTTACCCGCGTCGGCAACTCCACCACAGGCTCCAGCCGTCGCAGCGACCCCAAATGGCACGCCTCCATCCGGTAGCGAGGATTGGAACCGGCTTCGGGGGCTTGTTCACGAAGAGGAGATCAACGTGTGGGCATCTCACAACCGGCACGTGCGCTGTCTCTTCACCGGCGCAACCGAGAATTTACTTTTTTGCGAACCGCGTTATCCCTACCAGGGCAGCAGCGAATACCGCTTCGACCGCGCCGACGTTGACAAGGTCCGCCTCGAGCAGGGAGAGCGAAATTTCAAACGCACAATCGGGGTGGCCGCCCTTGGAGGAGCCATCACTGTTGCCGCAGCCACGAATACTTCCAACGGTGGCGATCGACTACTCGGAGCCCTCGCCGGCGGTCTCGCAGGTGCGTTTGCGGGCCTCATTGTCGCCGGACCTGTAGCACTTCTCGTTCCGGGACATCTTGTCTACCAGCGTCCTCACACGCCGAAGAAGGCAAACGGCTCTGCGCATATCCGAACAGAATCAAGTGCGCAGCCGGCGCAAGAGATGCGACCATGATCCACACAACCCTACAATCGGTCCTTTGTCTTTGGCTTAGGACATTGAACCTCCCATCCTTAAAGACACTTGAGCTTGCGGTTTAAGATGGTTCATTCTCGCGGAGCGTTATCCTGTTGTAGACCATGCCTTATTCCTACCCCGCGGATCAGGAGCCGGCAATCCACGACAGACGACGTCGCAGCAAGCGCCGCTGGCCCCGGTATCTTCTTCTTCACCGCCGCATGGCTGGTGGTAATTCTGGTGCTGCTCGCCTGCATCGGCATCCTCTGGCTGCGTTCGGCCGCCAAGTCCGCTCTTCCTGCTCTCGACGGCGATATCCATCTCGCTGCGCAAGGCACGCCCGCGATCTCCGCCACCGTCACTGTCCGCCGCGATCAGCATGGCGTTCCCCACATTGACGCTGCCACGCAGGAGGACATGTTCGTTGCGCAAGGCTACGTCACCGCGCAGGATCGCCTTTGGCAGATGGACGCCTTTCGCCGCAACGCCAATGGCGAACTCGCCGAGGTCATGGGCCCCTCTCTGCTTCGCCACGACAAGGCGCAACGCATGTTTCAGTTTCGCAATACCGCGCATCGCATCTACGCCAACCTGCCTGCGGAAGAACGCTCCCGCTACGAAGCCTATGCGCGTGGCGTCAATCTCTACATCGCGCAGCACCAGGATTCGCTGCCGCCTGAGTTTCATCTTCTCCACTACAAGCCGCAGCCGTGGACCGGCGCCGACTCCATCAGCATCGGCATGATGATGGTGGATATGCTCGACACTCACTGGTACACCAAGCTGTCGCGTGAGCGCATCGCCGCGAAGCTCAACAACTCCAGAAACTAGAGTCCGATCTCTACCCCGTCGGATCGTGGCGCGATCACCCGCCAACCGGCGAGTTGCTCGACCTGAGCCAGCCGCATCCCCAACCACCCGTCACGAGCGACGACGAAGACGATGAGCGCACCCAGACCCGCGTGTTGCCTGCTCCCGACCGGCCGACACCCTCGGGTGCCCCATCCATGACGACGTCATGGGTGGGAAAGCAAGACGCCTTCCTGTCGGGTCTCACACATGCCGCTCACGATTCGAACTTCAACTCCTGCCGTGATTGCACCCCCGGCTCCAACAACTGGGTGATCGACGGCAAACACACTGCGAGCGGAAAGCCGCTGCTCTCAAACGATATGCATCTCGGCCTGAATGAGCCGAATATCTGGTACATGGCTGACCTGCGTGCACCCGGCTTTCACGCCGCCGGTGTTACCCTGCCCGGCATGCCCTTCGTGATCGCGGGGCACAATGAGCACGTCGCATGGGGATTCACCGCTCTCTACGCCGATGTACAGGATCTCTACATCGAGAACCTCGACGGAAAGGGCAACTTCCAGGTTGCAGATGGGAGCTGGAAACCGCTCAACGTCATACATGAAACCATTCATGTGCGCAGCCGTAAAGACACTGCCTACGACGTGCGTCTGACAGACCACGGACCTCTGCTCGATCCTCTCTTCACCAGGGACCCGCGCGCCATCGCCCTCAAGTGGACGCTCTACGACACCACGCTGAACTCGATCCCTCTCTATGCACTGAACACCGCGTCGAATTGGACTGAATTCTCATCAGCGCTATCGCAGTGGTGCTGGCCGACACAGAATGTCGTGTACTCCGACGATCAAGGCCACATCGGCTATCACGCAGTGGGGCGAATCCCTTTGCGCCCAGCAGGCATTGCCGACAAGACGGTGCATGACACAGCGCATGAGTGGCAGGGCTACATCCCTTTTGACGACATGCCCACCACCTTCGATCCGCCGTCAGGTTTTCTGGCCACTGCGAACGCGCGCGTCACATCAGACAAATCAAAATACCCGCTCACGAATAATTGGGCAGACCCCTATCGCGCCGAGCGCATCTACAAACTGCTGCAAGGCCGCGATCAGCTCAAGCCTGCCGATATGCTCGCCACGCAAACCGACATCTACAGCGAAATGGATCAGGAGCTTGGCCATCGCCTCTCCTACGCCATCGATCACACCCCTAACGCTGACGAGCAGCTTCGTAAGGCCGCCGACCTCATGCGCAGTTGGGATGGGCGCCTCGCTACTGACTCCGCCGCTGCATCCCTGGTCACGCAGACGCGCTACGCCTTGCGCATCATGTTGCTCCAGCCAAGACTAGGGAACGAGGACGCGGAAAGCTATGAGTGGTCCGAATCAAACTTTGCCGTAGAAGAAATCGTGATGCATGCCAATCCCGCATGGCTTCCGCCGGCCTACAAGGACTGGGACGCGTTTCTCGCCGACGCTGTTCGACGTGGCATGATCCAGGGTCACGCCACCGCCGACGTCTCGAAGTGGTCCTACGGTTCCTGGCACGTCGTCGACATCGAGCATCCGCTCTCGAACTTCCTGCCCTACATCAGTCGCATCGCCGGCACCGGAGAGCAGCCTCTCAGTGGCGACACCACCACCGTGAAGCAAGTGGGCCGCACCTTCGGCCCATCCCAACGCTTTACCATGGACTGGAACAACGTCGACGGTTCAACCGAAGATATCGTCCTGGGCGAAAGCGGCAACCCTTACAGCCCCTACTTCCGCGACCAGTGGGACGACTACTACAACGGCCGTACCTTCGCGCTTCCCTTCACTCCCGCAGCCGTAACTGCCAACACGCAGCACACCTTGCGACTCATCCCATGAACGATCAGGGAGTAGGGAATAGGGAAAAGGGAATAGAGGCCGCTTCGGGTACCGAAAACTGGGTGCCCCAGGTCTCGCTTCTGAGACCTGGGAAATCGAATGGCTGGCGCCGCTTCCTCGGTCCCGCCATCATTTGCTTTGCCGCCTTCATCGCTACCTCCCCTGACCTCATCCACAAAACGTCCTGCGGACACGACTTCGACTTCCATCTCGCCTCGTGGCTTGATGCGCAAGCCAGTTGGAGGCATGGCCTTTTTTATCCCCATTGGGCGCCCAGTCCTAACTTCGGAGCCGGCGAGCCACGTTTCGTGTTTTATCCGCCGCTTACGTGGATGCTCGGCGCAGCATTCGGCCTGATCTTTCCATGGAAGGGTGTTGAGCTCGCAATCATCTGTTCCTTCCTCGCCGCCACAGGGCTGGCCACGCGTATGCTGGCGCGCCAGGCAATGCCCGAGGCACCCGCGACCCTCGCTGGATGTATCGCCCTCTTTTCCGGCTACTCCATGTTCACCGCCTACGAGCGCTCTGCATTCGGCGAGCTCGCTGGCGGCTTCTGGATTCCGCTCCTCCTGCTGCTGATCTTCCGCGATCGCAATCCGCAAGGCTCGGTCTGGCGGCGGGCGTTGGACGGCTCCGCTGTGCTGTTGTCTCTCGTCATCGCGGGAGCGTGGCTCTCCAACGCACCGCTCGGCGTAATGGCCAGCTATCTGCTCGCTGCTGTCGCCTTGATGGTCGCGCTACTGCGGCGCTCATGGGCACCGATTCTAAGATCCGTCGTTGCCGTCACGCTCGGCCTGGGCCTGTCTGCCATTTACCTCGTCCCCGCCGCGGTTGAGCAAAAATGGGTGCAAATCCGCCAAGCCACCGACGATCCGGGCCTGGCAATCGAAAACAGTTTCCTCTTCGGTCGCCACGCCGATCCGAATCTCGAACTGCACGACGTCGAACTCTGGCGCGTTTCCATCATTGCCACCATCATGATCGGCCTGGCGCTTCTCGCATTATTCATTGCGTGGCGTCGCGGCCGATTGCCGGGCCAACGAGCCTGGTGGATTCCGCTTGCGCTCATCCCTGTATTTGTGTTGCTGCTTCAACTTCCCGTATCTCTGCCTGTCTGGAACGCACTTCCCAAGCTGCGCTTTCTGCAATTCCCCTGGCGCTGGCTTGTCGCCACGGAAGCTCCGGTTGGCATCCTCATCGCGGCCGCCATCTGGCCTGCGCGGCGCTGGCTGCGCTTGGTAGTCATCTCGGCATCTGTAGCAGCTTTTTTATCGATCACTGGTGTCACGCTGATCCTCTTCCACCAGCATTGCGACTCGGAGGATTCGGTAGTCGGCATGCTCAGCGCCTACCGCAGCGGTCAGGGGTTCGAAGGCGTCGATGAATACGCACCGCCGGGGGCAGACAATTCACAAGTCGCATTCGGACTGCCGGACGCCTGCCTCACCACCAGCCCCTCAGTCGTGCTCGCGTCGTCCGAAGATGGCAACACCCCCCAGTGGGATCCCGCGAATCCTCACTGTGACGCAACCTACACCTGGCTGCACCGCTCCCGGGCAGATTCGGCAGAACATCTGCATCTCATTGCGACAACTCCACACGCCGGATTCTTTATCCTGCGTCTGCGCAACTACGCTGCCTGGAGGGTCAACGTAAACGGCCGGACCGTGGCCCTCGATGCCCATCCCATTTACGGTTCTCTTCCCCACCGCGACGACGGCCTCATGGCCGTGCCGGTTCCGCAAGGCCCGGTGCAACTTGACGTGGACTGGACGATTACCGGCGATGTCGTGATGGGGCGACTGGTGAGCCTTATGTCGTTCGGCTACCTTGTGATTATGTTCTTGATCGAGCGAAAGCTCACTGCCGGAAAGCACCAAGCCGAACCTCGGTTAAAATGAAATTGAATGCCCACCGATGTGAAATCGCTGATCCAGGAAGGTGCGGAACTCACCGATCGCGCGCTTGAGGCTGTCATCCCCACCGTCGATACGGTTCCCGCTTCGATTCACGGCGCCATGCGCCACTCCGTCTTTGCCGGCGGCAAGCGCCTTCGCCCCGTCCTTGCTATGCAGGCGGCTATCACCATCGCCGGCTCGCTTCCGCGCGGCATCGAGCGGCTGGGTGCAGCCATTGAGATGCTGCACACCTATTCGCTCATCCACGACGATCTGCCCGCGCTCGACAACGACGACCTGCGCCGCGGCAAGCCGACCTGCCACGTGGCATTCGGCGAAGCGATCGCAATCCTCGCCGGCGACGCGCTGCAAACCCGCGCCTTTGAAATCCTTGCCGGCCTTGATACCCCGCCCGCCGCAACGGTACAGATTATCGGCCTTATTGCCAACGCAATCGGCACCGTCGATGGCATGATCGGCGGCCAGGTTCTCGACATCGAAAGCGAACATCTCAAGCCGACACCGGAACTCGTTGAAGCTATTCACCGCGCCAAAACCGGTGCCCTCATTCGCGTAAGCGTCGTAACAGGCGGAGTCTATGCCGGCGCTACGGCAGAGGACGTTGCGCGGCTCGATATCTTCGGCCGCAAAGCCGGCCTCGCCTTTCAGATCGTTGACGACGTACTCGACATGACCGTCGATTCTGCGCACCTGGGCAAGACCGCAGGCAAGGACCAGGCGACTGAAAAAGCTACCTGGCCCGCTGTCTACGGCATAGAAGCAGAGCCAGCGCGATGCCGCCACGCTCATCGACGAAGCCTTCGCCGCCCTCGCAGCCCTACGGCAGCCGCGCCGACGGGCTTAAGTCCGTCGCCCGGTACCTAGTCGAGCGCAAGAACTAAAGAGCCTCGGTAGGATTTTCGTTCTGACGACAAAAAGTCGGTGCCCCATCCATGCCGCAGTTTCATCGCGGCATGGGTGGGAAATCTCCAAAGCTGAAATCGGCGTATGAGAAAAATGCTGACCGAACCTGAAATCTTCGCCGCTCTCCGCGACTGCTTCGACCCCGAAGTGAAGCTGAACCTCGTCGACCTGGGCCTTATTTATTCCATCGAAACCGGCCCAGACGCTGACTCCACTCCGGCATGGCCCCGACAGTGGGTCAAAGTCACCATGACTCTGACCACGCAGTCTTGCCCCGCTTCGGGCCTGATCTTCGAGCAGGTCCACAACCGGCTCGCCACCATCCCCGATATCAGCAAAGTGGAAGTGAATCTCGTGTGGGAACCTAAGTGGACGCCGCATCGCATCAGCGAAGCAGGTCGCAAGCAACTGGGCCTTTAAGCTGGGCCTTTGCGTTGAACTACACGTGCATCGAGGGAGAGCGCCGCGACAGAATCCTGCGTAAAGATTCGCTCTTTGCCGTGATGTTCTCTACCGCTTCCCCTACCTGCTCAAGCATGGATTGCGCGCGATTAACATGACTCGGCATCGCATCCCACCAGTCGCGTAGTGTCTCTTCATGATCCATCAGGGCAAGGGCCGTGCCGGATGCAGCCATTACCAGGCCGGCGCGCTTCTGTCCGCTCAGCAGCAGCAGCGCCCCCGTAAGCAACGACCCGCACGCGGCAATCCTCATCCAATCCACTTGAGCCGTCGCGGGAAATTCAGTAACGCGCGGTGACTTCCTCTCCCCGTTCGAAATCGTCGCAATAACCATGAGTTCTCCCTCTTTTACTCTGATGCAGACTGGCTCAATGCGGCAGCTAGAGAATCGGTCGCGACCCTGGGCGCCCTCTGCCTCAATCCAGATCGAAATCGCGCAGTGGTTTCCCTGCCGGCGCGTCCTTGGCCTTCCGCAGCGCTTCGGCAAACTTCTTGTCGAAAAGATCTTCTTTATTTTTCTCGGCGTCAACCGATTGGCGGAAGATCGACTCCTTCCGCTCATCCTGCTCACGCATGGCCTTGGCCGCGGTTTCAAGATCCTCAAACATCCGTTTGCGCGGCGCGGAGGTATGACTCACCACCAGCCCCGTAGCCGCATCCACCAGAATCATCGCCCCACAATCGGGGCATGCCACCTGAAAAGTTTCTTCCTTCGCTTTGCCCATAACAGGGCAATTGTAGGCGCTTCGGCCGGATGAGGAAAGCGGGCGGCCGGAACCGAATGCCCACCGGCGTTTGACTGGGGATTATTGAACTTCCATGCTCAATCCGGCGTACACTTCTCGAGGAAGTAGTCCCTCCTAACGTTTTAACAGTCCTTTGCACCACGCGAAACTATCCCTTCGCGGCGAGGAGATTCATGAAGAGCGCACTTCTAACCCGGCTCTCGATTTTTGCTGTAGCGGCCTTGATGCTCACTCCCTTCTGCTCAGCCCAGGCCAAGCTCGCCGGCGACTGGCATGGCACCTACGTCGACGCAAATGGCACCACCTTCCACCTCGCGTGGCATGTCACGGCCGCTTCCGACGGGACCCTCACATCCACATTTGACAACATCGATGAGAGCATCTTCGGAATCAAAGCCAAGACAACCACCGTCAAGGGTTCCGGCGTTCATGTCGAAATTGACGATGTGATCAGCCCCAACGGGCAGGAGATCAACCTCAAGGGCTCTTTCGCCGGTACCCTTAATAAGGAAGGAAACGAGCTGACAGGGACCTGGACGCAGGTCGATCCTCCACAAGATCCGCTGCAGATCACTTTCAAACACGACGGAGCGCAGTCCGCCCCGGCCGCACCTGGTAGTGCTCCGCCATCCAGATAATGCTCCCCGCATCCAGGCGGGCGCCAGATGCGCCTTGAGGCAGCGACTATTGGTTCGTCCCGGCCCCGCGTACGTGCAGTATCACGCGACGATACGACGTAAGCCGGGGCGAGCCGTCATCCGTCACCGCCAGGATCACATGCGCGACTCCATCGCCCTTGCACGGAATCAGCGGCAGCCACAGCGGACGGCACGCCGCGTCAGCGCGCACGGTTAGCCGCGAGCTGTCGGCTCCGCTCAATGTCAGCGCAGCAAGATTGCCATCCGCAAGCCCCGCCTCGCTGTAATGAAACCAGTGAAAGTGCAGCTCTTGTCCATCCGGATCGCCGCTCTGGCCCGCATCCAGCGTGACCGTCTGGCCCACGCGGACGTCCATCTCCAGTGGAGCCGTCCCACCCTGCCCGTTCACCAACACCACAGGATTGTGATTCGCGTGCGCAAAATCCGCCACCGTCCACGTCATGCGCGCGGCAAAATCATTTTG
>CAWDJR010000033.1:0-201166 GCA_963802565.1 uncultured Acidobacteriaceae bacterium | reverse complement strand
CCACGTATTGCTATTTAACAAGTTTCTCGCTCATTTCAGACCTCCTTACTAAATTTAACTTATGGAGAAACTGTATTTTTCAGTAACCCTAATACCCTAAATATATGTTTTAATGAAAAAAATATGTAGAGATTTCCTAATGAATTGTTTTACTTATAATGAAATAAGTATGTAAATAGATGATATAGAACTTATGTTGGGAGATAGGGTATATTGATTTTACTGAAATTGAGTTTCTCTACAAAATTATCATGAAAAGTATAGCCATAGCCAAGGTAATTTGTTATATATTAATATTCAAATATAAAATATTCGAATATAAATGGAGGAGTTATCGCGGATAAATATTTTTATCCAGTCTGTGGATATGATTAGACCTGTAATATTGAGATTTAGATTTAGCGTCAGATATAAAATTTAAAAATATTCAATAGAATTGGGTTTGTCCATTCCGTGAAGTTTTAAAATCCAATTTTGATGAGGTTTGAAAAAGTGTAACAAAACACAGGAAAGTAATATTTCAAGATTTTTAATGCCTATATATGTATAGTATTTAATAATCTTACAAATATCTGTCTCTATAATTAAAGTATATAGAAATGGAAGTTATAAAATAAGTATAATCCTCTGTTAGAAAAATAACAATTACCATTTATGGAAATATGGGGAAAATTAAAAGTTTTATAAAGAGATTATGAAAGCAATATTAAGGATAATAAAATTATAAGGAGGGTGAAAATCAGTATTTGGAAAAGTGATAGAAAGGTTGATGCGTATGATAAGGCGACTGTGTATGCGTAATATACAGATGATGTTAAATTAAATATTAAATCCTATGGAGCATTAACTTATAAGAAATACTTATCAAGGATAGTACCACTATGGCTATGTAAAATCCTACTCGGAAATCTGCAACTTGTAAACTAAGTATTATTAAAATCATAATAACAATGATTGTACTTATTGCTCCAGAGCGTCCCTTAATTAAGGGGGACTTATAAATATCATTTTCATTCTTTTTATTTAACCATTTAAGATAAGTAATTAAATTGACAATCCAGTTGAAGAAAGAGAAGTAAGAGGATGCAGAGATTAAATAACTAAAGAGCTTTGTTCCTGAAAAAAAATGATAAAATAACAACAAATGCACCAAATATAGCAATTGCAAGCCAGGCACCTTTATAAAAGCCTTTACTATTAACAATACTGAATAATTTAGGGGCCTCTTTAGCATTTGACAGTGATACAAGTATTTGCATGCACCCATAATAGGATCCGCCCATTACAGAAATTGTTGCAATGAGAATAATTCCATTTGTTAAAACAGAAGCCCAGCCATAACCCATTTTATTAAAAGTTTGAACAAAGGGTGATAGTGTGAGATTTATTTGATTCCATTTAACAATAGAAACGATAACAAACATGGACACAATATATAATATCACAATACCAAAGGTTAAAATCACCGTAGCCTTAGGGATTTCATAACATGGACGTTTTACTTCTGAAGTAGCCATAGCCACAGTACTAATTCCACTAAAAGTAAAAACAACAATAAGCATAGACTGAAAAAAACCTGTTATTTTATTTGGAAAAAATGAATTAAAACTATGAAATATATTTTGGTTTGTAGTTGGCCAATTTTGAGTAATAAAAAAAACTCCTAGAATGATAAATATAATTAAACAGGTGATTTTAATCATTGCCATGGTGGATTCAATAATTCCAAAGTATTTTGTACCAAGCCCATTAATTCCCATTACCATAATTAAAGCAATTATAGTAAAAACCACAAAAGGGATAGAATTGAACCAGTATCTCATAAATATTCCCGCAGCAATAGCCTCAGAGCTTATGGATAAAATACCAGAAACGAATATGGTCCATCCTAATAAATAACCTGTAAATTTACCTAGAAATTCCTCTGTATATACTCGAAAGGATCCCTGCACAGGACGATTTATACTAATGCTGGTCATTGCCCCTAGGACCTGAGACATAATTATTCCCCCAAGTAGAAATGCTAATATTACCGAAGGACCTGCATGGTTAATAGCTATACTTGAGCCAAGAAAAAATCCTGCCCCAATTATACCTCCAATACCTATCCCCGCTAAACTATATGCATTTAATCCATTTTTTAATGAGTTATTACTATTTATGCAATCTTCTTGTTTCAAATAAAACCCTCCTGATAAAGTTCATATCTTTCTAATTATTTTCTACATGAATTTATGTTACCCAAGAAAAATAACATTTAACAAACTTTTTAATCTGCATAAAGATTCTAGAAGATCTTAATGGGAAAAAACTCAAGATTAATAAATTTGGAATGGATTACATAAAAATGATAATTCTTCATTTCAAAATTATTCATTATTTTATCATATCATGTTAATAAATATTAGTTATAATAATTCTTATGAAAGGAGGTTTTATTATCAAAAGAGTAATAACAATAATTTTGGCCTTATTTATTATGACAAGTGGAAGTTCTTTAGTATTTGCAAAGGGGAGGGGCTATCAACCAAAACATAATGTAAAAAGTATAAGAAAGAATTCGATATCATTACAAAAGAGCATACAATCTATTGCGCCCACCAGTACCACCAGTTCTGCTATAGATCTTCAAATAATAGCACAAGCTGATGTTGTTAAGAAGGCATATGATGCCTATAATACAACAATGAAACAAATAATTACGAAGAGAGTAAACACCTCAAAGCTAATTATGCAAATAAGAAGAAATAATCTAACGTTAAGTAGCGACCAATATACAAATCTAAATGCATTAATAACCACAATTAATACTGAAGCAAATAAGATAGTAAATATTAATGGTATAAATAATGCGATTAGGATTTCAAATGCTAAAAATACTTCTAAATATGGACAAGTTACATTGGAGGATTTAACTACCATGTTAAATAGTATAAATGTGAATTCAATTCACCTAAATACTATATCTGCAACCTTCGATTCAGTGAATACCACATTAACCGGAGTTGTAAATACAACACCTGCTGCCATAACAACACAAGCAGCTATAAGTAATTAAAGTTTTTAGAAATCTAAAATCTCATATTAAAGTGCCAATAATTGAAAGCCCAGCCTTTGAACGATTAAAAGGTTGGGCTTTCAAATATATTAATGGATGTGATTAAAATATTATTTTATTGAGCGTGAAGTTATATGGAATTGTCTAAAATTAAGCATTCTCTAAATTAGTATTAAATTTATCCATTATTACTGCTCTAATCATAATTCAGCTAAGTTTTCATCCTATAAATTGAAGGTATTTGAGTTTATAATGTTTAAGTGATGTAAAGTTAATTTGTAGGAGGGAGGAATAACATGAAAAACAAATTTGTTGCCTTAACTTACCTACTAATGATTTCTTTTACAATGGGATATTCACCTTCCCCCTATGGCGTTGCAATGGGCAAGAATTCAGGAACTAAATTCTTAAGTGATAATATAAAAATTAATGATCCCAGTTATAAAAATCAGTGGAGCATAGGATTTACTAAAAGTGACAAAGCTTGGAAGAATAGTGAATCAAAAGAAAGAGATTAAAGTAGCTGTCGTTGATAGTGGAGTGGATTACAACGATGCAGATCTTAAAAACAGAGTATTAGAGAATATGGGATATAATTTTGTAGACAATACAAAGGATACAATGGATGATTATGGTCATGGAACTAAGGTTGCTGGAATTATTGCGGCCCAAGGAGATAATGACAAAGGAATCATAGGAATTGTCGGTCTTCTTGATGTTAAAATAATACCTGTTAAGGTTCTTGGTAAAAATGGACTTGGATATTCAGAAACTATTGCTAAAGGTATTATTTATTCAGCAGATGTAGGGGCAGATATAATAAATGTAAGTATTGATCTTAATGTTCATGACAAGAATATTGAAAATGCGCTTTTATATGCAAAAGAAAAGGGAGTATTTGTAGTTGTTGCAGCTGGGAATTCAAACAGTGACTGTGATATTTACAGCCCGGCAGGCGATAATGGAGCATTTACGGTTGCATCTATAGGAGCTTCTTATAAAAAATCAGGTTTTTCAAGTTATGGTACATCAGTGCAAGTAACAGCACCTGGAGAAAATATACTGTCAACGGAAATAGGCGGTAAATATGGTGAAGAAAGTGGGACAAGCATGGCGGCTCCAATCGTTGCCGGAATTGCTGCAATGATTAAAGCAGAAAATCCCCTTTTAAAGCCTGATGAAATTGCGAAGATAATTGATACAACGGAAATTGATGTTATTCCGTTCAAATCCTTGCTCACAATCGAGTCGTCGGAAGACTCCACAATCGCAGCAAGGCTCTGGGTCGCTTCCAAGGATGACTCCACTTTCGTCTGGCTTTCTTCGATCTGCCGCCGGAAGTCGGATTCACCGCTGATGTCCTCTCGTTCACGCAGAGATTCTTCGAGCCGCTTGCGATCTGTAATGTCGCTCACCACTCCAAAAAAGCGCGAAGTCCCCATCAAGCGCCGACCCTTTGATTGGTAGTGGCGCAGTCCCATCTCGGGATGGCCATACCGATATTCGAGGTCTAGCACGCCTGTGCGCTGACACTCGGCCATCGCACGGTTCACATAAGGCAGGTCTTGAGAAAATACGCGTGAGCACCAGGTTCGGTGAACGTCTTCGCTCGATGCGTTGGGATCCGTCCCATACATCCGATGCATCTCATTCGAGAGCGTCCGCGTGTCTTCGACCGGGTCCCATTCCCAGGTTCCGATCTGCGCCGCTTCCTGCGCGAGGCGAAGGCGTTCTTCGCTTATCTCCAGCGCGCGGCGACTTAATACTCGGTCAGTCAAATCAACTGCAAGCACAAAAACTCCTTCAAAGTTCCCGGCGCGATCGAACGTTGGCTGGAGGATGAAATCAAAATACCGGTCCTCCGCGCGGCGTGGACTTCCGGTTTGGAGCTTCACCTTGAGATAGCTCTCGCGGCGCGCAATTCCGGTCCGGTAGACCTCTTCAAGCAACGGGAAAATCTGCGAATCCTGCAACTCGGGCAAAGCCTCGCGGACTGTTCGTCCCAGCAACTCGCTCGCATTGGATCGGCCTAACGCGCGCACATATAGATCGTTCGCATAGGAAAAGCGGAACTCAGCCCCCCTCAGAAATGCGATTGCCGTGGGAGCCTGTGCTAAAAGATCCGAGAGACGCGGCTCACCCGACTCGGCTTCACCGATTCGATTAAGCGGATTTTGCGGGCTTTGATTGTGTGTCCTGGTCATATGGCCCCGCGCTCCAAACTCGGATTCAGCGCGCGGAACCCGATTTCCGACGCATCTTCGGATCGATTTTCTGCTCGTCCGCGACTCGCGACCAGCTGCAGGCGCCGGAACTGCGGCAAATATCGACTGCTTAGAAACCAAGAGGACAAGAAAGAGTTCTTGTCACGAGAGGTTGAAAGCACCCTTAAGCATTTAGAGGAGGCATTTCAGTGCGATGGTTGCCTATGGGACGCTCACATCACGGAAGCGGGGTGCTATCTACGCAACTTTGGAGAGACCTTCGCGAGCGGAATCTGGATCGCGCAATGGTCGGCGGGCAGCCCATGCCACCAGGCCGGCACCAATCAGAACAGATCCAACACTGGCCAACTGGGCATTTGAAAGGCCCCACAACACCTTCGGGTTGCGGCGGATGAACTCGACGAGAAATCTGGCAATTCCGCTCAAGATGAGGTACTCACCGACGAGAGCACCTGTTCCAAGCTTTTTGCCGCCCCGCCACCAGAGGTAAGCGCCTATGACCAACCCCATGCCAAACTCAAACAGAGGAGTAGGTTGCACGCGGACGCCCGGAGGAGTTGGCTCGATTCCGTTCGGGAAACTCATGCCCCATGGCCGGTCGGTTTCGACTCCGTAACAGCCGTCTCCGGAAAGAAAGCACCCTATCCGCCCGATTCCATAGCCGATCGCCGCGGCCGGGGCTGCTAGATCCAGCGTTCGCAGCGAGCCGATCTTCGCCCACCATCCCTGCAACAGCAATGCGGAGATTCCAAAAAGAAGCCCACCGAACCAGGCAAATCCGGCGGTGTCCCACAGCACTCGCCAGCCCATTTCGCGGAATTCACTGGGCGTATCAATCACGTGCCAGAGCTTGGCGCCCACTATCCCCGCGAGCACGGCGACAGCCACCATCCCCACCGCGTCGGCATCGATGCGAGCCCGCTTGAAAGCCCGGTCCATCACGATGGCCGCCGCCACCGTGGCCAGCCACAACATCAGGCCAAAGGTAGGAATCTCTGGATGCCAGAAGTGCAGATTCAGATGGATATAGGGAATCATTGTCTCTCAGTATTGTCTCTCAGTATAGACGGCCACCGGAACAGAAATGACGTCGAACCCTCAATTGAGATTTCGGCAGGTTCGCGGCCGATTTTTCACAGGCTGCGTCCCGGATTCGCGTCTTCTCGCGCGATACTGTCTTCATGGCCACCATCACTTACCAGGGACTGGATGTTCTGTATACGCGTCAACAAATAGCCGACCGGGTCGCGGAGATGGGCGCTCAAATCTCGCGCGACCTTAACGATGAAAAGCTCGTGATGGTGGGCGTGTTGAAGGGTGCGGCAATCTTCCTCGCTGATCTGGCGCGGTCCGTTCGGGTGGACACTACTTTCGACTTTGTCGCCGTCTCCAGCTACGGTAAGGGCCAGCGCTCCTCGGGCGCCGTCAAACTCATCAAGGATCTCGATGAACCGATCGAGGGCAAGAACGTACTGATCGTCGAAGATATTCTTGACACCGGTCTTACCCTCGCCTACCTGCGCAAGATATTTCTGCAGCACAAACCCAAGACGCTGCGCATCGCCGCGCTGCTTGACAAGCCATCTCGCCGCATCGAAAAGATAGACGCGGACTATACCGGATTCTCCATACCCAACCTTTTCGTCATTGGATATGGAATGGATTACGCAGAACGCTATCGCAATTTACCCGACATCTGCCTGATGGCGCCCGATCACCCGGAATAGTCGCAACTTCAATAAACGAGGAACTCATCTGAAATGAACGAGCGCGAAATCCTCCGCAAAGCCTATACCGATTTCAACGCCCGTAACATTGATGCGGTAATCTCGCACATGCATCCCGAGGTGCAGTGGGCAAACGGCATGGAAGGTGGGCACGTCCATGGAAAAGAGGAGGTGCATGCTTACTGGACGCGCCAGTTCGCGACCCTCGCTCCCCATGTCGAACCCCTCGCAATTGAGCCCAATGAACAGGGCAATTGGGTTGTCGAAGTGCATCAGGTGGTCCACGATCGCGAAGGCAACCTGCTGGTAGACACGACCGTCTACCATACGTACCAATTTTGCGACGGCCTTATCGCCCGCATGGACATTACCGCCGCCAAAGACAAATGAAATGAAGATGCGGGCACTGTACCTTTTGTCACTGGCCGCATGCTTTAGACGGGGATATACTCGACACCCGGAAAGATGAATCAAGCCGCCCGGCAGTCGACAAAGAGCGGCGCAGGATGAAGGAGCAAGAAAATGCCAGCAATTACCCCGATCCGGGATGAAGACCTTGAGTTTGACCACGGAACCTTCGATTCAGCCGCTTTCACGAAGCAAGCCCTCTCATCATGGCAAGCTCTTGCAGAAGTCATTGACCACACCATCCTGAAACCCGACGCCACCCGCGATCAAATTGAAAGCCTTTGCGACGAAGCGATCCGGTACCGCTTTGCCTGCGCCATGGTGAACCCCGTGTGGGTGCCCACCGCCGTCGAGATTCTTTCAGGCACCGGCATCCCGGTCGGCGTCGTCATCGGATTCCCTTTCGGCGCATCCCTGACCTCTACGCTTCGCCAGGAGGCTGCCGCCCTGGCACGCCTGGGCGCCAAAGAACTCGACATGGTGATCCCGATCGGACAGCTCAAGAGCGGCAACCACCACGCCGTGCACCACACCATTCATGCCGCCGCCACGGTCGCGCATCATAATGGCGCAATCCTGAAAGTGATTCTCGAAACTGCGCTGCTCACCGTCGAAGAAAAATTGCGCGGCGCTGAACTTGCCATCCAGGCCGGAGCCGACTTCATCAAGACTTCGACAGGATTCGGCGGCGGCGGCGCCACCGCGGCGGACGTGGCGCTTATGCGCGGCGTAGCGGGCGGACGCTGCGGAGTCAAAGCCTCCGGCGGGATTCGCACACTAGCCGATGTCAAGACCATGCTCGAAGCCGGCGCCAACCGCATCGGCGCCTCTGCCTCCGTAACCATCGTTCGGGAACTCGGCGCAGAGTGAAGCAGCTTCCAGCCGCTAGCTTTTAGCTCGGCTTTCCATCCGCTATCATCAACTCAGTCCCCTCATGCCCGCCACGCCACCCATCTCACGCCCGGAGCCGGAGTACGAAGGCGACTACCGCCCCGCGGACCCCGATAATCCACACGCCCACATCGATCCGCAGAACGCGCGCATTGAAACCACCGACCTCGCGTTCCTCGGCCACATGGCCGACACCCTCAACACGACACTCGACCTGCAGACGCTCCTCAATCGCACTTCAGAGCTCGTTCGCTCGATCATTCCCTACCGCATCTTTTCCATTCTTCTTTTGAACGACCGCACCAACGAACTCCGCATGCGGTTCCAGATCGGCCACACCCCTGAGACGCAGCGCATGCGCTTCCCGATCGGCAAAGGCGTAGTGGGTCAAGTTGCTCTCACTCGTCAGCCGATGCTGATTAACGACGTCACCAAGGTCGAAGGCTACATTACCGCCAATCCCGACGTCTGCTCCGAACTCGCCATTCCCCTTATCGCAAAAAATCGCCTCATCGGCGTGCTTGACCTGGAGAGTGAACAGCCCGACTTCTTCAAGCCGGAACATCTTCATCTGCTCACACTCACGGGTTCGCGCATCGCACAGGCCATCGAGAATGCGCGACTCTACGCCCGCGTCTCACGCCAGGCCCAGACTCTGTCAGTCCTGAACGAGATTTCGACTGAGCTGACCTCGATCCTCGATCTCGATCCGCTTCTCGCCAAGGTCGGCCAGCTCTTGCGCCGTCTTATCGATTACCAGATGTTCTCGCATCATGCTTCTTGACGAAAAGGGAGAGACACTGATCACGCGTTACGCATGGCGCTTTGGTCATGCACAAGCCCCCATGCGTCGCATCGCCGTCACCACGGGACTCGTCGGCGCGGCTGTGCGCGAGTGGCGTCCGATTAATGTTCCCGATGTTCGCAAGGACCAGCGCTATCTTCCGATGAACGCCGAGACGCGCTCCGAACTGATTGTGCCTCTCTTCTACAAAGAACGCGTAATCGGCGTGCTCGATCTGGAACACACGCGTACCGGCTTTCTTCAACGAAGATCACGTGCGCACGCTCACCACCATGGCCGCGCAGGTAGCCATCGCGATTGAAAATGCGCGCCTCTACCAGGCCGTCAAACGCCAGGAGCAACAGCTCGAGCGCGACATCGCCATGGCGCGCGAAGTGCAGCTCCGCCTGCTGCCAACCACTCCGCCGGTGCACCAGCATGCCGAATTAGCTGTCAGCTTTCTGCCTGCTCGCACTATCGGCGGCGACCTCTACGACTTTCTTGAATACTCGCCCGACCAGACCGCAATCGTTCTCGGCGACGTGAGCGGCAAGGCCGCGCCCGCCGCGCTATTTGCCGCGCTGGTGAGCGGCATCATGCGCTCCGCCGCGCAACAGAAGCCTGGCGCCAGCTGCCATGCTGGAGACGCTCAACGACGCGCTGCAGGAGCGCCGCCTCGATTCGCAATACGTCGTCATGCTGTTCGCTCTGTGGAACGACGAAAACCAGACGCTTCAGGTGGCCAACTCCGGCGCCGTACAGCCAATCTTTTGCCGCGCCGGTGAAAACGTCACCGTGAAGGCGGAAGGCCTTCCGCTGGGCATGTTCCCCAACGTCACCTACGAGGAATTCAACGTGGCCACGCAGCCCGGCGATGCCATCGTCTTTGTCTCCGACGGAATTCTCGACGCCGAAAATGAAAAGCACGAGATGTATGGCGAAGAACGACTCGCTGCGTTGCTGTGTGCATCTCGCGATCTGCCTGCGCAGCACATTGCCGACGCGATACTTTCGGATGTAACTCAATTCCAGGGCGGGCAAGACCGCTTCGACGACGAAACCATCATCGTGCTCAGAGTACGATAGGTCCACTGTTCACTGTGCACCGTCTTTGATCCTTCCGATAAACTTGAGCAGACCCCATTTTTCGGAGCTCCTTTGTCTACAGCCACTCAAGAACGCATCATCCGCCCCGCGCGTAACATCCTCGGCACCCTGCGCCTGCCCGGCGACAAATCCATCAGCCATCGCTACGCCCTGCTTGGCGCATTTGCTGAGGGCACCTCGCGCTTCTCCAACTTCTCTACCGGAGCCGACTGTGCGTCCACTCTCGCCTGCATGCAGGCTCTCGGCGCGAAGGTGCGAAAACTCGACGACGGCCGGATTGAAATTGTTGGCGTCGGTGGCCACGTCACGCCAGCTAATCATCCCCTCGATTGCGGCAACTCCGGTTCCACGATGCGCATGATCTCCGGCCTGCTCGCGCCACAGCAAGGGACCTTCACCCTCATTGGCGACGAATCCCTTTCCCGCCGGCCCATGGAGCGCATTCGCAAGCCACTTGCTGAAATGGGTGCGCAACTCACCCTCACTGAGGGTCACGCGCCCGTGATGATCGAGGGCACTGCTCTTCACGCCATCGACTTCACCACGCCAGTTCCCAGCGCCCAGGTCAAGACGTGCGTGCTGCTCGCGGGACTGCAGACGGAAGGTACAACGATTGTCCGCGAAGCAATGCGCACACGCGATCACAGCGAACTCGCCCTGCGTGCCTTTGGCGCCACGCTCACGCGCTCTATCGACTCCATCACGATCACCGGCCCGCAGAAGCTTCACGCGATTGAAGCCACTGTGCCCGGCGATATTTCTTCCGCTGCATTCTTCCTCTGTGCCGCTGCGCTCTTTCCCAACTCCGGCCTGATCCTTGACGGCATCGGCCTCAATCCCACACGCGCCGCACTGCTCGATGTCCTCACGACACTCGGTGCGCGCATCGCAGTGCTGCAAATACAAGATCTCCACTCCGAACTCGTCGGGACCGTTCAGATCACCGCGGACGAATCCGGATTGCGCTCCACCGAAGTCAGCGGAGCGCTTGCTGCGCAACTGATCGACGAGCTTCCGGTGCTCGCAGCCATCGCTCCCTACACCAGCGGAGGCATCCGCATTCGCGATGCGAAAGAGCTTCGCGTCAAGGAGTCTGACCGCATCGCCCTCGTCGCGCGCAACCTGCGTGCCATGGGCGCCGAAGTTGAAGAGTTTGAAGATGGCCTCGACGTCCCCGGCGGCCAGCATCTTCACGGAGCCATCATCGACTCCGGCGGCGATCACCGCATCGCTATGGCCTTCAGCGTCGCTGCCCTTCGCGCCGAAGGAGAAACGCTGATTCAAGGCGCAGAATCCACCGCCATCAGCTTTCCGGAATTCTTCGATCTGCTCGACCTGGTCGCGGAGCGCTGAGACGCAATTGATGGCGGCCACTTTAGTGGCGTTCGCGCACAAAGCAAAAGGCCCGGCGGGATTGCCGGGCCTCTTGCAGTTCAACCACTCTATTTGCTCGATGGTGGAGTTGCGGGTTGTGCGGGCATCGCAGACGGAGTTGCCGCGGGCTGTGCTGTTGCCGGTTGCACTCCCCCGATCGTCGGAGCCGAATTGACGGTACCCTTCGCCGCATCGGCGAGGTTGATGCCATAGTGCTCCAGCGTCGTTGCCAGCGTCTGATACAAGCCGGCCCGGTCCTTGGCATAGGCCGCGTTGGCCGTGATCAGGTTGTTCTCAGCCGTCGCCAGGTTACGCTCCTGCAGCAGCACGCTCGCGGTTGTAGATGCGCCCAGATGCAGCTTCTTTTGCTCCGCGTCAAGGCTCTGTCGCGCGTAGTCACGGGCAGCCAGTGACGACTGCACCTGCGCACGATCGTTGGTCAGTGCAAACTGCGCATTCACGACCTGCATGCGGATCTGCGTGTAGAGCTGCGCCAGCCGCAACTCAGCCTGGCGATACTCCATCAGCGACCGAGCCTGTACCGACTGTGCCTGGCGGTTGCGGATCGGAATATTGAGCGTGAAGCCAATTCCCTTGTCGGGCGCTGAACCATTGAACGCATTCTTGACCGCAGTGCCATAACCGGTTGAATTGGTCGAATCGCACGCTGGTCCGTAGAAATTGACGATTGCAGTTTGGGTTGATGGTACCGCCGATACCCTGACCCGCCAAGATAGCCGTAGACATCGAAATTCGGCAGCAGGGCATTCCGCGCGCCCTTGCAGCGTGATCTCGTCATTGCGAAGCGTCAAGACCGCCTGCTCAAGTTCCGGCCGCTTCTGGAAGGCCTCTTGCACGAGGTTCTCTACCGGCTGGCTCTCTTCAGGAAGCTCATCGAGGCTCACGCGATCGGTCGGAATCACCGGCGCAGTCGCCAGCGCGGGGTCATTGAGGTTGCGCGCAATTGCCTGCTTGATGATCTGCTGCTGGTAGTTCAGGGTGTTCTGAGAACTGATCAGCGCCTGCTTGTCGGTTGCCACCGTTGAATCGGCCTTCACCACATCCAGCGGGGCCATGGTGCCGATCTCCAGTTGCTTGTGAGTATCATCCGACAGCTTCGTGCTCTGGGCCACCGCACGCTCTTTGGCCTGCACGTCCTCGTAAGCGCTCACCAGACCCCAGTAAATGCTCTCTACCTGGTTTACCGTGTAGAGAATTTGCTCTCTGAAGCTGGAATCGGTGATGCGCTTGTCATTTATCGCCTGGTAAAGATAGCGCTTGTTGACCCAGATTCCGGCGCCCTGCAAGAGATGCTGTGTCACTGTCGCCTTGAAGTTCGAGCTCAACTGCGGGCTGTACAAGGTGACGCCGTTTGAGGTTGTTGCGTAGGTATTGTTAAACCCAATCGTCAGATCGGTGCCGGTCACGAAACCCTGGTCGTAGGTGAAATCGTAGTTATTGGTTGTGCTTGTGCCGCCTGAAAAGAAACTCGTCGACAGGCGTGAGCGCGATCGAACTGAATCGTCCCAGTCACAACTGGATCACGTCTCTCCGGAAGCGGTCCAGCGCCAGATGTCGTGAAGTTCTGGCCGCCGAGGCCGGAGCCTGCACCGGCCGAGCCGCCCGTGGTTCCACCCGGACCGCCACCGGTCGACAACGTCGAAACCGATCCACCCTGCGTGCCTGCTACAACTCCCGAAGGCGCGCCCAATGGTGCGGCGCCAGTTTTGGTGCGCAGAATGTCGGTGTCCGCGATGTCCAGGTCGTAGCGCGCAATTGCGATGTCGTAGTTGTTCTCGATGGCCAGGGCGATCGCATCGGAGAGACTGAGATAGATCTTTCCGTCCTTCACCAGGCTGTCGAGCCGCACCGAGTTCGCGAAACTCGCCTTGCCGATCGAAGTCGGCCGATACATGTTGATCGGATTGCCCCAGAGCGGGCCGGCAGGATTCGAGAAATTCCGATCCGATGTCCGTAAATCCAATGGCTGCGTCATAACGGGCGCTGGAGCCGCAGGCAACTGCGATGATTCCTTTTCAGGATTCTTCGCGCCCGCGCCCACCACTCCGCCCGACTGTTGCGCAAATCCCGAGGGCACACCTGCCGCCAATGTCAGCATTGCCGCCGTAATCGCTCTTAGTTGCTGTCCTGCATTGCGCTTTCGCACGACCGGCTGGTTTCTGATCCTCAAACACACGTCTACCGAACAATTGCATGTTTCCTCTCCACGAGTCGCTGAGGCATGTGGGGTGCCGTTCTACATGACGTCCGAAGTACCTCTCCAGACGCAAATTTATGATCCTTCAGGGCACTTTTCGCACCTTTGCATCGTTTGACCTTAGGGTCACAATGCATTACGCGCTCCAATGGCAGTTCGTTCCCTGTTCCACGACCGCTTCGGCGCATATCGACACGAAAAGCTGAGTATATCCCACTGATTCAGCTGACTGGATTGCCCCTTTTGGTCAATTACCCTGTTATCAACCCTGATTCCCGTGACAGAAGCCGCCCAATCCGGACTGCAACAAGCTCCAGCGGAGGAGATGCGAACGTGGAAGCTCACTGTCGCTTATGACGGGACGGACTTCTCAGGCTGGCAAATCCAACCCGGCGAACCCACCGTTCAGGGCGAGTTGCAATCCGCGCTTGGTCGCGTCGTCGGCGAATCGCCATTGCCCCAGGGATCGGGCCGCACCGACGCCGGTGTACACGCCCTCGCCCAGGTGGCCAGCTTTGCTCTTCAGGCACGAATTCCGGCGGCCAACCTCGTTCGCGCGCTGAATCGCACACTCCCCGGAGCCATTCGCATCCTCGAAGCGCAAATCGTGCCCGACACTTTTCATGCTCGCCACTCGGCAGTGGCCAAGACCTACGAGTATCGCGTTCTCCCCATCGAGCCCGCCGTACCCCAAATCTGCCCGCCGTTTCTTGCGCGCTTTGTCTGCCCCTATTCCTGGCGTTTGAATCTCGCCGACCTCAACGCTGTCGCCGCAGCCTTCCTCGGAGAACACGACTTCCGCAGCTTCGCTGCCACCGATCCCGATCTCACCACCCGCACGCACGAGTCTGAAGAGGACTCCGCGGTCCAGACGCAGCCCCGGGGTCCCCAGCGACAGGTCTTAGTCGCCGGGGTAGAAACCCGCACTGCTATTCGCACCATTCACTCCTCCGCGTGGCATGAGCAGATGACCGATGGCTTTCATCTCCTCATCTATCGCGTCCGCGGCAACGGATTTCTTCACCACATGGTGCGCAATCTCGTCGGCACCATGCTCGACGTCGCGCGCGGCTACATGCGCCTCGAAGATATTGCTGCAATTCTCGCCGCCAACGATCGTTCTCTGGCTGGCCCCACAGCTCCCGCCCGTGGCCTCTTCCTTCGCTCTGTGGAATACAGCGAAGCAGAAACAATTTCCAGCGTTCCATAACTTCGCATCGCAAATCTCGCATCGCATCTCCTGCTACCCTGAAAACGAATGGCGATCTTCTCGCGCAGCACGGCCTTCACCCGCGTCACGGCAATCGCCGCGCAACGCGCCATTCACGCCGCATTTACCTGGATACACAACAATCCCAAAACTCTCATCGATCGCCAGGCTGAGTTGGTCGCTATTCCTGCGCCTCCTTTCGGAGAAGAAGCACGCTCTCAATGGATTGCCAAACGCTTCGCAGAGATCGGCCTGGCCAGCATCACCACCGACAGCATCGGCAACGTCATGGGTTTCATCCACGCAACGCATCTTCCTGCCGACAGCACCGGTCCCGTCGTCGTTCTCTCCGCGCACCTCGATACCGTTTTCCCCGCTGCCACGCCGCTGCATCCTGAAGTCACACGAGAGAACAATGCCAATCGGCTGGCGGCGCCCGGCTCCTGCGACAACGCTGCCGGGGTTATCGGCATGCTCGCCCTGGCACAGGCGATCATGCACGCCAAAGTTCATCTTGCCGCACCCATTGTCGTGCTTGGCAATGTGGGAGAAGAAGGCGAAGGCGATCTTCGCGGCGTGCGCCATTTTTATCAGCATCCAGCGCTCGCTGGACGCGTAGCCGCCCACATCGTGCTCGATGGCGCCGGGGCTGACTCTGCCGTCACCCAGGCTCTCGGGAGCCTTCGCTTCCAAGTTTCCATCAACGGCCCCGGCGGACACAGCTTTACCGACGCAGGCACACCGAACCCCATCGCCGCGCTGGCGACGGCTCTGGCGACTCTCTCGCGCACCCCGTTGCCGGATAAGCCCAGCACGACACTCAACCTCGGCACCATCCAGGGGGGAACCAGCGTCAACTCCATCCCTGAAAGCGCCGCGGCTTCCATCGACTTCCGCTCCACCAGTTCTGACGAACTTCTCCGCCTTGAGGTGGCTCTTCACCGCGCTGTGGAAGATGCCGTGGATCAAACCAATGCGGCGGCAAAGCAACACGGAGCGCGTAACCGCGGGCCGCTTACGTATACCGTGAAAAAGATCGGAGACCGGCCTGCCGCGCATCTCGCCGCTGATTCACCTATCCTCGAGACCCTGCGCGCTGTCGATCGTCATCTCGGCATTCAAACCGATCTGCGCCTCGGTTCCACCGACGCCAATATTCCCATAGCTCTCGGAATTCCTTCCTTATCGATGGGAGCCGGCGGCGACGGCGGTGGGGCGCACACCATGGCCGAGTGGTACAGCGACAAAGACCGCGAAACCGGACTTCGCCGAGTTCTCCTTCTTTGCGTCGCAATGACGGAATGGGCCGCCGAGCAGTAGCAAAAACTCTACGTCAGCAAATTCAAAAACCCTGACCCTTTCTCTTGACAATCCATAATCGTTTGGTTATGGTTTTTCTGTGATGACGCCCGGCCCTGCAAATTACGTATTTCGCGCACTTGCCGACCCGACTCGGAGAGCAATCTTCGAGGAGCTGACTCGGCAGGGGGAACAGACTGTCCACGCTTTGACTCGCTACGCCGGCGTGTCACAGCCTGCGGTCTCAAAGCACCTTACCGTGCTGAAACGCGCAAAGCTGGTGCGGCACCGCCGCGATGGACGCGAAACTCACTACCGCGCGCAGCCCAACGCCCTGGCGCCGATGGTGGACTGGCTCAATCATTACGGTGCTTTCTGGCACGATCGATTTGATCAACTCGAAAACCTTCTCAAAAGGATGGACCAATGACCAACACCGCAACAACACGCAGTCTCGTCATTGAACGGGAGATACCGCATTCACAGGAAAAGATCTGGCGTGCTCTCACCGAAGGCGCGTTGATCGAGGAGTGGCTGATGAAGAATGATTTCCAGCCAGTTGTAGGCCACAAGTTTCAGTTCCGCTCAACGCCCGTGCCGAACTGGAATGGAATTATCGACAGCAAGGTCCTCGCTGTTGAGCCGCCGACACGTCTCTCGTATGGTTGGGCTTCAATGGGATTGGAAAGCGTCGTCACCTGGACACTGACGCCCACCGCGGCTGGCACGCATGTTCGGATGGAGCACTCCGGCTTCCCGTCGGAAGAAAGCGCCAGCTACAAAGGTGCGAAGTACGGATGGACGAGCTTCATTGGCAAGCTGGAGCAAGTCGCTGGAGGATTGCAATGACCACAAAAGGAAAAAACATTGCCTATTGGACGACGACCATCCTTCTCGCGTTTTTCATGAGCGGCGGGGTCGCGCAGCTGATGCAATACCGCGCCAACCCTCATGGCGTCGTGCCCGAACTTGGCTATCCAATGTATTTCTTCGCCATACTTGGCGTATGGAAAATTCTTGGAGCCATTGCTATTCTGATGCCGCGATATCCGCGCCTCAAGGAATGGGCCTATGCCGGCATCTTCTTTGACTTGACGGGAGCGGCGGTATCCTGTGCCGCGGTCGGCGGCTATGGCGCTTACGGCTTTCACATCATCGCCCCGTTGATGATCGCCGGGCTCTGCGTGGCATCGTGGGCGCTGCGGCCGGAAAGCCGGAAGATCGGTGGTCGTCTTTCCAGCGAAAGACACCGCTCAGATAAACATGCGAGCAACAAACCGCGCTGCGCAATAATCGAAAATCTCAGCGAGATAATTTGGGATCACTGACATGACAACCAGCAAAGCCAATCCCAAGGTTGACGCCTTCATCGCCGATGCAAAAAAGTGGCCGCAAGAGGTGAAGAGGTTGCGAGCAATCCTTCTCGACTCGGAGCTGACCGAGGAATTCAAGTGGCATCAACCCTGCTACACGTTCCAGGGGAAGAACGTTGTCGTCATCGGTGAATTAAAGGAAGCCTGCGCGCTCGCCTTTTTCAAAGGCGTACTCCTGAAGGATATTCATGGCGTCCTCACCAGGCCCGGCCAGCATTCGCAGTCCACACGCTGGTTCAAGTTTGCCTCCGTCGGAGAAATCGTGGAGATGAAATCTATTTTGAAGGCCTATATCCGCGAAGCCATCGAGGTAGAAAAAGCCGGCCTGAAAGTGAAATTGAAAAAGACTTCGGATCTGAAGTTTCCCGAAGAATTGCAAATCATGCTGGACGAGTTCCCCGACTTCAAAGCTGCCTTTGAAGCGTTGACCCCGGGACGGCAACGCGCATACATCTACCATTTTTCCGCCCCCAAGCAATCCAAAACGCGCGAGTCGCGGGTTCAAAAATATATGCCGCAAATTCTCAAGGGCAAGGGGCTGCTTGATGAGTAGATTTCCGGCAGTGCTCAGTTCTCTAGCTCAACGACACGCAGTCATCGGTTGAAATGTTTTGTTCGTGGGTGCCGCAGTTAGTTTTCAGTTGGGATTTTCAAAGCTTGGTCCACAACTAATACGGGAACATTTTCTTTGCGGCTTTCGATCTTCAGGCCCAACTGATCGTGCAATGCTCTCTGCCATGACGCGAACATATCGGTACCAAGCTCAGGGTGGATATCGACGCTGAAGTCAAAGATGCCAGGCATTCCCGTTTTGTCCAAGACTGGAATACGAGATGTGCTTGCCCTGACCGGAGTGCTTGGATCGTTCGTCGCCGGAATGGTTAACTGGACTGCGAGCAGGTCTGCGAAGTGACGTAGATCTCCATGAAAGTGAAAGCCCGATGCAGGGCTCGCAGGCTCGCTTCCCTCACTTCCATTGATCGGGTGGATTTTTGAGCCTGACTTGTCGACTACCAGCGCGTAAACGCGCATCTCGCGCATTTCGGTGTGCTGCTGCGCGTGGAACCGCTCTGTAATCAGGCTTCGCAGCATGTGCGCCGTTTGTTCTTTCGTAATAGGAGCCGGCGCTTTTGCTTCGATGTCGTATTCATTCTGGTCAAGCCAGTTTGGCCCCAGTACCTGGTCCATCTGCAGTTGGTAGGCTTCCGCTAATAGCCGCTTGATGGTGACGTTTCGTGCGGTAATTTCACCAGGCGCGTAGGCCAGTTGATTGTTATAGTCCGGCCCGACGTTGTGCTGACTCGGCCTGACGGATGCGACATCAAACGCCGGCGGCGTTGTGGAAGATTGGCCAAGTGCCATTGAAGCCGAAACCCCGAAGCAGATCAGAAAGTGGATCGAGTGCATGGCCTTCATGTCTGTCTCCCTTTATGCACGGGCAAATCGGAACCCATGCTGCAAATCTCAGACCTTCGAGTTGTTCAGCGCCACCGCAGCCCGGATCAAATCCTTCAGCGCCTTCTCGTTTATTTTGTCGCCTTCGTGAAAGTCGATGGCACGGCGTAGATTTCCCTCGAGACTGGAATTGAAAAGCCCGGAGGGGTCATCCAGAAAAGCACCCTTGGCGAAGGTCATCTTCACGACGCTCTTGTGGGTTTCGCCGGTGCAGATCATTCCCGCATGCGACCACACAGGCACTCCGCGCGGGTTCGAAGGCTTCTTCCACTTGCACTCTTCCGTTACTTCAGGGTCGGCTTGCTTGATCAGAGCGCGAAGGCGCGAAAGCATCTCGCCGCGCCAGTCGCCGAGTTCTTCGATGCGCGCGTCGACTTCTTTCGAGGCCGAGCCGTGGGATGCAGATTCGACTTTTTCAGATCCGCGCTTCTTCATGATGAGTGCCTCCTCTTCCTTTGAGTGTCTGTCCGGGGTTTTCTGCTGCTTTCTCAAACTGATTTATATACACAGGTGAGCGACGAGCCTAGATAATGCGAAGTCAACTCGGGCGTCCGGGCACGGGTGCGATTTTACGTGTTCCATCTGCACCTGTCCTCCCCTCTGCTACACTGCGCCCATGCGCACAATCAGTTCCCTCTTTGCCATGGCTCTCGCCGCCTCAATGTTGTGCTCAGCCCAGACCGCTCCCAGCAAATCTACAGGTCTCCAACGGACAAAATCCGCCTCCTCAGTGCCTGACGCGATCTTCTTCGACGGAGTCATCTACACCGGCGCTGGCTTCGCGGAAGACAAGCCGCAGATCGTTGAAGCCATCGCCATTGGTGGCGGCAAGGTCATGGCCAGTCGGCAAGACCGCTGAAATCACGCGCCTCGCCGGACCGAAAACCGCGCTCCACGATCTCAATTCCGCCACCACGCACACCTTCGTCTTCCCCGGCTTCAATGATGCCCATACACATCTTGGCGGCGCAGGCCGCACCATGCTCAACGTCGACCTGACAGGCGTCAAATCCCTTGCCGAGATGCTCGCTAAAATCAAGTCGGCCGCCGACGCCGCTCCTGCAGGACACTGGCTCACTGGCGGCAACTGGGATCACACGTTATGGGCCGACAAAGCGCTGCCCACGCGACAGGATCTCGATAAGGTCACCGGCGATCATCCCACATTTCTCGATCGCATCGACGGCCATATCTCCATCGCCAACACCGCCGCACTCACCGCCGCAGGTATCACTGGGAAGACGCAGCCACCGCAAGGCGGGGCAATCGACCTGGATAGCAGCGGCGAACCCACCGGCATTCTTCGTGAATCGGCGCAGGGCCTCGTCTACAGAGTCATCCCGCCGCCGACGCCGGAGGAGCGCCGCAAGGGCGACGAACTCGCTATCCATGACGCGCTCATCCACGGCGTAACCAGTGTGCAGGACTTCAGCGACTGGGAAGACTTTCTCGTGTTTGAGCAGATGGAGAAAGAAGGAAAACTTCATCTCCGCATCAGCGAGTGGCTGCCATTCAAAGACTCGCTCGACGAACTGAAAGCACACCGCGCTCATCACGACGTCAACGATCCCCTGCTGCACACCGGCATGCTTAAAGGCTTCATGGATGGCTCGCTCGGCTCGCGCACCGCCGCCATGAAAGCGCCCTTCGCCGACGACCCGAGCAACACCGGCCTCCCGCAATACACGCAGGACGAGTTGAATAAAATGTCCGTCGAACGCGCCGCCGCAGGTTTCCAGCTCGGCTTCCACGCCATCGGCGACAAGGCCAGTGCAATGGCACTGGACGCCTTCTCGCAGCCTGGCGTCTCAACAACTGCCCGCAATCGCATCGAACATGCGCAGGTCGTCGATCCGGCGGACATCCCGCGTTTCAAGCAACTCGGTGTCATCGCATCCATGCAGCCCAACCACCTTCTTACCGACATGAACTGGGCCGTCGATCGTCTCGGCACAAAACGCGCCGCCTACTCCTACGCGTGGAAAGCCTTTCTCGACGCGGGCGTTCCGCTCGCCTTCGGCACCGACTATCCCGTCGAGCCCATCACGCCCTTTCGCGGACTCTATGCCGCCGTCACGCGCATGAACGAAGCCGGCAACAAGACCTACTACCCCGAAAACAAGCTCACGCGCGGCCAGGCTTTGTACGCCTACACGCAAGGCTCCGCATACGCGGAGTTCGCCGAAAAGCGCAAAGGGAAACTGCTGCCCGGCTACGACGCAGACTTCATCCTCGTCGATCGCGATCTGTACAAGGTGGCTGCCCCCGCAATCCTATCCACAAAGGTCAGGCAGACTTACGTGGCTGGGCAGGACGCAGTCGCCACCTCAAAGTAATAAAACTAACTCGCGCCTACAGAACCTAGGTGCCCCAGGTCTCAATTGTGAGACTTGGGATTCTGAAACCTGGGATCGAAGCACAAATCTGCAGCAACAAACATTCGTGGGGAAGGCGAAGTGAAGGGTCTGCTTTTGTTTTCGCAAATCACCAGCACCCGCCTGACATAATCAAAAAACATGAAACTCCGCGCCTATCTCCTGATGACGTTCGTGGTCGCCGTGTGGGGCTGCACGTTCGTTCTCATCAAAGGCGCGCTCGCTGACGCGACGCCTGCGGCTTTCAATCTCATCCGCATGACGCTGGCCTTCGCACTGCTCGCCGTCGCCTATCACCGCTCATGGCGCACCATCCGCCGCGCCGACATCGGCGCCGGAGCGGTCGTCGGCCTCTGCCTCGCTGCCGGCTACCAGTTCCAGACCACCGGCCTCGCGCGCACCACGCCATCCAAATCCGCCTTCATCACCGGACTCGTCGTCGTTCTGGTCCCGCTTTTCTCTATCGTTCCCGCACTGCGGCTGCCCGGCGCGCGTGCTCCTCGCTGGAATGCATTTCTGGGTGCCGCACTTGCCTTTGTCGGCATTCTCTTTCTTACCTCACCAACCAGTCTCGCCGCCTCTTCAGCCCTGTCTTCATTTCTGCCTGATCTCTCTTCCATCAATCTCGGCGACGTCCTCACCTTCGGCTGCTCCATCGGATTTGCCTTCCACTGCATCGCTCTCGGCCATGTCTCGCCGCGCATTCCCTTTCAGCCACTTGCCATCCTGCAAGTCGGTTTCTGCACGCTGTTTATGGCCGTCAGTCTCCCCTTCATCGAACATCCGCACGTCCACTTCACGGCGCGCCTCATCACCGCGCTCGTCATCGCCGCCGCACTTGCCACCGCCGCTGCATTCTCCATCCAGAGCTGGGCTCAGTCGATCCTGCCCTCCACCCACACCGCGCTCCTGCTGACTCTCGAACCGGTTTTTGCATGGATCACGTCCTTCCTTATCATGGGCGAACGGCTCGGCCTCCGCCCCGCCTCCGGAGCCATCCTCATCCTCATCGGCATCGCCATTACCGAACTCATTCCGCAACCGCACGTTCCCACGGCGCACGAAGCCTGACCCCAGGGCAGGTTTATCCGCGACCCGCGCGAAACTCCAAAGTTTCTATCGTTGGATCAATTCAACGTGAATTGAGTGGATAGGGTCCCGAGCATGGTGCAGAATGGCAATAAGACTCCCACTTCGAGCGTCTGGTAAGAAAGGTCACGTCGTTGCCTTCACTCGGGAACAACCTGAAGGGACCAGCCAAGCTGCTAGCCAGCTGTGCCAAAGTCCTTCTCGTTGCCTCCACGTTCCTGGCGATTGAGGCCGGCACCTTGATCGTCCTTGGAGAAGCGCGTGACAACGTAATCAAGCCATTTATCCTGCTCGGCTATCTCGAAATCTACGCGATGTTCTTCTCCGGTGTCGGAATCATTTGCGGAATCGTGGGTCTTGTCTTCTATCACCCGTATCTCTATCTCACCAACAAAATCCTCTTCTTCCGTGCCCGCCGCGCCCCTGAAGTCAGCGATCGATACACCTATTTCGAAAACGTTCCATCGCCATTACGAACTAACGACTGGCATGAAGACGGAGCACCGGATTAACTCCGGATTTGCTTGTGGTTTGCCTGCTTCGCAATCCCTCCGATCACGACTTGCGTCACCTCGCAGCCGCTTCCGGTGAGTCCGCCAGTGCATACGCCAGCACAGCCATCACCGCTGCATTCTCATTCAGATGTTTCTTATCCACCTTGTCGAAGGTATCCGCAGCCGTGTGGTGATAGTTGAAATAGAAACGGTTGTCCTGCACCGGCGCAAAGCTCGGCACACCCTTGTCGCGTCATCCCGGCTATATCCTCGCCGGTCTCCGGCGCGCTCACCAGCGACCCGGCCCCGTTGGCATCCAGCACCTGGGCCACCGGCCGCAGCCATTGTCCCAGTTGCGGCTTTCCAGCGTAGAAAATTCCCGTCGGATGGTCGGCGCCAAGATCGCTTTCGATTGCGCCCACATGATTTCCCATCTCCGCCGCGTGCTCCTTCATGTACGCCGCAGCGCCTTCGGAGCCTTCTTCTTCGCTCATCCACGCAATTACCCGCACCGTTCTGCGCGGATGAATCCCCAGTTCTTTCATCAATTGGATCGCCTGCATCGACACGGCAACGCCTGCGCCATCGTCGATCGCGCCCGTCCCCAGGTCCCACGAGTCCAAGTGCCCTGAAACTACGACCACCTGCTCCGGATGCTCTGTTCCCTTCCAATCCGCGATCACGTTGTAGCTCTCCGCATCCGGCAGCGTGTGCGGCGTCAGCGTCAAGTGCATCGTCACCGGCCCCTGGCTCGCGAGCGCCTTCAGCAACTCCGCATCTTCTGCCGTTACCGCCGCTGCCGGAATCTTCGCTACATCGTGCGTATACTCCGTCTGCCCCGTATGCGGCAAGACGGAAATCCGCTCCGCCGACGCTGCGCACCAGCACTGCGACCGCTCCGACCGCCGCTCCCGCAATCGGACCAGCAGCGCGATACACCACGGCATTTCCATACGCTTCAAGCCCGTGTCCTGTTGCCGCAAGTTCCTTGTCGAACGGATGGTTGAACAGCAGAATCTTCCCCTTCACCGCTCCCGCCGGCAGCGCGTGTCAACTGCTTCCAGTTGTCAACCACCACGACTTCGGTGGTAATGCCCTCCGGCGGAGTCGCCGTGCTTCCGCCGAGCGCGGTTAGCACAATCTTCTGCGTCGTCCCCGATGCCTGCCCCGGCCACGCCGTCAGTTCTCCCGTTTCCATCCCTCGCACCCAGTGCGGCACCGACGCTTTTTCGAGCGTCACCTCTGCGCCCAATGCGCCGCATCTCGCCGGCAACGTAATCCACAGCCTTCTGTGCCTGCGGGAGACCCGCTGAGCCGCGGCCCGATATTGTTCGTCAGGTGCTGCAACTCGTTATAGCGCGTAGTCGCTCTTCATGGCGGCATCGCGCAGACGCTCCATGGTGGCAAGCTGATCCTCGCTCCACGCGCTTTTGCCGCCGGCCAGCATGGCGTTCAACCGATCCAGCATGGAGGGCTGTTGCGCCGCCGGACCGGGCCCCCTGGTACTCTGCACCGCGCTAGTCTGTCCCGCGCACGCCGCTACTCCGACCGCCCACATCGCAGCCGCAATCACCATGAATCTGCAACACTTCACTGGGGAATCCATTCCGGATGTTAGCACGCGGCGTGCAACACTCTTGCCCCTCCGCTACGTCTATACATCAGTGGTTGTCACTGGACCCTGTCTCCGGGTTATCCCCGCTGCCAGACCGTGCATCCCACGCTTCATGCTGCTCCCCCCACGGCCCGTCCGCAATACTCTCAGACTGGCTATACTTAAGATTGGTGCTTTGAATTCTCCCAGCCTCGTTGGCTGAACAAGTTAAGAGGTCGTCGATCGAATGAAATCGCTCCTGGTACGCCTGCGCTCGCACCGTCTTGCATCTGCATTCCTTTTGCTTGCCACCATTTCTGCCGCCATCGTAGGCGGCTCCTTCGCAGCGCACGGGGTTCGCGGCCAGGAAAGAACAAGCGACAGCGCTGATGCCACCCCGCTTAAGGTTCAGAATTCCGTCACCGAGCCCAACGCATTCGTGAAAATCGCCAAGGCCGTCGGCCCTGCGGTGGTCAATATCAACACCCAGACCCTGCCGAAAGCTGTGGACAACAAAAACCGCCGCGTGAATCCCCACAACCGCGTGCAGCCCAATCCGCAGACTCCGCCCGATGGGGATGACGATCAGAATCCCGACACCGCACCGGGACCAGGCCAGGGCCAGAACAACTTCCAGGACTTTTTCAATCGCTTCTTCGGCGGGCAGGCGCCCGACGGCAGCGATGGTGGAGATGATGGCCAGGTCCGTGAATCCCTCGGCTCGGGCTTTATCGTTGACCCCAAGGGCTACATCATCACCAACAATCACGTCATCGAGAAGGCCGACAAGATCTACGTCAAGCTCTCCACCGATCCCGATTCTCAGGATCTCGGCCGCCCTGCCCGGGTAATCGGTACTGACAAGGCCACCGATCTCGCGGTCATTAAGATCGACACCAACTCGCCGCTGCCCACGGTCAAGTTAGGCAATTCCGATCAGGCGCAGGTCGGCGACTGGGTCGAAGCTATCGGCAGCCCCTTTGCCCTTGCGCAAACCGTCACCGCCGGTATTGTTTCCGCGAAGAACCGCACCATTGAGCCCGGCGTCGCAGGTCAGTTTCAGCACTTCATCCAAACGGACGCAGCTATCAATCCCGGCAACTCCGGCGGCCCGCTGCTGAATATGAACGGTGAAGTGATCGGCATCAACACCGCCATCTATACGCAGTCGGCCGGCTATCAGGGCATTGGATTCGCCATGCCGTCGAACACGGTCGTTTCTGTCTACAACGATCTCATCAGCCCCAGCCATAAGGTGACGCGCGGATCTATTGGAATTTCGTTCCGCTCCGGCCTCTCCGCGTCAGTCAACCGCGTTTACGGATTCAAGAACGGCGTACTGGTCCAACAGGTACAGCCGGGTGGCCCCGCGGACAAGGGCGGCATCAAGCCCGGCGACATCATCATCACCATCGATGGCCGATCCATCAAGGATGGCGACGACCTGGTAAGCGACATCGCCAGCCGCCGCCCCGGTTCCAGCATCCGTCTGGGCTACATGCGTGACGGCAAACAAGGCGACGCTACCGTCACTGTCGGCGACCGCGACAAGGTCTTCGCTGAAATGGCCGGCCAGCAGCCGCAGAATGCTCCCGACAACTCCTCCGAAGCCGGTGAAAAACTCGGTCTCGTGGTTCGGCAGATTACGGATCAGACTGCTGCCAAGCTGCACACCTCAGGTGTCGTCATCCAGTCAGTACGCACTGGCTCTTTCGCCGACCTGCAGGGTCTTGAGCCTGGCCTGGTCATTACCCGCATCAACAAACACGCAACCGGGACCAAGGATCAATTCGACGCCGTGGTCAAGAGCCTCAAAACCGGGGATGATGTGGTCTTCGAAGTCATGGACCCGCACCATCCCGAGAACGGCATCAATTACGTAGGCGGTACATTGTAAGAGCCTCATCCCCGGGGAGTTGTCTCAGCAGACGCTCCCCGGCTTCTAACTAAAGGGATGGCCATCACAGACCGGGTCGCGGCCTAGTGTTCAATGTAAGTATTGGACTTTGGTTTCTTGCCCTGAACTTTGGTTCTGGCCATTGCCTCTATTTTTCTGGCGCCAGTTCCTTTTTATTGGCACACTCGATGGACGGTCCGGTAGAATTTTCCCGAACGTCCAGGAACTTCATCTTTGAGGTAAACCAGCATGCTTTTATCCCGAGCAAGCCTGGCGTTTCTGCTATCGGCCGCAGTCGTCGCGGCCCCGGCGTTCGCGGACACCACCACGACCACTCATAAAAAGAGTTCAAGCGCCCACGCGACGACCCACACCAAGTCAAGCGCGAAGGCCCACAAGACCACCTCGAAATCCTCGCATCATCAGAAGAAGCTTCACGGCCAGCAGAATATTGACTCGGCGCGCGCCACGGAAATCCAGAAGGCTCTCATCCGCGAGCACTACATGACCGGCGAAGCCAACGGTCAGTGGGACTCTACGACCTTGGCCGCCATGCAGAAGTTTCAGGCCGACCAGGGATGGCAAACCAAGCTGATGCCCGACTCGCGGGCCATCAAGAAGCTGGGCCTTGGCCCTGACTACTCCAATGCGATCAATGCCAGCGGGTCGTCGTTCGCGGAACCCAAGCCCGCCGGCGGAGATCCCCGCCACGCAAGCATCAGGTTTCGCAGCCGCCTCCGGCGTCAACCGCTAGGACATCTCTGCAGCGCTGACTTACAATTCGCGGTTGTTCTTCTCGTCGCGTGATTTGTTGCTCGCTCCGTTAGCCTGTGAGGCGCGGAAGTCAGCCCCAGGCATTCCTGACCGACAGAGGCAGACTAAGCTCAGAGTGGACATAGGCCGCCCTACGCTCGGGGCAAGGTGAGAATGTGGTAAATCGGGAAACACAGCAGAAGCGTGGCGATCACGAGCAATCCCACGCGCACTAACCGCATTTTGAAGCGCTGGCTGATGGCCATCAGCAGAAGCACAGTTGCCAGCGTCACGGTGACCCGCACATATTGGTCGGAGAATTGCCGGCCTCGAGTACCGCGCTCAAAGACTTCTTCGGCTTGATCATTCAACCTCGCCGCCTCTTCTGTCTTTGAGCTTCGGTATTCCGCCATGAGCTGAGGGCCGGCAGGAGCATTGGAGTTGTTGATTGGATCAGTCTTTTTCCAAGCTTCAAATGCGGGTCGAAACTCGGGAAGAAAACGTCGTTCAAAAAGATCGGCGAGCTTCTTATTGCCTTGGGCCTCGGCATTTAGCCACTCAACAACGGTCGATGCGTTATACAAGCGCTCCTGGTTAGCGGTAGTGGCAACTCCTTCGGCATGAACCCGCATTTTGCTTGCCTGGCCGTAGAGTTCTGTCTGATATCCAGTCCAGAGAGCCGCCTGATAGCCGCTCCAGGCAGTGGCGATTGCGACAACGGCGAGCACCACTGCCTCTACGATCTCTAATAACTCGTGGCCCCGCGAGATCGATGATGCTTTGTGCTCGCTGAGATGATGAGCAATTTCGATGTTGGAACCGCCGGCTTCTGGCATTTATCAAACCTCGTTGGCGATCAGAATAATAATCTGCCTCGAAAGTAAAGGCGCCGCCATAAGACAGCAACCGTAAAAATTAACATCGCTGCTATCGCAGGCTGCAAAACGGACCTAAGCAAGGAGACTTCTCTCGCTTTGTCGCTGTAGTCGGAAACTTCAATCCCAAGAGGATATTGGGGAAAGCACCTGGGCCCAGGTTGTCCAACCCTTGCGGTAAACAGAAGCCGCAAGGGTTGGGAAGCATGAGTTTTAGAAACGCATTGACGGAATGCCCTGCAACAGGAACAGGTAACGGTCCCGGGTGGTGTCCGGGCCCGAAGTAATTGGACTGTTCAGGTGGATGATCGCATTGTCCGTGACATCGTACTTCGGCCAGGTCGCCGCTCCCGCTCCGTTGGGATCGCCGGTCTTCGCGAAGTTTGTCCAGTAAGTCTGCATCGCTTCGCTGAGTTGGCGGTCCTCCGGCCGAATGGTTTCACCGGGCCGCGTATCCAGCGTGCCGAAAACATACTCGATGTCATCGGAGTGGAAAGCGAACGTACCGGGATGGTATTTGCTCGGGAGCGCGGCCAGTTCGAAGTGATAGCGATAAACAGGTGAGTCGCCCGACTTGCGATGTGCTTCAAGCCACTTCCAGGTTCCGAAAGCGATGAACTGATCGCTGCCAAAATCAACCGCCGACCGCAGCGCCTGCGCGTCCGTATCGCCCGGATAGAGTTTCAAAAACTCCGCCGCTCGATCCTTGAACAAGCCCTGGGCCATTGCCTGCCACTGCGCTGCCGTCATCCCGCGCATGGCCATAAAGCTGCCTTCGTCGGCGTTCCATCCCGCCAGCAAAGGCACATGCGCCTGCTTGCCCGCTGCATAGGTGTCGGGGACAGGCTCGATCAGAAATTTTCCATCGATATCTGGCGCGAAACCTGTTTGACCCTTTGTTTTGGCGGCTTCGAGCACTTTGTCTGTCGGCATCGCGCGCAGTTCCGCGAGGTTTTTCACGTTGAGCGTGGCAACCCATTTGCCGTCGATTGCCGCCCGCTCGGCAACTGTCTGCCCGCCAAGATTCAAAGCGCTGGGAAATGCCGCGCCGCTCTCGCCAATGGCTTTATGAAAGAGATTCTGCGCCATCGGCGAAGCCATCAGCGTGCTTACAGCAAACGATCCCGCGCTCTCGCCGAAGATCGTCACGTTGTTGGGATCGCCACCGAACGTGCCTATGTTGCTCTTCACCCACTGCAGCGCGGCCACCATGTCCATGAGCCCATAGTTGCCTGCGATGCCGTTGTTCTCTTTCGCCAGTTCATCGGTGACCAGGAACCCGAATACGCCCAGCCGATAGTTGATGGTGACAAGCACCACACCCTTTGTAGGGCAGAAAATCTCCGTTATGCCGCGGTTCCGAACTTCCGCCGCCCGAGTAGCCCCCGCCATGAATCCAGAACATGACGGGCAGTTTGCTCTTATTCTTCGCATCGGCGGGTGTATAGACGTTCAGAAACAGGCAATCTTCGCTCGGCCCCGCATCTTGAAACACCATGTCGTCGAACACGCGTCCCTGGGCGCAATGCGCTCCATATTTCGTGGCATCGCGGTCGCCCTTCCACTTGGCAGCTGGCTGAGGCGCCTTCCAGCGCAAATCGCCTACTGGAGGCGCTGCGTACGGCAGCCCCATAAACGCGCGCACTTTGCCGTTATTGATCGTCTTGCCGACGACCTTTCCGTCTTTTGTTTTTACCTTCAACGAATCCGCATTCACACTGGCCGACAGTCCCAACAAAAGCCCCGTCGCCGCCAAGGCGCACAACGCCTGCGTACGAAAAAACATTGGAAAATCCTCCGCGAGATACCTTATCAGGACGGGCTGAGGAGCGCAGTAGTTTCAGCCGGTGCGCAACATCACACTCGGCACGAACCCTGATTACGAAAGAACTTCCGTTGCCAGCAGATCTTTCATCTCCTCACGCCTGCGAATAAGCCGATGCTTCCTGCCCTCCACCAGTACTTCGGCAGGGCGGAAGCGCGAATTGTAATTTGAACTCTGCGCCATGCCGTAGGCACCCGCGTCGAGCAGCGCCACCAGGTCGCCAGCTTCAACCGGCTTCATCATTCGGTCGCGAGCAAAAAAGTCTCCTGTCTCGCAGACGGGTCCAACGACGTCCACTGGCCGCGCCCGACCCGCACGCGGCTTGACCGGCACGATCTCGTGATACGCCTGGTAGAGCGCGGGACGAATCAGGTCGTTCATCGCCGCATCGGTAATGACAAACGTCTTCTTGCCGTTTTTCTTCACGTTCAACACGCGCGTCACGAGGGCCCCGGCCTGAGCCACGATGAATCGCCCCGGCTCAATCAACAGCTTGCCGTCGAATTCGCCCAGCGCTTTCTCAATCGCGGCTGCATATTCCTGGACTTTCGCCGCCGGGTCACCACCATCCGTAGCGCCGTGATAGTCGATGCCCAACCCGCCGCCCGCATCGACAACCTTCAACGCGATTCCTTCACGCTTCAATTGCATAACCAGCTTGATCACCCGATCCATCGCAGCACCGAATGGTTGCGCCGAGCGAATCTGCGAGCCAATATGCACGCTGATTCCGTGCGGTTCGAGACCCTTGTTTTTTGCTGAAGAACGATAGATCTCCGCCGCCTTGCGGATGTCGATCCCGAATTTGTGTTCGCGCAGCCCCGTTGAAATATACGGATGCGTCTCAGCAAACACATCGGGATTGACGCGAAGGGCGAACCGCGCCCTCTGCTTTAACTTCCGCGCACGAGTCGCGAGCAACTCCAGTTCCGCTTCGCTCTCCACGTTGAACTCAAGAATGCCTGCCTCAAGCGCGCGATCGATCTCGGCAGTCGTCTTGCCCACGCCGGAAAATACCACTCGGCCGACCGCTTGTGGCGCCGCCGCAATTACCCGCTCCAGTTCCCCGCCCGAAACAATGTCAAACCCCGCGCCGCGCTCGGCAAGCAGCTTCAGAATCGCCAGCGAGGAGTTTGCCTTCACCGCATAACAGACCAAATGCTCGCGGCCCGCGAACGCCCGCTGAAACATCCCAAGCCTCTCCGCAATCTGATTCGCCGAATATACATACAACGGAGTGCCGTACTTGTTCGCGAGCGACTCCAGCGACACGTCGTCGCAATGCAGCGCGCCGAGCATGCCTTCATGATGGAAAGGGCGAAATGAAGTTTTCAACTCAGGATTCAAAATAGACTTCCAATGATCGAACGGGATGCTTTGAGCCTATCGCATTTGCATAGGCTAGCTATCGCAATTCGATTCGGACGCAGCGCGAGGCTCTTGCAAATTGGCAAAGGACATCAGAACTCGAACTGGGCTAACCATGGAGCGATCAATGCTGCCACTTTCCCCGGCTGCTCGAAAGCGGCAAAGTGCCCGGCATCCGCCAGCAGATGAAATTCGCATCCACCTTCCGCAGCATCAAACGCCCGCATCTCCGCTTCCGTAATGCCTGGATCTTCGCCGCCGCAAATGGCCAGGATCGGTGCGTCTATCCCGGCAATGTCAGGCACTGAATCAGGTCGCGTCGCCAAACCCGCCTGCACGGCGATCACAGCTTCCGGCGTCAACGTCATCCGCGCGCGCAGTTCTGGAACGATCTGGGGACGCTGCTTTCGCGCGGTCGCTCCGATTAGCGTCTGCGCGTTTCCATCGAACACGCCTGCCGTTCCTTCGCTACGAATTTTGGCAATTGTCTCCACGCGTTTTGCAAGGTTCGCCTCCGCATCCGGCTGCGGTTTCGAGCACACGATGGCTAGCCCACGCATCCGCAGAGGCGCCCTGCGCCAGAGTTCAAGCATGACGTAGCCGCCAATCGAGCAGCCCGCGAATACCGCCTCTGAGAGCGCCAGATGATCCATCAATGCCAATACGTCTGCCGCCAGTTGTCCGATGGTGAGAACCGGCGCATCGGGCACGCGATGAAAGCCGCCCACGGGCAAATCTTTTCCGAGCTCCGATGCTCCATGGCCGCGAAAGTCAGGCACGATGGCACGCACCTCACCAAGCTCCTTGATCATGGGGAGCCAGTACGCATGATCAAGCGGAGTGGGGTGAAGAAAGACAACCGGGAGTCCTGCGCCGAATTCTTCGAAGCTCAATTGTGTCCCGTTTGAGTCGTATGACTTGCTCATACGGTGGGAGGATAGCCGCCGGGAGTGCTAGGCGGATAGTTCGCCGGTGGATAACTTCCTGGCACCCCTGGCTGAAAGCCACCCGGCATCGCGATCGGCTCCTCAGGGATTCCGATCCAACCGGCTAGATACGCCACGCCAACCAGACCGCTTGTAAACAGGCACCCCACCACGGTAAGAACGCGGACGAGCGTCACATCCCATCCATTGGCCTGCGCAACGCCGATGCAGACACCAGCAATCTGTCGGCCCGCAATGGGCCTCACGAGGGGCCTGCCGGGGGAGGGAGGGGCAGCAGTCACCACATTCCCGCAATTCGAGCAGAACCGGGCGCTTGGGGGCAAAGAACCTCCGCAACGTTGACAGTAAAAGGGCATGACCAACCTCCGGGAATCGCTATTTTGATTCCACGATATCATTACGCAAACCGGCCCGACACAGTTCCGAGACGGCCGCCAGCGTCGTGAGAGCCAAACTGACTAACTAATGCTTAGTTACCGTGATACGGGGAGTTCAGCCTCTTCCGGGCGGTGTCCGCTCGGGAAGTATTCGGACCTGCTTCAATCGCCGCCTGATAGTCCTTCAGGGCCAACTGCCGCTCACCGAGCATATCGTGGCATTCCCCGGCGGCAAGCAGCGACCGCACCTTTAATTCGGAACCCGCACCCTTCGAAGCTCCGGCTTTCTCATATGCGGTAGCCGCCTCGGCATAGTGCCGCTGTCCACGTAACGCATCTCCAAGGCCGAAGTAGGCGAGCTCAAGCCGCGCCTCCGCAAAGTAGGCGGGCCTCGCACTGTCGGCAACTATTTCCTCGTAGGCGTGCACTGCGCCCATTCCCTCGCCCGCATCTTTGCGAAGATTTGCCTCTTCAAGGCAGAACAAGTAGTTCCTGGGATATTGCTTTTTAAGGCCGCGCACCACATCGATCGCTTCCTTGTATTTCCCCTCACGTCGCAGGAAGAGTGCAATCACGGTGCGCGCCTCGACGTTGGTCGCTGGTCCACGATGCGCATCGTCCCAGAGCATTTCCATGCCTTTGCTTTTTGATCCCGTGATCCCCACGAAGCCGATGAGGAATTTGAACGGCAGCGGGAGAGCGCCGACGACGTAGCTGTAAACACCCACAACGAGCTTCGCATCGACGTAGTCGGGATCTATCTGTAAAGCGCGCGAGCAATCATCCTTCGCTTTACCGGCGAGGCGGAAGCCGCTCGAGAAGCCGCGCTCCACCATCGCTACATAGGCGCATCTCAGGCTGCGCACCCAGCCGCGCGCAAACAGGGCGTCCACATCATTGGCGTTCTTGTTAATGCGATCATCGGCTTCGCGCACCGCCTCGTCCGCCAAGGCAAAAATCTGATCGCGCTTCGCGGGATCTTCGTCGGTGGCGTGCTTGCCGGTCAGGAATCCATCATTCGCATAGAAGGTAGTGTCCAGCAGATCCTGCCGGTAGAGTTCCTGAAATACTATGGCGTCGAGAAGCATTGCGGTCGCATATGGATCGGCCGGATGCTGCTGATGGATGCGCTCAAATCGCGCGACGGCCGCGGGGTAATCAAGCAAATAAAAATAGCGATAGGCTTCCTGCACTTGCGGATCAAGATTCAGGGGATTGGTGTGGACTTTGTCATCCGCTGCGGCTCGCGACACTGTACTGATCAAAACTGCAAGGCATAAGGCAATAGGCAGTCGCAGCTTCCGATTTTTTAGCTCCATCGTTCCCCGTGCATTCCGTGGCGTATGGAGCACCGCGGAACTAGACACCTTGAGTGTAGCGGAGCGGCGCAGATCGACCCCAGGCCCCGTTCGCTGACGAACGAGGCCGGGGTCTTGATCCAATACTTTCTTACCTGGTTCCCGGCTTTGGCTTCTCCTGGTGCGGAGCGGGAGCCGGCTTGGATTCATGTTGAGGGGCCGTGTGCGCAACCGGCGCCGCTTGATGCTGCGGCACGGGGTGTGTCTCGCGCTGAGGAGCCGGATGAGATTCTGGCGCCGGTCGCGATTCCGCTCGTGGCGCAGGTGCGGAATGCGATTCGGCGTGCGGAGCAGGTGCCGGACGCGACTCGGCTCGCGGTGCTGGCGCAGGCCGGGACTCCGCGTGAGGTGCAGGAGCAGGACGCGATTCCGTTCGGGCTGTGGAGGCTGAGTGCGGCTCTGTTCTCGGTTTCTCTGCCGGAGCGGTTCGTGCTTGCGTGTGTGCTTCTGTTCCAGCGTGTGTATCTGCAGTGTTCTGTTTTCGACTGACTTGGCCGTGATTCCGTCCGGGATGGCGCTGTTTTGGATTCAGGAACGTTCCTGGATTCGCTTCGTGCTTGAGCATTTCGCGATTCACCAGCAGAAGGCGCTGTTCGCGTCTCCGCTCGGGTCGGTGTTGCTGTGTGGCTTGTCGCGCCGGTGTGCGCGGGTGCATTGTGGGATTCCGCGCTGCGGGCGGTCTTTTCTGTCGGTGCAGTCCGGGCCGCTGTTCCTGTCCTCGTCGCTTCGGGTCGTTCCGAGCCGCGCGCAGGGGGAGCCGTTGCGCCGGTATTTCGCGCGGCTTCTACTGGTCTCGCTACCGCCAACGTGTGGGGCTGTCCGCCGTTTGCCTTTGCGTAGGAAGTACGGTCGGCTCGCGCGGCCTGGATGTGCTGTTGCTGCACAGAAGTGGGCGCCGTGTGACGCGCGCTCATCGCCGTTCTTTCCACCGGCGTGGGATCGTGATGGATTCCGTTTGGACCGCCATTGAACGCGACGCGCCTTTCATTGGCGATGGTGTTGCTGCGAACGATTGTCTGGTTCACGTAGGTGTTATGGATGACGGTGGTATTCACGCGCATCACCGCAGTGTTGTAAGCGAATTCTCTGCCTCGCCATTCGCCTCCGACAAAGCCAACGCCCATGTAGCCGTAGCCGTAATCGATTCCGCCGTAGTATCCAACGCGGTCGCCCCAGTAACCGTCGTGGAAAACGTAGCGTCCGCCGTCCCAACCCCACCAAGGCGGTGTCCAAAGTGCGCCTACGTATGGCGCGGGTACCCATGCACCCGGAACCCAATAGTAGCCATCATCGCCATAGGCCCAATATCCCGGCGACCACATCCAGCCTTCCTGCGGACAAAGCGGTTGCTCATAAACCGGAAGCACCGGTGGAGCAAAAGTGACTGAGATCAGAACGCCCGCAAAGGATGCTGCAGGCACAAGAAGTACCATTAGCGCTGGGAAAACCCAGCGCGCACACCGAAACAAACGCATCGGAAATCCTCCTTGGATTCCTCCCGCCTGTCGAAAATAAATATGCGATCTCTAAGACAGGTCAGGGCTGACCTTGAGCGATCAACGCACCTTTGGATGTGGAACGCCGACTTCTAACGTTCATCCGACGGTTCAACTCAGTTCCAGCCCGTTCGGCAGTTCCATCCAAAGCACGCAGAGGGGGAATCGCGCTAGTCAGACTATTAGCTTGGAGCCGTTGCGGCTCAAATCGGTTGCACCCAGGGTTTAAACGAAGAGAATTACATTATTTAGAGTTTTCTAACCGTGTCTGAAATCTGCCTTTAGCAGAATTTTGGTTATTCTTCGCGCAGCAGCATGATCGGATGTTGGATATGCGAACGGAGTTCTGCCTGAATATCTTCGTCGATGTCGTTCTGACGGAAGAGCGTCGCCGTGCGAAAGCGAAGCCAATCGAGTCAAGTGTGCCGGGAAGGAGTTGTGCCTGTTCGTCCAACAACCCTCCTCATGTGGTGTAGGAGAATAGCGACTCGCCTAAGCTGTCAAGGGGACAGAGATGTTGTGCTTTTTGACAAGACTTTTCCAGGCCATGGCACGCTGCGTTATCTTTTGTGAAGCAGCTTTGACAGCATCGGAAAATATCCATGGACGTTCTTAAGCATCTCTTCGAGCAGTATTTCCATTTCCCCGCCAGCGACGTGAGGCCTCTCCAGGGTCAACTGGGAGGATCGGGGCGCGCAATTGTGCGGCTTTCCGGTTCTGGAAAAAGCGCCATTGGAATTGTGTACCCAGTTCGCGAGGAGAATGTGGCGTTTATCGAATTCTCACGCCATTTTCATCGCCGGGGGCTGCCGGTTCCGGAGATTTACGCCGAAGACCTCGCACGCGATGCGTACATCGAAGAAGATCTGGGTGACACGACGCTCTTTGAATGTCTGAGCGCCAACCGCGCAGGTGACGATATTGCGCCGAAGGCTATCGAAGCCTATCGGCAGGTCGTCGCAACATTGCCAAGGTTCCAAGTGGAAGCCGGTCACGATCTTAATTACAAGGTCTGTTATCCGCGGTCGAGTTTTGATCGCCAATCCATCGCCTGGGATTTGAATTATTTCAAGTACTACTTCCTGCGTCTGGCGGGAGTCCCCTTCAACGAGCAGGCGCTCGAAAAGGACTTCACTCGGTTGACCAAACTGCTTCTTGCCGCTCCGCATGATTATTTTCTGTATCGCGACTTTCAATCACGCAACGTAATGTTACGCGATGGTAAACCGTACTTTCTTGATTACCAGGGGGGGCGCAAAGGAGCGCTGCAATATGACATTGCGTCGCTGCTTTTCGACGGGAAAGCGGATTTGCCGCCAGCACTGCGAGAAGAACTGCTCAGCTACTATCTCGATTGTCTTTCTAAATTCATTTCAGTCGATCGCGGCGCGTTCATGGAGTACTACTACGCCTACGTGTATGTGCGCATCATGCAGGCGCTGGGGGCGTACGGATTTCGCGGCTTCTACGAGCGCAAACCACATTTCCTGCAGAGCGTGCCCTATGCACTCAAGAACCTTCGCTGGCTGGCCCACAACGTCAACCTGCCGGTAGCGCTTCCTGCGCTTATGGATGCTTTTCAGAGCATGCTTTCGTCGGACAAGCTTCAGCAATTTACGCCCAAGTCGAACACCCTCACGGTCCGTATCTTCAGCTTCTCCTTCCACCATCAGATGCCCGCCGACGACAGTGGTAACGGCGGTGGATATGTATTCGACGCGCGGAGTCTTCCCAACCCAGGTCGCGAAGAACGCTTCAAAATGCTTACCGGGAAAGACAATCCAGTGATTGACTACCTTAATCAAGAGGAGAGCGTGCATCAGTACTTCGCGCGAGCCCAGTCGCTGGTTGATTCTTCTATCGCCGCTTACCAGCGTCGCGGTTTCGCCAACCTGATGGTCTCTTTCGGTTGCACTGGAGGGCAGCACCGGTCTGTCTTCCTGGCTGAACAGCTCAGCCGACACCTGCGTTCGAGCCACGGAGTTGAAGTTGTTTTGCGCCATATTGAACTCGAGAAGAATTTTCCGGAGAAGGTAGCACAGTGAAGGCCATGGTGCTGGCAGCAGGCCTGGGTACGCGGCTGCGCCCGTTGACCAACGATCGTCCGAAGGCCCTCGTGGAAGCAGGCGGCCGGACGCTGCTGGAAATTACGCTTGCGCGGCTTCGCTCATTCGGCATTTACGAAGTCATCATCAACACTCACCACTTCGCAGACATGGTCGTTGAATATTTGCGCGCTCATCAGAACTTTGGTATGCGCATTGAAATTTCAGACGAATCTGTTTTGCTGGATACCGGTGGTGGACTCAAGCATGCGGCACATTTTTTTCTGGGGTCAGATGAGCCGTTTCTCGTCCACAATGTCGATGTAATCAGCACGATCGATTTCGAGGAGATGCGGCTTTTTCACAAAGCGCGAAAAGCTCTTGCAACTCTGGCTGTTCAAGATCGTCCCACTTCGCGCTATCTGATTTTTGATCATAGCGGCCAGCTCTGCGGCAGGCGCACGGGCCCTGAAGGTCCCCCTGAGCTAGTACGAGCGGTAGCAAAGCCTGAGGCACGTGCCTTCTCCGGCATTCACATCCTCTCGCCGCGCATTTTCTCTGTCCTTCAGGGGGAGGGGGCCTTCTCCATCATCCCTGCATACCTGCGTCTTGCTGCTGAAAACGAAGCGATCGTCGCATTCCCAGCGGATGGGTATTACTGGCGGGACATGGGTCGGCCGGAGAGCATTGCCGATGTCGTGCGGGAGATTGCCGAGGGTGTTTACCCTGGGTGATTTCCGGTAGTTCAAGTCGATAAACCTATGACTTAACATCTCAAATCTGCACAGACCGAAGCAGAAGTGACTATCCTCTTCAATCCCCAGTGGCACGAAAGTCCAACAGGATGGGTACTTACAAACCTCAATGAATCAGGCACCTTTGGTTTCTTGACCGTTACCATGGTGCGACACACTTTTGTCGTATTTCATTGCATCCCGGTCTGTGACTATGCAGAATAACGAGACAATCGGGTCCCCTCTGGAGGAATTATGCACGCTTTGAGCACCAACCTGTATCTGTATGTTCGTAGTCTCCTCGAGAACGAAGAAGGTCAGGACCTTGTGGAGTACGCCTTGGTCGTGGCACTAATCGCCTTCGGCGCAATCACTGGCATGGGTTTCCTTGCCACCGGCATCAACAATGCCTTTTCCAATATCTCCACCACTCTTACCTCCAACGTCTCGTAGTTCGGGCCCAAGCAACTTTTTGCACTCGGGTACTCGTCGCAGACGATGCGGCTTCAGTTTCGCGTTGGGAATGGGTGAAGTACTGGCTCGAAGTTCGGGATGATCTCTCGAACTTCGCGCCAGAATCTTTCCTGGACTTTCGTATCCGATCCTTCATCGGACACTTCTTCGAGCATGTTTCAAGAGTGCCACGCACTGCCTCAAATCATTCCAAACACAGGACAATTCACGGGTCTGGTTCACTCCTCGGCAGCTTGCTTCCGGCGTGCAGGATTGCGTTCATCTTCTGCTGATTTTGCTGTGTTAGCGTAGGGAACGGGAGCAAGAAGAAGGAATATGTCCGCAATTACTTCATTTATCAAGCACCACTATCGTCACTTCAATTCCGCCGCCCTGGTGGATGCTGCTGAGGCCTACAACGCCCACCTGGCCGCCGGTGGCAAGATGTTCATGACTATCGCGGGAGCGATGAGTACGGCGGAGCTTGGCTTGTCACTGGCCGAGATGATCCGGCAGGACAAAGTTCACGGAATCTGCTGTACGGGCGCCAATCTCGAAGAGGATGTTTTCAATCTGGTGGCGCACAAGTTCTACGAGCGCGTGCCGCATTACAGAGACTTGACTCCGGCCGACGAGGCCGCCCTTTTGAACCGCCATATGAACCGGGTTACAGATACCTGCATTCCTGAGATGGAGGCGATGCGCCGCATCGAGAACGAAGTGCTGAAGGAATGGGTGCGTGCGGACAAGGCTGGTGAGAGGTTGTTTCCGCACGAGTTTATGTACAAGATTTTGCTGTCGGGCGATTTGAAGGCTTCTTACCAGATCGATCCTAAAGACAGTTGGCTGCTGGCGGCCGCGGAAAAGAATCTGCCGATGTTTGTGCCGGGCTGGGAAGATGCAACGCTCGGCAATATGTACGCTGGCCATTGCATTTCCGGCGATGTGAAAAAGGTGCACACAGTTCGGACCGGAATTGAATACATGATGGAACTAGCCGAGTGGTACACCAACACTACGGCTAAGACGCCGTTGGGTTTCTTCCAAATCGGCGGAGGCATTGCAGGAGACTTCCCAATTTGCGTGGTGCCGATGCTGCATCAGGATCTGCAGCGCGAGCATGTGCCGCTATGGGCCTACTTCTGCCAGATTTCGGACTCGACGACCAGCTATGGATCTTATTCAGGGGCTGTACCGAACGAGAAGATCACGTGGGGCAAGCTCGGCGAGAAGACGCCGAAGTTCATCATCGAGAGCGATGCTTCGATTGTGGCGCCGCTGGTGTTTGCCTACGTCCTCGGGTGGTGAGCTGCCGCCGGTGGAGCATTTGCAGCTTAAGGGGTCGCCTACAGGCGGCCCTTTTAAGTCTCGAAGAACTTAATGGGACATCGCCGATTCCGGCGAAGCCAGTTCCCTCTCTGCCAAGGCTGCAAGATCCCTGAGCAATTGCCGATCCTCGAGGGTGAAGGCTCTGGGTTTCCGATCAAAAACACAGAATGTGCCCATCTTGAAGCCGTTCACGTTCAATGAGCAGCCTGCATAGAAGCGAATCTTGGGATCGCCGAGAACCACCGGGTTGTCGTGGAAACGCTCGTCTTTGAGGGCATTTTCGACGTACAGAATCTCGTCGTAGAGGATTGCATGGGCGCAAAACGAGATATCTCTCGAGGTCTCGCACAAGGTGAGACCTTGAATGGACTTGAACCACTGCCGGTGGACGTCAATCATGCTGATAGTCGAATACGGAACGTTAAACACGCGCTTGGCAAGGCGGGTGAGCCGGTCGAAGCGCTCCTCGGGCTGAGTGTCAAGAATGTTCAGCGCCAGCAGGGCTTCGATTCTGCTGGTCTCGTCGGGCGGGTAGGCCGGTCGCTGCATGTGAGACTCCGGTGTTTAATTGCGTCTTGAGAAATCCGGCAATACTGTTCACGCAGCATAACGCAGGCGCGCACTGAAGGCCCAGATAAAAACTTAGGTCGCTTTTGAGCGGCAGCGTTTAATTCAAGAAAATCCGGCATCTACCTACGGCTGATGAGCCGCAGGTTTCGGTTCTCGTACTGTCCACGAAAGACCAAACACAATCGTCGTTCCCTGGAAGTGTGAGTAGGCCAGGTACTCGTCGTAGTACTTGAAAAAACCAACCAGATTCTTCGTGGGCAAAATATAGTTAGCAGCGCCTCCGACCGCATGGACAGAGTAAAACGGTATGAGGCTTGCGTCCGTGGTCAAAGCCGTCCCCGGAATCGGCACCGTGCCGCTGTCTGCAGTCACCTGCCATTGGTCGTATCCGACCACGCCGAGCTGCAGTAGTTGGGTCATGTTCTTCTTCAGCGGCAGAACCTGTCCCAGTCCCCACTCCATGCTGAAGGCCTGCCCCGGCGTCTTTTCGGTGCCGTTGGTGCCTGGTCTTTGGCCATGAATCTCCCAATCGGTGAACAGATTGGCGCTGGTTCCTTTGTTCTTCGTGACGTAATAGCTCGTTCCGGTCCGCACGTGGTTTCCAATCGTAGCCAGTTCCCACGTTGTCCGATGCCCCGGGAGTGTAGCGGCCCGAGCGGCAATACGTAGCGCGTCGACGATCCTGAAAGTCCACCCGCTTCGCGAAGAACGAAGCGAGAATACCCGCGTGCGAAAACTGCGGAAACTGTCAGAAGTGACAGTTCTCGCAGGCAGTTTTCAATCTGCCTGCTCGATGTCGTCGACACTCAGCCCTTCGGCAGCCGGACGGAACTCAAAAATGAGGGTGCCACGCGACTGGATCACGAGCAGACTATGCGATAGCTTCAGTTCCCTTCGCGAACTGGTCACTTTACGATGTAGATTAACTGCGAGTGCACTACACTCTAGAGAATCAGATTGGAAGTGCAAACATATGGACGTTTCTGAGAAATCCGAACCGGTTAAGAGTCGAGACCGTTCATCTGAATGTCGCGTGCTGCTCATCGGCAACGATTTGGAACTTGAAGGAAGTCTCGAAGAGCAATTGACGAGTCTTCACTGCACATGCACTCACGCTGCCGGAAGTGCGGATGCGCTTCGCAAACTACGCGACACCCCTTACGCTGTGGTACTGACCGATCCTCACACGAGCATTCAAGAGGATCTTGCGCTGGTGGATGAAATCTGGCGGGTGAGGCCCGGGGTGCGCGTGATAGTCCTCGCTCCGAGCGGTACGCCGGAGGACATCATTGGGGCGCTGCGCCGACGCGTCTTTCTCTGCCAATGTTCACCTTTTGACGTGAGAGAGATTGCAAGATATACGGTAAGTGCGATTGAAGCAGAGGACGCACTCGGGGGCATCGAGGTGATTTCCGCCGATCGCAATTGGATTTCCGTTCGGATGAACTGCGACCTATTGAATGCCAGTCGACTAACCGAATTCTTCAAGCAATTCCAAATGTCACTGCCTGAGGCTCCACCTGAGGAGATGATGGTGGCCTTCGAGGAAATTCTGCACAATGCTATCGAGCATGGCGCGGACAATGATCCATCAAAGCTACTGGAAGTAGCCGCTGTGCGGACTGCCCGCACCTTCGTTTTCTATATCTCCGATCCGGGAAAGGGATTTCGCGCGGATGCGATTCCACACGCCGCAATCTCGTATTCGCAGGATGAGCTGACACGCCACATCGAGGTTCGCAACAAATCAGGAATGCGCATGGGTGGATACGGAATCCTGGTGGCGAGCGGAATCGTGGATGAATTAATCTACAGCGAAGTCGGAAACGAAGTGCTTCTTATTAAGCACATGGCGGGTGCGGAGGATCGGCTATCCAGTTTTGAGGAGCCATTTATTCCGAGAAGGCGCAACGACTCGTTGGAATGTTGATGAGAGTGGCCGCTGGAGCGCGTAGTCATCCCCCTCTCGAATGCTCATCTTCAATTCGAGAGCTATGATGTCGCCGTAAGATTGCCATCCTGATCCCAAACTTCTGGCTTGAGAAATCCCAAATGGTCAAGGTGCGTTCGGGCTGCGATGCTTCCTGCATCACTCGTGAATAGGTCTGCCAACCGATGAGGTCATGGATCATCGATTTTCGTCGGATGTTCATTCGAGGCAGGTTCTCTGGAGCGAAGTGATCGGTGGGAACCGACTGCATGGCGTCTTCGTACCATCAAAGGACTAGCCACCGCGGCTGATGGGTAGAGAATTGCCTTTCCCTTGTTGGATTCGCGGTATTTCATTTTTCGGTTGGTCAGTGCAAACAACAGGTCCCCAATACCGAAATTCCCGGAGGCGCAGACAATGGGCATTCTCATGCAGGATTTGCGATTCGCTGTTCGACAGATGGCAAAGAAGCCAGGGTTCACGGCGGTTGTGGTTCTTACGATGGCGCTGGGCATCGGAGCCAATGCGGCAATCTTCAGCGTGCTGGATGCGGTGCTGCTGAGACCTTTGCCGTACAGCGATCCAAATCGCCTTATCAAAGTGTGGACGCGTTTTACCGGGATCGGCGCACCTAATGACCAGAATTGGGTTTCGGCTCCGGAGTTCCGGGACTTCCAGCAGTTGAACAAGAGCTTCAGCGATTTGGCGGCGATCGGGTCGGGCTCGATCAACCTCGGCGTCAAAGGGAGTCCGCAGCGGGTGGTGGGTGCATCCGTTTCGCCCAACCTGTTTCCGATGCTCGGCGCGCAGACACTGCTAGGCCGAACCTTTCTTCCGGAGGAGGCACAACCGGGCCGCGATCATGAGGTTGTGCTCAGCTACGGGCTATGGCGGCGCGTATTTGGCGGGAATAAGAACGTGATTGGAAGCACGATCGATATTGACGGAGTTCCGATGTCGGTGGTGGGAGTGATGCCGGATGGATTCGCATATCCCGACGAAGCGGAGATCTGGGGGCCTCTGGCTTTTTCGCCCGACGATCTGAGTGAAAACAGCCGCGGCGGCCACGGACTTGAGGTGCTGGGCCGCATGAAGCCGGGGCTCTCGCTGGCGCAAGTGCAGTCGGATATGGATCGCGTGGGTAAGACGATGATCGAGCAGCACGGATCTTATCCTTACAAGAAATTCAACTTCGGAATCATCCTTCACCCATTGCTCGAAGAGACGGTGGGTGATGTGAAGCCGTCATTGATGGTGCTGATGGCGGCGGTGGGACTGGTGCTTCTGATCGCGTGTGCGAATATCGCCAACCTGCTGCTGGTGCGGTCAACCGAGCGCCAACAGGAGATGGAGACTCGCATGGCGCTGGGCGCGAGTGGGGCGCGGCTGGTGCGTCAACTGCTTACGGAAAGTGTCGTTCTGGCTTGCGCGGGCGGACTGGTGGGAGTGGCGATCACGCCGTGGATACTGCACGGGCTGGTTGCGATTGCAGCGAAGTCGTTGCCTCGCGCTATCCATACTGGCATTGATGTGCAGGGCGCTGGCTCTCACCGCAGTTATCTCGCTGGCTACGGGAATTCTGTTTGGCCTGGCGCCCGGCTCTGCAAGCGGGGCGCAAACGTCAGTTCGAGGGACTGAAAGGCGGAAGAAGCACGGAGGGCAAGCGGCCGAAGCGGCTGCGGAGCGCGCTGGTGATTTGCGAGACGGCGTTTTCGCTGCTGCTGATTGCCGGAGCGGGACTTCTGCTGCGAAGCTTTGCCGAGATTCTGAAGGTGGATCCCGGATTCCGCCCGGACGGAGTGCTCACGATGCGAATCGCTTTGCCGGACGCAGTCTACAGCAAGCCGGAACAGGTGCGCGCTTTCTATACGAACCTGGTGGATCGCGTGCAGAAATTGCCCGGGGTTCAGGCTGCGGGTGCAGTTTCCGCTTTGCCGTTGAGTGGCCAGGGCAGTTCCGGCACGACTACGATCGACACGCAGTCTGTGCGGTTAGAGGATACGACTCCCGAGGCCGATCAGCGCGTGGTGACGCCGGATTACTTCAAGGCGATGGGAATTTCGCTGATTCGCGGGCGCACATTCGAGGCGCGCGATTCCGATACCGCGGCTCCTGTCGCGATCGTGGACGAAAGCCTGGCGCAGGCCTACTGGCCGAATCAAGATCCGATCGGGAAACGGCTGCATAGCGGAGGCCGGCAAGCGAATGCCCCGTGGGCAACAATCGTCGGAGTTGTGAGGCACGTGCACAATCGGACCCTGGAAGCGCGCTCGCGCGTGGAGGTTTATTGGCCTGAGAATCAGAGGCCAAGTGGAGCCATGACGCTGGCGGTGCAGGTGGCAGGAAATCCGATGAACCTCGTGCCGACAATTCAGCGAGAGGTGGCGTCGATCGATCCGGACCTGCCGGTGTATCGCGTCAGCACGATGACCGAGGTGATGGGCGATTCGCTGGAACGGCGGCGGCTGGCATTGATCCTGCTGGCAGTTTTCGCGGGTCTGGCTTTGCTGCTGGCTTCGGTTGGAATCTATGGCGTCACGTCGTATGGTATCGCGCAGCGACATGCGGAAATCGGATTGCGCATGGCACTGGGCGCCGACCGAGGCGATGTGCTGAGCATGCTGATTCGAAATGGGCTGGGAACAATCGCATCGGATTGGGCATCGGCCTGGTGATGGCGCTGGCTCTGACCCGGCTGATGAGCGGTTTGCTATTTTCCGTACGGGCATGGGATCCGGTTGCATTGGGAGGAGCGGCGCTACTGCTAATGGCAGCGGCGTTGCTGGCGATCTTCGTTCCTGCGCAGCGAGCGACCAAAGTTAATCCGATGGTGGCGCTGCGGTACGAGTGATTTGTTGCGGTGCCGGTTCGGCTGTTGTGCTTTCCCACCCATGACGCGATGTAACTGCGTCATAGATGGGGCACCTGGTTTCAAGATGATGCGCGCAATCTGCCAGGTCTCAGAAGCGAGACCTGGGGCACCCGGCTGCTCCGACCCGGGCCCGACATCTTGATCATCTATAGGCGCCCGGCTTGCGTTTTCACTTGCGGTCCTTATTGCTGTCCCACCCTTGGGGAGCCCATAGCTACTTCATGCAGCTCTTGTTTTGCGCGGACGAGATGACGAGGAAAGTAATGCTCTCGGGTGCGAGGACGAGACTTCCTGCATCTTCGTGCTGGCTCTTGATTGGCGGGAGCGAACCGTCTTGCGCAGCCTGCAGTGTTGTTCCGTTGAGGGCAACGGTTGCGCTGGCGAGTTCGCTGGCCGTGAGAGTGTAACGTTCTGCGGCGGCGGGAAGTGCGATCGAATGCTTCTCAGTTTTGTCAGTGTTAATCGCTAACACCGATACGCCGCCTGGCGCCCCTTTGGCGCAGTGGGCGTAGATTCTGAGGGACGTATCGGAAGGCGCGTGAGGATCGAGCACAGTTGTGCCCATGGTCTGTTTCCAGAGGACGGCCGCCCAGTAATTGGGTTTGGGCTGGAGCGTATCAGTGGTGATGAGGCTGTAGTCGCTGGCCGCGAGCGTGTTGTGGATGACAACCTTGACTCCTTTTTGAGCGAGGGTGCCCAGTTGGTTGAGGAAGCGAAATGTATCAGCGAACTGTCCGGCGAATGGGTCGCCACCGCAGGCAGCTTCGCCGGTTTCATTGAGCCACATTGCTTTTCCGGGGAGATAGCGATCGCGCAGCGCTGCGTAGTATTGCTCGACGGTGTTGGTGCGGTCGAGCCAGTCCGCGGAGAGCGAGTCGTCGATATTCTCTTTGCCGCCGCAGCGACGGGATACGGTTCCGTAGAAGTGATAGGAGAAAGCATCAAAGATCGGGCCGGTGGCTTTGAGCAGGCTTTCGGAGCTAAGCAAGGTGAATTGCATGGTCATTCCGGGAGGTCCGAGAGAGATGCCCTCGCCCACGCTGCCGGGGCCGAGGAAGATGGTCTTCGGCGATTGCTTGCGCAGAAATGCTTCGAAGGCTTTTGCGTCGCGTCCGAATGCTGTGGCGTCGTAGCCTTTGGGCGCGCCGCCGGGACCGGGAATGGTGGGCTCGTTCATGAACTCGGTGGCAGCGATGGATCCACCTGCGCGTTTTGTGTATTGAAAGATTGCCCTTGCCTGATCTGGCAACCAGGCGCCGTCGTCATTTCTTGTTCCATCGCTGATGGCGACGGAGGTGACGATTTGTGCGTTGGCAGCGCGCGCGAAATCGATGACGCCTTTCCATTCCGCGCGGGTGAGCACGGTTTTGAAGCCGGCGGGCGGTTGGTCGGTGGCCGCATTATCGTCGTCCTGAAAATAAGTGCTGTTGGCCCATGTGCCGCTGACCCTGATGTAGGAAGGACCAAGGGCTTCAGCGAGTTTGCGCAGGCGAGGATTGCCCAGATCGATGGGCGGACGATATTGAAACATGTCTGGATTCAATCCGACGGGCTGATTCGGATCGGGAGGCGTCGCGGCCTTTTGGGCATCGCTTGCAGGAGGGGAGTTGTATGGTTTCCAGAATCTTCCGCCGGTGATTTCGACCATTTCGACGTTGTAGGAGAGGTAGCGCGGGTCTACGCTGCCGAGTTTCGCCATCGCCGCGGGATCGAGTTTGAGGGCGGGAGTGTTCTGGGCGTGAGCGGCGAAGGCAGACAACGCTGTTGCGACAATTACCGAGACGAAACGGCTGCACGTGCTGCACCTTGTATCGATCAACATGTTGACACTCCTCTTCTGTTCGAGCCGGGAAACGCCGGACAGAGATGACCTCCCGGACGCAATTTCTTGGCTTGAGCATGGTACACGTTCAAGGCATGCGACGTGTCGCTTTTGCGCCACCCGAAGAGATTGAAAATGCGGCTGGATTCGGACGTCCCTCAATTTTCAGGGCAGATCCGTCGGCTCCGCTCGGATGACGATCTCAGTTGTGGTTGTCTTGCTCGACAAGTAAATGCTGCACCCGCTTAGATGACGACTTAACCACACGTTTGGGGCTGCTTTCAGAAGTGTGGCTACGCGCGGGTGCATTCTTCTACGGGGATAGGAACCTGCTCGACAATCTCCAGCCCGAAGCCTTCTAGCGCCGGGATATGCATCGGCGTATTCGAGAGCAGGCGGATGCGCTGGATGCCGAGATCGGAGAGGATCTGGCCGCCGAGGCCGATGGCGCGGAGGATGCGGCCAGTGCGGGCCTGCGAGCCCTCGCGGGTGCGCAGTTGCTGGTGGAGGACGAGGTTGTTGGCGGGCACAGCGGGAATGCCGTCAGAAAGCGCAGTGCCGGCTGGGAGCAAAAGGAGAGGCAACGGCAGGCGCCTTGTCGATGTCGAATCCGCGCGAGGTGTTGTGCAGATAGAGGATGGCGCCACAGCCCTCTTCGGCAATCATGCGCATGGAGTTGTCGAGGACTTCGCGGCAGTGGCAGTCGGCAGCGAAGATGTCGCCGGCGGTGCAGCGCGTGTGGACGCGGACCAGGACTGCATGGGAGCACGGGAGCCGGGTGGTGCGCGCGTCCCCGGGAATGTTGGCGGGGCCCTCGTGGCAGGCGGGGCAGCTGGGGCACAGGTCGCCGCGGACCAGGGCAATGTGGCTTTCGCCGCCGTTGACCTCGCTCTCGTAGGCGATCATGCGGAATTCGCCGTATTTGGTCTGAATGCGGGTTTCGCCGGCGCGGACGATGTAGCGCTCGTTGCGGAGGCGGTAGCGGATGAGCTCGGCAACGGTGAGGATGCGCAGGTTGTGTTCGGCGCAGAACGGAATGAGGTCGGGGATGCGGGCCATTTCGCCGTCGTCGCGCATGATTTCGCAGATGACGCCGGCGGGCTGAAGGCCAGCGAGGCGGGCGAGATCGACGGAGGCCTCGGTCTGGCCGGCGCGGACCAGGACGCCTCCCTGGCGGGCGCGCAAGGGAAAGATGTGGCCGGGGCGGACGAGATCGTTGGAGGTGGCACCGGGCGCGATGGCGGCGCGGATGGTGTGGGCGCGGTCGGCTGCGGAGATGCCGGTGGTGACACCCTCGCGGGCTTCGATGGTCTCAGTGAAGGCAGTACCGAAGCGCGAGGAGTTCTGCTGCGTCATGGGGAAGAGGCGCAGGTGGTCGGCGCGCTCCTCGGTGAGGGTAAGGCAGATGAGGCCGCGGCCGTAGCGGGCCATGAAGTTGATGGCTTCGGGCGTGACGTGTTCCGCGGCGAGGGTCAGGTCGCCTTCGTTTTCGCGATCTTCGTCATCGACGACGACGACCATGCGTCCGGCGCGGATTTCGGCGATGGCGCCGGGGACGTCAGTGAACGGAGGCTCGAAGGTACGAATGCTTTCAGGCATCGGAGACAGATTCATTCTCGCCGATTGAGAGCCTATCGGCAAAGCACGTTACTTACGGGCAACAAAAACGCCACCCGAGGGCGGCGTTTTTGTTGACAGACAGAGATGCGGAAATCTACAAAGTAGACTCAATCTCGAAAGCCCCAGGCTTCGAGGAGCGCCTCTGGAATGTACTTGGAATTCTTGTTCCGACGGGCCCACTCGCGAAGACGGGTAGACCGGATGTACTGATCCGGGGTGAGCTTGAACTCCTTGACGATCTGTTCGAAGGAGGTCACGGTGGGGACAACAGGGCCGATGGGCTCCGGCTTGCCCCAATTCGGATTTCCTCTACGTTTTGCCATTTGGTTTTGTTTTCCTTAGAAAGGAGTGGAATTTCGTTCCTGATCGCCTCGGGCGACGTGGCTGGGGATCCTTATGGTCCTAAGGCAACTCGATGTGTTCTATTTTAGGGATTTTTTCTTCAAAAATCAATAGCAAAACCCGATATATAAAGCGTTTTATGGTCTAAATTCTGGTCCAAATCGTGCAATTCAGGTCACTCAAATGGAATGACTTACGGCAGGTTACGTGACCAGGGACCGGTGTCACTTATTGGACGTTTGATATAGCGAAATGACGCGCCCCGTCTTTTGATGGCACCATAAAGATATGAACAAGATCAAGCGGGCGATGACCGGCGCCTTTGGTGCTGGCCGTGTGCGCTCTGCAATGTGGCGCGGCGGAGTTGCGGGTAAGTCGGGAGGCGCTGGAGCGGACGCTGAAACAACAGCTATTTAGCGGACCGAACGGAAGGTTCTATCTTAAGGGGACGGAGCGATCGGCATGCTCAGTGTACGCCGATGATGCGAAAGTGACGTTCGCAAAGGACCGGATCGTGGTAAAGGTGAAGACGCGGGCGCGAATGGGCGAATCCATGGCTGGCGCTTGCATCGGGATAGCCCTGTCGCCGACGGTGGAGGTTTCGATGGCGCCCTACGGCGAGGGCGAAGTCGATCGGATTTCGCGACGCGCAACTGATGAAGGTAAGCGATCAGCGGGAGTTGAATTTCTTGCTGACACCGTTTCTGAGCCACCAGGTGCCATCGAGCATGAAGGTGGATGCGGCAGATTTGCTGCGCAAGGCACTGGAAGGGTCCACGGCGACATCAGGGTATAAGGTGTCGCTGGAGCGGCTGAAGGTGCATTCGATGGCGATCGAAGGCGACATGCTGGTGGTGGACGTGGATGGAGATATCAGCGTGAAGTAAAGCTGAACGGAAATTGGGCCGGAAATGTTGATTGCAAGATAGCCGGCGATTGATGACGGATGGTGAACTCCAAAACATGCCGAGCCGCCCCAGGCAGAGGCGGCTCGGCAGGGCTAACCGATCAAAACCATCAAACGCTCTTCAGGAAGCACGCCGTGAAGAACTATTTTCCCTTGGCGAGGTTCTTTGGCGACTCTCTGCGTAGTTGCGAAAGCAATGTTGCAGCCGATGCGGGTGGTTTTACGCTTCCGGCAAAAATCTCCTGCGCAGAGATCTTTTTCCCATAAAGCTTCTCGTTGTCGTCGTCAGAGGGGCCTAGAGTCGTGCCAGAAAGGGAGACGCCGGCAAAGACGCCCTGGGCACGCGAATAGGAAAGCATTTGCGCTTGCATGGTCGCCGTCGTTGAAGCTTCCGCATTCCGTCCTACAGGGCCTGCCGCGATGCTGGTTTCAGCGCCTAACTTCGCCCGTCCCTTCATCACCGAACGCGCGCCGTCATCGTTCATCACCAGGATTACGAAATCGGTTGCCTGTCCGCCGGCTTGGAGGCCGAAGCTTCCACCGCTCGATTGCATCATGATGGGTGCGCCCCACGGACCGTTGAAGTTTGCCCCGCTGCGACAGACCATTACGCCCTTGCCGTACTGGGCTCCGACGATGAAAGAGGCCTTCTTGACTGAGGGCAGAATGATGACGCAGTCTGACTTGTTCAGCACGTTGATGGGCAGGCCGCTTTCGGCAACTGAGAGATCCTTAAATACCTGGGAGGCCGCAGTGACTCGGTCGCTTGGATCTTCCGCTTGTGCAAACAGAGGCGTCAGGAACAGCGCGCCGACTAAAAAGCACGTCAAGTTGGTTTTTGTGAGCCGATTCTGAATCTTAGATTCAACCATTGGGGAGACTCCTTGAAATTGGTTTTTCGTAACTCGCCAATCCTACGTGGCCCAATGCGGGCTAAGAACTGTCAGAACTAACAGGCGCAGCTTGCGCCCGAAATTCCGGCCACTCAGATATAAGCATTTCTGTGGCTGGAACGCTCGCGAAGAACAACCACAGATGTTTCGACATTTCCTATGCGCTAACAGACGCGAGGGGACGCAGTAGCTTTGATGCGCCCAACATGACAAGCGCTTTAGGTAATATGTGGCCGCTGGCCCAAGAATCAGAACTGTTTCCTGCAAATAAAAAGCCCGGCGCGGAGGCGTCGGGCTTTTGGGTGTTCGATATGCTGACCGCGATGGGTTCTACCACCATTCCATCAGACGGCTTGAGCTGACCTTGGTGCTGCTCTTCGGCTTGGGCGTGCGGAGCAGAAGGACTGGGCACGATGCGAGCTTGATCACCTTTTCAGCGATAGAGCCAAAAACGGTGGGGTACCAGCCGGAAACGCCATGCGTGGAGATGATGACCTGGTCAATCTTGTTGGTTTCGATGGCTTCAAGAATGGTTCCGGCTACATCGTATCCAACTTCGACAATGGTCTTGACGGTAAGTCCCTTGCCTTCCAGAGAAGTCTTGGACTTGGCAAAGTGGCCTTCTGCCTGCTTTTTGGCAGCTTCGACGATGGAGGTTTCAGAAACTCCCTCGGGCAGGGCGACGACGGGAGATTCCGGGACGACGTTCAAGAGGAAAACTTCGGCATGGAATTTGTCGGCGAGTTCGGTCGCCACTTCAAGCGCAGTATGCGACGAGGAACTGAAATCGATTGGAACCAGGATTCTGGTTGGCACTGCGCTGACTGTATCTTCGGGCATTCAAAATCTCCTTCAAGTGAGAGACACCTGGAGCGGGCCTCATTTTTGTCGTCCCAATGATAGCAAGGCGGTGTGCAGTTTCTGACGTGACATGGAGCACACGTATGCGCGGCTGGGACGGAACGATGGTGGCGCAGGGTACGCGTGCGGGATGTTACCGTAATTTTCTATGAGCTCACCTACGGCGGCGTTACTGGGCGAGATCGGGCTGCCGGTGCCGATCCGCGAACTGTCGGCAAAGACCTGGGATGTAATCGTCGTCGGGGCTGGCCACAATGGCCTGGCTTGCGCTGCGTACCTGGCCAAGGCGGGACAGCGCGTGCTGGTGATCGAAAGCCGTGCGCGGGTTGGCGGCGCCTGCACGATCGAGGAGCCATTTCCGGGTGTGAAGATGTCGCCGTGCGCGTATCTGGCCGGGCTGCTGCATCCGCTGGTGGTGGAGGAATTGGATTTGCCGCGTCGGGGCTTTGCATGGACGCCGGCCGTGAACGGGCTGTTTGTTCCCTTCCTCGATGGGTCGAGCGTGCAGCTATGGGACGATGACGCGCGCTGCGAAGAAGAAGTGCGGAAGCTTGCGCCGGATGACGTGAACGGCTGGAATGCGATGTGTGCGGTGGTACGGCGATTGCGGGATGCGCTGCGACCGGGTCCGCGTAACGGCGAGAAGTGGAGCAATTCTTCTGCGCGCGATTTTTGGATTGGGGACGCACCCTCGCGCGACGAGATTGAAGAGCGCCTGGGAAATGATGCCGAGGCGCGGGCAGTGCTGTTCGACTGGTCGATGGCTGAGATGGTGGAACATTATGTCCGTGATGAGCGACTGCAGGTGGCGATGCTCGGCCAGGGCGTGATCGGGACCAACGCGAGTCCTTTTGACAAGGGAACAGCGTCGATCCGGTTTCATCATTCGTCGGGACGGCTGGGCGGAATGCCGGGAATGTGGGGATATGTAAAGGGCGGCATGGGAATGGTGTCGTTCTATTTTTGCGACGCGGCCCGCGAGGCAGGTGCGACGGTGGTGTCGGGCGTGCCGGTGGCGGAGATATTGCCGGGAGAAGGCGTGGTGCTCGAAGGCGGGGAGCGGATTGCAGCGAGAGTGGTGGTTTCGAATGCCGATCCGCGAAGGACTTTGACGATGCTGGGCGGCGCGGCGGATGCGGAGTGGCGCAGGCGGATTGAAGATGTGCCAATCGAGGGATGCACAGTGAAGTTGAATGTGCATCTGAAAGAACTGCCGAATTTCAAGGCGCGACCGGGAACCAATGAAGCGCATCATTACGGGCAGATCAACGCTCCGCTCGCCAAAGAGGAATGGAAAGCGGGATTTGCGGCGGCGAAGCGCGGCGAGTTGCCGGAACATCTGTGGTGCGAGTTGTATTTCCAGAGCGTGCACGATGCGTCGGTGGTTCCGCATGGCACGCACACGATGAGCGTGTTCGCGCAGTATGTTCCATACAAGTTTGCGCAGGGGAGCTGGGATAAGCGACGCGAAGAGGTGCGTTCGCTGGCGATGAAATCTCTGGCGCGGTTTTGCAGCAACATCGGAGACGGCGGGATAGATTCGGCGGTGATTGATGCACAGGTACTGGGGCCGCCGGATATCGAGCAGAAGGTGGGACTGACGGGCGGACATATTTTTCAGGGCGAGTGTCTGCCGCAGTACATGTGGGACAAGCGGCTGAGCGCGCGAACTCCGATGCGGGGGATGTATCTGTGCGGGGCATGTACGCATCCGGGCGGAAGCGTGATCGGCATCAATGGAAGGAATGCGGCGATGGCAGTGTTGAGGGACTTGGACGGGAGTTAGGTTGCAGGCTCCGGAGCATGGGAAGCAGGCTGACAGTTCAGAAGACGGAAGGTCGGGGCGCTAAGCCCCGGCCTTTTGGTTTATGTGGTCAAGTGCGGGGGCGGTGGTGGATTCGGCGGGAGCCTTGCGGCGGAGGATGGCAGCGGAGATGAGAGTAATGATGAGGCCGACGGGCAGGGGCTCCATAAAGGTGTAGGCCATGTTGACGAAGGGGTTCTGATAGAGCTGCTGAGAGTGCTGTATCGCAGCGATTCGCGCGGCGGTGGTGGCAGGGTCGAGTCCGGAGGACTGGACCTTGTGAATCTGTGCGGCAAAGTAGCTATCCATGAAGTGAGGCATGAAGTTGAAGTAGAGGATCTCCCACGTGGCTACGTAACAGACGGTGGTGATGAGGGTGATCAGGATTCCGCAGGCGAAGGCGCGGCCGAAGGAGATTTGGCCGGCGAGACTGTTGTCGCGATAGCTGCGGATGCCGAAGTACACGAGCAGGAACGAGGCCACCATGATGGTGTAGCCGATCACCATGCTGTGGCCGGGGCCGATCTTGTTGGCGAGGAGAAGCGAGCTGTCCATGAGGACGGAGATGATGACGCCGGCGATGAGGCCAAAGGTGAGGACGGTTTTTTTCATGTGAGGCTCCTTGTTCCTGTGAGGTCCGAGTGAAGATGGAGTCACCATGCGGTGTTATGAGGCAGGCTGTCGTCATTCTTTCGTATGATTTTGCTGGAATGAAGCAGAAATCGTGCTTTCGGGTGACCCCGGCTTCACGGCAGGAGGCCTAGTTCTTTGCCGCGCTGGACGGCCTGGGTGCGGCGGGCGGCTCCCAACTTGTCAAAGGCGCGGGAACAGTGTGTTTTGACAGTATTCTCAGAAACGAAAAGCTGGGTGGCGATCTCGCGATTGCTGAGACCGCGGGCGACCAGGGTGAGGATTTCGAGTTCGCGGGCCGTGATGCCGGTCGCCTGCTGCTGGACTGTGTTGGGAGCGAATGGGACCGTGCCGGGAACGAAGGGGGCAGCTTCCGCCGGTACAAGCACTTCCCTCACCACGACCGTTTCCCGAATGGTTTCGCGGCTGCGCGTGATCCTGAGGCCGAGCCAGATGCCGAAGGTCGCGAAGAGGATGGCAACGAGTGCTCCGTACAGCTCGACGGAATGCTCGATGATGACGAACCGGTATTCAGTGTATTGGAGGGTGGCGATGAGGAGGCCACCGACGAGACCGAAGATTAAGACGTGGCGCTTCATGATGGGGTTGTGAAAAAGTATATCTCCACCTATCGAGGTCATCACGGTGGCTGACGGCCAAATGATACCGGGAAATGAGGGGCCGCTGCGAATCCGGCCGCGTCTGAAATTCTGAGCATCAGAAGAATTAGTTTCTTCGGCTACGTGGCTCTGCTATGCTGCGACGCACATGACCCAAACTCCCGCCCTTAAAAGAGGCATTCGGTTCCGCGACCTGGCGCTGTTCTATGTCGTGGTGGCGCTGAATGTGCGCTGGACTTCGACGGCGGCGGCGGCGGGGCCGAGCATCCTGGTTATCTGGATTGCGGCGCTGACGTGCTTCTTTATTCCGCTGGCGGCAAGCGTGATGGAACTTTCGTCACGGCATCCGCAAGAGGGCGGCATCTACGTCTGGACGCGTACAGCGTTCGGCGACTTTACGGGGTTCGTGGCCGCGTGGATGTACTGGATGAGCAATCTGCCGTTCTTTGCAGGGGTGCTTTACTTTGGCGCGGCTTCGGTGCTGATCGCGTTTGGTCCGCGCGCGCAGCATTTGAATAGCAGTCCGCTGTACTTCATGGGATTCGCAGCGTTCTGGCTGACCGCAATCATCGTGCTGAACATTCGCGGAGTGGATGCGGGCAAGTGGCTGAATAACGTTTGTTCAATCGGAAGCCTGGTGCCGCTCGCCTTGCTGATGATGATGGCAGCAGTTTCGTGGATGAGGTTTGGGCCGGCGACACAATTCACCGTCGCGAGCATGACGCCGCACTGGTCGCTGGACAACGCAGTGTTCTGGTCGGGGGTGTTTTTTGCATTTGGCGGCGTGGAAGCCGCTAGTGCGATGGGCGACGAAATCCAGAATCCGCGCAAGACGATGCCGTGGGCGATCCTGGTGGGCGGCACGGTAGTCACGCTCGGGTACATCGGCGGTACGATGGCGCTGCTGGTGGCGCTGCCCAGCGATGCGGTCAGCGGGCTGCAGGGATTTGTGAACGGCGTGGAGACGCTGAGCACAAAACTGGGAGTGGGATGGATGCTGGTTCCGATTGCGCTGCTGGTGGGCGTGAACAGCGTGGGATCGACGGCGGCGAATTTGTCGTCGACTTCGCGGCTGCCGTTTGTGGCGGGCATCGATCACTATCTGCCGCCGGTGTTCGGGTCGATTCATCCGCGCTATCGAACTCCATGGATCGCGATCGGCGTGTATGGACTGGCGAGCGTGCTGGTGGCGATCCTTGGGCAGATGGGAACGACGGTGCGCGGGGCGTACGACGTGCTGGTGAGCATGGCGGTGATCTCGTATTTCATTCCTTACCTGCTGCTGTTTGCGACGATGATCCGACTGCAAGGTGAGCCGGCCGGGCCGAATGTGCGGCGCGTGCCCGGAGGAAAGCCGGTGGCGATTGCGCTGGGGGTGGTGGGATTTGTGGCGACGGCGACGACAATTGTGCTGTCGCTGTTTCCGGGAGCGGATCAGCCGGACAAGTTGATGGCAGTGGTGAAGGTGGTGGGCGCGACACTGGTGCAGTTGGGGCTGGGGGTGGGGATTTTTATGGCGGAGAGACGAAGGGCGCAGCGAGAGTCGCTGGTGGCATAGCCAAAAGTCTGACCCAAGGGGTTCACCCCAAAACTTGTCAACACCTCTTTCCCTCAATACGCTGCTATGTCCCTGCTTCCATTCAAAATAGTTTCTTCGGAATATTGCAGTCTATTTCTTAGAAATCTCTACACTGCTCTCAGTAGCAATCAACAACACAAGCTGCTGCGATCGGCCCGGTGATCACGAATCGGGCCGATCGCTTTTGTGCAGTTTCTTCATGCCGCCACCACGCAATCTCGTAGCAGATGCACTATCTTCTTTTGTTTGACGACTTTAAGACTTAAGTATTTTAATATCAATGACTTAGAGAATACTTCTCGAGGCCAACTTCTCTCTTTTCACGAACTTGCCTGAAAACGACAAAGATAGGAGATCCATTCATGTACATGGAATGCCGGCACGTCAAGATCAACGGACTGACCTGCCAGTCCCCAGCACTCAAAGGTGGACAATTCTGTTACTACCACGCCAAACTCCACAACGTCGGTGCCGAGCCTGATCCAAGATTCGGCCCACTCCAGTTGCCGGCGCCCGAGGATGCTGCCGCCGTCAAGCTCTCTGTCGCTCGAATCAACGACGCCATCATCAATGGTCGTCTCGATCTCCGAAAAGCGGCTGCCCTCTTCAACGGCCTTCGCATCGCCTCCCGCTTCATAACAGGCACCGATTTCCTTGATCCGGATGAAGTCGTGCAGTCGGCTCAGCAGACCGCGACAGGCGAGGAACTCGCTCCCGAAAACTACATCTGTGAGGATGAAGAGGACTGCAATGACTGTTTCTACAAAAACCAGTGCAACCGCATCATCAGACCCGGCGAACCCGGCTACGAACAAGACGATTCCGCCGACGAAAATGACGACGAAGAATAGAACTGGTCCGATAGATGGTTTGTAAAAGGGCACGGCTTCAGCCGTGCCGCAAGCGTAGCCATATCATCGTCGGCTTTAGCCGCTGAGGGAAGTCTCTCGGATGATTCCGCAGCATGTTCAGCCCCTGAGGGATTACTGCTCCATGTCTAGCTCGATGCCCTCCGTCTCGACTTCGAGATTTGGGAAACTACCCAACCACCTCCGTGCCTCTGGCGAAAACGCGTGGGCGCATCGGAGCGGCGATGAAGTAGGCGAGCTCGCGGTAATCGGCGAATTCATGGATAACGAAGTCGGCTTGCTTCCCTGCTTCGAGTGAACCGATTTCTGCACCGAGGCCGAGCGAGTGCGCAGCGTTGATGGTGGCGGCCGTAAGCGCTTCGGCAGGCGACAAGCCCATCTGCAAGCAAGCCAGCGAAAGCATGAAGGGCATGGATGGAACTGGCGATGAGCCGGGGTTGAAGTCCGTCGCCAGAACGATGGCGAGACCGGCTTCGATCATTTTGCGCGCGGGCGGATATTGCGTGCGGCTCAGGGCGAAGACGGATCCGGGGAGTAAGACGGGCTGGGCGCCTGCAGCGCGGAGATGCTGGAGCGTTTCGTCTGTGATTGTTTCGAGGTGATCGGCCGTGGCGGCGCCGAGTTCGGCAGCGAGCTCGGCGCCGGTGCCTGAACGGAATTGCTCGGCGTGGATGCGGAGTTGGAGGCCGTGCTTCTTGGCGGCGGTGAGGACAGTGCGGCATTCGTCCACGGTGAAAGCGTGGTCGTCGCAGAAGGCGTCGCAGTATTTCGCGAGACCGAGCTTGGCGACTTCGGGGATGAGTTCTTCGGCAACGAAACGGACGTAGTCGGCGCGGCGGTCTTTGTATTCAGGCGGGACGGTGTGGGCGGCTAGCAGTGTCGGAATGATTCGTGCGGGGCCTTCTTCATTGAATCGGCGAATCACGCGGAGCATTTTGAGTTCGGTGTCGCGGTCTAGACCGTAGCCGGATTTGGCTTCGATTGTCGTGGTGCCCGAGCGAAGCATCCAGTCACGATGCCGGCGAGCAGCAGCGAGTAACTCATCTTCAGTGGCGGCGCGGGTGAGAGCGACGGTGCGCAGGATGCCTCCGCCGGCAGCGGCGATTTGCTGATAGGTCGCGCCGGCGATGCGCTGCTCGAACTCGGCGGCGCGATTGCCGGCGAAGACGAGATGAGTGTGAGCATCGACGAAGCCGGGGGTTACGCAGCGGTGGTTGGCGTCGATGATTGTAGCGTCGGAAGGAACTTGGGATTTGAGTTCGGAGTATTTACCGGTCGTTGTGATGCAGCCGTCTTCGATGAACATTGCCGCGTCGTTGGTGATGGCGAGGTCGTTGAGTTCGGCGCCAGTGCGCGGGCGTGCCGTCCCGGCGAGGGTGACGAGTTGGCCGATATTGACGATGGCGATCATATTGAAGACGAGGGATCACCTTGATTCTATTCTGGGAAGAACTGGAACTTCTCCGTCAGGTGGTGAATAGCCTGCGAAGTGGAAATTGGCAAGACACGAAATATACAGGTCGTTCCAATAGGAAAACGTCGGAAGCATGTCAGTGTCTTTCCGTTTCCAGGTCCGGACGAAATCGTATCCACGTTGAATGGCATTCCCGTTGATACATAGCCAAGGCTCGATTGCATCGAGATATGAGGGGCGATTTCCAAGCACCAACGGCCCAGTTCTTCGAATCGAAGCGATGTGCATCGTACCCTGACGGAAAGTCTTGGCGTTCGCTATCGAATCGAATGTGGGCTGACTCTCCCCATTCCAGTCAAGCAGGGCGCCGAAAAACCACATCCGGCTTTGCCTTCCTTCTGGTCGCAATTGGAGGACTCGCCCGCATGCCCACGTGTCGTTCTTCAATTTGAATCCCCAAAAATCACCGGGAGTCAGGGAGAGGCTCGACTTAGGGACGAAAGGATATGTCATATTCGGAACGATCTTCTGATTTTGAGGATTCAATCCCAGGTCTCAGAATCGAGACCTGGGGCACCCACTTCTGTATTCGTGTAGATTTTGTCCATTACTTCCCTGCCATCGGGATCTGGATGCCTTTCTCTTTGGCGGTTTGTTGGGCTAGCTCGTAGCCGGCGTCGGCGTGGCGGGCTACGCCTATGCCGGGGTCGTTGTTTAGGACGCGCGCAATTTTGCGGGAGGCCAGGTCGGTGCCGTCGGCTACTGTGACCTGCCCGGCGTGGAGCGAGTAGCCCATGCCGACTCCGCCGCCGTGGTGGAAGCTGACCCAGGTAGCGCCTGACGCGGTGTTCAGCAGGGCGTTGAGGATGGGCCAGTCGGCAACCGCGTCGCTGCCGTCGAGCATCTTTTCGGTTTCGCGATAGGGGCTGGCGACGGAGCCGGTGTCGAGATGGTCGCGGCCGATGGCGATGGGCGCGGAGATCTTTCCCTTCTTTACGAGATCATTCATCGCTTCGCCCATCCTGGCGCGGTCCCCGTAGCCGAGCCAGCAGATGCGCGCGGGAAGGCCCTGAAAGGCAAAACGGCCGCGGGCAAGTCGCATCCAGCGAGTGAGAATCTCGTTGTCGGGGAAAAGCTCGAGGGCGAGTTCATCCGTCACATCGATATCTTTGGGGTCGCCGGAGAGCGCAACCCAGCGGAAGGGGCCGGCGCCGGTGCAGAAGAGTGGACGAATATATTCGGGTACGAAGCCGGGAATCAGGAATGCGTCGGCGCATCCGGCGTCGAAGGCGAAGCGGCGGATGTTGTTGCCGTAGTCGAAGGTGACGGCTCCGGAGCGCTGCAGGGCAAGCATGGCGTCGACGTGGACGACCATCGAGGCGGTGGAGCGACGGACATATTCTTCAGGATCTCTTTTACGCAACGCTATCGCTTCGTCGAGCGAGAGGCCTTGAGGAACGTAGCCGTTCAGCGGATCGTGCGCAGAGGTCTGGTCGGTGACTACATCGATCTGAACACCTCGGCGGACGATTTCAGGCAGGACGTCGGCGCAGTTGCCTACTAATCCGACCGACAGTGCGCGACCTTCGCGGCGGGCGGAGTCACAAAGCTGGATTGCTTCGTCGAGGTCTTCGGCGATGGTGTCGCAGTAGCGGTTTTCAATGCGACGCTCGATGCGCGAGCGATCGACTTCGATGACGAGCACTACGCCGTCATTCATGGTGACGGAGAGAGGCTGCGCGCCACCCATGCCGCCCATGCCGCCAGTGACGACGAGTTTGTGTTTCAGCGTTCCGCCGAAATGGCGCTCGGCGAGAGCGGCGAAGGTCTGGAAGGTGCCCTGCAGAATTCCCTGGGTTCCGATGTAGATCCATGAACCGGCGGTCATCTGGCCGTACATCATCAGGCCTTTGCGATCGAGTTCGTTGAAGTGCTCCCACGTGGCCCATTTGCCGACGAGGTTGGAGTTGGCGATGATGACGCGCGGAGCCATTTCGTGGGTGGGAAAGACGGCAACGGGCTTGCCGGACTGGACGAGGAGGGTGTCTTCAGGACCGAGGCGCTCGAGTTCGCGGACGATGGCGTGAAAGCATTCCCAGTTGCGCGCGGCGCGACCGATGCCGCCGTATACGACGAGGTCCTGGGGGCGCTCGGCGACTTCGGGGTCAAGGTTGTTCATGAGGCAGCGGAGAGCGGCTTCCTGCTGCCAGCCTTTGCACCGGAGCGTGTTGCCGCGAGGGGCGCGAATGATGGGGGACGCGGTAGGGGTGGTGGTCATGATGAACTCCTGCGAGAAGGCCACATTGAGGATACTACCGGGGAGATAAGGCGAGGTGGCCTACAGTTCCATTCGGGTCGAGCCCTTCAATCGGATTCGGTTACAATGGAGGAACCGGGAACGGCTTGCAAATCGCCTGACTTTGCTGCGACTTGAGAAGACGGAGAGGTGGCAGAGCCCGGTTGAATGCACCTGACTCGAAATCAGGCATAGTCGTAAGGCTATCGGGAGTTCGAATCTCCCCCTCTCCGCCATATTCCAATCAATAAAAATTAGAGCTATCACCCTTTTCCAGCGGGGACGGATCTCGTTCGCTATTTCGCAGCAGCTGACTCCAATTCCTGGCCGCAGCCTCGTCATTCCCAGCGAAAGACCTTGGAAGAAATGGCTGTGCAGATAAGGAAGAATATGATCATTGCCGCTACATCGCCGACATGTGTAAACCACCTGTCGCCATTCCAGATGCCCATCAGCAAGCTGACTGCGTAGGTAAGCGGTAAGGCGCGAGCAGCCATGTTGAGTGCGGGCGGAAGAGCGGCCAGCGGCACAAACAGTCCCGAGACCGCGATCATTGGATACAGAATGACGGCACCGATGGGCTGCGCGAAGCGTGCCGTAGGAACGATGCTGGCGATAAGAAAGCCGACAGAGAGAATGCTGCAGGTACTGATCATGAGCGCGAGCGTGAAGGAGAACCATGGAACATGCGCGCCGGGCGGAAAGTAATGCCGGCCCGCCAGGACCATCAGTGCGAGTGTCGCGGCCGTAAGCATCAGCTTGACGATCACGTGGGCGGCAAGAATCGTGTATGGCCGAAGCGGAGTAGCCCGAAGCCGCTTGAGGATGCCGCCTTCACGATAGATGGAGATGATGGTGACCAGCGAGAGCACAGCGCTGATCACAATGAGAAGCGACACAAACACCGGCAGCCCGGCGCCGGAGAGTCCACCACCCGGTAAGGAAGAGGGCCCGACTCGACGGTGGGTTATCCGACGCAGCACCATGAAAATCAGCACGGGAAAGGCGATGGTACCGATTGCGCCAAGCGGCTCGCGGATGAATACCTTCATCTCGATCCAGACAAGTTTCCATAGCCCGCGCAGCATCATAGTTTTCCTACTCGCGAATTGAGCGGCCAGTGAGCTTGAGAAAAACGTCCTCAAGGTTGGGGAGAATGGTGCGGAAATCAGTTACGCGAATCTGATTGTCCGAAAGACAATGAATAACCTCCGTGACGAAATCATCACCGAGGCCGCTGATCGTATGGCGCTTTCCGGTGCATGTCACGGACTCGACTCCTGCGATCTGTTGAAAACGCTGCTGAGCCTTCTCATTTTCGGTATCGAGAACGACGGTTCGCTGCGGACAATGCCTGCGCCACTATCTTTTCGGGCGTATCGATCTCGATGATCCGGCCATGTTCCATGATGGCGACACGGTCGCAGAGCCGTTCGGCTTCCTCCATCAAATGCGTGGTCAGGAAGACGGTCTTGCCGCGTTCGCGGATGCCGCGAACCAGACCCCAGATTGCGTGGCGCGATTGCGGATCAAGCCCGGTTGTGAGCTCATCGAGAAACACCACTTCAGGATCGTTGATTAATGCGAGGGCGATGAAGAGCCGCTGTTTCTGGCCTCCAGAAAGGTTCATGAACCAGGAATTCCGCTTGTCAGAGAGGCCAAGCTGATCGAGAAGGCGCTCAGCGTCGACCGCGTTCTTTCGATAAAGAGATGCCCAGAGGTCGACCGCTTCCCATACTTTGATTCGCTTCTGTAACTGCGCCTGCTGAAGCTGAACTCCGATGCGTTCCTGCAGCTTGTAGGCCTGACGAACGGGATCGAGTCCGAGGACCGCAATGGTGCCACGGTCGGGCTTACGGAGGCCCTCGATGCATTCCATGGTTGTGGTCTTCCCTGCTCCGTTGGGACCGATGAGGCCGAAAATCTCCCCCTCGTTGACCTCGAAGGACGCCTCCTCGACCGCCACGGTTGAACCGTAGGTCTTGCGCACACCGGAAACCTGGATGACTGGATGCATCACGACCTTTCGCAATCGCAGCTATGGGAGAGCCTGCTTCGGAGTTTATCTCAGCGGGATGCGCATGATCGCGGACGGTCGATCGCACGGGCGGACTTGTCCGCACAAAGAAAAGGCCGGGAGATGAACTCCCGGCCTATCAGGTTTTGAGAGCGAAATTTAGAAGCTGGCGCGCATGCCGAACTCCATCTTGCGTGGAGTGTTGGCCTGGGCATTCTGCACGCCCCAGGTGGATGAGTCGCAAAGGTTCATTGCCGGATCGGCGAGGATGTTGTGGTTGAAGACGTTGGTAAAGATCACGGAGAACTTGAGTGCGACGCTCTCCTAGACCTTGACGTTCTTCTCCACGCTCATGTCGACGTTCCAGTAGGGTGTTCCGATCGATCGGACCGACGCCAGGGTTCTTGGAGTCGATGCCCAGGATGGGTGCGCGAACCTGGTTCCAAATCGCTTCCGGATCCGCGAACATGTTGACGGCTCGGTTGCCCGAACCGGCCGTGTGCCGTTCCCACACCATTCGATGCCCGCGACGTTGTAGTGCGAGGAATGGCCGCCGTTGTACTTGCTGGTGAAGACGCACTGCTCGTTTGTAGAAGTAGTTGTTGGCATCGGCGGAGCCAAAGGACTGACCATCAGTCTGCGTGTCGCAATAGAGCGGCTCGCCGCTGCCCGCGGTAAAGATCGGGGCAAACGACCATCCGCCGGCTACTCGGCCGAGGATGCCCTGCTGGCCCTTGTAGAACGTTGGCTGATACACCATGTAGGAGTTGTAAACGAACTTGCGGTTGAACGCCTGCACCCCGTACATCTTCGAGAGGTCAAAGGCGTCGTTCGGAGTGTATTCGCTGGTTGCCTGGACGAAGGCGCCTGTACCAAGAGCCTTGCTGTAGGTGAAGTTGTTATGCATCAGCAGCCCGTGGAAGTTCTGGGTGGTCAAGGTGATGAAGCCGACCGTTGTAGTTGCCGTAGCCGATGCTGGCGTTGAGAGCGAGACCGCTCGACGCAATGGCCGGGTGGTTGACGTCCCATTGTTCATCATCGTGGGGCCCTGCGTGGCGTTGAAGTTGAAATTGCCGTTGTCAAGATCCGACCAGAGACTCCAAACAGCCTGCGATTGGTAAGGTTGCTGAACTCATTGGCCATCACAGCCGCGGTGCAGTTGGCGTAGCCCGGTGCAGTAGCGTCGGATGCCCGCAAGAGCGGCTTCAAAGAACGGCTGAGGTGCGACGCTCGGTGGAGCGGTTGCGTTGCGACGCATAGCTCCGCTGCTCCGACTGGTCGCAACCCAGCGCTGTCTCCAGATTGCCGCGTAGGCGGTTTTGAAGTCCTGGCCGCCCTGAGACCATCATGTAAGGAACGACGTTGAGGTTGACGGGCTGGTATTCGTGCTTGATGATGCGTCCGATGTAACCAATCTCCAACGTGTTATTGCGGTTGATCTGGCGCTGGATGGTGAAATCGAACGTGTCGGAGACGTTGGGCCGGAAGTTCGGATCAAGGCCCTCGGCCGCCGAACTTTCGGCATTGTTGAAGCCCGGATAGACCGGCTGCGGCAATGTTGGGCTGGCCGCAGCGAGAGGGGCTGTGTTGCCGTCCACGCCAATGCGGAAGGCTGTCGCGGCAGTTCGCGTTGACGGTGCCGCAGGCGCCGCCATCGTTCCGTCCGATGAGTGCCTTGGTGCATTGCACGGGCTGGATCAAGCCGACACCCAGCAGAGGCACGAGCACCAGGTCGACGCCATTCAGACGTCCGTATACGCGACCGTATCCGCCGCGGATCACCGTGCCTTCATGGCCGAAGATTTTGCTGCCAATGCCATCGCCGTCGAAGCGCGGATTCCAGGCCACGCCGACGCGCGGACTGAATGAGCCGTAGAACGGGTTGTAGGGATACTTGGTACCTTTGCCGACGTTGCCGACCAGGGCAAAGCCGAGCTCAGGGTTGTAGACCTGGCCCTTCAAAGCGGCGGCCTTTTTCTGTGCCAGATAGTCCAGCGTCTTCACAGGCTCGTCTGCCGCGTCCACCAGCACCGTCTGCTTGCCGGTGGCTTCGGTCGGCGGCATCTCCAGCGTCCACCCAAGGCCATAGCTCAGGGTAAGCGACGGCTTCATGTGCCAGGTGTCGCTGAAGTAGATGTTGTAGTAGGGGATGGTGCTCTTGTCGAAAGCGTGGGTAAGGGGCGGATTCAGAGCCAGCGTTGGTCCCTGACGGGTATAAGCCACCTGGGCCGCGGTAACGATTCCGAGAGCTGCTGCCGCAACGCGGTTGGCCGTTGATCCTGTCGGATAGCCCGCCTGCAAATCCGAGGGTCGACGCTTCCCGCGCCGGTTCCACCGCTCTGCCCGAGTTGGTAGGTGGGAGTGAAGTTGATGCCGCCGCCATTGTCGGAGCGCTGGTGGCAGTTGAAGTTGTGCTGGTATTGGCCACCGAAGGTGATGAGGTGGTTGCCTTTCATCAGAGTCAAGTCATCACGAAAGAACTGGTCCTGGCCGTCCCAGAAACGCGTGCGGATGGTCTGCGTGTTGACGTTAAAGGGCGCAAGTGGAGTGGAGGTTTCACCGACGGCTCCAGGGCTCCGCCAAGACCTGCAGACCTGCGGTGGTGCGTTCTTGGTCGGCCCATGACCAGTAGTTGCGCAGATAGCTGTAGTGAAAATCGTTGGTGAGATTGACGACGTGATGTTCGTGGTAAGTCCGGCAACGTAATACCACGGCTGCTGCGGACGGCTGGCAACGGAAGTCGCGTGCACCCAGTTTGTCGCCGGTGAAGAATCCTCCGATGTCGATCTGGCTGGTGGAAGCCTGCGTCAGCTTGTAATAGCGATAGCTGGTCATGAAGTGCCACCTGTCGCTGAAGTCGTGATCGAGTCGGCCGACGAGGAAGTTGTCCTTTGTCGGGAGAGCTCACGGTGCCCTGTGAATTCGTATTCGTTGACTCCATCGCACGTTTGCGACGTGAATGTCGGGGCACCGCCGCGGATTCCAGCCGGTTCGTACTTGTTCCACATCTGCTGGACGACCGGGTTGATGCCGATGTGGCGCGGATCGATGTCGACTAGATCGTAGTTGCGTCCCGCCGAAGGTGACAATGCCGTTGTGCAAATTCGGCGAGGGCACCGGGCGCCTGTAGATTTGCAGAATTCGGGTAGCGATATCCCTGGTAAAGGGCAAACAAATAAGTCTTGCCGCCCATAAAGTGAGGGAGGATGGGACCGCCCGCCGCCGCCGCCGAACTTGCTGTAGTGATAATCAGGAGGAGGCTGGTATAGGTCGTCGCGTCATGGGCATTGTTATCCCAGGTGTTGGCGCTGAAGTTGTTGTCGAGGTAGTACTCGTAGCCGGTGCCATGCCATCTGTTGGTTCCGCGCTTGGTGACAACTTCGAAACCTGCGCGCCGGCCGAGTTGTTAAAGTCGGCGGTCTGGTTGGTGGCGTTCACCTTGAACTCTTCCACGCTGTCTGTGGGCGTGGGCATCACACCGGTCGCGCCGGCCGCGACGTTGCGATTCTGGTTGGCGATTCCCGTCGGATCACCGGCGAAGGATCCCGTGTACACGGACATGCTGCCGTCCATGTCGTTGGTGTTGTTGCCGCCATCCAGCGAGAACGTGCTTTGGTCGACCACCGTTCCGGCCACGCTGCCGTCAGGACTGACGCCCACCTGCAAGGTCGTGAAGGTGCCGGCGTCGTGGAGAAGGCTGGGAAGCTGAGCGATCGCTTCCTGCTCAACGGTGCTGCCGACCGTCGCGTTCAGGGTCTGCAGATCGGTGCCGGATGCCTGCACTTCGACCGTTTGCTGTGCGCTCCCGACGTGCAGTTTGAAGTTAGCGGTGGTTTGCGTGCCAACCTGTCACGCGTTTGATTTGCGATCTTGTTAAGTTCGAATCCGGTCTTGGTGGCGGTGATGTTGTAAGTACCGGGGGAACGTTGACGAAAACATACTGGCCGGTGTGGCTTGTGACGGTTGTCCGTTCCCCATTGGTCGAAACATCGATCAGGGTGACGGTTGCGTCGGGGATTACGGCACCGCTCTGATCGGTGACGGGACCGACGACGGTGCCGGTGTTGGTGGCCTGCGCAAGCGCAAACGGCGCGCTCAAGCATATAAGCATGAGAAACGCGATTGCCCGTAAGGGAAATCTTAGGTCAAGCTGCGTCATCAAACCGCTCCTTTTAAAGATTGAAATTTGGTCCCGTTTGGAATCACGGGATCTTTCAAAAAAACCGCAATTACGAATTTGAATGAGTCGCGTCTAACCCGGCAGAGAAAACTCCTGGTATTTCACTGCCGGTCTTTCCAGATGCGACTACTGCCGGGGCCTGAGATGAAGTCATGACATCGCGAATGAAAATGACGATGTTCTTTGTTCGGGTATCCCGGGTACAAAAACAGTTCAACTCAAAAACTGTGGGACTTGGCCCTTTGGGAAATGGACCTCTGGATTCAAATTTCCTATGAAATACCTACAAAAAGACGATGCAAGAAAGTCAGTATTACCTCGAAAGACATCTTTACGAGACTGAACAGGTCAGGATTCTCTTAGTGTGCGGAGTGCATGCGTTGCGCACACCGCCTCCAGGACAGAGTTAAGCTACCGTGCGTTAACACTCAATCCGCTAGAGAATGTCTGAACTGCACTTGCCACTTCAATTCGGGGGAGAATTGTCGAATTTCTGCCGTTTACACGAAGTTGAATACAAAATGCTGGAGCGGGTGGGTTGCCGCCTTGTTGAGAACCGGACCCCCGGGGGGAACTGAGAGCATCCAGTGAAAAGTTGTTTCAAATTAGCACGGAACTGCTCACCTATTCAACAAGTTTTAAAAAAAGAATTCGCTTATAACTTCTTTCTCTTGTAAACCTGCAAAGATTTTCCCATCACTCCGCACCTTGAAATTTGGGCTCTGTCGCGCCTGACGAAGCGCTTTACTTGCGGCTTTTAGTTCTCTACAGGTAGCTTTGCGGGCGACGGTAAATGTTGCGGGCGGGTCCCGTTCTCTCTGCCGGTCAAGGCCGGCATCGCGGGAAAACGCCCCCACCAACGCAGGGCAGACCTGCGAACCTGCAACCTCCAGGGAGCGGAATTGCGATATCGTTCGTCTATAAGAGCAAGCCGTTCCGTTTCAATGCGCTCAAAGGATGTGCCACAGTTCTTGGCATCTGGCTTGGGTGTCGCCTTGAGGGGTATAGTTGGGGCAACTCTTGAAGCGCTGTAGCCGGTTCGCCAATATTCACCTTTTGTTGAAGTAGGCTCGAGTGAATAGCGGGATTGCAGTACCAGAAATAAAACCCGAAGAAGCTCGCATCGGAACCGAGCCTCCGTCTCGCCCAGGCAGAAAGCGGTGGGCGCTCATCGCCGTCGCTCTCCTCGCAGTTGTCATCGCTCTTCTGGTCGTAGCAGCGCGCCTGCGCACGCATTCCGCAACCACAGTTCGGCGAGGTACAGGCGCCGCTGCACAGTCGACAGTCCGCCTTACCGGGAAAACACAGGCCGTCGGCTCGCGGGCCATTCTTGCACCGCTTCTGGCCGGGCAGCAGGTCGGCACGCTGACAATCGTCAAGCTGGCAGCAAGTGGAAGTCACGTTAAGCAGGGCGATCTATTAGTCGAGTTCGACCGTGAGGCGCAGCTGCGGGACTTCATCGACAAGAAGGCTCAAAGCGACGACCAGAACGGGAAGGTGATGGAAGCGCAAGCCGCCGAAGTGGCCGCCAAATCCAAAGATGAGACCGACCTTGAGCAGGCTGGGACGGCGCTCAGCAAGGCAGAGCTGGAGATGCAGAAAGTGGAACTGCTCTCCCGGATCGATGCGGAAAAAGCGCGCGAAGATCTCGACGAGGCCCGCGCCACGCTCACCCAGCTCAAAGAGACGTTCGATTTAAAACGGAAAGCCGCGCAGGCAGCTATCCGGGTGCTGGAAATCCAGCGGGATCGCACTCGGGAAATCATGCTGCACGCGCAGACCAACGCCTCGTTGATGGAGATTCGCTCGCCGATCGACGGCATCGTTGTCTTCAACACTATCTGGAAGCAAGGAAATATGGGCGAGGTGCAGGAGGGTGATCAGATACGGCCCGGCGTTCCCTTCATGCAGGTTGTCGACCCGTCGGTCATGCAGGTCCACGTGATGGTGAATCAGGAGGACCTCGGCAAGCTGACCCTGGGCCAATCCGCGCAGGTGCATCTCGATGCGTATCCCGATCTCGCCCTATCGGGTCAATTGGAGTCCATCGACCCAATGGGCAAGCCCGGCGACTTTTCCTCCCGGATGCGCAACTTCTCTGCAACCTTTTCTGTAAAGGGATCGGACCCCAGACTTATGCCCGATCTCTCTGCGGCCGTCGATGTCCAGGCTGTGCAACAGTCCAACACTGAGCGTCATTCACGATGAAACGGACGGTGCGGAGCCTTGTCAAAGAAGCGCAGCGCCATTGGTATTGCGGCTCTGCTTCTGGCGGCAAGCCTTGGCCTGTTCGCGTACGTTCGCTCGACGCGCCGCGAGCCGAATCTTCCGGCCTATCAAGTGCAGCGCTCGGAGTTCCTCGATGTGCTGCAGTTCCGCGGCGACCTTAAGGCTCTGAGGTCTGTAACGATCTCTGCGCCTCCGGATGTGGGAATGTTGCAGATCCTCAAAATTGCGCCGGATGGTTCCCAGGTAAAGAAGGGCGACGTTGTCGTCGAATTCGATCCATCCAAAACCAGACAGGACCTTGAACAGGACAAGTCGGTTCTCAAATCCGCCGATGCACAGATCGAACAAGCACGTGCCCAGGGAAAACTGACCGACGAAGAAGACACGACCGCCGTCATGAAGGCGCGGTTCGAGGTTGAATCGACGAAGCTGGACGCTAGCAAGAGTGAGATCCTCTCCAAGATCGAGGGCGCAGAGTCGCAACTCAAAGTCACTGACGCGGAGCAGTCGCTGCGCCAGGCCGAGGACAAGTTGAAGGCCGACCGAGCCAAGACACAGGCCACGATTGACGCTTATCGCCACGCGAGCGGCAAGGCTAAATTCGATGAAGAACGCGCCGCGCATGCGCTCGACTCGATGATCCTGAAGGCTCCTTCAGACGGCACCATCTCCCTGATTCCGGTGTGGCACAGTGGCTCTGAAACCCCATTCAAAGCCGGTGACCAGGCTTGGTCCGGCGCTCCGATCGCAGAACTTCCCGACGCTTCCTCCCTGCGTATTCTGGCGCATGTCGACGAGACGGAACGCGGTCGCCTGGCTGTTGCGCAAACCGCAACGCTGCAACTTGACGCCATCGCCGACCGACAATTCACCGGCAAGATCGAGCGCATTGGAACTATCGCATCGATGGATTTTTCAGCGGGGTGGCCCTTCCCCCGCAACTTTGGCCTCGATCTCGCCATCGATCAGCGGGATCCGCGCCTCCGTCCTGGAATGACGGTTCAGATCACGGTGATCATCGACCGCATTCCCAACTCGATTTCGATTCCTACGCAGGCATCTTTCGTGAAGTCCGGCCGCACCGTCGCCTACGTTTGGAGCGGCTCAAAGTTTGAGGAACGCACCATCCAGATCGAACGTCGAAGCCGCGATCGCGCTCTGATCACCAACGGCCTGGCTGCCGGCGACCGAGTCGCACTGAAAGACCCCACGGTGGCCCGATGAAGAAATCGCGTACGGGCATTTGGATCATTCTCGGCATCGTGCTTGCGGGCGGCGTGGGAGCGGTCATCGCGATGAACCGCAAAGGTTCTCTGGCCGCTTCGGATGAGGTACCGCTGGCAGTCGTGAAGCGCGGAGATGTCGAAGTCAAGGTGCATGCGCGCGGAGAAGTCAGTGCAGCGCTCTCCAGAATGCTCACGGCCCCGGCGATCGGCGGAGACGCGCTCCAGATCACGCGCCTTCCACAAACCGGCGATCGCATTAAGAAGGGCGACATTGTCATCGAGTTTGATCCCAGCGAACAGCACTACAAGCTCGATCAGAACCGTTCTGAACTGCAGCAGGCCGAACAGGAGATCACCAAGGCTAAGGACGACGCGCTGGTATTGGCCGCGCAAGATAAAGTTGACCTGCTGAAAGCGCGCTATAACGTTCGCCGCGCCGAACTGGACGTCGAGAAGAACGAACTGGTGAGCAAGATCGACGGACAAAAGAACGATCTGACGCTGCAGCAGAACAAGCGCGTGCTCGCCGAACTTGAGAGAGATATCGAATCCCATCAAGCCTCAGGACAGGCCACGATTTTTCTTGCGCAGGAAAAATACAACAAGGCCAAACTGGCCATGGATCAGGCGCAGCAAAACCTGGATCGCATGCACGTCACCGCCCCCATGGATGGCCTGGTTTCAATCCAGAAGAATGAGAACGCGTCTGGCGGTTTCTTCTTCACCGGCATGTCGCTGCCCGATTTCAGACCAGGCGATCAGGTGCGGCCGGGGAGCGCTATCGTGCAGGTGCTCGACCCCGGCGGCATGAACCTGACGGCCCATGTCCAAGAGGACCAGCATGACAACGTCAAGGTTGGACAAGCGGTCGACGTGATCTTCGACGCGATCCCCGCAAAGACATTTCGCGGGACCGTCAAGACCGTCGCAGGAATGGCAATGCAATCGTTTTTCAATTCTGAATCGACGCACACTTTCGAAGTGACCATTCAGCTTGCCGACCCTGACGCTGGACTGCGTCCCGGATTGACCGCCGAGATTGTCTTCAAAGGACCGCGTCAATCCGCCGTCCTTTCCATTCCGCGCCAGGCGCTTTTTATGAAGGACGGTAAGCGCATCGTCTATGTCAGAGCGGGCAGCAGCTATCAACAGCGTGAGGTGCAAATCAAAGGCGAGAGCGAAACGCGAGCCATTATCGAGGGCCTGCCCGAGGGAACCGAAGTAGCTTTCCTCGATCCAACCGTGCCGCGCAAGTCTGGCCCAACGGGCTCCGGAACTGCCGGTGCCGTGGGAGCGCCCTGATGCCAATTCTCAATTCGGAAAAACGAGCGCTGGTCGTCTCCGTCACGCAGCAATGGACGCGTGACGCCGAACTGGGCCTGAAAAATCTGCTGCTCCACGGCACCCGCTCCGCTCTCACCATGCTGGGCATGATCTTTGGAGTTGCCGCCGTGGTTGCCATGCTCTCGATCGGCGCCGGGGCGCGACAGCGGGTGATGGCAATCATCGAACAGATGGGTGTGCACAACCTCATCGTCGAAGCCAAGGAGACACTGGAGTGGCAGGCGCATTCCAAGGTGCGGAAGATTTCGCCAGGCCTCACGCTGCAGGACTACCGCGTAATTCTGGACGATGTTGGCGGCGTGACAGCGTCTACTCCGCGCAAGCGACTTACTCCTTCGAAGATTATTCCCAAAGCCCGCCAGGACATGCCACAGGTGTACGGCGTAAACCCGGACTATCAGACCATTGCCGGACTGCAGATATCAAATGGAAAGTTTTTTGACCAGAAGGATGAAGACTCCGGCGCGCCGGTTTGCGTGCTTGGCGCTGCGGCCGAGTGGAGCTTATTCGGATCGACAAATGCGCTGGGAGAATACGTCAAAGTCAATGAACAGTGGTTTCGCGTTGTAGGTATTGTGAACCCGCAGCTAAGTTCAGAGACTTCGGTCGCAGGCACTCCTGCTGTTGATACCAACAACATCATTTATGTACCTCTCAAGTCGGCATTTCAACGCCTTGAAGACAGCTACAGCGATGTTCGCGACGAGATCGACGGCGTTTATCTGCAACTCGGTGAGAGCGCCAGCATTCCCGAGGCAGCGCAAGTTACGCGCGCGATTCTCGATTCATCCCACCACGGCGCAGACGACTTCAGCATTGTGGTTCCTGCTGAACTTCTCGCAGAGCAAAAGCGAACTGAGCACCTTTTCAGCATCGTTATGGTCGCGATAGCCTCCATTTCCCTGCTCGTCGGCGGCATCGGAATCATGAATATCATGCTGGCGAGCATTCTTGAGCGCACGCGTGAAATCGGCCTGCGCCGTGCGGTCGGTGCGCGTCAATCCGACATCGTGCGTCAATTTGTGGTCGAGGCCATGATGATTTCTTTTGCGGGCGGGAGCATTGGCGTCGTCCTCGGGTTTATTATTTCGCGCGCCATCGCGTGGCTCGCGGGATGGTCCACCATCGTTACTTTCGGCTCCATCGCACTCGCCTTCCTGGTCTCCATCTCGGTTGGCTTGATCTTTGGAATTTATCCGGCAACAAAAGCAGCTCGCCTCGACCCGGTGGAGGCAATTCGCTACGAGTGATGTGATGTGAAAACAAGAACGCCGGAAACATCCAGACGGGATGGGAACTTATCCCGATACATAACCGGCGCTACTGCGGAGATCGAATGAAGTTCGTGCGCTTTGGTTTTCTATTCCTGCTTGCAATAGCTTCCGCCTCGACCGTTCTGGCGCAGGCACAATCCGGCGAAAATTATCGCAGCATGCTCACCGCGCGCGTGCGGTCGCAGGCACTTCCCCCCTCCAGCCACCTCAAGGCGTACATACAGGATGGAAAGCTTCGCCTGGGGCTTCGCGACGCCATCCTGCTGGCGCTCGAGAACAATAGCGAAATTCAAATTCAGGAGACACAGATAGAGACAAACAAATTCTCACTGCTTGCCACGTTTCAACCTTTCGATCCCCTGCTGCAGAGCAGCCTTAACATCAATCGGAGTTCTTCTCCCAGCTACTACGAGTTGCAGGGAGTCAGCCAAACCGGCGTTCTCAACGACCTGAATCAGATTGGGCAGGTCTCGTACTCGCAGATGTTTGCGACCGGAACCAACGTGCAGGCCACGATCTTCAGCGGCCGCACCTCTACCAACAGTTCGTTCTACTTTTTCAATCCCTACTACAGTTCCAATTTCAGTCTCCAATTTACGCAGCCCCTGCTTCGCAATGGCGGGCGCTTTGCCAACACAGCACAGATCAAGATCGCGCGAAAAGCGCTGTCCCAGTCACGCTGGATGTTTGAAGCCGACGTCAACGATCTTATCCAGCAGGTTGTCACACAGTATTGGGCTGCCGTACAGGCCCGCGGAGCGCTTGATGTTCAGAATCGCTCAGTCGACCTTGCCGATGTCAGCTACAAGCGCGATAAACGCGCGCTTGAACTTGGCGCCCTGCCTCCGCTCGATATCAGCCGCTCAGAATCAGAAGTGGCCGCACGGCGTGTCCAGCAGGTTCAAGCTGCCTATGCCCTGCAGCAGGCGGAGGAATCACTGCGTCAGACCATCGGCGCAGACCGGGATGCGCAGATCAGCGCCCTCACCTTCGATCTCACCGAAAGCCCTGAGCCTGCCGGCGAATTGCAAGCCACTCAACTCGACGCAGCGCTGACGCAGGCGCTCGGCCAGCGGCCTGAAATCGCCGCTGCCGGAGATGCGCTGGCCGGTGACGACCTATCCATCCGCCTGGCACACAATCAGCTCAAGCCAGACCTCACGATCAACGGCTTTTATCAAAGCAATGGCATCGGCGGCAACCAATACGATCAGACGACCGGTCAGCTTATCTCGCCGGGAGGTTTTGGATCATCATTTGGGCAGGTTTTCGGCTTCGGTTTTCCCGGCTACGGCGGTACGCTCACGCTGAACCTGCCAGTGCGCAACCGCGGAGGGCAGGCCCGCCTGGGCAATGCACTAGTGTCGAAGACACGCGACCTCTACAGCCGGCAACAGGTTCAGGAATTCATCACGCGGCAGGTCCGCGACGCCATCAACCAACTCGACGCGGCCCGACTCTCGCTGTCGGTTGCCAATACCTCATTCGATCTAGCGAAGAAGTTACTTGCTGCGGACCAGCGCAAATTTGAACTGGGCTCGGAAAACAATTTCTATGTGCTTGACTCGCAGCAAAAGCTTGCCCAGGCGGAACTGGCCCTGCTGCAGGCGCGCATTAGTTATCAAGTTGCTCTTACGACCGTTAGCCACGCAACGGGCGACCTGATCGGACCATACCATTTGCAGATCGAGGCCGCATCAAAGTGACTCGCAGCAATTCAGCAGCGAATATATTATTCCGCCCGCAGTGCCTCGACCGCGTTTACATTCGCTGCACGGGCCGCGGGCACAGCTGAAGCGATTACGGCAGCTGCCAAAATGGTGAGCGCTGATGCCACGAATGCCAGCGCACCCGGTTGGTGAATCTCCGTAATGTACTTGCCGGCCGCCAACGCGAGACCAAACCCCAGCACCACGCCCGCGCTTACGCCGATTGCGGCCATCACCAGACCTTCCACCAGAACATTGGCAAGGATGTTGCGCCGCTGAGCGCCGAGAGCCATGCGAATTCCAAATTCGCGCGTCCGGCTACTGACTGAAAAGGCAAGTACACCCGCAACACCTACGACCGAAATCAGCAATGCAACCGCTGCGAATCCGCCAAAGACGATTGCATTCAGCTTGTCGGGAGTGAGTACCTCAGCGCGAATGTCTCCCAGCGTGCTGGCCTTCTCCACCGGCTGGTCTGAAGACATTTCATGGATGACGCGGCTGATTGCAGGAACAAGTGCATAAGGGTCCTGATGGGCGCGCACAAAAAGACGCCCGCTCCATCCCTCCTGCAGCACGGGCTGATACACGGTCATGGCCGGCGAGGGGATTACGTTCTCATCATCAAAGTCGGGCACCACGGCGATGATGCGGCGCGGCTCTGTGCTGATGCCGATGAACTTCATCACGCCGTCTGTCCACCACAGCTTGCGATTCAGTGCATTCTGTCCCGGATAGAGCAGATTTGCAAGACTCTGGCTGATGATGATTACGCGCTCCGAGCCATCTTTGTCCCCGTCATTGAAATCGCGGCCGGCAACCAGCGGTACGCCAAACGTCTCAAAAAATCCCGGCGAAACCGAACGAAATTTTGCACGGAAGTCCTGACCATCGTTTCGTCGTGCGCCCTGGGCTGCAAGCGTGAAAGCAATGTTGAGCCCCTGCTCATCGCGCCACGGCACACTGAAACCGGAGGACACACGCTCCACTGACGGCAATGCGGCAACGCGCTGTTGCACGTCGCGATAAAACTCGCTCACTTGCTCCGGCGTTTTTCCGTAGGACAGTACAGGCAGATTGATCGCAAGAACATTGGCGGAATCAAATGGCGGTCGCGTTTGCTCAAGGACAAACAGCGTCTTCATCAAGACACATGCGCCAGCGAGTAGCAGAAATGAGGCGGTTATCTGGGTTACGGCAAAGATGCGCAGTCGCCGGCTGCTTCCTCCGGCTGCGCGCACGCCGCGTGCGGAGAGACCGCCTTGCGTCCCATTCGCAGAGGGTAGACGCGGGACATACGCCAGGAAGACCGCGGCAACTACTGCCAGACCAATCCCAAACCACACCAGGCTGAAATCAAGCGTGAGGTCGTTGGCGCGGACTGAGAATCGCGCTGCATAGCGACCGAGAACGCTGACCATTGGAATTGCCAGCAGTATCGCCGCGATGGCACCGCTGCCGCAGAGCACAAGTCCCTCCGCAAGCAGGGACCGTCGGATCACGCGTGTGCTTGCACCGAGCGCGAGGCGCACTGCCAATTCTGATTCGCGGCGAACGGTGCGTGCCAGGACCAGGTTGGCGACGTTCGAACTGGCGATCACAAATAACAAGCCCGAAGCCGCAAACAGCACCCACAGAATCGTGTTGGCGCGAGCGTTGATCTGGTCGTGCATCCGTGTCACATCGATGCGGTAGTGATCTTCAGGTTTATAAACCTCGGGATGCGCAGCAACCATGGCGGCATGCACGGTGCGGAGTTCGGCTCGCGCCTCATCTACGGTGGCTCCTGGCGCAAGCCGCGCGAATACCTCCGTCATGCGATGCTCACGGCCCGTCACCATAGTGGCGGAAAGATGATGAGGGCTGGTAACGATGTTGGCGATAATCTCTGTCGCCACGGGATATGGAACCGAGGGCTCAAGGACACCGACGACAGTCGCCGAGCGCGCTCCCAATGCTCCTTCGAGTCTCACCTGCTTGCCCAGCACGCTGGGATCGGAGTGCAGTGAGGTTCTCCAGAAGTGATAGGTCAAGACGATTGCGCCGGCGGCATTCTGCCCATCGTCATTGGGGCCAAGCAACCGGCCCAGCACGGGGTGCAGACCCATCACTTCGAAGTAGTGCCCATCCACCACGCCTGCCGGAATCTCGCGCGGGGTACCAAGTCCCACAACCGTGAAGTCGATGGTCGAGAAGGTTCCAAGTTCCTGGATGGTCTTCAGTTTGCTTCCGATGTCTTGAATTTCAGGAACTGAGAACGTCGCATTGTTCACTCCGATGCCGGGGGCGCTCTGGCGAAGGTACAGGAGGCGGTTCTCATCGCGATTTGCCAACGGCCGCAGAAGCACCGCACGCACAACGCTGAAGATAGCCGCGTTCGCTCCGATTCCCAGCGCAAGGGTCAGCGCAACGGTGATCCATAAAGCTCGAACCCGCGCCAGGGAACGAACGGCGATTTTGAGATCGTGAAGGAAAGACATGCGAGGCGACCTCCGAGGGGAATCGGGCTTGCGTGGCCGGTTTACAACCACAGGCTTGACGAATATGTTGATATCAACTAATCTTGCTTCGTGTCAAGCACAAAAACGCTACCGTACGAGACAACGCTCATGGTCAAGGACAGATGTCTGTGTCTCCATGTGCAGCGTGCGGCGCGCGCCCTTGCCCGGCGATTCGACGAAGAACTGCGCCCATTCGAACTTACCAACGGACAGTTCTCACTTTTGATGTCGCTGAACAGGCCGGAGCCTCCACCGATGGGCCCTGTCGCTTCCCTGCTGGCCATGGACCGAACCACCTTGACCGCCGCACTCAAGCCCCTGGAGCGTCGCGGCCTCGTTAAAATCGCCAATGACCCCTCCGATCGGCGCAGCCGCGTCCTCATCCTCACTCAAAAGGGGCGAACTTTGCTGGCTCGCGCACTGCCCGTGTGGAAAAGTACCCACGAAGAAATTGAAGGACTGGCACCTGCAATCGATTGGAACTCGCTCCGCGAAAGCCTTCGCGCGATCTCTTGAGGGCGCTGCGCTTCAACCTCAACGATGCGGGAAGATCGATGGTGGTTTCAACCACAATGATGCGTTCCGGTCCTGACCCGCTCCGAATCGGTTCGATAGACGCTGCGCGTCCGATCAAAAATATGTCTGCACGATATCCACTACGTTGTAGTTTTCATCCAGAATCGGAAGGGTCCGCCACTTGTCGAACGTCAAGCATGGGTGCGAAATGTTGAACCCTACCATGTCGCCTACGCGCACATCATCGCCGGCGGCGATTTTCAAATAAGCGTGCTGATCCATCATCTTGGTAGTTTCCCAATGCGCGGGGGTTGGCGTCGGCGTTTCGCTTCCCGGTCTGAAATGCAGTGCCGGCGTGGGAAGTCCGGAATCGAAGGCCGCGTCACGCCTGCCTAATTGGACAATCGCTAACTCTGGCTCAGGGATGGACTGAATATAAGTCCAGACATGCAGGGCCGGGATCAGCCCGGAGCGCATCTCCCGCGCAATCGGATTCGACTCGAGGATCCGCTTCTGCTGCGCTTCGTAATTGCCAACATCATGGGTGAGATAGCAACCGGGCCGCAGCACGATCTCGATGGCATCTCCGAAGTTCGCCGCGGAAAACTCTTCCGCCACCACGTCGTACCACGCTGATCCTGCGCCAGAAAGGATCGCGGGCTGGCACGCGAATTGTTTCTTCTCAAGCAACTTCTTCGTAACTTCGCAAGCTCGCTGCACGAATTTGCGAATACTCTCCTCGTCCTTCAGTACACCCTCGTAGAGTTCGACGCCACAAAGCTGCACTGTTTCACTCCATCGAGTGAGAGCATCCGCTACAGCCTGCAACTGCAGATCATCGCGAACCCCGCAACGGCCGCCTGCTACGCCGAGTTCCAGCAGCACATTCAACCGCAGTCCTCTCGCAGAGAAGAATTCTCCCAGCAGATCCACGCCAGCCGCCGAATCCACCAGGCAATAGAACTCGAAGTTTGTATCGTCGAGCAACTTCGCGATGATCTGCAGGTTCTGCTTTCCGACAAGCTGGTTCGCCATCAGCACGCGGCGAATTCCATGGGCATGGGCCACCATGGTCTGGTGCGCGCTGGCCAGCGTAATACCCCACGCACCGCCGTCAATCTGCATTTGGAAGAGCCGTGGCGCCATCGTTGTCTTGCCGTGCGGCGCCAGCTTAACCTTGTAAGCATCCATGAAGCGCTGCATCCATGCGAGATTGTGCTCGATGCGATCGCGATAAAGAACTGCCGACGGCAGGCTCAGGTCTTCGTGCAGAAGATTCCAGCCGAGATGAACGATGGCTTCGCGCGACATCGGCACGGCAAAGTGGCCGAGTCCCTTGTTCAGATGGCCGATCTGCTGTTCAGCCGGGGTTTGTACGCCGTGTCCGCGAATGATCATCACCTCGTGTGCGAGCAGCGCTCGCGCCTGCGCCCGCGAACATAGTCTATATTCTGAATCAGCCAAAATGTTGAATTGCGACACACTCATACGCAATGCGAACGTACTCGACGGCAGCGGCAACAAGACGCAGCAGTGCGATGTCGCTGTTCGCGATGGCAGGATTGTCGAGATCGGCGAATCGCTAAAGCATGGGGCGGAGCAGATCATCGAAGGCGAAGGGCTCTGGCTGGCGCCCGGCTTCATCGACGTGCATACGCACGACGACACCAGCGTCATCGAGACTCCGGAGATGTTGCCCAAGATTTCGCAGGGTGTCACCACCGTCATCGTGGGAAACTGCGGCATCAGCGCTTCGCCGGTGCGGTTGAAAGGCGATCCGCCCGACCCGATGAATCTACTCGGACCGCGCCACCTTTTCCGCTACCCGAAGTTTTCCGACTATGTTGCCGCGCTGGAGCAGGCCCGTCCCGCAGTCAACGTTGCTGCGCTCATTGGCCACACTTCACTCCGCAACAATCACATGGATCGTCTCGACCGCAGCGCCACGGCTGAAGAAGTTGAGGCAATGCGCACAGAGTTGACAGCAGCACTCGCTGGCGGCGCTCTTGGCCTGAGTTCCGGCCTTGCATACTCCTCAGCAAACTCTGCAAGCACGGATGAAGTAGTCTCACTTGCAGAGGCGCTTCGCGGTGCGAAGGCAGTCTACGCTACTCACATGCGCACAGAGACAGACGGCATACTCGACGCGATGCGCGAAGCCTCTGCTATCGGCCGTTCCTGCGATTCCGCGGTCATCATCTCTCATCTCAAATGCGCGGGTATGGCGAACTGGGGACGCAGCGGCGAGGTCCTTGAATTTCTCGAGCATGAGCGCGCAGGCCAGCAGATCGGCTGCGACTGTTACCCTTACGCCGCCGGGTCGAGCACGCTTGATCTCAAGCAGGTCGATCCGCGCGTCAAGATTGAAATCACGTGGAGCACTCCGCATCCCGAAGCCGCCGGCAAGCGCCTTTCCGAAATCGCCACGGCATGGAATCTCACCCAACTCGATGCCGCAAAGCGGCTGCAACCCGCCGGGGCGATCTACCACAGCATCGATGAGCAGGATATGCGGCGCATCCTCGCGCACCCAGCGACCATGATTGGGTCGGACGGCCTGCCCTGGGACATACATCCTCATCCCCGCCTCTGGGGTGCCTTTCCGCGCGTGCTGGGCCGCTACTGCCGCGACGAAAAGCTGTTCTCGCTTCCGCAGGCAATTCACAAAATGACAACGATGCCAGCACGGCGGTTCGGTCTCGCCCAGCGGGGAGCCATTGCCGAAGGCTACTGGGCCGACCTGGTCCTCTTTGACGCCGACACAATTTCTGACACCGCGACATTCGCCGATCCCATCCGCCCAGCTCACGGAATCGCGGGTGTCTGGGTTAACGGTACGCTGTCGTACACTGCTCAGGGACTTACCGGAAGCCGTGCCGGACGCTATCTTGCCCGCGCTGCAACGGAGTGGCTCCAATGATGCAGATGATTTCCTTGACCACGTTGGCCCGCCGATGATCGATCCGCACAGCATCTTCCTGCTGCTTAGCGCGCTGGTGTGCGGTTATCGGCATCATCCTGCTCGTCACGGTTCTGAAGCTCAATCCATTTCTCAGCCTGCTGCTGGCGTCGCTCTTCCTTGCGATCGTTTCGGGAATGCCGATGGCCGACGTGATCCACTCCTTTGAAACCGGTGTGGGCAACACACTCGGTCACATCGCCATCGTGGTCGCGCTGGGCACCATGCTGGGAAAAATGATGGCGGAGTCAGGGGGCGCCGATACCATCGCGCTCACGTTGATCCGCGTGTTCGGCGAGAAGCGGATTCCATGGGCCATGATGTGCATCGGACTCATCGTCGGCTTGCCCGCATTCTTCGAAGTCGGATTTGTGCTTCTGATTCCCATCGCCTTCACGGTCGCTCGACGAACCGGCACTCCGTTGATCAAGGTTGCGCTACCGCTGATTGCCGCTCTCTCGGTCGATCACGGGCTCGTTCCGCCGCATCCCGCCGCGCTGCTCGCGGTGAATACATATCACGCGGATGTGGGCCGCACGATACTCTACGCGCTGATCATCGCTATCCCCACCGCTGCTCTTGCGGGCCCTCTTTTTGCAAAACTGATCACGCCGTGGATCAAGGTGCCCGCGGAGAATCCCATGGCCGACGACTTCGCCGACCATGATCCCGATCGCAAGCTCCCGGGTTTCTGGCTCACGATGGGCAGCATCCTTCTTCCCGTAGCTCTAATGCTCATCGGAAGCTGGGCGGATACGTTTGCGGCAAAGGGCACGATTGCCAACCAGGCTTTGCATCTGGCTGGCAACGACGACATGGCGTTGCTGATCGGCGTGCTCATCAGCTTCATCACACTTGGAATCATGCGCGGCGTCACGAAAGAGACGATTCTGCGCTTCAGCAATGAGTGCCTCGCGCCGACCGCAACTATCACCCTTCTGGTCGGGGCGGGCGGAGGATTCGGGCGCGTCCTGCAGGATAGCGGTGTCTCGCACGCCATGATTCAGATCGCCATGCAGCGGCACCTTCCGCTGCTTTTGCTTGCATGGACTCTGGCCGCTCTTATGCGCCTCGCCACTGGCTCCGCCACCGTCGCGATGACCACTGCGGCTGGTATCGTCGCCCCCATCGCCCTGCAAACACCTGGCGTCTCCCCCGAGCTGCTGGCGATTGCCACCGGTGCCGGCTCGCTTATCTTCTCCCATGTCAACGACGGAGGCTTCTGGCTCGTGAAGGAGTATCTGAACCTCAGTGTGACCGAAACTATGAAGTCCTGGTCGATCTGCGAAACCATCATTTCCCTTGCGGGACTAGGTTTCGTTCTGATCGCGTCCCTGGCCATCTGACCGACTTTATTCTCGCCTCGAAATGGCGTAACAAACTTAAGGTCTGAGCGTCAGTCAGATGCGGATTGCGAGGGGCACAGTTCGTTGGAAGCTTGTTTAGTCTGAACATCACATATTCTTTGAGATAATAGGAAGGATAGGGACTTCTCTAATTTTGATCGCCGCATCGAATAAGTCCGAGGCGATTTCCAACGCGAAACTGAGGTCTGAGGATTGAAGGCTACTTTGAGCGAACTCGCTCGCTCACCGATTTCCCATGGCAAGGAAGCAGTTCTGACTTCCACTATCGTCATTTGTACGCGAAACCGGTCTCATCTCCTCACGGAATGCCTTCAGGCGGTGTCGCACCTAGATCCCAAACCTGATGAAGTTCTGGTGGTCGACAACACCCAAGGCAACAAGGAAACTGAAGACGCCGCTGCAGAATTCGGCGCGCGCTACACCATCGAGCCTGTGACCGGCTTGAGCCGCGCCCGCAATCGTGGAATGGCCGAGAGCAATACCGATATCGTGGCTTATCTCGACGACGACGCAATTCCGGAGCGCGACTGGCTCGGTGTTCTGATGGCACCATTCGCCGATGATCGCCTGGCCGCTTCAACGGGAAGGGTTGTCACTCCAGACTCCGATCATCAATTGCGGACTCCGCGCACGCTGAGTAACCTTGACCCACATTGGTTTGAAATTTCCACCTTTGGGGGAATGGGCCTGGGCAGCAACATGGCATTCCGCAAGAGCGCTTGTCCCCAGCCGATGTTTGATGTGCGCCTCGGACGCGGGGCCCCCTTTGAAATTGGCGAAGAGTCGTATGCCCTGGCGCGCCTTCTGACTAACGATTACAAAGCCGTGTATCAACCGGCGGCTGTCGTTTTTCATCCTCCACTGAGCCGCGACTCAATCGAACACGAAGCTCGCAATTCCATCACGTACTGGCTCCTGTTGTTCAAAGAATTTCCCGAGCAGCGCATGAGCCTGATCAAATTCATCATCCGGCGGCTGCGGCGTAAGCCTCTCAATTGGGATCGCGATCCTCAGGAACCTGGCGAGATCGTGACCAGCCGCTGGCGGGTTCTCCTCAAAGCGGGCTTTCAGGCGCTGTGGCTCTTCTGGCGAACTCCAAAGCCAAAGACCAGATAGATTTGAATTTGGACGTTTCGGGTAAATCTGTATATTGCTCAATTATAAAGAGATACTTTAAGGATCGCGATTCCAGCCTGCCAGATTGAGTGTTATTCACTCACATTTCATCGAAGGGCTCTTGACAGTCGTCGTCAGTGTGCCTATCTTTAGCAATTGGAAGCACAGAGTGCTAGCACCATCTTCGGTTAAGTGCTTAGCGTGCAGTTCGGCCTCACTTTGAGGCTCGATTTCCCGAAGCTTTTACCCAAACCAACCAAGTCCGCGGCCGGCATCAAGCCAGTCCGCGTGTGAAGGAGAAGAGAAGCAATGGCAGCAACATCGGTTACCACGACCTTCACGCCGCTCCACGATCGTATCCTCGTCCGTCGTTTGGAAGAGGGTGAAACGGTCCGTGGCGGCATCATCATCCCCGACAGCGCAAAAGAGAAGCCCCAGGAGGGCGAAGTTGTCTCCGTGGGCAAAGGCAAGTCCAACGACGAGGGCAAGGTATTCCCTCTCGACGTCAAGGCAGGCGACAAGATTCTCTTTGGCAAGTACTCCGGCACCGAGATCAAGATCGACGGTGAGGAGTTTCTGATCATGCGTGAGGAAGAAGTCCTCGGCATTATCAAGAAGTAGTTTTCAGTGGTCAGTGAACAGTGGACAGTGGTCAGAGACGGCCGCTCCCGCGTAAGACCTGACCCGGAACGCGAACAGACTAAAAACTGAACCCTCATAACTGATCACTGTTCACTGAACACTGATCACTGGAGAAGACAAATGTCAAAGCAGATTCTGCACGGTGAAGAATCCCGTCAGGCGATCTTGCGCGGCGTTAACACGCTGGCAGACGCCGTGAAGGCGACGCTCGGTCCCAAGGGCCGCAACGTCGTAATTGAGAAGAAGTTTGGTTCGCCCACCATCACCAAGGACGGCGTAACCGTAGCTAAGGAAATCGACCTCAAGGATCCCCTTGAGAATGTCGGCGCACAGCTCGTTCGTGAAGTTGCTTCCAAGACCTCAGACGTGGCCGGCGACGGCACCACGACTGCAACCGTCCTGGCCCAGGCTATCTTCCGCGAAGGCGTGAAGACCGTTGCCGCCGGCGCCAACCCCACCGCCCTGAAGCGCGGCATCGACAAGGCAGTCACTGCCATCATCGGCACACGCGACAAGGACGGCAAGTGGACCGAGGGCGGCGCTCTCGGCAAGCTGTCGAAGCCTGTTGACGAAGGCTCGGTCGCCCAGGTCGGCGCAATCTCCGCCAATGGCGATCAGGAAATCGGCGACATCATTGCACATGCGGTGAAGGTTGTTGGCAAGGATGGCGTCATCACCATCGAAGAATCGAAGACCATGCACACCGGTCTCGAGACAGTCGACGGCATGCAGTTCGACCGCGGCTATCTGAGCCCCTATTTCGTCACCGATGCAGAGCGTCTCGAAGTGGTATTGGAAGAACCCTATGTCCTGATCTATGAAAAGAAGATCAGCGCGATGAAGGATCTGCTTCCGCTGCTCGAGCAGGTTGCGCGTGGCGGCAAGCCACTGTTGATCATCGCTGAGGATGTTGAGGGCGAAGCTCTCGCCACCCTCGTGGTCAACAAGCTGCGTGGCACGCTGAATGTCGCGGCCGTCAAGGCTCCCGGCTTCGGCGATCGCCGCAAGGCAATCCTGGGCGACATCGCTGTCCTCACCGGCGGCAAGGCCATCACTGAAGATCTCGGCATCAAGCTCGAGGGCGTCAAGCTCGAGGATCTGGGCCGTGCGAAGCGCATCACGATCGACAAGGACAATACCACCGTGGTTGATGGCGCAGGAAAGGCCTCAGACATCGAAGGACGCGTCAAGGAACTGCGCTCGCAGATCGAGAAGACCACCTCCGATTACGACAAGGAAAAGCTGCAGGAGCGGTTGGCCAAGCTGGTTGGTGGCGTTGCCATCATCAAGGTTGGCGCAGCCACCGAGACCGAGCTGAAGGAAAAGAAGGCTCGCGTTGAGGATGCTCTGCACGCAACCCGTGCGGCAGTCGAGGAAGGCATCGTCCCGGGCGGCGGCGTAGCCCTGGTTCGTGCCATTCCGGCGGTTGATGCGCTGATCAAGACGCTCGAAGGCGACGAGAAGATCGGTGCGCAGATTGTGCGCCGTTCGCTCGAAGAGCCTCTTCGCCAGATCGTCGACAATGCCGGCGAAGAAGGTGCGGTCGTGGTTGCCAAGGTGCTCGAGTCCAAGGACCAGCACTTCGGCTACAACGCTGCCACCGGCAAGTATGAGGACCTGGTAAAGGCCGGCGTCATCGACCCCACCAAGGTCACCCGCACTGCCCTGCAGAATGCGGCGTCCATCGCTGGTTTGCTGCTTACCACCGAAGCCCTCGTCGTCGAAATTCCGGAGCCCAAGTCGGCCCCGGCAGGCGGCGGTCACGGCGGCGGCATGGACGGCATGTACTAAAAATGCAGTGAATAGTGGTCAGTGAACAGTAGACAGTTCCTGACCGTGCACTTAGTAGAAAAGCCCTCGGCTCAAGCTGAGGGCTTTTCTGCGCCGATGATAAGCTGCTGAAGTAAATCGGATGGCGCCAATGCGCAAAACAGCCACAAAGTAAAAAGGCCTCCAGCTTCGGCTGGAGGCCTTTTCGTTTTGCAGTTCGATTCAAAGGGAGTCCTTGGCAGCCGGGGCTGCCATCAAGCGCCCCCTGTCATCATGCAATATGGCGGCGGACTTCGTTGATCGGCGTGGGAACGCTGACCGGAGCTACCTTCGACCGCTGCGCCTGGAGCCAGCCGGCCGACATCCATTTTTCGGGGATGACGAACTCTGCGTTTCCGCAATCCAGGCACACCTGAATGTCGGGCTGAGGGGACATGGGCGGATGGCTCATGGTGCGGGGAGCGTTGCGATAGAGCCGAATTTCAGCAGGGACCGTGGATAGGGCCCCGGACTTGCATTTGGGACAAACCATTGGACACCCCAGAGATTAGTTGACCTGTGGAAAAACCAACTGTACTTGGGGTTCGGACAAAAGAGCAACAAAAAATGTGCAGGAGATAAAACTTTTGGTCAGTTGCCTGTTGGGGCTCGGATTGAAGGCCCTTTTCCGTCGCGAGCAATCCTCGTGCGGCATGAGGACGAGTGTGTGTCCACGGCATGATCCGCAAAACAGAACGGGAGCCCGAAGGCTCCCGTTCTGCGCTGTCTGTCTGGCTATTCGATTAAAAAATCACGTGGAAGCCCATGGTGAAGGCGCGGGAACCACCGATCGTCCCGGTTACCGATCCCCAGTTGGCAGCGTTGTTGGGGCAGGTGTTTGTGCCGGCAATGGTCAAGGCCTGGATAGTGCAGGTTCCCTGCGGGCCACCATTTTGAGGGAGCAGCTGAAGGGTCAGAGGGAGCTGTGTTGCTTTCCCTGTGCCGGTGGAGAAGGGCAGTTGATCGAGATTGCCCAGGGCGGACTGTTGATCTCCAGGATCGCTCGAGGTCACAACCTGGCCATAACCCAGGTAGCTGCGGAACTGGTTGCAATTGTTCTCACCCTTGAAATCGTTAATCGCAGTGGCTGAGCATCCATTGTTCTGGCGAATTTGCGCTTGATTCTGCGGGACGTCAAGGCTGGTTGTGTTGGTCAGGTTGAAGACGTTGAGTTCATACTGCGCTTTGATCTTTTCCGTAATCCTGAAGCCCTTGCGGTAGGAAAGATCGAGGCGCTTCTGAGCTCCCTGTCGGAAGATATTGCGCTGGCCTGTATTGAAAGCCGTCTCGTAGATATCCGACGGATCATTGCCGGTTGAAACCGGAATGCCATTCGTGCCCGGCGCCAGATAGCTAATGGCAATCTGCGAAGGGTCAATTGCGGGAATGTAGTTGGCCTCGGCTCCCCCGGTGCGGAAGGAGCCCTTGTTGCCTGTCAGCGCGGTTTTCGGATGCTTAGGATCCTTGATGCCGAGAAGTGGGTTCATCAGCGTCGGGAAGTTTCCGAAATTGATACTGCCTACCGCGCCGTAGAACTCGTAGAGAGAATATGGCTCGCCGCCCTGCAAGGTACCGATTCCGGTAAAGTGCCAGTCGTTCAAGATATAGGAGGCAAAGTTGCTGCTCTTGACCATATTCGGTATATCCACCTGGAAGTTGGCGACAAACACATTCGTGCGATCGAAGTCCGACGAGGACCAGGAGTCGCGCAAATTCTTGGGGTTGTTGCCGGTGAAAAACAGGCCGATGTCGCTCTGTTCGTCGAGGGCATGGCTCCATGTATAGCTGCCGCCGATTGAAAAGTGATGTGAAAGCCGCTTCTCCAGGTGCACTTCCAACGCGTCGTAAGCCGAGACGCCCACGGTCTTGAAGTCTGCGGCATTCGGGCTGAAGCCGACGTAGGGAGTTCTGAAGTCTGTGTTGCCGGCGTCAGACGTGTTCCACGGTTCCTCCGGGATGGGGCAGTAGTCGTACCCGCAATCCTCCGAGTTCTGGTCCATGACTTCCATACCATAGCTCGAAGTCTCGCCCCAGATCGGATTCGTAGGAGTTGCAATGCCCGGCTCGTTGATCGGAATCGGAATCACCGAGTGGCGTCCGCGATTTCCGGTGTAGCCGACGGTGATCGCAAGATCATTTCTTGGCTGCCACTGCACATTGAGCGTGTAGTTGATTGTGTATGGCAGGACATTGCTCTTGTCGTAAATGCCAAAGTTGAGCGGTAGTGAAAGGCAGAGGAAGTAGCCCTCCTGACTTTGCCAGCCACTGCAGTTTTTACCGAATTGACTGTAGTAACCCGAGGGGCTTCCAGTCATCTGGTTCAGCGTGGACTGCAATGCCTGCGTCATAACACCGGGATTTGAGCTTGGTGGCACATAGATGCCACCCTGGGCCGGGGTACTGAAAGCGAGGTTGCCCATGGGATTCGCCAACGTCAAACCAGAGTCTGAATCGGTATTTCCAGTTGCCACGCTCACCAAAGGCGACGACTCAGTTACGCCAAAGGGACCACCAATCGTGCCGCCTGCAGGTTGGGAGAGATAAGTGAATAGTTCTCCGCGGTCATAGTACAAACCGCCTCCGGCGCTGATGACGACCTTGTTGTTGAAGGCCTTAGGAGTCCAGGCAACGCCAAGGCGAGGCGAAAAACCCCACTGACGTCCTTCGAGGGTCGACGCTGAAACACCCTTGGTTGGGTTCTGCTTGTTGTTACCGGCAATGACGAACCCGGAATTGACAACATTGAACCCTGTTGTAGAGGTACCGGTGACGTCGTATAACGCCGGATCGAAGTTGAAGAAGTTGCCATACTTTTCAGTCATTCCGCCGTGATAGTCGTAGCGAACACCGGCAGTGATGCTGAGGTTGCTGAGAGCCTGCCACTTATCCTGCACATAGCCATTGAATTCATTGGTTCGATAGTACCGATTCGCATTGTTACGATTTGTGGTCGCATCGATGCTCTGAAGCACACTTGAGCTACGTACCTGCCCCTGCAGGAAGCTATCGAAGTCGCCGACGACGAGCTGAGCGTGCCCGGTACGGTTGTTGGTGATATTCAGTTGGGTATAGCTATAACCGCCACCTGCCACGATCGTATGGTGACCCGCAGTGAAGATCACATTCGTTGATGGGTTCACGCGATTCTGGTAGTAGCCCATGTTCACGAAAGCGCCGGGCACTCCAGCCGGACCAATATTGAGATTGGGCGAATATTGATCAAAGTAGCCGAAGTTTTTAATCTCCAAGCCGGGCAGAACATCCGGGGTGAGGTTGGTTGTTTGCTCGCCTGATACACCCATGTTTCCGCCTGGCGCCGTCTGCTGGTAGTTGGTGAATGAACCCTCCCGGACGAATCCAAGGCGCTGCTCCCAATTCAACCTCGGACCGATAGAGATGGTGTTGCCCAGCGAAAAGACCTGCGCGCCGTTGTGCTGTGTAAGGGGAAAGCCGGCTGTATCAGAGAAGCCGAAGGGGCGAGAAACTGGAGCGTCCTGGTAGAAGTACTTCGCCGATACGCGATCATTCTGGGTGACGTTGTAGTCGAAAGCCAGGGTGGCCTGGTCAGAGTTCAAGCGAGCGGTTCCAATCAGGAACACGTTCGGAACGCCAAAAGTATAGGGCGCACTCGACTGAGCCGAAGGAATCATATACTGGCCATTCGACAATTTGGTATTCAACAACGTCGAAGCAACCGGATCGATTGGGACGTTTCCCTTGCCTCCCCATGACAAGTCGGCAGCTTCAAGACCGGCGTTGCTGCGATCATCCGTAAGGCCGGTGGGAACGGTCATCTCCGATAGTCCAGTTCCGTTGTCTTCATTCACGCGGTGCTGATAAGCCACGAAGAAGAAAAGCTTGTCCTTGATGAGAGGACCGCCAGCGGTGATGCCCGTGCTCCAGCGACGAAGCCAGGGGTTGACCATCGACTGCGGAAAGACTCCGATTCCCTGCCGCGTGAGCTGATATGCCTGGTTGAAGAAGAAGGGCGAGGCATTCATCATGTTGTTCGCATAGGTACCGTAGAGCTCACCGTGCCAGGTGTTGGTTCCTGTGCTGGTGTTGACGTCAATCTGCGCACCGCTGGTGGCCCCTTGCTGCGCATCGTACATCGAAGCGTTCACGCGCAACTCCTGCGTGAACTCAGGCGGAGGCGACGGCAGGCTGTTTCCGTTTGAACCATAAACCGATGTGCCGACGGAATATGATCCGCCGACGGTGGGAGCGCTGCCGATGTTGAAGTTGTAACGCTGCGAACTGGAACCCGAGGAGCTCTTGCCGTTGAACAGGTTGGTGGAGTCGACGCCGTTCACCTGGAAGGTATTGGATGTATCGCGCTGGCCGTTCGCCCAGATCGGCTGATTCCCTAGTCCCGCGTTGGAATCGAGGTTCGACAGCAGCTCCGCATTCACGCCAGGCGACAAAACGGCGACCTGCGTGAAGCTGCCGGTCGCCAGCGGTGTCATGTCGATCTGCGCGCTGTCGAGCGTATAGCCATTGGTCGCGTCGGTCGCATTCAGTAGCGGCGTCGCCGTTACTTCAACAGATTCGGAAACCTGACCGATCTTCAACGTCGCATTCACCGTGGTTGCGCGCGCTTCCTGAACCGGAATGCCATTGAGTTGCGAGGTTTCAAATCCTGCGTGGCTGACCTTGACCGTGTAGGTGCCGATGGGCAGATTGAAGGCCTGGAAAAATCCGGTGGCCTGGGTCGTAGTGGTTGTCGCGTAGTTGATCGCGGCGTTGGTCACGGTAACGGTTGCACCCGGCACCGCCGCTCCCGACGAGTCAACGACGGTTCCATTCAGCGATCCCAGGGTCTGCTGAGCGAGGTTAGACAGGGAAAATATGAGTACGGCCAGACCACACCAAGCCGTATTTTGCGGCACTCCTCCAAAAAGACTGATTCATATGCTCCTCGTGGCAACTTTGGCTGTTGATGCTTCATTTTGGGAAAACCGGCTCTGCTAGTGCCGCTATGGGCCCATGCTCGAGAATTGCTTCCTACTGATGAAACGATGAGCGTATTGAGGGAACGATCAGATTAAGGATAGTTTGTGGCATCTAACCCGTTTTTCCAAAGAGAATTTCCCGTAACAATCAGGATTCGGGAGCTTCTTGTGGAAAAACGGGGTTAATCAATTGACAAAATCGAAATCGCGAGCGTCTGAGGGCAACAACCAGGTTCGCCCTTACATGCTGAAATTCAAGCCAGTTCTACCGCTGGGCCGACGGCGTTACATTCGCCTTTTCCCTGCCCCATTGAAATTTCAATCCCACTCGGATGCTGGTGGGCAAGCTCACGTATCCGATGGGAGCGATGTGCTGATTGTTGGTCAGATTCTCGGCGAGCGCGTAGAACCCGACCCAATCCTCCAAACGGACACTCCCGCCCAGGTCCAGTTTCGCGTAACCGTTATCGAGGTTGCGATTGGGCAGCAGGAGGCTGTTGCCGCCGTTGATATCGTCTCCGGCGAGGAAATCGGAATCATCAGATCGGCTGACAAACGCCGAATTGAATAGCAGTGTCAGCCATTTGCGTGAATAGCTTGCCGCAAAGAAACCCGTGTGCGGCGGCCGCCGAAACGGACGGGCTCCAACCAAGGGAGAATAGGGACCGACCGGAATGCCGTTATAGGTCGGAACCGGTCCAAGCAGATCAACATCGTCATTGGTGTAAGAGCGCTGGATCACGGCATCGAGGTAGGTATACCCGCCGCGCAGAAAGACATAACGCCCAATGCCGCTTTCCACCGAGGCTTCGACACCCATTGCTCGGTAGGCCTGCGTATTCAGCGTCAGTTCGTATGCGCCATCGGCCTGCAACTGCTGTTCGAGAGCTTGTTGCTGTTCAGGCGTCAGATTTGGAAGCAGTTGCGGAATCAGATCCAGCCCGACATACTCGATCTGTCGTCCGAATTCGTTGTGAAAGAAGCTCGTCTTGAAGATCAGATGTTCGCTGAAGAATGACTGCTCAAATCCGCCCTCGTATGTCCGGGAAGTCGGCGCCGCAATCGGCGTGATATGCATCTGCTGAATTGTGATCGGACCATCGGGGGGATTCTGTTCGAGAAATGTGTAGAGCGAGTAAAGCTGGTCGGTTCCCGAAGGCTCGCGAACGGCGTCGCCGAAATTGAACATCAGCCGCGTTCCACTCAAGGCGCCTTTTCGCGGACGAAACGCGTAGAACGAGAGCCCCGCTCGCGGAGAAGTCTGAACGCCGAACAGCGAGTAGTGCTCCAGGTCGCCGCCTAACGTGTAAAACAGGCGGCTCTTGAAATCTCCGTGCACCGCCGCCCGGTAGTCGTAATTGGTGCGATCGATCGGACCGGTATATCGCTCGTTTTCATATTGGAAGCCGATCTGCGCCGTGAGGTGGGGCGTAACCGTATAGTCCCCCTGGTAGATCAGCGCATCGCGATTTGAAAACAGTTGGTATCCCTGCGGATAAGTGCCCGCATAATCCATCAAAGCGCGCCCTGTAGTTGAATATCCATTCGCGCCGGTAATCGTCACCAAGTCGCCGAAGCTGTTGCCATACGCGTCAAATACTCCCGCCCCTGTCTGCTCCCACAAGTTGTACTGCTCGCGCTTCCTAGTCGCTCCGTAGAGCACCATGTTGTGGAAGTCCGCGGTGGTCTGGTTATCGATCGAAGCCCCGATGTAGAGATCCTGATCCTTTTCGGTCGCAACGTTCGTCAGGTGATAAAACTCAAATGGCCCAGGAACGCCGGTGGCGTCAATACCGTAGTGCAGCGTGCCGCGTAGTTTCGTCGATCCGGTCGGTTGAAATCCTAAATTCGCCGCTGCGGTTCCCACGTGATATTCGTTGTTCGGCAAGTCATTCGCAGTCTGCTGCCAGCTATAGGCGCCAAGGTAATCCAGCTTTCCGAAAGTTCCCGCTGCCTCCAACTCCTCGCGCGAACTTACGAAATTTCCCCAGTCGCCATGAAAGATCAGCGATGGAAAATCCGTTGTGCCGTGGGGAGTCGTCATACTCACCACGCTGCTCTCGGCACCCGCACCATAGAGGCTCGAGTTCGGCCCGCGATAAACTTCACTCCGCTCCATGGCCGTTGTCGATTGAGGCCCGAAGTCGAATCGTCCGCCCAAATCGCCGGCATCCACACCATCCATCAACACCAGGTTGCCGTCTGAATTACCGCCACGCACAAATAGCGCCGTTTGCGCGCCTCGCTGCCCGGCCTGTACAACAAATGTTCCCGGCATCACGCGTAGAGAACTCACCAAGTCTTGATACGTTTCCAGTTCTGCGGGTCCAATCACGCTGGTTGCAGCGCCGGTCTGCGGCTGTGGCGTCGGCGTTCCCGTTGCGGTGACAACGATCGACTCGTGTACCCACTCCGGCTCAAGCACGAGGTTGCGCTCAATATTGTCGAGTTGTCCCGCGTAAAAATCGGGTGTCTCGAGCTGGCGAAATTTTGTGGCGGAAACTACTAGAAAAAATCGCCCCTTAGTCCCGGTCAGTATCTGAAAGCTTCCGTCTGCTCCGGAGACTGCCGAACCTACGATTTGTCCGCCGGAAAGCAGATCAACGGTGGCGCCGGTAATCCGGGCACCCGAAGCATCGGTGACGACGCCGCGAATGGAGGCTGCATTTGCCGCAACGGCAAAAATGCACAAAAGCGTGACTGCAAGAATGTGTTTGGGCGAAAGCTGGCTGATAAACAAGCGCTGGAACACGCGAAATGACATGAAGGCTCCTCCGTTCCCCTCGGAACGCAAGCTGGTTGGGCGCGCAGGACCGGTCTCCTGACTTGCGCCTTATCCAGACACCTTCCCGGAGCCTTGCTCCAGTGGTTTTTGAGTGGTCTCGCCTTTGAGGCGAAGCAGCTCTAGCTGGTTTCCTCGTTCAACGAAAGTCGAACAAGAGGCGCTCACAGTTGCGGGGCAGTGGCGGATTTTCACCGCCTTCCCGAGCATCCTGACGATTGCGGTTTTAGTTGCGCTGCTCATCAACTGAGCAACAGTGATGTCATCAATCCGATTTCGATGATATCAAGTTTTAAAGCGAATCAGGACACGATGTCAAAACCAATCGCAGTGAAGCGGGTCTAAATGTGGATTTAGGCAATCTTTTATTCGGGCTGCTAAATGGACGAGTCAGGGCAAGGTTGCTTTACACAAGAGCGGAACTGACTATCTTTGCTCTCGAGTCGCCGTGGCCTCGGTCTTGTCTCGAGCGAATTGGAATTGGAGCGTCCACACGCTGCGTTCAGGTTTGCCATTCTCCGTAGGAGGCGAAAACTCCCACGAGCGCGCTGCTCGCTGTGCGAGCCGAGCAAAATAATTTCCTGGCCCCGGGGATACATAAGCAGCATCCGAAACCTTGCCGTCTTTAGTGACCGACACGCGTGTTTGCACTTCGACAAGAGATCGCATTCCCGCAAAGGCACCCGGCGACACGTTGGGTAATACGCGTTTGACGACCGCCCCATTTGTGTCCCCTTTAGGACGCGCGTAGCTCGAAACGGGAGCGGTCCTGGGTGATGGTTGATCAGGAAGCGGCACGCCTGGATTTTCAGGATGCGGAGTTTCTTGAGGCTGTTTTTCTGCCACTGGCGGCGCGATTTCAGGTTCTACTCGTTGGGGTTCTGATGGCTGGGCGACGGTCGGCGCCGAAGCAACGGATTGGTTTTCAGGAACTGGCGCTTCGACTTCGGGAGCAGCGGGTTGCTTCTGAGGAACGGTTGTGGAGGCGGTCTTGTCACTTTCCACTGCCGGCAGGATCTCCGCCTTATGTCTTCGAACCAGCAAAACTGCAATGAGCGCAATAACAGCAAGAACGACAACGGCGTAAGGCATTACGCGGAACCGCTTCAGGTGCGCTTCTTCGAAGCGTTCAAACGATTTGGAGAAAAGCACCGGTTGAGACGCCTCTGCATCATCGGTTGAGAACGCATCGGACATCTCGGAAACATGAATCGCATCTGGCTCGTCGGTCCTCGCGAGTTCACCTATCGGGACTGGGGTTTTATCGCTAATAGCGTTCTCTGTCTCGAATGGAAGAATCAATGTCTCGGGGAGCGAGATCTCTTTGGTGTCGTTGAGTCGTTCCAGGATGGAATCGATGGTGCACCGGCGAAGAGGATCGCTCTGGAGACAGTCCCGCACAATTTCGCGAAAGGGGCTTTGCAGTGATTGCACGGCATTGGCGTTAGCTTTTTCGGCCGAATCGAGCGCGGGAGCCTTGGTCATGGCTTCATGCATGGTCATTCCAATGGCCCACGCATCAACCGCCGCGGTCACGCTGTCATGTTGCACTTCGGGCGCATCGTACAGTCCAGGGCTGGCAATGCTTCTCTTAACTGACCCTGCTATCAATAAATCTGTCACAGACAGCATCGGTTTTGTGCCCGCAAACTGAATGTTCGATGGGTTTATGTGACCGTGAACTACGCCGTTCTTGTGAAGGTGGGAAAGTGCACTGAGAACGGGATTAAAGATTTCTCTCACACGATCTGCTTGCAGTGTTTCATTTCGAATGATCCTGGAAAGTGATCCATCAGTAGGTTCTGTGACGACATATGTCACTTGCCGATTGTCGATAACGCTTTTGCCCGCCGCCAGTATTTTTGAGAGATGAGGATGAAGCAGGGTTTTTGCAAAATTCCACTGAGCAAGCTGTGCTTCCGCCTCGACTTCGCTTGCAAGCATGATCTGAATTACGGCTTCCTGCATTCCTCCCAGGACGGTAGAAAATGAGCCGCAATTTTCAGAGCCGCCCAGCCATTCGAGAAGCGGAAACTTCCCCTCGACAACGCGCCCGCCCCACCCGCTGCCGAAAGAAATTGTTCCCATGGGAACCAATTTTATCCAACGGCACAGCAATATCCGGCGACGGACCTAAGTCCAATCCGCATGTTGGTAACACGGAAAGCAAATCGAGAATGGTGACCCCGGGCCGATTCGAACGGCCGACCTGCGGTTTAGGAAACCGATGCTCTATCCATCTGAGCTACGGGGCCATTTTGTGCTATCAACAGCTTTAGAAACAGCCGCTAAATCCCACTCGGCCTTAATCAAATGTTAGCATCGGCCGAGTTGTGGGCGCGAATTGGTGTTCGCGAGCAAAAAATCATCGCATCAAATGCCAAGGATTAGAGATGCAACTCGGAATGTCCACCTCGACGAATCGCTGGCGAATACAAGGCGAAACTCGATAAACCTCTTCACTGTCACATCAAAAATGCAGTAAACTCCAATTCCTGCTTGTGTCGCGCTTTCCCGCGCGGCGACCGCTCAGGGAGGTCATGTTTGGCACGTCCATATTGGTCAGGAAATATCCAGATCTCGCTTGTCTCGTTTGGTGTGAGCCTCTACGTCGCCACCGAGAGCAAGAGCCAGATCAGCTTCCACCAGATCAGCCGAAGCACCGGTGAACGCATTCGCCACCAGAAGGTGTTGCAGAGTGCGGCCGAGAGCCGAGAGGCAACCACGGCGGTTGAAAACGACGAGGTTGTAAAGGGCTACGAATACAGCAAGGGCAAGTACGTAATTATCGAGCCCAGCGAACTCGAAAACCTACGCGTCCCCTCCAAGCACACCATCGCGGTGTCTCAGTTCATCAATGCTTCAGAACTGAACCCGGAGTACGTGGAGAAGCCGTACTTTGTCACTCCGGAAAACGACATGCAGGCGGAAGCTTTTAATGTGGTGCGCCAGGCTCTGCGCAACAGCGGAAAAGCGGCGGTGGGCAAAGTTGCATTTGCAGGCCGCGAAAGCATCATCGCGGTGCTCCCTGCTCCCGGGGACGATCGCGGCATGATGGCTTATACATTGCGCTACCGCAACGAACTCCGCGATCAGAGCGAATATTTCCGCGACATCAAGCAGCCGCCCATCGATGCTGACTCGTTGCAACTGGCTGAAACCCTCATCACGAAAATGTCGTCGAAGCTGGACGTAGGCAAGTTCGAAGATGGCTACGAGGTTGCCGTTAAGGCGCTAGTCGAAGCCAAGATCAAGAATATGCCTCTGCCCCTTGAGACAGCGCCGAAGCAGCAACCGGGCAACGTCATCAATCTCATGGACGCCCTGCGCAAGAGCGTGGGCGCCGACTCGCGAGCCGCCAAGAAGCCACCGAAGAGCGAGAAGGAAGCACCAGCGAAAAGCATCAGGCTGGTCAAAGGGCAAGCGAAAGTCAGTCCGAAGCGCAAGTCAGCCTGAGATCATCGCAAACGGATGACTGCAAATCGCCGAGATGCTTCGGCGATTTTGCTTTTTGGCGTTGCACGATCTAAGCTGCAAAGCGGCCGGAAGTACTGATCAAAGTTTGAGCTGAGATTTTTGATCTCAAAGTGATCTACCAGTTCTGAGTCCTATTCAAAAAATGACAGCCCGCCGAGCGGCGGGCTGTCGAAGGACTTTCACTCATTACCAACTTCAAAGAGTGCAGGTGGCGGGGTAAGCGCCACTCAAAGCCAAATACATTCACTTGCTTCATGTAAGGCTAGGCCCGTTTTCAACGAGGCCAATACATCCTTCGACCTATGCTCCTGCCACTCTTTGGGCAACATTGACCATAAGCAGGGTGGCAGATGCGCATCCACTCGCAACGCAACCTATTTAGTTGCAGCACGATGACGGATAACATCTAAAGAAGAACGGTCGATTTTAACTGGCCTACCGAATGCGGGCCAATCGCGTCGGAATGACGTATTCAGAACGCTCAGTGCAGAGATCTAGGCTGATCAGGGCCGCCTAGGAGGTCGACCCTGATCTTGATTAACCCCTCCCATGGGGGAGATGGGAAGAGCATCCCGCAACACAAGGGTGTATGCAGATGGATGCCGCCAAAACCACCGCAGTTGTAGCGACCGCCGTTAGAGATTAGATTCGGCATCTGCTGCAGTCGGCCGTACTTGGCAGCACCTCGCGACTCTTGCCTCAAACGATTGTTTTGACCTGATAACATGAATTTCGTGATGTGATGCCTGACGCTCGCCGGAACTGAATTCTTCTGGAATCCAGCCGGCGATGTTTTTGCGTCGAATTCGTCTCACATCACAGAAAGATGTTTGGCACTTCAGGCGAACGTGGCAATCTCCGTCTTCCCCAGCCGAGCCGCTCGCGGCCTTCTATTTCTGGTCCTGATTCCCACGCTTCTGCTTACGCGTGCGCTATGCGCTGCGCAAGAAACTCCAGCCGGCTTTGACGATCTCTCTGCCCGTGCCGCCGCAGCGCGCGACCAGCAGCATATTCCACTCGCCATTCAGCTCTACACCCAGGCCGAGCAGCTGAAACCGGATTGGCAGGAGGGCTGGTGGTATCTCGGGGTCCTCCAATACAGCTCCAATCAGTTTTCCGGAGCCATCGACGCCTTTACCCATCTGCTCAAACTAGCGCCAACTGCGGTGCCCGCCATGGCATTGCGTGGTCTCTGCGAATTTGAAACCGGCGCCTACGATGATGCACTTCGCGACCTGGAGGAGGCCGTTGCCCACGGAGCCCTCAATCAGCCGCACAACGAGGAGATCATCCGCTTCCACCTGGCGCAACTGCTCGCCCATGCGAGCCGCTTCCAGGATTCACTCGAGCAATACCGCTTCTTCGCGGAGCACCACGTCGACGCACCCGACCTGACGATCGGCATCGGGCTAGCCGGCATGCGTATTCCTACGTTTCCAAAGGATGTGGCACCCCAGGACCGCGATCTCTATCAAGCCGTTGGCAGCGCAGGGTATATCTTCCTCTCCGGTGACAACGAGAAGGCCGACTCTGCCTTCGCGGAGCTCTTCGTTCGCTTCCCTTCCGTAGCCAACATTCACTATTTCTACGGATTTTTGCTCTTTCCACATGATCCCGGTCTCGCCATCGACCAGTTTCGCAACGAACTTGCGGTCAATCCGACCAATGAAACCGCCAATGCTCTTCTTGCATTCACCCTGGTAATCGCCGGACGTTTCAACGAAGCGATCGAGCCTGCGCAGCGTGCATACGCAAATTCACCTGATACGGAGATTTCTCAACTGGCACTCGGACGCTCACTCGCCGAAACCGGCGAAACAAAGCGCGGCGCGGAATTACTGAAGCAGGTCATTGCGAGTGATCCTCAGAATCTCGAAGCCCATCTTGGACTGATGTCTATCTATTCGCAAAGCGGAAACCGCGAAGAAGCCGAGCGGGAGCGAAAGGTTTGCCGTGATTTGCAGAAGTAAGGTCACATCGCTCAAACCCGCTCTACTCGCGGCTATCGCAGCCGTGACAGCCTTTGCGTCCTGCATTGTCAACCCCGCATCGGCGCAACACACAAAGCCCTCAGAAGCAGCTGCCACGTGCGCGACCTGTCACGCGGGAGTCACTACATCTTATGCAATCGCTCCCATGCGTCATGCCATGGAGCCGCAGGGTTCAGACCCTGCCCTGGCTGCACATCCTGACCTGAGTACGCAGATCGGCTCCTACACATACAAGATTCGAACGAAAGATGGTCAGAGCACCTACTCTGTTTCCGATGGAACGGATACGCTGACATTGCCCATCCACTGGATCTTCGGACAGCACTCGCAAACCTGGGTGCTCGAGAAAGATGGCCACTACTACGAGAGTCTCGTCAGCTATTTCCCTCGCGCCAATGGACTCGCCCTGACCCCCGGTGATCAGAAGATTACCCCTCACAATCTGACTGAAGCCATGGGTCGCCAACTGCCCATATGGGAAACACGAACCTGCTTCAACTGCCATGGCAGCGGGGTGGTCGAAGGCGAAAAACTCAGCCCGGCCAAAATAACTCCCGGCCTCAACTGCGAGCGATGCCACGCGGGCGCACAACAACACATGGCCGACGCGGCGCAGGATAATTTCAAGACGCTTCCCAAATCACTCAAACGTCTCGATGCCGAGCAGATTTCGGACTTCTGCGGACAATGCCATCGAACGTTCGATACGGTATTGCGCAACAAATGGCACGGTCCCGCTTTTGTGCGGATCCAGCCCTATCGCCTCGAACTCAGCAAGTGTTTCATCGGCAACGATCCGCGCATCAGTTGTCTTGCATGCCACAATCCCCACCAGCCTTTAAATCACAATGTCGCTTCGTACGACTCGAAGTGTCTTGCGTGCCACAGCGACGCCAAACCCGCAGCTGCTACCTCTGCCGTGAAGATGTGCCCCGTTGCGAAATCAAACTGCACCAGTTGCCACATGCCCAAAGTGGAATTGCCGGGGGGGAATGCGCAGTTCACCGACCACTACATTCGCGTCGTCCACCCAGGTGAAGCATATCCTGAGTGATTCTCGCGGCGGCGCGAGACACAGGTGCGGCCTTATCCTGTACTTACGTAACGGTGCTTCAGTAACGGCCATACGTTACTCCGCGCACTGATTAGCATGCATTCTTCGCTAACATCACTTCAACATATCTAGAGGCCCCATCGCTTAAGGCGGGCGTACGAAGAACCCCTTGAAGCGCCCCACCAGAGGGATGGCCGACGTGTGCCCACATACTGCCTCGCTGCATGTTTCCAGTTAGCGCATGAAGGTTGAAGCAAGACAGAAAGCGCCTTCTGTACTGCAACTCGGGCTCGGCAATTCCTGGCCGCGGTGGTCGGGATGCTCAGCCACGGTGCTCGCACCACTGGCCTTCTTTCATTTTTTTGAGGCGAATGTATGAAGTTGGCAAGAGTTCTTAGTGCCCTCTCTCTTGCGGTTCTGACGGTTGCCGGACCGGCCGCGCGTTCTCAGGCGAACGTTGTCGAAAATGAAAGCAGCGTTCTTTATGTGGACGCTCAGAAGGGCTCCGATTCCAACTCGGGCGCCAATTCGTCTCCGCTCAAGACTATCCAGGCAGCGGTTAACAAGGCGAACATCAATAATCAAAAAAGCGTCGGCACAAAAATCATCGTCAATGCCGGCGTTTATCGCGAAACAGTGAATGTCGACGCCGTTTCGGGACTGACGTCCGCGCCTCTCACCATTCAAGCCGCCACCAACGGCACAGCGATCATAGCCGGATCGGATCTACTCTCCGGATGGTCGGCAGATTCGCAGTATTCCGGCGCCTACATCGCCAACTGGATTCCCGCGCAAAGCACCTGTGCACTTCCCAGCGGCTGGCCTTCAGTTCAGCCGATAGCACTTCGCACTGAAATGCTTTTCGTGAACAACGCAGCGTTAACGCAGGTGCTCGCTTACTCCGATCTCAAGCCCGGCACATTTTTTGTCGATACCGCCGACGGCACCGTGCACATGTGGCCGCCCGCTGGGGTTGAGCCATCGTCCGCGACGGTCGAGGTTGCCTCTCGCGCGAAAACGATCAGCGTGGTCAGCCGTAGCAACGTTGTGCTGCGCGGACTGGTCTTCGAGCACGCGAGCACCTGCATCAATTCGAGCGGCGCCACAATCACCAGCAGTTCCAACGTGCTCGTAGATGCCGTCCAGGCTAACTGGAATAACTGGGGCGGACTCGCAATTTCCGGTTCCAGCAAGGTCACTGTGCAGAACTCCATCGGGAGCTACAACGGCGGCGTGGGCTTCCAGGGAACCAAGGATCAGAGCATTGTCTACAACAACAACGAAACCGACTACAACAACTGGCGCGGTGCGCAGGCCACTCTTTACGACTGGGCATCCGGCGGCGCAAAGTTTTTCCAGATGCGCACGACCACTGTGCAGGGTCACTCCTCCTACAACAACCAGGCGCAAGGCCTCTGGTTCGATACTGACAACCAGAACATAACCATCGACAACGCGACGCTCGTTGGCAGCTATAACGGCGCGCTCCAGCTTGAACGCAACGAAGGCCCCATCACTCTCCAGAACAGCCATCTCTGCTCCAGCGGCAAGGGTGTAAATGTTCTGACTACCGAAGGGCTGACCGTCACGAACAATGTCTTCTACAACAACGGCGCAACCAACAAATACGAGGCCCAGTTTTATCTCGCCGGTACCGCGGGCGGATTCAGCCTTACCAACTGGCAGACGGGGCAGGTCTACAATCTCATCACCACCGGAACCGTGATGTCGGGAAACTCCTTTATTGACGCGGCTCCCGACCAGTTTGTTTTCGGAACTTATCTGAGCGGCACCGACTGGACAGATTTCACCAGCACACTTAAATCCGGTAATAACACCTGGTACGATTCAGCGACCTCAAGCGCATTTCGCATCATCAACGGCAAGAACGTGGACCTTAGCGGATGGCAGACCGCGACGGGAGCCGATTACAACTCCGTATGGGCATCGCCGGCGACTTCGCCAGCGTCTGAATGCGCAGCGCCTGCGGCGGCATACCCTGATTTCAATCTCAGTGTCGACAGCAGCGCTTACACCATGGCGTCTGGCCGCGCTACTGCAACGGTGCGCGTCAATTCGTTCAACTTCGGCACGGTCAATCTCAGCGTTTCCGGACTGCCGGCCGGCGTGACCGCTTCCTTCAGCAGCCCAAGTCTCACCAACGGGTACTCCACACTGACGCTGACGGCCTCGTCCAACTCGGCCACTCAAACCGTGCCGGTTATATTGTGGGCGGTCGGTGGCGATCGCGTTCACTCTGCCACTATCAACGTCACGGTGAATGCAAATCCCGCGGTCGTCGGCACCACGACCACACTTAGCTCTTCCGCCTCCGCTATTAACGAAAACTCGCCGGTGACTCTGACTGCATCCGTGAAGCCAACAAGCGGCTCCATGGCACCCACCGGTTCGGTGACTTTCTATAACGGAGGAACGTCGCTCGGAACGGCATCGCTTTCCGGCGGTACAGCTTCCCTTTCGACTTCCTCTCTTCCCGCGGGAACGAATTCCATCACGGCCGAGTACGCGGGAACCGGCACCTTCAATGCATCGACATCCGGCGCAATCACCGTGAAGGTGAATTCTGCGATGGTGAACACTTCCACTACGTTGACAGTGTCAGCCGCATCGATTGCGCAAAACTCACCGGTCACATTTACCGCAAACGTAAAACCTGCCAGTGGAACATCAAGTGCGACGGGCACCGTCACCTTCTACAACGGCGCTATGATACTGGGATCTGCGACTCTATCGTCGGGAGCTGCGACGCTCACGACATCCTCACTTCCGGTCGGGTCCAACTCCGTCACTGCAGCCTACTCAGGCACGTCGACCTTGAATGGCTCCACATCGAACGCGGTTTCAGTCAGCGTGAATGCGGCTGTGGTCAGCACCACGGCAACGCTGGTCTCTTCCGCTTCTGCCATCGCGCAGAACTCCCCGGTGACACTCACCGCCACAGTCAAACAAAACACTGGAACGACAATCCCCACGGGCACCGTTACTTTCTACAACGGCTCCACGTCAGTGGGTTCCGCAGCACTCGCCGCGGGTAGTGCAAGCATCTCCACTTCAGCGCTTCCAACTGGAATGGATTCCGTTTCCGCTGCTTATTCGGGCGCTGTCGCTTTCAACGCATCCAGTTCCAACGTTGTCGTCATCACGGTGAAACCAGCCGCCGTCAGCACGTCAACTATCCTGACTGCATCCGCCACCAGCGCTATTGCAAATTCTCCTGTAACTCTGACGGCCAGCGTCAAACAAGCCAGCGGTACCACTACCCCCTCAGGCTCTGTGAATTTCTACAACGGCGGGGCTCTCATCGGAACTGCAACACTCTCCGCAGGCTCTGCTGCACTGACAACGTCCGCGCTTCCGGCCGGCACCGATTCCATCAATGCCTCCTACGTGGGATCCAGTTATTTCAATTCTTCAACGTCGGGCGTCATTTCGATCACCGTCAGTTCGGTCGTCGTCAATACTGTCACTACCCTCACCGTGTCGGCCGCCAGCGTTGTCGCGAACTCGCCGGTCACGCTGACCGCCGCCGTCAAGGCGTCGAGCGGAACATTGTCACCCACCGGGACTGTTACCTTCCTTGATGGCTCAAAAGTGATCGGTACAGCGTCACTGTCCTCTGGCATCGGCACCCTCACCAGTTCAACTTTGCCAGTGGGGCTGCAGACGATCACCGCAACGTACTCGGGAACCGCGCTCTTCCGCCAGTCTACGTCCAATCCAATTAGTGTCACGATTACCGTGGATCCAACGCAGCCTCCCACTACAGGAGTTGTAGCCACGAGCACGTCGGTGACATCCTCCGTGCAGCAAGCCGACCAGGGCTTTACGATCGCGCTGACTGCCACCGTGAAGGCATCGAGCGGCCTGACGCCGCCCGCGGGCGAAGTTGACTTCAGCGTCGGCCAGAATAAGATTGGCTCGTCCAACCTCGCGAACGGCATGGCGTATCTCGCCACTTCCTCGCTGCCGACGGGCGACGATGCGATTACAGCTACTTATGTTGGCAATAGCTCCTTTGCCGGCTCAACTTCATCGCCAGTGACCGTCAAAATTAGCGGAGCCGACTTTACTGTTGAAGCGACACCGTCATCGGTCTCCACAACGCCCGGGAAAAGCGTCGATGTTTCATTGCTCATCACACCAATGAACGGATTCAATCAGACCCCCGTCATGACGTGCGCCGGGCTTCCATCTGGTTCAAGCTGCACCTTTGCCGCACCGACCAAGCAGACAGACGGCACCTCGATCGTGCTGATGACAATTCATACCGCTCCATTTGCCACTACCAGTTCGAATTCTGTGAACGCTTCGCGCGCACCTCTAGTCCTGGCCTTTCCTGCCGTTGCTGTTATGGATTTCGTCAAAGCGGCGCAAAGAATTCCGCAGGCTTCTGTCACTGTCAGTGCTCTTTTTCGCGATCGTCGGATTCGGCGGAAGCGCGATCGGCTGCGCCGGGCACTCGAGCTTGAGTTCGAATCAACCCACTTCATCGAAGAGCACCACCATCAGCGTTACCGTAAATGCGCATACCAACGACGGACTCAACCACACCACATCTGTTGAACTCACACTGATGTAGCACTCATTGAGTTTTACATCTTAGATGTCAGTCAGAATTCCGAGCGGCGCACTCTGCGCCATCGCGCGCTTTTGAAGAATTCCCCTCATGCACATCGCAGCGCTTCATTCACTGGATCTCTACAGCGGATTCTGCATGCAAACGCTCGATTGACCCGCTGCGAGCAAAAGAAAAGGGCGCGGCAGCCGTAGCTGCCGCGCCCAAGTTGATGGTTTCAACTAGAAGATCAATTTGCCTGCAAGTTGGGCAGTTCTCGGATCTTGCACACCGTTCACGATGCCAAAATCACTTCCGGTAATGTTGTTGTGGAAGTTATTGAACTGGGTGTGGTTGAAGGTGTTGAATGTTTCGCAACGGAACTCAAACCGTGCGCGCTCGGTGAACGCAAACGACTTGAATATGCTCGTGTTAAAGTTGGTGCGGCCGGGACCTACAACGATGTCCCTGCCAGCATTGCCGAAGCCGAGGTTCGGGCCACCGTTCCAAGCTGCCACCGGCTGCGTAAAGCCTGCCGCTGAGACATATTGGTAGTTGCCGCTGGCATTTCTCGTCTTCGGATAATGCACCTTGCCTGAGAAGTTCGGACGGATGGTATAGTTGCCGCCCAGACCCACGGTGTCACTTCCGCCGTCGCTCGGAGCGTTGTTGCCTGCCCAGGGCAGTCCGGCTTCAGAGATCATTACGCCTGAAAGTTCCCATCCGCCGAGAATGGCATGTGCCAAGCCCTTTGAATGTGCAAAAATCGGAATCTGCCAGACGTAGTTTACGTTGAGGATATGGCGACGATCGAGCGAGCCCGATCCCTTGTCATACTTCAGGTTGAAGGGGTTCGTGGATGTGTTCAGATCGTTGCTGCCAACCTGGGTGTCGATTTCGTGCGCCCAGGTGTAGTCGATCTCGAAGGTCAGGCCATGCCGGCTCTGCTGACGCAGTCCAGCCTGGAAGCTGTTGTAGCTAGAGGTAGCGATGTTCGATTCCTGGCTGATTCCATTGAATCCAGGGTATGTTCTAGCCAGTGTTGTTTCCGCACCGGTCAGGGTTCCCGCGCCGTCTGCCTTGCGAGTTGCCATATCCGTGCTCAGCGGGAACGGGTTGATCGGGAATATAACGTTCTGATGCCACCCGATGTTACCCACATACTGCGTGGTCATGACCAAGGAAGGTACGATCTCACGCTGCACGCCCAAGCTGTACTGTGCAACACCAGGAGCCGGGTAGTTTGTAGCGATCGTCGTCATACCCTGTGGAACGACAGGAAGAGAAGCTGAAGACAATGCTGCGCCGGTCTGCCAGCTCTGGAACGGGTTTCCGAAGCCTACATTATTCAGACTTGGCGTGTTCGAGAACGGCGCCGCGGCTGCAATGTTGTAGACGTCGTTGCCCTGCATACGCTCAAAGAACGTTCCAAAACCGCCGCGAAGAACGGTTTTGCCATTACCTGTGACGTCATATGAGAAGCCAACACGAGGCATGGCGGTTTTGTAAAAATTCTTTGTCATCCCCGTCGGCGTCCCGTTCTGTCCGGCGATGGTTACGCCGTTCAGATAGAACTGCGCGCCTTGATAGGTTTGCAATCCTGCACTGACGCTCGGACAAGTCTCACTAATTGCGGTGCAGAACGCACCGGTGCTCGAATCGATTGTGGGAGCCAGACCAGCCTGATACTGCTTCGGATCGAAGCTGGCAAGCAGGTTATTCCGTTCCCACGCATGAGGCATCGCATCATAGCGAATGCCGTATTGCACGCTCAAGCGGCTCGATACATGCCAGTTGTCCTCGGCATATGCTGAAACCGTCTGGTTTACATAGTGGCGGATGTCCTGATTCTGCAACTGCGAATAACTGGTGCTCAATCCCATCAGGAAATCGATGTAGGAGTCGCCCGTCAGGTTCGCGGTGGTAGGTGCGCCATTGTTCCAGTTGTCGCTGAAGTTGAAGTAGCCGTTTGTATTTCCAAAAATCTGCTGATTCTTGGTGTAGCGGTTGTAGCCGCCGCCGAACTTGAACGTATGTTTGCCGTGCGTTACCGAAAGGGCAAAAACTTCGGCATAGTCCATAGCGGCGTTTTTCCACGGCTGCGACCACGGATCGAATGCTGTTCCGTACGAACCAAGGTTCACGCTGGGCAAACGGTTGTCAGCATCGGCAGTTTGCGGGAAGAACGACTGCCCGGTCCAACCAGAAGGCTTCAGGTAGGCATTTCCAGAAGGCTGAATGTTGATCTTGTTGCCGTTGAAGTTAAATGCGGCTTCAAGAAGCACATTCGGTGTCAGCGATCCGGTCAGTTTGACTACCGAGCTCCAAGACGGATTGCTGAAGTTTGAGCCGACTGTCGGATAACTGTCACCGCTCCAGATCGAAGTGGCGTAAGTCTGGCTCACCGAGTCGCCGATGTAGTGGCCGAAGAGCTGCCACTTGTCATTGATGTTGTGATCAATGCGGAACAGGTCCTCACGGACGTTGGTCGGCTGCTTGCTCGAAACCGAGATCAAGTCACCAGAAACGTTCGCCTTCGGAATTGCTCCAACTGAATTGACTTGGAGAGCCGCGGCGTCAAGCAGATTGGCCTTTACGACGTTGTTCGGGAAGGGCTGTCCTGGCGTCAAACCGTCCGCAGCAATAGCCGTCGCGAGCGCAGTGCCGGCAGCCGGATTCGGAACTACAATCTGGTGGCCCGCGTTGTATGCCGGTGCGACGTAGGTAAAGTCCTGCGGTGACGTGACAAAGTTTGAATCCGGAATGGCGTGAATGCCGGCCGGTGCGCTGCCCTGCACGATCTTGCGCCATTCTTCGTTGTAGAAGAAGAATGTCCGCTGCTTGTTGTTGTTGTAAACGTGCGGAATAAACAACGGGCCGCCGATGTTGCCGCCGAAAATATTCAGCCGGAGTTCGGGCTTCTTCGCACCCGGTGCGTCGAAGTAGTTGTGCGCCTGGAGAGCGTCGTTGCGGACGAATTCCCACAACGTGCCGTGAAACGCCTGTGTGCCTCTCTTGATCGACATCGAAATCGTGCCGCCCGAAGAGATACCGTAGTCCGGTGGATAGTTGCTGGCCATGACCGTGAACTCGCCCAATGCATCCTGCGAAGGCATCATGGACGATTTGCCGCCAGAACCGCGGTCATATGCTTCGCCGCCATCGATCAGCCAGACATTGTGCGCCTGGTTCAGACCGTTGAAGCTGATGGCAAAGCTGGAACCAACCGAAGTCGGCGTGTTCGAATCAGGCAGGTTGCCGCTGACGCCGAGGCCCAGTGTGGCGAGTGCCACAATGTTGCGGCCGTTGGTCGCGAGCTCTGAAATCTGCTGCTCGTTAATCAGCGTACTCACGACGTTTGAGTCGCTCTGCACCGTCAACGCGTCTGCATTTACGGTGATGGTCGTTGCCTCAGAACCGACGGTGAGTTTTGGATCAACACGGAATGTCGCGGAAACGTTGACTACGATTCCATTCTGTACAAAAGTCTGGAATCCCTTCGCCGTGACGGTCATGTTGTAGTTTGAAGCGTTCAAACCGGGAATTTCATACAAACCGGTATCGCTCGTTGTGGTTGACTTCGCTGCGCCAGTGGCTGGATCGCTGAGAACAACCTTCGCCCCTGCGACGACTGCCCCCGACTGGTCCGTTACGATGCCGGTAATGTTTGAATTGGCTTGTGCGTGTAATCCCACGCATGCCAACGCAAACAACAACGGCAACAGCAGCAATCTGTAGCTCGTCTTTCTGAATTTCACTACCATGTGACTCTCCTATTCCGAAGTGATACCGCTTGTTTACTGCAGCCTGGGAATGTGCAAGCTTGCTTCCTCTTATCGGGAAGCTTGCCTTGCCGCCGATGATCCGGGCACCCATTTAAGCTGCACAAAGCCTGTCGAAATTCAGCTTCAGCCCGCAATTCCGAGCCGAAGCCTGTTTATTCGGCTACTCGCACGCACGAACAGGACAACCAGACAAGGTCAATTGGCGCCAGCTGCGTACAGCAGAATGGCTCAATCGAGAAGGCCTGATAAGGCCCGCGTAAATCGGTTCAGTAGACCGTCAACAACGCTACCTCACCTAACCACTTGAGGGTGTGTGATGATCGTCACTGATCGATATATGGGAGTTGGTAATGAAGGCCATCTCGGAGCGTGACCTGCCGACGCCGGTCGTCGTATTTGATAGATAGCGTTTACTTTCGGGATTTGAGGATGTTTTGGGTCGCCACTGCGGTTTCAAGCGCACATGTGCTTCTGCCATAGCCCGATCACGCTTGCGGCAAGAAGTGGGGCCAATAATTGGGAAAACACCATCGCCTTGCAGTGCCCCCTGGTGAGACGCACGTAACCAGCTCAGCGGCGGAATCGGGAAATCAAATACAGGATGATGGAAAAAACAATACTGATGAGAATGGACGTCCCCAGCGGGAAGAAAACCGAGACGTTCTTTCCGCGGTAGGCAATGTCGCCCGGCAGTTTTCCGAGTGGTATGCCGAATCGCGCAGCGATCAGCAACACTGCTCCAATCAAAACCAGCAGCAACCCGAGAACAAGAAGCGCTTTTCCAATATCGGCCATGATTCTTTTTTGAATGCCAGACTCAGTTAGGATACGGTAATCGGGCGTTGGACCACGCTCCACCTGAAGCGCGCCGAAGGGGGTCGATGCGAGTCGTCACGATGTTGTTGGGCATTCTCTGTTTGCTGATTGTCTTGCTGGATGCCTTCCAGACCATCATCCTGCCTCGCAGGGCAGCGGGCCGTCTGCGCCTCACACGGATCTTCTATATCCTCACCTGGATTCCGTGGAGGTTCGTTGCCGTAAGAATTCACCATCCTCGCAAGCGCGAGACGGCGCTCAGCTTCTATGGGCCCTTGTCGCTCATTTTTCTGCTGGTGGTGTGGGCCTGTGGAATGGTCTTCGGCTTCTCTCTCATCTATTACGCGATGGGCAACCCGTTCAACGACGCATCCCACTCACTCGGATATCTGTCTGGTCTCTATGTCAGTGGAACCAGTTTCTTCACGCTGGGTCTCGGCGATGTCATACCCCGCGGAGAGGCTGCGCGGGCGCTCTTGACGATCGAAGGAGGTACCGGCTTCGGTTTTCTCGCCATCGTCATGGGCTACTTTCCCGTCCTCTATGGCGCGTTCTCACGACGCGAAGTCAGCATCTCGCTGCTCGATGCGCGTGCCGGGTCTCCTCCTACGGCCGCGGAACTCATGCGACGTCATTCTTTCGATGGAGCGGAGAACGCCCTCGCCAACCTGCTCTCCGAGTGGGAGCGCTGGTCTGCCGAACTGCTCGAGAGCCACATCTCTTACACCCTGCTTTGCTATTTCCGCTCGCAGCACACCAATCAGAGCTGGCTTAGCGCACTCACCGCCATGCTCGACACCTCCGCTCTGCTCATCGCCGGGGTGCAGGGCCACGAAGCGCGCCAGGCGCAGTTGACCTTCGCCATGGCCCGTCACGCAATCGTCGATCTGGCGCAGGTCTTCTCTATCGCTCCGAAGCAGAACATACCGGATCGATTGCCGCGCGAACGATACGAGCAGCTTTATCAACTGCTCTGTGGCAGCGGCGTCAGCGTTTGCCGCGACAGCCAGTCCTATGAGCGACTCTGTGACTTGCGCGGTTTGTATGAGGGATATGCCGCTGCACTCAGTGAGCATCTATCCATGCCCCTGCCGCCATGGATCGCTGAACAGCCACGCAAGGACAATTGGCTCGCCGTGGCAAAAGTGCGCAACCAGGCCGAGGCAGCCAACCCATCGACATCGGAATCCCAAAGAGTTGCCGACATGATTGACCAGCATCATGAGTTTTAGAGGTCACTTTTTTTCGAGGTTTGGTGAGATAAACTATTGCGTCCAAGGGAATTTCTACTTCGTCTCTTCCACCGCCACGTTCAATTCTGTAGCCTGTAACAGATAGCAGGAGAAGTCTACAAATATGAAGCACTCCGTTCTCAACCACGAGCCATCCGCCATCCAGACCCCTCCTACAACAAATAAGCATCTGGTTCGATGGGTCGAAAAAATGGCCGATCTTTGCCGCCCTGACTCCATCCACTGGGTTGACGGCTCACAGGCAGAGTGCGAGTTTCTTTGCGATCGCCTGATCTCTGCGGGGACTTTTACGCGGCTTGATGAGAAGAAGTGGCCGGGATGCTTCTACGCGCGCTCGTCTCCAAACGACGTGGCCCGTGTTGAAGACCGCACATTTATCTGTTCCCTTTCGCGTGACGGCGCGGGGCCCACCAATAACTGGGAAGATCCGTACGTGATGCGCCGGCGCCTCAAGCATCTCTTCAAAGGCTGCATGCAGGGACGCACCATGTACGTGCTGCCCTTCAGCATGGGCCCCGTCGGTTCGCCGATGTCCGGCATCGGCGTGCAGCTTACCGACTCTCCTTATGTGGTCGTCAACATGCGCATCATGGCTCGCATTGGCGCGCCTGTGTTCGCCGAGATCGATAAAGACGAAAAGCGTGTCGTTCCCTGTATGCACACCGTCGGCATGCCGCTTAAGCCCGGCCAGCAGGACGTTCCGTGGCCCTGTAACGACACTAAGTACATCGTGCATTTTCCTGAAACCCGCGAGATCTGGTCCTACGGGTCGGGTTACGGCGGCAACGCCCTGCTCAGCAAGAAGTGTTTTGCTCTCCGCATCGCTTCCAACATCGCACGCGACGAAGGCTGGATGGCGGAGCACATGCTCATCCTCGGCGTGGAGAGTCCCAAGGGCGAGAAGACCTACGTCGCCGCTGCATTTCCGTCCGCCTGCGGCAAAACCAACTTCGCCATGCTCATTCCGCCCAAAGCCATGCATGGCTGGAAGGTATGGACCGTTGGCGACGACATTGCGTGGCTCAAGCCCGATGCCAATGGCCGTCTGCGCGCCATTAACCCCGAAGCCGGCTTCTTTGGAGTGGCGCCCGGCACCAGTGCCAAGACCAACCCCGCCGCCATCGCCACCCTTTCGAGCAACACCATCTTTACCAACGTTGCTCTCACGCCCGACGGCGGCGTGTGGTGGGAAGGCATGACCGAGAAGCCGCCCGCAGAGTGCCTCGACTGGCGTGGCGAGCGCTGGACACCTGCCATTGGCAAAAAGAACGGCACCACTGCTGCACACCCTAATGGACGCTTCACGGCTCCCGCCTCGCAGTGTCCCACCATGGATCCCGACTGGGAATCGCCGGAAGGGGTCCCGATCAGCGCCATCATCTTTGGCGGCCGCCGCTCCCACACTCTTCCGCTCGTCTACCAGGCGTTTAACTGGTCAAGCGGCGTCTATATCGGTGCCACCATGGGCTCTGAAACCACCGCGGCCGCAGCCGGTGCGGTGGGCAAAGTCCGCCGCGATCCCATGGCCATGCTGCCCTTCTGCGGCTATCACATGGGCGACTACTTCCGTCACTGGATCAAGATGCAGCGCGGACTTGACGTCACCCCGCGCATCTTCAATGTCAACTGGTTCCGCAAAGACGATGACGGCCAATTCCTCTGGCCCGGATTCAGCGAAAACATGCGCGTGCTGCGCTGGATCGTAGAACGCGTACAAGGCCATGGCCGCGGCCGTGAAACGGCCATCGGCTGGGTTCCGCGCTACGAAGACATCGACTGGACCGGCCTCGACTTTTCGCGCGAGTCCTTCGACGCGCTTATGGCCGTCGATCGCGCAGCCTGGCGCAAGGAAGTCATTGCACACGAGGAGTTGTTCATTGAGTTACACGATCATCTCCCGCCCGAAATGATCTATGAACGCGAGTTGCTGATCTGCAAACTATGATCATTTTGCGGCACTTGCACGTGGCAGCCGGTGTGGAAAATCTTCTCTAAACCGGCCCATGCCGTATTTCGGGAGTAACGAAGCCGAAATTCAGTTATAGTTATAAGTTCAGCACTATCCCTATGTGCACAAGCCTGCAACGACAGGCTTTCGAACGACCTAGGCGAATTCCACTGGGACTCGCTTCGCTCATTGTGTCTTTGCCGTTCCTGACAACTGAAATTGCAGACCGACCTTATCCAGCGGAAGGAAGCCATGCAGATATCGGATCAGCGTACCCGTATTCCACAGCCTCAGGGTCTCTACCACTCACGCAATGAACACGATGCCTGCGGCATGGGCCTGGTGGCCAGCATCAAGGGCGAGAAAAGCCACGACATCATCCGCAAGGGTCTTGAGGTTCTCATCAACCTCACCCATCGCGGAGCCGCGGGCTGCGATCCCGAGACGGGCGATGGCGCGGGCATTCTGATCCAGATCCCCCATGTCTTTTTTGCGCGCGAGTGCGGCGAACTGGGCATTCAACTTCCCGAACCCGGCGCTTACGGCGTCGCCATGGTTTTTCTGCCCGTCGACCGGCACAGCCGTCTGCAATGCGAAGGCGTCTTCGAGCGCATCGCCGCTGCCGAAGGGCCTCAAGGTCCTCGGCTGGCGCGACACACCCGTGAACGGCGATGCCATCGGCCGCGAAGCCCGCGCCTCGCAGCCGTACATCGAGCAATTCTTCGTCGGCCGCCCCGATGGCATGGACGAAGATGCTTTCGAGCGGGCCTTGTATCTTGTCCGCCGCCGCACCGAAAACGAAATGGCCGCCTCCGACATCGAAGGCAAGGACGATTTCTACATCCCCTCCTTCTCCTGTCGCACCATCATCTACAAGGGCCTCATGCTGGCCCCGCAGATTGAGAAGTTCTACTTCGAACTGGCCAATCCGCTGGTCACCAGCGCTCTCTGCCTCGTTCACCAGCGCTTCTCCACCAACACCTTTCCCAGTTGGAAGCTCGCGCATCCCTACCGCTACGTTGCCCACAACGGCGAAATCAACACCATTCGCGGCAACGTCAGTTGGATGAACGCGCGCCAGTCGGTGCTCGACAGCCCGCTGCACGGCGACAAGATCAAGGAACTCTTCCCCGTGATCACGCCCGATGGCAGCGACTCCGCGTCGCTCGATAACGCCGTCGAATTTCTCTTCCAGTCCGGCCGTTCGCTTCCCCACGTCATGGCGATGCTCATCCCCGAAGCCTGGGCCGGCAATCCCGACATGGACGAGGACAAGCGCGCGTTCTACGAGTACCACGCATCGCTGATGGAACCATGGGACGGGCCTGCAGCCATTGCCTTCACCGACGGCCGCATCGTCGGCGCCACGCTCGACCGCAACGGTCTGCGCCCCGGCCGCTACATCGTCACCAAGGACGATCTCGTCGTCCTCGCCTCGGAAGCCGGCGTCCTCGACGTGCCCGCCGAGGACATCCGCAAGAAGGGCCGCCTGCAGCCCGGTCGCATGTTCCTGGTCGACACCGTGCAGAAGCGCATCATCTCCGACGCCGAAATCAAGAAGAGCCTCGCCGCCCGCCAGCCCTACGCCGAGTGGCTCAAGGAGCAGCAGGTCTCGCTCGATTCCCTGCCCGAGCCTTCGCGCGTCATCGCGTCCAATCCTGAGACGCTGCTGCGCCGCCAGCGCGCCTACGGCTACAGCGAAGAAGATCTGCGCATCCTGCTCGGCCCGATGGGCGCACGCGGCGAAGAGCCGGTCGGCTCCATGGGCACCGACACGCCGCTGGCCTGCCTCTCTGACCGTCCGCAGCCGCTCTTCAACTACTTCAAGCAGCTCTTCGCGCAGGTCACCAACCCGCCCATCGATCCCATTCGCGAAGAGCTCGTCATGTCGCTCATCAGCTACATCGGCACCGAGCGCAACATCCTCGACGAGACCCCCGAGAACTGCCACACCCTCAAGCTGCCGCATCCCATCCTGTCCAATCGAGATCTGGAAAAGCTGCGCCGCGTCTCTTCCGGCGATCTGCTTGCGACCACGCTGCCTGCACTCTTCCGCGCGGAAGATGGCGAAGCCGGCCTTCGCAATTCGCTCGATGAGTTGAGTGCACGCGCCACACACGCCGTCGCATCCGGATACACGCTGCTCATCATCTCCGACCGCGGAGTCGACCCCACCTACGCTCCGATCCCCAGTCTGCTCGCCATGGCTGCCGTGCACAACCGGCTCGTCCAAGAGAAGACGCGCACCCAGGTCGCGCTCATCATCGAGAGCGGCGAGCCGCGCGAAGTCATGCACTTCGCACTGCTCATCGGATACGGCGCCAGCGCCATCAATCCGTATCTCGCCATCGAGACGTTGCACGACCTCAAGCGCCGCGGCCTGCTGCCCCACAACGTCTCCGGCAAACCATGCCGAGAAAAACTTCATCAAGGCCATCAACAAGGGCCTGCTGAAGACCTTCTCCAAAATGGGCATCAGCACGCTGCAAAGCTATCGCGGCGCGCAGGTCTTCGAAGCCATCGGCCTGAACGACAATCTCATCCAGACCTACTTCCCGCGCACCGCATCGCGCATCGAAGGCGTCGGTCTCGATGTGCTGGCGCGCGAAGCGCAGATGAAGCACTCATACGCTTTCCAGCCGCTGACCGATTCCGAGACCGAACTCGTTGTCGGCGGCCATTATCAATACCGCGAAGGTGGCGAATATCATCTCCTGAATCCGGCAACTATCAGCAAGCTGCAGCACGCCGTTCGCGCCAACAGCGCCAAGACGTTCCAGGAATACACCGACCTTCTCGACCAGCAGAATCGCACGCTCTGCACGCTGCGCGGTCTGCTCAAACTCAAGTACGCCGACACGCCAATTCCGATTGAAGAAGTCGAGCCGGCCAAGGAAATCGTAAAGCGCTTCACGACCGGCGCCATGAGCTTCGGCTCCATCAGCGCGGAAGCACATGAGACTCTCGCCATCGCCATGAATCGACTCGGCGGCATGTCGAATACGGGCGAAGGTGGCGAAGACGAAGCACGCTTCACGCCTGACGCAAACGGCGACTCCCGCCGCAGCGCCGTCAAGCAGGTCGCCAGCGGCCGCTTCGGCGTGACCACCAACTACCTCGTCAACGCCGACGAGTTGCAGATCAAGATGGCGCAGGGCGCAAAGCCCGGCGAAGGCGGGCAGCTTCCCGGCCACAAGGTCGACGACGTCATCGCCAGAACGCGCCACTCCATCCCCGGCGTAGGCCTGATCTCGCCGCCGCCGCATCACGACATCTACTCCATCGAAGATCTCGCGCAGCTGATCTACGACTTGAAGAACGTTAATCCCAAAGCGCGCATTGCAGTGAAGCTCGTCTCCGAGGTTGGCGTTGGCACGGTCGCAGCGGGCGTATCAAAGGCCCACGCCGATGTCGTTCTCATCTCCGGTGACAATGGCGGAACCGGTGCATCGCCGCTCAGTTCCATCAAGCACGCCGGCTTACCGTGGGAACTCGGCCTCGCCGAAACCCAGCAAGTTCTCCTCCTCAACGATCTGCGCAGCCGCATCAAGGTACAGACTGACGGCAAATTGCAGACCGGCCGCGACGTCGTCATCGCCGCGCTGCTTGGTGCGGAGGAATTCGGCTTCGCGACCACGCCGCTCATCACCATGGGCTGCATCATGATGCGCAAATGCCACCTGAATACCTGTTCCGTCGGCATCGCCACGCAAGACCCGGTGCTGCGCGCACGCTTCACGGGCCAACCCGAGCACGTCGTCAATTTCTTCTTCTTCATTGCCGAGCAGATTCGCGAACACATGGCCAAACTCGGTTTCCGCACCGTCGACGAGATGATCGGCCGGGTCGATAAAATCGAAGCCTCGCTTGCCGACGCCCACTGGAAGGCCAAGGGCATCGACCTCTCATCGATCCTTTACGCGCCCACGGTTCCCTCGCGCGTCGCACGGCGCAAGATGCAGGCGCAGGATCACGGTCTCGACCAGGCTCTCGATCACTCGCTGATCGCCAAAGCCGCACCGGCACTCGAGTCCAAAACTCCGGTCACCGGCAGCTTCGCCATTCGCAACGTGCACCGCACGGTCGGCGGCATGCTGGGGGGCGAGATTGCGCGTCGATACGGATCCCTTGGGCTTCCGGACAACACCATCCATTTCAAATTTGAAGGCTCCGCCGGTCAGAGCTTTGGCGCATTCATTCCTTCCGGCGTCACCCTTGAACTCGAAGGAGACAGCAACGACTATCTAGGCAAAGGTCTCTCCGGCGGTCGCATCATCGCTTACCCGCCAAAGACCTCTTTCTTCCTTCCCGAAGAAAGCATCCTCGTCGGCAACGTTGTTCTCTATGGCGCCACCAGTGGCGAAGTCTTCCTCAACGGCATCGCCGGCGAGCGCTTTGCAGTCCGCAACTCCGGCGCCACGGCAGTGGTCGAAGGCGTGGGCGATCACGGCTGCGAATACATGACCAACGGCACTGTCGTCGTCCTCGGCACCACCGGCCGCAACTTCGCCGCAGGCATGAGCGGCGGACGCGCTTTCGTTTTTGACGACCAGGGAGACTTCTCCACGCGCCGTTGCAACAGGGCCAGCGTGGATCTCGAGCCGCTTGAAACTGAAGCCGATATCGCAGAAGTTCGCGCTCTTCTCGAGCGCCATCGCGACTACACCGGCAGTCCCCGTGCTGCGTGGATCCTTGAGCACTGGGCTGATGCGCAGCCCAAGTTCATCAAGGTCTTCCCGCACGAGTACAAGCGCGTGCTTGGTGTCGAACGCGTCGATACCATCTATTGTCCGCCAACTAACACGGCGCCTCAGGTTGAGGCCGCCGCCGAGGTGCAGCATGGGTAAGGTCACAGGTTTCCTCGAAATCGAACGGGAGCAGGCCACACGCCGCAACGTTGAAGAGCGCGTGCAGGACTGGTTTGAAATCTACCAACCGTTCCCCGAAGAAAAGCAGCGCGATCAGAGCGCCCGCTGCATGGATTGCGGTGTTCCCTTCTGCCACACCGGCTGCCCGGTCAACAATCTAATTCCCGACTGGAATGATCTCGCCTACAACGGACGCTGGCAAAGCGCGATTCGCCGCCTGCATGCCACGAACAACTTTCCGGAGTTCACAGGCCGTATCTGCCCCGCGCCTTGCGAGGCTGCTTGTGTGCTGGGAATCGATCAGCCGCCGGTGTCTATCAAACTCATCGAAAAGAGCATCGTCGAGCGCGCATGGGACGAAGGCTGGATCCAGCCAGAACCGCCAGAGCACAACACCGGCAAGCGCGTTGCGGTCGTCGGTAGCGGTCCGGCTGGACTCGCCGCAGCACAGCAACTTCGCCGCGCCGGTCATTCCGTCACGGTCTACGAAAAGAACGACCGCATCGGTGGCCTGCTTCGCTACGGCATTCCAAACTTCAAACTTGAGAAGCACATCCTCGATCGCCGCCTTCAGCAGATGCGGGCTGAAGGTGTGACCTTCCTGACCAACGCACACGTCGGGGGCAATGTTCCTGTCGAGGCACTTACCGGCCACTATGACGCCATTCTCCTTGCCGGAGGAGCAGAGCACCCGCGCGATCTCAAGATTCCTGGCCGCGAACTCAAGGGCGTTCACTACGCGATGGAATTTCTGCCGCAACAGAATCGCCGCTGCGAGGGCGACACGGTCGATCCCAAGCTCTCTATCCACGCCGAAGGCAAGCGCGTGCTCATCATCGGCGGCGGCGACACCGGCGCCGACTGCCTCGGCACCACCCATCGCCAGGGAGCAAAAAGCGTGCACCAGATTGAAATCATGCCCAAGCCACCCGAGAGCCGCGCAGCATCAACGCCCTGGCCGCTGTGGCCGCTGCAACTGCGTACCGAAGGCGCGCACGAAGAAGGCGGCATCCGCGACTGGGCAATCAACAGTATCCGCTTCACTGGCGATGAGAACGGCAATGTGAAGCAGGTTCATGCGGTCCGTGTTGGCCCGCCGCCAAAATTCGAACCAATCGCCGGTTCCGAATTCACGATCGATGTCGATCTCGTACTCCTCGCAATGGGCTTCCTCGGACCTGTCAAAGGCGGCATGCTCGAGCAACTGGCGTCGCACTCGATCAGCGCGGCAACGTCGCTGCCAATGCGGATTACATGACGTCTGTCGAGGGCATTTTTGCGGCCGGGGATATGCGCCGCGGTCAATCCCTCGTGGTGTGGGCAATTTCTGAAGGCCGTAAAGCTGCCGCGGCAGTCGACACATATCTTGCGACGAAGCAGCCCACAGCGACCCCGCTCAGACACGCGCGAGTATAGTTCCAACAACAGAGGGATGCCGGTCTATCCGGCATTCCGTCTTCCAGCTATTTCCCTTTGCGGTTTCCCCGGCGGTACTTCCACCCGCCATAGAGCGCTCCCAGCAGCAGTAACGAGATATAAGCAATTAGAATCGGCGTGCTCCAGCCCTTGATGTCCTTCTGCCAGAAATTAATCACCTGCCGCCCATACTTGTATCCAAGCCAGGCCACTGCGCCATAGCGCAGCGCGCGCGCGGTACAGTATGAAACCAGAAAGCGCCCGCGTGAAAGCCCCAGCGCTCCGGCTGCAAGCAGAAACGGCATCAGCGGCACTGGCGGCGGCAACAAAGAAGCCAAAGCCACCGACAGCAATCCGTTGCGCTTTACCCAGCCTTGGACACGACGCACGAAGCGCCCTTTCCCCAGTCGATCGAGCGCGGCTTCGCCACCCTTTTTTCCCGCGGCCCACGTGATGTAGCCGCCAATCACTGACCCCGCAAACGCGCAGGTCGCAAAGATCATCGGCGAGGCAAGAGACTGCGATCGAAAAGCAGACAGCAACAGGAGGACGAGGTCTGTGCTTCCCGGCAACGGAATCGGGATCACCGAGGAATCTACAACTGCCAGCGCGAAAAGCCCCACGCCGCCCAGATTTATTAGCCAGCGAAGTGCATGGGTGCGCGTCGGACTCGAAGCCGCATCGACGACGAAGCAGGCGAATGCCGGCCGTTTCAAATTCAGGCCCAATGGAATCTTCAACTCCGCCCCTGTCGACGAGACCGCTCGCGCACGCCTTCGCCGTCTTCCAGATCAAACGCAGCGTTCACCAGTGCGATATGCGAAAACGCCTGCGGAAAATTTCCTACCAGCCGCTGCCCGTGTATGTCGTACTCCTCTGAAAGCAGGCCCAGGTCATTGGTCAGCGACAGCAGATGCTCGAACAACTTGACCGCTTCCTCTTCGCGCCCCACCGCCTTCAAACTGCTCACCATCCAAAAGCTGCAAGCCAGAAACACTCCCTCGCCCGACGGAAGTCCGTCGCTCACTCGCGATGTGTCATAGCGAAGAACTAACCCATCCGGCATCAGTTCGCGGCGAATCGCCGCAACCGTGCTCTGTACGCGTGGATCTGTTCCCGGCAGAAAACCGACCAGCGGCATCAGAAGCAGAGAGGCATCCAGTTCCTCCGAACCGTACGCCTGCACAAAGCTGTTCTTTGCCGCACTGAATCCTCTCTCGCAAATCTGCTGATGAAGCGCGTTCTTGATGGCCTTCCATCTGACTACCGGGGCCTTGTAGTTCATATGCTCTGCAAGCAGGACGGCGCGATCAAACGCCACCCACGCCATCATCTTTGAATATGTAAATTGCTGTGGACCGCCGCGCGTCTCCCAGATTCCCTCGTCCGGATCCTGCCAGATCGTCTCCAGATGCTTCAGCAATAACACCAGCACCCGAAAATCATCCTCAGTATGCCGTCCCATCTTGTGCTGCGCATGGAAAAACGAATCGAGCATCTCACCATAAATATCGAGTTGTACCTGCATCGCCGCCGCATTGCCGATGCGCACCGGTTTCGATCCTTCATATCCCGGCAGCCAGTCAACTACCCACTCCTGCAGTTGGCGCTCGCCGCGCAGTCCATACATAATCTGCACCTGGTCGGGACTTCCCGCCAGCGCCCGCAGCAGCCAATCCTGCCACGCTGCGGCCTCGTCGTAGTAGCCTGCATTCGAAAGAGCGAGCAGGGTGAACGTCGTATCGCGCAACCAGCAGTAGCGATAATCCCAATTCCGCACGCCACCGATGCATTCTGGAAGAGACGTAGTGACCGCCGCCACCACACCGCCTGTTGGCATGTACGTCATTGCCTTGAGCGTGATGAGTGACCTTTCCACGATCTGTCTATACTTCCCCTCATAATGCAGCGTCCCCGCCCATTCCTTCCAGAAAGTCTCAGTATCCTTGAACGCCTGCTCGTGATCGACCGGCGTGGGGTCTTTCTCGTGAGACTGCCCATAGGTCAGCACGAACCATTCGCGTCTCTCTGCAGTGACGTCGAACTCTGCTATCGTTTTCAAGTTTTCGCCGTGAGTCTCCACTGAAGCACGAAGGATCGCCAGATTCGGACCTGCAATCGCACGGACGCCATCTTTTACGCGCGTCACCCATGGCACGGTTCGCCCATAATCGAAGCGGAGGCAAAGCTGCATCTGCATCCGCACCGTCCCGCGAATTCCCTCGACAATCCGAACCACGTCTGAATTCTTGTCGCGTACCGGCATGAAGTCCGTGAGCCGAACCGCACCCGCGGTGCTTTCAAACACCGTCTCCACAATCAGCGTATGCTCGCGATACTTCCTGGTTGTCTTCCACTCGCCTTCGCATGGCGCAATCTTCCAATACCCGTTCTGGTCGGTGCCGAGCAGCTTAGCGAAACATGCCTCAGATGAAAACGTTGGCCAGCAAAGCCAATCGATCGAACCATCTTGGTCTACCAGCGCAGCAGTCTGGCAGTCGCCAATCAACGCATAGTCTTCAATCTTTGCGGCCATATGGGGTTATTGCTCACGGTAGTTGCGCATGAGGCCGCCATCGATAACGAACGTTGAGCCCGTCACGTAAGACGCATCGTCTGATGCCAGAAAAGCCACCAGCCCCGCCACATCTTCCGGAGTGCCAAGCCGACCGAGCGGAATATTTCTGAGCAGCGCATCAAGCTTTGGCTTGTCTTCAAGGAGAGATTTGTTGATCGGCGTTGCGATCGCGCCCGGCGCAACGTTATTGATCGTGATCCCAAGTGGACCCAGTTCAACGGCCAAATCGCGCATCAACATGCGCAGTCCACCTTTGCTGGTGCAGTAGGAAGCAAATCCGGGAAACGCCATGTCTTCGTGAACTGAACTGATATTGATAATGCGTCCTGGCTTGTTGGCGACGCGAAGTCTGCGCACAAATGCCTGGGTTAGAAAAAACGGCCCCCGCAGGTTTACCGCCATCACCTCGTCGTAATCCGATTCCGGCGTATTCCAGAAATCCGACTTCTTCTCCATCCCCGCGTTATTCACGAGGATGTCCGCGGAGCCAAATTGGCTCCATGCTGTATCCACCAGGCATTCCACGTCATTGATGCGCGTGACGTCCGCCTGAACAATTCTGCCCTCGCCGCCGGCCTTTTCGATTGCCTCTTCGGTCTGTTTCGCGCCGTCGGCGCTACCCACATAGTCCACGATGACCTTTGCACCTTCGCAGCCGAGCCGTTTAGCGATTCCCTGCCCGATGCCCGATCCGGCGCCCGTAACAATGGCGACTTTACCGTCAAAACGCCGCATGGCTCTCCCCCATCAAAACAAACAGTGATCTTACTTCTTTGCTTGGATGCACTCTGAGTGCCAGGTCGTTCTCAGAATTGAAGTTTGATGAAATTCCCGACCAAGGGGATTCGATTCGCGATCAAAACCGTGAAATCTCCCCGAACCAGGAAAATTACTGGGATCGGAAAAACCCGAATAGCAGCACCGCCAGCACAATGGCACTCACAGCCACATAGAGCTTATCCCGCTCAATGCCAAAGGCAATCAGCGCAAACAGCACTCGCGCCACGGGAGTCGCGATCAGCAACAACACCGCAAGCTGAATGATTGCCGCTGGATCGGCTCTTGCTACTCCGTTCATCACCCCGCCGATATGGCGCAATGCCTGCGGTTCGCTCTTGAATGTCCGGTAATCCGGGGTTGCCTCGTGATGTGCCCTCATATAAAAGATGCCGCCGATCAGCATCACAAACGAGGCCAGCAGCACTCCCACCTGCAGCAGGCGCCCCATGATGATTTCCATGGAACGGTCGTCGAAATGATCTCCCTGCACTGGATGTGCCGGCTTCGCTCTCAAAACCATTTCGTCACCCCATTGATGATCATTTCGACTCCGAGCGCGAGGATGACGATCGTAAATACGCTGCGCAGCACCGAAACATGGGCGCGAACCAGATAGCGCGCGCCAATGAGAGAACCGCAAAGCACGCCCAGCATTACCGGAAATGCGAGGCCCGGCGTGATCAACCCACGATGAAGGTAGATACCCGCGCTGGCCGCCGCGGTAACGCCGATCATAAAGTTACTGGTCGTGGTCGACACTTTGAACGGCACTTTCATGATGCGGTCCATCGCTAGAACCTTCACCGCGCCGGAGCCAATGCCAAGTAACCCCGAGAGTGTACCCGCCACAAACATCAAGCTGAACCCGCCCGGAATGTTCTCGACCTGATATTTGCATCTCGCTCCGTCAGGTCCGGGATAATCGCCGGATAACCTCAGCTTGTCTGACCACGGACTCCCGGTCTGCAATATCGGAACTGGATTGCGCGCCTGCTGCCATGAAAGATATGCCGAGTAGATCAGGACCAATCCAAAGATGATCGCCAGCGCCTGGGTATGAACCACGGTCGCCAGAAACGCGCCCAGAATCGCACCGGCCGTCGTTGCAACTTCAAGAAACATTCCGATGCGCACGCTCGAATACCCCTCGCGCACATAGGCAGCCGCAGCTCCCGAGGACGTTGCGATCACCGAGATCAATGAGACCCCGATCGCATAGCGGATATCCACATGGAACCCAAGCGTGAGCAGGGGCACCAGCACCACTCCGCCACCAAGTCCCGTAAGCGCTCCCAACAGGCCCGCAAGCAGTGAACCGAGGAAAAGCAGCGCGGTAAAAATCAACAAGCTCATAGCGAGAATTCGTTCAATGCATCGACCGCAATTCGTTGTTTCCTAAAGAGGCTTTCCGCGAAACAAATAAAACAGTTCAATCAACAGAATCAGAACAACCGTAAATTCCAGAAAAAATGCGCGACTCTGGTTGAACTGATCCACCATGTACTGGTACAGCTCTTCCGCGGTCTTCACCTTGCGGGAAACCAGTTCCTTGTAATCCGGTACGCCAACTTTTGCAGCAGCCAACCTGTACAGGCGAGCTGCAAACATATCGCTGAGAAACTTGATTGCGTTATCGGCGCGCTCGGTAAGTTCAGCGACATCGAGAAGCGTCGTGTGCAGATTTCGGGCCGATTTCGCCAGTCGCCAACGCGCGAAGAATCCCGTCTTCTGCTCAAGCAGCGCATAGGCCCGATTGAGAATATCGCTCAGCAATTCGTCATAGTGGCGAAATTCAAGCAACTGTGAATTCGCATATTCAATCAGCTGTATTGCCGTCTCCGCGCCAATTCTGCTGTCGTAAAGAAATGCAGCATTCCATCCGACCACCGTCACATCATCGGCATAATAGGATATCTGCGAATTCAAAACCTCGGTGCGCTCCCCTGGCGATAGTTGCAAACGGTCTCCGCGTACTACTTGAGCAATTTCAAATCCGCGATCACGAATCAGATCCGTGGCCGACGGTGCACCGGGCACCTCGCTCAGATGGAAGATAAAGTAGTCCTCGCTCAGCCAACGTGTATACGGCCGCACCATGGCGTCGGCGCATTGGTCCAGTCGGGCTTTCACCAGCGGTTCGGCGCGTGATGCAAAATCTAGATCCCAGACCCAGCGACTTGCGAGATGAGTCAGATTGTCCCAATCGCCGGCGAAGGGAAGGTGGAACACCACGCTGACCACGCCGTAGTCGTAATACTTGATCTCGCCCTCCAGCCGCTCGCCGCTATCGAGTTGCAATGCCTCAAGCGGTTCAACCACCGGCGGGCGTTCATACTTCACGTACGCCGGTGCTCCGTGTTTCATCCGCGGTTGTTGTTCCACCGCGCGCTCTTTTACATTTTTGAGTCGATCCAGACGTAGTTCCTCGCACACGTCAAACTGGATCAATACCAGCACAGAGCCGGTCAGGACAGGTGAAGTCGTAGATGGGGATGCGTTCGGCACGTACAAGCGCATGGTAAAGCATTGCGCTTCAACTTTGCTTCAACAGCGTCCCACGTTCACGGCAAAGCCCGCACCAGCCGTCGCACTGCCTCAGTAGCTGCGCCGTAGACAAGATGCGCCGCGAACGGAGTAGCCAGTGACGAGAACCGGTTCGTCGCCGGACGACTGCGAGAGATTCAGCGCCGGTACGGCGACCACGTCGGCCCCGGTGAACAAGGCTGTGCCAAATGCGGTACCAAATCCTATCGTCGCAGCCGGCATCTCCTCGGCAATGGCACCGTAAACCGCGCCCATCAACGCACCAAATGCGTAGTGCACGATGGGCCCACCCTTTTCCTTCTCTTCATGGGATAGATGCCGACCTCCTGTCAGGGTCGCGACCACAGCGTCCGCAGTCTTCATGGTCGCGTCATCTGGCTTTTCTCCGTCCTGGGGTTGCTGCGGTTTGCCCGACGCAACAGCCTTCTGGATCTGGGGTCCAAGGTTCCCAATGAACGCATTCATCACCCACGACGCAACCAGGCCGCCGACAATGCCCGCCACGATCCCTCTTGCCAGATGTACTTCCCTCTGTTCGCCCATGTCAATCTTCCTCCACGGCTAGAATCCGATACCCCGATGCTCAGGCCGATGCCGACTTTGCCTTCTTTTCCCGCGCAGACTTTACTCGCTTTGAAAGCAGCTTCTTCGCTTTCTCCAGTTCTGCCAACCGCGACTTTCTTAGCCCTTTGCCTGCTCGATTGATGAAGTACGTCAGCATCCTCATTCCTGATCCCGGCCCCTTCGGCGAAACTTTCTTCGACGCCAACTGGCGCGCAATGGTCTCCGCATCTTTGGTAAACAGCCCTTCCGGCGGATACGTCGACACCGTCTTCACTTTGCTCACCCACTTCTTCGCTGATCCCGCCATCTTCGTTCCCTCATGTTGCGGTTAGGATGCGGCGCACACTACGCCGGTTTGCCGGTGCTTTATCGCCTTCGGCGCCATTGGCTGCTAGTGTTTCTTGAAGTACTGGACCTCGCGCTCGTGCTGCTTTGCCTTCTCCAAAGACGAAAAGGTGCCAAGGTTTTTGCGCTTGCCGGTGGAGGCGTCCTTCTTGCGCGAGTACAAACGAAATTCTCCGGATTTTAGTTTGCGAATCATGCGACTTCTGATGCGTCACGAATCGCGCCCCGATGCCTGCAGATTTTTCAGTCGCCTCACCTTCCCTTCCTGCCTAGTCTGGACAACTTGCTCGTCTGTTTGCCACATCGAACGACCCGGGTAGGTGCGAGACGCGGCATCCATCCGATCTCCACTATCGGGAGGCAGACATGGCCGGTCGTCCGTTCTGGTCTGGGCAACTTCGCATTTCACTCGTTTCTTTCGGTATTCAGCTCTTCCCCGCCACCAGTGCCACATCCGAGATTTCTTTTCATCAAATCGATCGCAAGACTCGTCAGCGCGTTCACCACCTCAACGTGATTGACGGGAACAAGCCGGTCGAGAACTCCGAGATCGTCAAGGGCTATGAATACAGCAAGGGCAAATATGTAATCGTCGAGCCGGACGAAGTCAAAAAGCTGCGCCTCGAAACGCAAAGCGTGATCAACGTCGCTCAGTTTGCCGATGCTAAAGATCTTCCTCCCGCGCTTTTCGAAAAACCCTACTTCGTCGTTCCCGATCCTAAGGGGGGATCGATCGACGCTTTCGCGGTCGTTCGCACTGCCATGCTGCAGGCAGACAAAGTTGCCATCGGCGAAGTCGCATTCGGCGGCCGCGAACACCTGATCGCCATTGCCCCTGCACCGGGAAAACACGCGCGCGGCCTGATGGCCTATACCCTGCGCTACGCGGAAGAACTGCGCGATGCCAAAGATTACTTCGCCAGCATTCCAGAACACGCCGTTGACAAAAAGCAGTTGGCCCTGGCCAACGATCTAATCCGCGCCCAATCCGCGCCCTTCAACCTCGAAGACTTCAAGGATGACTACGAAGCCGCTCTCCGCGAACTTATCGAGGCCAAGCGCACCGAATCGCCTCTTCCTGTCGCCGAGTCCAAGCCTCGCGCCAAGGTCATCAATCTCATGGATGCCTTAAAGCGCAGCGTCAGCGAGTCGAGCCACGATCAAAAAATTCCTAGGACTTCTACTTCACGCTCCCGGAAGAATGGCCCTACACTGGTCAAGTCTCGCAAACGCTCGCGTAAGGCCGCATGACCATGGCAAAAACCGCGTCTCGAAAGAACGGCCCAAAGATCGATCCAGCCAGCGCGCTGGAAGACCAGCTAAAACGCTATAGGGAGATGCGGGACTTCAACGTCACCGCAGAACCCCGCGGGAACAAAGGCGCAATCCAGGCCGCCGCAAAAACCGCGGCACTTCCCTTCGTCGTCCAGAAACATGCAGCTTCGCATTTGCACTACGACTTCCGCCTCGCGTGGAACGGCGTACTCAAGAGCTGGGCCGTCGCCAAGGGACCGAGCGATCTGCCCGCCGACAAGCGCCTCGCAGTCCAAGTGGAAGACCATCCCATTGAATACGGCAACTTCGAAGGCACCATTCCCAAGGGCCAGTATGGCGGCGGATCCGTGATGTTGTGGGATTTCGGCGAGTGGGAACCGGTAAAGGATTATGCCGACGTCGATCGCGCTCTCGCCGAAGGCCATCTCAAGTTCGACCTTAAAGGCCAGAAGATGCACGGCCGCTGGGCCCTCGTCCGCATGCACACGCACGACGCACGGCCGGGCAAGCCCAACTGGCTCCTCATCAAAGATCGCGACGAATACGCGCGCACAGAGGATCAGCCATCCATCACCGAACGCCTGCCCAACAGCGCCATTAGCAAACGTACGATCGAGCAGATCGGCGCAGACAATGACCGCGTATGGCACAGCAATCGCGCGCCTGACCAGCAGCCGGAAGCGACGAAGCCGGCCGCTCCTCGAAAGAAGACGAAATCCAGGCCTTCATTCACGGCATCGCTGAAATCCGTCCCCAGGGAGAGATTCCCTGGCTTTATCAGTCCGCAGCTAGCCAAGGCATCCACCGCTCCGCCCAGCGGCGAAGGCTGGGTCCACGAACTCAAGCTCGACGGGTATCGAATTCAGATTCAAATCCGCCCCGGCGCAGGCTCGCAGTCCAAACACGTTTCCCTGCTTACCCGCAAGGGTCTTGACTGGACGCATCGCATGCCGACCCTTGCTCGCGCAGCCGAACAGCTCCCATGCGAAAGCGCTGTCCTCGACGGCGAAACGGTGGTGCTTGATGAGAAAGGCTCCACGAGTTTTGCTGATCTGCAGGCGGCATTTCAGGAAGGCGCCATAGTTAATCTCACGTATTTCGCCTTCGACCTGCTGCATCTCGATGACCACAACCTCCGCGAGCTGCCGCTCCTTGAACGCAAAGAACTTCTTGCCAAACTTCTCGCCGGCCTCGACGACGATGCGCCGATCCGCTTAAGCGAACACTTCGCAGCAGACGGCAAAAAGGTGTTCGACGAAGCCTGCAAACTCGGAGCCGAAGGCATCGTCTCCAAGGTCGAGTCGGCCCCCTATTCTTCAACGCGCGGCAACTCCTGGATCAAATCGAAGTGCTTTCAGGAGCAGGAATTCGTCATCGGCGGTTTCACCGATCCGTCCAACGGCAGCACCGGCATTGGCGCTTTGATTATCGGATATCACGAAAACGGTAAGCTTCTCTACGCGGGGCGATCCGGCACGGGTTTTACCCAAAAAACCCAACAGACCCTGCACAAACAACTCAACAAACTCGTGCAGTCCAAACCATCTTTTGCTGACATGCCGAAAGGCGTCTCGCGCGGAGTGCATTGGGTCAAGCCCGAATTGGTCGCACAGATTTCTTTCTCGAACTGGACACGGGACAACCTCATCCGCCAGGCAGCATTCAAAGGTCTCCGCGAAGATAAGCCCGCAAAGGAAGTTATTCGCGAAAAAGCTGAGCCACTGCAAAGCACCGAGGCGGTCAAAGTGAAGAGCGAGAAGAAATCCAAATCGGAATCAGCGCCAGCCGCAACTGCACCGGCCTCCACCGCACACAAGACGTCAGCCAAGTCAATCAATGCGAAGAGCACGATGAAGACCGATCTTCCGATCACCCATCCCGAGAAGATCCTCGACCCTGAATCCGGGATGACCAAGCTGATGCTTGCCAACTACTACCTTGCCGTGGCCGATCACATGTTGCCTCACATCGCCGATCGCCCGCTCAGCATCCTGCGTTGTCCGGAGGGTGCGGGCAAGCCTTGCTTCTTTCAGAAACACATTGGCATGGGGCTTCCTCCTGGCATCGGCAGCGTTCCCGTCCCAAACAAGAAAAACAATTCTACTGAGCAGTACATAACCCTTAATACCTCGGAAGGTCTCGTCGGGCTGGCACAGATGGGCGTGCTGGAAATTCATCCCTGGGGATCGAAGAACGACTCTCTAGAAACACCCGACCGCATCATCTTTGACCTGGACCCCGACGAATCCATTGACTGGAAGATCCTTGGAGCGACCGCAAAGGAATTCCGTTCCCGCCTCGAAGAGCTTGGCCTGCAGAGTTTCCTGAAAACCACCGGCGGCAAAGGCTTGCACGTAGTGGCTCCCATTCGACCAGAAAGCGAATGGCCCGCCATCAAAGAATTCGCGCACCACATTGTTCTTGGCATCGAACGAAAGAATCCTGGCCTGTACGTCACCAAAATGACCAAGGCCATCCGCAAGAATCGTATCTATCTCGACTATCTGCGTAACGATCGTGGATCAACCGCCATCGCCCCTTATTCGACCCGCGCCCGCTCAGGCGCGCCCGTAGCCCTGCCGCTTGATTGGAAGGAACTGAACGCCAGGACCAGGCCGACTTTTCATGTCACAGATTTCGACTCGTGGAAGAAGCGGCTCAATACCGATCCCTGGGCCGAGATTGGCAATCTCAAGCAGCGACTCACCGCAAAGGCCGTTCGCGACGCTAAGAGCTAAGCCTCAATCAACAAATTACACCGCCTTTCGCGACGTGCTTTGCCGATTCACGTTTTCAATCGTGACAATTATTGTCCTGTCTCTCCGGTCGTGATGTTGTGCTTTTGCGCAATTCCTTCGATCATCTTCAGGTGCTCACTGATCACCTGTTCGCCCTGGCTGGCAGCATCCTTGATGGCGGTATCGTTGCCTGAGTTAGCTTCCTTTTTGAAACCAGCCAGATCCTGCCGATGATCCTTCACCATCGCCGCGATGTAGGCCTTGTCAAATGAATCGCCCGACATCGCCTTCAGTTTCGTTTCCAGCGCCTTGTCCTTAACCGTCGTCCCCGCCGGGGCGCCGATCCCTTCCTTGTGCGCCAACTCCCGCATCTGATCGCCCATCTTGGTATGGTCGTCAATCATCTTCTGCCCGAACTGCTTCACGTCGTCACTACTGCCCTTCTGCACTGCCAGTTGTCCAAGCAGCACCTCGGCAGTTCCACCCTGCAGCGCCGCTTGCACGAACTTCTTGTCCGACGCGCTCGGACTGGTTGTATTCTGCGCCATGATGGCGGCTCCGCCGCAAAGCAGCACAACGCTGCACACTGCTTTCAAAGCCCGATTCGAATTCATGATGTATGGACCCCTCGAACTCAATACAATCTTTCGTGCGTGCAACAGTTGATGCAGTCGCGAGAAATCCAAGTTGCTTATTGGTTCACTGGGCTCGTTGGCGCACGATCTCATCGCAGACGATGCAGGTCCACGCCGCGGCTCCCCAAACGAGCTAAAGCCGACATGCACAGCATTCGGCGTTCTGGTTAGTTGTAAATTGATTCATCCGGGGCGCAGAGAAGAGCCGAAGCGCGTTCGAGCATGAATTCCGGTTGCACCGGTTTCGCCAGGATCTCAAACTGGTGTCCTTTTCGTCCGGCTTCTTCCAGCAGCGTTCCCGTATTCGCATGCCCCGAGAAAAGAATCACATGGCACTTGGCGTGGTTGGCCTTGATCACCAGCGCCAGATCGATGCCGTTCATTGCCGGCAACATGACGTCGAGGACCGCCAGTTCAGGAACCCATTCGGCGATCAACTCGATCGCTCTTTCAGCCGTGTAGGCGACGCGCACCTCATACCGCTGCATTTGAAAAATAAGAGACAGAGTGTCGGCAATAGCCGTTTCGTCATCCACGATCAGAATCCTGCGAGCGGTTTTTTGAACCGGATAGCCCATCACCCAACCTTTTTCATGCGACGCAGTTTTCTCTGGCGCGCTGTTGGACGAATTTGACGCAGATGAGTCAGAATCGCTGTGTGGGGTCATGCTGTCTTCACCCGGGTCTCTCAGACCGCCGGCTCCCCTTTTCTCATCCCCATCGCTTCCGGTTGCCGCGGAACTTAATTGTGTAACTCTGTTCCCCATACTCACTTACGATGCATCGGAAAGCCTGCTAGTATACGTCGAATGGCGATAAATCATTGATTTCATTAAAGCAATTGCACCGATGAAATCGGTTGCCGGGCTTCGAAACAGTGGATTTAGATGACTGAGCCTAATCTGACAACCCGAGAGTGGTCCGACCGAATTCGTCGCCTGTTGAAGGAGCTCAAACTCACCCAGGCCGGCCTCGCGGAGAGGCTTGGTGTGTCCCCTGCAACGGTTTCACGTTGGCTTGCCGAAAAAAACGAGCCCACTGCGGAAACCTACGTGGCACTCGGTAACCTTGCCGGGAGACCCGAGGGCGCCTACTTCTGGGAACGCGCCGGAATCGACACCTCCGAACTCCCCGACCCCACTCTTCGCCATACGATATCGTCCATTCAGGCAAGCCTCGAGGACTTCAACCTCATAACCTCCAAAAAGATCTCCCAGCATCTTGCGGGTAAAGGAAATGCAGTCGCCGTTCCGCTTATGAACGTCACTGCGTTCGGTGATCGAGTTCCGCCGCATGAAAACGTACGGCTCTCGCAAGCCAAGATCGAAGACGTGCTGCTCGCGCCTCTCTCCTGGTGTCCGCATCCCGAGAACATGATCAGCATGCATGTTGCCGGGGACTCCATGAGCCCGGTTATTCCCTCCGGCTCCATCCTGTTTGTCGATACCGCATCCACCGATCGCGACCAGGTCAATGAGCGACTTGTCGTGGCTTCCCATCGCGACCTCGGTTTCAAAGTGGCCCGGCTGCAGCGTCTTGCCGGTTCTGACCTGCTTGTCTCGGCAAATCCCAAGTACCTTCCTCTCGACGTGAGCAATGCCACCCGGTGGAAGATCTTCGGAGAGGTCCTCTGGTGGGTCACGAAGGACGTAAAGCAGCAATCCTGACCGCATCATTACAGTCATCAACGTCTTGCAAATTCATTAAATTCTGCATGAGGGCACGACCTCACTCGCGCCGGTCGCATCTCTTGAGATAGCCGAACTCCAGGTCCGAATTCCAGGTGCAGTGGAATCTCGATAAATACCCCTGTGACAATCCGTCTCGAAAAAGCGATCATCTAAGCAGCTACATGGCCTCTCCCGTCCCAGCAAATTCACCTTCGGTATCGAGCCAGGAACTCGAACGCCACATCGCGTCTGTTGAGCAGCAGGTGGCGCGGCCCGTCGAAGGCATCTTCGGCGCAGATTCCATCACGTGGCGCATCAATCGCGAATCGGCGCTCTTCCTCGGTGCGGGCAGGGCCGCTCTTCTGCAGCTCGCCCACCCCTGGGTAGCGACCTCACTGGATCAGCATTCCTCCCTGCTCGCTAAACCGATCGCGCGCTTTCACAACACCTTTCGCATCGTCTTCACCATGATCTTCGGCACCGCACCGCAAGCGTTCCGCGCCGCCCGATCTCTCTACCAGACCCACACCCGCATCACAGGCCAACTTCCCAACGACGTTGCCGGTTACGCTGCAGGCTCCCGCTATGAGGCGCTGAATTTACCGGCGTTGATCTGGGTCTACGCCACCCTCATCGATAGCGCCGTCATCGCCTATGAGTGCGTTCTCCCCCGGCTCACTCCTGCGGATCGCGAAGCATACTACGCAGAATCGAAAATCATGGCCGGCCTCTTCGGCATTGACCCCGACGCCTTACCCGCCGACTGGACATCCTTCCAGGCATATATCAGGCAGATGCTCGTGTCGCAGGATCTCGGCGTCTCCGATCGCTCGCGCATCATGGCGCACCGCATCCTGACCGGCTCCGGCTCGTGGATTCCTATTCCGCGCTGGTATCAGTCGCTGACCACAGAGATTCTTCCCCCGCGCTTCCGCACAGAGTTTGGTCTTTTATTCGGTGAAGCCCGCATGGCGTCGGCAGAAAGAGCACGCCGCTGGCTGCCGCGCGTCTACTCAAAGCTGCCCCCGTCACTGCGTTATGTGGGACCGTTTCAGGAGGCTCAAGCGCGCCTGGCACATCGACCCGCTGGATTCATCGCCCGCCGCAGCAATCAGTTCTGGATCGGCCAGCCGCTATTGCCCTTCGACAAATAATTCCAGCCTGCTCGGAATTAAGACTCGTCAGAGCCCTCTCTCGCGGTCCTCAGGCAACTGCGCAGCACTTGTCTGCTCTCTTAAGAGAACAAGTTTGGACTGATGAATTCCTCCCACAGCGGACTCCTTCGACTCATCGCCGTCTTCAAGCTGCTCAAAGCAGCTTCCCTCATCATCGTGGGCTTCGGAATCCTCAGGTTGATACACCAGGATGTGGGAGCGCAGCTGGAACATTGGGTGGCGATGCTCGGCTTCGATCCTGGCACACGCATGATCAGTAATGCCATTGAGAAGGCCACCAACATTTCTCCCGAGAACATGAGGAAATTCGGAATTGTCAGCTTTATCTACGCAGGCCTCTTCCTCACGGAGGGCATCGGTTTGTGGCTGATGAAACGCTGGGCCGAGTGGTTCACCGTCATCATCACGTCCTCGCTGGTGCCGGTGGAGGTTTACGAGATTTTCCACCGTCCAACCGCAATCAAGATCCTCGTACTCGTAATCAATGTCGCCGTTGTGGCTTACCTGCTATATCGAATCAGAAGCGAACGTCATGGCTCGCCGAAAGAAATAATGACGCGTATCACCCGCCCCCTCCACAGCCGATAAACTGCGGTTCGGTTGCCGCAGAGTACAACGAAGTTGGCATCTACGCAGTGGAGCTGTACCGTCGCAGTCCGGCGGCCGACTAATTTGGTCGTAGTTTCGGAATCGAATTACCTGCAAACTTTTGTGGAAAACTGCAAATTTTGTAGGGGGGGTGGGGGTACCCCCTTTTCCGCCCGTTGGGCCGCACGGCGGATGTTCCGCGGCTCACGATGATTGTGCCTTAAACGAACTTAATTGCCTGCAAAACTGCGACTTGATTTTTATGTTTGAAATGTGCAGGTTGGAGCAGCGGGCGGCGGTGGCGTACTTGACGGTTGCAGAGAGCGAGCCTTTTCGACCATCTCTCGGGACAGTCTGGCGCAGTCCTTAGAATCGAACTTAGTGTGTGTAACTGTTGTCTGCAACGCTTCAACCTGCAGCCTCGCGGGCCGCAAATGATGGATCAGCGCCGCTAGCTTCCCAGCAATCCCGCGACCAGCGCCTCCCACTCCTCCTCCAGCGATGCGCGGTAAAACTTCCGCCCTGCTCGCTCATACCAGTACTCCGCATTGGAGAGCGAACCCTCTTTGCGATGAAGAAAAGCGTGTACCGCCATCCCATCCTGAGTTTCCAGCTCGTCGACCAGCGCGTGCGCCTGCGCCCACTCGCCCTTCGCATCCCACCACAACGCGGCCAGCGGCACGGTCAACCCCTCCGGCGGAATCTGTTCCTTCACCGATGCGCGGAACTTGCTCGCATTCATGATCTTCTCCTCCTGAGAACGCCACTCTCTTTCAACTTGGAGAACATGTATTAAGTGACCCAAATCACATCCTTGAGGGACTACCACGGATAAGAATAGTCACAAATCCGGTAGTGGTTGAAGAAGGTTCTGAAGGGGTCGATAAGGCAGGCAAGGGCGAATCGCCCAGGCAGCCTTCCAGGGGGTCGGGCCATGAAGTCTCATCGGGCAGGACCAATCCCGAGTATCATTTGCGATTCCGACCAAAATGGTCGTATACTGAACTCAGACCATTCTGGTCGTACTTATAGGGTGCTGCCTTTTCGGCAACCGGCGGGAGTTCGGCAGGTGAGCGTTCTAACGGATCTGCGCATCGGAGAATCAGCGACGCTGGTCGCCCTCGATCTACCCGACTCCGTACAAAACTATCTGATGCACATGGGTTTCGTGCCCAACGCGCTGGTAACGGTGCTGCGTCGCGCCCCGGCTGGCGACCCAACGGTTTACAGCATCGACGGCATGCAGATTGCGCTGCGGAGAGAAACGGCCGAGGCTATCCGTGTCACATCCACCGACGCCTCTCAGATCGCCATCGACATTGAGCTCGAAAAGATCGCTGCGAAATCTCAGTCCCAAAATCCAGACGAGTTAGAGATTCACGAATTTGCCGGTGTGCCCAGATGAATGCATGCTGTGAGACCCCGGCGTTTGAAGCCCCTCTCGGTCCCCGCACTGGGGATCTCAGCACCGTGGTCCTCATTGGTCCGCCTAACTCGGGAAAGTCCACGCTCTTCAACCGCCTGACTGGCTTGCGTCAAAAAGTCGCCAACTACCCCGGCGTCACCGTCGAGCAGCGTTCCGGACTGATGGCCGGCGTGGGCCGCGACGACCTCACGCTCATCGATCTTCCCGGCGTTTATTCGCTTACTCCCTATTCTGAAGACGCGCGCGTATCGATCGACGTGTTGAAGGGCAACATGCCCGGAACGCCGAAACCGGACGCTGTGCTCCTGGTTCTGGATGCCCTGCACCTCACGCGCCAGTTGATGCTCGCCGCTCCCGTGCTTGCCCTCGGATTGCCGACCCTGGTGCTGCTTAATATGAGCGACCTGATGGAATCGCGCGGCGGCCTCATCGATCCGCTCAAGCTAGCCAAGGAACTCGGCGCACCTGTTGCGCTGATCAGCGCAGTGCACGGCACAGGACTCGATGCCGTTCCTCTCTTTCTCAATCAGCACGCCTCGCCGCAGGCCGCACTGCGGCCGCTCTCGCTTCCTGTCCTCGGAAACGCGGCCAGCACCCATACATGGGCTGCGCAGGTCAGCCGCAACACCGGCTACAAAGCTCCCCTATCGGCAGAGAACAGCCGCAAGCTCGATAACATCCTTCTCCATCGCATCTGGGGTCCGCTGCTTTTTCTGGTTGTCGTGATTGGCGTCTTTGAAGTGGTCTTCTCCATCGGACAGCCGATGAGTGACGGTTTCGGCGACATCCTCGCGAAAATGGGATCGCTGGTTCGTCCGCTGCTGCCCGCAGGGTGGTTGCAATCGCTGTTACTTGATGGCGCGTGGAAGGGCATCTCGTCGGTGCTCGTCTTTCTCCCGCAGATTCTGCTCCTCTTCCTCTTCATCGGAGTTCTTGAAGACTCCGGCTACCTTGCGCGCGCCGCACTCATCGCCGACCGCGTGATGCGCACCATTGGCCTCAATGGCAAGGCATTCATCCCGCTGCTCTCGGCCTATGCCTGCGCCGTGCCCGCCATCATGGCCACGCGCACCATTGAGAACAGGCGCGACCGCCTCGCAACCATCCTCGTGACACCATTCATGACGTGCTCGGCGCGACTGCCTGTGTACATGTTGCTGATTGCGGCGTTCATCCCGAACATGGTATTCCTGCACGGATTTCTTGGCCTGCGCACCATCGTGATGCTTGGCCTTTATCTCGCCGGATTTGTTGCGGCCATGACTACTGCGCGCCTGCTTAAGAGCTCAATCCTCAAATCGAGCGAAGCCCCTTTCATCCTCGAACTGCCGCAATACCGCATGCCGACGATTCGCTCGCTGGCCCTGCGACTCGTCGATCGCGCCAAAGTTTTTCTGCGCCAGGCCGGCACTGTCATTCTCTGTGTGACTCTGGCACTCTGGCTCCTCGCGCACATTCCACCGGTGCCGATGGCGAACGGCCACTACACTGCTCCCGAACTTGCCGACAGCGTTATCGGCAAACTTGGACACTTCATCGAGCCCGCCATTGCGCCGCTCGGCTTCAACTGGAAGGTCGGCATCGGACTCATCTCCAGCGTGCTGGCACGCGAAGTCATGGTCTCTACCATGGGTACGCTCTACGGCGCCGACCCTGAAACACAGACGATGCACCTGCAAGCCGCGCTGCACACCGACATGAAGCTCGGCGGAGCGGTGGCCCTGATGATCTTCTTCGCTTTCGCCATGCAGTGCACCTCCACCATGGCCGTGGTTCGTCGCGAAACCAACAGCTGGAAGTGGCCCGCGCTGCAATTCGCTTACATGCTGGTGCTGGCCTACGGTTCCGCCTTCGCCGTAAACCGCGTCATCACTGCCCTCTTCGGCTAATCCGCATATCTCTCGAGCGTGCCGCTGTGGTCAGACTTGCGGTCGACCACGGTGGCGGAACATTCTTCAGTCGCGAGGTATTACTGGCTCTTGTCGGTTGCGCTGAAAGAAGACAAGCCAAAGTCCTTCCAATTGCGATCGTAGTTGTCGTAGAAACCAATGCCAGGATTTCCTGAAGTCCATGGTCCGTAGGCTCCAAATCCGCCCCCGGCTGCGCCAACGTCTTTTGCTTCCAGAATTTGCTGGTGATTTCTGAAGAGCGTGATCACGGTAGGATTTGTGCCGGTTGCAGTGGCCGTGATGACATCGCCATCGACCAGGTATGTGTTGACTGTCTGCGCCTCGAAATTCCAATAGCTGCCGTTGGGGCCATTCCAACGGGCGATATGACAATACTGGTTGTCGGGCATAACGCTACAGTAGGCTTCATATCCCGTAATGCTTTTGGGAGTGATCGTTGTCCTCAATCGCAGTTCAACTTCATGGCAGCAATGACCGGTCGGCAACTTGCTTACCCGGACTGTGGCCGTGGCCGTCTGCGTTGGACCCCACGTTCCAGTGAGAATAGCGGTAGGGTCGCCAAATTCAGTAGGTTCATCGACGCCATGAGCTATTCCCTGGCTGGTTTCTACGTCGCCCCACAAACGCCAGCCGTACCGGAGATGTCCCGCCCAGATACTGGATCCACCGTCGCTGCCCTCCAACCACGCGCCACCCTCGCTGAGGGGATTCTCGGTCAGCGGAAATGTGGTGCTGTAGAGATGCTCGCCCGGCTTGTCACTTGAGCCTACTTTGACTGCAGGACCGGTATTGGCGCCGTTCCTGCTGCACGCACTGAGAAGAGCTGTGACGCCGATGAGCAGAACTGCTTGCAGGCAATAGAGGATGAGCTTTCGCGTGGCCATACTTATTTTTTGGATAACTCCACTTGGCGAGGATCGTAACATCGCTCTCCTCCATATAGGGGATTCGAGTTGCCCGATCGGACAATGATTGCCGATCCCGCATGGGTGCCATAGGCTGTCAGCGAGTTTACCCCAACTGTTCGTTTTACCAGTTCTCAAACCACGGAGTTGGGACCTAACCTGTCTCGAATCCGGCAAGGGCCACCTCGAAGGCCCCTTAGCACGAGGAGTTAACTTAATGAGCTCTCCCGACGATATTCAGCGTTCATGTCTTCCCATTCCGGATCAACCGCGCAAGGGTCTGGTTTTGTACGATGCTAAGGATCCCGAGAACAAGTACCCACCCATCACGCAACTGAGGCCGCCCGCTGGCGCTCCCAATGTGCTCATCATTCTCATCGACGATGCCGGTTTCGGCTCGTCGAGTGCCTTCGGCGGCCCGTGCTACACGCCGACTGCTGAGACGTTGGCTTCAGAAGGCCTCAAGTACAACCGCTTTCATACCACTGCACTTTGTTCGCCGACGCGGCAAGCCCTGCTGACGGGTCGCAACCATCACACCGTCGGCATGGGTGGTATCACAGAGATCGCCAGTGGTTCGCCGGGTTATAACTCGATTCTGCCGAACACCTGCGCTCCCCTTGCCAAAACGCTCAAGTTGAATGGATACGCGACCGCACAATTCGGCAAATGCCATGAGGTTCCGGTGTGGGAGACCAGCCCTGCCGGCCCGTTCAATGCGTGGCCTACGGGGGGTGGAGGATTCGAGTACTTCTATGGATTCATCGGCGGCGAGGCGCACCAGTGGTATCCCGCGCTCTATGAAGGCACTATTCCGGTCGAGCCCGACAAGACTCCGGAAGAGGGATATCACCTTGTAGACGATATGACGAACAAAGCGATCGATTGGATCGGACAGCAGAAGGCGCTCATTCCAGACAAGCCTTTCTTCGTCTACTTTGCACCCGGTGCAACGCACGCTCCGCATCATGTTCCGAAGGAGTGGGCCGACAAGTACAAAGGCAAATTCGATCAGGGCTGGGACAAGCTTCGCGAAGAGACGTTCGCCCGCCAGTTGAAGCTGGGCGTGATCCCACCCGATTGCAAGCTCACGCCGCGGCACAAGGAGATTCCGGCATGGGACGACATGCCCGAGGCGCTCAAACCCGTGCTTCGCCGCCAGATGGAGGTGTACGCCGGATTCATGGAGTACACCGATCACCACGTCGGCCGACTGATTGACTCGCTGAAGTCACTCGGCCTGCTCGACGACACCCTCGTTTATTACATTATCGGCGACAACGGCGCGTCCGGCGAGGGAACGCTGAACGGCACGTTTAACGAGATGATCAACTTCAACGGCGCATCCGCATTGGAGACCCCCGAGTTCCTGATGGAGCGCATCGACAAGCTCGGCGGCCCGGAATCTTACAACCACTTTGCCGTCGGCTGGGCACATGCAATGGATACGCCCTACCAGTGGACCAAGCAGGTTGCATCGCACTGGGGCGGCACTCGCAACGGCACCATCATTCACTGGCCGAAGGGAGTGAAAGGAAAGGGCGAGCTTCGCACGCAGTTCCACCACGTGATCGATGTTTCGCCGACCATTCTCGAACTTGCGGGGATTCCGCAGCCGGTATTTGTTGAGGGAGTGCAGCAGCACCCGATCGAGGGCGTCAGCATGGCGTACTCGTTCAATGACGCCAACGCGCCGGAGCAGCACGAGACTCAATACTTTGAGATGTTCGGAAATCGCGGCATCTTCCACAAGGGCTGGACGGCGGTGACGCGGCACAAGACCCCGTGGATCTTGATCGGCGAGTGACGCCCGCATTTGACGACGATGTCTGGGAGCTTTACAACGTCGAGACGGACTGGAGCCAGGCAAATGACCTCTCCAAACAGATGCCGGAGAAGCTGCATGAACTGCAGCGCCTGTGGCTCATCGAGGCAACCCGCTATAACGTGCTGCCGCTCGATGACAATCTTGGCGCACGTCTCAACGCCGATACTGCTGGGAGGCCGCAGTTAATCAAGGGAAAGTCGCAGATCCTGTTTGGCAGCATGGGTCGTCTCTCGGAGAACTCGGTAATCAACATCAAGAACAAGTCACACTCTGTGACCGCCGAGATTGTCGTACCTGCAACTGGCCCTGTCGAGGGGGTAATTGTTGCCCAGGGCGGGAACATCGGTGGCTGGAGCATCTACGCCAAGGGTGGGAAGCTGAAATACTGTTATAACTTTTTGGGCATCTACTACTTCTATGTGGAATCGGCCGGTCCGCTGCCGGCTGGCCAGCACCAGGTCCGCATGGAATTTGCCTACGCGGGCGGTGGCCTCGGCAAAGGTGGTATTGCGACTCTCTTTGTCGATGGCAAGCAGGCAGGTCAGGGCCCGGTAGCCGTTACGGCGGCGATGATCTTCTCCGCTGACGATGGCTGCGACGTGGGAAGGGACACCGGATCGGCCGTGTCGCCGGATTATAAGGCGGCGGAGAATTCGTTCACAGGTACGGTCAAGGGCGTGCAAATCGCCATTGCCGACGATGCGGTGAGCCTGGATCACCTCGTCAAACCCGAAGAGGCCATTCAACTGGCAATGGCGCGGCAGTAAACCCATCTTCGTTCGAGTGGGCGGTCGCAATCGTGGCCGCCCGCCCACCAACGGAGACTCCATGAATACTGCGGAAAACAAAAATGAAAAAACTGCTCATTGTGACAGCCGTGATTGAAGGGGGAACGGGCCTCATGCTTGTGGCGGCTCCGTCAGTTGTGACCTGGCTTCTGCTCAGTTCATCACTGGATGGGTCTGTCTCGCTGATCGTCGCACGTCTGACCGGACTGGCGCTGCTCACTTTGACTGTTGCTTGTTGGTTGGCTCGGCTCGACGGGGAAACTCGTGCTGCGACTGGTTTGGTCACCGCGATGGTGCTGTACAACGTCGGAGCCACAATCCTCCTCGCATATGCGGGCCTCGGCTTGCGATTTTACGGCATATTGCTGTGGCCGGCCGTTCTGCTTCATACGGCTATGAGCATCTGGTGCATCATGCAATTGATGAGAAGACCAGCACAAGAGTAGTCATACATCGCTTTTTCTTTTCGCCATACAGGAACATTTGGCCTTTGGCTTCAATCAGTTGGAGCTCTCGAAGTTCTTGCAGATTGCATATAATTCGCTGCAATGCACACATTTTGCAGCAAACCGGCAGGAACTAAAACCAAACGCACTCTGCTCTTCGCGAGCTACCGATCGAAATCGGCAGTCGTCCGAGTATCGTAGGCGCATGAGGTTTGAACGAAATATGGGTCGTTTCCTGATTCAACAGATTGCCAGCCTCATGCTCATCGCTTTGTCCGCACAGACGGTTGCCGCCCAGAATCCCACATTGAAAACCCGCACAAAGGAAGACCGCGAACGCGAGTTTCAGGCCAACCATCGCATCACGCTCAATGTGCAGGTGACCGACGATAACGGCAAGCCTGTCACCGATCTCGAAGCCAGAGACTTTGCGATCTTCGACAACCATCAGCCCCGCAAGCTGGCCACATTCCACGCCATCGACGGCGAGGCTTTGAATGACGCCACGGAAATCGTCATACTGCTCGACGCTGTCAACAGCACTCCGCAGACTCTCGAAGCAGCCAAGGCTGGGATCTTCAAATACCTCGCGCAGAGCCACTCTGCACTGCCCTATCCGACTTCATTTGTCCTGTGGTCCAACGGCAAGTTGAAGGCGACCGGAGCTACGCGGGATCGCAATGTGGTCGGCAAGGCCTTCGTAAACATGACCAAGAATCTGCATTCCAATGTGTGTGCGCCAGCGAGTGGTTAAGTCGCAAAGGCAGCAGATGGCGGAGGTCCAGGCGCTGTCGGCGGGACCGACAACGGCTCCAACGAAGCAGATGTGGCGAATTGCCTCCAGGTCCACTTCAAAGACTCACTTGCGGTACTTGATGGTATCGCCCAGGAGCAACACCACCTCGGCGGCCGCACCATTCTTATCTGGATAGGAGCAGAATGGCCGCCGCTGTCCGATGCTGAATTTGTTCAATTGTCGCCCAAGGCTCGCAAGTCCTATTTCGACGAGGTCGTAACGATCCTCAATGACCTGCGCACTTCGCAGGTGACACTGGATGCTCTCGGGACCCGTGACGACACTAGCGCAGGTGCGCGTTTAAATCAGGAAGCGGCGAGCGCGGAAGCAACCTCATCGAATGCCGGACCGGCCGCTCTAAGCCTGCCGATGCTGGCGCAGCAAACTGGCGGCCGCGTGATTGCAAAAAGCAGTGACATCACCGCTGATCTGGCGAGACTGCTCGATGATGCCGATTGGTATTACGCGCTCTCATTCAGCCCGCCGCCTGCTTCAAACGGCGTTGAACTACGATCGGTCGAAGTGAAGGTAAGCCGCCCGGGCCTGCAGGTCCGCACTATGACGCACTACTACACGGAGCCGTAGGGCATTCCGGCGCGCGACTCGGGGCTTCTATCAGTCGAGCTTTTCCGGAACCAGCGCAATATTCTTCTCGCCTGCCGCCTTGCGTTCGTTGTAGGCCTTGAGCCAGTCTTCCCAATGCTTGCCCGCCGCGCGATCCTTGCCGCTGAACTCCAGACGCGCAATCTCGGCGTAGCTGAGCTTCAGCTTGTTCGGGGACTTCGGCGAAAAATACTGCACATACGAATCCGCCAGCGTTGCACCCGTCTGACGATTGAAGATGTACGCCTCAACGCGCTCGCCGTTCTTCAACGTAAGCGTCACGTCGCCGCGATAGTCGAAGGCCTTCTCCAACGCCTGGCGAAGATCATCTTCGCCGGCAAGCTCCGGAATCCAGCCTTCAAGATTTTCGTGGACGGCACCGGGAGCAATCTCCAGCGCTTCGATTTCTTCGCGCGTATATTTCAGCACCTCAGCGCTCATGCGTTTGTCTCCTCAAGGGCGCGGCGCAGTCTTCTCAATCTGCACCAGCGGTGCATGCGAGTGCGTATCCCACTCATTGAGCTGCTTCAGCGCGTGCTTGCTCTTGTAGCTGCTGAATGTTCCCTTCACCATGCCCCAGAATCCGCTCAGCGTCAGGAAGCCGTCGAGCACCGCGGTCGGTTCGTAACCGCAGCTGACCATGCAGTTCGCGCACTTGGGATTGCCGCTGCCGACGCCGTACTCTTCCCACTTCGTCGTCTCCATCAACTCCTTGAAGGTCTCGGCGTATCCATCCTGCAGCAGGTAGCAAGGCTTCTGCCAGCCGAAGATGTTGTAGGCCGGCGAACCCCATGGGGTGCAATCGTAGTTGCGATCGCCCATCAGGAACTCAAGAAACAACGGCGACATATTGAACTTCCACGACTTCTTGCGGTTCGACAAGAATAGCGCGGAAAAGCTTGCGCACGCGTGCACGTCCCATGAAGTGCGTCTGATCTGGCGCCTTGTCGTAGCTGTATCCAGGCGACAGCACGATTCCCTCAACGCCGATGGCCATCATCTCGTCAAAGTGCGCGCGCACGCTGTTGGGGTCGGTGCCATCGAAGAAAGTCGAATTGGGAGTCACGCGGAACCCGCGCTTGACCGCTTCCTTGATGCCTTCGACCGCGATGTCGTATCCGCCTTCGCGGCATACGGAAAAATCGTGATGCTCGCGCTGACCATCGAGGTGAACGGAAAACGTCAGATACTTCGAAGGCGTGAATTCGTGCAGCCGCTTCTTCAATTCAAGCGCGTTGGTGCACATGTAGACATACTTCTTGCGCGCCACCAGGCCATTCACAATGTCGACGATCTGCGGATGCAGCAGCGGCTCGCCGCCCGGAATCGCCACCATCGGCACGCCGCACTCTTCAACCGCGGCAAAGCACTCCTCGGGCGAAAGCTGCTTCTTCAGAATGTGCGGCGGATACTGCACCTTGCCGCAACCGGCGCAGGCCAGGTTGCAGCGGAAGAGCGGCTCCAGCATCAGCACCGTTGGATAGCGCTTCACACCCGCGAGCTTCTTCTTCCAGACATATGTGGCAACCGTCCACACCTGGGAAATCGGAATAGCCATTACTATTTATCCCTCCGAGGCGATAGCCCCGTTCAAAACTTTTTCTTCGTTCCTAGAAACTTTCAGCAGTACATCGGACGCTGACCCTGTTGCTAAGAAGCACGCTCAATCGCTCGCACATAGCTAGTCAACGCCATGAGCGGGAAGTACTGCCGATACATCGTGTACGCGAGGTAAAAAACCTTGGGGAATCCTGTTCCTGTGATGATGCCTTCCTTCTGCGCGCCTTCGCCCATCGACTCGTCCCAGCTGCCGTCGATTAGCTGCCGTTCCAGCAGCCAGCGAACGCCTTTGGCAATCGAATCCGATCGATCGTCGCCGGCGGCCAGCAGTCCGAGCAGTGCCCACGCAGTCTGCGACGGAGTGCTTGGTCCCACGCCGCGCGTGTTCGGATCGTCGTAGCTGCCGCAGGTTTCGCCCCAGCCGCCGTCCGGAGTTCTGCACCATGCGGATCCACTCCGCCGCCTGCTGCACCTGCGGCTCGTTGTGATCGAACCCGATCGCATCCAGTCCGCGCAGCACGAGGAACGTTCCGTAGATGTAGTTCACGCCCCAGCGCCCGAACCAGCTTCCATCCGGCTCCTGCTCGCTCAGGATGAACTTGATGGCCTTCTGCACGCGCTTGTCCTGCGCGTGTAGCCGTAGCCAGCCAGCATCTCCAGCATGCGCCCCGTAATGTCCACCGTCGGCGGATCGAGCATCGCGTTGTGATCCGCAAACGGGATGTACTGGAAGATCATCTTGGTGTTGTCTTTGTCGAAGCTGCCCCAGCCGCCGTTGCGGCACTGCATGGCAAACTCCCACTCAATGGCGCGCTGCACCACCTGGTGCTGATAGCGCTCGCGGGGATTGTCCACCTTGCTCAGCGCCAGCAGCACCTGCGCGGTGTCGTCGGTATCGGGATAGAACTCGTTGTTGTACTCGAAGTACCAGCCGCCCGGTTCCGTCTTCGGAACCTTCACAGCCCAGTCGCCCTTGTGACGCACTTCCTTCGACAGCAGCCAGTCGGCGGCCTTCAGCATGCGCGGATCGGTGCGCGGCACTCCTGCCTCGCCTAGCGCGAAGAGCGCCTGCGCCGTGTCCCACACCGGCGATACACAAGGCTGCATGCGGAAGGTCGGCTCCGGCATCGCGTCGCTTGCGGGCGCTTCGATTCCCAGCTTTTCAAACTCGTCGCGTGCACGAATCACCTGCGGATCGTCTTCGGAATATCCCAGGCAGCGCAGCGCAAGAATCGCGTTCAGCATCGCCGGATAAATCGCGCCAAGACCATCCGACATTTCCAGCCGGTCCAGCATCCACTTCTCCGCCTTCTTCAACGCCAGCTTGCGCAACGGACGAATGTGAACCGCCTCGAACCAATGCGTGATGCGATCGATCACGATGAAGAAATTTCGCCACGAAATGAAATTCTTGCGATCCCAATGCAGGCGCAAATTTGAGTTGGTTCGGCCGCCGACGAATAGCTCATCGATGCTGTGCTCTGACGGAATCTTCTTGTACGGCTTCTTGGCGTAGATGATCGCCAGTGGCACAAGAATCGAACGCGACCATGCGGAAATCTCGTAGATATTGAAGTAGAACCAATTCGGAAAAAGGACGATCTCCGGCGGAATCGCAGGCACAGCATCGTAGTCATACTGGCCGAGCGCGCAGAGATACATCTTGGTAAACGTGTTGCACTCCGTTACGCCGCCGTGCGCCAGGATCCATTCGCGGCACTTCACGAGCCTTGGATCAGTCGCCGGAATATTCATCAGCTTGGCGGAAAAATAGCACTTCACCGAAAGCGAAATGTTGCCATCGCCACCGGGATAGAGACTCCAACTGCCGTCTTCCTTCTGGTACCGCATCATCTCAGTGCAGGCGCGCTTCAGCCGCTCCGGATCGCCTGACTCGAGCAGCGTATGCAGGAAGATATAGTCGGCTTCCAGCATCGAGTCCGCTTCCAGTTCCCCGCCCCAATACCCCTCGGGATGCTGGAGAGAAAGCAAATAGTCGCTGGAACGATGAATGGCGGCTTCGACATCCGCAAGAGCGGCATCCATACGGCCGAACCTGGGTGCCGCGGATTGTGTCTTACCCTGCTGGATACTCATTGCGATATACGGTCCTCAATGGAACAAAAATACCCGGATTCAGAAGCCGTGGCAGCGCAATTTCTCACGCCGCAGGCTTCCGTACGAAAACCCGGCCCTACCTGGCCCTTGACCCGCTGGATGATTCGCGGCTTGTCCGCAGGAACGGCTCACACCACTCGAAATCAGCGGACTTGAACCGACTGCGTTCCCCCCGGAACTCCGATAGCCTGAACGATTTCAGGAGGCAGCCCAAAACGCACATTCTCGGGCATTACCTCAACTTCTTCGACGTTGGAATAGCCGTTTTGACGCAAATAATTGACGACGTCTTCGACCAGCACTTCGGGGGCCGAAGCGCCCGCGGTAACCGCGACCGTGGTCACTCCCTCGAGCCACTTGGGGTCGATGGCCTGGGAGTTATCAATCAGATACCCGATCGTCCCAAGATTGCGGGAAACCTCAACGAGCCGGTTGGAATTGGAACTGTTCGTCGAACCAACGACCAGAACCAGATCGGCGTTGTGCGCAACATTGCGCACCGCAACCTGGCGATTCTCAGTCGCGTAGCAGATGTCCTGCGAGTGAGGGCCGGCGATATTGGGAAACTTTTCCTTGAGCGCGTGGATGATGTCGCGGGCCTCGTCCAGCGAAAGTGTGGTCTGCGTCAGGTAGGCGACCCGGTTGGGATCTGGAACCTCCAGAGCGGCTACTTCTGCCACATTCGAAACCACTTGCGTTACATCGGGGGCCTCGCCCAGGGTGCCCTCGATCTCATCGTGATCGCGATGCCCGATCAGCACCAGCGAATACCCCTGCTTGGCAAACTTGACCGCCTCGATGTGGACCTTGGTGACGAGGGGACAGGTCGCGTCAATTACCTTCAGGCCGCGTCCTTTGCTCAGTTCACGCACAGCCGGCGACACTCCGTGCGCGGAGTAGATTACGCGCTGGCCATCGGGCACGTCATCGATTTCGTGGACGAAAATGGCGCCCTTTTCCGCCAACTCGTTCACGACATACCGGTTGTGAACGATTTCGCGGCGAACGTAGATAGGCGCGCCAAAGGTTTCCAGCGCAATCTTGACGATATCAATGGCGCGAACAACACCGGCGCAGAAGCCGCGCGGTTTTAGCAGAAGTACCCGCTTCTGATCGGAAGATGTCTCGCTGGGGGCGCGATTGGGGATGGAATCAAGCGCAGTTGTAGTCACCCTACCATTATATCAATTTGTCAGGTTTTTACGCGGGATCGGGCTGCCCGACCCCGCGTAGTTGGTTATGCGTTTTGCTGGGCCTGTGCGTTTACCGTCTCCGATATGGCAGTGAGCTTTTGATCGGCCGCCTTTTCCTCTTCCAGCGTTTTCTCAAGCAGTTTGGCCACCTGCGGCTGTCCGAGGAGTTCGGCATAGGTTCTCACGGTGCCATAGGCCGCCATCTCGTAGTGCTCCACACGCTGCGCCGCGGAGATAAGGGCAGCGTCTCTCACGTCGCCCGCCTCCACTTCCTCCAGCATCGAAGAGCCCTCACTCAGCACGCCCTTCATGCCTTCGCACGATTTGCCCTTGGGATTGGTCCCAAGCATGTTGCAGATTTCCACGAGCCGCTCGATCTGCCCTTCGGTTTCGCGTAAATGGTTCTCGAATGCCTTCTTCAGGTCAGCTGACGTCGCTGCTTTCACCATCTTTGGAAGTGCCTTGGTGATCTGATTTTCGGCCGAGTACAGATCCTTCAACTCCGCTATAAATAATTTCTCGATCGTATCAACGCTCATTGTTCTCTCCCTTGGGGTATGGGGTCCACGTGCAGTGCATGGGATGCTGGCGGCAAGGTCGTTGTTGCCCATCTTGAGCGACTATTCGAGCAGCTTCGATGGACGTGGATGACGTCGGCATCGTTTACCGCTTCTGCCGCTCGTCGGCTCGGACGCGGCATTCGATCGCCTGCAAATCTTGGATGGATGCTCCCGTCGCGGTCCGCACAAAAAAATGGCTGCCACAAAGCTGCGGTATGTTGACTAACTTTGCGGAATAACTGCGAATTATTGATTTAATGGCCCGTCAAAAAGCAGTAACTTTTACGCCATTACCACAAAAGTCCAGTGGGATTACCAAATGGGGCTGGCAACTTTTTGGCTTCTGCCCTACGTTGAAGTTCTGCCCCTTATGAAGCAGCTGGAGGATAAGTGTTCACAGAGACGAAAGAGCAAACTTCCCCGATCGCAAACGACGGTGCCACGCCCGTTGCCGTGAAGGAAAGATGGATTTACCCGAATCTTAAGCTGCGCGTTTACACGACCGGGATGCGTCAAAATCGTCTGGCTAAGCTGGTAGGGATTGATGAGGCCTATCTCAGCCGGATCATCAATGGGGTCCGCGTCCCAGGGAAACAGATGCAAGAACAGATCGCCCAGGTACTTGGCTGCGATGCAGAGTGGCTGTTCCAGCAGACATCCATTCAAGTACCAGTTGCCTCGTTTGGCAACGGCCAAAAGCTCACACCCGATGCGTAATTCGTGGCATGGTTAATTGTTGTATTTGGCTTGACGGCACCACTTGTTTCCTTGGTTCTCTCTTCCTTTTCTCGATCATCGAACTGTGAATTCCTGCGCGCGCATAAAGACCTGCGACTGAAAATCGTTGCGCTGCGGAATATTGGCGCATTCGCCCGGCCGGGCAGGTCTATCCCGGTCGCGAGCCAGGCGCGCACGGTATCGCTCCTCGGCTATCCCACCATGTTACTGAGGTGTTACTGATCGACTGTGTCGTATCGCTAATGTCTGCGTTTTCGCTCCAAATTTTTCCTGAAGAGTAAACGTTATTCACCGCTTAAACAGCGGAAAAAACAACCGCAAGATGCTTTATTTACAAAGTATTACCTACAAAATTATGCCTATATATTCAGTAACACTAAAGTAACCTTATTGAGTTCCGATAGTGACACGAGTCACGGCCGAAAACTCTCCTGTACGAGACCCTGAAGGTCAACTAATTGCTCAAACGCAACGACACGCTCTGCGGTTTTTGCGAGCATAAGAACAAAAGCGAATTTGTTGCTTTTGATGTGCCCGAGCACTGCTCGGAGCGCATGCGGGATACGTGTGCGCCTTAAAGGGTCCTAGATGGCTAAGTTTAAAGCGGTTGATTGGAATCGTCCTTCTATTCAAATTCTTCTGAATAATCTCTCGAAGCTCTTCCTAACCAGTTGTGTGCTGCTATCCGGAGTGTCTGCGGCCTCGGCAACGCCGCTTTTGAGCAAGATTTCGTGTACCTCCAACGCATTAAACACCGCGACGACAGATGCCTGCTCGGTTTACCTGTCATCAACGACCAGCAGCAGAATTCGAGTCAGTCTGACGAGTAATAGTTCGGCGGTAACGGTGCCTGCCAGTGTGACGGTGAAATCCGGCGCGTCAACTGCCGGATTCAGCGCAAAAGCCGCTGCTGTAAGCGCGCCCCAGACTGCAATCATCACGGCGCAAGCCGGAGGCGTCACCACCACTTATGCGATTGCCCTTTCTCCAGCGATGGGTACACCGGCATTAACTGTCAGCGCCCCATCGGTGTCGTTTGGAAATGTTGCTGTGGGCACAACGGCTACCGCGCCCGTAGCAGTGACCTCTTCAGGTACAGCGCCGGTGACAATTTCATCTATCTCCGTGGCAGGTTCCCTATTCGGAGCAATCGGAATCACGACTCCAGTTACCTTGAACCCAGGGCAGACTGCGATGATGACCACTACTTTCAGTCCCCTTCAAAGTCCGGGATGGAACTACACCGGAGTAGTCACCATCACCAGCAATGCGCCCGCCACAATCGTGAACCTGAGCGGCGCCGGAACAGCCGCTTTGCCGACAGTCAGTGCAGTATCCTGCAGCAGCACCTCGATAACGGGATCGCTGGCGGACACGTGCACGGTGAGCTTGTCAGGGCCTGCGCCGACCGGCGGCCTGAGCGTTTCTCTGGCGAGCAACAGCAGCTCTGTAACGGTGCCTGCCAGTGTTTCGGTACTGGCGGGCGCATCTACGGCCACGTTCGTTGCGAATGCGGCTTCGGTCACCAGTGCGCAGTCGGTCACCCTGACGGCGACAACCGGAAGCACCGCGCGATCGGTCGCCGTGCAGCTCAACGCCGCCACGGCGGCTCTGAGCCTGAACGCCACCTCGCTCTCGTTTGGCAACGTTGCGGTGGGAACAGCCGTGACCAAGTCAGTGACGGTGACCTCGAGCGGCACGGTTGCAGTCAACCTCAACTCGGATTCGATTTCCGGAACGGGCTTCTCGGTTTCGGGAGGAAGTTTCCCTTCCACCCTGAATCCGGGACAGGCAACGGTGCTGACGGTTCAGTTCAACCCGACCAGTGCCAGCTCTTCAACCGGGCAATTGACGATTGCGAGCAATGCGCCGACGGCCACGGTCAGCCTGAGCGGCACCGGCACAACCGTCACGCCGACGGTCAGTGCAGTGTCCTGCAGCAGCACCTCGATTACGGGAGCGCTGGCGGATGCCTGCACCGTGACCCTGTCCGGTTCAGCGCCCACCGGCGGCCTGAGCGTTTCTATCTGCGAGCAGCAGCAGCTCGGTGACCGTGCCCAGTTCAATTACGGTGCCGGCAACCGCGAAAACTGCCGCCTTCTCGGCCAATGCCACGGCCGTGACCAGCGCGCAATCCGTAACGCTGACAGCATCCACCGGAAGCACTTCGCAGACGCTTTCGCTGCAGTTGAATGCTGCAACGCCGGCTCTGACTCTGAATACCGGCAGCATCGCGTTTGGCGCCGTCGTAGTCAACAACGCAACAACCCAGACGCTGACGCTGACTTCGACCGGTACGGCCCCGGTGACCGTGAATTCGGTTGCCGTCACGGGAAGCGGCTTCTCGGCTTCGCCGGTTAGCCTGCCGGCTACACTGAATCCGGGCCAGGCCATCAGTGTCACGCTGACTTTCGATCCCACCGCGGCAGGAGCGGCAACCGGGCAGTTGACGGTCAGCAGCAACTCCTCGACTAACTCAACGGCGTCGGTGAGCCTGAGCGGAACCGGCAATCCGCACCAGGTCGAATTGAGCTGGGCTGCACCAACAGGTTCCACCGATCCCATTGCGGGATACAAGGTATATCGGGCACTGGGCACTACCAATTCGTTCGCGGTGCTGAATTCGATGGATACCCAAACCGCCTACACGGACTCGAGTGTACAGAGTGGACAGAGCTACAACTACTACGTAACCAGCGTCGACTCCTCTGGCGTTGAGAGCTCCCCGTCCAATACCACAACCGTCACCGTTCCATAGAAAATGCGCGGCAGGTTCTGCAATGAAGCTGCCGCGCATTTTAGGCAATCTGGTAATCATTTTGATAGGTTACTGGTCACCACGATGATCATCATTTTGCAGACTTTATCGGCCCTCTTCGACTACCACCTTCGCGCCATGACCACGATTCAACTGCAAATGGTGCAATGTGTTGCGCGATTGGTACAAAGGTAACTGGTACATACACCATCCGTGACTATCGTCACCTGTACCGGTGTCCTCCCAAGGTCGATCCTTCTCATAGTCAACCAATGCAGCATATATACCCTTCCTTCTAGTTCTGGCTTTCTGCATTGGCTGACTTGAGCGCCATATTCCATTGGCACAGGTGAGCTGATGTACGAGTTCCGCAATATTTTGTTTTTTCTATTTGAAGAGAAGAGAGCGGCAGGTCAGCCGCAAGATATCCAGACAAAAAGAAGATCGAGCACGTCCAGCAGACAGCGAAAGGCGACCTGCGCTTTGGCGTTTGGAGCCTCCTCCCTGCTGCTCACCTTCGGCATCTCAGGCTGCGGTTCGGACACCAAGCCATTCTCATCGACAAGCGCGAGCACCCAGACGCTGGTGGTTAATCCTGAAACTGTTGACTTCGGTGACGTAAGTATCGGGACACCGGTGTATCGAAATGTCTCTATAACAAACTCGGGCACGTTATCGGTGCAGATCGCAGAGTTGAGCACCTCCAGCAATACTTTCCCGGTACAGATGGCAGGCCTGCCGGCAACGCTGGCCGCTGGTGGCAGCATCACGGTGAAGGTTGGCTACGATCCAGGCTCCGCCACGGACTCGACCGGACAGTTGAGCGTGAACGGAGTGACGAGTTCCAAGGTCAACGTCGGAGGAATCGTAAAGCTGCACGGTCGAGGTGCTTCTTCTTCGACGGCTTCGTTGGCGGGACTCAGCTGCGCAAGTTCATCGATGATCGGGTCCGGCACAGATAGCTGCAATGTGACGTTGAGCGCGCCTGCTACGAGCGGCGGCATGACCGTCAACCTGTCAAGCAGCAGCAGCGCGGTGAGCGTGCCTGTCTCGTTGTCGGTGCCGCCAGGCGCAACGAGCGCGAGTTTCACGGCTAACGTATCAAGCGTGGCCTCTTCGCAAACCGTAACGCTGAGCGCGACGCAAGGAACGGTTTCAAGAACCACATCAATCAGTCTGAGTGGATCGGCTGCACCTTTGACAGCATCGATCAGCGCGCTCTCGTGCGGTAGCAGTTCCTTTACCGGTGCGGGTACGACGGCGTGCACCGTATCACTCAGTTCGGCAGCTCCGTCCGGCGGTTTGAGCGTCGCACTGGGGAGCAATAACAGTGCAGTAACGGTGCCTGCCAGCGTAATTGTGGCATCCGGTGCATCCTCAGCGTCATTGACCGCGACCGTAAACTCGGTGAGCACGTCGCAGACAGCGACGATTTTGGCGAGCGCGAATGGATCATCGCAGAGTGTTGCGATGCAACTGAATGCGGCAGTTCCAGCGTTGAGCCTGAGTGCGAGTTCCCTGTCGTTCGGCAATGTTTCCGTCGGCACAGCAGTGACGAAGCCAGTGACCGTGACCTCGAGCGGCACAGTTGCCGTCAACCTCAACTCCGACTCGATCTCGGGAACTGGATTCTCAGTTTCGGGAGGAAGTTTCCCCGCCACACTGAATCCGGGACAGGCGATGGTGTTGACGGTTCAATTTGATCCGACAACTGCGAGCACAATGTCCGGGCAGCTGAGCATTTCAAGCAATGCTCCGGCGGCAACAGTGAGCCTGAGTGGAACTGGCACAACCATCACTCCCACGGTGAGCGCGGTGTCCTGCAGCAGCACATCGATTACGGGATCGCTGGCGGATGCCTGCACGGTGACCCTGTCCGGTTCAGCGCCCACTGGCGGTTTGAGCGTTTCTCTTGCAAGCAGCAGCAGCTCTGTAACGGTGCCTGCCAGTGTTTCAATACCGGCCGGCGCATCTACGGCCACGTTCGTTGCCAATGCGGCTTCGGTCACCAGTGCGCAGTCGGTCACCCTGACAGCGACGACCGGAAGCACCGCGCGGTCGGTCGCAGTGCAACTCAACGCCGCCACGGCGGCTCTGAGTCTGAACGCCACCTCGCTCTCGTTTGGCAACGTTGCCGTTGGAACAGCGGTGACCAATTCCGTGACGGTGACCTCGAGCGGCACGGTTGCCGTCAACCTCAACTCGGATTCGATCTCCGGAACGGGCTTCTCGGTTTCGGGAGGCAGCTTCCCCTTCCACCCTGAATCCGGGACAGGCGACGGTGCTGACGGTTCAGTTCAACCCGACCAGTGCCAGCTCTTCAACCGGGCAATTGACCATCGCGAGCAATGCGCCCACGGCCACGGTCAGCCTGAGCGGCACCGGCACAACCGTCACGCCGACGGTCAGTGCAGTGTCCTGCAGCAGCACCTCGATTACGGGAGCGCTGGCAGATGCCTGCACCGTGACCCTGTCCGGTTCAGCGCCCACCGGCGGCCTGAGCGTTTCTCGGCGAGCAACAGCAGCTCTGTAACGGTGCCTGCCAGTGTTTCGGTACCGGCCGGCGCATCTACGGCCTCATTCGTTGCCAATGCGGCTTCGGTCACCAGTGCGCAGTCGGTCACCCTGACGGCGACGACCGGAAGCACCGCGCGGTCGGTCGCCGTGCAACTCAACGCCGCCACGGCGGCTCTGAGCCTGAACGCCACCTCGCTCTCGTTTGGCAATGTTGCGGTGGGAACAGCCGTGACCAAGTCAGTGACGGTGACCTCGAGCGGCACGGTTGCAGTCAACCTCAACTCGGATTCGATCTCCGGAACGGGCTTCTCGGTTTCGGGAGGAAGTTTCCCCGCCACCCTGAATCCGGGACAGGCGACGGTGCTGACGGTTCAGTTCAACCCCACCAGTGCCAGCTCTTCAACCGGGCAATTGACCATTGCGAGCAATGCGCCCGACGGCCACGGTCAGCCTGAGCGGCACCGGCACAACTGTCACGCCGACGGTCAGTGCAGTGTCCTGCAGCAGCACCTCGATTACGGGAGCGCTGGCGGATGCCTGCACCGTGACCCTGTCCGGTTCAGCGCCGACCGGCGGTCTGAGCGTTTCAATCTCAAGCAGCAGCAGCTCGGTGACCGTGCCCAGTTCAGTTACGGTGCCGGCAACCGCGAAAACTGCCGCCTTCTCGGCCAATGCCGCGGCCGTCACCAGCGCGCAATCCGTAACGCTGACAGCATCAACCGGAAGCACTTCGCAGACGCTTTCGCTGCAGTTGAATGCTGCAACGCCGGCTCTGACTCTGAATACCGGCAGCATCGCGTTTGGCGCCGTCGTAGTCAACAACGCAACAACCCAGACGCTGACGCTGACTTCGACCGGTACGGCACCGGTGACCGTGAATTCAGTTGCCGTCACGGGAAGCGGCTTCGCGGCTTCGCCGGTTAGCCTGCCGGCTACACTGAATCCGGGCCAGGCCATCAGTGTCACGCTGACTTTCGATCCCACCGCGGCAGGAGCGGCAACCGGGCAGTTGACGGTCAGCAGCAACTCCTCGACGAACTCAACGGCGTCGGTGAGCCTGAGCGGAACCGGCAATCCGCACCAGGTCGAATTGAGCTGGGCTGCACCAACAGGTTCCACCGATCCCATTGCGGGATACAAGGTATATCGGGCACCAAACGGATCTACTTCGTTTGCGGCGGTGGTGTCGATGGACACCCAAACCGCCTACACGGACTCGAGTGTACAGAGTGGACAGAGCTACAACTACTACGTAACCAGCGTCGACTCCTCCGGCGTTGAGAGCTCCCCGTCCAATACCACAACCGTTACCGTTCCATAGAAAAATGCGCGCCTCTTCTTCCTGGGGCAGAGGCGCGCGTTTATTTTTGTCCAATCAGATTGATGATGTGCGTCGCAGCTTCGGCAACATCGCAGCGCTGTCCTGCGAAGCACGCCGCGTTGGCGGCTACACGAAGGAAGAATTCCACCATCTCGGGCGACTCTGCCATTTCGTGAGGCGTGTTGCGCAGCAAAAGCATGACAGCCTCGCCCTGCGCCATCTCCTGCACGTCCCATTCTCCGCCAGGAACATAATCGAGGGCCAGTATCCAGCCTACAGGCGCTGTGCGGACGGCGTAACTCGCATTGAGATCTTCAGGAAGGACCAGCGACTGCTGCGGCCTACCGTTGCGGAGCAGAAGCGGACGCGGGTATGAATGCACTTGTCCTTCGTTGTCGATGAGAGCGTATTCGTCGGAGAAACAAGATGCTCCGCGCCGGAGAAGTTCGGCTACAAGCGAAGACTTTCCTGCGTGTGTTGAGCCCGGAAAGAGCAACGCCTTTTCGTCGATAAACACCGCGCCTGCATGCACGGCGCGAAACGACTTCATGCGATGAACCACAGCATCATCGAGTGACTTGACGGCGGCGAGTGCAGCGTCGCGGAGTGTGATAGCCGACGCCGTCGGGCGGTGGTTCATCAGGACGTCAAAACCCTGGGCATTCCTGTCGACGCGCAAAACAATATCCGGAGAGGATAGCTCGGATCTGAGCCGAGGCAGCGGCGGGAATATATACCGCTCAAGTACATCGAGAATTTCGGAGTCGGCGGATTCGATACGAATGAAGGAATCGAATGCATTGATGCCGAACTCGAAGTTGCCGCGGGACGTCATGTCTAGAAGACTAACCGACACAGATGCACAAATGGCGGCCGTTACCGGCCGCCATTTGTGCGATTTGACTCGAATTAACAACCCCGGAAGAGAGGAACAACCGGTCGATCGGAGAAAGAAATCTCGAAAGCAATGCAACTAACCAATTTACGAGAACGCGACAGGACAGCCCTAGAATCCAGGCTTTCCATGATGTTTGGGTACACTGGCGTGCGGCCTATCCCAACTCTTGTCGGTCGATTTAGCTTGCTCTGCATGCGCCTTCTGCTCACCGACGGTGAGAGAGACGACGAGCGGAAGCGCAACAGCGCTCAACCCGGCCAGAACCGCACGCCGTGTATGCTTCGTGGTCGAACCCGAAATGCTGACCAGGTTCTTTTCCTGGAACTGAAGAATGCAGGCTTCTGCCAGTTCGTCTGTGACATTAGGATCAAATGAACGCCGCATCTCTTCGGCTACACCGGCTACGGTGGTGGCAGAGGAGCACGCATCCCAGGCCGCACCGGCAGTCGCGTTCAGCGCGAAGACCGTCTCGTTTTTCGAGTTACGGATAACTCGAGAACCATCAGGCATGGAGTTGACTACCAAATTTTCAGTGCTTACACGCTCAACTTGCATGGGTTGTCCTCATTGCTTTCTGAAGTACAGGGAATTAACACAGATGCAAGTTGAGAATAACCGACCCCTACGAAAGAGCAATACCACCAACCTCTGAAACATGACAGCCTTACGTAATGACGCGGATGCGATTGGTAATCTGTATTCCACGGTACTTTCCGGGTACGTGCCGCAACTTTGGATTGAAGCGGCCTCGAAAGATCCAAACCTGATCGCTCAAGTTGCGGAACAATGATAGAAGGAAAGTCTCGCTTGCAAGACGCAATGCTGAAAGGTGAGGATGCGCACTATAGATCGCAACACGGGTAATCTGCTCCGCGCAGTTGTGCGAGCGAATGCCAGCCGCCGTGAGGAGACAATCGCAGAGCTGGCCAAGGAGATTACCTGCTGGGAAGAAACGATCGAGGGCGCACTGCGGCACGGCGTTTTGCCCAGCCTTTATTTCGGCCTCGCAGCAAACAAGGCTGACACTCCGCCAGAGGCACTGGAACTCGCTCAAATCGAGTTCGAGCGAAATGCGTTCCATTGTCTGACGAATGCTGCGGAATTGCTGAAAGTGCTGAGTGCGTTTGAGCAGGCGGGAATCGCGGCGATGCCTTTCAAGGGCATTGTGCTGGGAGTCTCTGCCTATGGCGACATGACCTCCCGAACAGCCGGCGATCTGGATGTACTGATCTATCATCGCGACTTGCAGCGAGCAACCCAAATACTGCGAGAGCGCGGATACGAGCTAAAGACAGAGGTGCGGGAAGATGGCTCTCCCGAAGCAGAGAACAACTACGAATATCACTTTGAGCGCGCCGACGATGGAATGGTGCTGGAACTTCGCTGGAGGCTGGAACTGACCCAGCCGCGCTACAGGCACGACCTCGGGATGGATTGGGCGTGGCCGCGGCGAAGGATAATCAAACTCGCGGGAGCCGACGTACCGAACTTTGACGCTGTCTCAGGGCTGCTGATGCTTTGTATGCACGGCAGCAAGCATTTGTGGTCGAGGCTGGTCTGGGTTTGCGATGTGGCGAAGCTGCTGGAAAGCGAGCCGGAACTGGATTGGGACCTGGTGCAGCGGGAAGCTAAACGCGTGGGATTGATGCGCTGCCTCGTGTTGGGGGTGCTGCTGGCCCGGAACCTTGTGGGCGTGCAGGTGCCAGCCAAGGTTTTGCGCCGCTTTGAGGCGGACCGGTCGATGCGAAAGCTTGCGGATTTCCTGCAATTGCACGCTGCGGAGGAGCCTGGGAGGCTCCCAGAGGGACGCGTACCCAATAGCATCCAATTGCTGGGGTTTCGAGACAGAGCGGCTGTCATACTGTCGCCGACATTTTTTCGACCAAATGCCCAGGATCGCGCGGTGGTGAAACTCCCTAAGGCACTGGATCCCTTGTACTACCTGATACGGCCGCTCAGGCTGCTTCTTGACCGTGCAGGCCGTTAGATCTTGGTGATTTTCCAAGATTTACTCTGTAGTTAATACCAGACAGTGAAACATTTACATAGTCGGCGAATAGATTTGAGCGGTCTAGACGGTTGAAAAATAGATGTGGACATGTGGCAAGTTTAACGATTTATTGAGCTACCACTAAAGTAATCCCCAAAAAGCACTTTTGGTCAATCTCTTGCAATAGCCCCCAATAGATATTTCGACACTACGGGCCACCACGGGCCAAGAAGCAAATGCAGAAATCAGCTGCATCACTCAGGGAATGGGCTGCGTTTTTCGGCACCCGCCATGAGCAAGAGGGATCGTTTTCGCAGACCGATCGCGTATTTATTGTTCACGATCTGAAATAACAACCTTCTGAGCAGCACGAGATTCGATTATCGCCTGACGCCGGGAAATCCGGCGCTCGAGGAATCATGTCTCGAGCCACGAGGAAATGAGCTCGGCTTCGGCCGGAAAGGAGGAAAGAGAGAACAACCTTGAGCCTCTGAAGTTTGTTTGCTTCAGTTCATCCAATTACGAAACTCCCACTCACCGTCTTGCTGAGCACTTTTTGATGTTTCTTTATCCGCCGGCAAACACATTACGTGAAGTGGGGCTTTAGACGAGGTGCGAAAGCACCGACACCGAGGAGAAGTAGATGTATCAGTTTGAGGTTGGGCCGAAATCAGGCTCTGAACTTACAGCACAGCGGCCGGAGCAGCATAGAATCACTCAAGTCAATCGCAATTATTCGAGATCCTCAGTTCCGCTTTTATATTCATCCGTTCGAAAAAGAACAATCATTTATAGGATCGCACTTGCGCTGGTGACAGGATGCTTCTTCGTATTCCTTTCAGGATGCGGAGGTCTGACGTTGAACTCCAGTGCAATATCAAAGGGTTCGACTGGTGGTTCTGGTTCATCGTCGACCGTCACGCTCAGCTCGCTTTCCTGCGGAACGCAATCCCTCACGGGAGCGCAGTCGAAGGCTTGCTCTGTCTATCTGAGCGCGGCGGCGGCGAGTGCCACAAGCGTCTCCCTCACCAGTAGCAATGGAGCGCTGAAGGTGCCGGCTACAGTTGTCGTTCCGGCAGGATCCAAGACCGGGGGGTTCATCGCAGTTGCTGCGAACGTAAATCAGTCAGTGAGCGTGACCATTACCGGAAAGGCCGGTGGCGTGACGAAAACGAACGCGATTATGCTTTATCCTGCGCCAGCGGCAACGTCCACGGTGAGCAAGGTTTCTTGTGGAACGCAGACTTTGACCGGCCCGACATCGAAGTCGTGCTCTGTGTACCTGAGTGCAGCAGCGACAAGCCAGACGGTTGTGTCGCTTTCAAGCAGCAATAGCGCGCTTGCAGTGCCGGTGTCAGTAACTGTTCTTTCAGGTGCGACAACTGGAGGCTTTGTGGTCACCGCAGCTGCCGTGAGCACTACGCAATCTGCCACGTTGACGGCCACTGCAGGTGGGGTATCGCAGAGTGTGGCGTTTCAACTGGTCGGGTCAGGCGGATCGGGTTCGACACAGCATCATGTGCAACTAAGCTGGGCGGCCCCAAGCGCAACTCCGTCGGATCCGCTGGCGGGATACCATGTGTATCGCGCGATAGCGGGCGCATCCAGCTATCAACTACTAAACTCCAGTATCGATGCCAACACAACTTATACCGACAGTTCGGTCCAGAGCGGCCAAACTTACGATTACGTTGTTAAGAGCGTGGACACTGCGGGTGTTGAAAGCGCCCCGTCGAACATGACGAGCGTTTCCGTACCGTAAGAGCGGGACCTGAAGGGCGAAGATAATCTCTCATCCGTGGGGTGAGGGATTATCTTGCACCACCTTCGATCAGCCTTACATCCCTAAATTCAGAGCACGAGCTTACGGCAATAGAAGGCCTCGGCGTAGCCGCTTGGAGAGTTGCACTCCATGCCCCGAAGGCGCATGAGGCCAAGAAACATTCTTCTGTCGAACCAATGCTTGTTGGCTTGAGAGCGGAAAGTGTTCAGGAGTTCATCGACTTTCCGGTCGCAGATAGACTGGCTGAGCGGTACGAAGACGCTCGGAACGCCCATGTCTCCATCGTATTTCGGAATCTCGTATTCAAGGATGAAGTGATTGCGGAAGGTGTTCCAAGTCAGTTCAGAGAGAAGACGATGATCCTGGTGCGCATCTTCGCGGCGATGGGTGAAAATCACATCGGGTGATACTGCCTTGAGCTCTTCGAAGATGCGCTTCACTTTATCGCCGTTGTAGGGCATAAATCCATCGGCAAACTCGTGAAGGTGCAAGGCCTCGATTCGGTCTCGGCCGGCGAAGGCGTCAGCACCGAGTTTCGCCTCGTCGCTTCGAGCGCCGAGCGCACTGAATACAACCCAGTGCACGCGGCATCCCGGATAGTCACTGACAAGGCGCAGGATGGTTCCACCGCAGCCAATCTCAATATCGTCAGAATGCGCGCCGATACAGAGGATCGTGAGCGGACGATCCTCTTTCAAATTCAATTTCAAATCGATCATGAGTTACGGGCCAGGTCCTATCTTAGGCTAGAGCGGATGAAGCGCGTTAACGCTCTGTAAGAGCACTTGACAAAGCGCGCTCGGCAGCCTTCTCTCCGCTCTTGAAGCTTTCGTCGGTCCAGAGATATCCCCATTCTCCGTATCGGCCGCAGTATGAGATTCCAATTTCGTCGAGATATGCATGCACTGTCTTGACGGCCTCGGCACGCTCCAGATCGAAGATGATATTCGCGTATTTCAGCAGTATCGCTTCCTTTGTGACAATCTGGTCTTCCTCGCGCAGCAGACCACAGCGGCGAAGATCGCGAATCACCGGCTCAATCCAATCTTCGGGCTTTCCGGTTAATGGTTTGTACTTCGAAGAGAAGTAAACCTCTGCCTGGATACTTCCCATTCCCGGAGGAGCATTCTTGCGCTGAAAGCATGTGCGGGAAGCCGAAACGAGAGAAGCACATATCCTCGTCATAGAAATAGGTCATGTGGGCTTTGGAGATGTCTTCGCGATTGATGCCGAGATTCACCAGAACACAGGTGGAGCAAGCCAGGCGACGCGTCGCATCCAGCTACATCGGCCGGAGCGCCCTTTGATCATCGGTATCAACTCTGGAAGCGGCACCGACGACACCAGCTGGTCATATTTCGTAACGATCAGACCATTGGAGAATGTAAGCTCGCGGGCCTTCGGGTCGATCGCAGTCAGTTCATGGCCAAGTTTGAGGTTGCCGAGCGGAACGAACTTGGTGAGATATCGCACGAATCCGCCGGCACTCGGATAGCGGAAATTCGTGACATAGTGCACATGCGGAGCGGTTGGAGAAAGAGCGCCTAGCAGATACCTCTTCAAGACTGGGACGATAGATGCGCGGTCCAAGCCAGTCGATGCTGAGATTTTCAGCCGGGGTGAGATGATACTTTCTCGGTGTACTGCATCGGGAAACGTTTCGGCGAAGGTCTTCCCAAAGCTCGCATACAACCAGTCCGCATAATTGCGAATGGTGCGTTCGGGAGCATGCTTCTCTTCGACGAAATCACTGATGACCTTCACAACACGTCTCATGGGGCAGTCCATGGAGATGTAGCTGAACAGGATGCTGAGGCCAGTGGCCGCGCCAGTAATTGTTCAGGTAAATCTGAATCGTCTCGTACGCTGGTCGACGCTATCAGCGAAGACTTCCTGAATCCGCGGATCCTTGGTGTACGAAATGTGCGGTCCCATATCAAAAATGAAGCCGCTTTCGTTTTTGAATGAGGTTGTGTGGCCTCCGTGATAGGAGTTCTTATCGAACATCACGGGCGCTGATGCCTTCAGCATGAAGACGGTAGGCAGCTCCGAAAGCAGCCATTCCGGAACCAATCACAACAAAATTTGGATTTGGACATTTGGGGAAACTCCTCCACCCCTGAGATCTGGGATTTCTATCGCTCAAAAGCGACGTTTAGTGCTTTCCTTGCTGAGGTTTGAACCAATCTTAGCCTGAATCTCGATAATTTTCAGGAAACTGCGTGACATCAGGCGCGAAGCCGATAGCAGACTTTCGTAACGCTCGAATTTGCTCGATCGTTGTAGCTCGCAGATCCGTCCCACTTTCGAAGGCCTGATACCACTCCACAATCCAGGAAAGCGTCTGCTCGAAACGGAGAACCGGGTGCCAGTCGAGGTAGGCTGCAGACTTGGAGGCATCCAGTTTGAGAGCGCGTGCTTCCTTCGCGGATACGGCTGAGTCCTGAACCCAGGAAGCTCCCCTGCCCCACTTGGAGCTGAAGCGTATCGGCGATCCAGGAAACAGGCTTGGCATCGTCTTCGTAGCGGACCGAAATTCCAGCCGGTAGCAAACGCGGCTCCCTTCTCGGTGAGCCGCTCTGCGATGAGGAGATAGCCACGCAGCGGTTCGAGAACGAATTGCCAGGGCCGGTAGGATAACGGATTTCGAATGAGGCAGGGCTGGCCCGCCATGAACGCACGCATGAGATCGGGGATCAATTGAAACGAGGTCCAATCGCCGCCTCCAATTGCGTTGCCGGCTCGCGCGCTGGCCAGCGCCACGCCATGCTCGTGGAGAGACTCGGGCGGAAAGTAGGAATCGCGAAAGGCCGAGGTGACGAGTTCCGCACAGCCTTTCGAATTCGAGTAGGGATCGTGCCCCCCCATCGGATCGTTTCACGATAGCCCCAAACCCATTCACGATTTTCGTAGCATTTGTCACTCGTCACGTTCACGATGACGCACTTGCGTTTGAGGGTGCGCACAGCCTCAAGCAAGTTCACCGTGCCCATCACGTTTGACGCATAGGTATCGACGGGATTCTCGTAGCCGGTGCGCACAACGGACTGTGCGGCAAGATGAAGGACGACTTCCGGCTCGAATTCCGTGATGGCGCCGCTCAACCGCGGCAAGTCTCGGACGTCGGCAATGATGGACTGAAGACCGTGAGCAACGCCAGCCTGATCGTAAAGAGATGGGCTCGTCGGTGGGTCGAGCGCGTACCCACAACCTCTGCGCCGAGTGTCGAGAGCCATAGGGACAACCAACTTCCCTTAAAGCCGGTATGTCCCGTGAGGAAGACGCGACGGTCCTTCCAGAAGCTACGATTCAGGCTCATCGAGTCTCCGAAAGAGACGGAACGGCGCTCAAAGCTTCCGCCGCTGCCGGCCAGCGCTCGTTCTGCTCGTGCCAGAGTTTCCAAACGAGCGTTCTCGTACACCGGCTGAATATCTTCCAGTGGACACCACGTCGTCTTTCGCGACATCCTTGCGAAGCACGCAACCCTCAGAGAGTCCGATGGGCAGAGCGCGCATCTCGCGAGCCGAAGACCTGTTCTCAATCAGCCCGTAAGTGCAGAAGCCACCCACCCCGTCGAGACGCTCGCCGGCTTTCAGATCGCGCTTGGCAACCGCAACAACCTCGCAGACCGGCCCGCCAATAGGCGCGACAGTTGCATCATGATGAATGACTGCGCGGCCAATCGTGGATGCCGATCTGAAGGTGCGGAAGGTGAAATGGCGTGTAGAAGACGTAGAAAGGCCCGTCACCGAGTTTGTAGTAGGCAAGCTGGGTCTTCTTGAGCGGATTCGTCCTCGTGGACGACGGCAAATGCTCCGGTGTATGGAGCGGCGCCAAGCGCGTAATCCACGAGACCGGTCGAGAGCATCTCGTCGCCGGCAAGCAGATCGGCAGATCTCGCCGCACGTACTCGCATGCGGGACCATACATTCCTCTGCGACCGACGTGAAAACCTGTCGCATTGGCCAGGACCGTGTCGTCTCCATGGAGAGCTTGGTGGAATCGGCAAAGGACGTCACCTTCTTCACGTCCTGATCATTCTTTTCTGCGAAACCTCGCTGCGTGTCGGGATTGCGATAATAGTCAACCATCCCCTTGATGTTTCCAGCAGCAACGACCCGAAGCCCAAGGTACGCAGATAACGAACGCAGCGTCATCGCGACACCAGGTTCATCGCCGTCGGTGTGCGTGATAACAACGCCAGCCTCATCAGCTTTTGCCTTGAGAATGGGACCGATCAGCGAATCCAGCTCCGCATTGACCAGAACAACGTGTTTGCGATGCTTTAACGCATCGAGCACCACATCGCGGCCGGCTCGATGCTTCCCGTGACTTCAAGCGACAATGTCGATCGCATTGCAGGAAGTCAAGCACAGAAGGGTCGGTCGCCAAAACCGGCACGCCGCGCGCAATCTGCTCTTCGGCTTTGCTCGCTGATTCAACCTGTGTCCACTTTACGAAGCCCGCTTCTCGAAGGGCTCTTTCGGCATGCTGCGGCGTCCGATTGGCGATTGCGACAAGGCGCATGCCCGGCACAGGTGTTCCAAGCTGCAATGCAATTGCGCGCCCCGTTGCGCCAGCCCCGATCATTCCCACCCGGATGGGGTTAGAAGAGCTTTCACGTTTTTGAAGAGCAGTATCAACACTCATGGGATGTCCTTAGCCGGAGGCAGCTAATATCAGATGTTTTCTGTCGAGAACGGGTGAAGAAATCTAGCCGAAATGCGTCATCTACTCATCGGCTTGCGGGGCATCGTTATTCCATTGCCATTGGTATGACGTCGATCCACGAACTCCACGACTGGAACCGGCGCGAGTTGCTTGGCATCTGGTGTGAGATCGGCATTTTCTTTCCACACATGCCACGGCGCAGAACCTGACCCCCAGAGCCCTTCAAGTTCCTGCTTGTCTTTGAAGGTGTCCATACCTGCCCAGAAGCCATCGTATGTGTAGCCGATGAGTTGCCTCTCGTCGATCAATCGCTGAAATGGCTCAAGAACCAGTTCTTCTCCCTCGCGCATATAGTCGAAGATCTCTTTTCGAAACGCAAAATAGCCACCGTTGATGCGTACTGATCCATTTCTGATGGGGTGGACGCCAGACACGAGACTCGTACCAGGCTCCATCGACACCAGGTGATAGCTAAGGTTGGGCAGCACGCTCAGGAAGCTCGCAACTTTCTTTTGGCGATGAAAATCTTCAAGCTGCGAGGGAAGAGGGAGATCTGTTAGACCATCGCTGTAATTGGCGAGAAATGCCTCTTCCCCGTCCAGGTATTTCTCGACAGCCTTCAGTCGTTGTCCGATGTTTGAAGCGAATCCCGTGTCGGCGAAAGTGATGCGCCAATCATGTATATCGCTGTTGTAGAGCTGGACCTTCTTGCCGCCGTGGGAGAGAACAAAATCGTTCGACACGCATTCGCTGTATTCCAGAAAGTACTTCTTGATCTGGTCTGCGCCATACCCCAGACACAAGATAAAATCCGTATGTCCGAAGTGAGCGTAGTACTTCATCACGTGCCAGATCACCGGCCGATAGCCGATCTGGACGAGAGGCTTCGGGACGTTCTCAACGTCGCGAATCCGTAGGCCGTGCCCACCGCAAAAAAGTACGACTTTCATCACGATGCTCCCATCTTGTGCGAATCAACTCAAGCGATGAATCACTCGAAAGTGGTAGACCAGCGCAGAGAACCGGGGGTATTTCGAAACAGTATAGGCTTACCCGAATCAAATCACACGGTTATCAAGCTCTGATCTGAAACTTTCTCGAGGATTGAATCGTTTCGGTGCCAGATTGGCGAGCCAAAGCAATCCAGCCTATGACTGGCAGACGCTTTCGTCCTCTGGACGATAGCTTTTCGCTGGCTCAAGGGCGACTCTCTCCAACCATATCTCTCGCCAGTAGATCCGCTCATCCAGTGGAGCAAATTCAAAGTACTCCCCTGTTGCCGTCACGCCCTCCAAGGTTATGCACGGCGTTTTAAACGTAATCATCTTGCCCGATCTCTCGTCGATTTGGCGGTCGACACGCGCTCGCACCCGGTATTCTCCACCGCAAAAACGCGTCATCTCCTTGTCGAACCACAGGCCACGATTCTTGAAATTCGCGTCCAAGGTTTTCTCGATTTCGAGCTTGGCTTTGACCTTTACGAGTTCGCCAGGCTGCAGATTCAGCACTGCGTGTGGTGTCACTTGCAATTGTGAAACGGCTTGAAACGGAAAGCGCGCTCCTCCAAAACGGCGCTGCACGCCATTGAACAGCAGAATTGCGATGTATGTGAAGTATGGGCTGATTCGAATATTGCCATCAAAAAGTTCTCTGAGATGATTGCGCGGACTGTGCCATGGCGTAGGACTAGTCGCCTCTGGCATCCTGCTCAATTGGCAAACGAAGCGCACCTCAGAGGTCGCCGCGTCGATCCGGGTCGTGAATTGGCGAAGGTCCACTAGTGAACTGGCCGACGCTGCCACTTGTGAAGATTTCGACTCGTGTTTCGCCGAAACTCGACGCAACCAAGCCTCTTTCCATAGAGTCGGGCAATCAGCCTGGCACCCGCCGTGGTGGCAACCGTCGCAACGGAGGCCTTCAAGAATTACAGTGTCTCTCATGCGCCGCAGACCGCTCAAGAGGATCCAGTCGAAAATCTTGTCGACGCGACGGAATACGCGTGCCTTTGTACTGCAGGATGCTTCCATCTCAGGCATGAAAGGAAGAGAATCCAGTTCGCCCTTATTATCAAGCGTCGCGAGAATCTCTTCCCGAGAGCGTATTTCCACCAGTTCTCCCGCCCGCAAGTCGAGTTGCCCTGGCCGCTGTCCTCCAAAGGCACGCAAGCGCCGCAAGAGCGAACGAAAACCTCGCACTACGAATCCGCCCTGCCATTCACGAGGACGACCCGCATAGGGCACTCCCCGGCTTTCACAATCATCTCGATGTAAGCAGATGAGCGCCCCTGCCAGCACGACAACGGTCATTGCCTCACCGCATAACAACAGAAGGCCACCGGCGCACCATGCGAAGGTGGCGACGGGGGACCACGCCTTCTCTGCAATCTGTTTCGCAACTACAAGTGAAACAACGGCACCGAACCCTGCAAGCGCGAGTATCGCGGCGCCTACGGCCGTCTTCCAATAGCTAGCCCGATGCTCAGTCAACTTTCAGCCCTCTCACTATCCGCGAGCCCTTTGTCCCGCCGCGATCTGTCCATCGATTTACGTTCAATGGATTGCTCAGGTTTCTCATGGCATTGTCCTTCCGAATCGCAGCCGCCAGCACTGAATAGAATTCAGGACAGATATTTGGGATTGCCCGAACGCGAGGATCTACACAAGATCGTGAGGTATGTCACTACCCGACATTCGCGGTCAAGAAGAGCAGAGCACAGGCAACTAACGCACTTACCGCCTGGCGAGCCCAGAGGCAATGTTGGCCGGCACCGGAGAACTTCCCAATTCCTCGTCGAGTACCCTCTCCGCTAAAGAACGCAACTGCGCTTTTCTGGCTTCCAGGCGCGGCAAAGGAGCTACGCCAACCAACTTGAGGATCGACTCCCACCGGTAGACCCAGTCGTGTCGAAGCAGAGATTGCTGAACATTCATTTTTCGTATTGTGGCTTGCCGTTCGGGCTGCTGATCGAGATCCCGAACGATTGTTTCAGCGTCAGGCGAGTTGTAGGCCAAATCGATCAGCGCGTCGGGCCAATCGAAAAACTTTTCGAATTCGCCGTTCCGCGGTCGTTCACCTAGAAGGATGTTTCCCGCCGCCGCACCTTCAAAATATCGGTTTCCGATCTCAATCTGATTTCCGCGCACGTCTGGGCGGTCGATCAGGCCTGGATTCACGATAAAGTAGCGGCTTCGTTTCGCAATATTTGCGAAAAGATTGCGGTGTTCCAGCGGATCGAGCACATGGTCCGCCGAAGTACTGTCATGGAGATAGAAGAAATCGCCGCCGGCAGCCATTTTAAGAAAAGCCTTGTGGGTGACTGCTGATCTGCGGCCAATGCTGTACACATCGATTTCTCGCCTTGGCGGATCCGGAAAGGGACAGAAACGGATCGCATCGACACCCGGGGGAAGGAAGGAGCACTTTTTCATCCCCATCGATTCATCAATCGGCCCGACACTCTGGCTGTAGTAGAGAACAACAAGATCAAAATCGCGAAGCATGTGTAGATAGTTGCGGTAGTTCTTGACTTCTCTGACCCACACTTCGTCAATCAGACAAATCGCCTTCTTACAGCGCGCTCTCCAATTCGACACAGCGTTAATCCTCAGCAGATCCGGCGGGCCGCCGCAAATGGCGAAGAATAAATCGTAATCCGACTCCAGCGAAACACGTTCAACCCCGGGATTCAACTTGATCGGAGTATGGTAGGCAAGTTGCCTCGCAAAAGGATAGCGCCAAGTTGTGGGATCGATCCGTAGCGATAACATGACAGCGTCGTCGACTTTCGAGATCACATCTTCAAATTCAAAATGAGCGCAGCGATACGGCTGGATTTGGGTAAGATTTCGCTGCGAGAAGATCAGTGTGCGGGGTCGGCCCACTTCTGCTTCTTCCCGCTTCTCACTATTACGTGTCGGTATCATGGTCTCGGACAAACCTCCGTCTCTGATTCGTGGTTCTATGCCCCTGGCACAACCTTAGTGATCACGCATCAAGAATCGGCGTTTGGGCTTTCTAGATTTGCGCTTGGCCAAGTCTAACTAACTTTCATGTGAGCGTGCCGCCAAAGGCCAATTGCGGTCCTGCTCGGAGATTACGGATGGCACCAGCGGCCATTGGACGCCAAATGCCGGATCATCGAACCGCGCGCCTCGAGCGGCAGAGGGCGAGTAGAACTGGGAGGTCATGTAGTGCATCTCAGTGCGGTCTTCTAGTGTCTCGTATCCGTGCGCGCATCGCTCGGGAATAAACAACATTTTGCCGTTTTCCGCGGTTAGCTCCACGCCCGCCCACTCACCGCATGTGGGTGAATCAGCACGCATGTCGAGGGCAACATCGAACATAGCGCCCCGGGTACAACGAATCAGCTTCGCTTCAAGCGCCGGTTCTACCTGGTAATGCATTCCGCGAACGGTCCCTTTGCGCAAACTGAAGCCCAGGTTCGCCTGGACCGGCTTGAATTGAATGCCGTGTTCTTCAAACTCCTTCACGCACCACGCACGAAAGAAATGTCCACGATTGTCTTCATGAAAGTCTGGCTCGATAAGCCACACCCCTTGAATGTCGGTCTTCAGAAATCGCATAAAGTTACGTTACCTTCAGGGGGCGTAAGTTGCGCGTGTTCTTTCCTATAGTGCCGAAAGCTTTGCCTTCGTATCAAAAACGCCAACGGAAATTCACTTTTCGGATTTTAGATACTTTTTGGCGGCAAGGTAGGGCAGCATCACGAGTTCGGCAAGAGATGGGAGCGGGTCATACAAGTTAAAGACTGACTCCACACGGGTTGCGCGCAGCGACTTCATATACATCCCCAGACTTAGGCTGCCGTGAAAGAAATCCGAAATCGCTGTCGGAATATCGCTTATCATCCGGAGCCAGCCAACACCGGGCGTGGCGCGCACAGGTTCGATTGGCAGGCCCATCTGGTCTGCGTAGACCAGGTAGGGGAAATCAACCCCGGAAACTGCACCAATACTATGAAAGCCCCAGGTCCTCGCATTCACATCGAGGAGTTTGTACTTTCCATCACGCGGATCACGTTTGTATTCAATCTCTACGACCCCGTGATAGACGATGGCTTTCAAAAACCGTTCAGAAAGCTCCTCAATCTCGGGTACTTCGACGGTCTCAACATAGGTTGCTGCCCGGCCGAATTCGCGTGGATGCTGACGGGCGCGACGGGCAGTCAGAATGCAGCAAGGGACGCCATTCCGAACAAATGCGCAGTAGGAGTATTGCTCGCCTCCATCACCCGGGATAATTTCCTGGATCAAAATTTCTTCCGGCTTAATCTGCTTCGAAGCTCTTTCGTATAAGGACGTCAGCTGTTCTGGTGTATCCGCGCGCCACGCCTTATCGCCGGTTGCGTAAAAGAAATTCTCCTTGACCGCGGGTTTGATCGCGAGCGGTAACCGTGGGAAGAGCGCCTGTAACTCTTCTTTCGATTTGGGGTTGAATGTTTTCGGACAGGGAATGTCTAGACTATCGGCGAGTTCATAGGTTTTCTTCTTATCCCATGCCCACTCGATGCTCTCCCATTCTCCAGTCGTGACACGAAAGAACTTCGCGAGTTCGGCACGATATCGCGAAAATGCTGCCACGTTTTCATCGCGCGTGGGGTAGAGGATCCAATCACGCAAATTGTAGCGCTGACCAAGTTCGAGCACCGCGTCCACAGTCTTGCGCTCATCCAGAATGCTTTCTACCCGCACAACCTTGGTCACGTATTTTGAGAAAGAAGAAACACAATACTGGTCATCCAGGATATAGACAGGGATTCCTCGTCGCCCCAGACTTCGAGCGATGCCCAGACCAGGGTGATCCCCGCCCACGACGACCGCGCCTACTATTCCGTTTTTTGCCTGCGTCTCGACGTCTGCAGCTTGTCGTTCTTGAGAAACAGTTGGCATTTTGTGATCTTTCTCCACGACTAGCTGCGGTGCCGGCGAAAGTACGAGGCAAGTTCCCGGGCAGCGAAATCAGTACCGGTTACGAAATAGAGCAAGGGGCCAAATTTTCGTGCCGCCGTTGCTCCGGTGAAGTGAAGGTCTGGCACCGAAGAGGAGAGACCGGCTGACACGTCGGGATAACCGTCAATTTGCTTGATGTCCTTAAGCAGACTCTCGCACAGGAACTCGTATTTCGAAATGTCGACGCGATACCCAGTTCCCAACAGAACGTGATCCACGCGCCTTTCCGTGCCATCATCCAACTTCAATTGGAGTTCACCGTCTACCTCGGCGGCGGAAACAACCGATCTGGACGTGGTGATGGTCAAGGCGGGTAGTCTGGGAATAAGCCAGGGCGCGCCCGCTGCACGGACCGCGCGTTTCCTAATGCGGTCTTTCGCCCACAATGGAATCCGGTACATCAAGTTCGGATAGGCGACCAACCGGCTGATCCCCATTGGCCCGATGTCATGTTTGGAATACAACATCTTCGACACGGGACCCAGCTGATGTAGTTTCTGATGCATCCCGATCCAGCGAAGCACCGGGATCTTGGCGATCAATTCTACTGAGAGCCCCGCCTCGCCAAGCAGCGCAGCGGATTCGATGGCACTCTGTCCTGCACCGATTACAGCCACCCGCTTGCCCATTTTCGAAAATGGCCTCCCGTCATAACAGTGAGAAACCCGCCCGCCAGGAAGGTCGGCAAATTGCTCCGGGACACTCTTGAACTTTGCAATTCCCGTAGCCACGACCACTCGCTTGGCGCGGATTACTTCGCCATCTGGCAGAAAGAGTTTGAATCCCGCGCCGTCTCGGCACAAGCGCGATACGTTGCGGCGGTCGACTAACTCACCAAGTTTGGTTTGAAACCATTTCCCGTAACTCACAAACGTATCCTTGGGGAGTCGCTTTACAGGAGCGGTTCCGGTCGCCTTTTCGTACTCCTCAAGCGTGAAAGCCGATGAAGGATCGGAGATCGTAGAAGCTTCGCGTGGTGAACGTAAAAGCATTCCCGATGGCGTCCCATTGGCCCAGAATTCCATGGGCTCTCCGAAAACGCGGACATCCATTCCCAGCGCCTTCAAGTGAGCAGCGGATGAAAGGCCATACGGCCCGGCCCCAATGATTGCTACATCACAGTCGTTAGAAGAAGTCATTTTATTCTGTCCTTTTCACTTTGGCCGATATCGATAGGACGGGTTTCAACTTGCCCCGTCCCGCTTCTAATCGCGTTGCAGATGACAATCTCAAACCCGAACTGCCCGGGGATTCTGCCGAGCCCCAGGCGCCTTAGAAGAAGACGCTATGCCAGCGGAGGATTTTGGTGCCGACGGATTCACGACATCGTAGACGATTCTGTCACCATCCAGACTTGCATATGCTATCCGCCCGCGCCCATCTCCCGGATTCTCAATCACCCATCCGTCCGGCGTCGAAAGCAGCCTCATTTGCGCCCTCTGTCTCCACCACCGATTTGCCTCACTTGGAGTTGTCACCCAGATTGACTGCTTCTCTCTCAGGTCGACAAGATGCTGAAGCAATGCCTCAAAGATCGCGCGTTTGCGTGCCTCGATCACGTAGTCAGGATGGATGATGAAACTCATGAGGCCGAATTTGCCGGCAATGATTTCAGTCTGCTGTTTCCAGATGTTCGTCGAGAAATCATTCAGAATATTGAAAAGCGTGTAGTCCTGAATCGTGGTCACCGGTAGTTCAAGAATGTCGCCAATGAAATAGGGCATTACCGTGCAACAGCCGCCCCGTTGCGGATCCAGGTGCGCAACATTTGGTACGGACATATCGTAGGCAAATTTTAGTTCGTCGTACCACACCTGTTTTCTGTAGAGAACTGCCGCACGAAATCCGTCCGTCTTAAATTCTCTGCCGTAGGCATTTATTTTCACGGCCCTTTCAACGAATTGCTGGCGACTTTTGTAAAGATGGCCGTCATGGTTCAGGTCGTGAATCGCAATTTCATGCCGGCGCTGTCGAATTTCTTCCAGGAAGTCTGGGGGAACAGAGTAGCGTTCTTCCGGCACCACCTGGAACGAGGCTTTGATTCCATAGGAGTCGTCAATATCCATCAAGGTCGAACAGTAATCTCTGCCGATCGCCGTTTCGACGTCGTGTGTCATAAGGGCACACCCTGTTTGTCCTTCGGGCCAGAACCAGATGAATGGAATTCTGTCTGCACCGGTGGCCTGAAGCGTCAATACGAGGAGGCGTTCCAGCAGGTTGTCAATCGAGCAATCGACCGGCCATCGCGGGAATGGCAGCTTGTTCCAGTCGTGCAAATAAAGCTTCTGCAAATGCCGGCGCACACTCACCGGAAGCAATGGTCGAATGAAGTAATAGGGCTTCGACAGGTTCGAAAACGAGCCACGCCGCCACTCCTCGACATATGTTTCGCGTTGCAGATTGCTAACGACCTCGGATAGATCGAAAGGCACGCGAACAGATCCATCCTCGAGACGAGCGTCACCGGCTGCGTCGTAGAGCTCCGCGTCCGGACGCCGAGCGACCGGATGCCCCGCAAGCCGGCCAAAAAGAGCCGCGTCCTTTCCAAACCGAAAGTACCCACTTTGGAAAGAGAGTTCTCCTTCGCACGTCACGCGTACGTATTCGTCAGGACATCTGAAGTAATTCGAGAGATAGCGTTCCATTTATCCTTACGTTCTTGACGAGATGGGCCCTAACTAAACTCGCTGGCAGAACCGCGCCAACATACGTTCCATCATCTTTCCACTCGCTCTGAGATGTACTCCTCGGATTCGTGCTTCTGAACGTGCGGGATCTCCGAGGTGGATTCCAAACCGGCTTCGGATGTGTCTCGAGAATCCTGGCGCATCCGCGTCTTCTTTTCGAAAGCCCTCTTGTAGGCGGCAATCAGATTGCCGACCGAGCGTTCCCAGGCCAGGTGTTGTTCGACCCGCGCCCTCCCCAAATTCCCCATTCGCTCCCGATCTTCGGGATGATCGAGCAGCCAGAGAATTTTGTTCGCAAAGTCTGTCACCAAATCCTCGCCATCACTATAAAGCGAGGCACCCCCGGCAGTAACCCTGCCTTCTTTCAAATTGAACTGAACAATAGGTTTGCCCAGGGCCATATATTCGGCAATTTTGATCATCGTCGATATGTCGTTCATCTCACAGGGTTTGTCTGGATTCACGCAGACATCAGATGTGGAAAGAACGTCAAGCAGTTCCGCGTCCGGCACACGGCCCGTTAGATTGAACATGTCTCCAAGGTTTTTCTCTTCGACGAGACGCCGCAGAGCAGGCAAACCGGGGCCACCGCCGACACACGTGAAGTGAACGTCTGAGCGGCCGCGACTCCTGATGTTCACTGCAACATCGATCAGGATATCCAGCCCCTCCTGAATACTCATGGTGCCCACATATCCAACCAGAAATGCTTTGCCATATTTCAGGCCGGGCTTGGGAGGAACTAGCTTGAAGGTATCCAGATCCGGGCCATTCCGCACTACAAAGACATCCTGAGGATCGCGTCTTCCACGCGAGATAGCTAACGACTTGTAGCTCTCATTAGTAGCCATCACCACATCGCTGAAACGATAGGTCAGCCCCTCCAACCAAACCTGTGCCCGGTACAGAGCGTCCTTTCTCTCGTATTTGGAGAGATAGAGTTCCGGATTCGCATCATGATGATCAAAAATATATTTGACGCCGAAGAGCTTAAACGGGAGAGCAACCAGAAATATATCATCCGGAGGATTACACCCTTGCAGCACATCGAATCCGCGGGTGAGAAATATCCACCATGCAAACACGAACTCCCAGAGCAGTGCACATCCGTATTCCCACACATACCCGAATGGCGTATTTCCCTCTCGCGGCATGGGGTGACGAAAGATGTGGACGCCTTCGAGAATCTCGTGAACCTTCTGGAATCCTTTGCCACGTGGACTGAGCACGCTTACTTCGAACCCATGTTGATAAAGGGCGCGCGCTTCCTTCCAGACCCTGCCGTCAAACGGTACAGGCAGGTTCTCAACGATAATAAGTACTTTTTTCTTCTTCTCAGTCAATTGAGTTCTCTTATCAAATGGATTCAAACAGGCCAGCCAGGGCACAGAGCATCGTTGCCTGTCCCCAGTGCAGAGTTGGAGTCTTGTTCACGACGTGACGAGAGTACCGGCGGTAGTAAAAGTAACCGCTTCGATCCTGCATGTTCCGAATCGTCCACTGAGCTACTTTTTGCGCAAGCGACAGGCTGTCTGGATCCAGATCCCGGAAGAACACGAGCGTATCGATCGCCTGCGAACTGCATTGAATATCGAGAGGCAAAGTCTTGTGATTGTAGTACCTTGGCGTGCCGTCAGAAAGGAAGAACGTGTTCTTCCAGTACTCGTAGCCATGCATCATCGTCTGGTGAAACTGAAGGTTGCCCGTGCTCCGCTCGTAATGCTGAAAACAATCGAGGACGTAGGCCGTATGAAAGTTGTCAACCCACTGCAGATTCTCTTTTTCCCCGTAATACCAGGATCCGTCCTGTCGTTGGCATTCGCTCGTATATCGCAGTGCCGACTCTGAAAGGTCTCGATATTTCTCATTTCCAGTGATACTGTGCACCCTGATCAGCAGACTTGCTCCGAGCGTGTTGGCGTTATGTACTCTGGTGTCTCTGCCTGGGACGTATGCGATGCAGACACCTGATTTATCAGGAAGCGCTGCGAGATCGTGAAGAATGTGTTCGCAGGCGCTCACTGCGATCTGAAGATAACGATCCTCGCCAAACTGCTCATAAGCATCGAGAAACGCGTGGCCGATCAGAGAGGTCCAAACTACTGTGGGCACTCCCTTGGGAAGATAGAACGCACGAGACTGATAGTCGAAATGATTGCCCCAGCATGCACCGGTGTAGCCAGGCGATTGGTGCTCGACAAGCCACTGCAGTGCGGCCTCGGCCTTCTGCGTTCCAAACCTCATCTCCGGTCGCCTTATTCAGGCGAATGAAACCGCGCGCAAGAAAACCCATCCCCTTGGTGGATCGCTCCGGCCTGACGCCCAACAAAGGGCGAAGATTGATTGGGAAACGCCGCACGCCTTGTTGAAGGACCGTTCGAAGCAACGACGAGTTGAATGTCAATGGGCGAACGAACCTGGCGCTCAAGCCATCGAAGGTGTCGTAACCTCGATAGTCATGTTCCTCGAGCCAGTGCGATAAACGTTGAATGGAACGAAAGAGGTCCGCCTTCGCGAGTTCGGCGGATGACTGGTCTGAGAGCGGTTCAGGCGCAAGAGAGCTGGTGTTTGACATTAGGGTGTCCTGACTGAGTAATTCGAACGAAATCGACAAGGCACTGATCATCGCGGAGTCGAGCTGGAATCTGACTAAATTCTGCATCATGGTTGCCAATCACAACTGTCTGCGCGTGAGACAGTACATCGTCAACGCTCGGCACCATCAATTTTGAGATATGTGGAATGCGATTCAGGATGAAATCGCGGTTCGCGCCCACCAGCGCGGCAATATTCACGTTCCGATCGTAGATGCGTAGATCGTAGCCCTTTCCAATCAACCGTTCGATCACCTCAATAACTGGACTCTCACGAAGATCGTCGGTTCCAGCCTTGAAGCTGAATCCGAGAATTCCGATACGCGAATTCCCGCTATCTATTGCCAGCTTGACTCCTCGCGCGATCTGCATCTCGTTGCTGGGCAGAACCGCATTTAGAATCGGAAGCTGCAGATCGTGAATTCTTCCGTGATAAGAAAGCGCTCGAAGGTCCTTCGGAAGGCATGAACCCCCGAAGGCAAATCCCGGCTTCAGATAGGCCGACGAGATATTCAGCTTTTTATCCTGGCAGAAAATATTCATTACCGATTCGGCATCAACACCGAATGCGTCGCACAGGTTTCCGATCTCGTTGGCAAAGCCTATCTTCAGCGCGTGCCAGCTATTGTCAACGTACTTGATCATCTCTGCTGTATTAAGGTCTGTGCGTATGAAGGGCGCATCCAGTTTTTGATACAAGGTAGCGAGCATCGCGCCGCTGACCTGGTCTAGTTCGCCAATAACCGTTTTCGGCGGAAACCTGAAATCCTTAACCGCGGTACCTTCTCTCAGGAATTCCGGATTGTTGCACACGCCAAAGTCTTCCCCTGCCTTCTTCCCGGAAAACTCCTCCAAAGTGGGAATCACCACGGTCCTCATTGTTCCGGGCAAGATCGTACTGCGAATCACGACCGTGTGCCGCCCGGGTTTGGTTTGCAGGGCGCGACCGATTTGTTCGCATATCCGCCGAATGTAACGCAGATCGAGGTTGCCATTCGGCTGGCTTGGTGTGCCTACGCAGACGAACGAAATATCTGTCTCGCGCACCGCCGCATTCGCATCCTGCGTGGCCCGGAGGCCGCCTGTCCGCACTGCTTCCGCTATAATCTCGCCGATCTCAGTTTCTACGATCGGTGAAAGGCCTTGATTGATGAGGTCAACCTTATCCGAAACCGGATCAACGCCAACCACGTGGTGTCCTTCTGCCGCCAAACATCCAGCTGAGACTGTTCCTACGTATCCCAACCCGAAGACACTGATCTTCAATGTAAACTCCTCTGTGAAGCCCTCTTCGCATCCATTGTTTCCGAATCAGGCTTTGTTTTCTGCGGAAGCTTGAATTTTTGATGAGCGGCTGCGGTGGACCTATGGAGTAGTTGTAGCAGCCAAAACGCTAAGGCTAATTGCACGAATGTGGCATTGCGCTCTCCAATGACAATCAGCCACAAAACATACACAACTGGCAGATCAGAGATCGTCCCCATACCCGGTCTCTTGCCGAAGACGAAGGCGCATCCTTTCCCAGTTGCGCAGCCACCACCACCCGATCATCGGAACACTTCGTTGAACTTGCCTGGCGGTGCGCCAACCGAAAAGCCCATCTATCCAGGTGTATTTCCAACTGAACCGGGGAGTTTTGAGCGATCCGCCGAGTTCAACTGCCAATTCCTCCGCGAACGTTACGAGATCAGGCCGCTCGGGGTGAAGCGCGGCCAACCAGTTCTGCAGGTATTGCACGCACGCTGCTCGTGCCCTCGGACTGTCGTCCATCGAACGAAGATATTCAATGTGCAGCTTCATCGAGAGCCATAAAGCTTCGCGCTTACTGTCGCACGCGCCAATATAGCTCAGACTCTCTGATCGCGGCCGGCGATAGTAAACCCTCGCACCTGCGACAAAGCGCACCCCTTCGCTGGACATTAGAACACGGCAGAAGTACTCGCCATCGTCATCACCGAGAAGCCGCGTATCCCATGGCCCGGCGGCTTCTGTTAATTTCCGACTTACCAACCAGGTTGCAGTCTGCATAAAAGCATTCTGCTCCATCTTTCGCATCAGCCATTCAGCTTTGGGAAGATCGCACCAGAGACCACTCGGTATGAACTTCGCGTGACTCGGTTGGTATAGGAATTTCGCCCATTCCCCAGAAAGCAGAGTCCCGGGACTGGGCGAATCTCCGAGGGCCGCCATTTGGCGGGCGAGTTTGTCAGGACTCAGAAGGTCATCCGCATCCAGCCACTGAATGTATTCACCGCAACTCTTTGCAAAAGCATAATTTCTCGTCGCCGCAGCGCCTTGATGGGGGTGCGTAAAGACCTTCACCATGTCCGATTCAAAGGATCGCGCCACGGACAGCGTCCGATCCTCTGAGCCGTCATCGACAACAACAATCTCCTTGTGTTCCCACGTCTGCGCTAAGGCGGATCGAAGCGTGTCCGCGAGCCACTCTTCCAGCGTTGTACGCAGGCACAAGGATCGATACAGAGGTCTCACGTGTTTCAAAGGCCTATCGTTCTTGGACTGGCGCGGTTTCGCCATCCGAATGGCTGACCGGTGTGGTCAAGCCTTTAACTGGAGATTCGCTGCAAGATTCGGACGCGTAGAACCTATAGGTCCAAAAAAGTCGCCTGCAACGTATTAAGAGCGTCATTTCATATATTTCGGTCAAAGCCCGCTCATTCTTTCAGCCATCGTATCGATGTTGAGGGAGATTTGCGAACCCAGCGGGCGCAATCTCGATTGTCTGCACCGGCCAGCATCCCGATACTTGGATATGCAGCCAAGACTCAAAAATTTGGCAACCAAAGAGGATTCCTCTCCCTCTAACAGCAGGGTTTTGAACCGCTTGTGTCCGAGACCTACCAATCCGCAACCCGCTCGAATTTACTTTGTAGATAATACCCAGACTGGAAACATTTACACGGTTACGATGTAGCTCGTCAGCTCTTACCTGTTGAAAACTCGTGGCGAATCAGGCAAGTATAACGATTTATTGGGCTAATTCTTTCGCCAATATTCGCCCGTTTGGTCAATCTTTTGCAAGCATCCTTATAGAAAATTCCATACCCTGGGCCATTCTCACACTTTAGTACCATCGCGACTATTACTAGGGATGTACGAATTGCCTATTCTCGATAAACTTGTCCCATATGAAATCGATATTGGCTCTATGGGGATGCATGCGTACCGACGTGCTGTCTATAGCTGTTGTCGGCGTAGCTTCTACACCCAAAGTTCCAAATCGCGCCCGAAACAAGCGAACTGAAGCTGATAACAGCGCGAGACTGCGTCAATTGTTCTGCTTTGGCTTGCGTAAATAGGAGAACTCCTTAATGAAATTCCGACTTCCTTTTTTGCTAGTTGCATTCATCATCACTTCTACAGCATCACTTATTTCTGCCCAGACCTCGTCTGGGTTTCTCAATTCTTCCCGGGCAATCGACTGGACGAGCGCTGGCTTTACCATTCCCGCTTACAGCGTGAACTGCACGACTCAGCCTTCGTTGTCGGCGGGTTCAAGTGCAGCCACAGCGAACGCTTCGTCCATTCAGAATGCCCTGAATTCCTGCGACGCGACGCATAACGTGGTAAACATTCCGGCCGGAACCTGGTACGTCGCTGGAATAACCTACCCCTCGCATGGACAGCAGGTCCTGCGTGGTGCGGGGCCAAGCGCCACTCAGTTAATCTCTACAAGCCAGGCTGGATGCGAAGGTTTCAGTGCAGGCATCTGCATGATCGACTCTAGTCCTTCCTACAACGGGAGTTCTGAAATACTCTCGGGTTCGCAGCAGTGTTCCTGGACTGCTGGGTATGCACAAGGGACCACGACCCTGACGCTCAGTAGTTGCGGAGGAGCTCCTCCGGTCAATCACCTTTTGATGCTCGATCAAGCTAATGACTCCAGTGATACGGGTGGCATCTACGTCTGCGACGAAAATACTCCCGCGAGCTGCAATTACGACGGCACAGGCGGGTCCATTGGCCGGCTCATCGGTGGAAAGACTCACAGCCAGATCCAGGCTGCCTATGTCACCGGCGTTACATCGCTTGGTGGCGGATCGTATACAGTCACGATTTCGCCCGGCGTGTATTTCAGCAATATTCGCTCGAGCCAATCTCCTGGAGCGTGGTGGTCGGGGCAGACACAACTGAACGGCCTTGAGAACTTGTCGATTGATGGCACATCGGATGACTACACAACGATGTCCATGTACGACTGCTATCACTGCTGGGCAAAGAACGTTACCTTCTTGAATGGAGCACGCTCAAGCCTCCTTCTCCGCCAAAGCGGATTCGATGTGATTCGAGACAGCTACTTCTATCAAGCCCAAGGCCATGCCTCAATCAGCTACAACATTGACCTTGAAATGACATCCGGGTATCTGATTGAGAACAACATCATGCAACAAGTCACGATGCCTGTGACGATCAATAACGGCACGGGCGGCGTGATTGCATACAACTTCGCCGTCGATGAAATTGCATTCCCGAATTACACATGGCCGGCATTCTCAGGCCATGCCCCGGGAAACGAGTTCAATCTCTGGGAGGGAAACAACCTTGCAGGAATTGAGTCCGATGATGCATGGGGCTCACCAGATCAGCAGACATATTTCCGCAACACGCTTGCCGGATGGCAGATGAACCGGACTCAGGGCGCTACGCCAATCGTCCATCGCAGCTACAACCGGGCGTTTAACATTATTGGCAACGTTCTTGGTCAGCCTGGATACCACACACAGTACCAGATTGCCGCAACGGGGAATACGACGTATTCGGGAACCAGTGGACAAAGCGAGAATGTCAGCATCTACTCTCTCGGATTGTCCTTTGACACACAGTGTGGCACGGGAGCAGTACAGTCGAGTCCTTATTGCGATCCTAAAAGCGCGTCAACCTTGATGCGCTGGGGCAACTACGATGTAGTGACAGCCGGAGTAAAGTGGGATTCGACCGAAGCTTCGCCTGCGGCTGTACCGTACGTAAACGCCAATTTCACCTCAAGCTACTTCGGCTCCCTCGGGCATTCGCTTCCCGCCTCTCTCTATCACTCATCGACGCCTTCATGGTGGCCTTCAGGAAAGGCATGGCCTGCCATTGGGCCTGATGTTTCGGGCGGCAATGTCGGAATCTGCACCGGCAGTTATGCCGGCGCGCAAGCGACTACAAGCGGCCAGTGTTCCGGTGGAACCCTGACAACCGCATGGGCAAGCCACGTCACTTCCATTCCCGCGCAGGACTGCTTTCTGAACGTAATGCACGGTCCTCCTGATGGTTCCGGAAACGTACTGAAGTTTGATGGCAGTCAGTGCTATGGAACCAGCGCGCCGCCTCCTAGTGCCTCGGAGCCTCGAGCCCCGACCGGACCACGGCAACAGTAGATTAATCGAGGGGAAGTCACCCCACAACATTGGCGCGTACGAGTTTTACTCGGCGCGCCTTTGTTGTGTAGGCTTGCTCATTCTGATTCGCCAACCCCTTCATATCAGCCTTCAATTGTCTCGACTGCAGTTGCTGTTGACTTCCGTGCGGGGGTCAAACCCACCCAGTACGCTGCCAAACTGGCGCAGAGGACCTGTGCCTCCGTAAAAAAGCATGACTGTGATCAGGTAAAGCACAACAAACAGAGTGGAAACGATTACGATCCCCGCAAATGCACCACTCGTGCTTGAAGCAGTCTCCCAGTAGGACGTACGCCTGATAATTGCTGCTGCTGCAGCGCCTGCCACAAGTGCTGCCGCTGCGTACCGCCAAACCGCACTAATCAGATCTGACACGCCGAACCCAATCGGTCTCCCAGCGTACCAGAAGCCCGGAATCAGCAGCGCCCAATATGAGATGCTCCAGGCCGCGGCAACTCCCGAAGGTCCCCAGGGCAAAGAGGCTAGGAACATGGAGACGGTTACCCCCAATGACACAAGACTCCATCGAAACCAGCGTCCCGGCATGCCAATCGGAAGATGAACCCATCCAACAGTGCTACAGAGCAACATGGCTCCGATCCCGGGCCCGAATATCGTAAAGATTCTTCCGGCTTCGGCCCATTTCGCTCCGAGCACCAGCCTTACGACGTCCCTGCCGATCAAAGTGAGGTCGGCGCTCGCTGCCATGCCAATCAAAGCAACCATGCCAAGCGAACTGGCGAGATGTCGCCGGAAACTAACATGGTCTTTGTTCACCCGACTCAAAGCCGACAACGCGACATTGTTCAAAGGCGCGGTGAGTTGGCTGGCAGTGAGAGCGAACAGGTCGAAAGCTTTCTTGTAAAATCCAAGCGCCACCGAATTAAATCGCCAGCCAACAATCAAGTTATCGATGTTTCGCGTCGCATAGCCGACGCTGAACTGCGCGAAGACTTTCACTCCGTAACGCAGCATGGGAATCGTCTTGCCGTTGCGTCGCGGCAAACTTGGAATCCACCGGCAAAGCCACCAGGATCCAATCGTCGTACTGACCTGTTGTCCAACGATCGCAGCCACGAGCGCCCAGTATCCCCAGCCCCGCAAGGCCAGAAAAATTGGAACAGCTGAATAGACGGCGCGGCCAATAACGTCATTCATCGACGTCGCAGAGAAACGCATGGCGCGCTGTAGAAGCGCCAGGTGAATGACTGAAGCTGACTGAACGAAAATCGCAGCCGAAAGGGCCCTCGCGACGTTTGTCACCAGCGAGTTCCCGTAGAAAAGAGCAAGCAGCGATCCCGCCGCAGCGAACATGAGCGCCAACACAAGACCGGCCCCCGTATTGAGCCAGAACAAATTGCTGGCGGTCTGGGAGTCAATCTCCTCAGACTGGATGACCGCCTCTGTAAGGCCGTTGAGGCCAAAGTTGGCCACAAGGAGACTGAATGTCGTCACCATTGTCACCACGCCAAAATCGGCGGGAGTGAGTAAGCGCGCCAGCACAACCGTACCAACCACTTGGACTGCAAGGCCCAGGCCTGAAGCCGATACTGTCACCGCAGCCCCGCGAACGGCGAGGCGACGTAAATCGTGGTTGCCCGCCCTGGGGTGAAAGGCACCACTACCGTCAAACGGAATCATTACTTCTCCTGGCCGACCCTTGTACTTGTTACGTCCGAGAATAGCCAGTCCAAATCACGCCGCCACTGCAGATGATTTACTAGGGGCCACCCACCGAAATGTGCAATGTTCACCCGGGAAAACAGCCTGAATCCTACTTCAGTTTCCAGTCAAAACCAGGATGGTAACCATCATGGTCGGATAGCCGATACAAGACCGGCGCCCATGTGGAGAACGTATCCTTCGTCGCGAAGACGCTGCTTCGCACGGTCCAACTTTTCCCAAAGGCCTTCCACCTGGTGATACTCGAAGACGATATTTCGGATACGGCGGTATACGTCAGACTCCATGTTCTCGAGAATTTCAAATTCCCCGCCCTCACAGTCAATCTTCAACAGGTCGACACTCTCGACGGAATGATCCTGCAGCAGTTGAGCGATGGAGATCCCAGGGATAGGGGTGAGCTTATACCCCCTTTCAAAGTAAGCCGAAACGGTACTCTGGCTTTCATCGGGGGCATCGACACTCATCAGCAGATCCCCGCCGGCAGTTACCGCTTTGTTCACCGGCTCAATTCGGTCTTGAAACCCGTTGATCTCGATGTTCTTGAGGAGTAGTGTCCAATTGCGGGGAGAGGGCTCGCAAACAATTACTCTGCGTGCGTTAAGACGCTTCGCTGCGTATAAGGAGAAGTCGCCGACAAAGCCACCAACATCTATAATGACTGGGTTCTGAGAGAGGTTCATGCCGTGGGTATAACTATCAGTCATGAATATCTCAGCAACGGTCATTGCGTCGGCATAGTTCTGCCGAATCGTGATGGTGAGGCCGTCTGGCGTGTGAAGATCGACCAGCTCGGTCGACCCATGCGCCATAAGAGCTTTCTTGAAGTCGTCTCCATTCACAAAGCAGTTCCGGGCAGAAATCGCTGTCAGACGGATGCGGTACATTTGTCGTGCCGCGAAGTAAAACCGTCGCGAAAGACTATTCGCTGTAAGAATTCGACGTATAGTGGCATTCATGGCAATCCTTCCAATTTCGCAGGGATCAGGTGGTTCTAAGCTAGCGAACGACGTGTGCCAAGACCTGCGTCTTGCATGCCAGCAGATAGTTTATTTGCATGTGGCAATTTGCCAGGTTGCTTTAGAGCACACCCTAGCTAGAACTCACACTCTCCATGTGCAAGAGCTTAGGTGGCACCAGATCTGGCTTCTTCTCTCGTCCTACAGCCCAATTCAGTATTCGAGTCGTGCTCTGAGCTTTCGCGTCCCATGTCAAACGCTCTTTGGCATAGGTCATTCCGTCACGACGTAGCCGGGCGAGAAGTTCGCGATCGGCGGCAAGATCAGACAGAATTTTCTCAATGCGCGATGCCATTTCATCCTCGTTTGTCATAGGCACTTTGTAGCCTACCTCAGGCAGAACGATATCTCCGGGTCCGCCAAAGTCCACAACCACGGGTACCGATCCGCTTGCGAGTGCTTCGAAGACTACTCCCGCACCATTGTCGCGGAGCGTTGGAAATACCATCACGTCCGCGGACCGCATATGGCTGAGCACCTCCGCATGGCCAAGCCAACCGCAGAATGTAACGGCCTTTTCGATTCCAAGTGATTTCGTGAGTTGCTCGAGGCGACTTCGCTCGGGCCCGTCACCGATCACGGTGAAGCGTGCCAGCCCCTTCTGCAATACAGATGCAGCCCCGCGCAGAGCAAGATCACACGCCTTTCGTGGAACGAGCGCACCAACAAAAATCAATTCGAGTTTGGCGTTCGGCTGTGGTTTACGTGTGTCGTCTGAGCATACCGAAAGACCGATACCTGGCTCGGGAACAAAAAACACTTTGCCATCATATTCGGCGAACTCCGAATATGTCTGAGATGAGGCCGCTATGATCGCTTTGGCATTGCGGTAGGTCGACCGTGCGAAAGGGAGATATCGGTAGACATTCCTCAAGCCTGAAATCCATTCTCTCTGCCTCTGGAGTTGTGGGAATCCAGCTGGCCATGGCAAGCCGCCATTGAGCGGACCAATCACAAACGGAATCGGTCCTTTTCGAAGAAAGAATGCGAAAGGGCTCGAAATGCTCGGCGTCATGGGCGCGATCCGGAAAACGACATCGAACTCGCCAGCGCGGATGCGGCTGCGAAATTGCCGCCACGCATACCACTCAAATGCAATGGCAAACGGATATCGAAATGCCGTCAACGCCTGACGATCATAGTTGCTTTTGAAAATCCGGCGGAAACCCCACGCGAAGATGCGGTCGAGCCGCGGCGTCCGAATCGCCTCAATTGAGCGAAAAGGGCCCTTTGCGCCTCGCAGGGCTTCCTCGTTAACCGCCCTGCCAACCAGTGTGACATCGTGGAGCTTGGCGAGCGCAGCGGCATGAGAGTACGTGACAAGCGGGATGCTGACTTGCTCCGGATTGCACTCAGGCCCTAATAGCAATATACGTAGGCGACTCATCAATCCTCCAAATGGGATGGCGGCTCTTTCGCGCTTCCGCCGAAATGTGCTTCACTGTCTGCTCAATTATCGGTTCAACATCCTTGCAATATTTTCGCTTCTATTCAAGCGCATCCGTCTGGAGATTGAGAATCGACTGCGGCTTTCTAAACGATCTGAACCTGGTTGGTCAATTGAACTTCGGTGATCGGCTCGACGCCAGCGTCGGTGCCGCGTCGAGCGCGCTGTTTCACTGTTCTGCCATTAAACAAGCCGGCCACGATGCCGCTTGCGCAAATGAAGGCGAGCAGTATGAAAATCCAGCATGCGCTCAGTGTCCTGAATCCAGCCTCCGTGATGCTGTAAATCATACAGGTGGAGATATAGGCCAACATCAAGCCCCCGACTTCGCCGTTTTTTGAAAAGGCTTTGCACGCGCGCATATATCCCGTAATCAGAATCGTGAATAACAAGCCAACGCCGATCCAACCCAAATTCAAATAGACTTCCAAATACCCATCGTGAGCCTCGTTCAAGCGCTCCGGATGATAGAAGCCCAAAGCTTTCAGGTTCCTCTGAAAAACAAGCACGTTGGGGCTATTCCAGAAACTGTCGAATCCAGTGCCGATGATCGGATTGGAGACCGCAGGAAATAGTGATGCCCAAATATCGGTTCGCCCGGAGAAACTTGAGTCTCTACCCAAAGCGCTTGCAACGCTGCCGGCACCTCCGAAAAACATAGCGAGTGCGCCCAGGACAAATACGCCTATCCCAAGCATGTGCACTTTAGAGGGCCTAGTTTTGATCGCCCGCAGATGTGTTGCGAGCAAGAGCACGCTACCGAGAAGAAAGCATGCAAGGGATGTTGACGAATGTGCCATGGACAACAGGAGCAATCCGAGCAGAAGGAGTATTCCCTGAGCCACTAACCGCCGATTTCGGTTAGGCTCGCGTCGATTCATAAGCAGCCATCGAAAATTCCACAACACCCCCAACGAAATCACGAACAGGATGAGACCGAACATGTTCTTATTTGTCGTTACACCAACAAAATAGATATTTCCATCGTTGTCCCATGCGCGACCCAGTTCTGAGTAATGAATCAATGCAAGAGAGAATGGAAACAAAATAAATCCAACTCTGGAGAAGAGGCGGCGGAGGGCCGCCAATGGTTGACCATCGGTCACGATAATCAAAACCATCACTACATCGCCCACGTCCTTTATCCAGCGCTTCATCGAAGAGAGGGGAACGGGGGACCAGGTTACGCTAATCAGGCCATATAGAAAATAGATGATGATCGGCGCCATCACTCTCAGGTAAGGCCGAGTCTTTTTGAATCGAGCAATGAGTACAATAACGCCAATCGCGAGAAGAACCCCAAAGATTGCCGCGTCAAATGGGCTGCCGTCCTGATTAGAACTGGCAGCATAAGAATCCGGCGCAGTAATCCCGAACCACATCGATACCGGTCGCGAACCAATTAACCCGAACCAAATTACGGATACCCACAGCGCTCTCGAAGTTCGAACGGAATTATCCCGATTCAGGTGAAACAGGATTAGAACCCCGATGGTGCAAAGAAGAAAAGCAATCTGAGTGGGCATTCTAGATCTTCTCGGATAGCATGTGATCCAGCCTCTCATCATCCGCAGCCGAAACTCTAGTCGTCGTCAGCCGTGATCGTGTGAGATTGGTTTGCATTTTAAGAATCAATGTTGAGTTGTTTGTGATGAACAATGCCGATGTTGCCGAATCGGTGAAACGGGCGCAGGAAATGCCGTGAAGCATGTTCCCTCATCCAACATTATCGAGCCAATCGCCAACTCGAAAGTCCGGCCAGCACTATGAAGCCCGTCCGAGCAGATTCGAATATAGATTCCTCGTCATCCGGGCAACGGTGCTCCAGGAGTGCCCAGAGAGAGTGTAATCCCTGATTTCCTGACGTCGAACATTCAGCTGTCTATACAGGTCCGTCTCGAAGTACCCCTCGATTTTCGTTGCCAAATCGTCGGAATCTCGTGGTCTGCAGACGAAACCGGTTTTGCCCTCAACAATATCTTCTGAAAAGGAACCGACATCTGTTGCAATCACCGGTAGACCGTAGTTGTACGCGACAAATAGGATCCCGCTCTGAAAGATGTCGGTGTAGGGTAAAACTGCGACATCCGCAGCCTTGAAATAAGTTTCCGTCTCGGCGTCGGGAATGAACTTGATCTGTTGCATGATCTTGTGCCGGCTCGAATGGCGTTCGATGGTCTGTCGGATCGATTCCCAGTACTCTTCGTGACCCTTCTTTCGCTCACCCGCGATGATTAGATGGTAGTCTCCGCGCTCAGCAATCTGATGAAACGCAGTCACCAGGTACTCGAGCCCTTTGTACTGCTTGATAGCGCCAAAATACAGCAAAACCTTCTCGTCGCTCTTGAGTCCAAGCGCTCGGCGTGCCTCTTCACTGGATAGCTCCGTAAAAGGGACCGCGTTATTGATTCCGTAAGGGATGACCGTAACCTTTTGTGCTTCTACATCGAAGTCGCACATGAGCTCATCTTTCATCTTTGTCGTATGGACGAAAATATGATCAGAGAGCTTGTACTGGCATTTCAATGTAATTTGGTTCAGCCACGAATCATTTTGATCTCGCTTCCCGGCATTGACATTGTGGGCAGTGATTACGACTTTCTTTTGTGCCAGCTTATACACCAACATGAGCAGCGTTCTATCGAAGACCGGGAGCTTGTTATTCCACAGGATATGAAATATCTTGGGTTTCGCCGTCAACGCGTAGCGAACGAGCCGCGCATAGAGTCCAACAATCGCGCCAATCTTCCTTGCGATGCTCTCGCTCTTTTGTGAGCCATGCAGATTGTAAAAGTGCGCGTGCGAATTTCCTTGAAACGCGGGCAAATCGATTTCGTCGCTTCCGATAATATCCAGGAATACATTCTGGTCCATCAATGCCGTACCAAGCCCCACAGCATAGTGCGGATCTTGGCCGCCCGTCATCAAAGCGATACTCAGCGGCGACGGTAAGATCGCATCTCTTTCCCGGAGGGATGTCATTAATGGAAACAGACGCTCACTTGTGGCGACTCCTCCGATCTCGCGCTCACCTGGTTCAGGTTGCATCAGACTACCCTTGCAGCGGAATCGAGTGGCACTGCGTTAATACGCTCGCTCGACTCAGCATCGAAGAACTGCCTGAAGAGCAGTTCCATTGTCAGTAACTTGTGGATAGCCGTCGTTGAGTTGCGATTCCCTCTGACATGCCCTTTCACTGTTTCTTCAACATTCTTTCGGTCCAGGAAAGGTCGCGCGAGGGTACGCGGGTCGAGCAGAATCTCTTGCACGTAGTTGGCGAGCTGATCGCGGTACCATACCCGGTAATGCAGAAACTTGTGACGGCCCAGGAAAATCCGTTCAGGTCGCAGAGGAGAAATCCACGAGTTGACTCGCGCCGCCCACTGCGGCATCCCGTAATCGCACGCGTAGTCGGCCTTGAACGTAAATTCGAGATACGCTTTGAGCAGCGCGGAGTTCAACGGATTTAGTGCGCCTCCCACGCCGCGATCGGAAGGAATCCGGCGCAGCACCTCACTGCCGTCGGCAATCAGCCGCAGGCGAACATCCTCGTCAGGAGAAAGATCCAACGGCGCCCGGTACACCGCAGCGACAAAGTCATTTCCCAAGAACGGCGAACGCACCGTTAGCTGGGTTTGCTCGAGCGCTAGAACCCCATGGTGATACCACGGCGACTGTCGGAACGCCGCAAAGGTCACCGGGTTTGTGCGTCTAATCGAAGCATACGTATCGTAGGCCCGACGAACGTTCGAAATCATTTCGCCCTGAAAAAGTCCCTCTGCGGGTAGCATCGGCTTGAACATCACTGCCTGCCGAACAATCTCGCTACCGTAGGTTCCCACCACCTTAGCGGGCGCAATCTGGCGCGCCTTTTCACTCACGTAAAGATCGGAGGCGCGATACACATCCACGCCGCCCTCTGTGACGTACACAGTCCTCTCGGCATATTCAGGAAACTTCTTGAGGAATTCGTCGCCTACCGTGATGACTTGATGTGATTGTCCGCAGAGATCGGCTATCTCTCGAGCAAGTTGCACATCGCGGCAATCCCTGATCATGCCACCGAACGTGTAGGTCGGCAGCGACCCGGGCGCTGGCCTCGTACTGCGCCAGAATTACCCGCGTGTCCATTCCCCCAGTCAACGCGATTCCGGTGCGCTCCGGTCCTTCGAAATAGTGAGGCAGATTTTTCTCAAGCGATCCACGCAGACCCTCGTAAAAGGATTTGAAATCCAGTGGTCCCTGCTCTTCCCACTCCTTTGGATCAAAGTAGGTTTCCTTTTGCTTCAACGCGCCATTGCGGAAGATCCAGCGAGAGCCTCCAGGAATCACGGCAATGTCTTTGAAGACCGTACGATTCTCAAGCACGCAACTGCATGCCAGAAGCTCTCCCAGGCCCTGCGGTGATGGCACGCGCAAATCGGGACGCGCTGCCAGGATCGCCTTGGCTTCGGCGGCGAAATAGAAGCAATCCATCGACTCGTGATAGCACAGGCGATGCATGCCATAGCGGTCGTTGAAAAGCGTCACTGACCCGTCTACCTTGTCCGCAAGCAGACCATGAAAAATCCCGTCAAGAGACGAGATGAAGCTTTTGTCCTTCGCAGCAAGACGCAGCAGGTAGGCCGCCTGACTGTCATCGCTCTCCACTTTTGCATTCGAGTGTCCGTACTCCTCCCCTGAAAAGACGAGTGTCCGATCTCGATCTCGCAGCGGCATGCCATCCGCAAAAGAGTTCTCTATAGCAGTCCACCCTACATACACTCCGAGAGATTCATCGATCCACGTGCCGACTCTATAGAAGGATTCATGTCTCAACGCAGACAACATCCGCAGAAGCTGCGGCTCGGCCCACTGCCGCGGCCTTTTCGTAATTAGTCCTGCAATCCCTGGCATGGATCTCCTAAAGCTCCAATGAAAGCGAGCAGTTCAGCGGCATCTATTTGAATCAGAGCTACGACGGATGGGTGAATCCTTGAGCGATCTGGAGATCGCCTGTTCTGCGCTGAATCTCGCCACCGGTCAGGAACTTATATTCCTGGGGGTTTACGGGGTGCGTTTCCACTTCAACAACAGACCGGCGAGCGATCGCAAAGATCTCATCAACGCGTTCCATCGGTTCGAGAGGAGGAAGAGAGAAGAAGTAAGTCTGTGACCTTATGCCGCTTCGCCAAAACGCGATCGATTGTTCCCCGGTACAGACGGTTGATCCTGCCTTTTTCGCGCGGTCGAAATGAGAAATTCCTTCGCACCATTGCGCCCGCAGGAATCAGGTTGCCAAATAGGACGTTTGCGCAAAGATGCATGTGGTGGTGACCATCAAACCGAAGTGGCGCAAAGCCGAAAGTCTTTTCAAATTCTTCAATCTGCATGGCTGTTACATACTTGAACGACGATGCCAGTCCTGGATGATAGACCGCCTGCGCCAGGCGGCTCTTTCGCAGATAACGGATAATCCGCTCCTGGTGCTCCTTGAGCTGCGAAGGACAATCAGGCGCGGAAAACGGAGTGGTGAAGTTCAGATGTAGTCCGCAATCGACCGCCTTTTCCTTGGCCAGATCGGCCGCTCTCTTGGAATCCTCCATGAACGTCATTGCGCTGGTCGATGAAACCGTTCCGATTGTCACGCAATCAAGGATTCGATCGGTCGTATCGATATCCCGTCCCCAATCGTCGGCATTGATGATAAGCGCATGGTGAGATCTGCTTGGTAAATCAGGCACGCCGACCTCTGCGTGACCGCCCTGCGAATGAAAACTCTGGAGTAGATTCTGTTGTAACCACCGAGGCACCTACCCGACCGTCCGTGGGCCTAGATTCGAATCTGAAGATGAGGACAGGCTTGATTTCGAGCCCTGACCGCCGAGACGAAAGAACTTCTTCAACCGCAGCATCTGTTCTCGCCTGTGGAAGGCGATCAACTCCGGTGGCACAGGGCGATCGAACTTGCGTAGCGTCGCCCAAAAATATCCGGCTCCCAATGCAAGTCCGCCCATGCAAACTGGCGAATGCGCCATTTGACGGGCAACGCGAAAAAGCTCCCACGCGGGATGATTACCGATTGCGTAATCCTTGATCCCGTACTTGAATTTCGATCCAAGTTTTTTCTGTTGGGCAGTTCCGATTTCCCGATAATGAATGCACACTCTCTCAGTCCACGTCCTCGTTTTCCATCCATTCATGCGAGAACTGATCACTGCAATGTGGTCTATCGAACCGCCCTTTACGGGCCGGTAACCGCCAATCGCTTCAAAGCATTCGCGACGAAACACCTGGCAAGCTCCCGATACGTGTTCAATGCTCACAAACCGGTAATCATACATTCGACCAGAAAGTTCCTTGAACGGCGTTCCAGTCAACCCCAACATGGGGTCATCCACGATCTTCCCCAACAGAAACTCAAAATAGTCTGATTCAAACGAAATATCACCATCAAGGCTCACAATCACCTGGTAATCGAGATCCTTGACCTTGGCATATCCTGCATTAAATGCGAACACCTTTCCCGCAAAGTTTCGTTCCTTACGCTCCGCCATGCGCACGAGTTCGATCCATGGATATTCCGCCGAGTATCTCTGAACAATTTCGTCGGTCGCGTCGGTTGAACCGTCGCTCACAATTACCCATTTCAGCGGGCGAGCAGTCTGCGCTACTACCGACTTCAGCGTGCACTCGATGAAATCGGCCTCATTTCGCGCCGGAGTCACGATGACATAGCTGGGAAGTGTCTGCATTGGCAAGCTGACTCCCTTTTTTAAAGTATTGGATGGGAAGGCGAAGCCCGGTGCTGGATTCTGAAGGACTATTTTCAGGATTCCGTTGAGGCCTTGTATCTACGCTCAAAATATGCCCTTCGCAGATCGCGAAACTTCTCGGCCACTTGCTCAGGAATTCGGTCGGCGATTCTGTGATGAAGCCCGAAACGAAGTGCCAAGCGACCAATCGGCGTCAAAGGCACATAGTATCTCGGTATGTCGACACGCTCAAACCCGTTAACCTCTTTGAAGTGTGACAGGCTATCTGCTTTGTTGCCGTAGTTGAAATGTTCATAGATGAGATAGGAAACCTTCTGCTGGGCGCACGTGCGAACTGCTTCCGCAATCAAGGCATTTGTCGGAGCCTTCTCTTTATGCTGAGCCATCGACAGAATGTGCACGAGGCACGCCTGGGTTCGGCTTTGATCCATAGTCAGCTTGATGAAGCCGATCATGGTCTCGCCTAGAAATGCTCCAACGTAAATGCTTCGATCCAGAAATGTGCCGGCATACTCCCGAGCCCTCTCATAGGTCATCCCATAGTGCGGAAAGCGCTTGCCCTGTCGGATTGGAGTCTCGTTGTAGATTTCGCGTATGCCGCGGATAAGTTCATCTCCGAAGGGAACCTCGCGCAACTCTACACCACGCTTTCCAGCCTGCCGCGCACGGTTGCGTGGATACGATCGGATTTGATTGTTCCACCAATTATCGAACGTCGTAACAGGGAGAACCGCAAGATTGTCCATCTCAACCGTGTAGGGATATCGAGGCGCTGTATCAGGCAGTCTCTGAAGGAACGTGAAGATGTCAACTCGAGTTCCACATTCTTTGAGCACTCGGGTCAGCGCTTCGGGATCTTCGGGAAAAGTGTACTTTTCCCCTTCCATGCGTGCGATCCGCACAAGTTCGCCATGGATTCTCATGCCGTTTTCACATCTGTTCATGAAAGGCGAACCTCATCTCTTTTGTTCGGTTACACGAGCCATAGATTGATCCCATGGCAATTTGAAGAAAGGAAGCGCGTGCGGCCAGATTGCAGCCGGTCAGCAAATGCAACCTACCAGATTTATGCAATTGGTTCAGAAGACACTAACGGCGTCACACTGCCAGTTCAGGTCTCCTGCAATGATTGCTACAGAATGACATGACTTCTCTAACGACTCTAGCCTGCTGCGCTGAAGTCAGTTGGGGATACATGGGAAGCGACAGGATCTCCCCTGATACGCTTTCTGATACCGGGAAGTCGCCGGCCTGTAATTCAGCGACATATAAGCCTTCTGCAGGTGCAGCGGAATCGGATAATGAATGCCCGTTCCGATGCCCTGCTCCTTCAGGTGCTTCATCATTCCTCGCGATCGCTCGTGCGGATCACGTAGAAGTGATAGACACCGCGCGCGACCAGGATGGCTCATACGGCACGCGCAATGCATCATCATTCCGAGCCAAGAAGCCGGTTGTATTCGGCCGCGCGGTCTCGGCGCTGCGCATTCCATTCCGCAAGATGCGGCAGCTTCGCGTGCAGAATTCCCGCCTGAATTGCATCGAGCCGGCCGTTGTAGCCCTCGATGATCGTGGTAGTACTTCTTCGCTTGTCCGTGATCGCGCAGCATCTTCATCTTCGTCAGCCGATGTCTGGATCATTGGTGCGTGACCGCACCGCCTTCGCCGCAGGCGCCCAGATTCTTGCCCGGATAGAAGCTGAACGCCGCGGCGCGTGCCCATCGATCCGGCTTTCATCCAGCGATTCTGTGCTTCTGCGAGAAGTACTCGGCGCCATGCGCCTGGCAGGCATCCTCGATCACCATCAGGCCGTACTCCTCGGCCAGCTCCAGAATCGCGATCCATATCGGCCATCTGTCCGTAGAGGTGCACCGGCACCACCGGCGTGACGGGCCGGCCGCTGCGCAGGCTGATCAGCCGGCCCGATCTTGTCGCGAATGCACTGCTTCTCGAGATACCGCTGCAAGCATCACGGCAGACATGTTGTAGGTGCGCTCGTCGATATCCACGAATTCCGGGAGCGCGCCTGCCTGCGAGATCGCTTCGGTCGTGGCGATGAACGTATTCGGCACGGTGACCACGACATCGCCCGGCTTGAACGCCGCAGGCCATGAGGGCGAAGCGCAGCGCATCTGTGCCGCTGCTCACGGCGATCGCCATAGTCGCGGTCGCAGAACGCCGCAAAGGCCTTCTCGAAATCCTCGACCATCGGACCGCCGATGAAGCCGGCGAGTCCGCAAGCCTTCGCGGAAAGCGGATCGACAAGTTCCTTCTCTCCAGTTCGCAGATGCGGCGTAACCAAATCGAGAAATGGGATCGGAGCGTCACGCGATCGGCTTCTTCAACTCTTCGATGATAGCGAAGCACCCGCGCCGGATTTCCGGCCACAATCGGCGTTGGCCGGAACATCTTTCGTGACCACGCTGCCCGCGCCCACGATCGCGTTTTCGCCGATCTCGACATTCGGCAGGATCGTCGCGCCGGAACCGATCGACGCGCCCTTGCTGACCACGGTGCGCTCCACCTTCCAGTCGGCTTCGGTCTGCAGCTCGCCGTCCGCGGTCGTCGCGCGCGGATAGCTGTCGTTGGTGAACGTCACTCCGTGACCGATGAAGACGTTGTCCTCGATCGTCACGCCTTCGCAGATGAAGGTGTGGCTGGAAATCTTGCAGCGCTTGCCCACGGTGGCGTTCTTCTGGATCTCGACGAATGCGCCGATCTTGGTCTCGTCGCCAATCTCACATCCGTAGAGATTGATGAACTTCGAGAGGCGAACATTCTTGCCCAGCTTCACGTCGTCGGCAATGCATTGAAGGCGTTCATAGATAGACCAAGGCCCCTCTCTTGCTTCGAGCGATTCGCTCGCCGCTTCCAGCATTTTGACCACCCGCAATCCGGCTCGCCCGTCGTTGAACGGTTCTTGCTCGCTTGAGATGCAGTCAACGAAGTAGGTCAAGTTCCTGACGCAGCGCTTCCACCTGCTCCAGCTGCGGCGACCACATATCGCCGGAGCGATAGCTCACCAGCAGCTTGTAGACGCCCTTCTCGGCTGGTGATCTTCACGCCCTTGTCGTAGACCTTAACCTTCTCGTCGGCTTCAAGATCGTTCCACACCAGCATCTTGCTTCTCTCCGCCGATCAGCGTCGTGCGAACCTTTACCGGCGAAAGCCAGTTCACGTTGATGTGCGCGATGACGTTCTCCGGAAAATAGAGCGTCATGAAGGCGACGTCTTCGTGGCCGTTCAGATGTCCTTGTCCCGTCGCGACGATCGCTTCGGGACTCGCTTTAATCAGGTAATCCATGATCGAAAGATCATGGGGAGCAAGATCCCAGAGCACGTTGACGTCGTGCTGGAAAAGACCCAGGTTCACGCGCGTCGAATCGTAGTAATAAAGCTTGCCGAGCGCGCCATCGTCGAGCAGCTGGCTGATCTTCCGCACCGCTCCGGTAAACAGGAAGGTGTGGTCCACCATGATCTTGAGATTCTTCCGCTCGGCAAGTTCGATCAGTTCCTCGCCCTGGCGGAATTGCTGGTGAACGGCTTCTCCACAAAAACGTGCTTGCCATTCTCCAGAGCCGCCTTGGCCAGGTCATAGTGCGTCCATACCGGCGAGATAACAGCCACAGCATCGATTTCTGGCGAGGTGAGCACTTCTTCAGTTCGGCTCGTTACCTTGACTCCCGGATAGGCCTTCTGGGCACGGTGTCGCGCAGCCGGACTGATTTCCGCAATGGCGCTAACCTGCACTCCTTCCAGGTTCATCAGGTTTCTGACAATATTTGGACCCCAGTAGCCGTAACCAATTACACCGAAGTTCATGATTCGCCACTTTCGCAAAAGCGCTGATTCGTTGGGGGACGACTCACGTAGGAATTCGCCGGATCAGTATTGATCTCTGCCAGTGAAAGTAAGTTGAATTGTGGCGGAAACTTCCCTCAATAGGCGCCGGACCCTCGAATCACCGCCAGAGGGGTACGGAGGAGAATCTTGATGTCAAGCCACGGAGTCCACGAGGTGGCATAGCGCAGGTCAAGCCGCACCATCTCGTCAAACTCAACGTGCTTCTTCCCGTAACCTGCCACAGTCCGGTGATGCCCGGCTTCACTTCGAGCAGTCTCCGGCGATGCCAGGTTTGATAGGCTGCCAGTTCATAGGGGATCGGCGGGCGCGGTCCGACCAGGGACATGTCGCCGAAAAGAACATTAATAAACTGCGGCAATTCATCGAGACTGGTTTTGCGCAGAAACTTGCCGATCGGCGTGATTCTCTTATCGCCTATGATCTTGTAGACAGCACCTTGATTCCCCTGGTCGCTCTGCCGCGGCCTCCTTATTGATCAGCTTGGTTACAAATTCGCGGTGAACGCTGTGGTCATTGTTTACATACATCGAGCGGAACTTCAGGAACGTGAACTGTCTTCCGTGCTGCCCTACGCGCATCTGGCGAAACAGAATGGGGCCCTTCGAAGTGGCCTTGATGGCGATTGCGATAAGAGCACAGAAAGGAAGACAAATCAGGGTGAGGATCAGTCCACCAACGATGTCGATCGAACGTTTAAGAATCAACATCGGTTGCTTACCTTTGTCCCGGCTTGAAATATCCGGATACAGGGCGGGGTTACTCGGGCGCCCTGGTCCCTTCTCATCCCAATCATCGGGATAGTAATGCAGAGATATTTTAATGAGATTAAATTGCTCGAAAGTCAATTCTTCGCGAAGAGTCTTGCTGACCCGACTCAGAATTGTTGTGAGGATCGAATTCTTGTCTCCCGTTATCAGGCCGGTAAACAGCACGCCGATCGTGTTCTTTGCGCTGTACCAACCCACAAGGTCGGTGTCGCGACTCGTCGTCAGCAGGACCGTCATCCCTGAGTCCAGAGCTCTCGTTGCCTTAGCGGCATGCTGACCGTCAACCTCGAGGAGCATGAGGACAAACGGCGCCTTCGATCGTTCCGTGCGCTTCCGCTCGATGGCAATTACACGTCTGAAGCTTTTCTCATCGAGTGGCCACCGTTCAGAAGCTGGCTCGTTGAGTGGATCCATGACAATAAATCGCCGATCTTGATGTCCTGTATTCACAAATTCCTCCAAGGCACTTATTCAATTCGTCCAAGTCTCAAACCGCATGAATTGCATCAATTCCAAACTCTTCAGCGGTCATCGCGCCGGAACGCAGGGGAAACGCATTGCAGAATCAATCTCAACTGTTCCAAGCGACAATACTGACTTAACGCCAGATTACCCACATTAATCAGGCTTCCGCATCGTCGGTTGGTAACCGATTAGTGGGGCGATAGTAATAATCCGTGTTCGCAACGCTCCTTGCGCTGTTCAAAATTGCTCCAATCAGCTTCTGTGTTCCCAGCGCTTCCAGTCCGCGCTGCAGTTGACGCTTCTGAGTAGTACCTTGCCGCGCCACGAGCAGAATTCCGTCCGCTAGATTGGTCCACACACTCGTGTCAGCGAGAGGAAGAACTGGCGGCGAGTCGATGATCAGCCAGTCGAACCAGTTCGTCAGTTGCTCCATCATTAGCGCAGCCCGGCCTGATTGCAGCAATTCAAGAGAATTCCCTGTCGCCATCCCCGCAGGAAGAATCCAAATCTCCGGCCCCTCCAGTCGGTACATGCTTTTGATAAGCGTTCTATCGCCGTTCAGCCACTCGCAAATCCCCGGTTTTTTCGGAAGTCCGAAGATTTTCGATTGAGTAGGCCGCCGAACGTCCCCTTCAAGAAGGAGTACCTTCTGCTGAGTCCGCAGCGCAATCGTGCAAGCGAGATTGGATGCAACCATGCTCTTGCCTTCCTGCGGAATTGTGCTCGTAATCAGAATCTTCTTCAATTGACGCTGACGCCGCATATGTCTCAGCCGCACGCCAAGCAGATGAAAGGCCTCGGCCGCCGGGCTTTCCGTGTCCGGGAAGACAAACAAGATGACTATCGGGCGAAGGGGAGATGCTAAGCGTTTCGCATTGCATTGGTCCTTCGCCGCGCTCTTCGACTCGCAGCAATGGAGCGCCCGCACGGAAATTATCCACGCCGTCGTTTCGCCTGGATCGGTCTCTCGCGACCTGCACACCGGGAGGTTCGTGACGAACGGGCTGGTTCCACTGATCGGTGAATCGCCCACAGACCGGCTTGTAGCGACACTGCTTTCGGCGCGCTGCAACAGATCAATTGCACGCGCATCCACGGCAGGACCTCTTTTTGCCGTTCCGTTCTGCTTCCGAACGCTGTAGAGCGTCAAATATTTGACTCATGTCCCCCTGCTTTAACCGCGATAGGTGGATTCAATTCCGAATCGGATCCGTTGGATTGTTGCGTTGCCGCATAAAGATCCAGGAGAAAATTCTTGGCTCGTTCCAGGTCAGGATCGGTATCACTCGAGGTGTTTTTTTTTGCCAGCTTCGAACCATTTGGACTGAGATGGAAGTCGTTGGCAACCCCGGAGACAACATCTGCGGTGATCACGGAAAGCTGCTGGGCGTATCCAGTGATTAGAGAGTTCTCGCAGATCGTGTTAATGAGTCGTGGAAATCCACGTGAGAATCGATGAACAGCCTGCACCGCATCGGGAGAAAATAATGACTCCGCGCGGAGACCGCCGCCGGCAATTGCGAGTCGCTCCTGAATGTACCGCTCTGTATCCTGCTCATCGAGTGGGGCAAGATGTGCGCGCAACGCAATTCTTTGCTTGAGCGGGCGCAGTTCGAAGGAGTCAAGCTTCAGATCAAGTTCGGGCTGTCCTACAAGGACAATCTGAAGAAGCTTGTCGTCATTTGTTTCAAGATTGGAGAGCAGACGAATCTCCTCCAAAAGTTCCAACGAGAGATTGTGCGCCTCATCGATCACCAAGACGGTCGTGAGCCCCTGAAGGCCTCGTGAGGTAACGTATCTGCTCAGATCCAGCAGCAGCGAACTCTTGTTCTGTTGCTCGCTGACCTTCAAACCGAAGTCAGATGCGGTGTAGTGCAGAAATTCGATTGCCGACAGGCGGCAGTTGAACAAGTAGGCGTACGCAATCTCGCTGCTTTCCTTGAACAGCTGCAGCAGGCATCGGACCATTAGAGTCTTGCCCGTTCCCACTTCTCCCGTAACAACCACTACACCTTTGTGGCGACGAATTCCATAGTAGAGCGCGGCCAACGCCTCATTGTGCCGCACCGTTGCGACAAAGCAGGTCGGATCCGGCGTGAGATCGAACGGATTGCGTGTCAGGTTGTAGAAACTTTTGTACATGAAGTGTTTGAACTATCCTCGTAGGTAGCTAAATGCAGATCCAATCCCAATGACAGCGCCAACAATCGCGGTTAACGACCAACCTAATACCAGTTCCCTTTTCTTTTTTCGTTCATCGAGCGAGCTCTGGACCTCTGGAATTTCCGCAACGACGGGAATTGCCAGTAGAGCCTTGATCTCCTTTTCACCGTGCATGCGGTCATCGAAGAATTCGAACAAGAAAACGACCAGGCATCCAAGTGCCACGCCAATTCCAATCCCCATTCCGCAGAACTTCAGACGATTCGGGAAGTCCGGCCTCGGTCGGCAGGCTCGGAGGATCAAGCATTGTGAACCGCTCGCCCTGTTGCATCTGCTCCATGCTGGTGGCCATCACAGATTGATTTTTCTTTTTCAGAAGGTCATCATAGTTCGCCTTCGATTGCTCGTAGCCGCGAGTAAGCTCTGCGAGTTGCTGCTCTGTGGCCGGCTGTGAATTCAGTCGCCCCTGATACTCGTTAACCCGCGCTTCGAGCCCGACAATTGCGCGCTCGCGATTCGTAATCTCAACCTGGTTAGCCTGCAGTTGGCTTTCCAACTGAAGAAGTGGAGCTGACTCTGTGTCATTTGCCTGCTTCGAACCGGCCTTGGGAGCAGCGAGCAGTTCCTGTCTCTGCTTCTCGGTTTTGGCAATCTGGGCCTTCAGCTTTACCACGTCAGGATAGGAATCGGTGTACCGCGAGCTGAGGTCAGTAAGTTGCGATTTGAGTCTCGTCAATTCATGGTCCATCGCGGTAAGCTCGGTCGGCGCGCCATCCACGGTATGCCCGGCTGCATGAAGATTTTTGTACTGCTCGATCAGAGTCTGGAAGTAAACCCGCTGCTGTTTCGCGGTGTTCAGAGAATCCTGCTGATTTTGTAATTGGCCCTGAAGACCGGCAAGAATTTGAAGATTGCTGGTCTGCTGCGACGGGCAGTGCTCCCTCGTGTACTGCTTCGAACTGCCTGCACTCTTTCTTCCTGGGCGGCGAGAGTCGCGCGCGCATCTTCAAGCTGCTTTTCAATAAAATGCGTTGTGCCTTGAGATTGTTCCTCGCGAACTTTGAGGTTCTCGTTGATAAACAATTGCGTCAGCTCGTTGGTGACCTTCTGAGCCAAAACCGGATCCCGTGAGGTGAAGCTCACCCTGAACGAACTGATCTCATTATTCCTGGAATCACGGACGAGATCGATATTACCGATATCCTTGCGCATCCTATCGATCTTGTCGTCTTGATTCTTGATTGCATCGGATCCAGCGTACAGGTTTAGCTTGTCAATGATCATCAACAAGCGCGTACGGCTCAAAATCTGCTGGGTAATACTCTGCAGGCGATCCTGTAAATTGTCGTTTACATTGGGAGCCACGTAATTCTCGGGCATCGTTGGCTGCTCAACGAGAATTAGAGTGCTCGACTTGTAGGTCGCGGGCAGAATCCAGCTGATTCCCCACACCAGCAGCCAACCAAGAAGCACTGGCACCAGGAAATAGATGTGCCGGCGACGCACGAGATCGATATATTTTTCAGCGTCGAAATGCGTTGGTTCCTGTTCTTCGATGATGTCTGGCATTCTTATCGTCCTAAGGGGCGGTGAAATCCGTAGCTCATGGAAAAGTACACTCGGTTCGAATCAGGAAAGGGGGAGATGGCCGCAATATCTTCATAAGTCTCATG
>CAWDJR010000032.1:0-150778 GCA_963802565.1 uncultured Acidobacteriaceae bacterium | reverse complement strand
GACTGGCAGCGACCTACTCTTCCAAGTCTACGTGACTTAGTACCATCGGCGCTGGGGAGTTTTACGGCCGAGTTCGAGATGGGATCGGGTACAGGCCCCCCGCTAAAACCACCAGTCCGGCCAAGGACGAATGAAGCAAGTGCGAGCGGAGCGAGCATCCCCGCGAAAGCGGGGACCTCGATCCACAAGCTGAGGTCTTTCTCTTTTCAGTGTCGCGCCATGGCTTCCGCGTGGAAGCGATGGGCATTGGAAATGAGAGCAATCAAGACAATCGAGCTATTAGTACCGGTAAGCTCAACGCGTTGCCGCGCTTACACACCCGGCCTATCAACGTGGTGGTCTACCACGGCTCTCAAGGGAGAACTCGTTTCGAGGTGGGTTTCTCGCTTAGATGCCTTCAGCGATTATCCCGTCCGCACATAGCTACGCTGCATTGCAGCTGGCGCCACAACAGCTCCACCAGAGGTGCGTTCATCCCGGTCCTCTCGTACTAGGGACAAATCCTCTCAATTCTCCTACACCCACGACGGATAGGGACCGAACTGTCTCACGACGTTCTGAACCCAGCTCACGTACCACTTTAATCGGCGAACAGCCGAACCCTTGGGACCTGCTCCAGCCCCAGGATGTGATGAGCCGACATCGAGGTGCCAAACGATGCCGTCGATATGGACTCTTGGGCATCATCAGCCTGTTATCCCCGGCGTACCTTTTATCCGTTGAGCGATGGCCCTTCCACGCGGGACCACCGGATCACTATGACCGTCTTTCGACTCTGCTTGGCTTGTAGGCCTCGCAGTCAGGCAGGCTTATGCCATTGCACTCAACGAGCGATTTCCGACCGCTCTGAGCCTACCATCGCACGCCTCCGTTACTCTTTGGGAGGCGACCGCCCCAGTCAAACTACCCACCATGCAATGTCCCGGCCCCGGATAACGGGACGCGGTTAGACAGCCATAACCACTAGGCTGGTATTTCACTTTTCGACTCCACCTGAGCTGGCGCCCAAGCTTCAAAGTCTACCAGCTATCCTACACAAGCAGTCACGAATGCCATTGCAAAGCTATAGTAAAGGTGCACGGGGTCTTTCCGTCTGACCGCAGGAACCCCGCATCTTCACGGGGAATTCAGTTTCACTGAGCCTATGTTGGAGACAGCGGGGAAGTCGTTACGCCATTCGTGCAGGTCGGAACTTACCCGACAAGGAATTTCGCTACCTTAGGACCGTTATAGTTACGGCCGCCGTTTACCGGGGCTTCGATTCAAGGCTTGCACCCCTCCTCTTAACCTTCCGGCACCGGGCAGGCGTCAGACCCTATACGTCCTCTTCCGAGTTCGCAGAGCCCTGTGTTTTTGTTAAACAGTCGCCACCCCCTGGTCTGTGCCACCCCTTGCTGGTTGCCCAACAAAGGGTCCTCCTTATCCCGAAGTTACGGAGGTAAATTGCCGAGTTCCTTCAACATAGTTCGCTCAAGCGCCTTGGTATTCTCTACCAGTCCACCTGTGTCGGTTTCGGGTACGGTCTATGTGGGAGCTATTTCCTGGAACTCCTTCGCAGCCCTCTCAATCCAATAAGAGAGAACAACTTACGGAATTCGTCACTACCCACTGGCTGCAGAATATTGACTGCATTCCCATCGATTACGCCTTTCGGCCTCACCTTAGGGACCGGCTAACCCTGCGCAGATTAGCTTTACGCAGGAACCCTTGGACTTTCGGCGGGAGTGTCTTTCACACTCCTTTTCGTTACTCGTGCCAGCATTCGCACTTCTGATACCTCCAGGAGCCCTCACGGGTCTCCCTTCACGGGCTTACAGAACGTTCCGCTACCGCATGCACTTGCGTGCACACCCAAAGCTTCGGCTCGTGGCTTGAGCCCCGTTACATTTTCGGCGCAGGAATCCTTGTTTAGACCAGTGAGCTGTTACGCTTTCTTTAAAGGATGGCTGCTTCTAAGCCAACCTCCTGGTTGTTATGGGATTCCCACATCCTTTCACACTTAGCCACGAATTAGGGGCCTTAGCTGTTGGTCAGGGTTTTTTCCCTCTCCACGATGGACGTTAGCACCCACCGTGTGTCTCCCGGATAGTGCTTTTGGGTATTCGGAGTTTGGTTAGGTTTGGTAAGACGGTAAGTCCCCCTAGCCCATCCAGTGCTCTACCCCCCAAAGCATTCGCTCGAGGCGATACCTAAATATCTTTCGCGGAAAACCAGCTATTTCCCAGTTTGGTTGGCCTTTCACCCCTAGCCACAGTTCATCCGAGGCTTTTTCAACAGACACCGGTACGAGTTTTGCTCACCAGTTGCGCCGGTTTCGTATGCTTGCTTCCATGGTCCCGCTCTTCACTGATCAACAGCAGCACTCGCCGGTATTCCTTGGGCTGATCCTCCAATAAATCCACGCCGTAACTAATCGTGTCGAGGATCGCGGCGCCGCCATCGCCCGGCTCCAGTTGCTGCAGGCCTTGCGCCAGCTCTTCTTCTGAGTGCGTGTAATCGTGGATCAGCCGGGCTGTCGATCCGAACCCTACCAGTGCTGCCTGGCTTCGTGGATCTGACAAGAACACCTCGAGCAGCGGTCCCAGTTTCCCCAACTTCTGAAATTCCAGCCACCCGGCTCTTCCCTCTTCCATCGCAACCACAAGAGCCACCGGTGCCGTGTCCAGTTCTTCCTGCACGTGAATCTTTTGAGGTATCCCGTTGTCTTCAACGACGAAATCCGATTGCTTCAGCCCGTATACAATTCCCCCGCCATGGGGCTTCTCCACGAGCGTCGGAACCAGAACCTCATTGGTCGTCACTCGAATCGTCGGTATCTCAGAGTTTGAGCCCGGCATCGGCAACGGCGCTTCCACTGGGGGCAATTGCTGCGCCTGCCCCATCGCTGTCCACAACCAACCATATGCAAAGACGACTATCGTCAATCGAACCAATCTGCGGCTCATCCTCTCAACCAACTCTTCTTTCGTAAAAATGCCGGCATTCCCATTCGCCGCACCCCGCGACGCTGCAACTACAAAATGATCGTTTGACGCGTAAATAGATTTGGCGGGTTTCGTTTCGGCTCGAGTTGGGTGGCGCATTACGCCTTTCGCCGCGCCTCGCGCTCCAATGTCCCGGTCCAGAAGAGGAAACTGAGCAACTCCCACTTCGATTCCCACATAAACCCAAAGACATCACGCGCCCTCAGGGTCTCTGCCGGCTTGCCTGAATAGGTCTCGACGCGCCATCGAAGAAATTCACTCCGCCAGGGGGTGAGTCTATGGCCGCGCGTCGCATTCCAAAGAAATCGCATAGCCCCAAACAAGTTCGAAATCCTCCTCCCGAGTGTAAACCGAGCGCGACATCTCCCAGCATGAGGCCGAGGCGTATGCCCTTTCGTGGGTTTGCCAACAAGCGGCGGCGGTTCCTCGTCCAAGCAAACCAAAAACTGCTCTGAATGCGGCAGGCAGGCTGCGGCCTCCGATGTCCAGACAGAAGGCTTAAATCACTTTTCGGGGCGGGGCCAGCGGGCTTCTACTGTCGTGGCTGATGCCACCGCGGGGGCGGAACTCGCCACGAACTACTGCCCAAACCGGGTCGCAGGCCTTCACGATGTCTTCAAGAACCTGGTTGACGATGTTTTCCTGGAAGATGCCGAGATTGCGATAGCAGTAGAGATATTCTTTGAGCGATTTGAGTTCGAGGCAGCGTGCCCGGGGCATGTAGCGAATGGTGAGCGAGCCGAAATCGGGCAGGCCGGTTTTGGGGCAGACCGACGTTAGTTCGGGGTCGTCGATGACGATTTCGTAGCCGGGAAACTGGTTCTGCCAGGTCTCGATAGCGGGAAACGCGAAGTCGAGTCCGGCCTTGGCATGGTCGTCGGTATAGCGGGGTAGCGGAGACATATTCATATTGTACGAGGGATCAATATGAACACTCCGTCATATAAGTTTCTACTTCGTATTCATGCAAATTTCTGCTTCTTAAGGGCTTTGTGATGAGTCTTATATACTGGCGTTGGTCGCCTTCATGGTTACAGAAAGAAAGCAGTTAGACCGCAAGTGGCTCTGGATCGGCGCGGTCGTCATCCTTATTCTTGTATATTTTGGCGCTCGATCTCTAACGCGGGATCGTCTGCCCGTGCGCGCGGCCCAGGTTTCGCAGGAGCCGCTGGCGAGCACGATCAGCACGAATGGCATTGTCGAGCCCGTTCACCCTATCGAGATTCATGCGCCGATTCCAGCATTAGTGAAGGCGGTTTATGTCCAGACTGGCGACGTGGTGCCGGCGGGCAAGCTGCTGATGCAACTGGACGACATTGATGCCCGCGCCAAAGCTGGCAAGTGCTGACAGCGCCGTGAAGTCGGCCCAGGCAACTCCTGAGATGCAGTGACGCAAAACGGCACGCTGGAGCAGCGACAGGGCGTGCGACGGCGGAGATTGCAGCGCGACAAGCTGGAACGGGACCAGGCGCAACAGGATCTGGACGCACTGGTGAAGCTAAGCTCGACGGGGGCCGCGGCTCCCAGCGAGGTGGCAGCGGCCCGGCAGAGGCTGGCGACGGCCGAGGCGAACCTGCATGCTGCGGCAACAGAGCGCCAAAGCCGCTACTCCCCTGCTGAAGTGGCGCGCGCCCAGGCGGCGCTGCGCGATGCGGAGGCCAACCGGCAGGCCGCGCAGCAGGTGCTCGCGCAATCTTCAGTGCATGCGCCGGATAGCGGGCACGATCTACAGTCTGAACGTAAATGCGACGGAATTTGCGGAACAGGGCAAACTGCTGCTGCAGATGGCGGACCTGCATCAGGAGCGGGTGCGGGCCTACTTCGATGAACCGGAGATCGGGAAGCTGGCCGTCGGCCAGCCGATCCTGATCAAGTGGGATGCGAAGCCCGGCAAAGTCTGGCACGGTCACATCGAACGAACGCCTATCACCGTAATCACCTACGGAACGCGCAACGTGGGCGAGGTCCTGATTCACATCGACGATGTCGACGGGCAGCTACTGCCCGAGACCAACGTCACGGTCACGGTGACTACATCGAGCCAGGCAAACGCGCTGAGCATTCCCCGCGAAGCGCTGCGCTCTGAGAACGGCAAGACGTACGTCTACAAAATCGACGGCGACGAGCTGAAGAAAGACCTTTGTTGTAACCGGGGCGCTGAACCTTACGCAGGTTGCCATTCTTTCCGGGCTGCAGGATCGGTGACTGGGTGGCAACAGGAACCACGACCGGACAGCCGCTGCAAGAAGACGTCCCGATCACGAGAGTCCGGTGAAGAAGCGCACTCGCGATTTCATCGCTGGCATGGCCGCTCTTGTCCTGCCGGGTCGGCCGAGGTGCCGCAGGAACGGCCTTGCACAGGCGAATGCCGCATCTGCAGTCGGGCGAGGCAGACCGGGCGCTCACGCTTCTGAGTTCGCTACCATCCTCTGCAGAGACGCATAATCTTGCGCTGCCGGGTTCACTTCACGCTGGAACGACTGGGATGATGCCGCGAACGAATGCGAACAGGCGGTGAGGCTCGACGGCCAAAGCGCGAAGAATCATCTTGTGGCTTGGACGGGCGCTGGGCGAGAAGGCGGACCACGCGTCGTTTATCACCGCATATACCCTGGCCAAGCGGTCGCGCGCGGAATTTGAGCAGGCGGTAAGCACCGATCCGCGCAACGGTGAGGCCATGTCCGATCTCGGGGAGTTTTATACGGCGGCTCCCGGAGTTGTGGGAGGTGGAATCGACAAGGCCGCGGCCTGGTTCCCTCGCTGGAGAAAGTCGATCCAGCGCGGGCTCATGTTCTGCTGGCGCGCATAGCTGAAAGCCAGAAAAGACCCTGGCACGGCGGAACGCGAATTCAAACTAGCTGTAACGAGCGGCGATCATCCTGCATTCGGCTGGATGTCGCTGGCCAGTTTTTATCGCAAACACGAACGCTGGGACGAGATGCAAGCCGCCGTGGATAGTGGCTACAAAGCAGCACAGCACGATCGTCGCGCGGGTGTTGCGCTTTACAACGGTGCCTCGGTGTTAGCGCAAAGCAAACGAAACCTCGCTCTCGCGGTGAAGATGCTGGAAGAATATCTCGCAAATTTTCCGCGCACGGAGGAAGGTCCAGCATTTGAAGCCTACACGCGGCTTGCGCGGCTTAAGGCCGAGTTGGGCGACAAGAACGGTGCATTGCAGGCACGAACCGCGGCCCTGCAACTCGCGCACGACTTACAAGCCTGCACTGGGGTTGACATTTTGATTCACTTCACGGCCATCGACGAATTGCGCGGGACTGCGGATGGCGATAGTCCGCATCGGTAATTGCTGACAGTGTGTCGCGGCGACGCTGACGGGGATGCCGGTGAGCGCGCATGCGCAGGTGTCGCTGAAGACCGTGGTAGACCTGGCGCAGCGCAACAGCACCGGGGTGCGCGCGGCCGCAGGCCGACGTGGACAAGGCGAACGCGCAACTGTCGGAGACCAAGGATACGGTGATTCCCACTGTCAACGTCGAGACCGGGTTGCCGGTCTTCCCGGAAGTGGGTTATACCGGTTCTCCACCCACGATCTGGAGCGTGTCGGTTCAGTCGCTGGTCTACAGCATTCCCCAAAAGCGCTATTTCGATGCCGCTGGATACGGGCTTCGGGCAGCAAAGGCGCGGTTGCAGGATGCGCGCCAGCAGGTGGCGCTGGATGCTTCGACGGCCTACGTCGAACTTGACACCGTCAATCAGGAACTCGCAGATGTGCAACAGCAGGAGCAGTTCTCTGCTCGGCTTGTCGAGATCGAACTGCAGAGGACCGAGGCGGGAGTCGATCCGTTGAGTGAGCAGTTGCAGGCGAGGCTCACCGCCGCGCAAATTAAGTTGAAGCGTCTGCATCTGGAGACGCGCGCTGCGAACCTGGAGAAACAGCTCGAGACGCTTACCGGTCTGCCGCCGGGTTCGATCAAAGTCGACCATACGAGCATTCCGGAGATTCCCCAGGTGCACGGCAACCTGGCTGCCCGTGAGATCGAAGGAGTGAAAGCGTCGCATTTGATGGCGACATCGAAAGCTCTGCAGGCCAAGGGCGATTGGGAGACGAACTATTTACCTGAATTGCGGTTCTCACTGGAGTACCTGCGCGTCACGACCCTCCTGAACAGTGTGAACCAGTACTTCAAAACTGATCTGCCGGCCAACAACTTTGCATCTGGGATTTCGATAAATCTTCCTCTACTCGATATGGGCCGTCGCGCGCGGGCCAGGGAGTCTGCCGCCGATGCGCTCCGGTCAAAGATAGAGGCCGAGCAGGCCGAAAAGCAGAATGACCTAACAGTCGCAGACCTTAGCGGAAATATTCGCGAGCTTGATACGCAGGCGGAGATTGCGAGTCTAAAACAACAGATCGCGGATGAGCAGCTAAAGACCGTATTGACACAGTTGGAGTTAGGCAACGGAGCGGGAGCTAGTCCAGGCTCTCCACCGCAGACTAGCCCGAAAGCCGAGCAGCTGGCGCGGATCGATGAGCGGCAAAAGACTGAAGACGCGCTGGATGCGGGTTTTGAGCTTGCAAAGGCGCGCCTTAACCTGCTGCGCGCACTGGGGCACATGGACGACTGGCTGCAGGAACTCAAGTCTAAGTAACCATAGCAATACACACCCCAAAGCCGCGTAAAAACACGCTAAATGTTAGAATTGAAGGGATGCCTATGCCTTTGAAAACACTCTTCCTCAACCCGCCCTCGTTTGAGAATTTCGACGGAGGCGCAAGCTCGCGCTGGCCCGCAACGCGCGAAATCGAGTCGTACTGGTACCCCGTGTGGCTCACCTACCCGGCAGGCCTGCTGGAAGGATCGCGCGTGCTGGATGCGCCGCCACATCACGTATCGGCCGACGAGACGATCAAGATTTGCAAGGACTACGAATTCCTCGTCCTGTTCACCTCGACGGTGGGCTGGGAGGGCGACCAGCGCCTGGCCGAAGCAATCAAGGCCGCGAATCCGTCGATTCGCATTGCGTTCGTTGGACCGCCGGTGACGACTGACCCGGATCGCGCGCTGAACGAGTGCGCCGTGCTGGATTTTATTTGCCGCCGCGAATTCGACTTTTCGGTGGTGGAGTTTGCCCAGGGCAAGCCGCTGAACGAGATTCTCGGAATCAGCTACAAGAAGGATGGAAAGATCATCCACAATCCCGATCGTCCGCAGGTAGAAGACCTGGACGCGATGCCGTGGGCAACGAAGATCTACAAGCGCGACATGGACGTGACCAAGTACAACGTGCCGTTCCTGCTGCATCCGTACATCGCGCTCTATTCAACGCGCGGCTGCCCTGCGCAGTGCACCTTCTGCCTGTGGCCGCAGACGCTGAGCGGACACGCATGGCGCAAGCGCTCGACCGATGACGTGGCTGCTGAATTGAAGTGGGCGCATGAGAACTTCCCGCATGTGAAGGAATTCTTCTTTGACGACGACACCTTCAACATTCAGAAGGGCCGGACGATTGAACTTTGCGAGAAGCTGAAGCCGCTGGGCATTACGTGGAGTTGCACTTCGCGTGTGACCACGGATCGCGACACGCTGAAAGCGATGAAGGATGCTGGATGCCGTTTGCTGATCGTTGGATTTGAATCGGGCGATCCGCAGATTCTGAAGAACATCAAGAAGGGCGCGACTGTGGAACGGGCGCGTGCGTTTGCGAAGGACTGCAACGATCTCGGCCTCGTGATTCACGGCGACTTTATTCTCGGGTTGCCGGGCGAGACGAAGGAGTCGATCCGCAACACGATCAACTTTGCGAAGACGCTGGACTGCGAGACGATCCAGGTGTCGATTGCGCATGCGTATCCGGGAACGGAGTTCTACGATTACGCCAAGGCCAACGGCTTCATCACGAACGAGAAGATGGAAGACGGCGGCGGCCACCAGATGGCGCACATCGAGTATCCGGGGCTGCCGGTCGACTACGTGATGGAGATGGTGCACCGCTTCTACGACGAGTACTACTTCCGTCCAAAGGCGGCGTTCCGCGTGGTGTGGAAGGCGATTGTGAACCGCGACGTGCCGCGACTCTATGTCGAGGCGAAGGCGTTCATGAAGCTTCGCGCAGAGCGCAACAAGGCGGTCAAGCAGAAGCGCAGTCAGCCCGCTAAACCGACTGCACCTGTGAACGCTGGCGCGTAACGCGGCGCATGAAACATCGGAGGGCGGCGCGTTGCGTCTGCCCTCCTTTTCTTTTGCGGGAAAGGATGCCGCAGCAGAGCGAATGACTCATCATCGGCTTTCATTGCAACCAATACCTGATTCTGGCATTTGTATCGGTGAGCGTGCCGCTGGGCGACGCTGCCTTTCGCGCGGCATGACGAGCCTTCCGCCGATTTCGGTGGCGCATCCGCTGTCGCTGATCGGCGCGGTGTTTACGCCGTGGATTGCGCTGGGGATTGCGCTGCTGATCGGATATTTCGCGCAGCTATCTGACGGCGCTGTCGTGGGCGGACCTGACGTATCGTGATGCCGGCGACCGCGCTAGGCAATGTGTTTGTGGCGCTGCTGGCGCACTACTGGCTGCATGAAGACGATCTCGTGGATGCGCTGGATGGGGATCGTGATGATCACGTCGGCGTGGCGTTTGTGGCACATGGGCCGGTGAATACGACTTCGCCGGTGAATGCCGAGCGGCAGTGGCGTCGCGTGAACTGGACGCGAAAGAGGCGGGGCGATGACGTGCGCTGATGTCTGGTGCAGGCATCGTTCTGGAAGGCCGCAGGCATGATCGCGACGATCGTGATCACTTCGTCGACGGGCGAGGTGCTGACGGCGGCGGCGATGAAGTCGATGGGCGACCTGGATGATATTCGCGCGAAGAGCGGGCTGGGCGGCGCGATCAAGGCGGTCGTGACGTCGCCGCTGTTTTTGGGCGGAATCTTCTTTATGGCGGTGGCGTTCTTCTCGCTGCTGTTTGCGCTGAACCATATGAATCTGAGCCTGGTGGGCCCGGCGGCGGCTTCGCTGACGCTGGTGACGAACACCGTGGCGGCGAAGTTCTTTCTGCATGAGAAGGTGGACCGGCGGCGATGGACTGCGGCGGTGCTGGTGTGCGTGGGAGTTTATTTTCTGGCGCACTGAACTGCAGCTATTCAGCCGTCAGTAGCTCGTCTCAGCATCGCGTATGCAGATCGATGCTACTGGAACTGGAAGCTGATCAGACGCGGCGAGAAGCTTCATCAGGCCTTGTGGCTTCAGGTCGGGTTCGAGGAAGCGGCGGTCTTCGATTCTGCTGGCGCAGAGAGCGTCGGCGGCGAGATGGCCGGAGCGGGCGGCGCTCTCCATTGTGGAGGGCCAGCCGGTCTGAGATCCAGTCGCCGGCGAGGAAGCAGATTGGGCCATGGCGATGTCGAAGAGCGGGCGCGCGCTGTCGATGCCGGGGGGGACGCCAAAGGTGGCGCGGACTTCCTTGATCAGTGCGGCTTTTTCGAGCTTGGCTTCTTTGATCGCAGGGAAGAACTCGGCGAGTTCGGCTAGCGCCTGCGTCGATGGCCTGCTGCGCTCGAGGGCAGCGAATGTGCGCGAGGCGGACTGGACCAGTTCGAGATAGCTGCCTTTGGTTTGCGCCAGGGCTGCAGGACGCTCTTGTTGTACATCCAGTGAATCTCGCGATCGAGCAGGACGGCGTGGGGCAGGTCCGTGATCTCGCGATCGAACCAGAGGTGAACGCTGCAGATGGGCCAGTGCTCGAATCGCTCGACCTTGCGCGCGAGTTCTTCGCCGTGCGATGCGCGAGGCAGATGCGGCAGGAGCTTCTGCATGGCTTCAAAGGGCAATGCGATGACGAGGAAGTCGGAGACGAGCGTGCCGGCGCGGGTGTTGACGGTCCACTGCGAAACTTGCTTCGTCCCACTCGGCGGATTCGACGTTGGTGTTGAGATGGAGCTCCGCTGCCGTGATCTTCGAGGAACTGTGCTGCGCCGGCCGTACAGTTCGCTGAGGGGAACGGAACTCATGCCCATGGCGCCGGCTTCGGCGGAGTTCATGAAGAGTTCGCGGATGACCTTGGCCGCGTAGGGAACGGCGATGGAGTCGAGGTCGGCGTTGAGGGCGCTGGCGATGACGAGGCGCCAGAAGCGCTCGATGGCGCCCGGAGGTTTGCTTGTTGCGGCGAGCCAGTCGGCCAGCGATTCTCTGTCGATCTTGGCAATCGGACGCATCATCGCGCGTGAAGGCGCGGGCGAGAGCGAGATCTTGTCGGCGAGTGTGAATGCGTGGCGCTGAGAGAAGCTTTGGCAATCCGTGGAGCGGAGCGGGCAGCGATGAGGGACCAAGTTTCGAGCGCCGGCCGCCGGGCTCGATCATGGTCATCTCGGTGGTCCAGTGGATTTTGTTTTCGACGCCGATGCGGCGGTAGAAGCCGATGAGATTGGTGCAGCAGCCGAAGAGGACGTGCTGGCAGTTGTCGATGACTTCGTTGACGCCGGGATGCAGGTAGGAGGAGGCGCGGCCGCCGAGGTAGCCGCGGCGCTCGACGAGTTGCACGCGATAGCCGGCTTCGGCGAGGGCGCAGGCGGCGCTCATGCCGGCTACGCCGCCGCCGATGACGGTGACGGTGCGTGGGACGGGTTGTTGTGGCGTTGCGTGCAAGTGTTCCTCGTGGCTAGGTTTCAATCGGAGAGGGATCAAAAGCAGATCCTTCGCTGCACTTACCCCGACGACCTATCTCGTTGCGGGGCCCCAAGCTGCTCCGCTCAGGATGACACGGCTATACGGAGGAAACGTTCGAGACTCATGGGGAGAGTCGTGCTACGGCAAGGCGGGCCATTCCGACTGCCAGGATTTCGAGCTTCTGGAAGGTGGGGACGCTGACGCGGCGCGAAAAGACGTCGTAGTCTGCGCGACGAATCCGTCTCAGCAAGCCGTGGTAAATCCTTACCAATACCCACAGCGCGGGGCGGCTCTCGCGGTCGATGAGCGGGAGCAGTTTGTCGGCGGATGCGTAGTAGGCTTCTGCGCGTTTGCCAATGTCGGCGAGAAGAGCGCGTTCATTGGTGGTGGGTGCTGCGGCCTTGGCGCGATGCAGGATGGCATTCGAGCGTCACGTTGTGAGCGGCGAGGTCTTCGAGGGGCAGATAGACGCGACCGCGCTCGGCGTCTTCGGCTACGTCGCGGAGGATGTTGGTGAGCTGGAAGGCGACGCCGGTTTCCTCGGCGAGTTTTTCTGCGGCAGGATCGGTGTAGCCGAAGATGCGGATGCAGACGAGGCCGACGACAGACGCGACGAGATAGCAGTACTGATAGAGGTCGGCGAAGGTCGCGTAGGTGTCGGGAGCGTCGCCGGGATTGGCTTTGAGATCGGACGTGGTGCCGGCAATGAGTTCGTCGAGAAGGCTGAGAGGGATGTTGAAGCGCTGCGTGGCATCGCGGACGGCGATGAAGACCGGATCGTCGTGTTGCGCCGGTTTGCGAGGCGCTGCGCCATGCGGCCTGCCACTGCTCGAGATTGCGAGAGGCGCTGTTCGCGGGAAATGCTCTCGTCATCGGAAAGGTCGTCGGCCTTGCGCATGAAGGCGTAGATGGCGCAGATGGCGTTGCGGCGCGGCTCAGGAAGGGCGACGAAGGCGTAGTAGAAATTCTTGGCTTCCCGTTTGGCGATGGCCCTGCAGGTTGCGTACGCGGTGTCCAGTGTGATCGCTTGCGGCATCTCTTGCGTCAAGCGGCCTTCCCTCTTGATCCCGATCCCAGGCGCAGGAACGGTAGAAACTTTCCGCTCACGGCGCGCAGTGCCAGTTGGAGCTTGGTTCGTTTGGAAATGGCTGGGCGGGCGCTGAGCACATCATAATCCTGGCGCTCGATGGCGTTGAGGATTTCGAGACCGCCGCGGCTGAAGAGATCGAGATCGAGGGCGAGATCGCGATTGACCATGTCGATGAGCGGCAGCCCTTGCTGGAAGAGACTGCGCGCAAAGTCGACTTCGTGTTTGAGGAGCGCGCGGAATTCGGGAGTCGCAATTCCCTGCTGGATGGTTGCGTCGGTGACGCCGAAGCGCTGCATGTCGTCTTGCGGAATGTAGACGCGGTCTTTGGCGAAGTCGACGCGGACGTCCTGCCAGAAGTTGGCGAGTTGCAGGGCGGAACAGGTGGCGTCGGAAAGGCGGAAGCGCTCTTCGTCCGAGTAGCCACAGGCGTAGAGGACGAGGCGGCCGACGGGGTTGGCGGAGTAGCGGCAGTAGCCGCAGAACCTCGTCCATGGTGGCGTAGCGGGTGACGACCTGGTCCTGGCGGAAGGCGGTGAGCAGATCGGCGAAGGGCTCTTTGGGAATGTTGCAGGCGCGGATGGTTTCGGCCAGTGCGACGAAGACGGGATGACGCGCGCGGCCTTCGTAGCAGGCGTCGAGTTCGCGGCCCCAGAAGATCGAGAAGAGCCAAGCGACTGCTGGGTGTTGCCGACTTCGTCGCCTAGATCGTCGGAGACGCGGCAGTAGGCGTAGATGGCGTGGAAGTGCGGGCGAAGGCGCTTCCGGCAGAAACCAGGAGGCGACGTGGAAATTTTCGTAGTGGGTTTCGGCGAGGTGCTTGCACCAGGCGCGGGCTTCGGCGAGCGTGGGGGCGACGTCGGGAATGCGATAGCTGGCAGGAAGAGCGGCCCAGCCGCGGGCGAGGAGGGCCTGTTGTTCTGATTGTTCTTCGGCTGCTCGGTGTGACAACGGCACATTTCCCTCAGGGGCTAAAGCCCTTTCAATTTTATTGCGGTTTTGCGGCACGACTAAAGTCGTGTCCTTTCAAGACAAATCGAAAAGCAACAGCAGATCCTTCGCTCCACTTACCCCACAGACTATCGTCTGCAGGGTCCCAAGATGTTCCGCTCAGGATGACACTTTCATAAAACAGGCACGCATCTTCAGGGGACGATGGCGGTCTTGATTTCGCTGCTGCGGTTCATCAGCTTCTCAAAGACGCGATTGAGTTCGTAGAGGTGAGCGTGGCCGGTGATGAAGGCGCCGGCCTGGAATCGGCCGCTCGCAATGAGATCGAGCGCCTTGCGGCACATGGCCGGTGTGTGATGGAAGGTGGCGCGCAGCGTGATGTCGCTGTAGTGAATGCGGTTGGTGTCGAGCGTGACGTGGGTGCCGACGGCGCATCCGCCGAAGAAGTTGACGGTGCCGCCTTTGCGCACCATCTCGACGGCTTCTTCCCAGGCTTCGGGCACGCCGACGGCTTCGATGGCGATATCGACGCCGCGATTATTTCGGCGTGAGAGCGCGGGTTTCGCGGATGGCTTTGCGAATGCTGCTGGTCTGAATGACGTGAGCGGCGCCGAGCTGGCGCGCGGCTTCAACCTGGCCGTCGTGCTTGACGATGGCGATGACTTCGCAACCGGCGAGCGCGGCGACGTGGAGCATCATGAGGCCGAGCGGGCCGCCGCCGATGATGGCGACGGTGTCGCCGGGATGGGGGCTGGAATCTTCGAATCCATGGACGGCGCAGGCGAGCGGCTCAGTGAGCGCGGCGTGCTCCAGCGGAACGTGGTCGGGAATGTGAAGCGTGTTCTTGGCGACGATGCGCGCGGGGATGCGGATGAACTCAGCGTAGGCGCCGTTGTTGAAGAGCAGATCGTCGCAGAGATTCTCCTGGCCGTGCTGGCAGAAGTAACACTGGCCGCAGGGAGCGGAATTCAGCGCCACCACGCGGCTGCCGTTGGGGAAACCTTCAACTCCCTCGCCTGCCTCGACGACGGTTCCGGCCAGCTCGTGGCCGAAGAGGGCCGGAGGGACGATCATGCGGGCATGGTAGCCGCGGCGAAAGACTTTCAGGTCTGTTCCGCAAGTGAGGGCAGCGCCGACGCGAACAATCAGCTCGCCGGGGGCGGCCCGAGGAACCGGCACGTCTTCAATGCGAATATCCTGGCGGCCGTGGAGGACCGCGGCCTGCATGGTTCCCTGGCGCAGCTGGCGCGCGGACTCGACGGTATTGCGGCCGACCTGAATGACCTCTTCAACGGTGCTCCTGCCAACGTGGAGGACTTCCTCGACGGTATTGCGGCCGATCTGGAGCACATCGCCGACGGTGCTGCGGCCAACCTGGAGGACATCCTCGACCGTCGAGCGGCCGCGTTGATGGTGTCCTTTACCGTCTTTGGCATCGATCCCTCCTCGAGCGGCTCCGGAAAGGCTCACTCGTTGGCTCCGGAAGCTGCCGCGTTTGAGAGGCCCGATAGCTGAGAAGAGCCGCGAAAGGTGCCTGCAGTCCGGCAAGGAATTCATTACTTTGCTCCTGCGCCGGAAACGGGCTCAATCATAATCTTCATCGAGTCGGCTTTGGGGTGCGATGCAACATCGATTGCCGCGACAGCTTCGTCGAGCGGAAAACGATGCGAGATGAGTTGAGTCAGGTCAAATCCGTTGCGGTAACCGTCGAAGACCAAGTCGGTGACTTCGTCGAGAATGTCGAACGAAGACGAGTAGGAGCCCATCAGGGTCTTCTCGTCCATACAAACCACGCCGGGATCAAAAGTTGCGTCGCCGCGCTGGGTCTGGGCAAAAAGCATGACCTTGCCGCCGCAACGCGCTGCGTCCATGGCGGTCTTGATAAGGGCGTTGCCGCCGACGGCGAGGATGACGGCATCGGCGCCGCGGCCATCGGTCTCGGCCAGAACGCGTTCCACGACGTTTTCGCTGCCTGCGTGGATGGGATCTTTAAGCCCGTATTTGGCGGCGATGGCGTGGCGCTCGGGATAGAGATCGGAGGTGAGCACGCGGGCGCCGGTGCGGCTGGCGAGCACGGCATGCATAAGGCCGATGGGACCCTGGCCGATCACGAGAACGGTGTCGTCGGAACGCAGGTTGAGCATCTTTACGCCCTTGAGCACGGTGTTGACGGGCTCGACGAAGGCGGCCTGCTCAAAGGGAACGCCGTCGGGAATGGGAACGACGCCGCAACTGGAGGCCACCCAGTCCATCACGCGAATATACTCCGCGAAGCCGCCGCCGGACGGTTCGAAGCCGGCTGTGACGCCGACCTTTTTGTAGAGCGGGCATTGGGCGGGGGTGCCTTTGCGGCAGTAGAAGCACTCGCCGCAGGGGACGTGATGGTGGACGACGACGCGCTCGCCGCCCTGGAAGCGGGTGACACCTTCGCCCACGGCGACGACGGTGCCGGACATCTCGTGACCGAAGATGCGCGGGGCGGAGTGGGAGCCGGTGTGGATCTTTTTCAGGTCCGTTCCGCAGATGCCGCAGGTGGCGACCTTGACCAGCAGTTCGCCGGGGCCGATGGTGGGGACGGGAACGGTTTCGACGCGCATGTCGTTGATGCCGCGATAGACTACGGCGCGCATGGTTGTGGGGATTCGGGTGGCGATGTGGCTTGCGGCGTTGGTGGTTTGGGTAGCCATCCGTGTTGGTGTGACCTCACTCGTCATTATTTCGTCATTCGCTCAGGAGTTCGTGGAGCCGCTCCGCAATGCTTTGGGAAGCCTTTCTACTATTTTCGCCCATTTTGACGAGTGCGGGCCATATCCACGGGCGAAGGAGAGCAAAAAGAACAAACTTTGGGGTCTGAAACTGGCCGTTTGGAGTCGATGAAGCGATTGAAATCGGGCAGTTTAGCGTCGAGGGGGTCGCTGACGCCCTTGATTGCGTAGAAGGGGATGCCGCGCATGGCGGCGAGGCGGGCGATGGCGGCGGCTTCCATGTCGACGAGGGAGGCTTTGTAGGTGGTGGCGAGGCGGCGCTTTTCGGGTTCGTCGGCGACGCGGGGACTGGTGGCAAGCCAGAGTGTGCCGGCTCCAGCATCGCAGTTGAAGCGCTCGCCGGTGCGGGCGTCGATGACTCCGGCGCAGTTGTGGGCGCTGCCGGCGGCGATGTCGGGTGTGAGGGCACCGGCCCAGCCGATGGAGATGACGAGATCGATGGGGCCACCGTCTTCAATTCCGGCGAAGGCGCGAGTGGCGGCGTCGAGGCCGGCTCCGGCGCAGGCGGCGATCCATTCTTCTTCTTCGGTGCGCTGGGCCCAGAAGTGGATGGTGCCGCGGGTGGAGTGGGGCCAGTTGCGGACGAGGGGTTTGAGTTCGCCGGGCATGGCGGCGATGATGGCGACTCGAGTCATGGGGCATAGCCGTTGGCGCGGAACCAGTCGATGGCGGCGCGCATGGCGGGGTAGACGGGGACGATGCGGAAACCTAGTTCCTGCTGGGCGCGGGCGGTGGAGGCGAACATCTTCTTGCGGCCCATGCGAACTTCTTCGAGCGTGGCGCGCGGTTCTTTGCCGCGGATGCGGCCGGTGATCCACTCTTCGAAGAAGGCGTAGGTGGCGGCGATGGCGAAGGGAATCTCGGTTGTTGGCGAAGGGATGCCGGTGATGGCGGACATCTTGTCGAGGATCTGCTTGAGGGTGAGGTTTTCGCCGCCGAGAATGTAGCGGCGACCGGGCTTTCCGACTTCGAGTGCGGCGACGTGGGTGCGCGCGACTTCGGCGACGTCGACGAGGTTGAGGCCGGTGTCGACGTAGGCAGGAAATTTGTGATTCAGAAAGTCGACGAAGATGCGGCCGGTGGGCGTGGGCTTGGCGTCGTTGGGGCCGATGGGCGTGGTGGGGTTGAGGATGATGACCTGCTGGCCGTCCTGTGCAGCGGCGATGGCCTGCTGCTCGGCCAGAAACTTGGAGCGCTTGTAGTGGCCGACCATGTCGTCGATGGTGACGGGCGTGTCTTCGTTGACGACGATGCCATCGGTGCGGAAGGCCATGGTGGCGACGGTCGATGTGTAGACGACGCGGCGGACGCCGGCTTCGCGGGCGAGTTTGAGCAGGTCGCGGGTGCCGTCGACGTTGGCGCGATACATCGCGTCGGGATCGCGAATCCAGAGGCGGTAGTCGGCGGCGACGTGCATGACGGCGTCGCAACCCTGCAAGGCCGGGGCGTAGGAATCGGGCTTGGCTAGATCGCCGACAACGGTGTCGCCGGCGATGCCTTCGAGATTGGAGAGCTTGCTGGATTTGCGGACGAGGAGACGAAGATCGGCGCCCTCGTCGGCGAGGGCCTTGGCAACGTGATGGCCGACGAATCCGGTGGCGCCTGTGAGAAAGACCTTCATGATGTGGACGCGCGAAGAATCCATTTTAAGGCCGGGTTCTGGTTTCGCAGTTCTCGTTCAAGGAAAGTTAGTTCATGGTTCTGAGCGGAGGGCGTTGAGGGGCAATCCCGATCAACGGACTGGCACTTGCCAAATCTCGAAGCATTGACTGCAGTAATCGTAAATCGATAGAAGTCTAATCGCACTGCTGATTCGGATCTTGAATCATTGGAGACTCACCCGTCTCAGTGTGCGGAAGCAATTGCCTCGCCGTCGCTTAGAGCACTCAACTGCTTGCGTACGGAGGCCTCCCCTTTACATTACCGGCGCGTTCGTAGAGAAAGAGAGCGCGTTGAAAACTCTGCACCGCCATATCCGGCTTCTGCAGTTTGATCCAGACGCAGCCCATCAACTCGAGCGCGTTTGCTTCTGTGGAACGGTCATTGACCAACTCCAGCTTTGTGATTGCTTCCTGAAAGTAATCGATCGCCTTGTGTGGTCATTGATCAGGAAGCCGTAGGTCGAACCGAGGTTGGTGAGGGTACGAGCTTCTCCCGTGACGGTCTTGTATCGCGCGGTAAGCGGTGAGGGCCTGATCGAGATATTCAACACATTTTTTCTTGTCGCGGAGCGCGAAGAATGCCAAGTCCGAGATTGTTGAGGACAGCGGCTTGCTCTGCTTGTCGGTGTGATGGATACATCTTGAGAGCATCGCGATAGAAGTGAATCGCCTGTTCAGGGAAGCCCCAGCCGCGGTAAACATCACCAATGTGTGCAAGCGTGGTTGCTTCGTTCTCCTTGTCTCCGAGTCGCGCCAAATGATGAGCGCCGCTTGAAAGACTTCGATAGCCTTCTGCTGCTGTGCGAATCGCGTTGTAGGAGCTGGCAATGGCGCCGAGAGTCTGCGCTTCGGCCTGAACGATTGCCCAACTTGCCGATACTGCGCCAGCAACCTGTTTAGGGCCTCAATCGATGAGTTGATCTGCATAGCGGAAACAGTTTTTGAAGTGCCGGGCAGGAAGTCCGAGCCATCTTCGCTCAGCGATGGGGCGGCCGGATTGGACGTCGAACCATTTGGCGAACTCAAAGGAGCTGTTGGATCGGTTGTCTCGTCTAAGGCAACGCCGGATGGCTGTGCATGAAGCTTGCAGGGTGTGACGAATACCAATGAAACCGCGAAGCATAGAGTCAGAGGGGGGAGACTCTGTTGCGCATGGGAAGACCTCCGGAATAAGGAGCCCAAGGCTTGCTTCGATGCGAAAAGCTACGCGATCTGGATGCCAACCGTGTGCTGGAAATGAGAAGGAGGGAGGACGGAAGAGCGGCTGCTCGGTTAGTTATTCTGAAGCAGAGGTGCCAAGCTTTGTTAGCAATCGGAAATATCGCTTCTGAATCGACAAAAGCCGGCAGTCGTGCTGCTGAGCGGAGGACTGGACTCGGCGACAGTGGCGGCGATTGCGGCGAGCCGAAGGATTCCCGGTGAACGCGCTTTCGTTTGCCTACGGGCAGCGGCACAGCTTTGAACTGGAAGCGGCGAAGCGAGTGGCGGCGTCGCTGGGAGTGGCGCAGCATCGCATCGCGACGATTGATCTGCGCGTGTTTGGCGGGTCGGCGCTGACCGACGATATCGACGTGCCCAAGGGCCGCGACAGCGCGGAGATGGAGCATGGGATTCCGGTGACATATGTGCCGGCGCGGAACACGATTTTTCTTTCGTTTGCGCTGGCGTGGGCGGAAGTGCTGGGCGCGAGCGATGTGTTTATCGGGGTGAATGCGCTGGATTACAGCGGATATCCCGATTGCCGGCCGGAGTTTATTCACGCATTTGAGACGATGGCGAACCTGGCGACAAAGGCCGGCGTGGAAGGTCGGCAGAAGCTGGTGATCCATGCGCCGCTGATGCAACTGACGAAGGCGCAGATTATCCGCAAGGGCATGGAACTGGGCGTGGACTATGGCCTGACGAGCAGTTGCTACGATCCTGCGCCGGATGGGAAGCCGTGCGGGCAGTGCGACTCGTGTTTCCTGAGACGAAAAGGATTCAGCGAAAACGGAATTGACGATCCCCTGCCCTATCCTGATGTGCAGGTGCGCGATGAGCTATGCGGTCAAAGAGATTTTCTATACGCTGCAAGGCGAAGGAGCGCAGGCGGGGCGCGCGGCGGTGTTCTGCCGGTTTGCGGGATGCAATTTGTGGTCTGGGCGCGAGAGCGATCGGGCGTCGGCGATCTGCCGGTTTTGCGACACGCAATTTGTGGGCGTGGACGGCGAGGGCGGAGGCAAATTTGAAACGGCAGAAGATCTGGCGGCGGCGATCGCCGGGAAATGGCCGGGACGCGGAACAGATGGCAGGCGATTTGTGGTGTGCACCGGCGGCGAGCCGCTGCTGCAACTGGATCGGATGCTGATCGATGTGCTGCACGAACACGATTTTGAGATTGCGGTGGAGACGAATGGGACGGTGGAGGCTCCGGCGGGGATTGACTGGGTGTGCGTAAGTCCCAAGGCGGGGGCGCCGCTGGTGCAGAAGACGGGCGATGAGCTGAAGCTGGTGTTTCCGCAGGTGAATGCGCAGCCGCCGGAGTTTGAGGGGCTGGAGTTCCGGCATTTCTTCCTGCAGCCGATGGACGGGCCGGATCGGGTGGCGAATACGGAGTCTGGCGGTGCGGTATTGCATGGAGCATCCCAAGTGGAGGCTGAGTTTGCAGACGCACAAGATTGTGGGGATTCCGTAAGGCCCGATTAACTGTTAAGTCGATATTCTGTTATGAGATTGCCCTGGCTGAGATCGGCGGCGCTGATCCGGCATTTATGAGAAACTGGAAGTGCAGCAGTTCTTGCGGGATCTAACGCGTATATCGCGTGTCCCGAAACTCTGAGCCAATTTAAGAATTGATCGGGCCGGCGGCGCCGAGAGTCCGCTGCGGTTCGCCTACAGGAAAACGAAACGAAATGCTGAGTGTAAGTAATGTGTCGATGCGCTACGGCGCAAAAGTGCTGTTTGAAGATGTGTCAGTGAACTTTACGCCGGGGCGGCGCTACGGACTTGACGGGGCCGAATGGGTCAGGCAAATCCACGTTTATGAAGGTGCTGACGGGCGAACTGGACGCGCAAAAAGGAACGGTAGTGCGTCCGCGCAAATTCGGCGTGTTGCGGCAGGACCAGTTCGCTTTCGATGCCTATCGCGTGATCGACACCGTGATCATGGGCAACAAGCCGCTTTGGAGCGCGCTCGAAGAGCGGGACCGGATCTACGAGAAGGCCGAGCTGAGCGATGCCGACGGCATGCGGCTTGGCGAACTGGAAGGCGTGATCGGCGATGAGGACGGCTACACGGCCGAAGCCGACGCCGCCATTCTGCTGGACGGCCTGGATATCACCGAGGATCTGCACGAACGCAAGATGGGCGAGCTGCAGGGCGGCCAGAAGGTGCGCGTGCTGCTGGCGCAGGCGCTGTTCGGAAAGCCGGAAGCCCTGCTGCTGGACGAGCCGACGAACTATCTCGATCTCGATTCGGTGCACTGGCTGCAGGATTTTCTGAATCAGTACGACGGAACGCTGATTGCGATTTCGCACGACCGGCATTTTCTGAACAGCGTTACGACGCACACGGCCGACATCGATTACCAGACCATCATTATCTACAGCGGCGGCTACGACGAGATGGTGATGGCGAAGACGCAGATTCGTTCGACGCTGGAATCGCAGAATGCACAGCGCGAAAAGAAGATTGCGCAGTTGAACGAATTCATCGCGCGATTTGCGGCGGGCACGCGTTCGTCGCAGGTGACGAGCCGGCGCAAGGAAGTGGAGCGGCTGCAGACCAACGAACTGGCGCGGTCGAATATTCAGCGGCCTTATGTTCGTTTTGACCAGATGCGGCCGAGCGGCAAGCATGTGCTGGAGTTCAAGCACCTGACGAAGCTCTACGACGACCAGAAGGTGATCGACGGCTTCACGGCGAACGTGCTGCGCGGAGAAAAGATCTGCCTGATGGGACGCAACGGCGCGGGCAAGACGACGCTGCTGAAGAGCCTGCTGGCGAATTATCCGGGACTGGCGGACAAGGATTTCACGCTGGATTCGGGAGCTGTCTTCTGGGGGCACGAGGCGCAGATCGGCTACTTTCCGCAGGATGTGGGCTCGACGATCGAGCACGGACTGACGGTGGCAGAGTGGCTGCATCGCTGGAATCCGGCGGCGCACGTTGAAGAGATTCGCGGCATTCTGGGGCAGATGCTCTTTTCCGGCGAAGAGGGCGATAAGCAGACCAAGGCGCTTTCGGGCGGCGAGCAGGCGCGGCTGGTGTTCTGCAAGCTGATCCTGACCAAGCCGAACATTCTGATCTTTGACGAGCCGACGAACCACCTCGATCTCGAAGCGATCAACGCGCTGAATATTGCGCTGCAGCGCTTTGAGGGAACGGTGCTGCTGGTGACGCACGATCACGATCTGATCGATGAAGTGGCGACGCGGCTGTGGAACTTCAAGGCGGATGGGATCGAGGACTTCCAGGGGCCGTACGCGGAGTGGAAGGGGAAGCACAACTAGCGTTCGGGGATTCGTACGGTCAGCTTCTTGATGCGCTCAACGTTAGAATTGGCTGCATGGATCCAGTCCTCTCGCAATTGGCGTGGTTTGATGTCGCCGATCCGGCAGTCGCCGGAACTCGACGAACTCGCGAACCGCTTCGGACTGCACGAGTTGCAGATCGAGGACTGCCGGCATCGGCCGCAACGACCGAAGACGGAAGAGCACGATCACTACATCTTCACGGTGCTGAAGCACATCCATGACGGGCAGCGAGCTTGAGTTCGATGACATCGATCTCTTTCTCGGTCGCGACTTCCTGATCTCGGTTCGCAGCGCCGACGCCGCTGTGATTGAGACTGTGCGCGCCCGTGCCGGAGAGGAAGACGTCGATCGACTCGATCGCCTCTTCTACATGATTGTCGACCAGATCGTCGACGGTTATGAGCCAGTGCTCGACAAACTCGCAGATGAAATCTCAGAGATCGAAGACGTGGTGCTTGACCGGCCCGATCCCGAGACACTGGCCCGCATCTTCTCACTCAAGCGCAAGCTGGTGGAATTCCGCCGCATAGCCGGCGGCATGAGAGAAGTGGTGAACAGCCTGGTTCGTCGCGAAAAGGGACTGGTCGGCGATGACCTTGACCCCTACTTTCGCGACATCTACGACCACATCATCCGCACAGTCGACCTGATCGAGACGTACCGGGATCTGCTGTCGGGCGCGCTCGATATTTATCTCTCGGCCGTTGCCAATCGCACCAATGAAGTGATGAAGGTGCTCACGATCTGGGGCACGGTGGCTCTGCCGCTGGTGATCATCACCGGGTTCTTCGGGATGAACCTTCGATCTGCCATGGGTCAACAGTCCTCATGGCACCGATTATGCGGTTGCGCTGATGGCGATATCCACGATTTCCGTTCTGGTCTACTTCAAGATGAAGCGGTGGTTTTAGAGTAGTTTCGGAATAGTGCATCTAGCGCGACAAGCAGTCGCTTCTGCGCACCTCAATATGCTTTCGACCCCAGGCGCAGATGTGTTCCAGCACGGGGAGCATCGTCATTCCGTAGTTCGGAGATTGAGTAGACGACGTGCGGGTGAGTTCCCTTCTCCCGCTGGCGAATGAGGATTCCGTCGTTGACAAGGTCTTTGAGGTGGCGGATCAGCATGCGCTCGGTGATGCCGGGAATGCTGCGCAGCAATTCGCTGGTGCGCATTGGTTTTTCCGAGAGCCGCCAGAGGATGGTTCCCTTCCATCGGCCGTCGATGACCGACAGCATGGCGTCGATGGGGCACTCGGAAATCTCCTTTTTTGAAACCGGCATGTTGTGAGCCTGATCGGGGAATGCGGGACTGACATATTTGTCAGCGCCGCTTACTGAATCATTCTATCGCCGTGCCGAGTCTGAGGCTCAGGAGTTGAATATGAGACCTCTACTGGATATTGTCACGACCGTTTGCATCGGGCTTTTGATCGGCACGGAATTTGCCGTCGCTGTCTTCATCAATCCCATTCTGCGGAAGCTTGGTGCCCGCGAGGAGCTGCGGGCGATTCGACTGTTCGCGGCAAAGCTGGGCGCGGCAATGCCGTTCTGGTACGGCGTGAGCCTTCTGCTGCTGATCGCGGAAGCGATCTTCAGGCATGGCGAGAGCGGGCTGCCTGCTGCTGATTGCCGCCGGCGCGATCTGGGCCGCGGTGATCGTGCTGACGATTCTCTTTCTGGTGCCGATCAACAACCGGCTGGCGCGTGTTGATCCGGATGCGGCCGTCGAGCCAGCGCTGAAGGAGCACGGCCGGTGGGACGCAATGCATCGCTTGCGAGTAGCGACGCTGACGGCGGCGATGATCTGCTTCCTGATCGCGGTACTTCGTGTCGGGTGACAGAGTGGCTTCAACCATTTGACGAGGACACGAAGGCTGCGCTGGTGAGGTTCGTGCTTTCCCACCCATGACAGCGAAAGAACTGTCATGGATGAGGCACGATCCGGAATCACTGCAAACTAGATTGACATAAGCTACGCTGGTTACTTGACACGCAAATTGCAAGCGCCCGTGTAATAGATGCAGTGGTAGCGGTGATGGAGTTCGCCGCGCAGCTTGGCAGTGATGCTTCGCTGTTAACCGCTGTCCCTCCTGCAAGGCCGGACAGATGATGACTCCTGACAGGCGGTCCTGTCGGTGAGTCACGTCCGGCACGATCCCTGCAAATTTGGAATAAGAGACGCACGAGGTGGCTGCGGTGGAGTTGTGCTTTCCCACCCATGACAGCAGAGGCGCTGCCACGGATGGGGCACCCAAGTTCCTGGCGACACTTTCCGCAGAGGACGCTGCGTCTTTTCGGAGGGGGACGGATTGCAGAAGTATCTGCTGATTGCCGTTGGCGGCGCGCTGGGGTCGATTGCGCGCTATTGGGTGGGCTCGTCGATCGCGGGGCGGATGGGGATTCGCTTCCCCTACGGCACGCTGATCGTGAACATCACGGCTTGCGTGATTATCGGGTTTTCGATGACCTACCTGGGCAGGCGCGCAGAGCTGAATCCGGCGTGGCGATTCCTGGTGCCAGTGGGGTTTATCGGCGCTTACAGCACGTTTTCGACCTATGAGTGGGAGACGCTGTCGACATATGCGTGCCGGGGCGTTTCGGGATCGCGGCGCTCTATGCGGCGGGCAGTTTTGTGCTGGGGCTTGCGGCGGTGTGGGGCGGATCCGTTCTGGGCGAGATGACGTTATAGGTAGTTCGCGGTCTGACTGGGCGGAGGTAGTTGCCGAGCAAATTCGTCGGCCGCAAACAGAGTGGAATCTTTGTAACGTAAGGTACTGAAATTCATCGAGATGATTACCTTGCCTGTGACGTAAATCACGGTAGGCACGCAAGTACAACCCTACACTTGCACCATAGTTCAGTTAACGAAAGACGGAGAGAACCATGGTTGCCACTGAGAACGAAACCGCGGTCAAGCAATCTACTTGCTGCTTATGAAGGCGAGTTGAATTCCCACGCCCGTTACAAGGCCTATGCCGCCAAGGCAGAGACTGAGGGAATGAATGGCGCCGCGAGCCTGTTTCGCGCAGCGGCGCGCGCGGAGCAGATCCACGCCGGCAACCACGCACGCGTGATTCGCCAGGATGGGTGGCGAAGCAAAAGCCGAGATTCGTTCCCTTCCGTGTGAAGTCGACGCTGGAAAACCTGAAGACGGCGCTTGGCGGCGAGCAACACGAGATCGATTCGCTGTATCCGCAGTTTCTGGCACGCGACTCCTCGCAGCTTGACAGTTCGGCAGCGGTCGTTCGTGTGGGCGATGGAAGTCGGAGAAGACGCACGCGCGGCTCTACGAGGATGCCGTAGTCTCGATGGAGGCAGGGCCAGGATGGACCAAAATCATCTCGAATTCCATGTATGCACGCTTTGCGGGTACACCGCCAAGAAACAGGAAGCCGACAACTGCCCGGCGTGCAACTTTGTCTGGGACAGGTTTGAACGGATTCGCTAGGGGAATGGCAGCCTTGTCTCGGTTTCAATTCGAGACGGTGCATTAATTGTTTTCCGCTGAAGCGGCGATCATCCGGCTCACTTCGTGAGAATCAAGAATCTGGGCGCTCTGGTTTCCACTGGTCTGGAAGGTGGGGATCGAGGCGATCTTCGCGGTTTTCGCGCTCCTCCTGCTCGCGGCGCTTTTCCCGTTCTTCGCGCTCTTCACGGCCGTCGCTCATGAATCCTTTTTCCTCCTAATACAGGATTACATGCCGCTTGGATCCGCGCCATCCCACGGGCCCCTCGCCACTCCACCAACGAAGACTCGTGAGTCGGGACCCTGGATACTGCGTCCTCTTCGGCATTTAACTGGCGATGGCGTCGTGAGATTCGTAGATATCTCGGGCTCGGTCGAGGGCGGACTGGATGTCGGGCATAATGTTTTCGCGGCCAACGTGATCGAGGAAACGGGGCTTCTGAAGCAGGGTTGATGGCTGCTCCATCGCTCCGCACAACAGGAGAGCACGACCGGAATCCGTGAGCCGCTTGGCAAACGACTCTATAGCGTGAATGCCGGTGGCATCGATAGCGGTCATATTGCGCAGCCGAAGGATTACTACGGGCTCGAAGACCTCGATGTTAGAAGTGGCTTCTACAAGTTTCTCGGTCGTACCGAAGAGGAACGGGCCATGAATGCGCAGGAGCGTAACGTACGGCGGAATGATGCGGCCCTGCAGGCTGTGAGACAGGCCGTCGCGAATGTAGTCGTCAGTGACAGGAGTTACGGTGGTGGTTTCAGCGATGCGATAGATGTACACAAGCGCAGCCAGTGCCATACCGACGCTGACGGCTACCGTGAGATCGGCGAAGACGGTTAGCGCAAAGGTCACGAGCCAAACAGAGATGGCGGTAAAGCCGAGTTGGAGGATGCCGCGGATTTCGTCGCCACTCGCCCATGTTGTATGCCACGACAAACAGCACGGCGGCAAGCGTAGCCAAGGGAATGTAGCTGGCAAGCGGTGCCGCGACAAGCAGAATGAGAAGCAGGGTGAGCGCATGCACGATGCCGGAGACAGGTGAGCGCGCGCCAGAGCGGATATTGGTCGCGGTGCGGGCGATGGCTCCTGTAGCGGGAATTCCGCCGAAAAGGGGCGACGTGATATTGGCGATTCCCTGCGCGACGAGTTCGACGTTGGGGTTGTGACGGTCGCCGGTCATACCGTCAGCGACGACAGCCGAGAGCATGCTCTCAAGCGCGGCTAGCAGCGCGACCGTGAATGCGGAGGGAATGAGCGGGAGAATGTGTTCGGCGTGAAAGTCGGGAATGGCGAAGGGCGGGAGTCCGCGTGGAATGCCGCCAAATCGGGATCCGATGGTTTCGACTGGCAGATGGAACATGAACACATGCAACGGTGCAGGCGAGCAGGGCAACGATGGATGACGGGAACGCGCCTGGTGAAGCGCGGCAGGATCAGCATGATCGCCAGCGTCGCAGTGCCGAGCGCAAGTGCCTGCCAGTTGAGGCTGGGCATGTGCGACAGCAGGAGCTTCATGCGGGGCAGGAATTCGCTGGGAACCGCGCCGATGCGGAGGCCGAAGAAATCCTTGATCTGCGTTGAAGCGATGAGGACAGCGATACCGTTGGTGAATCCGATAACGACGGGACGAGGGATGAATCGCACTGCAGAACCGAGCCCAGTAAGTCCCATGGCCAGCAGAATGATGCCGGCCATCACCGTGACCATGGCCAGGCCGGGCAGGCCGAAGCGGGCGACGATGCCTGCGACGATGACGACAAATGCGCCGGTAGGTCCGCCGATTTGAGTACGAGAGCCGCCGAGGGCGGAGATGAGGAAACCGGCTACGACAGCGGTGTAAAGCCCGGCTTGGGGCGTGACTCCGGAGGCGATGCCGAAGGCCATGGCGAGCGGCAAGGCGACCAGCCCGACAGTGATCCCGGCTAGAAGGTCGTGCACGAACATCTGCCTGCTGTACTGGCGTAGAGACACGACCAGCTTGGGCAGATTGGGATTGCTGATGGACATGAGTGCTGTTTCTATTTTAGTTGGTTACGGAGTGCAGTTCACTGGATTACGGGACCCTGAAGCGCAGGGGTAACCCTTCCCTTTGAGATCTAAACTAGAGTTTTGAGATAGATGACTGCAGAACGATTGCGGGCGTAATAGTGATCGACGCGGCCACGACTTGTGATATCCGCTGCGCTCATAGAGGTGGATGGCGGGGACATTTTCAGCGTCGACGTGAAGCCAGATTTCACTGGCACGTTCCGCGTTAGCGGAGCCTTCAAGACGGCGCAGGAGTTCGGTACCGATACCCTGGCCGCGATAATCGGGGAGAACTTCGATCGTGGCGATGTAGGCGACGATTCCGGTGACTTGCTGTGACCACTCAACGATGGCGAAGCCTGCCATCGTCCTGTCTTGCTCGGCTATCCAAGTGACGGCTTCACGAGAAGCGAGCAACTGGCGCATGTAGCGTCGGGTGAAGCGCTGAGGTGGCTGGAAGCAGATCTCTTCGATGGCGTAGAGGTCGTGGAAGTCATCGGGCTGAAAGAGGCGATAGTTCATTGGGGGAAGTCAGGTTGTTTGTATTAGAGGCTCCCTTCGCGTCGGTTAGCCCTGTTGGCGAGTCAACTAATCAGCGGAAGAGCAAGGATTTTGGTCTCCAACCCTTGACGGATAATACTGCGTCGAGGAAGGAAACTTCTTCTGGAGATTGAAAACCCCAGGTCTCAGAAACGAGACCTGGGGAACCCCATTTATCACCAATTAAATTACCTGGTTATTCAGATACTTGCAGCCAATTTTTAAACTTTTGCTTCAAGATCCCGGATCACGCCGAAGAAGCGCTCATCGAGACGGCGGTTGGTAGCGATCGCTTCCTTGATCGTGATGTCGGTGATGTCGAGTCCCTTGAGGACGGCGATGCGGCCCCACTTCTTGTCGTGAACCATGTCGATGGCGTGAAGACCGTAACGCTGGCCGAGCAGGCGGTCATAGGCGGTGGGAACGCCGCCGCGCTGGGTGTGACCCAGATTCACGGAGCGGGTTTCAAAGCCGGTCTTCTTCTCGATGAGATGGCGAGCGCTTCGCCGATGCCGGACAGACGTGCGTGGCCGAACGAATCGACCTCTTTGGAGCCGATGACCTGGCCGACTTCGGGAAGATGGCAACCCTCGGCCACAACCACGACACCGTAGTGCTTGCCATGATCGTAGTTGTACTTGAGCAGAGCGCAGACGTGATCGATGTCGATTTCCTGCTCCGGAACGAGAACGACATGTGCTCCGCCGGCGATGCCGGAGGCGTAGGCGATCCAGCCGGCGTCGCGGCCCATGACTTCGACGACAATGACGCGATTGTGCGAATCGGCGGTGGTGTGAATGCGATCGATGGCTTCGGTGGCGATCGAAGACAGCGGTGTCAAAGCCGAAGGTCGTGTCGGTGCCGTTGATGTCGTTGTCGATGGTCTTGGGAACACCGACGCTGGGCACGCCGTTTTCGCGCAAGGAAGAGGGTGACCGACTGCGTGTCGTCACCGCCAAGAGCGATCAGCGCGTCGATCTTGTTGAGCTTCAGAACTTCCTGCACCTTGTCGATGCCGCCGGGAATTTTCTTCACGTTGGTGCGCGACGAGTGAAGGATGGTGCCGCCCTTGAGTTGGATGCCGTCGGTGTTCTCAAGTGTGAGCGGGATCCAGTTGTTGTCGAGCACGCCGCGCCAGCCGTTGAGAAAGCCGATGAATTCGTCGCCATAGGTCTGAATTCCCTTTCGCACGGCAGCGTAGATCACCGCATTCAAGCCGGGGCAGTCGCCGCCACCGGTCAACAAAGCAACTCGCATCGTAAATTTCTCCTGATCGAATTCGCGCGGCCAGTGCCGCGCCGGAAATACTCTGGGACCTTGTCCCGGGCGCGCAGTGATATCGCCGCTCTTGACGCCTTAAACAGTATAATCCGGCCGCTGTAAAGATATATGGTGACCGCGCTCACTCGGCTGGATAAGAGTTCGATAACGAATTCCATGGGTGGAAAGGCGCGCGGAAATGGTTCAATAGAGGTATGCATGCCCGGAACCGGAGCCCTGCTCCTGCTGGCTTTTCGCCAGCATGGTTGTGGTTCTGCTGCTGGTGCTGCTGCAGCTCACGCGGCTGGGATTTCTGGTACGCTCGACCATTCCCGACCGGCCGCGCCGGCGCATGTTCATTGCGTCGGTGTCATTCCTGATTACGTTTGCGCGGTGTGCGGCTGCTGGTGAGCCTGGTCATTCATAATCACGGGCCATTCGACTGGGTCATGGTGCGCGGACACCACATTCATCACCTGGTCTGGGGAATCCTGATCCTGCTGCTAGTGGGCTATGGATGGCTGCTGGACCTGGGGCGATCCCACTCGCCGATGTCGATTTTCTTCAGCCGGCTGATGTCGTGAGCTACGGAGTGGGCGCGGCGCTGACGCTGGACGAGTTTGCGCTCTGGCTGAACCTCGAGCCGAACGCCTACTGGTCGCGCGAGGGACGCATCAGCATCGACGCGATCATCCTGTTCGGCAGCATTCTGGCGGTGGGTGCATGGGGCGCTCCATTCTTTCGCGGATTACAAGTGATGTGGAGCAAGCGCGGCGCTCTTCCGCAAGGAGGATCTGGACGCCTCGACTCGCCTATTCGGCGCGTGCGGTTGCTTCGTCCGCGTAGAGTGCGTCGATCACCGCCGCATACTTCGCCGTAATCACGCGCCGCTTGAGCTTCATCGACGGAGTAAGTTCGCCCGAATCCTGCGACCACTCATCGGCCACGAGGCGAAAACGCTTGATGGTTTCGAAGTTGGCGAGGCCTGCGTTCGCTTCACGGACAATTTCGCCGTAGAGAGCAACTGACCCGGCTGTCGGCTACCAGATTGCCTGGCGGTTCGCTGCCTCGATACCGTGCGTGAGCGTGCCCACTCTCCAGCGCAGCGAAAGTTGGGCGAAATGAGTGCCGAAATGAATTTATGTTTGTCGCCAATCAGCGCGGCCTGCGCGACCAGGACGGAATTCTTGAGCTTGTTCTCGATCGGCTGCGGAGCGACCAGTTTGCCGCCGGAGGTTTTGAGCAGCTCCTTTTTGCGATCGGTGATGTAGAGAAATCCATCGTCGTCGAGGTGGGCGATATCGCCGGTGCGAAACCAGCCTTCCACGTCGAAGCACTCGGCGTTGGCTGCGGGCTTGTGCCAGTAGCCGAAAAGACCGAGGGGCCGCGCACAAGCAGTTCGCCATCTTCGGCGAATTTGAGCTCCACGTTGGATATTGGCTTTCCCACAGAGCCCATGCGCTGCGACGCTCGGAGTGTTGAGCGCGATCACGGGCGAAGTTTCAGTGAGGCCATAGCCCTCCCAAACGGCGATGCCCGCCGCGGCAAACCACTTCGCCGTATCGATGCCAAGAGGTGCGCCGCCGGAGACAAAGACCTTGACACGGCCACCGAAGGCTTCCCGCACCTTGCCGTAGACCAAGCTTGTTGGCAAGCTTCCAGAAGAATGAAGAAGGCTTGCGCCGGCGTAAACCGGTGTCGCGGTGTCGTGCGCCTACGCCGAATCGCCCAGGCAAGAATGCGTCTTCTTAACCGGCGACAGACGCTGACTTCTGCTCGACTTCCTGACGGATCTTCTCATAGACGCGCGGCACACCAACGAAAACTGTGGGGCGAATTTCTTTCATCGCCTGGGGCAGCTTGTCGAATTGCGAGCAATAGGCGACCTGCGCGCCATGGCCATACATCACGTAATCGAGCGCGCGGGCGGTGATATGCGACAAGGGGGAGAAACGAGATGCAGGCGTCAGTCTCGTCGAAATGAAAGTCGCGAGCGGCAATGTTCTGGTTGCGATGCAATGTTGCCGTGGGTGAGCATGACGCCTTTGGGCTCGCCGGTGGTGCCGGATGTGTAGATCAGCGTGGCGAGGTCGTTGGGTTCCACCGAGCGGACAAGGGCGTCGAAAACCGGATCCCGATCAGAGCCGGCGATCGTCGGCGCCTGCCAGTATCTTGGAAAGAGCGATGGCATCCCTCGGGAGCGTCGCCGATCCATGATGAGGATCCGCTCCAGCTGAGTTTGGGCGCGCACGGCATTCAGCTTTTCAAATTGCTGCCGGGTGGAAACGACGGCGATGCGACAGCCTGCGTCCTGCGAGGAGTACGGCGATCTGCTCGCCGGTCAGCGTGGGATAAATGGGCACATTGACCGCGTTGATGGCGAGAATGGCGAAGTCAGCGACTGCCCATTCCCAACGATTTTCACCAATTAGAGCGATACAGTCGCCTTTTTTTGCACCCCAACTCAGGAAGGCCTCCGACAGAGTGTGGACACGCTGGTAGATCTGGTCGGAGGAGATAGGTTGCCAGTGGCCGAATTCGTCCTGCCAGAGGATCGCACGAGGGTTGCGGGTCGCAGCCACGCGGCAGAAAAGGTCGTTGATGGTAGAAAGCGGAGCGGGCGTCATGTCAGGCGTTCTTTTCGATCAATCAGCTTGAATTCAGGTCAAGGGAGAGTGTAACAGCGGAGGGATAAGACATGGGGCGAGTGCAGAGATGTCGAGCGATGAGATAGCTGAGCATAAGCCCTTGTGTTCTGCAAGATTTCGGGGCAAACTTCCGTTTTAAATGAACCCCTCCAGTCACACAGAGAACAGGTCTTATTGCGATAAGATCACTCCAGCCAAACGCACCACTTGTCGCCAACACCATGCCTCTGCGCACTGCAACCTTGCCTCCCGGAGAGCCGGATCCGGCTCTCGTTGAGAAGCTTGCTGTCGTGCAACAGGCATGCCTGGCGGTGGTGGCGCTGATTGCGCTTACCGTCTTTTCCAGTTGGATCTTTGCACCACTTGCGACATATTTACCCGTTTTTGCGACGCGCATGAGCATTCCGATGGCTCTGACTGTGCTGCTTTGCGCACTGAGCCTGGCAATTTCGGAGCCGGGAAATCATCTTTCACTCCCTCGGGCGGCGCGCTACATTGCGGCGCAAGCGGGCATTCTGGCGATTTTGATTCTTCTGGAATCGACATTCAGGCTGTTTCCGGCAGTCGATACGCTCCTGGAGGCGGATCGGGCACCTGGGAATACGGGCGGGTTGCCGGTACATTCTCCGGCGGCGTTTGTCCTCCTGAGCCTGGCGATGATGCTGGTGAACAGCAGTGGGGCGTTCCTGAAACGAATCGCGGATGTGCTGGTTCCGCTGATGTGCCTAATGACGCTGGTGCTGCTGAGCGAAAACATCTTTGGCGCAATCGGGCTTCTGCGGTTGTCGGCCAACAACATGATTTCCCCGCTAATTCTGACCTGCCTGGTGCTGCTGACATGGGTTGTGGCCATGCGGCAGGCTACGCAGGGGGTATGGTCGATTTTTGTGGGCGCTGGAATAGGAAGCAGGATTGCCCGGGGTTTTGCGCCGATACTGCTCGTGATTCCCTTCCTCATTGAAGTGGCGCGAACACGATTCATCCTGCGAGAACTGGTTCCGGAGCAATACGGAGTGGCGATTTTGACATCGCTAGCGGCGGGCCTCTCCATGGTGCTGCTCCTGGTGCTGGTGTGGCGGATTAACTCCATGGAGAAGGAGATCCACGACTTGACGCTGCGCGATGAACTCACGGGACTTTACAACATGCGCGGCTTTTACCTCCTGGGCGAGCAGACTCTGCGACTCGCGCAACGCGCAGAGCTTCCCTTCTCCGTGTTGTTCATCGATCTGGATGGATTGAAGAAGATCAATGACGATCTGGGCCACAACATGGGTTCGTCGTATCTGGCGGAGACAGGCGAAATTGTGATGGCATGCTTCCGTGAGACAGATGTGAAAGGCCGATTCGGCGGCGATGAGTTTGTGGTGGCGGGGCAATTCAGCATGGTGGGGATCGAACTGGCCGCGTCTCGGTTGAAGTCGATGGCGGAACAGCGCAACGGGGCAGTGGCGCGAAAGTATCCACTGAGCCTGAGTGTCGGATATGTGACGCTCGATCATCCATCGACGGAGAGCCTGAAGGAACTGGTACAGCGTGCGGATGAAGCGATGTACCGGGAGAAGCGAAGCAAGAAGGTGGCACGGGCGTAAAGGCGCGCATGGTAGGAGCTTGTCCTTGTTTTGGCTGAAGTGAAATCTCGATATAGATACCGGTTTGAGGCGGGAGTTATTAATCGAAACGCATGAATGACAATGCTCCAGAGATGATGGCGGTGCTTCCCGATCCGAAGCTCTTTCGCGTGGCGCGATCGATGCAACGGGTCTGCCTGATTCTGGCTGCCGGTAGCGTTCTGTTTGGGCTGTTGCAGTTGCTGGGATGGGGCGGTTCGGTCGCGGCGGCGCGTGGCGCGTTGCCACTTACTTTGACGTCGCTTTTGTGCGTGTTGAGCCTGGTGTTGTCGGGCACGGAAGCCGATGGCATTGCATTCGGCTACGCACAGCGGGCTGCGAACCTGCTGGCGATGCTTGGGGCGGGGGTCGTGGTCTTCTGGAGTCGCGCGGCTGGCGTGCTTTCGCAATGGCAACAGATTGTTTTTCCTCCCGCGCGGCTAGCATCTGGATTTGTGCTGCTGGTATTGATCGTGGTCCTGAGCGACAAGAAGAACTGGTTGATCAACCGGGTCGTCGATGTGCTGGTGTGCTGCCTGTGTCTGCTAGATCTGTTGCTTTGCGCGGATGCGGTGTATGGCAAGTTTGCGCTGTTTGGAGCGGGCGCGCCGGGAGGCAATGCAGCGGCACTTGCCTGCCTGATCGCTTTGACGACTGTCGTGACGATGAAACAGGCGGAGCGAGGCGTCCTTTCTATTATTTTGGGTGCTGGGATGGGAAGCAAGCTGGCGCGAATATTTGCGCCGATTCTGGTGCTGCTGCCATTCGTCTGGGAGACCTTGAATGCGTGGATGGATAGCGGGGGAGCAAAACACCTGAGCGCGGCGATGCTCGGTTCGGCGGCAGTCGCCGTGGCGATCGGCGTTTTGCTTTTCTTTACATGGCAAATCAACGGCATGGAAAACGAGATTCACGATCTGATCCTGCGTGATGAGGCAACGAGGCTATATAACGTCAAAGGCTTCCATATGCTGGCCGAACATGCGTTGCGACTGGCACAAAGAACAAATGTCCCCTTCTCTGTGTTGTTTGTTCATCTTGAGAACCTGGCGCAGGTTCATATGGAACTGGGACCGACTGCCTCGGCCGCAGCGTTGCGCGAGGCAGGAGAGATTCTGAAAGCAACGTTCCGGGAGTCGGACATCAAGGGACGGATCGGTGGAGATGAGTTTGCGGTTGCGGGTCAGTTTGATCGCGCGGGAATCTCGGTGGCAGCCTTACGGCTTGAGGCTGTCGCAGCGGCGCGCAATGCGAAGGGCAACCCGGCGATTCCGCTGAAACTGAGCATTGGCCACGTTACGACTTCAGGCGGAAGTTCTCAGGAGAGCCTTAAGGAAATGCTTGACCGCGCGGGGCAGATGCGCAATCGGCAAGAGAGCCTGATGAAAGAGATGCTGGTGAACTAGCCTGTGGACTAGTTCTTGGTGGTCAGTTGTCAGTGTTTTGAGCTGTCAGGCTTCAGTGGATCCCAGAACGAGACAGTCGCTTATAAAGGGATTGACCAGGTCAGGACTGAGGCTTGGGGGTGAGGCGGACAAATTTGGGTGCCTGGCTCTGCCAGTTTGCGAGGAGCCACCGTGCGCGGGTGCTGGCGGTTTTGGCGGCGTGGAGGGCTACGAGTTCGCGGATAGATTCGCGGCTGGCGTCGTCGAGCTGGTCCCAGTTGTCCGGATGAAGAAATGCGCTGTGGAAGCGTCCGTCGCGAAGGAAGTCTCCATCTTCGTCGTAGATCCATGCCAGACCGCCGGTCATGCCGGCACCGAAATTGATTCCGGTGCGGCCGAGGATGACGGCCAAGCCGCCGGTCATATATTCGCAGCCGTGATCGCCAACGCCTTCGACGATGGCGCGTGCTCCAGAGTTACGCACGGCGAAGCGCTCACCGGCGCGGCCCGCAGCAAAGAGTGATCCGCTGGTGGCGCCGTAGAGCGCGACGTTACCAAGCAGGGTGTGGTCCGCGCTTTGGAGAGCGACGCGACCGCGGCCGCGGATGACAAGTTCGCCGCCACATAAGCCTTTTCCGACGAAGTCGTTGGCGAGTCCTTCCAGGTTGAGCGTCATGCCCGTGGTATTGAACGCGCCGAAGGATTGACCGGCAACCCCTTTCAGATTGAAGGTGAGACTTGAACCGGATGCGTTCGGATTGTCCGTGCGGTAATGAGCGATTTGACCCGCGAGGCGCGCACCCAAAGTGCGGTCTTCATTGGTAACGCGGGCATCGAGGTGGTAAGGCTGCCCTGATTTGTACGCAGCTAGCGCGGGCTCGACCCATGCATCGTCGATGGGTGGGTGTGATTCGGGACGGTCGTTGCGCTTTCCTTCCCAGCGGATTGGATTTGCGGTGGCAACGGCGACGGCTGTGGCAGCGAGGACGGGGTTGAGATCGAGGCCGGCGTCGAAGCGGACCTGTTCAAGCAGATCGGTGCGTCCGGTAGCGGCTGTGAGCGATGGAAGGCCGAGCTTGGCGAGAAGCTGACGGACCTCGGCGGCGAGTTCGGTGAAGAGGCGAACGATATGTTCGGGCTTACCGCGGAATTTTGCGCGCAGATCGGGGCGCTGGGTGGCGATACCGGTGGGACAGGTATTGAGATGGCACTGACGCGCCATGTCGCAGCCGAGAGCTATGAGGACCGCGGTGCCGAAGGCGAATTCGTCGGCGCCGAGCATCGCTGCCATGACGATATCGCGCGCGGTGCGCAGGCCTCCATCGGTGCGCAGGCGGACTCGCCCGCGAAGACCATTGTGGATGAGCACTTGCTGTGCTTCTGCTAGGCCGAGTTCCCAGGGGTTGCCAGCGTACTTGATGCTGGAAAGCGGACTGGCGCCGGTGCCGCCCGAATGGCCGGCGATGACAATGTAATCGGCGTAGGCCTTGGCGACGCCCGCGGCGATAGTACCGATGCCGCAGCTGGAAACCAGCTTTACTCCCACGGCGGCGCGAGGGTTGGCGCGCTTGAGATCCCAGATAAGCTGGGCGAGATCTTCAATGGAGTAGATGTCGTGGTGTGGCGGCGGGGAGATGAGTTGCATGCCGGGCTGCGCATGGCGCAGGCGAGCGATGAGTTCGGTGACTTTGTGGCCGGGGAGTTGTCCGCCTTCGCCGGGCTTGGCACCCTGAGCGATTTTAATTTCAAGTTCTTCGGCGTGAGCTAAATATTCTGCTGTCACGCCGAAGCGTGCGCTGGCCACCTGCTTGATCTTGTTGTTGAGCAGCGAAGGCACACCGTTAACTGGTGTGTAGACTGCTGGATCTTCGCCGCCTTCGCCGGTATTGGAGCGCGCGCCGAGTATGTTCATGGCTTCGGTGATGGTCTGGTGCGCTTCAGGCGAGAGCGACCCGAAGGACATAGCGCTGGCGACGAAGGTGCGCGCGATGGTGTCTGGCGCAGCGATTTCATCGAGCGAGAGTTCGGGGCCAGCGGGACAGATCTCTAACAGGTCGCGGAGGTTTGTGGGCTCGGCTTCGACGGCCTGTGCGGCGAAGGTAGCGAAGGGCGTGAGGGCGAGCGCGGCACCCTGCTTGGTGGATCCAACGACCGTTTGCAATGAGCGGACGGTGGTGGGTTGCCATGAGTGCGATTCGGCCTCATCTGCTTTGCGGAAGCGGACGAAGCCGTAGTCGGGGAGCTCTCGAATGGGGGCGGCGGAAAACTCTGCGGGACCTTTGTCGGGTGACTCTTCGATGACCGGCTCGGCGCTCCAGAGTTGACGGATGTAGTTTTCAATTTCTGTGAAGCCAATGCCGCCGATGGGCGTGGGGACCCCGGCGAAGCACTTGTCGACTACGTGCTGAGAGATGCCGATGGCGTCGAACAGATGCGCGCCGCGATAGCTGTCGACGACGCTGATGCCCATCTTCGACATGACCTTAGCGAGGCCGAGATCAAGGGCGTGAAGCAGGTTTCTTTCACCGTGTTCAGGATTGAGATTGCGCGCGCTTTCGAGTGCGAGCCACGGGCAGATGGCGCCGACACCAAGGCCGAGAAGGACGGCGACGTGGTGAATTTCGCGACAGTCGCCTGCATCAACAGCGAGGCCAACCTCAGCACGGACGCCTGCCTTGGTGAGGGCGAGATGGACAGCGCCGACGCCCATCGCCATGGGAATAGGAAGCGCATCGGGAGTAGCGCCGCGATCGGTGAGAACGAGCAGCGATGCGCCATTGGCAACGAGTTGGATGGCGCGCTGGCACAGGATGTCGACCGCTATCTCGAGCATCGTGTCCGGTGTGTAGAGACAGTGAAGAACGGCGTGCGGCATCTTCTCTGCCTGGTGATGCTGGCCTTGCACCAGGGCGTGCATCTGGCCGAGCGAAAGGATGGGCGAGCGCAGGGACAAACCTGGGAGCGGCTCACGAAGTTCGAAGATGTGGGGCCATGGACCGAGACGCGTGTGCATCTGCAACACCACGGTTTCGCGAAGCGGATCGATAGGTGGATTGGTGACTTGCGCAAATCGCTGGCGGAAAAAGGCGTAGAGCGGGCGCGGCGCGCGGGCTAATGGAGCGATGGAAGTGTCGTCGCCCATGGACCAGACCGCGTCTTTGCCGTCGGTAGCCATAGGCTGCAGAATCATGCGCACGTCTTCGCGGGTATATCCGAAGCGATGCTGAAGGCGGTTGAGTTCAGACGCGGCGAGTGGAGGTGGAGCTTCGCTGGAATCCTGAAGTGAGTCAGGGAGCAGCACGTCTTCACTGATGAGGTCCTGATAATGTCGCTTGGCGTCGAAGATGCGCAGGATTTCATCATTTTCAAAAAAGCGATGGAAGTCGAGATCGGCAACGATCATCTGCCCCGGGCCGAGACGCCCACTATGAATGATGTGGTCAGGTTCCAAGTCGACAAGGCCGGCTTCAGAACCGGCTACTACGAGGCCGGTGTCATCGAGCGCGAAACGGCAGGGGCGCAGCCCGTTGCGGTCGAGGATGGCTCCTACCTGGTGGCCATCAGTGAACGCGAGGGCTGCGGGACCATCCCAAGGCTCGATGCAGTCGCCGCTGTATTGCAAAAACGAAGATGAGTTCCCGGGGTTGGCCGGCGGCACAATCATGCGCACGGCTTCACCGACGGTGCGTCCGTTGTGGGCGAGGAGTTCGACAATCTCGTCGAGCGATGTGGAATCTGACCCGCCCTGCGTGAGTACTGGATAGACTTCGAGCGGCAGAGTGGCGGCGCGAGCCTCCATGCGCGCACGATTGCCCCAGATGGTGTTGATCTCGCCGTTGTGGGCGATGGTACGGAACGGCTGGGCGCGTTCCCACGAAGGAAGAACGTTCGTTGCGTAGCGCTGATGAAACAGTGCGAATGGCGTTTTGAACGCGGGATCGGCCAGGTCAGGGTAGAACTCAGAAAGTAGGCGGCCGGCGCAGAGCGCCTTATAGATCATGACGGAAGAAGAAATGCTGACGAAGTAGCCAGAAAGGCCGGAGCGTTCGAATTGCTTGCGGGCAAGGAAGAGGCGGCGATCGAAGAATTCGGTGTCGTCGGAGGTGATGAGGAGATGCCAGATTTCAGGGCGCGAGGCATCGGCGATTTCGCCGAGAACTTCGGGACGGATCGGTACAGGCCGCCAGGTCAGCACTTCAATATCCTGCTCAAAGAGAGCGGCTTCGATCTCTGCGCGCTGGGCGGTGTCATCGGACGGCAGGAAAAGAACTGCCACACCAAGAGGGCTACTTTCGTCAAGCGCAAGACCGCAGTGGGAAAGCAACCATTCGCGCGGGATGGTGGTGGTGACACCGACACCGTCACTGGATTTGCCATCGGCAGCGACAGCACCGCGATGTTCGAGGCGGGCGAGAGCGCCAAGCGCGTGGTCGAGGATCTGGTGCGACGGAACGGCGGATAGCTGTGCGACGAAGCCTACGCCGCACGAGTCAAAATCGAATCGCGGGTCGATCAGGCTGCCGTCAATGTAGGACGGCAACTGAGCGAATGGACCCGTTTCGGCTGACTTGGCCGGCGGGATGGACGTACGGCGGGATAAATGCCAGTGGGGGAAGCCCATATTCAACTATACGCCTTTGGAGATTTGATGGAGTTGCGAGCTTTGCTCTAGCAGCTGGTTCCAGCGAGCGAAAAGAGTGGCCGGACGGCCCGCAGGTGGAGCGGGAAGTCGACAGAATTAATTCGGAGTCCCAACTCAATTGAAGACATGTTACTTATATGATTCCGGATGCCGGCGGTGGAAAACGCCATCTTGCATAGTTATACACTTTGTTTGTATATTTATGCAAGCGCGGCCGCCCCCTGCGAGCCGCGTTTTTCCTTTGCCTGAAAGAGATCGTTATGAAGTTTCAAAGGCACAACGCGATTCGAGAGCTGGTGGCGCATGCACTGGTGGCAAACCAGGACGAGATGCGGCGCAAGCTTCGTCGCCGGGGATTTGAAGTAACGCAGGCGACGCTGTCGCGCGACATCCACGAACTTAAGCTGACGAAAGGTCCGGGCGGCTATTCCCTTCCCACTGGAAACGGAAATGGGAACGGCGCGGGAACTCATGCAGGAGAGGATGCACCCGCGGTCTCGGAGATGATGGAAAGTTTTGGTTTGAGCGTAAAACACGCGATGAACCAGGTAGTGCTGCGGACCACAATGGGCGGTGCACAACCGATGGCGGCGGCTCTGGATCGAGCGGGCTGGAACGAAGTGGTGGGCACGATCGCCGGGGACGATACGGTATTGGTGATCTGTCCTGATCTCAAGCGAGCACATGACATCGAGACGCGGCTGAGAAAGATGCTGGAGTCATGACGAATCAGGTGCAAACGGCGGTGATGGGAGTTACGGGCTACGCCGGCGCGGAGCTGGCGCGGCTGCTGCTGCATCATCCGCGACTGAAGGGTAAGCCACCAGTGTTTGCGGGGCGCGTGGACGAAAAGGATGCTGCGCGCGGCGGAGTTCCGCTCGAAGAGATTCATCCGCAGCTTGCGGATAACAATGGAAGCAGATTGCTGAAGGTTGAGCCTTTCTCGTGGGAGAAGCTCAAGGAACGCGGGGTGGAGATATTGTTTCTGGCTACTCCACACGAGCAGTCGCGGACGTGGGTGCCTGAGGCACTCAAGAACGGATTGCGCGTGGTAGATCTGAGCGGCGCGTGGCGGCTGGCGGATGCGAAGAACCGCGCGATCTATGGGTTTGAGGACGAAGGCTCGCAGTTGGCGGGAGCAACACAGGCCGCGGCCGTATATGGAATGCCGGAGTTACATCGCAGGGAGATCGCGAAGGCCAAGTTGGTTGCGAATCCAGGATGCTATGCGACGTCTGTGATTTTGGCGGTGCGCCCGCTAGTGGCGGCCGGAGTTGTTGATCTGTCGCACGGAATTGTGGCGGACGCGAAGAGCGGCGTGAGCGGAGCCGGGAAAGCTCCGACGGCGAAGACCCACTATATGTATGCGGCGGACAATTTGTCGGCGTATAGCGTATTCAGCCATCGGCATACGGGTGAATTGCTGGAGCAGATCGGGATTGACGCGGCGGACATCGTGTTCACACCGCACCTGCTGCCGATTCCCCGCGGGATCATGGCGACGATTTATGTGCGGTTCAAAGAAGCGCAGACACACGCGAGCGTGGAGAGAATTTATCGGGATTTTTTTGCATCGAGCCCGATGGTGCGGATCTATGAGAAGGCACTGCCGCAGATTCAATATTCCGTGCGCACCAATTTCGCGGATATCGGGTTTCAGGTTTCGAGCGATGGGCGGCGGGCGGTGATTGTGAGCTGCCTAGACAATCTGCTGAAGGGTGCGTCGGGACAGGCGGTACAGAACATGAACGTGATGCTTGGCTGGGATGAGGCGGAGGGGCTGGCATGAAATATGTCGTAAAACTGGGTGGCGCCGGCCTCGAGGTTCCGGAACTTCTGCAGGGCTGCGTTCGCGCCATTACCGATCTGGTTCGTGATGGGAACCAAGTGGCGGTGGTGCATGGCGGCGGTGTGCAGTTGACGCGCATGATGGAGCGGCTTGGAGCGAAGAGCGAGTTTGTGAACGGACTGCGCGTAACCGATGCCGAGACGCGGAACATCGCGTTGATGGTTTTTGCGGGCAAGGTGAACAAAGGGCTGGTTGCGGCGCTGGGCGCGCTGGGGCAGCCGGCGGTGGGGTTGACGGGCGGCGATGGATTGCTGTTTCGTGCGCGCAAGAAGCACACCGCACCGGACCTTGGATTTGTGGGCGAGATTGTGGCTAGCGATCCGCGGTGGCTGGAGGCGATCTGGGGCTTGGATGGCGTCCCAGTGATTGCACCGATTGCGCTGGGATTTGATGGCGAGTACTACAACGTGAACGGTGATGAGATGGCGGCTGCGTGTGCGGTAGCGTGTCACGCGGATGCGCTGGTGTTTCTAACGGATGTGCCGGGTGTGAAGGGAGCTGACGGCAATGTTCTTCGATGGCTCAGCATCGACCAGATTGCGGAGATGGCGAAGAACACGATCATTTCGGGTGGCATGTTGCCCAAGCTGAGCGCGTGCCGTGAGGCGCTGTTGAACGGCGTGAAGCGCGTACGAATCCTACCTGCAGAAGCGGCGGGTTCCCTTCCCGATCTGTGCAGCAGCCGGGTATCGCACGGGACTGAAGTGATGGTGGCTTGATAGCGGTGCAAAGAGGAGCGAGTGAATTGACAAAACTGGATCAAATTCGCGCGGCAGAATCGAAGCTGCTGCTGCAAACATACGAGCGGAATCCAATTCTGTTTGTTCGTGGCGAGGGTGTGCACCTGATAGATGAGGGAGGCCACAGGTATCTTGACCTGCTGAGCGGAATCGGCGTGAATGCGCTGGGGTATGGGCATCCAGCGATTGAGCGAGCCATCGTGAACCAGAGCCGAGCTCTGATTCACACGTCGAACCTGTTCTATCACGAGGGACAGGCGGAACTGGCGATGCGGCTGACCGAGCGCACGGGCATGGATCGCGTGTTCTTTTCGAACACCGGCACCGAGGCGTGGGAGGGTGCGCTGAAACTGGCTCGTGCACACGCGGGGCTGCTGCGCAGTGAAGGCAAGCAAGTCGGGACGAAGTTTCTGGCGCTCGAGCAGAGCTTTCACGGGCGCACGTACGGGTCGATGTCGACTACATATAAGGCAAAGTATCGCGAGCCCTTTGCGCCGGGCGTGCCGGGAGTGGAGTTTGTTCGCTTTAATGACGTCACCGATTTGCGCGCGAACTTTTCGAACGAGGTTTGCGCGATTCTCGTCGAGGCGGTCCAGGGCGAGGGCGGCGTTCGACCGTTGACGCAGGAATTTTTTGCGGAAGCGCGGAAGCTGTCGAACTCGACAGGTGCACTGCTGATTGTGGATGAGATTCAGGCAGGCATGGGGCGCACTGGCAAGTGGTGTGCTTATCAACATTACGGCATCAAGCCGGATGTGGCGACGCTGGCCAAGCCGATTGCTGGTGGCATTCCACTTGGCGCGATTTTGTGCACCGAGGAAGCGGCTCGTGCGATTCATGCGGGTATGCATGGGACGACGTTCGGCGGCGGTCCGCTTGCTTGTGCCGTGGCGATCGCGGTGATCGACACGATTGAGAAAGAAGGCCTGATGGCGCGTGCGACGGAAGTAGGTGACTACTTTCAGGCGCAGTTGCGTGGGCTGGCAACGAAGCATGAATGCATCAAGGATGTGCGCGGCAAGGGGCTGATGGTGGCTGCTGAACTGGATTCGGCGGACCTGGCAAAGCTGACGGTGGCCGAGATGCTGAAACGCCACATCGTTATCAACTGCACCAGCGACACGGTGCTGCGTTTTCTGCCGCCGTTACATCTTGGAGCGTGAAGCACGTGGATGAGGCGGTCAAGGCGCTGGACGAAATATTTACCGAAAGGGCCGCAGCCGTCATGAGTGCGGCAAATGAAACCGCAGGAGGAAAGAACCGTGGCTAGCAGAGCAACGATGGAGCGCCGGGCGCCAGCAGTTCCCGTGCAAAAGGACGAAGACATTCTGGCCGCGGCGGCGCGACTGGCCGGAGAGGATATGTGCTCGATCGCGGACCTTACCAGCGGTGAGGTTCGCGCGATTCTGAAGCTTGGCCACGACGTGAAAATGAATCCGCGCGAGTACCGGCATGCGCTGGACGCGAAACAGATGGTGCTGATGTTTGAGAAGGCGAGCCTGCGAACCCGACTGGCTTTTGAAACAGGCATCAACACGATGGGCGGCAATGCAATTTTTGTCGACCAGACGAGTTCTCCGCTGGGCGAGCGCGAGGCACTGGCCGATGTGGCTCGCAATGTGGAACGCTGGGTGGACGTGATTGTGCTGCGCACTTACGCGCATGACACGATTACGGAGATGGCGGCGAATTCGCGCGTGCCGGTGATTAATGCGCTGTCGGATTTCGAGCATCCCTGCCAGGCACTGGCAGACTTCATGACACTCGAAGAGCATTTCGGATCGTCGGCTGGATTGAACTTTACTTACGTTGGCGATGGAAACAATGTTTGCCACTCGCTGATGTTGACTGGTGCTCAGTTGGGGACGAATGTGACTGTTGCTACTCCCCGGGGCTACTCGCCGGACATTGAAATTGTGACCAAGGCGCGTGAGATTGCAGAGGTAACTGGGTGCGAGATCAAGCTGACCCAAGACCCGCAAGCCGCCGTTGAGAATGCGGATGCGATTTATACCGATGTATGCGTGAGTATGGGGATGGAGCACGAATCGACCAAGCGTGCGCCGATCTTCAGGCCGTTCCAGGTGAATGAAGCGCTGATGTCGAAGGCGGCTCCTAACGGAGTATTCATGCATTGCCTACCAGCGCGGCGCAATGCCGAGGTTACGGACGCAGTGCTGGATTCGGCGCAGTCGATCGTGTTTGACCAGGCCGAGAACCGCATGCACGCGCAGAAGGCGTTACTCCTGTTGTTGCTGGGTGGGTTGGCGAATGTGGAGAAATTCAGCTTCTGACAGTGGACTACCAGTTCCTAGCTTTGAACGAGTTGCGTTTTGTGCTTTTCACCTCTAGCTGAAAGCTAGAAGCTCTTTGAGGTTTTTCAAGCATGTCTGTAATTCTCGAATCATTGCCCATCGGCCAGAAGGTTGGGATTGCCTTCTCCGGAGGGCTCGACACCTCCGCTGCTTTGCACTGGATGAAGCAGAAGGGGGCGCGTCCATATGCCTATACGGCGAACCTCGGCCAACCTGACGAAGTCGACTACGATGCGATTCCACGCGCAGCTCTCGAATACGGCGCCGAAATGGCCCGCCTGATCGACTGCCGCGGCCCGCTCGTGCGCGAAGGCATTGCGGCGTTGCAGGCAGGCGCCTTCCATATCTCGACGGCAGGTGTCACATACTTCAACACCACGCCAATCGGCCGCGCTGTTACCGGAACCATGCTGGTGACGGCGATGAAGGAAGACGACGTCAACATCTGGGGTGACGGGTCCACCTTCAAGGGCAACGACATCGAGCGCTTCTATCGCTACGGGCTGCTGGCCAACCCCGATCTCAAGGTCTACAAGCCCTGGCTTGACGCGGCATTCATTGACGAGTTGGGCGGCCGCACCGAAATGTCGGAATTCATGCAGCGCTCTGGCTTCGCCTACAAAATGTCTGCCGAGAAAGCCTACTCAACCGACTCGAACATTCTGGGCGCAACGCACGAAGCGAAAGACCTGGAGCATCTTTCTTCGTCGATCCGGATTGTTGTTCCGATCATGGGGACCGCCTCTTGGAGAGACGACGTCGAGGTTCGTCGCGAAGAGGTTACGGTCTGCTTCGAAGAGGGCTTTCCAGTGGCTCTCAAAGGCGAGCGATTTGATGATCCCGTTGCCCTGCTGCTAGAAGCTAACCGCATCGGCGGGCGGCACGGCCTGGGAATGTCGGACCAGATCGAAAATAGGATCATTGAGGCCAAGAGCCGAGGCATCTATGAAGCTCCGGGGCTTGCTCTGCTGTACATCGCCTACGAACGTCTCATCACGGGAATCCACAACGAGGACACCATCGAGCAGTACCGTGACAACGGCCGCAAACTTGGCCGGTTGCTCTATCAGGGTCGGTGGTTTGATCCGCAGGCGATCATGCTGCGCGAATCGGCCCAGCGGTGGGTGGCGAAGCCTGTGACCGGCGAGGTCACGCTGGAGCTTCGCCGCGGCAACGATTACTCGATCCTCAATACCGAGTCTCCGAACCTTACTTTCCACCCCGAGCGGCTCAGCATGGAGAAGACGGATTCCGTCTTCTCTCCGCGGGATCGTATCGGCCAACTCACGATGAGAAATCTGGATATTACCGATACACGGGCGAAGCTTCTCACGTATGCGGAAACAGGGCTGCTCACCATGAGCAAAGGCACAGAGATGCCGCAGTTGAGCGGCGGGAAAGACAAGAAACAGTAAGGGACGCGTGAAGGAATGACGAATGAACAACAATCCGGGAAGATGTGGTCCGGTCGCTTTCGCGAGCCGCTGGATAAGGAGTTTGAGCAGTGGCAGCGGTCGATTGTGTTTGACTGGCGTCTTCTTGAGCAGGAGGTCGCCGCAAGCAAGGCACATGCATCGGCGTTGACGGCCGCTGGAGTGATTACCACAGTTGAACTGGGACGGTTGCGTACCGCGCTGGATCACATTGCGGCAGAGTTTGGCACAGACGAGGGCAAGGCACTCGTACGCAACCATGCGGTTGCAGAGGACATTCATCATTTCGTTGAGTTGTCGCTGGTTGAACGGGTCGGATCGCTCGGACTAAAGCTGCATACGGGACGCTCGCGCAATGAACAGATCGCAACCAACCTGCGGCTTTATGTTCGCGGGCAGATCGAGCTCGTTGTGGAAGCGCTGGCGAAGTGGGCGGATGCACTTTTGGAAAAGGCGCACAAGGCTGAGAATGCGGTGATGCCAAGTTACACGCATTTGCAACGCGCCGAACCAGTGCTGGTGGCGCATTGGATGCTGGCCTACGTGGAGATGATTCTGCGCGACGCGAAGCGTTTGCAGGATTGTGCTGCGCGATTGAATTATTGCCCGCTCGGATCGGGGGCGGTGGCCGGAGCGACGCTGAAGCTGGACCGGACGATTACGGCCAAGGAACTGGGATTCACTGCGCCGACGGCGAATTCGATGGATGCAACCAGCGATCGGGATTTCATTCTCGAGTATCTGCAGGCACTGACTTTTGTGGGGCTGCACCTTAGCCGGTTTGCCGAGGAGATCACGTTGTTTGCCACCGCCGAGTTTGGATTTGTAGTGCTGCCGGAAGCGTTCTCGACAGGATCCAGCGCGATGCCGCAGAAGAAGAATCCGGACTTGACGGAGTTGATTCGCGCGAAGGTCGGCCGGATTCATGGAGCTGCCGAGGCAGTGACGCTGCAGTTGAAAGGACTGCCTCTTGCCTACAATAAGGATATGCAGGAGACGCAGGAGCCGGCGTTTCAAGTTGAGTTTGTGGCCGCGATGCTCGCTCTGGTGGCGCGATTTACTTCGGCGCTGCAATTCAACTTTGAACATATGCGTGAGGCGGCGCAGACGGGCTATCTAAATGCGATGGCTGGCAGCGACCTACCTCGTGCACAAAGGTGTTCCCTTCCGCACCGCACACGAGAAGATTGGCAATGCGGTCCGGTTCGCGCTGGAGAAGGGCGTAGAACTGGGCGGACTGAGCCTCGATGAGTTGCGGCAGTTTGGCGGCGAATTCGGCGAGGACTTTTATGATGCCGTGACGCTACAGGCGACGCTTGATTGCCATGACGTGGTGGGTGGAACGGCGACCGACCGCGTGAAGACGGCTTTGGCTGAAGCGGCAGAGCACGTGGCTGCATTGAAGACGGGCGCACTGGAGGTGGTTCATGCTGGTGCGTAAGGCGCTTTTAAAGGATGCAACGAATATCTATGACATTGTGAATTCGCTTTCAGGCGATGGCACGCTGCTCAAGCGGTCGTTTGCGGAGATCTGCGAGAACGTGCGCGACTTCACGGTATCGGAGTCGGATGGCGGAGTGTTCCTGGGCTGTGGCGCGCTGCACTTCTACGGGCCGCATCTGTGCGAGGTGCGCTCGATCGTGGTGAAGCCGGAGGCGAAGGGACAAGGCGCGGGCGGACGCATTCTTGGCGCATTGATCGAAGAAGCCGAGGAGCACGGCATTCAGTCGGTGTGCCTATTTACACGCATTCCGGACTTCTTTTTCAAGTACGGATTTCGGACGGTGGAAGACAAAACAGAGCTGCCGGACAAGATCTTCAAGGACTGCCAGAACTGTCCGCGGCTGCATCGCTGCGACGAAGTGGCGATGGTGCGTGGTCGTATTCCGCGGATATCGATCCTCGGCCCGAAGATTGAGGCGGAGCAGTTGGTACGCATTTCGGTATGACTACCGGCTCTGCCGCCAGAGCGATGCGCGATAGTCCACAAGCTCCGTGGTGAGAGTGAGAACTACAACTGCAAAAAATGCCAGGACGATGTTCGTGCTGCAACGTCTGCATAACGGTTGCGATGACGTCTTCGCAGTAGCCCAACTCAGAGCAGGTGCGCCAATTCAATGCCGAGTAGGCGCCTAGATATGTAAGCGCCATGAGCGAGAGCAGAACGGCTGACCGGCTGCGCGGGCGGACGAGCAGAAATACCGGGAAACAAAGAACCGGCAAACCGCAATAAAGCAGACAGAGCGCGGTATCCTGCCGCAGATCGATACGGATGGTTGCCAGGATGCCATACAGAGAGACGCAGGCGCTCAGAATGCCAGCGAAGGCAAGAAGTACTGCCCAGGCGATTCCGCGAGTTCTCATCTTTCAATCCTCGGATGGGGTCAATGGGTAGTTTCACTGTACAGGATGGCGGCGGCAACAGCTGCCTGGCCGTAGCTTAGACCGCCGTCCCCAGGGCTTACCTTGCGATGCTGGAAGACTTGAAGCCCCTGCGCTTCGAGACCTGCGCGCAAGAGGCCGGCCAATCTGCGGTTGTGCATGCAGCCGCCGGAGAGCGCAACCTGTCTGATTCCAGTAGCGACGGAGGTACTCTGTGCTGCTCGGATAAATGCCTTGGCAATTGCGGCATGGAAACGTGCGGCGATCTCGGCACGGGGTACACCTTCCACGACATCGGCAACGATCGCGCGCCAGAGTGCCCTTAACCCGATCCGAGAGGGCTCGCGCTTGTTCCAGTCGGCTTCATACATCTCGACCTCGTATTCGACTGGAATGCGCCGTCCGGGGGGTGAATCGACGGCGATTCCTTCGAGTTCAATGGCCGCCTGGGCATCGTAAGTCTACCTTGCGGCGGTTAAGAATCAGAACTGCTGCTGCGTCGAAGAGGCGGCCAAGACTTGATGTGAGCGGAGCATTGACCTCGCGCTCGATCATGCGAGACATCACGCGGGCTTCCTGTTGCGTCGCTCCGACCAGTTTCCTTGCTTCATCTTCTGAAAACCCGGCAGCGATGAGATGACCGAAGGCCATGCGCCAGGGCTCGCGTATGGCTGCTTCGCCGCTGGGCATTGGGACGTAATCAAGACGCGCGAAGCGATCGAAGCGGTGGAGACTGCAGATGAGCACTTCCCCGCCCCAGATGCGGCCGTCGGTGCCGTAGCCAGTGCCATCGAGCGAGAGGCCGATTACTGGTCCGCTGAGAGAGTGCTCGGCCATGCAGGCGGCGATGTGCGCGTGATGATGCTGGACGGCAATGAGGCGCAGCCCTCGATCCCCGGCCCACTGCTTTGCCCAACTGGTCGAGAGATAGCCGGGATGGAGATCGTGGGCTACGGTCTGCGGTTCGATTTCGAAGGTGTGCATGAGGTGGCGCAGCGACTCTTCGAAGAATTCGAGGCCGATGGGATTTTCGAGGTCGCCCAGGTGCTGGCTCTGATAGGCGAACTTGCCGCGAGCCAACGCAAATACGTTTTTCAGGTGACCTCCGACGGCGAGCAGCGGTGGCGCTTCAACCGGAAGAGGAACAGCAAGCGGAACATAACCACGAGCGCGGCGAATCAGTTGCGGAGCGCCGTCGACAAGAGCGGCGACGGAATCATCGCAGCGCTGGAGGATCTCGCGGTCGTGCATCAGAAATGCGTCGGCAATGGCGGCGAGGCGGGTGCGGGCTTCGTCGTTGTCGATGGCGATCGGCTCTTCGCTGAGGTTGGCCGAAGTCATAACCAGCGCTTTCACGCGCGGGTCGGCGAAGAGAAGATGCTGCAAGGGGCGCATAGGGCAGAAAGATGCCGAGCCAGGGAACACCGGGCGCGACAGAGGGGGCGATGCCGTTGGCGGGCCGCGCCTGGGCAAGCACAATGGGGCGGGCGGGAGTCTGAAGCAGCGCTTCTTCTTCGGGGTTAAGATCGCAGAGTTCGTGGACCGCAGCGAGATCGCGGACCATGATGGCGAGAGGCTTGCCGTAGCGGTGCTTGCGTTGGCGGAGGTTGAAGACGGCTTGTTCGCATGTTGCGTCCACACTGAGATGAAAGCCGCCGATGCCTTTGACGGCAATGACTTCGCCTCGCAGGAGCCGCTCGATGGTTTCGACGATGGGGTCTGTGCTTTCGATGATCGCCCCTTCGTGCGGTTCCGACCCCCTCGATGAAGATCTCTCAATAGGGGCTCCAGATTCGAGCCAGACGTGCGGGCCACAGCGTGAGCATGCGTTGGGTTGTGCGTGAAAGCGGCGATTGAGAGGGTCGTCGTATTCGGCCTGACACTCGGTGCACATGGGGAACTTTGCCATCGAGGTCTGCGGTCGGTCGTAGGGGATGCGACGGGTAATTGTGAATCGCGGTCCGCAGTTTGTGCAATTCAAGAAGGGGTAACGATAGCGGCGATCACGAGGATCGAGCAACTCGCGAAGGCAGTCGGGGCAGGTGGCGGCGTCTGCAGGAATTCCGGTGCTGACACGGCCGAGCACTTCGCTGGCGACGATGCGAAAACCGGTTTCTCCCGTGGGAGGCATGTTGGCGGTGAGAACAGAATCGATGCGCGCCAGAGGCGGCGTTTCCGAGGTGAGTCGCTTCAAGAAGACCCGAATGTGAGTCAGCGCCCCTTCGAGTTCAATGGTGACGCCGTCGGTGTCGTTGCCGATAAGGCCGGAAAGGTTCTCCTCATTTGCCAAGCGATAGACGAAAGGACGAAAGCCGACGCCTTGGACGACCCCGCTGACCCGGACGCTTATCCGCTCACGCGCAGCATCGGCATCAGACGCGGGTGAAGTAGATGACGTCACTTAGTTCCCTCTCTCGTATGAGAATAGCCCAACCCCCAACTCGGAGGCCTGCATAAACTTAGCGCGCGAGTGGGTGAGACGGTACGTAGAAGGGGGCAACCAAATCTTCTCATATTCCGCTCAAACATGTTTAGCGGAGAGGTGGAATTAACACCGATCCGCTTCTTTGCGCGGCGCAAAGAAAGCTGATAATTAGTTACCTCCCCTTTACTCTCCGCGGGCCAACTGCACGAGGGTCCTGACGGTAAATAAACCCGAAAGGTGAATGATTATGAAAAAAATTATGTTAACTCTCGCGGCGATGGGCCTTGCAACGACTATGACCTGCACGGCAGAACAAGATAAGCAAGACACCACGGAACGGCTCGATAAGGCAGCGACCGTTTTGCACGAAGTGATGGCAGCACCAGACAAGGGAATTCCGGAAGAAGTTATGAATCACGCCAAGTGCGTTGCTGTGGTGCCGCACATGATCAAGGGCGGCTTCGTGTTTGGAGCGCAGGGTGGACGTGGCGTAGCCACTTGTCGTACTGACCACGGCTGGAGCGCTCCGGCGTTCTTCGCGATCACCGGCGGAAGCTGGGGCCTGCAGATCGGCGTCGAGGGCGTGGACCTGGTGATGATCATCCAAAATGACGAAGGCATGAAGCACCTGCTTGCCAGCAAGTTTCAACTGGGCGCAGATGCCTCTGCGGCGGCTGGACCGGTGGGACGCCACGCGTCTGCCGATACCGATTGGAAGATGAATGCGGAGATCTTGACGTACTCTCGTGCCAAGGGCGCGTTTGCCGGCTTGACATTGAATGGCGCGGATGTTCGTGCCGACAATGACTCCATGAAAACGGTATACGGACCTGACGTCACATTCCGCACCGTTTTGAATGGAACTGTTCCTCCACCACCGGCTGCGCATGCATTCCTCGCCGCAGTTCGCGGAGCTCGTTTAGAAGCGGCCTCGCGCTAAATTTATCGTGTTGCGAAAGACAGCGAGCACCCAGGGTTCAGCCCAGGGTGCTCGCTTTTGTTTGGGCACAATCTCTATCGTGTGCGTCTTATTCGTGAGCGCCAATGTCGTTTTCGCAGCAGGAAACTGAAATCTGCTTAATCTCAGATGAAAGAATTGACTTATGGCTGACCGTCGGCGATGTCTCGTCAAACTTATATTCGTATTTCTGCTTTCAGCTTCCTATCCTGGATTTGGACAGCAGCAACTTGACACTGCAACTGTCGTTCGCGGCGTGGACAATTCTGTAAAGAATCGCATCGATCGCCTGGGTGCGTACACAGTCACAGAGCATTACGCGGTGTTCAGGGGCAAAGATGAAACCCATCCTGCGGCGGAAATGCTGGTAAAGACAACCTATCGAAGGGGGTCCGGCAAGAACTATGAGATTCTGTCGCAAAGCGGCGCGGCAATCTGGCGCGACGAAGTTCTGGGCACTCTGCTTGACAACGAGAAGCGCATGAGCCAACCCGGCAATGTGGGAACCGCACTGATTAACAGTACTAATTACGATATGAAGCTGGATGCCAATCCGCGCGAGCAATTCAATGGGCGCGACTGCCTGGTGCTGGATATTACGCCGAAGCACAATAGCCAATATCTCTTCAAAGGAAAGCTATGGGTGGATGCCCAGGATTTTGCGATTGTGCAGCTCAAAGGAACTGCCTCGAAGACGGCCTTCCTGCTGGCGAACGCGGCGGAGGTTATCCGTCAATATGACGAAGTCAGCGGACTGCCGATGGCAACCCATGCCCAGGCGCTTTCCGGCAGCTCATTGCTGGGTCAGACGATGGTCAAAATAGACTACTCGAACTATCAGCTTGATCTGACTCCTGCCAAATAGTAGGACACGAACCAACCATCGATCTTGCGGGAGTTGATCGTTCCTCGTTTCGGCCAGGATGCCGAAACGGGGTGACGAATGAACGCGCCAGACGTATCAATCCTGCACTATACTGAGCACCTGTGACACCCTTTTGGAGCGACTGGAAACTGATGGCTGCTCTCGGCTCCTGCCTGGTACTGGGGCTGCGTCATGGTTTCGATTATGACCATCTGGCCGCGATTTCGGACATCACAGCCGTACAGAAGACCTGGCGCAGCGGGCTGAGGCTGGGAATGACCTATGCGCTCGGTCATGCGTTTACCGTCGTCGCTCTCGGCATTGCAGTGTTGCAGTTGCACATGGGATTGCCGCAAGGGCTGGACCACTGGACGGAGCGACTGATCGGGCTCACCCTGATCGTGCTGGGCGTCGGCGTGGTGGCCGGAATCCTGCGCAAAGACGCGCACGGGCACCGGCATAGCCGCATTGAGAGCCGGCTGGCAATCGCCATCAATGGCGTGCTGTGGATGGCCTGGAGGGTGCGCCGTATCTGGAACCCCGGATCGCCTAAGCCCGAGCGATTTCAGTGGATGTATAACGGGAAATCCGTGTTTGTAATTGGCATTCTGCACGGAGTAGGCGCTGAAACGCCGAGCCAGTTGGCGCTGTTCTTCTTGACGGCGAATCTCGGTGGAACTTCCCGCGGGATGTTGGGTCTGGCGGCATTTGCGTTTGGCCTGGTGGCGATGAATGCGCTGATGACCGCGTCGATTGGCGGAGCTTTCAATGCGGGCGGGCATCGTCCGGGACTCTACCATGTGATTGCGTGGACGGGGGCTGTGTACAGTTGCGCCATTGGCTTGATCTTCCTTTTCGGGATTTCCGATCGCCTACCATCCTTGGGCTGATTGCAAATCTGACGGCTAAACCCTTCCATTCCCTTCCCATTTTGGGCATGCGTTCCGGCTGATGAAACAGCGTTAGAACGGAGTGACCGTTGTCACGGTCAGTCGTATGCTTCCGGGGGTAAAACAAGGCCAGACAGAGAGCGGAGCGCAGAACGGTAAGTGCTTCGCCATCAATGTCTGGAGGGATCTGTGCCCGCATTTACACCACCCCCGCTCCCAAATGACGATAAACGCTGGAAAATTGTGAACGGCACCATGCGCAAGAATGGGTTTGCGCGCTACGCGCTTATCGAAACTCTTCACACTGTGCAATCTGCTTTTGGATACCTCGACGACGATGCGATCCGCTTTGTCGCGAAGTCGCTGCGCGTGCCCCTGAGCCAGGCGTATGGAGTGGTGACTTTCTATCACTACTTCAGCCTGAAACCGCCAGGCAAACACACCATGACGATTTGCACGGGAACAGCCTGTTACATCAAGGGCACGGACAAGCTGGTGGCCGCCGCAGAAAAGCGCTTGGGCATCCCGCAAGGTCAAACGACCAAAGACGGGCAAATCAGCCTTATGACCGCGCGCTGTGTGGGGGCTTGCGGACGCGCGCCGGTGGTACTGACGGACGGCGAACTGCAAGGGCAAATGTCGGGAGAAGACATGTTGGCACAGTTGGAAAGGTGGGCCGTCGAATGACCATCGAAGAACTAGATCAAATCGCCGAATCGGTTCGGACGGAGAATGCAAAGTTTGATCACGAGATCAATGTTTGCATGGGTACGGGCTGCCTTAGCCAGCACTCCGACAAATTGAGAGACGCCCTCACCCAGGCTGTGACTGACTCCGGCAAGCGCGCGATGGTGCGCCGCACCGGGTGCATGGGCCTTTGCGCGGCTGGTCCGCTGGTTCTGGTTGACCCCGAAGAAACGCTCTACCAGCACGTCAAGGCAGAGCATGCCGGAGCAATTGTGAACAGTCTTGGCGGCGAGCCGGTGGCTTCGCTGCAGTGCGATCTTCGCGAGCACTTCGATCAGCAGGTCCATGTCGTGCTCGAGAATTCAGGGCAGATCGACCCGGAGAAAATCGACGATTATATTGCCCGCGATGGATACCGAGCATTGATGACCGCCCTGACTGACATGACACCGAATGGCGTCATCCACCAGATCACAGCAAGCGGCCTGCGTGGACGCGGCGGCGGCGGGTATCCGAGCGGATTGAAGTGGGGCACGGTTGCCAAAGCATCCGGCGACATGAAGTACGTGATCTGCAACGGCGACGAGGGCGACCCGGGCGCATTCATGGATCGCAGCGTTCTGGAAAGCGATCCGCAACGTGTAATTGAAGGCATGGCGATCGCAGCCTACGCAGTGGGCGCCAGCAAAGGATACATCTACGTACGTGCGGAGTATCCGCTCGCAGTCGCGCGCCTGACCAATGCGCTGCGCGACGCGCGTCGGCGCGGCCTTCTGGGAAACAATATCGGCAACACTTCGTTCAACTTTGACGTGGAAATTCGTCTCGGCGCCGGAGCATTTGTCTGCGGCGAAGAGACTGCGCTTATCGCCTCGATTGAAGGCAAACGCGGCACACCCAAACCGAGGCCGCCGTATCCCGCGGTCAGCGGACTGTGGGGAAGACCCACGCTGATTAACAACGTGGAAACGTTTGCCAACATCGCGCCTATCATTCGCAAGGGCGGCAAGTGGTTCGCGAGCATGGGATCAGCGCGGAGCAAAGGGACGAAGGTTTTCGCACTGACCGGAAAGATCACTAACACAGGCCTGGTGGAAGTTCCCATGGGTATCACGCTTCGCGAGATCATTGAGGTGATCGGCGGCGGCGTGCCAGACGGGCATACCTTCAAAGCGGTGCAGACCGGTGGTCCTTCAGGCGGCTGCCTTCCGGCGGAGATGCTGGATATCGGCGTCAGCTACGACGCGCTGGTTGCTGTTGGTTCCATCATGGGCTCCGGCGGGATGATCGTGATGGACGATACATCCTGCATGGTGAACGTGGCTCGTTTCTTTATCGAGTTCTGCATGACGGAGTCCTGCGGCAAGTGCATTCCATGCCGCGCGGGCACCGCCCAGATGCACACTCTGCTCACTCGCATCTGCGAAGGCAGCGGGACAATGGCTGACCTTGAACTGTTAGTTGATCTGTGTGCCACGGTTAAGGAGACAAGCCTTTGCGGCCTTGGGCAGACGGCGCCGAACCCGGTTCTCAGCACTCTGCGTTACTTCAAAAACGAGTACATCGAACATATCGTGCACAAGCGCTGTCCGGCTGGCGTCTGCAACATCGCTGGAGCAACCACCGATAAAGAAGCTGCCGTGGAGGTTTTGGCATGAGCGAGAGCGTTGGCGTAAAAACACTACAAATTGATGGACAGGAAGTCAGCGCACGTTCTGGCCAGACGATCCTCGAAGTAGCCATTGAGAACGACATCGATATCCCTACTCTTTGCCACCTCGACGGCCTCACCGACGTGGGCGCCTGCCGGATATGCGTGGTTGAGATCAAAGGCAACAACAAGCTGTTTCCTGCCTGCGTGACGACGGTTTTTGAAGGCATGGAGGTCACAACAGATTCGGAGCGTCTGCGAAAACACCGCCGCACCATCCTGGAGCTGCTGTTCGCAGAGCGCAATCACGTTTGTTCAGTCTGCGTGTCGAATGGTCACTGCGAGTTGCAGACCATGGGACAGAAGCAAGGCTTGACGCACGTACGCCTACCCTATCGAAACCCGGAACTAACGGTCGATGCATCGCACGAACGATTTACGGTCGATCACAACCGCTGCATACTGTGCACGCGCTGCGTGCGCGTATGCGCCGAAGTAGAAGGTGCACATGTGTGGGACGTAATGGGTCGCGGGATCAACTCCATCGTCATTACCGACCTGCATGAGGATTGGGGAAAGTCCAGTTGCACGCGCTGCGGTAAATGCGTGCAAGTGTGCCCCACGGGTGCGCTATTCGACAAGGGCAAGATCGGCTCCGATCACCCTAAGTATCCTGATTTTCTGCCTTACCTGAACCAGATGAGGGAAGCGCAATGAGCAAAATAAAATTGGCAACGGTGTGGTTGGACGGATGTTCCGGCTGCCACATGTCGTTCCTCGACATGGATGAGCGGCTGCTGGAATTAGCGGACCTTGTCGACGTGGTCTACAGCCCCATCGTGGATACCAAAGAGTTCCCTGACAGCGTGGATATCGCGCTGGTGGAAGGAGCGGTGGCCTCGGTCGACGACGAGAAGAAGATCAAGAAGATCCGCGCTCACTCGAAAATGCTGGTCGCGATCGGGGACTGTGCCATCACGGGTAATGTGCCCGCGATGCGCAATCCGATTGGGCCCGAAGCGATTCTCGAACGCGCCTACTTTGAGAATGCGACGATACAGGCGCAGATCCCCTGCGTCGTGGTGCCGGAACTGCTCAAGGTTGTCCGACCAATACATGAATTTGTAAAGGTGGATGTATTTCTTGCCCGGCTGCCCGCCTTCTGCCGATACATTCCACACAGCGCTGATAGCGCTCATCACCGGCGAGCCGCTGGACATTCCAGCTCTCACGCGCTTTGGAGCATGATCATGAGCCAAACCATCACGATCGATCCTGTAACCCGCCTGGAAGGTCACGGCAAAATCACGATCTATCTGAACGACCAGGGCGAAGTGGAAAACGCGCAGTTTCATGTCACGCAGGTACGGGGTTTCGAGAAGTTCTCCCAAGGCCGGCCCTTTCTATGAGATGCCAGCTCTGACGGCGCGCATCTGCGGTATCTGCCCGGTATCGCACCTGTTGGCATCGGCGAAAGCCTGCGAGGCCATCATGTCGGTGCGTATTCCGCATACCGCCGCGCAGTTGCGTCGCATCTTGAACCTGGCGCAGATGGTGCAATCGCATGCGCTAAGCTTTTTCCATCTTTCATCGCCGGATTTGTTACTTGGCATGGAGTCCGATCCTGCGCAGCGCCACATCTTCGGCGTTGCCGCCGCGCGACCTGAGCTTGGGCGTGCCGGAATCGGGCTACGGCGCTTCGGACAGCACGTCATTGAGTTGCTAGGCACGAAGCGGATTCATACAGGATGGGTGATACCCGGCGGCGTCACCGAGCCTTTGAGCGCGAGCCATCGCGATGAGATTCTAGCTATGCTGCCCGAGGCTTATGCCAACGTGAACCTGGCGCTCGACGGCTTATAAGCAGATTGCCGACCGCTTCCAGCAGGAGGTCTCGGTCTTCGCCAACTTCCCATCGAATTACCTGGGACTCATCAACGAGGACGAGAGGTTTGAAATCAATGATGGCGCGCTGCGGTTGATAGGACCGACGGGCGACATCATCGAAGACGGCATCACGGCGCAACACTTTACGGAGGTAATCGGCGAGGCCGTGGAGAATTACAGCTACACCAAGTTCGTCTATTACAAACCGATGGGCTATCCAGAGGGCAGCTACCGCGTGGGACCATTGGCGCGGTTGAACATCGTGAAGTCCATGGGCACGCCGAAAGCCAACCTTGAACTAGCAGAGTTCAAGCAGCTGGCAGCTGGACCGGTAGAGAGCTCGTTCTTCTATCATCACGCGCGGCTGGTCGAAGCGCTTTACGGCATCGAGAAGATCGAGCATATCCTCGCCGATCCGCAAATTCTCGACACGCACGTACGCGCAACAGCCGGCGTGAATCGCCTTGAAGGTGCGGGACAGATCGAGGCGCCACGCGGAACGCTGAACCACCACTACAAGGTTGACGAAAATGGCCTGATTACCTGGGCAAACCTGGTGGTTGCGACCGGTCACAACAATAATGCCATGAATAAGGGCGTGCTTCAGGCGGCAAAATGTTATGTGAAGGACGGCAAGTTCAGCGCGGGCGCACTGAATCGGGTCGAAGCCGTTATCCGCACCTTTGACCCATGCCTGAGTTGCTCGACACATGCGTTTGGGCAGATGCCGCTTGCGATGACGCTGGTATCGGTCGACGGCGAAGTTGTCGATCAGGTTGTGCGGTCTTAGAGCGGTTCCACAGCCACTTTTAGCTCCTCTTGGCTCCTGTCAAGGTGACTTTTTCTTGGTGAAAAAGCCACTCGGCCTTGTGGCTCCGCGATACAGCAACTGTGGACCCGCTGTCAGCCGGACTTGCTACTCTGAATATGGAGTGATTACCCAGGTCTCAGAAGCCAGACCTGGGGCACCCAGTCCCGTGACTCATGTGAATCAATGCAGATTCGTTGTCTGATTCTCGCTTGTGGGAATACGTTGCGCGAGGATGATGGCGTCGGTCCGTTTCTTGCCCAGTGGGCCGAAGAGCGGTGGCGTGATGATTCGCGAGTGCGCGTGCTCTGCGATCACCAATGGACGCCGGATATGGCGGAAGAAATCGCCGCAGCCGAAATGGTGATCTTCGTGGACTGTGCACTGGATCAAGCCCCTGGTCAGATTCTGCTGCGTGAGCTCACACCTGCATCTCTGAAGCCAGGGCTGGTTACGCATCACCTCGGCGCTGCGGAACTGCTGCGCGTAGCGCAGGACCTGTACGGAACGCAGCCTCGCAGAGCTTGCCTGCTCACGATCGGCGCCGGGAGCATCGAACTGGGTGAAGGCCTCAGCCCCGCCGTCCGCGACGCGCTTCCCGATGCGGAGGATATTCTCGAGCTTACTGTGGGTCAGTTACTCGGTTGATGCGAATCAGCGCAGGTAACCTGCCAGCTTGAACGAGTATGCGTAATCGCCTTTCAAGGGCGCACGCAGCACAATCCTCATTCCCCCAGATTGAACTTTCGCTTCAAGGCCGCTGTTGTCTCCAAGTTGTGTGATTGGGATTCCCGCTTTTGAGGGAAGATCGGAGATCGTTATCGTTTGCGCCTTTGGCTTGTCCAATACCGTTACGTACAGATCCTCTCCCTTGCGCGTGAAACGTAGATCGTCACCTTCCGCGGACTTCCCTGCTGCCTTTGTCCACGGCACTGTGTCGTAGATGGCTTCGCCGTTCTGCTTGAGCCAGGCGCCTAGCGCTTGCAGACGTTCCATCTGCACAGGCGGAATGGTGCCATCGGCTTCGGGGCCAACGTCGAGCAGGAGGTTGCCGTTCTTGCTGACGATATCGACAAGGAGCGCGATCAATTCCCCGGGGGCGATGGTCTCGTTCTCACCTTCTGCTCGGTTGTAGCCGAAGGAGCGGCCGAGACCGCGGCACTCTTCCCATTTCTTCTCGCTGATCTGGTCCTTCTTCTCGTACTCGGGCGAAGTGAAGTCAGAGTGCTTGATGCCGAAGCGGTCGTCGATGACGCCATCGGGGATGGCGTTGTAGTAGTCGGCTTCGACCTGCAGCGCGTTGCCCGTTTTGGGCCAGTCGATATCGTTCCACAGAATCGCAGGGTGGTAGTGGTCGATGAGCTCGTGGATTTGTGCGAAGGCGTATTTCCCGTAGGCTTCGCTTTGCGGCTTAACGGCTTCGTAATCCTTGTCGGTCTCGATCGGGCCGGTGTTGAAGGTCCAGTCATAGCCGCCGGAATAGTAGAGGCCCATCTTCAGTCCCTGCTTCTGGACTGCGGTCGTCAGGTCGCCAACGATGTCGCGTTCAGTGTGTAACTGGCTTGGCTTGAGGCTTGGGCTGGGATTGGGAGTAGTGCTGGGCCAAAGCGTGAAGCCTTCGTGGTGCTTGCTGGTGAGGACCACGTACCGAGCGCCGGCGTCATGAAAGATCGCGGCCATTTTGTCGGGATTCCACTTTTGCGATTCGCGATTGAAGGCGGGCGCGAAATCGTAATAGCCGAAGTTCGCTCCGTAGTGTTCCCGATGATAGGCCTCCGTAGGCGAGCCGGGGATGCGAAGAACATTGAGGTACCACTCAGCGTAGGGGTTGTACTTGATGTAGTCGGCCGAGGAGAAGTCGTGATCCGGATGGGAAAGCGGTGCCCAGCCGGGCACGGAATAGAGGCCCCAATGGATGAAGATGCCGAGCTTGGCGCCGGCGTACCACTGCGGAAGCGGGTGCTTGTCGAGCGATTCGATTGTGGGTTCGTACTTTATGGGTGCCTGCGCGTAACCAAGCGCACCGAGTGTGATGACTGCAACAAAGATTGCGGCAACAGGTTTCAGAACCATTCGCGTCCTCATGAGAGTTTCACACGAATGATAAGCGGTCAACTTGCGGTGGGCGGCGATTTGCTATTCTGTTGCACCGAGTGAAAAAGGGGGGTTATCTGGATGTAAATTATTGATGTTTTAGGGGTTATAGGGAGGGGGGTTCTAGGTAAATTATTCCAGGGATTGGACTTAGCCCGCAGAATACTCTCAGGAAAGGAGTTAGGACCCACCTTGGCGTGAAACGGAGTCAAAGGAGCATGCGCCGGTCGCAACGTTCTGATCTATTTTGCGCGTTCGCAGGTTAATTACATGCAAATTGCGAAGAAGAATTTTGGTTGTGGGATGAAAGAGTTGGAAGACGTCGAGCCGAAGAGAGCTCGATCGTGTCGAAGGCGGTTGCGTTGCCCTTAGGTGCTCATCCGAAATCCAGGGAGCGGATGCGAGCAACCGCCAAAGATAGACGACGAGAGCTACGGACCAGACTGCAACGAGGGCTGTTCACCAAGGCCCCCGAAACAGCTTGGTGAAAAAGTCCGTATGGGCCAAGCCAGCATCCCTCAGGGGCAAAAGTTAACACTCATTTTGTTGCATTTGCGGCCTGGCTGAAGCTTCATGCCCTTGTTACAACTCAACAGTGAGCCTATTCGTTGTTGTCTTACCAAGCGTAGGCCTTCTGCCAACTGCGTACCTTCCGCTGAATCTGGCCCGCTGCTGACGCTTCTCCAACACGATCTTGTCCGCGAAGCTGAGGCCTTCACGCGAGTTGTATCCACGCTACTGTTTCACTGCCGAATGACCACCTATGCGCCTGCTCCAGCATTTGTGCAATGCAGTCCTTGAGGGCTACGATGGCTTGCGAAACTCGTTCAGGTCCAGTAATCGGCTGCTTCCCCGGACAAGAACTGGGAAGCTGATGTTGTCGAATGCAGCTGAGCCAGGAGCCGAGGACTACTCATCCCATAATGCTCGACTGCTAATTTACAGTCGATTGAGTTCAACTTCCAAGAGTGTTTTAGAAGCGGCTGGGCCTGCCGCTCTGCGAGGCGGCAGCCGCGCACAGGGTCAGCCGCCAGAGCGCAGCCAAGTGGGTCCGCCGCTATCGCTTGCAGGGGCTCGTCGGGCTGGCTGACTGCAGTTCGCGTCCTCATCGCTCGCCGCGACGCACGGCGGCCCACGTTGTGCAACGCGTCGAACTGCTTCGGCGCGAGCGCAGGACCGGCGTCCAGATCGCTCAGTTGACCGGCCTCAGTCGCGCCACCGTAAGCCGCATCCTCACGCGGCTCAAGCTGAACAAGATCCGGATGCTCGAACCCAAGCTGCCACCCAACCGCTACGAACATCCCTGTCCAGGGGATCTACTGCATATCGACATCAAGAAGCTGGCCCGCATCCACAGGCCGGGATACCGCATCACCGGCAATCCCCAGGACGAGACCCGCGGCGCCGGATGGGAGTTCCTCTACGTCGCCGTCGATGACCACTCCCGCATGGCATATGTGGCCATGATGCCCGATGAGAAGGCGATCTCGGCCAGTCTTTTTCTTAGCCAGATAGACGACGAATGCTACGGTCCAGACTGCAACCAGGACTGTTCACCGGCCCTTTCCTCAGAGGCTAAAGCCCTCTCGCTTCTTCTGCTTTGTGCGGCACGACTAAAATCGTGCCCTTTCAAAAACTCTCAACTGCCGTGCGGCAGGACGTTCCTAGCAATTGCGAGCAGTGTCTGAACTGCATAGAAGCGACGGCGACGGCACGCTGTGTGCGGTCGCCGTTGGTCCTAGGAAAAGCAGATCCTTCGCTTTCGTTAAAAGGCAGCGACGGTTTGGCGCAGGCTGTAGGAGCTTAGCGTCTTGATGTAGTTGCCGCGATCGAAGGGCGAGACATCGGGAACGGAACGGCGGCTGAGGCAGCCTCGGGTTTCAGAAAGCGATGAGAATTCGCGCTTCTCCAGCCAGTACTGCAGGTCAGAGAGGACGCGACCGATGTGTTCGATGCCGTGGATGTGGAGCGCCGAGCACATCATGGCAACGTTACCGCCAGCCATGACGCTTTTGATGACGTCTTCTGCCGAGTGCACGCCGCCGGTAATCGCGATGTCGATGTTCAGGTGGCCATAGAGAATCGCGGCCCAGTGAAGGCGGGGCAGCAATTCAGACGGCGTGGAGAAATGCAGCGTGGGCCGCACCTCGAGAGCTTCGATATCGAAATCGGGCTGATAGAAGCGGTTGAAGAGGACTACTCCGGCGGCGCCTGCGTCTTCAAGTTTTGCAGCCATGTGAGGCAAGCTCGTAAACGACTGCGAGAGCTTGACCGCTACCGGCACTTTGACTGTTTTGCAGACATTCTCCACGAGTTCGAGAAGCTGCGCTTCCAATTCATAGGAAGTCTGGCTGCGATCGGTGGCCAGGGCGTAGGTGTTGAGCTCGATGGCATCCGCACCGGCCTGCTCCGACTCCTGGGCGAAACGCATCCAACCACCGCTGGTTACGCCGTTAAGACTGGCGAGGATCGGAATCTTCACCGCTTCCTTGGCGCGACGCAAGTGGTCGAGATAGACCTCGTGCGTCATGCGGTAGTCGTTGAGATCGGGCAGATAGCCAAGCGACTCGGCGAAGGATTCTGTGCCCCGCGAGAGGTCTTCGTCGAGCGCACGGGATTCAAGGGCGAGCTGCTCTTCGAAGAGCGATGTGAGCACAATCGCGGATGCTCCTGCTTCTTCCATACGGTGCACGTTTTCGAGAGACTCGGAAAGCGGCGTGGAAGACACAACGATGGGTCCGTTCAGCTTGAGGCCCAGGTACTTTGTAGATACATCAATCATTTGGATCCTCCGGCAGGCGGGGCTGCCAGTTTCTCTTCGGGCTTTTCAGCGGGAGCAATGTTGGGTGTCTCCCCACGACCCGGCATGGAGGCGCGGGATGAGTAGACGCGCCACTGGCGCTCGACATCGTCCTGTGCTTCTTTAAGCAGCGTGGCAGCCATCTCGGGATTGCTGCGTGCAAGCATGGTGTAGCGTGCTTCGCGATAGGCATATTCCTTGAGCCGGATTGACGGTGCTCTTGAATCCAGCTGGAACGGATTTTTGCCTTCCTCGCGGAGTGCGGGGTTATAGCGCATCAACGGCCAGTAGCCGGACTGGACGGCGAGCTTCTGCTGTTCAAGTCCGTGTATCAGGTCGTAGCCGTGGGCGATGCAGCTTGAGTAAGCGATGATGATCGACGGCCCATCGTGGCGCTTCGGCCTCCTGGAAGGCCTTGACCACGTGGCTGTCGTTGCCGCCGAGCGCGACCTGCGCAACATATACAGATCCGTAGCTGACGGCTTCCATTGCAAGGTCTTTTCTGCTGTTTTGCTTTCCAGCCGCGGCGAACTTGGCAACGGCGCCGCGCGGCGTGGCCTTGGACGACTGACCACCGGTGTTCGAGTAGACCTCGGTGTCGAGAACAAGGACGTTGACGTTCTTGCCGGAGCCGAGGACGTGATCGAGTCCACCGAAACCGATGTCGAACGCCCAGCCGTCGCCACCAAGAATCCACACGCTCTTGCGAACGAGTGTGTCTGCAATGGCGAGCAGGTTGCGCGCGTCTGAGGAATCGATGCTGGCGAGCTTCGCGGAAAGCACCTTCACCCGTTCGCGCTGCGCATTGATTTCCGGATCAGTCTTCTGCGGAGCGTTAACGATGTCCGCCGCAAGCTCCGGCCCGATGTACTGAGCCATGCGAGTTACCAGAACCTCGGCGAAAGTTTTCTGCTGATCGAGCGCGGTGCGCATGCCGAAGCCGAACTCCGCATTATCTTCGAAGAGTGAATTGGCCCATGTCGGACCGCGGCCTGCGGTGTTCTTGCTGTAAGGCGTTGTGGGCAGGTTACCGCCGTAGATCGAAGAGCAGCCCGTTGCGTTGGCGACGTAGAGCCGATCTCCAAATAGCTGGGTGAGCAGCTTGATGTAAGCGGTCTCGCCGCAACCTGCGCAGGCGCCGGAGAACTCAAAGAGCGGCTGCAGAAGTTGCAGGTCCTTTACCTGTGAATGCGAAAGCTTGTTGCGATCGACTTCGGGAAGGTCAAGGAAATACTCCCAGTTGTCGCGCTCGGCTTCGCGGAGGGGAGCCTGCGGCACCATGTTGATGGCCTTTTTGCTGGTGTCGCTCTTGCTCTTCACGGGACAAACGTCTACGCACACAGCACAACCGGTGCAATCTTCCGGTGCGACCTGCAGCGTGTAGTGATCATTTTCCATGCCCTTCCACTTTGGCTTGGCCCACTTGAAGGTTGCGGGGGCCTTGTCACCGAGTTCGGGACTGTACACCTTGGCGCGGATCACGGCGTGCGGGCAAACCATAACGCACTTGCCACACTGGATGCAGAGGTCCTTGTCCCACACAGGGATGAATTGTGCAATGTTGCGCTTTTCCCATTGCGCGGTGGCTGTGGGGAATGCGCCGCCGGCAGGAATTGCGCTGACGGGGAGCAGGTCGCCTCGCCCGGCTGCGATTTCACCCAGCACATTGCGGACGAACTCGGGAGCCTTACTGGAGATGGATGGGATGAGGTCGAAGTCTGATGAAGCCGCTGAAGGCAACTCGACCTTGTGAAGATGGGCGAGGGCTGCGTCTACCGCGTCATAGTTCTTTTGCACTACTGCATCGCCGCGCTTGCCGTAGGTCTTCTTGATGGCTTTCTTGATCTGCGCGATGGCTTCTTCGCGCGGCAACACGCCGCTGATGGCGAAGAAGCAAGTCTGCATGATGGTGTTGATGCGCGTGCCCATTCCGGCATCGCGCGCCACCGTGTAGCCGTCGATGACATAGAACTCAATCTTCTTGCGCAGCATTTCTTCCTGCGTCGACTTGGGCAGCTTGTCCCAGACTTCGGCAGCAGAGTAAGGCGAGTTGAGCAGGAAGACCGCACCGGGCATGGCTGCTTCAAGCACGTTCATCTTCTCGAGGAAGCTGAAGTTGTGGCAGGCTACGAAGCTGGCGCGGGTGATGAGGTAAGTGGAGCGAATCGGGTTGGGGCCGAAGCGAAGGTGCGACGTTGTCATCGAACCGGATTTTTTCGAGTCGTAGACGAAGTAGCCCTGCGCGTAATTGTCGGTTTCGCTGCCGATGATCTTGATGGAGTTTTTGTTGGCGCCTACGGTGCCGTCGGAGCCGAGACCGTAAAAGAGTGCGCGTACGGTTTTCGGATCTTCTGTAGAGAACGTTGGATCGTAGGTGAGGCTGGTGTGCGAAACGTCGTCGTCGATGCCGATGGTGAAGTGATTCTTGGGGGTTGTCTTGTTAAGTTCATCGTAGATGCCCTTGACCATGGCGGGAGTGAATTCTTTTGACGACAGGCCGTAGCGGCCGCCAACTACCGTCGGCATTGCGGCAAACGGCAAGGTGTCGGAGTGTTCTGCGAGAACAGTGACGACATCCTGATAGAGGGGTTCGCCGGCGGCTCCCGGTTCCTTGCAACGATCGAGAACGGAAATTGCTTTGACGGTGGCGGGGAGGGTATTGATGAAGGCAGAAGCATCGAAGGGACGATAGAGGCGGACCTTGACCATGCCAACTTTTTCGCCCTGCTTGACCATGGCGTCTACGGCTTCTTCAGCGGCTTCAGCGCCAGAGCCCATGATGATGATGACGCGTTCTGCGTCGGCTGCGCCGTAGTAGTCGAACAGGTGATAGGCACGGCCAGTCTGAGCGGCAAAGCGGTTCATGACTGACTGCACGATGCCCGGGACTGCCGCGTGATAAGGACTGCAAGCTTCGCGCGCCTGGAAGAAGACGTCGGGATTCTGCGCGGACCCACGGAGCAAGGGGCGATCGGGGCTGAGCGCGTTCTGGCGGAACTGGATGATGTATTTGTCATCGACTAACGCGCGGATGGTCTCGTCGCTGATGGGAAGAATCTTGCCGACTTCGTGCGACGTGCGGAAACCATCGAAGAAATGAATGAAAGGGATGCGCGACTCGAGGGTGGCGATCTGCGCAACGAGCGCCATGTCGGCCACTTCCTGCACGGAGTTCGACGCGAGCATCGCCCAGCCGGTGGAGCGGCAGGCCATCACGTCGGAGTGATCGCCGAATATTGAAAGCGCATGCGTGGCCAGAGTGCGAGCCGTGACGTGCATGGTGGCCGGAGTGAGTTCGCCGGCGATTTTGTACATGTTGGGGATCATCAAGAGCAGGCCTTGCGAGGCCGTAAACGTGGTGGCGAATGCGCCAGCCTGCAGTGCGCCGTGGAGCGCTCCAGCGGCACCGCCCTCGCTTTGCAGTTCTTCCACGATGGGCAATGCGCCCCAGATATTCTTTTTGCCCTCAGAAAGCCACTGATCGGCCCACTCGGCCATCGGCGAGGAGGGTGTAATCGGATAGATTGCAACGACTTCGGAGAGACGATAGGCTACAGAGGCCGCGGCCTCGTTCCCATCTAAAATCACCATTTCCTGTTCACTCATTCGCTTTGCCTCATAACGCATCCTGCGGCGAAAAACCGCTACGAGGAGTCTCTGCTTTGAGCGGGTTAGCGGCTGTGATGAGTGACACAGGGCGACCGTGCTTTACCGCATGCTGAAATGATTTTCGCATTGCACGAACTTAATTTTGATGGGGAACAGAGTCGGAGCTTGCCCTGATTGACTTGGACAAAGATACCCGAAGTTGTGACCGTGGTGAGTCGCCGGGGTGGTCTCTGTACGCTTTTGATTAGATTGGAAAGGTGTTCAGCAAGCAGATTCGGCCGAATCGAAGACTACGTCGAATGGTAGCTTGCGTTTACGGCCGGGTGGGGTGGCGCGGGGCTCCTCTGAAAAAACCATTCCCAATGTCGATTCATCAAAGTCCTAGGTATCTTTTGCGGCGGTCTTGTCGCACCTTGAACGATCGGTCACGGCCGGAGGATCTATTCCGCCCAGACACAAGGAGGAAAAGTGAATAAATTCAAATATCTAATGCTTATAACAGTCGCAACGGTTTGCATTGGGGTTGCACCGCAGAAAACACATGGGCAGATTGCGGTACAGATTGGACCGGCGCCCGAGTGTCCCGTACGGCTATTTCGACTATGCCCCGTATGATTGCGCGCCTTACGGCTACTATGGGCCGGAATGGTTCTCCGGGGGTGTCTTTATCGGCGCGGGACCATGGTTCCACGGGCCTACTCATTTCTGGGGTCACGTGGATAATCATTATGATCGCCACGATGGCTGGCACGGCGAGTATCCGGCGCGCGGCGAGCATTTCGATGCGCACCACGAAAAAGAGCACGTAGAGCACTTCAATGGAAACGAAACGCGCGACGGGCATGGGCACTCTAATCTAGGCCAACAGCACGAGCATGGCGGCCACGGAGAACACGGTCACTAAGACAGACTGATATAAGGAACGCCCAGGATCTACGGATACCTGGGCGTTTCTTTTTCTACTCCGCCGGCTTCCAATTTGCGTGCGGACGAGCGACAGCGTACATCTCGGAACCGATCTGCGTGAAGAGACCCGCGGCGGTCTCCCTTCGGGTCGCCACCAGGAGTATAGGTGGTGTAAAGATCGAAGTGGGTTCGATCGGGGATGTAGGTGAAGTGGGCGCCAGCGTTAACCGCATTCAAAACTGCCTCCATCTTGTGCGCTGCTCCATCCAGATAGAAGGTATCGGCAGTTCCTACAAAAACGTGAATCTTGCCGCGAAGGGCAGGGCCACGCTGCGCCCAGGTCGTCTGGACAATGTGCGCGAGATCGTAGTGATCGTGCCAATAGGCAACGACGACGGGATCAACGTCGCCGGTCGCGCGATCGAACAGCGGCACTGGACGGCCGTCCGGTCCTCGTGGCGAGAAGACCCACTCGAAGGAAGCTATCTGTCCGCCATATGGCCCGAGGACGCGCTCGTTGTGAGCAAACTGATCGAAAGTGCCGATGACCTTGGCATGGTCGCGAATGAGTGGGTAAGGCGTTCCGTCAGAGCGCTTGTAAACATTTGCGTGAGACCGCGTACAGATCGATCCCTGTGAAATCGTGAAAATCGCTAGGATCGGGCGAGGTTGACCAAGTTCCCCCGAAGATTGTCGGGTAATCGATCTGCAATTGAAGGGTCGCCCAGCCGCCGGAGGAATGACCCTGCAAAAACCTTCCGCTCGGTCGCGCGTCCATGCGGTATTTCTTCTCCAGATAAGGGATGTATTCGGTGGTGAGCGCTTTTCCCCAAGGGCCATTGTTGACCGAGTCGGCGAATTCATGGGTTCCGGTGGCGCAGGATTCATCAAGCATGACCCAGATCATGGGCGGCAATTTGCGCTTCGCCATCATGTCGAGCATCAATCCCCCAGAGATTTTCTCGTATTCAAAGGGTGCGCCGAAGCCGTGTGTCCAGTAGACGGTGGGGTAGCGTTCCTTGGATTGCTCGTCGTAGTTTGGTGGCGTAATGACCCAAGCGCGGATATGAGTGGTGCGGCCTGAAAACGCTGTGAGTGAGGGACTGACGAAGTCTTCGAGATGAGCGCTTTTCTCGAAGCCGGGAGGATCGAGGCGAGCGGGGCGGTCTGGGACGACTTCATTGAGAGTGAACGTCGGTTCGGATCCCTGTCCAGGCGTGAAGGAGGCGAGGGGAACGACGTCGCTTATGAGATCGCCTGCGCTGCGGCCGCCATAGTTGTAGTTGCGATTTACGTCGAGCACGGCCTGAGCCTGATAATCGCCGGGTTTCAGGGAGGAGAATCCGGCGGGAAAGGCGAGGTCGTCGGTGTCGACATCGACAGACGCTCCGGCGGTGAGGTCGGATACGTCCTTGGCGGCAACATAGACGGCGGTCGGCGCAAATGGATTTTCATCAACTTCCTTCGCTCCTGTTCCGGCGGTGAGAAAGATGAGCATCCGGCCTGATATCGGGCTAGTGAATTTTGGGCCGACAGTTACGCGGAAGAATAGGTGTTGAGGTTGCTGCGCGTAGGCGCCTAGTGAGCAAAGAGCGAGCGTAAGAGCGAGGAGAGACTTTCGGGGAAATTGCATGGTTAAGGAATTGTAGGGTGCCGCGCTCGACGTCAGCAATGAGAACTCGATCACGCTGAAATTGACTGCTGTAAGCCGGTAGATCTGCCATTGGCATCTGACGACGTGATCGCACTGCCTTGTGGCATTTGTTGCAGTCAAACTGCAAAAAGATGGCCACGTTTAACGAAAATGTGGACCACGGATACAACCTTCAGAATCTGAAAATCGATTGCAATGACGTCGAGGTAATGAGTACGAAAGCCCGGGTCACACTTCGGGATTTTCACACATCAAATGTGTTATTGACGCCGCACCGGGCGCCTACGGGCCACAACCACCGAGCTGTAAATTGTCGATGAAGGAATTTGCGAGAAAGGATTCCTTGTCATGGAACCGGAGGCCCCCTACAGAAATGCGACGAGGGATTCGTAAGTGTTGCGGGCACACGGGTGCATTATCTGCATGCCGGAAACGGCAATCCGATCGTGCTCATCCACGGATTACTCGGTTCAAGTGAAAACTGGCGGAATAATATAGACGCCCTCGCCGGGAACGCCAGCGTATATGCAATAGACCTCGTGAACATGGGCAAATCGCAGCGCGTAACAGGGGTAGACGCAGGGCTTGTGGCCACTGCCAATCGCATCACCCTCATTATGGATGCGCTGAATCTCGACGGTGCCGACATCGTCGCACATTCGCATGGAGGCGCCGTCGCATTGATGCTCGCGGCGCTTCATCCCAAGCGTGTGCGCAGGCTTATTCTCTTCGCACCTGCCAACCCCTACAGCCGCTCAAGCGATGTGATGGTGCGCATTTATAGCACTCGGTGGGGCGGGCTTCTCGCATGGATGCTGCCCTATCTTCCGGCACGGATTCAGCGTGTGGCTCTCGGATCGATGTATGGAGGGCCTTCTCGAGTTGCCGATCGATGTTTGCAGGAGATTGTGGCTGGCCTGCGGAATCCCGATACTTTGCGCCATGTCCTTTGCATTATTCGCTGCTGGTGCGCGGAGATGGCCAAGCTGGAAGCGGCCATTCAGCGTGTGAGGAGGAAGCCGATGCTTCTGGTGTGGGGCGATCACGATTGCACGGTGAGTCTCAAGTCGGCCAAAGAACTAAACCGAAAACTGCGAGCATCAGAACTCGTCCTCATTCCAGACTGCGGACATTCCGTTTTCGAGGAGAACCCTCAGGAATCGAATCGGATTGTGGCTGAATGGCTCAGCCTTCATTCGTTGCCGACAAGGCGTCGGAGCCAACGTGAAGCACCCTCGATTGCGCTGAGACCCCGCCCAACCATCTCCGGTGGGCGTTTGGCACGCGGAACTTTGAACCGGAATATTGCAGGTGGTGACTTGAACACGCTTTGAAACTTTGCGAATTTTGCGTGCACTTTCTTCCTTTGAGAGGCGAGGCTTAGAATTCTCAAAGGAGCAAGTTTTGAGATTCCTTGTCACATCAGCGGTGCTCACAGTGCTGTGCTTACTGCAGATGGACGCCCAATCCCCACCCGATTCAGATCATCGTCCCATTCACGCGGAATTGATCAAGAGTCTCGACGTTCGCCACATCCAGAAGGGATCGCCAGTTTTTGCAAGGGTTACCGCTGATTGGACTGGGCAGGGATGCACTCTCCGCAGCGGTGCAATCATCGAGGCGAAGGTCGAAACCGCGCAAGCACGCGTGAAACCGAATAACGACTCTCAGCTGGCGCTCTCATTTGCGAAAGCGCAATGCAACGGCAACGAGATGGCTCCCATCGACCTGGTGCTGGCAGCTGTTTCGTGGACTCCTGACAATGGCATCACTTTGCGTGGACAATATCCGATCGTCAAACATAACCTCGGTGCGGGCGGTGCGGTCGTTGGGACGGGAGATCAGGGCTTGAACGGAATCGAATTCAAGGCTTCTGATCTTTTTGTTCCACATCCGATTCTTAATGCCGGTGATGTTTATGGAATCCATGATGTCAAGCTTCAGATGGGCGCGGGCCCCGGCGGCAGTTCCCTTCTCATCTCGAAGAGCCGTGATGTAGTTCTAGAGCAGTACACCGAGTTTTTGCTCCTTCCCACCTCAGTTGCTTTTGTACGTGTTCCGATTTCAACGGCAACGACGTTGTCAGCTGGTGCAGGCACCCTGTCCAAGTCGGCATCTTCCATATCGCCTGCTCCCATTTCGCCTCCACCGCCAAAGGAATTTGAGCCATGCACGCCCCCATCCTGCACTGTGGACCTGCCTGTCGCCGGCGATGAGAGTTCGAGTCATCCCTCCAAATCAATCGCGATCCATTCACTCGGCTACGCGCCGCGATTGAACAGGGATATTTCACAACTCGATAACGAAGAAGCTCTGATCTGGGTGGGAGAGCAGCAGATACTGGTAGCGTTTAACCCCCATACTCTCGTTCACCGCAATGGAATGGCGACGATCGATGCGCCGGTTCGCAAGATTCATGCGGTTCTGCTCGATGTGCTTTCTAACCGCGTTCTCAGCACGGTTGATTGGGAGTTATCGGATTCCGGCCGATTCCTGTGGCAATTGTCTGAAAACCAAATCCTGGCGCACGCTGCAAACGAGCTCCGAATATATGACTCGAAACTGACGTTGACGTCGCGTTTCCCGCTGGCCGGCCCGCTCGGATTTGCGCGGGTCTCGCCAAATGGCGAACTGATGGCGATTGGAATTATCAAGGAAAGGCACTCCGCCGGATTACACCAAACACTCACTGAGGCATTGAATCAGAATCCGGAAGAGGATGTCGAGATACTGGTGCTCGATAAGGAGTTCAAAGTCATCGCGCGTGCGAGAACCACCTCAAACCTCATGCCACCTACCTTGCTGAACGAGGGTCAGCTCACTCTGCTGGCGCAGCCGAACAAACGATATCGACTGTCAATGCTGACCTGGGGAAACCAGTCGGTAACGCTCGCTCGCTTCTCGTCTGCATGTACGCCGGAACTGTCGAGCTTCGCTCCGAATCTGGTCTTCGTTCGCTCGTGCGACAAAACGAATGGTTTTCCGGAGTTCCGCGTGCTGCGTACCGACGGACAGGTGGTGTGGCGGGAACAGCCAAATTCTCAAGAATTGGGCCACGAAGCAAAAGGGAATGAATCCAGTCGGACCTTTGCCATCAAGATTCTGCACGCCTCTTCTGCGCTGAGCCCAGGATCGGTGTTTCATGGCACCGATCTGGTTGACGAAGAGGTGCGGATATACCGCGCCGGCGATGGCAAGCGCCTTTCTTCTTTTCATTCCGAAGCACCCGCGCCGAGCCATGGAGGGTATAGTCTCTCGCCGAATGGCTCGCAGCTTGCGATGCTTTCCGGAGGTCAAATCATCATCTATCCCGTACCGACGAACTGATCGCGAATCGCGTCGGATTCCCTTCCAGTTCGCCGGTAGGATTGATGGCCGATCAGCCGCGTCGCGCGCGGACGGTTTCTCCATTGTAATCGGCGTGATCGGCGGTGATGACGGGCTTCCGTTCCACAACAGTGGTGTCTTTCGAATGGCTGACGAGGTCCTCGAAGAGAGCCCGATAGTGAATCATGGCGCGGCGAAGATCCTCGGTGCTTGCCTGTCCTTTGGCTTGGCGGACGGCGATTTCGTGAGCGGAGCGGTAGTTTTGGGTAACTACGGGATGTTCGACCGAGATGTCAGCGGCACGTTGATCGAAGTCGCCCATGGGGTAGCCGCAGGTAGCCATGATGTCCCCAAGAAGTTGGTCGGCCTCCGCGACGGCGCCAGCAGGAGCATCAACGAAGTGAGCCTGCACTCGATTCCACTGCTCGCTGTAGCGCGCCCGATCCTCTGCGGTGAGTGGGCGAAGATTGAACTTCTTAACGCGCTCGGTACGCTCCTCGAGTTTGGCTTCGGCGCGACGTCGATCGCCGCCTTCGGCAATGGCTCGATCGTACTCTGGACCGAAATGTTGACGAAGCTTTTCGGTGCGTCTCTTTTGTAAAAAGAAAACAATCGCGCTTACGATGACCAATACGACGGCAACCAGAATGACAATCTGGATGGGAGTGAGATCCTGCAAATTCATAACCCGAGTCCTCCTGCATTTAACTTCTAAATACGTTTAATCCGCGTGCGTTTTAGCTCTTAAAGAAAACCATCGCTCGCAAGCTCGAGCGCGCAACTCAGCGCCAATTTGGTCCACCATGCTCTTGGAGAGCATGTGCGCAGGGGGGGTTGCCTCTTACGGGCTTCTGATGGCGCGGGGAGTCTATCTAACCGCCGAAGGGTTTGACCGTTAGCGACTGGTGGCGATCATCTGTGCGGCGTGCTGCAGGCTGGTGTCGGTCACCTTGGCGCCGGAGAGCATGCGGGCGACCTCGTGAGTGCGGGCGCGGTCGTCGAGGAGGCGGATCTGCATCTTGGTGCGGCCGTGGTCTTCGCGCTTTTCGACGACGAAGTGCTGATCGGCGAAGGCGGCGATCTGCGGCAGATGGGTGACGCAGAGGACCTGCTGGCGCGCGACCAAGGGCCTTGAGCTTCTGGCCGACGGCTTCGGCAGCGCGGCCTCCGATGCCGATGTCGATTTCGTCGAAGACGAGGGTGCGCGGCGTGGGAAGCTTTTTTCTGGTTTTGGCAGCAGCTTCTTCGACGGCAACCTTGAGTGCGAGCATGACGCGGGACATTTCGCCGCCGGAGGCGATCTCGTGCAGCGGCTTCAGTGGCTCGCCGGGGTTGGTGGCGATGCGGTACTCGACCTCGTCCCAGCCGTGCGCGGTCCACTGCGGCTCTTCCTCGCTGATGACTGGCAACGGAGATTTCGAAGCGGACTTTCATGGCGAGCGAGTTGATCTGTGTCTCGGCGAGCTTGGCGAGTTTTGCGCCGGCGCCTTTGCGTTGCGCAGAGAGGGATTCGGCGGCCTGCTTGTAAGCTTCGGCAGCTTTGCGCGAGTGTCGCGCGCGAGGGTCTTGAGGATTTCGTCGCGATCTTCGACTTCGGCGAGTTTGCGCGCCACGTCTTCGCCGAAGGCGATGACCTCGGCGACGGTCTTGCCGTATTTGCGTTTGAGGCGATCGAGCAGGGCGAGGCGATCTTCAATTTCTGCGAGGCGCTCGGGGGAAGCATTGATGCCTTCGGCGTAGTCGCGGAGCGTGGCGCTGACATCGCCGACGGTGGCGCGGGCCGAGCTGAGCTGCTGCGCGGACTCCGTGAACCTTTCGTCGTAGCGGGCCAGTTCTTCGACGTTGCGGCCGCGCGGCGCGCAGCGCAGCCTCGGCGGAGGTACCGCCTTCGTAGAGCTGATCGAAGGCGCTCATGGCGGCGGCGTAAAGCTTTTCAGCGTTGGCGAGGACGCGCTTCTCGGTTTCGAGGGCTTCGTCTTCGCCGGCGAGGAGACTGGCGGCGTCGATTTCCTTCGCCTGGTAGCTCCAGAGATCGACCATGCGGAGACGGTCCTGCTCGCCTGGAGCAGATCATCGAGCTTGCGCTGCGCTGTGCGCCAGGATTCGTATGCAGCAGCTACTTCGTCGGTCGAGATGGCCGCAAAGCGATCAAGCAGGATGCGCTGCTGGGTCTGATCGAAGCTGGAAAGAGTTTCAGACTGTGCGTGCACGAGCGCGAGTTCGGGGGCTAGAAGGCGAAGAACTGCAACCGTGGCTGGCTGGTTGTTGACGAAGACTCGGCCTTTACCGCTCGACAGAATTTCGCGACGGAGGATGATTTCATTGCCTTCGGCGTCGATGCCGTTTTCTTCAAGGACAGCCTCGGCTGCGGGAGTCGACTCAAAGACACAGGCAACAACTGCTTTATCTGCACCGTGGCGGACGATTTCTGTGGAGGATTTGCCGCCCATGAGCAGTGCAAGAGCATCTACAAGAATAGATTTGCCAGCGCCCGTCTCTCCCGTGAGTAGGTTCAACCCGGGGCCGAAGACGGCGATGGCGTGATCGATAACTGCGTAGTTTTCGGCGCGAAGTTCGACAAGCATGAGAGGCGAATCCGAGCGCAGCATAGCATGAACGGCCGGGTTTACGGGTAAGCCGCTTGCAATGCACGGCTTTGAGTGCACCAGAACGATAACTTGGAGGGCCTGAATGCGTCTGATACCGTGGATATTGAGGTGAATACCGATTTTTACAGCTACTCTGCTCCTCGCATTACAAGCTGATGGCGGCACCGCTCCGGTTGGCAGTCCGGTCGCTCAGGGCACAGGCGCTCTGATGGAAATGATGAGCAACATGGGGGGCATCGCACTGGGTGTGCTGGTCCTTCTGCTGATCGCCAGCCTCTACTCGTGGACCATCATTCTGGGCAAGATGTCGACCTTCAGTAAGGCGACCCGCGAAAGCCGCAACTTCGTTAACGCCTTTCGCAGGGCGACGCGCTTGCAGGAAGTGGCCGCGTTTGCCGACAACTACAAGTCCAGCCCGCTGGCGCAGGTCTACGTGGATGTTTACGAGACATACAAGCGGCAGACGGGCGGATCAGGGCCACCGAAGAACCTGACGCCTCTGGAGCGCTCGGCGCAGACCGCGGCGAGCGAAGCCATTACGGCGCTTGAGCGGAGACTGACGTGGCTGGCCACCATCGCGGCGACCAGCCCGTTCATCGGTCTGTTCGGCACAGTCATGGGCGTTGTGGATGCTTTTCACGGCTTGGGAACCGCGGGAGCGGCAACGTTGCGCGCTGTGGCTCCTGGTATCTCTGAGGCACTGATCACGACCGCCGCAGGTTTGTTTGTTGCGGTGCCCGCTGTGGTTGCCTACAACCAGTTTGCTGCGCGCATTCGCGTGTTCGCGGCGGCAACCGACGACTTTTGCCGCGAGTTGCTGAACTCGCTTGAAGAGATTCCGGTGCGCAGTTCTGCTCCGAGAGAAGAACCTCAAGAGGTTGCACGTGGCTTTCGCGACTAGCAACGGAAAAACCCAGACGTCCCTGGCGGACATCAACATCACCCCCCTGGTAGACGTGGTGCTGGTTCTGCTGGTGATCTTCATGATCACGGCGCCGGTGCTGCAGTCGGGCATCGAGGTCAATATTCCCAAAACGCGCACAGTCAAGGAGATTACCGAGCAGCGGCTGGTGGTGACAATTGATCGAGATCAGCAGGTTTTTCTCGGCGACAAGCCGGTAAACGTGCATGACCTGGGCCAGCGACTGCACGATGCGAGCAATGCCTCGAGCAAGCAGGTGATCTATCTGCGCGCGGATGAGCGGGTGCCGTTTGGTGCGTTTGCCAGCGTCATGGATGCGGTGAAGCAGGCGGGCATCACGAATATTTCAATTGTGACGCGGCCTGTGGACGAGAAGGCGAAATAGATTGGCGGAGTTTGGTCTGATCTTCCCTGAAAAGCGAGACCTTCGCTTCGCTCAGGATGACAGGTCAATTTTCGGGGTGACGATTAATCAGGGATGAGCAGCTACTACCAAGTCGGTGGACATTTCCAGGAGGGGCTAGCGCCCGAGCCACTGGCTAAGCCAGCGGCAGGCGCGGTGTTGCTCCACTGCGGCATCGTGATCGCGATCGTTCTCTATGGAGTTATTGGTGGGTATTTCCATCACAACTTGTGGGGAGGCGCAGGACCTGGCGGAGCAATTCAAGTGAACATCACGAGTTCCATTCCACTGCCTGCGGATCATCCGCCGAACGAAAACGTGCTGGCAACGGAGAAGCCAAGCGAAGCGCCTGCCCCACCCGCGCCCAAGGTCAAGCAGCTTGAAGATGAGACTGCCATTCCTATCCAGGGAAAACCAAAGAAGCCGGAACGCCAGGAAGCGATCAAGAGTACGCCGAAGCAACAACCGGTTCCTCAGAATCGCGCGCAATATGGCGACCAGGCAGGATCCGTGCTACCACGGGCGACTTCGCAGGGTGCCTCGGTCGGCCCCACTTCAGTGACCGACGCCAACTTTGGAAGCCTGTTCGGCTGGTATGTCGACAATATCAATCGCAAAATGGATGCTAACGGCTACCGTTCGCTGGCAGATCCGCATACGCCTCGGGGAACGCGCTCTTATATCTCGTTCATGATCGCGCGCGATGGGTCCGTGAGCCAGGTGAAACTAGATCGTTCCAGCAACAGTCCCACGTGGGACACGGCCTGCGTTCGCGCGGCGCAACGGGTTGATACCTTTGGCGCACTGCCCGCACAATACCGCGGCAACAGCTTGATGGTTTCGTTTTACTGTGAGTACTAGGGCTTTGCAGCGCATCCAAATTAGAATGGTCAGCGACAACAGGGAGTTCGTCGTTCAGGGCTTCGATGCGAAGCACAAGAACTCGAGACACGCAGAGTTTCCCTATCGCTCGAAAAATCACCCAGGAAGGGTTTAGCGTTCTCATGAAACTTACGTTGCGATTTGGTTTTTCGATTTTGCTTGTTCTGGCGAGTATTTCGTCTCTTAGCTGCGGCGCTCAGGACTGGGTTCACACTGGCTCGAATCTTGGCAACGCGCGCATACGGCTAGCAGCGGCAGACTTCAAGCAAGTCGGCGTAGATCCCCAGGTGACCGCGCTGAAGGCGACTTTCGACTCGACGCTTTACGGCGACCTGCAGAACGCCGGCATCTTTGACATGGTTTCGAAGAGCTTTGCACCGCAGTCATCGCCGGGCTCTCCGCAGGAGATCAACCTGGCGCAGTGGGCAGCTGATCCAGGTCTTGCTGCGATGGTGGCTTTCGGCGCGCTCTCCGCGAGCAACGGACGGCTGGTGGTTTACGGCTGGCTCGACGACGCGCGTAATACCGCTAATCCGCAGGTACTTGGCAAGCAATATAACGAGGCGGCCAGCGAAGAGATGGCGAGAACCATTGCGCATCGATTCGCTGATGAAATTATTCTTCGGCTCGGCGGCGGCATCAACGGCATCGCGGAGACGAAGATCTACTTCATCAGTTCGCGCACCGGCTCAAAAGAAGTTTGGGTCATGGATTACGACGGCCAGAATCAACACGCAGTGACGCACCTTGGCACCGTTTCGCTATCGCCGCGCATTTCGCCCGATAACTCGCGAGTTGCATTTGCCTCGCTTGGTCGCGAAGGATGGTCTATCCGCATGTATTCCCTGGAACTGGGGCGCATGGTGGGCTTTCCGGCTGGCATCCCAGGCGGCAGCAACACCAGCCCGGCATGGTCATCCGACGGCGTAAAGCTTGCATTTTCTTCTTCGCGTTCCGGCGACCCTGAGATTTGGATTGCTGACGCCAGCGGTGGAGGCGCGCATAAGATTACGTCATTCCGCGGGCCCGACGTTGCGCCCACGTGGAATCCCCGCACCAACGCGCAGATTGCGTGGGTGAGCGGACGCACAGGATTGCCGCAGATCTACACCATGGACCAAGACGGCGCGAGCGTGGAGCGGTTGACCGACGGCGGCTACGCGGTTTCGCCCTCATGGTCTCCGAGCGGCCAGTGGCTCACTTTTGCGTGGAACCGCAAGTACGGCCCGGGTGCACCCGGCGGGCAAGACATCTACGTGATGGATATCTCAAGTCGACCGTTGCGCTGGCTGCAACTGACGCATGAGTCGGGAAGCAACGACTTCCCTTCCTGGTCGCCCGATAACCGGCACATCGTTTTTGAACGCACCATGGGCGGGAAATCACAGATCTGGACAATGCTGGTGGATGGTACGCAACAGCATCAGCTCACCACGTCCGGGCAAAACTTTATGCCTAACTGGAGCTGGAAGTAGTCGCAGGCCAACGGTTGCTTGAGATTGAAAATGCGCTGCTGATCAGGGAAGTCTTTCCCAAGTCGCGCTTCGACCGATGAGGGAGATGCCGACGAATCCGCGCATCCCCAGCTTGTCGCTTCCGATGGCCCAGATTTTGCCCTTGTATACCTTGCCGTTCTCTGGATCAAGAAGTGTTCCGCCTACCCAATCGTCCCCTTCAGGATGAAAGTCCCTGAGGACGATCATTCCCATGATGCGTTGATTTTTCAGCTCTCCGGAACACTTGTCGCACAACGAGTTGGGATCCCGCCCGGGGCGCGCTGCGGTGACACGTCCAACTAGTTTGCCGTTTTCAAGAGAGGTTTCGACCTGGCCACCCTTCGTGCCATCGGCGTTGATTACCTGCCAGTGGCCTACAGCGCTCTGGAGTTTTGGCGTTAGCTGTTGCTGCGCGACGGCTGCGGAAACGAAAACGAGCACTACTGCTAGCAGATAGCGGACGCGAAAATGATTCAAGGCTTTGTTCCTCGGAGAAAATTATAGGCGGATGCAGCGGCAGAAGCGGAGTATTGGTGAAAGCAGGTCATACAGGTTAAATTCGCAGGCAGTGAGCCGAAGTGTATTCTCTATGACGAGATGAGATGCAGGATGCTCGCAGTAATCGATCTTGGGCACTATTCGCGAAGTCCACGCATGGAGAACCGCAATGACTTTGAAGCCGCTGGTAGTTGCAACATTTGCCGTCACGCTTTCGATCGCGGGCATGGCCCACGCGCAAAATAGCGGTCCTTACACGATTCAAAAGATTCAACTCGTGGGTGGCGATGGCGGGTTTGATTATGTGACTGCGGACGCTGATGGGCGCAATCTGTATGTGGCGAGGTCTGGGCCAGCCGGGCACATCGGCGTTTTCAATCTGGACACGCTGGCACAGGTGGGAGATATTCCCGGTACCAGCGCGCATGGAGCCGCGGTGGACACCGAGACGGGGCACGGATTCGCGACCTCAAGCCCCGTAACGATGTTCGACGCGAAAACATTTGCGATTATCAAGAAGATCGACGTGCAGGGACGGCCTGACGGATACCTGAACGACCCTTACAATCACCGCTTCTACATTCTCAGCCATGAATCCCCGAATATCACCGTTCTAGATGACAAGGACGGGACCATTCTGGGGACTATCGACATTGGCGGCGCGCCAGAGCAGGCTGCGACGGATGCGCACGGCAAAATCTACGTCGATATCGAGGACAAGGCTGCCATTGCCGTTATTGACGCGAACAGCATGAAGATGGTGGGCAAGTACGATGTCTCGAGCAAGGGTGGTGGTTGCGCGGGGCTCGCGCTCGATGCAAAAAACAACATCCTCTTTGCTGCCTGCCGCGACAACAAAAACATGATTATCCTCTCGGCGACCGACGGACACATCATCACCGATCTGCCGATCGGCAATGGATGCGATGGCGCGACATTCAACCCGGCGACCATGGAGGCGTTCAGTTCGCAGGGGGATGGGACGCTGACGGTGATCAAGGAAGATTCGCCCACAAGCTTCAGAGTGGAGCAGACCGTGGCCACTCCGGCGCGAGCGAAGACACTGACGCTGGATACTAAAACCGGACAGATCTATTTGATCACTGCCGAATTCGGACCAGTGCCGACTGCACCCCCGATGCCAGCGGCTGTCGCACCAGCAGCGGCTCCTGCAACTCCTGCGCCAGCCTCAGCGGCAGGTCCGCCCGCATGGGCGCGCGGACCGCGGGCGCCGATGATTCCGCATTCGTTCCAAATCATCCAAGTCGGCAAGGATTGACTGGGGACTCCTCGTTGGTGCGGAGATAGACGCGGGGATCAAGTCAGAGTTTTCCGCCCCTTGCGCCACCTCGCACCAACCAGCCGTATCGTGAACCATGAGCCTTCGCATCGTGACCGCAGATGGAAACGCGGAGTAGAATCGGCGGTTCTGAAAACCTGAGGTGAAAAATGAGGTCTCGTCGCAGTCTTTTACTAATGGCACTCTTTTTGCTGTTTGCAGGCCATGCCGTTTCGCAGTCGGCCCTTTCCGCGAAATGGGAAGAATTGACGGCTCCCGATTTCGTGCAGGCCATTCACCAATCGAAGGGCGTTTGTGTGCTGCCCTTCGGCATTATCGAGAAGCATGGTCCGCATCTGCCACTGGGAACAGACCTGCTAGACGTGCGTTTCGCGGTGTCGAATGCGGTGAAACAGGAGTACGCTGTTGTTTTTCCCGAATACTACTTCGGGCAGATATTTGAGGCACGCCAGCAGCCGGGCACGATTGCCTACAGCCTTCCAACGCAGCTCACGCTGCTGCAGGAAACCGTGAGCGAGATGGCGCGCAATGGCTGCAAGAAGGTTGTGATCGTGAACGGGCACGGTGGAAATCAATCGCTGCTGCCGCTGTTCGGACAGGCACAACTGGCAAGTCAGCGCGACTACGTTGTGTATGTATTTGGGCTGCCGAACGAAAATGTTGCCGGACGGCCGGCGCTCAAGACACCGTTTGACATGCATGCGGGCGAAGTGGAGACGTCAAACATGCTCATTGCGCGGCCGGACCTGGTGCACCAGGATCGGGCAGGACAGCAGTCGGGCGCCGATCAGCATCGACTGAAACTGCCCGAGTCTGTTTACACCGGAATTTGGTGGTACGCGCGTTTCCCGAATCACTATGCGGGCGATGCATCGGCGGCCACTGAGGAACTGGGAGAGTTTGATCAGAAAACATGGTCGACAGAGATCGCGGAGGCTATCAAGGCGATCAGAGCGGACGACGAAAGTCTGAAGCTGCAGAATCAGTTTTTTGAAGACGCGAAACATCCGCTGGATACGAAGCAGTAAAAGCCGGCCTTGTTTGGGAGCGGATGGCTCGCCGTTGGGGACGTTAAAATCGGGACGAAAAGCAGCAGCAGTCATAGATGTCGCGTTGCGCCACCCCAGCCCCATGAAAATGCGGCTGGGTTCGGAAGTCCCTCCGGGACCTGAAATCTTCTTGTCGGCTATCCCAGGGTTCCGCTGCGCTCCACCCTGGGCTATTTTCATGCGTTCCCTACGGGAACTTGGTTTCCGGGATCGCCGTTGATCGCTGAATTTTCAGGGCAGATCCGTCGGCTGCGCTCGGGATGACACTCTCAAATCGGGATGACATTTCTACTTCGGGATGACACCTTCAATTCCGGATGGCACTTTCAATATTGGTGGGTCAAGGCGCGTAGCAGTGTTGTCATGGGTTCTTCCTGCTGCTCAATGGACTCGAGAAGCTTGAACTGAGTGCGGCAGCGGTCTAGATTTTGCATTGGTTTGCTGATCTTGTAGTAGACGTCGCCGGAAAGAAAATCCGCAAGGAAGCGAATTCCCTGCTCGAAGACTATGACTTTAGCACCCGTGATCAGAGACTCGCGCTCCGGCATTGTGAGGAAGGCTGCTGCACCTTCGAGGTAGCCGCGCAGCACCGCTTCAAACAGCGGGAATTGCATCGATACCTGCGAGAGGTCGGTTTCGTCTTCGGCTGCCGCGCAGGTCATGGTGCGCACCATGTCGCCGAAGTCGTAAGCGGCCAGTCCGGGCATGACTGTATCAAGGTCGATGACGCAGATTCCTTTGCCGGTCGCGTCGTCGAGCAGCACATTGTTGAATTTGGTGTCGTTGTGGGTGACGCGTTCGGGAAGCTTCGCATCGACGAGTGCTCGGGCAATGGTGCCTCGCGACTTGGCAAACGCGATCTCGGTTTGCGCGTATGAGACGCGTCCTGCCGTATTGGTCTCGACTGAGTGTTCGAAGGTAGCGAAACGCTTCGGCGTGTTATGAAAATCCGGAATGCTCTCATGGAGGCGTGGATCGGGCAAATCGGCAAGCTGACGCTGAAATTGTCCGAAAGCCTTGGCAGCCTCAAAGGCCTGTTGGGTCGAAATCACGGTGTCATCGGTGCATGCATCCGCAATGTAGTGGTAGGCACGCCAATAATGATTGCTTCCGTCCACATACCATGCAGTTCCTTCGCGAGTGGGGACAATCCGCAGCACACGCCGGTCGGAGTCGGGCTCACCGCCAAGCTTCGATCGGAGATGGTTTGTTACGCGCTCGATGTTCTCCAATACGGCTATGGGATTTTTGAAAATTGCTGTGTTGATCCGCTGGAGAATGATGCGCTCTTCCCGGCCGCCGTGATCAAAGCTGACGCAGTATGTGTCGTGAATGTGTCCGCTGCCGTAACGATCGGCTTTTCTGAATTCTCCCTCGAGGGAGAAGGCGCGCACGACAGCGGCAGGGCTGTGCGGCACGGTCATTGCCAGAGCCTTCTGGGATATGCTCCCTGTTCGATGAGTCGGCCGATGCTTTGCACGACGAGGGGCCGGTCTTCGCGGTAGGTAACGCCGAACCAGGTATCGTCGGAGCGCAGCACTCTGACGCGCGTCTGTCCATCCTGTATAAGCGAATTCACAGTGGCTGGAATATAGCACTCCGCATTGAGATCTTCGCCATAGCTTTTGAGGAAGCGCTTGAAGTATTTGCACAGCTGCGGGAAGATCCGCGGCGTGAATCCCCACATATTCATGCTGACAAGTTCGCCGCCACTCAGCACCGTTTCCTGCCCTGCTTGAATATTCGTAATGCGCGTCCCTTGGCGTGCGATTGTCTTCAACTCTTCGACGTCCTTGAGATAGCCATCGTCTGAAACGTGGCATACTCCGCGGGCCACGGCTCCGAACTCCGAAAGCGTATTGCGAAGGACGAAGCCGACCAAGGCGTCGTCGGGCGTTCCTGACTGCAAATGCTGGACGAGCACGCGGAAACTGCCTGCGCCATAGAAGTCATCCGCATTGATGACTGCGAATGGCTCATGAATCGTGTCGGCGGCCATCAGGATGGCATGGGTTGTTCCCCAGGGTTTGGTGCGGCCCGGGGGAGGCGCTAAGCCGGGGATGAGTTTGCCGATCTCCTGAAAGACGTACTCGACCGGGACGCGTTTTTCATAGCGCGTTCCAATCTGTTTCTTTGAAAGGCTGCTTCGATGCTTTTGCGAATGACGAACACGACTTTGCCGAACCCGGCACGCCGGGCGTCGAAGATCGAGTAATCCATTATGGATTCGCCGTCAGGCCCGACCGGGTCCAACTGCTTTAGGCCGCCGTAACGGCTTCCCATGCCGGCGGCGAGGACGAGGAGTGTAGGAGACGCCATGGTATCCATTCTCAGCGGTGCGCAGTCTGAGCGGGCAGGATGTCGAGCGTGAGTACCTGGAACGCACCGAGATGGAACTCGTGTGCCTCTTGCGCGGGAAGCACAATCGCAGGGCGCCCTGCATCGTCTTTCCAAGGGCTTCGAGCACTATACACTCTGGGGGCATCAGGGGGCAGTTCGAAGGCGTACTGCAAACTGAGCTGGAGCGTTTGCTCGTGATCGCTGGGGTTGCGCAATACCAGAATCCCCTTCTTTGGCGTCCATGATGCCCATCCGTAGACCTCGAGCCATGCCGGATCGCCGCCTACCCAGTGCGTGTCCTTTAACACATCGGCATTTGTGCGGGACCACTTTGCCGCTTCGGCAAGGTCGTCCCAGTTCTGCTCAGTCAGGAGCGAGGGCGTGATGTACATCTCCTGCAACTGCGTGCCAGTGCCGAAGTAGGAGCGAATCTCGTTGCGGAAATCGTTCCCCGGATCCTTGTCGAGATCGCGATGATGTTGCGCGTAGATGAGACCGTGGAGCATGAGTGAATTCAGCGGGTAGAGCGGGCCGATTTGCACGACGCGCCGGTAGGTATCGGCATCGCGATAGGTGATCCAGCGCTCGCGGTAAGGCCCAACGCCGGCGATTGAGTCGTCTTCCCCTCCGCGCCAGATAGTGTCGGCGTGCATTGTCCAGAAGGGCGAAGGCCATGTGCCGGTGGTGAGATTCACAAACAGATCTGGCTTGGCCGCCCGCAACTCCTCAATTAAATGGATCATTGCAGAGAAGTCGCTATCGAACTGGCTACCGGGAAAGACTGAATCGACGTTGCCGGTGCCGTCAAACTTGAATTGATTCACGCCGTACTTCTGGATCATTTCGAGAGCTACATCGCGAAACGCGGCGTAGTACTTCGGACCGGAGAGAGCATAGCCGCCTCCGACGATCTCGTAGCCGGATTCATGACCGAAGGCGATGCGCTCCTGTTTTGGTTTGGAATAGCCGCCCCATGGCGACATCCATACGCCCGGGCCGGCCTTGAAGGTTTCCGCTGCCTGCTTCAGCGGCGTGAATCCATCGGGAAAGCCGGCGTTGAATTTCCAAAGCGAGTCGTGCTTGTCCCAGCCATCGTCAAAGAGGAACGAATCGAGTTGAACGCCGCGCTTTTCTGTGAGTTCGCGACCGAAGGCGTTGATGCGATTGACGGCATCGGATTGTGTGTAAGGAGTAAAGTAGCCGAGGTCGTACCAGGAGTTGTAATGGAGAAAGGTGCGATAGGGATGCGCGCGTTCGCGTTCGAGGTAGGCAAGGAAGTCTCTGCGCATCTGGCCTTCACGCGCGACGCCGATCACCGATGAATAGGTAACGCTCTGGCCGGCGCGAAGAGGCAACTCGCGATCGATCCACGCAGTGGCGCGGTTATCTCTCACCTTGCTCTGCGAAAGAGGGTGCTCGAAGCCGACAAACCAATTTCCTGCCACGATGGGCGAGCCATCGACCGAGCCGACTACGTGGGCGCCAGGAAGGTTCAGGTCAATCAACTGCAGGCGCCTGATGGGTAGGTCTTTGTCGCCTGTCGCGGCGACGGTTACGATCTGCCGAATGTAGTTCGATCGTTCCAGAAGCACGATTGACCAATCCACACGTATAGAGTGATCGCCGCTCTCCATCGCCAGGAGAACAACTTCGCCGTGGAGCGTTGCGGCGAGGCGTGGCGCCTGCGGCGATGGGGATATCTGCGTCGCACGCGGCTCGCCTTTGGGTTTCAGGTTTCCGGCATCCAGAATCGTTCCGTCATTCAGCAGCACTCTGAATGGCTCGTCGATGCGGATGTCCGTTCCGTGTATGCGGTCGCGTATCACCAGCGGGCCGATCGCTCCGCGGGAAGATGACCATCGCGCGCTTATCGTACGGTTCTGCACGGTGAAGCTGGTCCCGTCGGCCCGGAACGTAACTGGATCGTCTCCGGCGGACGTTTTTCGGCCAGCTGCAGCCGAAAGTATCGTGCTTCCTAAGACGAAAGTGCAAAGGACCGCAGCAAAAAGTCGGGTTTCTGGGACATCCATGGCGTCTCCGTTGTCCTTGCCGTGGCAACGGGCCGTGAATTGGCCGCATGTCGCCGGTTGTTTTCCTGATGGCTGATTTTAAATTGCTTAGAGAGTTTGCAGGAAATCCCGCGCGGAGTATGCAAACTAGGCATCCTACCCGTTAGCCCCAGGCCTGGACACCCCCGGCAGAGCCGCGCGAAAAGGCAAACACACCAGCATATTTGTGCTTCAGGACGGGAACATTCGTTGTTAACAGTCCATGCTGCAATCGAGTACCCGCCGCCTGGCTGGCGGGGCTAAAATGGAAACGTAATCAAAGAATGCAAATAACCTTGCGGAAGGAGTTTGAATTGAAACGTTGCACGCGCGTTCTGGTTCCTGCTTTGCTTGTAGCTTTGGTAGCAATCGCCGGTTGTAAAAAGAAAACCCCGCCCCCGGCGGCTCAGACAGCACCCCCAGTCACAGCCCCCGCTCCTACTGCTCATATTAGTGCCGTGCCCGGAGCCATTTCGGCTGGAGACCAAGTAACGCTCACCTGGAAGACTACAGACTCAACCAGCGTTTCGATCGACGGCATTGGTGACGTGCCGACTTCCGGGACAAAGACCGTTACGCCAACCACCTCGACCAACTTCCACCTGGTGGCCAAGGGCGAAGGCGGAACGGCCGATGACACCGCCCGCGTGACGGTCACTGCGCCGCCGCCGGTAACGCAGCCAACGAATTCGATGTCGGCGGAAGAAGAGTTCAAGGCCAACATGCAGGATGTCTTCTACGACTACGACGCGTACGATGTACGCCCCGATTCGCAGGGTATCTTGTCAAAGGACGCCGCCTATTTGAACAGCCATCCAAATATCCGCATCGTCATAGGGGGTTATTGCGACGAGCGCGGCTCCAACGAATATAACCTTGCGCTCGGGCAGAACCGTGCCGATGCAGCCAAGAATGCATTGATCACAGCCGGCATCGCAGCGGCCCGAATTCGGGTCGTCAGCTACGGCAAAGAGAAACCATTCTGTTCGGAGTCCACTGAAGCCTGCTGGCAGCAGAATCGCCGCGCCGGCTTCTCGCTCGACCAGTAAAAGCCGGTGAACCGTCTGGCGGCATCGAATCCAAGTCGATGCCGCCTGGCTTGCCGGTGTTTCGATTGTGCCAATAAGCTTGCGGGCAGCGCAGAAATGGGCCGAATTCGTCTAACAAACACCGCGCCTTTTCGTTGATCGGAACCGGGCTCGAATTTTTACATCGCAGGTGATCGATGCATAGAGCATTTACATTTCATCGTCGTGTTGTTGCGGCGGCAATTCTTCTCGCGATTATTGCCATGGGTCCCATGCGCGCACATGCGGCTTCAAAGGAAATCATCGAACTGCAGACCCAGGTGCAGCAGTTGCTCGACATGGTGCAGCGCCTGCAGTCGACCCTCGACACACGTTTTGGAGTTCTGCAGCATCTGGTGGAGCAAACTGCCGATAACGCCAACCAGATGAGCCAGACGGTGAATGCTCTGCAGCAAAAGATCAATCAGCAGAACGATGGGCTAGCTGGAAAAATCGAAACGGCTTCAGGTCAGGTGCAGTCTCTCAATGATTCAGTGGACGAATTAAAGACACGCATCGCCAAGCTCGACAAATCGATACAGGATCTACAAGGCCAGTTGCAGAATATCCAGAGCGGACCGCAGCCGGCTCCTGGCGCGACCTCCCCAGGGGCACCCATTTCCGGAGCAGGTCCGGGGTCTTCACCACAGCCAATGGCGAGTAATACAGCGCCCGGCGGTATGACTCCCCCGCTGAAGGAGACCTTTCAGGCGGGCCTGCGCGACTATAACGCGGCAAAGTACACAGTCGCCACCGGCGAATTTCAAGATGTAATTCACTACTACCCGATGGATGATCTTGCCGGAAGCGCGCAGTATTACCTTGGTGAAATAGCCTATCATCAGCAGGATTACGCAGAAGCGATCAAGAATTACAACGCGGTGCTCGAAGGTTTCAGTGGAAGCCCAAAGGCTCCCGCCGCGCAGTTGCACAAGGGCTTTGCGCTGATCCAGCAAAGCAAGAGGGATGCAGGCGTCCACGAGCTTCGCCTGCTGATCCAGCGGCACCCGCAAACGCCGGAGGCAGCGCAAGCGAAAGCAAAGCTTACCGCCATGGGCATTCATAGCACCGCCGCTGTGCAGCAATAAACTTGCTATTCCTGGTTGCGCGGGGCTTTTGTAAAACACCAGCCGGCCCAGGCTTCCGACAAAATGAAATCCCCGCATCGCGCGGGGCTTTTCATTGTTTGCTGCACACTCTCTTACTGAAGGTTTGCCATCAGCGCATCGAGCGCAGACTTCGGCGGCCGTGTCAGTGATTCCGGCAAAGTTGCCAAGCGGCTCATCCACCATACTCAACAAATCGGTAAACGTCGGCTTCTCGGTGTTGATGTAGAGCACGCCGGTGAGAACTTCGTTCTTCTCCTCGGCTTCCATCAGCGTTCGCACTGCGTTGGCCTTGTCCGTCGGGTCGTAGTCTTCATGCAGCTTGCGCAGACGCAGGCTCGAGCCGTCGTGCATCTCGACGTCGTAGACCTGGCCTGAGTCGTAGTCCACCTCGATGTCATCGAAGCTGGCTACGAAGCCCACTTCGTTGATCGGCTCGTCGATCTCCTGCATGAACTTGTAGCTCTTGGTCGACCCCTCGTGATCGTTGAATGTCACGCATGGGCTGATCACGTCGAGCATAACCGTTCCCTTGTGCGCAATCGCGGCCTTCAACATGGAGAGCAATTGCTTTTTGTCGCCTGAGAATGAGCGTCCCACAAACGTCGCGCCCAGTTGAATCGCCAGCGCGCAAGTATCGATCGCCGGAAGATCGTTGATCACGCCGGTCTTCAGTTTTGAGCCGATATCCGCCGTCGCTGAGAACTGGCCCTTCGTTAATCCGTACACGCCGTTATCTTCGATGATGTAAATCATCGGCAGATTACGGCGCATCAAGTGAACGAATTGGCCCATACCGATTGAAGCCGTGTCGCCGTCGCCGGAAACACCCAGGAGCACGTTGGTGTGATTGGCGAGATGTGCGCCAGTCGAAACCGACGGCATGCGGCCGTGCACCGAGTTGAAGCTGTGCGAACGGCTCATGAAGTACGCCGGGCTCTTTGACGAGCAGCCAATGCCGCTCATCTTCATTACGCGCTCGGGCTCCACGCCCATTTCGAACATGGCGTCGATGATGCGCTCAGAGATTGCGTTGTGGCCGCAGCCGGCGCACAGCGTCGACTTGCCGCCGCGATATTCAAGTACCGGAAGCCCGATGTGATTGACCTTGGGGCCTGGCGATGCAGTTTGGAGTTGCCATTTACAGGCCCTCCTTGGTTGCGAATTCCTCGGTGATGGTGCGGGCATCGATCGGCAATCCGTTGTAATGCAGAATGCTGCGCAGCTTGACGACTTGCTCAGCCGGCAGATCAAGCTTCAGCAAGCTTTCAAGTTGAGCATCGCGATCCTGCTCGACCACGTACACGCGATCGTGCGACGCGACAAAGTCGTGAATCTCATGCGCAAAAGGATACGCGCGGATGCGCATGTAATCCACATCCTTGCCGAGTTCCTTCTTGATCTGATCGAGGCTCTCGGTAAGCGCGAAATCGGTTGTACCGAAGGCGAGGATACCCACCCGCGACGTTCCATTCTTCACAACGACAGGCGCCGGAACCAGCTTGCGAGCATTATCAAACTTGCGCGACAACCGCTCCATCACCGCCTGATATTCATCAGGCTTCTCGGTATAGCCGGCGGCATCGTTGTGTCCGGAACCGCGCGTGAAGTATGCCGCCTTGGGATGCATGGTGCCGGGAAGCGTACGGTATCCGATGGCGTCGCCGTCGACATCGCGGTAGCGCGCGAAGCCGCCAAGCTTTTCCAGGTCTTCCCTGGTTAGAACCTTGCCGCGATCAAGCGGTTTCTCCGGGTAGCTGAATTGCTCTGACATCCAGTTGTTCATACCGAGATCGAGATCGGTCAATACAAACACCGGGGTCTGCAACCGCTCAGCAAGATTGAATGCTTCCATACTTAGCTCGAAGCACTCCTTCACCGAACCGGGCAGCAACACCACGTGCTTGGTATCGCCGTGCGAAAGGAATGCAGTGGACAGCAGATCTGACTGCTGCGTACGCGTCGGCATGCCGGTTGAAGGTCCAGTGCGCTGCACGTCGAAGATCACGCCTGGAATTTCGGCGAAATACCCGAGACCCGCAAATTCGGCCATGAGCGAAATTCCCGGCCCTGAGGTTGAGGTCATGGAACGTGCGCCGGCCCAGCCAGCGCCAAGCACCATGCCGATCGCAGCAAGCTCGTCTTCAGCCTGCACGACGGCGAATGTTGCTTTGCCATCCGGGGTGACACGAAACTTCTTCAGCAGATCTGTCGTGGCTTCAACGAGCGAAGTCGATGGAGTGATCGGATACCATGCAACGACCGTCACGCCCGCGAACACCGCGCCCATACCGCAGGCCGCATTGCCGTCGATGATGATCTTCCCTGCCGTCTGATTCATCCGCTCGATGTAATAACGGATCCTGCTTGGCCAGCTTCTCCTGCGCGTAGTCGAAGCCAGCCTTCACCGCGCCGAAGTTCAGATCGAACACTTTCTGCTTCTTGGCAAATTGCTTCTTTACGCTATGTTCAACGACGGCCAGATCGATCGAAAGCAATTGCGCAACGACGCCGACGTAGACCATGTTCTTGACCAGTTTGCGAAGCTTGGCTTCGGGGCATACGGCCGCCGTGATCTTGTCGAACGGAACCGGGTAGCAGACGACGTCATTGCGATACTGCTTGAGATTCGCGTTCTCTTCGTAAATTGCAGCACCACCGGCATCCAGTGCGATCGATGTCCTGCTTTGCAGTTTCAGGGTTCAGAGCCACCAGGAACTCGGCATCGCGTGTGCGAGCCACGTACCCGTCTTTGCTGGCGCGAATCGTGTACCAGGTGGGAAGTCCGGCGATGTTCGAGGGAAAGAGATTTTTCCCGCTGACGGGAACTCCCATTCCAAAGATGCTCTTCAGCAGTACGCTATTGGCGGATTGCGAGCCGGACCCGTTCACCGTTGCTACGTTGATGCTGAAATCGTTAACGACGCGCTTTTGCGCGCTAATTGCGCCCTGTTCTTGACCCAGGGCCAGGTCTCCAGTCGCCATTTGGCGGGATTCCCTTCGGGTGAATTTCCGCGCGTTCAGGACCGAGCTTCATGTTCATTGGCCGTCCGAAATCGTTGCAACCTTTTGGTCGCGAATGACAGCGGACCTGTGCATCGGAGTACGGTTTTCCTGCAAGAACGCGATGGAAAGCGACTACACTTCGCTCACTTGTGATTATAGTCACCTACGAGGTAGCCCGTACCGCTTCCAGACACACGCCAGAGCACCATAAGTACCTTTGGCGGCAATGCCTGCTCATAGTTCGAAAACGCAAATCGAGGATCCTGGCATGCGGTCCTTCTCCGCGGCGCTTCTAGAACCGTTAACCCTATATTTTTGAGTGTTTCAGCGCCATCCTCGATGAATCGTGATTCCACCGCAGGAGCAGCGTCGAGGAGATCACGACCAATGATAGAGTGAGGCCGATCCACATCCCGTAGATGCCCCACTTCAGCACAAAGCACAGGATCAATCCGAGCGGGAGACCCATCACCCAGTAGCCCACCAAATTGGCAATCATCGGCACGTGCGTCTCGCCCAAGCCGCGCAAGGCGCCGGTCGAAACTGTCTGAATTCCATCGAAAATCTGGAACGCCGCGGCGATCCACAGAAGACTTGGACCCACTGCCAACACCCGCGCGTCATGTGTATACAGCATGATCAGCGGTCCCGGTGCCACCAGAAACACTACGCCGGCACACAGCATGAATCCTGTACCCATCGCGAGCGCCATCCACCCTGCCCTTCGCGCCCGCGCCGGATCGCCTGCGCCAATCGCGTGACCGACGCTCACGGCCGCGGCTGCTCCCACGCCGAGCGGCACCATGTAGGAGATGCTGGCGTAGTTCAACGCGATGGTGTGCGTCGCTAGAGCGACGGGTGTCAGATATCCCGCAGCAAACGTGCTTAGATTCCATGCGCCAACCTCGAGCAGAATCTGCCCTGCCGCGGGCGCTCCCAGTCGAACCAAACTCCGCAGCCGATCCAGTTCCGGTCCGGCCCAATGCGCAAATAGTGGATGCCCGCGCTTGCGCTCATATCTCCACGCGAATCCTATTAGTGCTACAGCCATCCCCACACGTGCAATGCACGTTGAGATCGCTGATCCATTCACTCCCAGCGCCGGAAAGCCCAGCTTGCCGTAGATGAGAACCCAGTTACCGAACCAGTTGAGCAAATTCGCAAGCACATACGTTGCCGTGATCACGCGAACCTGCCCTACTCCCTGTAGATAACGGCGTGTCCCACCGTAGAGCAACAGTGGCAGCGTTCCCCAGTTAAGGATTCGCAGATAACTTCCGGACAGCACGGCGACCTCGGGAATCACGCCGAAACGCGTGAAGCCGTAGCTTGCCGCCGCAAGCAGGATCATGATCGGCGGTGTCACGATGCATGCGAGATAAACACCCTGCGCCAGCCACCGGTGGCACTCATCGTGATCGCGCCGCCCGTAAGCTTGCGCTACCAGAGTGTCCAGCCCCAGCAACAGTCCAATGCCAAACAGAGCAGGCGTGTAGAAGACCGCGTTCCCCAGTGCCACGGCGCCAATCGCCACCGGGCCCAGCCGCCCCACCATGATGTTATCGACGACACCTTGCGCCACCCAGCCCAGTTCACTGAGCACCACGGGGATGGCAAGAGCGACCATCGCTCCGAGCTCCGCTCTCCATCTGGCTCGTGTCTGGTCCATCTCTCTAATTTATCTGGTGAACATCAGGCACTTTTCCTGTACGGATCTTCGGCCTGCGCTTCGCCCTACATCTCCACTTCAAACCGATAGCTCCCTGCCGCCAACTCAAACCCACCCTCGACTTTCTTGGCCAACGGGCTCTCGCTTAAGCGGATGCCATCAACTCTGTACCGCGCCGCCTGCCCGTCTTTCACCTCAAGTCGACCCGTTGTATTCGCCGGCAGCGTCACCTTCCATTCGACCGCCTCGCCCTTTACGGTCCAGCTGGATTTGATCTCGCCATACGATGACGCATAGTTGAACTCAAGTGGCGACAGTCGCGCATCAAACACTGGGTGCAGCACCACGGTGTGGAAGCCGGCGTCGAGCGGAGATGCATCGATGCCTGCGGCAAAGCGGTAGATCCAGTCGGCCACAGCGCCGTATGCATAGTGGTTGTAGGAATTCATTTGCGGATCGCCGAGCATTTCATCACCGTTCCAGCGTTCCCAGGTGGTCGTCGCGCCATGATCGATCAGGTATCCCCATGACGGCATTCCGGTGTTGAGTAACAAGTCGTAAGCCAGCCTGGTGTGGCCGGTCCTAGTCAGTTCTTCAAGCAGATAGGGTGTTCCGACGAAGCCGGTGTTCAGCAGCCCATGATTGGCCTCAATTTTCTTGACCAGACGATCTGCTGCCACGCTGCGCATCTCGTCGGGCAGAAGATTCATGTGGAGCGCCAGCACGTAGCTTGTTTGTGTATCGCCGCCGGTTGCCTTCGCATTTGGATTGTTGATATCGCCGAATGGCGAGGGACTGTTGTCGGCCCCGGGAATATAGCCATCAGCATGGACGTATTTTTTGTCGAACGCATCACGGATCTTGCTCTCGAGATCTGCGAAATGCTCCTCTTCGTCGCGGCGGCCGGTAGCACGCGCCATCTGGCGAAGCATGTCAACGTCGTAAGCCCAGTATGCGGTTGCGACGAGATCCTCTTGTGTGCGGCCTTCGAGCGAGAGCCAATCGCCAAATGGTATTCCAGAATCGTTGTGCCAGATTCCGTCGGGGTTGCGTGCGTCGATGGCGTCGACATACTTCCGCATCGCCTGCCAGTTCTCGTCGATCACGCTGGTGTCGCCGGTCTGAAGCCATGATGTCCACGGAATAATCACACCGGCATCGCTCCACGCCGCCGCAACGCCCGGTGAAATCTTTGCTGTCCCCGGAGCGTAGATTCCGTAATACGGCGTACCTACCTGTGTCCCGCGCAGATCAGCGGCAAACTTGCGTGTGAATGCTGCCAGTGCTGCGTTATAAGAAGCCGCCCGCCAGAACACCTGCGCATCCGCCGACCATCCCAGGCGTTCATCGCGCTGCGGACAATCCGTCGGCAGTCCCACAAAATTCGACCGCTGCCCCCAGAGAATATTGCTCCACAGCTTGTTGACCATCGCATTGCCCGTCTGCAACTTCGCCGTAACGTTGAAGTCCGTGTGTAAAACCTGCGCAAAAACACCATGCACATCTGAGGCATTCTTCACGCCCGTGATCTCGATGTAGCGGAACCCGTGAAAAGTGAAATGCGGAACAAGTACATCGGTTGCAAGCCCCGAAAGAATGAAGTGATCCGTTGCCTTCGCCGTTCTCAGGTTCTCCGTGTACAACGTCCCATCCGGATTCAGCGCCTCACCCACCCGCACCTGCACATCGGTGCCTGCCGCCCCAGATACAACAAGCTTCTCTACCCCCGCCATATTCTGCCCGAAGTCATAAATGAAGATCCCAGGCTTCGGCTCGGTCATCTTCACAACAGAAAGCGCTTGATCGATACCAATCGGCGGAAACGCCTGCGCCTCGATCTTGATCTCTTTCGGATGAATAATCTCCACGGGCTTTCCCGCTGCTGCACCATCACCCGTCCTGTTAAACGTTCGATACTGTTCACGCAGATCCTGCGTCTCCCCGTCGTAGAGTTCTGAGTGAACGATGAATGATGTATCTGCCTTCCAACTCGCATCCGTCCCCACCCACTCCACTTTTCCGTCTGCATATTCGATGCGCAACTGGGCCCGCAGCGCTGGAGGAGTATCGCCATAGTTATTTGGCTGCTGCAGCCATTCCAGCGACGTCGAATACCAGCCGGGCGCAATCAACGCCTCAATCACATTGGCCCCGCTCCTCACCAGCGTCGTCACATCGTAAGTCTGATAGAGAACGCGTTCTCGATAATCAGTCCACCCCGGAGCCATCACACTGTCGCCAACGCGCTCGCCATTCAGATGAAGCTCATATGTTCCCAGCGCCGTCGCATACAGCCTTGCTGACTTTATTTCCGTGGCCCCCGGCGGCGACGGTTCCGCATCGCTGGGGTGGTTGATCTGTTTCCCCGCGTCAAAGCTCTTCCACAAAACCTTCACGCTGTCGGGAATCCACGGCTGCAGCACTGGCTGTTCTTCCGGCCCCTTCGCCTGGTTCCATGCCACCGCACTCTTCCAGTCCGCGTCATTGAAATCGCGCTTTGTCCAATCGCCTGACGGCTCGATTGCGGTTCTCCATGTTCCATTACTTCCGAACGCGGCGGTCGACCCATCCTTATACAGGAGGACCACGGTCGCAATCATTGGAGGCGCATCTTTTCGTTTGGTTTCGCCGTACTTGTCGATGTAGTGGACGCTCTGGAGGGCAACCGTGTTTTTTCCCTCGACGACTTGAGCTGTCACATCCGCGCGCACAAACTTCTTCCACGGCAAGTGGTGGTACGGCGGATAGGCAGATGCAGTCATCACCTGCTGCCCGTTTACCCATGCAGCTACTGTGTCCTCGCCGGTCGTAAAGAGGATCGCCTGCCGAGCGGGTTTTTCAATCGTGATCGTGGTCCGGTATGCAAATCGCTGTTCACTGCTCGGCTTCGCGCTTCCCGGGATCACGTCAGGATTCGCTACCCAAACTGCCGGCGCCTTGCGCACCGCAGCTTCTTCGGCGGACTCCCAACCTACCCAATCTCCCCACCATGCACTTTGGCTGAGCAGGCCTGTTTCCCACCACTCCGTCGCGCTGGCGGGATATTGTTTTGCATCAGCACCCCACAGCTCAACGCGCCACCAGTAGCGCGTGCTGGGCTTCACCGGCGATCCGGCATACTTTACATTCAGCGACTGCGCTGACGACACTTTTTTGCTGTCCCACATGTCGGCCTTGCCGTCGCTCAGCATCTCCGGCTTTGTGGCAACGAGAATGCGATACGCCGTCTGGAGTGAACCGCGCGCGGTGTCGTTAAGCTGCCAAGAGAATCGCGGCGTTACATCGTCAATTCCCAATGGGTGCTGGAGATCGTCGACCTGTAGATGAACCGGACCGGTGGTCGTCGATGCTGGACCTTGAGCCGACGTTACCAGACCCGCTGATATACAAACTGCCGCGCACAACCACTTGATGACACGCATACTCACCTGCCCTCGATATCCATGAAGACTGCATCTCAAGAAAAATCCGCGGCTGCATCCAGAGCACGAAACTCCTGAAGGCTGCCGCGGCTCGTTGTGTTTGCGCACTACTCACGCCGGGTCAACGTCACGCTACTACCGGCCGCTGTTCCGCCTGCTTTGTTTTGATGGTGATGGTAGCTGATGTAAGGCTCGCCCCATCCCATCCATCTTTGTGCGCCTCAATTTGAATTTCCCCCGGCTCACTGGTCGACTGCACTATTACCTGCGCAAGCCCGTTAAAAAGTGAGCGCTTTGGTGCCTTGTCGCTTTCCTGGCAGTTGGGATCGCCGTTACCCACGCCGACAAGAGAACCATTGCCCGTAACTTTGAACGCGATGCGATTATTGGCAATCGGCACCAGGCGGCCTTCCTTATCGAGGCCTTCCACTTTGATGACCGCTACATCTTCGCCGTCGGCATTGATCTCGCTGCGATCGGCTGTGAGTCTTATGGATGCCGCCGCGCCTGTCGTCTCGCGCTTGTCGGTCAGGACCACTTTGCCATCTTTCCTGCCACGTGCCTCGAGGGTGCCTGGCTCGTAGCGCGCCTTCCACTCGACATGTCCGAGGTGCGGAACCTTCTGGCTTCCGAGGCTCTTGCCATTGACGAACAACTCCACCTCGTCGAGGTTTGAGTACACCCATACTGAAATCTCGTCGCCCTCTCTGCCGGTCCAGTTCCAATGCGGAAAAACGTGGACTACGGGATCCTTGCCCCACCATGCTTTGTAGTAGTAGAAGTTGTCCTTCGGGTATCCGCACATGTCAACGATGCCAAACTGCGAGTTAATCGACGGCCATCCGTAAGGCGTGGGCTCACCGCGGTAATCGAAACCCGTCCACGCAAAACCTCCGGCTGCCCAATCGTGCGCGCCGTAAAACTTCCACCAGTCTTCGGCAGTTTCTCCCCACGGAACTACACCGTCGTAGGAGTTCACAGTGTTCCGCAGCGGGTCGGACGAGTAGACGCCACGCGTTCCAATCGCGCTCGAAGTCTCTGATCCGTAAATTGGCCGGTTCGGATGTTCCTGGTGAAATTTTTCCGGAAGCTTCAAATTGTAGTTGAATCCAATAACGTCGAATGCATCCGATACGCCCTGCTCGTTGTTTCCATTCACGGCAGCCGATACGACACGGGTTGGATCGAGTTCGTGGCATAGCCGCACCATGTTGGCCGCAATGCGTGCACCCTGCTCGGCCATCGGTCCCTGGAGCTGGTCTTCTTCGTTGCCGACGGACCAGAGGACGATCGAGGGAGAATTGCGATAGCGCTTGATCATTGTTTCGAGCTGCGCCATTCCTTCAGGATTGGAACTCATCTGGCGCGTCTCGCACATCATCATCATGCCCATGCGATCGCAGGCTTCCACCCACTCAGGCGTGGGCATGTTGTGCGAGGTTCGAACCGCGTTGCCGCCCATTTCGCGCAGCACCGCCAGGCGGAACCACTGCAGGCTGTCTGGCACGGCCGCGCCGACTCCCGCGTGGTCCTGGTGATTGCAGGTGCCCTGAATCTTGATTGATTTTCCATTCAGGAAGAAGCCTTTATCCGCAGTGAACTTCGCCGTCCGCACGCCAAAGTTTATCCGTTCGGCATCGCGGGCTTTACCGCCTGCCTCGACCGTGACTATAGCCGAATAGAGATTCGGCTGATCGACGGACCAGAGCGAGGGGTTCGGAAGTTTTGCTGTCGCATTGAAGGTGACCGAGCCATCGGCAGCGACTGATTGAGCAGGCGCTTCAGCATTGGCAACATTCTTCCCCGCGGCGTCGACGATCTGCCACTTGACCTTCGCCATCTCCGCACGGTTGCCGTCGTTCTTGACCATAGTGGCGAGCGTCAACGTCGCGGCATTTCCTGCGATCTCGGACCGAACATAGCTATCCCACTGGCCGAGGTGCAGAGCATCTGTTTTTGTGAGCCAAACATGGCGATAGATGCCGGCACCCTCATAGAACCAGCCATCTCCAAAGGTGGCATCGACGCGTGCAACGATGTAGTTCTTTTTGCCGTATGCCAAGAAATCGGTTAGGTCGAAGCTGAAGGGCGCGTATCCATTGTCATTACGGCCTATGAAGCAGCCGTTTACGAATATCAGGACGTCGCGAAATGCACCATCAAACTCAACCGAGATACGGCGACCTTTGTCGGTCTCCGGAATATCGAAGGTACGTCGATACCAGCCGACACTGGTTTCGGGATAACGACGACCGAGCGGCTTGAACCCATGCGAGTTTTGCACTTCGTCACGAATAAAGGGCAATTCCACTGCCCAGTCGTGCGGCAGATTCACTGTGCGCCACTTCGAATCATCGAACTTCGCTTTTGAAAATTCGAAATCACCAGTCTTAGCAAAATCGCCCTGTCCATTACCAAAGCCGAGGTCTTTCGCAGGATCGGCGCCGTTGCCCAATGTGAACTTCCAGCCGAAGTCAAAGAGCAGTTTCTCGCGCGGCAGAATTGACGATGGTGACGCGTCAACCGCGGCCACAAGCGCAGCAGCGCGTGCCCAGGCGAAGCGCGGCAATGACGAAGCGGAAAGAGCCATGCCGGAAAATGCGGCTGAGCGAAGAAGATCACGTCGGGTAAAAGGCGGCATCGGACTACCTCATGAAGACCAAAAAAGTGATGGAGCACGTGACTCGATGTCGGCATGCACACTGCAGCACACGCGATTCGATTCAGATGCAGGCAAAAGGAGACTATACAAGACCGTATTGCCTTGCGTAAACGCTTTCATTTCAATCCCTGAACGCCACTCAGAACCCATGGCATCGCAATCGTCGACTGAGCAGAAAGTGGAATACGCGCTTGAAAGATTGCAGCCTGATCGTGTCGCAGCCGACTTTGGTAAACTCAGAAAGAAGATTGTCCAATTGGAGAGGTGGCCGAGTGGTTGAAGGCGCACGCTTGGAAAGCGTGTTTAGGGGAAACTCTAACGTGGGTTCGAATCCCACCCTCTCCGCCACTACCCTTTACAGTATCAGGCCGCAGGTCGGCCAAGTTTTGAGGGTCTTCGGTTGTTAAAGGGGATGGTCCTTGAGGCGATTAGCTCCATCATTCGTCAACGCCTCCTGAAATATATTGAAAGACAATCTCCTTTCACATTTCGCTTACAGTCCCTCGTCCGAAGCTTATTTTGCTGCCAATGGCTTGACCAAGAGGGACCTCCAGAGAAGGTTCCCGACGTACAGTAACAATTGCCCGTCGCTGCGCGAGCGCATGCACGACCAGCGTGTAGTCTCCAACGCCACAGCGCCTGGGACGCACCGCTAGTCGGATCACGACATCAACCTTAAGAGAGAGACGCTCCGGCTGCGCCGGAGCGCGTCATTTTGCGAACCGCTCAAATTGAGAGCTTAGTTGCTGGTATCCACCACGGGAATGTTCCCTGCCAACTGCAGGTTGATCAAAAGGTCGAGGCGGCGGTCGATCTGGTACCACAGAGCGGTCTTCTTTGCCGAGATGGCCTTCTCGAACATTGGCACGTACTTCGTGCGCTCTGCCGTGAACTGCTGGTCTATAGCCGCCGCTCTCTCGATGAAATGATTTGCCTGATCATCGGTCATCGTGTCGTAGCTCGCCGCATATTCCTTAATAAGCGCCACGCGGGCATCGCCGATCTTGGCGACATCTGCTGCATATTGATCATAGATTGGCCAGAACTTCGTGGCTTCATCCGCGGTCAGGTTCAGGTTCGCCGCTGTGATTGATTTCCTTGACGATTGAACGTCTGCTCGCAGCATCTTGATGTCCTGGTCAAGGCTTGCCGTCGCCGTTGCGGGCGCACTCTGCGCTGCCTGGGCAAATATCGGTGCGCTGACGAGGGCCATTGTGCCCAGCAACGCTAGAACTAGCAAGGGTTTCTGCTTCTGCATTTTTAGTTCTCCTGTTTGGATGTTGGTGGTCGGTTGTGCGTTTACGACGTCAGAATCAACGAACGCATCGCCGAAAGATCAAGGATTGTGTGCGGTTTTCAGGCGCTGAATCGGTTCGTGCTTAAGAGTAGAAATCAACACTCACAAGCAATACTCCGTCGACCACGTCGCCGTGAACTGTAAGTACTGACAGTTCCGCGTGATAATTGCCTGGCAATCGTTGGGTAGAGCATTCTGGTGTGACTGAGGTTCAGGCCTTCAACGGATCGTCGATTGATGCCCGCCTGAATCTTTCACAAGTAAGCTGCTTAGAAACTTTGCAAAAGCTTCGTGGTCGAATTCCTTATCCTCGACAACTCCGCCAGTATTCAAGTCGACGAATTCTGATTGAACGAATTCGCACCCGATTCCATCCTTGCCCCAACGAACTACCTCGGATTCAACGCGAGTGATCTGTTCGGAGCCAACTTCGCCGCTAGTCTTCTTCTGCAGTGTCATCAGGATTCGCGTTCCCAAATGCCAGCGCTCCTCCGTGAACAGGTAAAGACCGCGATGGCTCACGTTGCCAATCTCGTTGGCCTTTGGTTCTCCACCTGTCCAGTAGTAGGCGACAAGAGCCGGTGCCGGAAATCGTTCGCCACGACGGCGATCTATCGAGGCAGGGATGTTAAAGAGCCAGCGGAGCATTCGCAGTTTGAACGAAGGCATTTCATCAGCCTCAGAATGCGCAACTATATCTATCGTCGGAGACCGTTTATGGAGGCCCGGTGCTTGAGAATTTCGAGTTCCAGGGTCGCTGGCACACCACTGGGATTCCTCATTTCCAGCCGATAAAGCCCCTGAGGGGGCGAGCACACTCTTCCCACTGCAAATCCTGAGTCGATCTCTTTTTCTGATCTGAAAGGAGCCCAGTGTGTGCGGCGGAAGAACTAGCGCGCTGGCGGCTTCCCCATAAAACGGCTCAAATTCAGCCTCGGTGAAATTCTCAGCGAACTCCAGGACCCGGCATTGCTCGTCGAGGTAGATCACATCGAACCGAGAGAGGCGCGGACCTCGTGGAATTCCTCGGAACGGATTCAGCCACAGGCCACTTGTTTCTACCTCGGAAAGGTTTTTCACAATAGCAGCGAAGGGCTGTTTAACAGTGTCGATGAACTCTATCTCCACGCAAATAGGACTTCGACGAGTCTGGTCGCAGGCGCACAGCTTCTGAGTACTCACAGTGCTCTTTCCAGGGAAGCTGCCGACCGCAGTTAATAAAATATTTGCTTTAAGACTAACAGGAAGTTTTACCAGCGCTCAATATGATCTGAAAATCCGACTAGAATCAGGACGCGACAATTTGCCATGATACATTCGCGCGGGAGGAGCAGTTGCCGATCATGAAACGTCTCGCACTATTGCTCTTGTGCATCGGCTTGTCGTGCATGGCGCAGTCATCGTCATCGGAAGACCCTGCGATCGACAGGGCGCCCATGCGCGAAACCTATCTGGCACTTGCCGCCGAAGTCAATGACGCTCTGCATACCGACGTGCTTGACGTATGGTTTCCCCGCTCAGTCGATAGCAAGTATGGCGGCTTTCATTCGAATTTCGCTCGCGATTGGCACGAGTTACCAGGCGACGGCAAATTTTCCGTTTTTCAGGGACGCATGACCTGGACGGCATCGCAGGTCGTGCTTCGAGAACCGGGTCTTAAAGATCAATTCAAGCCAATCGTCAATCAGGGAATAGATTTTCTTGCCAATGTCATGTGGGACAAACAGTACGGCGGGTTCTTCTGGGGGTTGAACAACGAAGGCAGGATCACTCCGGATTTCGGTGATGAAAAAGAACTCTATGGCATCGGCTTCTGCATCTACGGTGCAGCCGCAGCATACCAGGCAACCGGTAATACCAAGGCCCTGGAGACTGCCAAGAATGGATTTCTATGGGCCGATAAGCACGCACATGACCCGATAAATGGCGGCTATTTTGAGTGGCTAGCTCGCGACGGAACTCCGATCGTGCCTCAGGTTCCAAATGGGACGGTAGCAACGAACGCCATTGGGCCAATCAACTTTAAATCCATGAATACCCACATTCATCTGCTTGAAGCGTTCACGCAGCTTTATGCAGTGTGGCCGGACCCCACGTTGCGCCTGCGACTTGAGGAATTGCTCACGATCGTCCGCGAGAAAATCTGCGTTGAGCCTGGCGTTATGAATCTATATTTCACAAACGCTTGGCAACCGATACCCGATCATGATTCGTATGGACACGACGTTGAAACTGCATACCTGATGCTCGAGACCGATGAAGCGCTTCATCATAAAGCGAGTGAGAAAACTGAACGAATGGCCCGGATGCTGGTTGATCACGCTCTCGCGTATGGCTGGGACACGAAGAACGGCGGCTTCTACCGCGAGGGGACAACGTTTGGAAAATCTGAAGACACCAGGAAGGAGTGGTGGGTGCAAGTAGAAGGCCTGAACGCACTGCTGATGATGCACGAGCGCTATGGCAAGCAGGACGCCATGTATTTCAAGCGGTTTGTGGAGCAGTGGAACTTCATCAAGCATCACACTATCGATGCCCAGTTTCACGGCGACTTCAACTTGACGAAGGCCGATGGTACTCCTCTGACGCAAGACAAGGGTTCAATCTGGAAGGCCGCCTATCACGATGGACGGGCATTCTGGAATGTAAGAGACCGCTTGCGTAAACTTGCAGCCGAGTAGATCTGCAATTCGATGCTGCATCATTAGGCGCTTCCCTCTTCATGCGAATAGACTGTCTGTTGGAAAGCACTGGCCGATCGTTAGCGTTCGACCTTCATCCAAATATGCTGTCGAACGATTGGGGTGTGACATGGCGGTAAAAACCATCATCGAGCCATTTCGAATTAAGAGCGTGGAACCTATTCGCTGGACGACTCGCGCGCAACGCGAAGAATTATTGAAGGCCGCGTATTACAACCTGTTCCTGCTGCGGGCTGATGATGTGCTCATCGACCTACTCACAGACTCGGGCACCGGGGCCATGTCTACGCATCAATGGGCAGCCATCATGGAGGGTGATGAGAGCTATGCCGGAAGTCGCAGCTACGATCGTTTTCGCGATTCGATTCACGACATCGTGGGGTACACACACGTTATTCCCACTCACCAAGGCCGTGCAGCAGAGCGGATTCTGTTTAGCGTGACGTGCAAAAAAGGCGATGTCGTTCCCAACAACACACACTTCGATACGACCCGTGCCAACGTTGAATTTGTTGGCGCCGAAGCGGTGGACCTACTCATCCCCGAAGGTCGCCAGCCGTCTTTGCACTATCCATTCAAGGGAAACATGGATGTAGCCGCGCTTGAGCTACTGATCGCGCGCGTGGGTCGCGAGCGTATTCCGCTGGTGATGCTTACAGTGACAAACAACTCTGGCGGCGGCCAGCCAGTATCCATGGAGAACGTACGCCAGGTAAGTGCGATCTGCAGGAGACATGGGATTCCGCTCTACTTCGATGCCTGTCGATTCGCAGAGAACGCATGGTTCATAAAACTGCGGGAGCCGGGCTATGCTGACAAAACTCCGAAAGAGATCGCGCAGGAAATGTTCCGTTATGGCGACGGATGTACCATGTCAGCCAAGAAAGACGGCATGGCAAACATTGGCGGGTTTCTATGTACCAGCAATGACCTGCTTGCGCAGCAGGAGAAGGACCTGTTGATTTTGAGCGAGGGATATCCAACATATGGTGGCCTTGCGGGGCGCGATCTCGAGGCAATTGCTGTCGGAATACAGGAAGCACTGCAAGTAGATTATCTGCGCTATCGAATTGCCTCGACCGCATATCTGGGCAACCATATCGCTGAGGGCGGAGTTCCGATCGTTCAACCGCCGGGTGGGCACGCAATCTATATCGATGCTCGTGCCTTTCTGCCACATATCCCTTCTGATCAATTTCCGGGAGTTGCATTAGCGTGTGAACTTTATCTAGAAGGCGGAGTGCGTTCAGTTGAAATCGGAACGTTGATGTTTGCCGGCGTAGCCCAGATGGATCTTGTCCGACTTGCGATGCCGCGACGTGTTTATACCCAAAGCCATGTCGATTATCTGGTTGAAGTGATCCTTGAAGTCTTCAGGAACAGGACAAGGATTCGTGGAATGCGCCTTACCTATGAAGCGCCATTTCTTCGGCACTTTACTGCACATCTAGAACCTGCAAAATAGCTCGTCAAATAGGCGAATATATCGCTTTATATTATTGTAATATAGTGAGTTATATAATACGCACATCACTTCATACCTGACACTGGACTGTACTTTCCCACAGTTGCAAGGGGTTGACAACATATAGTAATTCATACGAATCTAAGGCGAACATAAGGCGAATATTGCCTTCAACAATGCCTTCATCTGCCGCAATTCGTCAACAGATCGAGAGTGATTTCCAACAGCGCTATCCATCTGTTCTCACACATGCTTCGCGATCTATTCGCGAAACAGCGACTACGGGTATTGCTGAAATCGACAATTTACTGGACGGTGGTTTGCCTGTGGGAGCCATCAGTGAGATCACAGGGTCTGCATCTTCTGGGCGGACCAGTATCGCATTAGCGTTTCTTGCTCGCCGCACGCAGGATGGAAATGTCTGCGCATGGATTGATGCGAGCAATGCGATGGATCCGGAATCGGCAGCAGCAAATGGCATCAGTCTGAAACATCTACTTTGGATCCGTTGCACAACCCTGCCCATCGAAAAGCCCACATACACAATGCGAAATATGCAACAGGACAAAAAGCATCACTGGACGCGGCTCGACCAGTCAGTTCGCGCTACAGATCTGCTTTTGCAAGCCGGCGGGTTCACAGCCATTGTTCTGGATCTAGCAGATGTAGCTATCGAGCACGGCAACCGTATCCCGCTCACAACATGGTTCAGATTCAGACAGGCAGCCGACCGCACTCGATGCAGCCTTGTCGTTCTTGGAAAAGCTGCCTATGCACAATCGAGCGCTGCCGTTGTTGTAGAGTGTCAGCCCGATACTATGGGCGATGTAGCAGGAACCGTTGTTTGTAGATTCAGTTACAGAGCGAATCGTGGAAGAGAGCGTTTCTCACCCCTTGCCAGCCTCAATCGCAAACCACCCGGAAGCACCTGGTCTGCTCAAGCACCCTGGAGCCGCGAGAAGCGCGCATGACGAATCAATCCAATGCGCTATATGCCGCAATATATGCTGCTGAATTTCCGATGCAGGCAATGCTTCGCTTAAGGCCTGATCTCCTTGGTCAACCGGTTGTCATAATCGATGGCGTTGCTCCCCACGAAAAGCTCTGCTCACTGAATCTAGGCGCCAGAAAGCTAGGCGCCGTCATCGGCATGACACGCCTGGAAATTGAAGAGCTCAAGGCTATATGCGTATTGGTGCGTAAGTTGGATACAGAACTTGCCGCTCGCGCTGTACTTCTCGAATGCTTATCAAAGTTCTCACCACGTATTGAAGAGACGTTTGCCACGAATGCCTGCGGATTTGTGCTTGACATATCTGGTAGTGAGCGATTGTTTGGGCCGCGTGAGGCTATCGCGAAGAGCCTACATTCTGCAATTACGTCTGCCGGATTCCGCTCATCAGTATGCATCAGTCACAACTTTGATACTGTGCGCATTTGCGCTGAATTCATACCCGGAATCAAAGTTATTCCAATAGGACAGGAAGCTAGCGCAATTGCAGCAATTCCGATTGCTTCGCTTCCACTTGATCAGACACAGAAGGAAACCTTTGCGCTGTGGGGAATAGGTAAACTCGGCGAACTGGCTGAATTACCGGAAGAAGAATTGATTTCACGTCTCAGCCAGAAGGCACGCCTATGGCTCGAGCTTTCGCGCGGAACGGCAGAACACACATTTCAGCCTATTGAAGCCGCGTTTGAATTGAAAGAGCACATCGAATTCGAAACGCATATTGAACAGTTGGATTCTCTGCTCTTCATCGGCGCGAACATGATCAACAAACTAGTAGCGCGCGTCACGAGTAGGGCTCTTTCGTTAGCAACCCTTACAGTTCAAATGTTACTTGAAAAGCAACTCGTGTATGAACGCGTGATTCGGCCTGCGATACCTTCCAGTGATCGCAAATTCCTTTTAAAACTTCTTCAGATCGAGATCGCAGCGCATCCACCACAAGCAGCGATAACATCGCTAACATTAACGGCTGAAGCCGGACAACAAAGCAAGGTACAGCTAGGACTCTTTGTGCCGCAAACTCCGGAACCGTCACGCCTCGATGTTACACTCGCCAGGCTAAAAGCACTGGTTGGTGATGATCGTGTTGGTTCTGCGGTATTGAGAGATTCGCATCGCAGCGGCAGTTTCGATATTGAGAACTTCGTAATTCCGAATCAACCAGCCCATTGCAATGACACGACTGTGCGCATATCGCTGCGGCGTAAGCGGCCACCTCATCCGCTACGCGTAAAACTTCATTCACAAAAGCTGTTTGCATTTCATGACGGTGCAGATCGTTACGAGGTGCAGGCAGCCTATGGCCCATGGCGTTCAAGCGGCTGCTGGTGGTCCGTTAACAAATGGAATTTGGAAGAGTGGGATGTCAAGGCAATCAACAACCTTGGCGAGGCCATCGGCTGCCTGATTGTTCATGACTATTTAAAAGATAAATGGCTGCTAGAGGCGTTCTATGACTGACGCTCGCGGCATCACCATCTGTACACAGACAGTTTGCAAAGCTGAACAATATGTTGAGCTCCATGCATCAAGCGCATTCAGCTTTCTAGCCGGCGCATCCGAACCTGAGACCTTTATCGAGCGAGCCGTTGAACTTGATATGCCAGCGATGGCACTGGCTGATCGAAATGGCTTGTATGGTGCTGCTCGTTTTCATACCTCCGCAAAGCAAAACCATATAAAGGCACATATTGGTGCAGAGATCGCCGTATCGTCTTTCGGCAATAGGCTTGTTCCTCCCGAATGGCTTCCTCATTGTTGCCTGGACGAACCGCCTCGTATTCTCCTCCTCTGCGCAACGCAGGTTGGATATCAAAATCTTTGCCAACTCATCACTCGCTTCAAAATGCGCGAAACTACAAAAGCTGAAGGCGCAGCGACGTTCGATGATCTAGAGGAATTTTCATCAGGCCTGATCTGTCTGACTGGTGGTGAAGAAGGTCCCCTGGCCGCTGCTCTCAATCACGAGGGTGATGCAGGTGCGCACAAGGCACTCGATCGAATTACCTCCATCTACGGACGCAGCAACGTGTACGTCGAACTCCAGCGCCACTGCGAACGTGAAGAAGAATCTCGCAATTCAGCACTCCTGAACATTGCATCACACCGCGGTGTTCCCATCGTGGCGACCAATGGGGTGCGATGCGCTAAGCAAAGTGACCGCGAACTTCTCGACATTATTACTTCAATTCGCCATCACACCACTGTGCACAATGCAGGGCGATTATTGAGCAAAAATTCATTGTGCCACTTGCGTTCTGCACGGGAGATATCAGGTCTATTTCGCGATTTCTCCGAGGCCATCGCCAATACTCGCATTGTGAGTGATCGGCTTGAGTTTACATTGAATAATCTCGGCTATGAGTTTCCTCAATACCCGGTACCTGAATGCGAAACGATGGATACCTTTCTTGCCAAGCGCGTAGAAGATGGTATCCGCAAACGCTACTCAACAAGGTTAAAGCACAGTCTCTTGGAAAGAGCTCGCAAGCAGGCCCAGTATGAGCTAGCGTTAATTGCAAAGCTGGGATTTGCGGGCTATTTTCTCATCGTCTGGGACATTATCCGATTCTGTCAACAGAATGGATTTCTCGTCCAGGGGCGCGGATCTGCTGCTAACTCTGTAGTGTGTTTCGCGCTTGAAATCACAGCTGTCGACCCGATCGGGATGGAATTGCTTTTCGAACGCTTTCTCAGCGAAAGTCGTGGCGAGTGGCCAGACATCGATCTTGATTTGCCCTCTGGTGATCATCGCGAGCGCGTCATTCAGTACATATACGAACGCTATGGCGCATTGGGTGCTGCGATGACAGCCAATGTCATTACATATCGAGGGCGATCATCCGCGCGAGAAGTTGGCAAAGCCCTCGGCTTCGACCAGCAGCAACTAGCAAAACTATCAAGTCTCGTAGGCCACTGGGAGTGGCGCGGAGAGAATGACACGATGGCAAGGCACTTTGATCAAGCAGGTTTCGACATCAATCATCCCACGATCGCCAAATATCTCGACCTATGCATGCGTGTGTGCGATCTGCCACGTCATCTGGGTCAGCATTCTGGAGGAATGGTTATTTGTTCAGGCATGCTTAACCGCATTGTCCCTATCGAACGCGCATCGATGCCAGGTCGAACAGTAGTTCAGTGGGACAAGGAAGATTGCGCTGACCTCGGACTTATCAAGGTTGATTTACTTGGGCTTGGCATGATGGCCACACTGAAAGATTCGCTAGAATTAATTCCGCGCCACTATGGCACGGAGGTTGACCTTGCGTCTTTACCCGAGGATCAAATTGTCTACGATACACTCTGCAAGGCTGATACGGTTGGCATGTTTCAAATTGAGAGCCGAGCGCAGATGGCTTCCCTGCCCCATAACGCGCCAAGATGTTTTTATGATGTCGTTGTGCAGGTCGCCATAATTCGCCCCGGGCCAATCGTCGGTAAAATGATGCATCCTTATATGCGCAGACGCCAGGGTCAGGAAGAAGTCACCTATCCACATCCGATGCTGGAACCTGTACTAAAGCGAACATTGGGTGTGCCTCTCTTTCAAGAACAGTTGTTGCGCATGGCTATGGTCGTCGCAAGTTTTACTGGCTCAGAAGCTGAAGAATTGCGTCGTGCCGTTGGCATGCGACGCTCTATGCAGAGAATGCGCGATCTTGAACATCGTCTGCGCTCTGGTATGACACGTAATGGAATAGGACCGCATGAGCAAGACAACATCGTTCAGGGTATCTCATCATTCGCCATGTATGGCTTTCCTGAGTCCCATGCTGCGAGTTTTGCGCTTATAGCCTATGCTTCTGCGTATCTAAAGGTTCATTACCTGGCCGCATTCACTTGTGGCCTTTTAAACAATCAACCAATGGGCTTTTATTCGCCTGCCGTCCTTGTAAAAGATGCCCAACGGCACGGATTGCGGGTTCGTCCTATATGTGTTCAACGATCCGATTGGCTATGTTCGATCGAGCATGAGCCTGACAACACTTTGTCGATTCGCATTGGTTTGAATTATGCCAAAGGGCTCAAACAGTCTTCTGCTGAGGCGTTGCTTGCATCCCGCAATACAGGTGGCCAATTTACCTCAGTTGTTGATTTGACGCGGCGCGTCCCGGAATTGTGCAGAAAAGACCTCGTCCTTCTGGCGCAGATCGGCGCGCTGAATTTAGTAGGCGATGTAAAGCACAGACGCGATGCTCTCTGGCAAGTAGAGAAGGCTGGCCGTCCAATCGGGCCATTGCTAAAATATTCAATCTCAAATGAGGAAGCAATGCCTCTGAGGCGCATGACCACGGATGAGCGTCTTGCTGCTGACTATGCGGGCAGTGGACTCACCTGCGGGCCTCATCCTATGACATATCACCGTGTCGCATTAAAGCAAACAGGGTGTCTTTCTGCAGATGATCTTGCCCACTACAGTCAGGACTGTATTGTCCAAATCGCAGGCTGCGTCATTGCGCGTCAGCGCCCGGGTACCGCCAAAGGGTTTGTCTTTCTCTCACTCGAAGACGAAACAGGAATAGCGAACATCATCATTACGCCTGACTTGTTTGAACAGGAACGCGCAGTCATTACGCGTAGCCGCTTTCTTCAGATAAAAGGAACATTGCAGATTCAGAACGGCGTAACCCACGTGAAAGCTTCTCACATCAAACCCATCGATATTACAACTGCAGACGTACGCTCACATGATTTTCACTAAGTCCCTACAAACCATTCCACTAACAATTAGGGTGCGTTACCGATCTGATAATTCAACGTCGCCAGTGCCATGCGGTATTGATATTGCGCATTTGCATTACCAATTGCCGCATCAGTCTGCTGATATTCTGCCTGGCTCAGTTCAACAATCGAACTTAGACCCATCTGATAGCGCGTCTGAGCAAGTTTCAGGCCAAGATCTGCCTGTTTCAACAATTCCGCGGTAACACTCACGCGCTGATAGGACGTATTCGCCGTAAGCCATGCTGTTCTTACATCGCGCACAATTCGGTCCCGCAGATCTCTAGTTTGCTCTGAAGCTGCCTGAGCGCGCAGCGATGCTTCTTGCGCTTGCGCCGAATAAAGAAAACCATTGAAGACAGGGATATTTATGTTCACTCCAATACCGCCCCACCAATTCGAAGTGTAGTACTGGGCAGGTCTAATCGGAACAGATCCTAACGTACCCGCAGCAGTTATGGTCGGAAACATTTGATTATGCTCAGCATGACTGAACTTCGTTGCAGCCTGTTGACTGAATTGAGTAGCCTGCAAATCGGGCCGTTGCTTCAGACTCGCTTGAATCAACTGGTCAATCTCCGGCGGTGGCCGTTGAGGATCTGAACCATCATCGACCAGTATGAACATCATTTGATGATCGAACCCCAGCACCGAATCGAGCGCCGCCATCGTTGAATCTGCGTTGTTCTGAGCATCCAACGCGAGCAATTTGGCTTGCGAAAGGTTGACATCAGCAAAACTCAGGTCCAATGTGGACTTCAGTTTGTTAATCGTCATTTGATTCACCTGCGACTGCAGGGTCTGACGCGTCGTCACATTTTGCTGCGCAACCTTAAGCGTCTCCTGTGCCTGTAGCGCATTGTAAAACGCCTGATCGGTCGCGAGTTCAATATCAAATTGAGTTGCCATGGCGTTCGCTATCTGTGCCTTTTCCTGAAGAGCTGCCGATGCAACAAGGTTTCGCGTTTTGCCAAAATCCGTTAGCAGTTGCGAGAATCCTCCGCCTGCGCCCGCATGCGTAATCAATCGCGATGCGGTCAGAGTTCCCGCAGAGAGGCGACTCCCATCCTCTGCCTCAACTGCCGTGATGGCTGCGTTTGCAGTTGGCAACTCTGCGGACCTGACTTCCCGATATACCTGGTGCTGCGCCAGCGAGATCAAACGCGCCACTGTCACTTGTGGATTCTTCTTGATTGCCATCTGCTCGGCCTGGCTTCGTGTAAGTTGAGTTCCGGTCGTTGAATGGGAGGTTCCTAATGTTTGACTACTGGATTGCATGGCCGCTCCAGACGTCGCATCCGTGGCTGCCGACTGTGTCTCCCCCTCTGCAAAGAATCGGGAAGCAGGAGCGTTTGGAATCTTCTCCCGCAGAGGAGGCGTCTGGCAAATTGCGTCCATAGAGACTGCGACAGCCAGAATGCCAATCGTTACCCTGCGCGTCGGCGTCTTCAATCGAATCATCATCTATACCTATGCCTCTCCCTGTACAGTCATCTGGTTCTTCTTGCGACCGTGAACGATCAAGTACACCGCAGGTACAAGGAATACCGTAAGAACAACAGACACACCGAGCCCACCAATGATTGCGCGGGCCAGGGGCGCATATTGCTCACTTCCAGCTTCCAGCCCAAGTGCCATTGGAATCATTCCGAGAAGCGTTGCGAGTGACGTCATCAAGATAGGCCGCAAACGGATTCTGCAGGATTGGACAATAGCCTCCTCTATGGGGATCCCAGTCTCATGCAGATGACCTGCGAACTCCACAATCAGAATGCTGTTGGACACGACGATTCCAGCCATCATGATCACGCCCATGAGAGACATGATGTTCATGGTGCTGCCGGTCAGAAGCAGGATGAGCATCACGCCGGCCATTCCTGGTGGAATTGCCATGAGAATAATGAAGGGATCGACAAAGGATGCAAACTGGGCCATCAGGATCAGATAAACCAAAAGGATAGACAGCAGCAGACCGATTGCGAATCGTTTGAAGGATTCATTCATGCTTACGACGGACCCTCGCACTGTTATACGGATATTCGCAGGCTTTTTGGTGCTATCAATTACCCCCTGCACTTGATGATTTACTTGCTGCAGCGCTTCGGTCGAGGGCATGACATACACATCGATTACGCGACGTATCTTGTAGTGGTCTACTTCAGTTGGAGTATTGATCTCGGTGATGTTTGCAACGGAACTCAACGGCGTGTAGTTCGTCTGATTTGTGGCGTGTAGCGGGATTTGCTTAAAGTCGTCCATACTCATGTTTCCAATCTTGTTATCAGAGTATTGGACCGTAAGCATGTAGTTATTTCCAGTCTTCGGATCAATCCAATAACTGGGAGCAATCATGCCATTTGAAGTGAGCGCTGTGATCACATTGTCAACAACTTCTTTAGGTGATAAGCCAATAAGGCTTGCGCGTTCGCGATCAATGCTCAATTCGAGGCCTGGATAGCGAAGGTTTTGCGGGATTAGAACATCGCTCACGTTTTTTAACGCTTTGATCTTCACTGCAATCTGTGAAGCGATTTCATAAGACTGATCCATGTCATTTCCGCTTACCTGCACATCGATCGGTGCCGGCAGCCCTTGATTGATCACCGAGTCGACCAATCCGCCAGCCTGAAAATATGTCGACAGCATTGGCATATCTCTCGCGAGCTTTTTCCGAACGCGCCTCATATACTCATAACTACCCAGTTTGTGATCTTGCTTCAAACTGATCTGCACAAATGCAGTGTCCATCGATGAGTTACTAGTGTAGATGGCCGATAAATCAGGAGTGACACCGATGTTGGAGACGATCATACCGAGATCGTTAGCGGGGATTACCTGCCGAATTTCCTCCTCTACCTGCCCAATGTACTTGTTGCTCAGTTCGAGTCGCGTTCCGCTTGGACACTTGATGTTGATAACAAACTGACCTGGATCCGTCCGTGGGAAATATGCGCGCCCAAGAAGGGGAAAAAGAGCCAAAATCAGAACGACTGCGCCAAGAATTCCGACGGTGCTGGAAATAGGCTTCAAAATTGCCCGATTTACCGCGACAACGTATAGCTCAAGCATTCGTTGAAAACGATGGTTGAACGCACGAACGATTCTTGTGAAGAAAGAGACTTTCACCTCTCTCCGAAACTCAAGCTGGCCTTCTGCGTTGATCTCCTCTTCTTCTGAGGCATGGACCTCTGAGGCTTTGATGAAGCGCGCGCAGTAAAGGGGAACAACCGTCATGGCCACGATGTAAGACGCGAAGAGCGAGAAAACAACTGCAAGAGCCAGAGCCGTAAATAAATACCGGCTAACGCCGTACAGCAATGCAACGGGAAAGAAGACGATAGCCGTGGTGAATGTCGCGGCGAGGACTGGCAACTGCACTTCGCGTCCGCCCGATTCTGCAGCCACCTGGGGTGATTCTCCCATCTCGAGGTGGCGAAAAATATTCTCAAGGACGACCACCGAATTGTCGATCAAGCGGGAAAAAGCGAGCGCGAGACCGGCAAGAACCATGGTGTTTATCGATCCGCCGCCGATGCGGATGCAGATAAAGGCGGCAAACGCCGACAGCGGAATGGACAAGAGAACGGCGAATGTGGCTCGAATGCTTCCAAGAAAGAGGAGGATCATTAAAGCGGTCAGAACGAGACCAATGCCGCCTTCGTTGCCCAGATTTCTGAGCGCCGACTTGACAAATTCCGACTGATCGAAGACAACTGCTGTCTTGAGGCTCGAAGGTATGTCAACCAAGTCTTTGATCGCAGCCTTCATCCCATTGACGATGGTGATGGTGTTACTATCGCCGCCTTGCTTTAACACAGGAACATACACCGATCGCTGGCCGTCAATGCGAACGATATTGGTTTGAAGCGTCCCCGAATCCTCGGCTTTCCCGACATCGCCGACAAGCACGGAGGCGTTTCCGACGGACTTCAGGGGAAGGTCGTTAATCTGTTCAGGAGTAGGGACCTGGCTGTTGGCATAGATGTTGTAGTCTTTCGGACCGATCCTCACATCGCCGGCCGGCAAGATCAGATTTGAATCGTTCACAGAGCGAACGACGTCCATGAGGCTCAGGTTGTGAGCTTCGAGTTTCAGTGGATCGACGTAGACCATGATTTGCCGATATCGTCCGCCAAAGGGCTGGGGCACGGACGCTCCGGCGACGCTGGCGATCTGATTGCGCACCTGGAATTGCGCAAGATCCTTCAGATCCGTTTCATTCAAACCCTGCCCCTTTAAGGTCACAAGACAGACTGGCTGACTCGATGCGTCCATACCCAGCACGACCGGAGGCAAAGTGCCGGGTGGGAGTCTTCGCAGATCCGCCATGGCGAGATTGGAAATGTTGCTGAGGGCAGCATTCGGATCAGTGCCGGGCTGAAAATATATCTTGATCAAGCTCACGCCAGTAAGCGAGCGCGACTCAATGTGATCAATGTTGTTGCCCAGTGTAAAGAATCTTTCAAAAGTGTCGGTTATATCAGCCTCAATCTGTTCAGGAGGCATGCCTGAGTAGAACGTCGCAACAACAACGACCGGCATGTCTATTTGCGGGAATAGATCCACTGGCATCGAGGCGATACTCGAGACTCCCAGCACCACAATTACGAGACACACCATGATGATGAAGAAGGGGTATTTCAACGCAAACTTTGGCATTTACTTGGTTCCCCCGGACTGCTCTTCCCGTATATCGTCGACCGTACTTTGCTGGAGATTCGTCGTCACAGCTTCGCCCGGCTGATAGTTCGATTGATTGCCCGTGATGACGAGGTCGCCCTCAGCGAGCCCTGTCCTCACCTCTATCAAATTCGAACCTTGCAGTCCCGTTTCGATGTTGCGTGCCTGAACGTGACGCGACGCATCCACCACCAAAACCGACTGATGGTTGCCATTACGAATCACTGCCTGCACAGGAATCGTCAACACCTTGTCATGGCGTTCGAGTTCAATGGTTGTATTCGCATACTCCCCAGGAGTCAGCGACAAGTCCTTGTTTTCAACGTCGATCTCCGTCTCCATGGTTCTGGTAGCTACATTCAAATCTCTCGTAAAGCGCACAACTTTCCCTTCAAACGAACGGTGGATCGCGTCCACGGTAACCATGACTGTTGATCCTTCGCGGATGTACTCCACCGCATCTTCAGGAATTGGCAGACGAAGTCGAAGCAAGCTGCTCTGGGACAGCCTCACGATAGGCAAGGACTGTGTGTCGGAGGTGGTACCGGCCTGAATCAGCGCGCCGGTGTCCGCGTAGCGGTTGACGATCACGCCATCAAGTGGCGCCGTCACTTTGGTGTAGTCGGCAAGGTCACCTACACGCTCGTTATCGGCCTTGGCGCTCTCCGATTGCTGCTGTGCTGCGGCTAATGCAGACTTTGCGGCGTCAACTCTCGCTTCTGCCGCCAAGTCTTTTGACTGCGCATCATCGAGTTCCTGCTCTGCAATCAATCCTGGTTGAGCCGCGGAAGCTTGCTTGAGGCGTTTGTAATCGCTGTGCAGTGCGTTATGTTCTGATTGCGCACGCGACACTTCATTTTCAGCTCGCGTGATTTCGTCTTTGCTTCGCGCCAGTTCCGATACCGTTCCCTTAAGCTGAGCGTTCAACTCAGGAACCTCCAGGATCGCCAATGTCTGGCCCTGGTGAACCTTGTCGCCAATATCGACAAAAATATGACGAATATAACCGGACACCTTGGCGTGAACGTCGACCACCTGGTAGGGCTGAAATTGACCTGCCAGGTTCAACTTGCGCACAATCGATCCTCTGGCAACGGGCGCCACTATCGCCGTCGGCGTCTCGGCTGCATTCGCATCGGAACCTTTGGCGCCAGACCGGCACCCGGCGAGGCTCATTAATGAGACCAACGCTATCCAAATCAGAGAAATGAAACAGGGCTTTCGCATGAGTAGCTGCACCTTTTCTTAGGTCCTGTATTGCATCGGCGACAGCAGATGATGCCGCCGCTCCGAAAATGCCATCGACCAATCGGTTAGGACTGGATGATTCGCTTTGATTCAGTTCAGGATTAGAGCGAGGAGAGGATTGGGGGCGGCCTGAAAAAAACGACGCTGAGAATCGCAGTAGAAAGCGAACTCCAGCGCTTTGGCAGCGCAAGGTACTGCCTGTCCCACGTGGTTTTCGATCCCGCTAGATTTCCCAATGAAAGCAAGAAGACTACGTAGCTGTATGCAGGTCCATGTTCGGATAGAGAAAGTTTCGCAAGACACAGCCGTGTGCTGTCGGTTGCACTGGTGTCTTCATTGCGCGATAGCAATTTCGCTACCGGAATCCGATGGACGTTCGGTTGATGGAAGCGATACAGGGAGAGCTTATAGCCGAATCCCCAGAAGAACACGCACGCCCCCAGCATCATCAAGAGCACTGAGAGCCGAATGGAAGATAGGTGCGATTTGGGAATTTCGATCACTAATTCCTAAGCTTACCGTCATTGCCGTGAAGCATTGAAACTTCCGGGCAATTCACAAACGTTTGACAGGTGCAGCCTGCCGGAAGTTTGCTGCCCCAGATGATGTTTTCACGAAACATGAGGAAAAGGAAAGCTCCCCGATAGCTGACTGCGACCTTCCGCTATTCTCGAGAATACGCGCGAAAATAATAAGTTTCATTAAATCAACATTATACAAGAACTCCGGTCCCCTTCCGCTTTGGAATGGACGGCTGAGAGTAGACCGCCTCCGCAGCACTGCCCCAAGTTAGCGAGCGTGCTCTCTTTCGCGCTCCATGCGAGAGTTCCTTGCGCAGTTCCTGTTCGTTGCATAACCGTTTTATAGACGTGGCAAGTTCCTCGACGACCTCGCATTCGCTCTTTTCTCCTACCTCTAATGAGAAACCGCAAGAAGAGTCAACGATCGAGCCGGGGCCGCCAACGTCAAGGCAAATTACGGGGAGGCCCTCGGACAGCGCCTCCAGCACCACCATGCCACCCGAGTCGTGCAGGCTCGGAAAAACGAAGGCCATGCTGTTTTGATATTCCCTGGTCATTTCATCGTGCGGAATGCGCGTAATCCAATCCACAATGTCATCGACTTTCCAGCGCTTCGCTTCCTGCTTGAGCCATTGGCTGTCCGTTCCCTCGCCAATGATGCGTAGTCTCAGCCCGCGAACCTCACCTCTGGCCTGTAAAAGCGCACGCAATACGAGGTGTAGACCTTTCCAATAGAGCAGTCGGCCGACGAACAGAAGTTGTGGCGACGATGGCTCTTCTTCCGGCCGAATCACTGAAGCGGCCGGCTCATTGGCCGTGATTCCAATTGCGCGCTGCACTATGCATTTGTTTTGGAACCGAGCAGGAATCGCGCGCAATGTTTCGCCCGTGGCACAGGCGATGACGTTGGCGCTCGAGTAAGTGCGATGCATTAGTGGGTCCAATCCAAGGCCGCGATTGCCAATATCGCGAAACCACTCAATCAGCCGGCCTACAAACGGAAGAGACTTGCGAAACTGTGGAGGCATGGTCTCACCTCCGCCGACCGGCCCGAATATAAACGGAATGCCCAGACTGCCCATGAACGATGGTTGACGATATGAGACAAAAGTGATGTGGTGAACCAGGCTGAATTGCTCGGCGGTATGCAGTTTCTTTCCTATCCGATAAGCGCCCATCTGCCACAGCAGATAGTACAGATAGATCCCCCCGGGCCAGTACTTCCAGAATCGTGACCATTGAGGAAGATCATAATAATGGAAAGTCAACTGCGAATCTGTCAGGTCTTGAGCTCTCTCTATTGACTGCCTGTTGTTGCTCCTTGTGAGAACGTGAACATCGTAATCGCGCTGTCTCAGCGCCAATGCCCAATTCCAACCCACAGCTGGTTCCGAGCCTTTATTCGGCTCACAAGCGTAGGCAGACAAGAGAATCTTCATACTAGATAGTTCCTGAAGCTGTCCGGAATTCGCGACTCCCAATCGGATAGAGAAGGGAGCCGCGTCGAGCAGTTTTTGACAACGTCTTAGTTTAGATGCGATTTCGTCGCTAACGGCAAAAGAAAAGGCCTTCGGACGATTCGTGCCGAAGGCCTTGATTCTCGAAAGCTGCTCTTTTGCGGTAATGAGGCTTAAAGAGGCACTACATGGAGGTTGAAAGTGGCGCTATGAACCCTGCTGCCACTCACCGCCCATAGAGTAACCGGTAGAGTCTGGTTGCTTGCGGATGAGGTTGAGGAAAATGTGATCGTTGACGTCCCACTAACTAATGAGCCATTGCTGATCTTTGCAGATACGCCTGCTGGCAGTCCACTCACACTTAGATTCACGGTTCCGAATCCGAAGGACGACACTCTCGCCGTAGCTGATGCCGATCCCGAAGCCATCGTGTAAGCGTTAGCATTGACCACCACATTGAAATCTGAATATTTCGGCGCTGGAATGGCACAAGCCGCCGTTGGAGACGTGGCTGGAACAGCCCACTTTGAACTGTAGTCGGTTCCCACGGTGCTTTGCCACGCCGCCAGATTCACGAGATGTCCGTTGACGACTTTGAATGCGTTAGTGGCGAACGGATCGTACCAGACATTATTGCTGGCGTTTAACGAGTTGGCAAAATCTGTCCAGTCGGCTCCGCTCAAATATGTTCCGAAAACATTCTGGCCTACCGCGCCATCAACAAACGTGTTTCCGGTGAGGACGAGTCCTTTCGTGAACAGGTCGTAGGTCTGTCCGGTCTGCCAATCTGTAATGTAGATTCCCCCCGCCTGGCCCGCGAGATAAATCTGTGCCTGGTATTTATTTGTCGCTCCGTTGTTGTAGAACGTATTGTTCTCGACCTGCACTTGTTGGCTCGTCAACAGATTTAGACCTACACCGCTCGAACATAGATGGCCATTCTCAAGCAAAATAGGCCCCTCATTTCGCTCAATCTGCAGGGCGGGGGTTGTGTTGCCCGCAAGCGTTGGGCTATTGATCGTTATGTTCTTGTTGTCTGTATCGAACCAGAGCCCTTGTGCCTGGTTGTTGTAAGAGAAATGCTTCTGAACGGTTGTGCTGCGCATCTGGAAAAACTTGGCTCCGCCCATTGCCCAATCGTAAAACGCGGCTTGTGCGCCCCGCCAGTTGTTGTAGTCGCTTTCATTGAAGTTAAAGAGAATATTCTGGCCCTTGCATCCCATAAAGCCGACGCCACCATTGTAACTAGCCACTGAATTCTGCACAGTCACGTTACTGCTCGAAAAAACTCCCAAGCCTCCCCAATTATTCCAGTTCGCCTGCACCGCGTCGATCAGCACATTCGATGAGGAGGTCACGGTAGCGCCGCTTGTATTCACGCAACTTGCCGCATGCGTAAGTGCCAGACCGCGGAGAACGACATTGGTTCTGCCCGTCACGCTCACGGTCTTTTGACGCGAAGCGGCCTCTACCACGGCTGTCTGCATGTTAGTTCCCGCAGCAGGCCATACATGAAGTAATTTGTAACTCTCATTGATATAGAACGTTCCAGCGCGCATCTGCGAGTACGACAGCACCTGCGTGAGCGGTGTTCCGTTCACAAAGACCATTTCGGTGCGGAACGCGATTGACGAATAACCAGTCGGCCAGCCGCTTGGAAGTGCGCATGCTCCCATCGCCGAAGACCACGACGTCGTATATGCCGATGAATAGCCCGGATCCATGGCCCAGTTACCCAGAAGATCCGCACCAGAAATGATGGCAGTCCCCGTCACGGCAGCTTGAATTGTCAGTGGAACGGTGGACTGATTCGACACAGGATTGACACCCACCGTTTCGCGGTAAACTCCGGCATTCACGATGACTTTTGTCCCGATTTTCTTCTGATTATTCACATTGGCCTTATTCACTGCGGCCTGAATGCTCTTCAGAGGCGATGAACTTGAACCGATGTTGGAGTCCGAGCCCTTTTGTGCATCCACATACAGAAGAGTGGTCTGATTCTCGACTACATTCGCTTGGCATTTGGCATAAGGGCCAGCAATCAATAGAGATATAAAGGAAATAAAAGTAAAGACGTGCGCTAGTTTCATTACAGATCCTCAAGGTTAAGGTGCGAATCGCGCTTAACTTGTTGTGAGCCGTCCGATAGTACGACCCGATGGTTGATTCAGACAGCTGGGTCCACAAAGAGGGCCGTTTATTGCAACGCACCCTCTGGCGCAGCTAGAAACCATGGCAATGAGACACAAAGAACGCAGCACCCTATCGATCGGGCGAATCTGTACGCAGGCACACTCAGTTTTCCGAGTTGAGCTTCTAGGTATGGAATATCTTATTGATATGTTGTATGTAGTTTATCGCAAAGGCAGTGATCAATGTCACGAAGAGGATGGGTACTAAAGTATTTTTTTGCCTTTTCCACAAGCTGGCTTCAATATCGTCTTCTATATGCACGAGTTATCAACGTTCGCGGTACGGATCAATAAAAAAACTCCCAGGTATCATCCTGGGAGTCTTTAGGACTTGCTAACTGCTTCTCGTTCTTTGATCAGGCAGGGGTGACATAAACGTTGACGGTTACGGGATGAACGCGGTTTCCACTTACCGCCCAAATCGTAATCGGCACGGTTTGGCGCGCTGCATACTTGTTCGCATAGAGAGTTACCGTGGCAACGCCGCTATAAATACTGCTGGTGCTGAGCGATGCACTCACATTCGCGGGTAGGCCTGTTACCCATAGACTTACCGTGCCATAGTTATAGTTCGCGACCTGCACTCCAATGGAACCATGCCCAGCCGACATTGAGTAGCTCTGCGCGTTCAGGTTGACGGCAAAATCAGCGTAGCTCTGCCACGGAATTGCGCATCCGGATGATGCTGGCGAACCGGCCCAATAGGAGCTGTAATCAGTGCCAGTTGCGCTCTTCCACCCTGTGAAATTCACGAGATGCGCGCTGGGCAGCATGAACGAGTACGTAGTGCCGGGGTCGTACCAATGGTTTCCGCTCGCTACGAGAGAGTATGCGAAGTCGGACCAATCACTCCCGCTCAGATATGTACCGAATAGGTGCTGTCCGGCCCAAGCATCTTGAAAATTGTTTCCGGTCAAAACAGTGCCGGAAGTAAACAGATCATAGTATTGACCTGTCTGCCAATCGTAAATAACATGACCGCCTGCTCGTCCGGCGATGAATATCTGGCCGGAATATTGCCCGAATCCGCCATTGCCGTAGAGGTTGTTGTACTTCAACGTCAACTTCTCCTGGTTCAAAGTGGTCACGCCCGTGTTGCTAGTACAAAAGTGGCTATTCTCAACCGTAATCGGACCTTCGTTCGCTTCAAGTTGGAGTGCCGCTCCCGCGCTTCCAGCCACGGTCACGTTGTTAACCGTGATGTTTTTATTGTCGGTATCAAACCACAGACCTTGCGCCTGGTTGCCGTAAGAGTAATGATCCTGAACGGTAGCTGTGTGCAACTGGAACATTTTCGCGCCACCCATGCCCCAGTCATAAAAAGCGCCTTCCGCTCCCCGCCAGTTATTAAAGTCGCTCTCGTTGTAGCTGAAGGTTGTGTTGACGCTCCTGCCTCCCATGAATCCAACGCCGCCGTTATGGCTGGCGATTGAATTGGTCACCGTGACATTTGTATCCCCGGAGAGCTGAAATCCGCCCCAGTTATTCCAAATCGCCTGAATCTGGTGAACATACACGTTCGAACTTCCCGATACGATTGCAGCCGCCTGGTTGATGCAGGAGTTTGCATGACGGAAGGTCAACCCTGATACGGTTACGTTGCTGCGACCAGAAATGGAAAAGATCAACGGTCGCACGGCAGCTTCGATAGTCGAGGTCCAGACATTGGTCCCGCTTGGCGGCGTGATAAGGATCTGGTTGGTCGCTTCGTCCACGTAAAAGGTGCCCGGACGAAGTTGCGATTCCGACAGAACCTGCGTCAGCGGGTTGCTATTTACAAACACCATCTCAGTGCGTCTAGAGATTGTCGGTATGCTGCCCGGCCAGCCGTACGGAATGGCGCATTGGCCAAAGTTATAATTCCACGAATGCCAATAGGTCCCGGGATGCCCGCTGACTTGCTGCCAACCGGTAAGGACATCGGAGCCCGATATGATGCTTGAGCCGGTGGTGGATGCCTGAATAGCAAGCGGCGCTGATGTCTGCCCCGAGATAGAACCAATGTTGATAGCCTCACGATAAACACCCGGGTTGACAACGATGGTGGTCCCGATCTTCTGCTGATTTCGAGTGTTCGCTACGTTAATAGCGGCCTGAATGGTATGGAGGGGCGCGCTAGCGGCACCTGCCGTTGTAAGGTTGGCAACGACATCCGATCCCTTCTGACTATCAACGTAGATTGTGTTCGACGGAACCTGGTTAGCGACTACCTGGGAATGCGCACGGAATCCAACGACTGCCAGAGCCGTGAAGAAGAGAATTGGGAGCGATTTTGAAAAGCGCATCTGTAAACCTCTGCGGGTATGGTCAAAAACCTTCGCTTAAAAGCGTGATTAGAATTCCGGGCCACAACAATCCCGAAACGATCGCGGAGCAGACTTTTCAGCCGGGAATCTCCGATTTCCTGCTGAAAAGAGAGCTCTAACGAGGGCGCCGAGTGGTTCACTTGGCCGGCGGATCAGTTTGTTGCGGAGAGGTTTTTGTAAAGGTAATGTGAAGACCGCGTGATTTCGTCGGTCGGGTTAGCCTTCCTGCTGCGGAGCAGGCGTCGGCTAGGTACCTCTGCTTTTTCGACAGAACAGTGTTCGGTAGACGAGGGTGGAAACGGTTACCAGATGATTCTCCGGATATCGATTGACCGAATCGCGACTCTTCCGTCCGGGGCTTTGAAGGTGACTGTAATTGGAACAAGATTCTTATGGCGCCCGCGCGCGGAGGCAGGTTCTTGCTATCTGGAAGAAGAACAGAAAAATGTTTTGGGATACTCTCGCGCGAGCCGATGCCGAAGAAATCCGGCATAACCGTTAGGTGCTCAGAATAAAGATAAGTAAAGCGCAACAAAAGCCTCTGCGGTGCTCAAAATGAACCAATAATTCTTGCAGAGGCACAAAGAATTCCGATCATGGGTAGAGGCTAGTTGCCAGGCGGTCGGATGACTCCCTGATCGTTTCCCCTTACCGGCGAAATTCTCCTAGTGCAAGAACTTTATACAGCAACAAAACCAAAATCGGCGGAGTGCACCAAATGCCAATTTTGAAGACGTACAGTCTTGGAACGAGTCACATGGCTCTTAACTCTCAGGCTATGAGCTCCTGGTGAATTTCGTTCGATCGAGCAGGGCTTGCAGGCGCCGATTACAGTCTCCCCAAAACGGTGGTTGCCAGTTTCCACAGGAAATACCAGAGTACTCCTCCTGCGAACACAACCAGTAGGATCGCACGTGTTGTCGCGATCAGATCTTGCTTGGGGACCCGGTCAGAAGCCTTTCGTGAATCATACAAACCATGTCGCGCACCTGCAACAAAAAATTGCCGTATACGCGCAGATTTTTTTCGCAGAACACCGGGATTCTGAGCACTCACGTACACCGCCTACAGGACTCGCTGCGGAAAAACCCCTTTAAGAGGGCAGATCCAAGTACATTTGGAAACTGAAGAAATTCTGCGGATAAGCATACGGCAATTTTGCGGAAGTTGCGCAGATTACTTCTATGCTTTTCGCTAAGTCTCAAGCGACGCAACAGTATGCTTTTTCAGAGTTTAAGGCGGCGACCCGCATCCGAAGTCCCTAGAGCATTGGCCTCATTCGCTGCGCGATTGCTGTTTTGCTTGCTTAAAATCAAACCTTAAGTGATGAGACCGACTTAAGCAGGTATTGAATCTGCCTGAAGGCATATTTCGCGAGCAGTTCGTTCTGCCCCTCCCACTCCATCAAGAGTTCCCGAAGCAAGTACCGCATGGTGAGAGCCGGGAGGGCCTCAGTAGGGATCTCGAATTCGCGACGATAGCGTAAGAGAACTTCATTTGACAGCAACGCCTCCCACACATGTCCGGAACCGCCGAAATGAACATCGTCGATGTAGAAATGGCGACAGGCATCTTGCCACGGAAGGCCCTCGGCTATCGCCCATTCCCAATCCAGCAAACCGAGAACATCTCTGCGAAGCCATTTCAGATTCCACGGAGCAAAATCGCGATGCTCCACAAAACATCTCAGTGGCACATCGTAATCCAGTACTTCCAATCCGCGCGCCAACACCGAACGATCAAATGGAAGATCGGACGCCGCCAAGGACGCGCTTAATTCCTCGCGGCAGCCGGAGACTCGCGCCGTGCCATCTGCTCTCACCAGCGATCTCAACAAATCCAGATGAGGCTCCGAAAATCCCCGCGAAACGGGCTTCCCCACAAGCCACGATTGCGCCGCTACTCCGCGTTCGCGATCCCGGAACAGCACCTGAGGCAGGTAATCAAATCGACTCAGCAAATCCAACATATCCGCCTCGTTGAAGATCGCTCCGGTAGCCCCGGCAACAAGAGGTATCTTCGAGGCGCTTACCACACGCTCGCCGTTCTCGATCAGAAACAGAATTGCTTTCCGAGAGTGCGAAGCATTACCCACGTGGATGACGGCACTCCAATCCTTTGGGAAGTACGGAAGGTTTGCACGCCAATAGGAGGTATCGATTTGCATCATGCTGTTTTGCACGCCCGGCATGCCTGGAAGCAGGTTTATGGCTGCTGCCACCCGAACGGCGTTCCAACTTACACGTGAACTTATCTTCCAGGGAGCCCAACTGCTCAGTACCGGCAACGCTTTGCGGGGCGCGCCAACAATGATCCAGCGAGGGTCTGCACCCTGGGAGATGATGTGAATGGGACGATTATCGATCGTGGCAAAGCTCCCGCTTGAGCCGCCCTTGCGAAACACCTCCTCCATGATTGCCGCTGCTGTAAGCGGTGCAACCATTGCTGTCTGGGTCAACATTGCGGTCGGGAAGCTTCGATGGAAATGTGGTTTGATTTGACCGCAGGGATCTTCAACTGCAGTCGCTGAGCAGTGCGCCGCTCGTAGTGCTCTACAATCGCCGCGTTCACGTCATGAATTACGTCGGCGAGAGGCTGCGCAGCATTTACTTTCGTCGCAAAAGAAAGTTTGCTTTCTACCTTGCAATATTGATCGCGCTGTCGCATCACTTCTTCGAACGGCACTTCCTGCTTGCGAGACCACAGCACTTCTGCAGGTGCATCGAGCAAAATCACAAGGTCCGGGCGAGGGACAACACGGGCTGCTAATTCAAGGAGCCAGGCAGGGCCGCCGTACCGCACTCGCTTGCCATCTACCAGCAGATCGTAAATGTAACGATCAAAGACGATCAGTTGTGAGCGCCGGATGGCAGGCACAATTTGCAGGGCGTATCCCAGCCAGTAATCGACGATTAACGACAACACCTTGAGAACAGACAGAATCTTCCCACGCGGAGGCTTTCCATGAGGATCTGTCACTGCCTGCGGAGTTGCCTTTCCCGCCCAAAGAGCCTTGGGTCGAAGATGGAACACCTTGATCTTGTTGTAGGCCGATTGGAATTGCTGCCGAACCGCGTCGATTATCGCGGACTTCCCTGCCCCATCCGGTCCGATGATCGCAATACACCCCCCCGTCGGCATCATCACACGCTCAAGATGGTGACGGATGTGCGCCGGGCTCGTTGCAATTCTCTGCCCTAGCGGCTCTTCGGAATTCCGTCTCAGTTCGCCGCGGAAATTCTCCAGACCTGTTTCCATTTTTACCCAGTTGTTCGTGGCAGCCATACGGCTTAACGTAAGCCTGTTCTGTCCTCTCCAGAAGCGTGCGATCATGCCGTCGCAGCCAACTGGATCTTCAAGGTAGAGCCTATGCAGTTTCATCCCTTGTTCTTCATTTAGAGAACGCTTATTCAGTTTCTTGATCAGGTAGTATGCAAACTCGTGCGCTGGACCCGGTATCCAAACACCTTGCGGATGCATGCGACGCGACGCCAGCACCTCAGGGGCGCGCAGCCAGAGCAGGCCGAAGTGACGATAGTCCGATGTTGAATCGGGTTGAACAATAATGAGCCTGTCCCTCGACAGGAATCCGAGCGAATACGATCTTGCGGTGAGTTCATGCCCTACGGTGTGAAAGAGTTTCGTGTTCGTACAGTGCGCGACCTGTTGGATGATGTGAGGCATTCGCGCGAAGTCATCCGCGTCTACCATGAAATCTATATCGGTATCGAATGATTCGGGCAAGTGGTCGTAGCCGGAAAGCACGCAGTAATATTTGCATTCACTCTCTAGAGCCGCAAGCAATGAGCGAGCAACCTTTGCCTTCACCGGATCTGGGCTGGGGCGTTCGTGTGCTGCATCGATTGCGGTCTGTGATTGCAAAGTCTCTCGTCCCCTCATCAAAATCGGATACGTCACTCTCATTGAGATTGGAATTCGTATCGAGATCGGAACAGCCTGTAAACGAATCCGACGGTTACCCCATTGGGATGAAATGAGCCCGACTGAATACCTGGAATTCCGGGAGCGCTGGGCCAGAACTGAAACTCGTAATCTGCTCGCACCTTCCAATGTTGATTCAAAGAGATGTCAATTCCTCCGCCCGGCGCCATAACAAAATACCCGCCATGCGCAAGGCCATAGGGGAAGCTGATCTCGCCCGCACCGACGAGAAACTTAGCGTATGGCTTATACTTCTCGCTCTTGTAATAAAAGTGGTAGCGAGGCCCAACCAGGTAGTTATATTCGCTGAAGCTATTCGGGCCTCCGAACATTAGCCAGCGCCCTTCACCCTCTACTCCCAATTTCCCGGCGAGAAGCGGAGAATAGTCGATAAATGTACCGAGCCCAGCCGATTTGATTGACCCGTAACTTGCGTCAAAGTAGCTGAAAGAGGCGCCTACCGACAGAGGTATCGACCCGGCCGTAGCGCTGTCCTCAACCTGCCCGAAACAAAATACTGCGGATAGCAAAAGAAGACCAAAGACAAGCAGTTTTTGAATCACGGCTTACTCCTGGAGGTTTCGTTGATCTCGGCAAATGAAGAAGTCATTCGTGTCGGTTCGTGTCTAGTTCTTCACTTGCCATCGTGCATCCAACGCTACTGAGTAACAAACGGCCCATAGATTACGTACATCCTGCCGTCTTGAATAGTGCATGGAGACACGACGCAATTCGTAACCCTCTTTGTCACGAAAGCCAATCCGTTCGGGCCCCAACGCACAATGTGTTGCGGAAGTCCGTTCACCTGGTACAGCAAAAGCTGGGCCACAGCGCCGAAGTTGGTGAGATTGAACGATTCCACTTCGTAGGCAACGGTTTGAATGTCGGCTGCAGACTGACCAACAAAATAGGCTCTATTCAGTGTCGCGTCCGTAGCCATGACTCCTGATGACACGAAGTTCCCCGATTGAACAGCAGTCGCAGGATTCACCACAAGCCCATCGTCTCCATACAGAAGGTGCGTCGTTGAATCGAGATGAACGCGCAGGTTTGGAACCGGAAAGAAATTCGGATGGTCGCTGACGAGGCTCACACCATTGGCTGACACCGCGAGTTGATAGAAGTTGCCTTCATAGTTTTCATTGTTGGCCGCGTATATGGCAGTGCCATCATTGCTCCACTGGATAGTGTCGAGCAGTACGTTGCCGGTTTGGGTTGTGGGACTGATCACCGATGGCCGCTGCGTCGCATTGTCATAGATCGCTACACCACCCGCAGCCTGCACGATCGAGATGCTGGGTAAAACACCGCGTGCAACCGCGATGGTCGTGGTCTGAGCTGGATCAACCTCGACATCCATCGCATAGTACGGGCCCAGATTCACATCCGATCCTAGCGGGATGCTGATATCAGGCACGCCTTGCTGATTGCCGAGGATAAGGCGTTCAACCGTCCCATTCCCATCAAGTCCGACGTAAAGGTACTTGTTGTCATCCGACAAGGCAAGATGATCTGGCTCGCTCCCACTTCCTGGCGAATATGTCCACTGGATTGCCAACGAGACTGGATCGATCGCGACGACGGTGTTTGGATTCTTGCTGGAAGTGCTCGGCTGCGATATGTACATGATGTTTCGCGCCGAGTCCCATACGAGGTCATTCACTTCTCCGAAGAAGATGTTCATTCCCACGAGGTACGGAATGGGATTGGACGGATTCGATTGGGTATTTTTGGCTGTCACCGGGATTTCGGCAACAGTCGTGAGTGAGGACGCTGGTACTTGCGCAGTAAGTTGCGTGCTGCTCACGACGGTCGTGGGCAAAGCAGTTGCTCCGAAGTACGCCACACAGCCCGTTGCGAAGTTCGTGCCATTCAAGGTCAGCGTGAAACCAGGATCTCCCACTGCACTCTTTGTCGGACTTATGCTCGTCAGCGTCGGAGTTGTCGTTGGGCTCGCGGTGATCGTAAATGGAAGCGTGTTCGAAACTGTGCTGTCTGGGTTCAGGACAAATACGTTGTCCGTACCCACTACCGTCAGGAATGTTCCTGGGATTGTCGTTGTCAGTTGCGTGCTGGATACGAAAGTCGTAGGCATCGCAGTTCCGTTCCACACAATAACGCTGCTGCTCACGAATCCAGTGCCGTTCGCAGTGAGCGCAAGGGAGGCGACGTTGTTGTATGAGGTGTTCGGAGCCAGAGATGTCAAAGTGGGTGGTGTGCCGGCTGCGCCTCCGCTAACGATGAATGGAAGCTGATTTGTTTTGTTGTTGCCGGCATCCTGAACTGCAATCTCGATCGTTCCGGCAGTCGCAACATTTGCAGCCGGAACCGTCGCATGCAGTTTTGTAGTCGAATCAAAGGTTGATGCAATTGGTGCGCCGTTCCACGTTATGGAGTCGCCATTCGCAAAACCCACTCCAGTCGCGGTCAATGTAAAATCCGTGCTTCCTGCCGCCACAGTGTAAGGATCGATGGAGGTGAGACTAAACGTCTGCGACGAACTTCCCGTAATCGTTAGCGTCATGGAACCGGACGTGGTCGTATCCGGCTTAATCACTCGAACGGTGATAGTCCCAGCGGAGGAGATCTGCTCGGCCGTGACGACGGTGGAGAGCTGAGTGTTGGAAACGACCTTGGTCGATAGCGCGACACCGTTCCATAGAATCTGAGTTCCGCTGACAAAATTGGTTCCAGTTGCAGTGAGAGTGAAGCCCTGACTACCTGCCGCGACCGTTGAAGGAGAGATTGAAGTGAGCGTGGGAGTAACAATGCCCTTGAACCCTCCGCACCCCGTAACGATGGCTAAGAGAACCAATAAAGCTGACAGTGAAACGATCCGATTAGCTTTCATTTTCTGAAATCGGCCTTTCCGAAATACCCAAGTTAAATGACAAGGAATGAACGCGAAAAACCGGGGATGCATTCATTCAGATGCGAGAAATCCCAAAAAAGATAGCCGCATGCCGAGGCTGTAAAATAGACAACAATTTGCCCAGCCAAAATACTTCGCTTGCCGAGCAGTTTTGTTGGATGGAGCCTTTCGAATGAGAAGCGTTAATCGGGAACGAAACGAATGCGCAGAGCGATCGGATCCCACAACGATCGATGTCGTGTTGAATCCGTTGTTTCATCAACTCAAGGGAGGGACTGGGGCACGCGACACAGACTTCTGCGGTGCAGGTCTGGATTTCTTGCTCCGTTGGAGAGCCTTCATCGAGTCGGCTTCCACCGTAGACGCACCCAGCAAGCTTTTACACCAGCTGATCCGTCGCTGCTCTTACGGAGGGGGAGTCTGCAGTGATCGACCGACCGCAGACTCCCTCTCTATTTGGTCGCGGAATACTCCAGCAGGAGCGGCTGAGATGTCACGCTAATTGGTTGGTGGTCTGCAGTCTGTCGCAGACCGCCCAGGGTCGTTACAGCAATAACACCTGCGACGTCGTTGAGAGTAGATTCACCGGACGCGCTCCACACCACGCGATAGAGATTGGTTCCTTTTTGTACATCGCACTCCCAAATCTGTGAACCCGGCGTGATCCGGCATGGTGCCGCAGCAGTTGCTCCTTCAAGCCAGGAGACTACCTGCTGAGCCGCTTTTCCGGCAGGCGTCACTCCGCCACTCTCACGCCAAAGCGTGCCCCAGTCAGGATTGTCCCACTGATACCAGTAGGCTCGTGCTATCCCGTTTGTGAAGTTGATCATGTACCACTTCACGAGAAACGCAGCCTGGGCGTTCTCGTCAGGGAGCTGCGCGTTCTTTCCCCATCCACCTTCAGTATTCCAAATCGGCATCTGGCCCAGATTATGTTTTGCAAGCACCCTTCGCAGAACTTTTATCTGTTCCGATAACTCCTCGGGAGGCAAGGATGGCCTGTCATTTCTACCCGCATAGCCGTGCCAGGCAATCACGTCAGCATATTTGCCACCGCCCGCGGCGAGATACTGATCAACCCACCCATCGTGCGAAAGCGGCCAGCCAGAGGAGGAGACTGCGGGGGTCGTGACAATGGCGGATGGATCAATGGATTTGATGATGGGGTAAGCGTGCGCTGCCATCTCAACCATTTGCTGAGGAGTTCCAGTCCAGAATCCGGAGGCATTTGGTTCATTCCAAAGTTCATAACTGGAAATCTTGCCTCGATATCGGGTAGCCACAGCGGTGATAAATGCAGCCCAGTCTTCGAGGTTTGGCGGAGCAGCGCAACCAAATCTTTTCCCCACGCAGCTTTCGTTCGGACGAGTACTCGCCCACTGGGGTGTATTCAAAAACACATAGTCAAGCTGCACGTGATGGATCTGCGACTGAGTGACCCAGCTATCAAGCGAATGCCAGTCGAATTGTCCTTTTGTGGGTTCCAGCGCCCCCCAAGAAGTTCCTGCCGGTCGAACGCTTCCGAACTGGATATCAGGCCAGTGACGCGTTGGCGACAGCGTGTGCATGCCTACGAAGGCTAACGAAAACGGCAAGGGGCGAAGGTTTGAATCGGCAGATTTTGCAGGCTCTCCGCCTGAAATCCCACTCGAGCCGCTTAGCTGCAGAAATAGGCAAAGGCCCGCTGCGATCCGCTTGTTAAGCCATGATCTGTGGGAAAACGTCATTCTATTTACCCCTCTTTCAGTTTACCCGCTTGCAATTAATTGGCCATTTTCATGAAATTTCTGCGGAACGCGGAACAGATATTCGCCGTCCGATCGAGTTCGTCATAGGCAGGCTCTTCGGACCCTATGTGTTTCGAGTTTCATGGTCAAATTCACCGCAGTGTAATTTTCTTCGCATGCGTATCAAACCCTTGAGGGTTGTTCGCATCCAAGCAGTTATTCCCCTCCTGCAAACAGGAAGGAGCTCTGCATCATATTTTGTTTTTGATTCTTGCTTTCAGCAAAGGGTTCTCAGGCTGTTTGCATTTGGAACACTTGGTTTTTTAAAGACGACTCGCCAAGATCGTCCAGCACCCACATAGGAATGATTGCATTGAGCTTTACCTGCATGGACATGCAACGTTTGCGCCTTGTGCCCAACTTCTCTGCTTCTAAAAACTAACGCTCGAGCAATGTATCTGCCCATTTAGGAAATTGAGGCGTTGTGGATGAAAACGAATGCGATCCCGTTTCAGCCTGAAGAAAGTAACCGGGTTGAACCCACTCCAATTTCAATTGCGATTCAGAGCGGTACGCGCAGTGACTGGTCTCCATCTCAGCTCTCCGTGCCACTGGTCAGGGTTACGGCGGACTTTTTGCTTCTCCTTACCGGTACATTGATCGGCGGAACAATCGGCCATCTCTTTCAGCGCACGCATTCTTTTGAACTAAGCACTCAATCTCTCATTCTGGGTTCGATTATCTATACCGTGCTCGTGCTTTGTCTTCTCCAAAGCGACAATGCATATCCGCGCGTTTGCAGCCTCCTCCATGTCAAGGAAACTGAGACTGTCCTTCGCGTCTCCATTAAAGCCATCATGATTAGCCTGGTGGTGTGCATTGTTGCCCGCTATCCAGTACCGCGTATGGCGATGCTCGGTGCGTGGATCATCGGCACCGCATTTCTCGCCATTGGGCGCGTGTGGGTGCTTGAGGTCGTGAGGCAGCGGATTGCTGCTTCTTTACCAAAGCGCCGTTCGTTGATCTACGGCTCGCGTCGGACTGCACGCCGCTTCTTCACCGGTGCGCTTCATTCTCCGATGCTTGGCATTGACCCCGTAGGCTTCATCGGCAGTGAGAGCGAGCACAGCGACGCCATCTACAGCTACGACTACTTCCAGCGCGATTCTCGTCCCATCTTCAATGAATCGCTTAGTGTGGAGATGCTTACGCGCTTGAATGTCAAGGACATTTACGTCTGTGATTCCAGCGTTTCCGACCACGGCCTCAAAACAGTCCGGGAAATTGCACAGGCAGCAAATTGCACCCTCTCTCTAGTGGACGACCAGGAAATTCTCGCAAATAAGTGCCCCACCCGTGTTTGGGAGATGGACGGCCTCTTCATTGCAACCACTGAACCGAACGACGCCAGTCGCTTCTACGACATTACAAAGCGGCTTTTGGACATTGCCTGCTCTTCGATTCTCATTCTCCTGAGTGCTCCTATATGGGCTTTGCTTGCTATTGCAATTCGGTCTGAATCAAAGGGCCCCATCTTCTTTCGCCAGACTCGCGTCGGCAAAGATGGAAAGCCTTTTGAGATTCTCAAATTCCGCAGCATGAAGGTGGATGCACCGAAATACGCCCGGTCTCCAAATGAACAAACAGATTCCCGCATTACCCGCGTCGGTCGCCTCTTGCGCAAAACAAGCCTCGACGAGGTCCCTCAACTCATCAACGTCCTTAAGGGAGACATGACGCTCGTCGGACCCCGACCAGAGATGCCCTTTATCACTGAAGAGTATGGCCCTTGGGAAGCGACCCGCCTCACGGTGCCACAAGGCATCACAGGTCTTTGGCAGTTGAGTGCCGATCGTCAATTCGCAATTCATCAGTCGATTGAGTATGACCTTTATTACATCCAGAATCGGACCGTGCTGATGGATGTCGCCATCCTTCTTCACACTCTGGTGTACGCAGCGAAGGGAATCTGATGCAAGAGTCGCGAAAAGCTCAGGTCCGCTTTGCCCACACCTACGGACCGGGCGGCCACGTTCAGACCCGTTAAGAGCTAGGATGTCTTTTGCGGCCGCGGGCCAACGTGAAGACACCGAGGAAGAAATGAAAGTTTTGATGGTCCACAATCGATATCAGCAGCGGGGCGGAGAAGACGCCGTAGTTGATGCAGAAGCGCGTCTGCTGGCTGCAAATGGTATCGATGTTCAGCGCTTTGATGCTGACAACGATGCAATTCAAGGCTTCGTGACCAAGATTCAGGTTTCTTTAGGCCAGTTCGGGATGCCGACCGCTGCGCAATCCAGATTCAGAACTGCTCTTTCCGCGTTTCGGCCCGATGTAGTGCACGTTCACAACTGGTTCCCCACGCTCTCGCCCTCGCTGTTTAATATCTGCTCGCGGGAGAATGTACCAGTTGTTCACACCCTGCACAACTATCGGTTGTTGTGTGTGAACGCTACCCTTTTTCGTGAAGGTCACGTTTGCGAAGATTGTATTGGCAAAACGTTTCGCATCCCCGGCATCGTGCATTCTTGCTATCGCGGAAGTGCTGCAGGCAGCGCGGTGGCAACCGCCGGAATGCTGACTCACTGGTCGCTGGGAACCTGGAGCCGGTCAATCGATCGCTTTGTTGCCCTAACAGATTTTGCACGTCAGAAGCTTGTCGAAGGTGGTCTTCCCTCAGACAAAGTCATTGTCAAACCGAATTTCATCGACCCTGATCCCGGCGTTGGCGCCGGAAGCGGAGGCTATTTTCTTTTCGTTGGCAGGCTCACAGAGGAGAAGGGGCTTCGCGTCCTGCTCGAGTGCTGGAAAGAAGGGCGGGATCTGCCAAAACTGAAAATTGCCGGCACTGGTCCCCTTGAGAACGAAGCGCAGGCGGCCGTTGCAACGATGCCAAACGTTGAGTGGCTGGGTGCGCGCGGCAGCGAAGAAGTCATTGAGCTGATGCGTGACGCTTCAGCTCTTCTCTGCCCGTCGCAGTGGTATGAGGGCATGCCGCGGGTCGTGATTGAGTCCTTGGCCGTGGGGACGCCAATCATCGCATCCAGTATCGGGTGCTATCCGGAAATGATCGTCGATGGAGAAACAGGGGCCCTCTTTCCCACCGGAGATGCATCCGCTCTGCGGAATTGTTTGCGCGATCTACTCCGAGGCAATGCCCTCGAATCAATGCGCGTCAATGCACGGCATTGTTTCCAGTCCAACTACACCGGCGATAAGAATTTTTCGCTTTTATTGAATGTCTACCGGTCGGTTTTGCGTGCCGGAAAACTGGTTCCATCAAGGCCAGTGCCCGCAGGAACATGATCCTCGAATTCGGGCGAGTGCCCTGAACGGACCACCGGACTTAAGTTGCAGATTAACCAAAGAACAATTCGTCATCACACTTGATGAAGCAAGCAAAGGAGGCACCCAGCCAATGTCATTGTCCAATGATCCAACTAAGGGCATGATCGCCCCGTACCTGCCGCAGCACCCCGAGACCCGGCGGGTTGACGATTTCTCATTTCGATTTGGCGAAGGAGAATCGCTCAAGGGAATCTGGAGCGTCATCCGGAAGCGCAAGAAATCAATCTGGGCCGCGGGGCTTGCCGGTCTTCTGCTGGCGCTGGCGGTTTGCGCATTGATGAGCAGACAGTATCTTGGCGTAGCCACCATCGAAGTACAAAAGACAGATGCCGCTGAAACGAGTTTGCGCGGTACTTCCGACCCTTTGCCGTCCGCCATGGACACCATTAAAGGGGACATCGCTACGCACATGATCGTGCTGCAAAGTCCCAACGTCTTGCTGGCCGCCGTGCGTGATCTCCACCTCGACAATGAACCGCCGTTCAAGTTCTCGCCGTCGCTTATGGGCTATGTGAACGGATCCAATGCTCACATCAAAGACGAGATGAAGCGGGGATTGCCTCTCGAACAGGCACCTTACATGCGGGATCGAATCCTCGGCATCTTTGCCAAGAAGCTGAAAGTGGAGAATACCCCGGACACGCGGCTCATCACAGTGGAATATCTGAACCCGGACCCCAATCGCGCTGCTCAGATCGCCAATGCCATCGTGCAGGAGTATGTGACCTATGAAGCTCGTTCACAGGCCACCTCCGATGCGCAACGCTGGCTCACTGATCAACTGAATGAGCTCAAGACCAATTACGACAACTCCCAGGACAAGCTTGCCAGTTTCGAACAACAGAGCGGATTAAACGGCATGGTGCTGGGAGCGCTCGGTGAAACAGGAGCCTCCGGTGGAACTACCCACGTTCCCGCCCTCGATTCACTGGACTCCTTGAATCAACAGTTTATTGCTGCGGAAACAGACCGGATCGGTAAGGAAGCTATCTACAAACTGACGCAGACAAAAGACCCCGAGGCGGTGGCATCGCTGGCCGCCAACGATGCCGGCGTCAGTAACGCTGCCGCCGAAAGCGCGGTTGGCGCGGCCGGTCTGGAACTGCTTCGCAGCTTCCGCCAACAGCAGGCAGCCCTTCGCGTCACGTACAACGACATGCTGACGAAGTACGGACCTAACAACCAGCACCTCATTGAAACCAAGAGCCAACTCGACACAGTCAACGCACAGATTTCTGAAGAAATCTCGCGCATCAATGAGCGAGCGCGTCAGCAGTATCTGTTTGCTGCCCAGCGCGAAGATGGACTTCGTGCCGCAGTCAATCAAGCTCAGAAGCAGGCCGGCGATCTAAACGTCAGCGCCGTGAAGCTTCAGTCGCTGACACAGGAAGCAGCGGCAAGCCGCCAACTCTATGATTCGCTCTATGGCAAGCTGAAGGAATTGAACATCCAAGCCGGACTTCGGGCTACGAACATCAGCGTTGCCGATCCCGCTCGTCCGCCCTCAGCGCCCAAACGGCCAAATCCCCCGCTTTATCTTGCGCTCGGTCTCATCGCTGGACTTTTCACCGGCGTGACATCGGCTTTCGTCCGCGAACATATGGATGACACCGTAACCGTGGCACTGCAACTGCAGAGCGGCGCAAACCTGCCGATGCTTGGCAATATCCCCACATCCCCTGGTGTGCGCTCACTGCCGTCCGGTGGAAACAATCTGGAGAGCAGCCCGCTCATCAATGACCCGCGCTCTGCTGGCGCCGAGTCGTTCCGTTCACTTCGCACCGCAATTCAGGTTGCATCCCAGTCCGGACGGCTACGGACGCTTCTCGTGACCAGCCCGCTTTTCGGAGAAGGCAAGTCGACCGTCGCCTACAATATCGCCGTAGCATTCGCGCTATCAGGGAAACGCGTGTTGCTGCTAGATGCAGATATGCGCAAGCCGCATCTTCACGACTTCTTTGATCGCCCCTGCTCTCCGGGGCTCAGCGACGTTCTCATTGGGAAGGCGAAGGTCGCTTCCTGCATTTATGCGCACCGCACTCTGCCTACTCTTTCCCTGCTCCCAGCAGGGTCGGAGACCATCGCTTCCGCAGAGCTGCTTGAATCTACCGAATTCGATCAGTTGCTGGCTACGCTTGCCGGCGAATATGACCTGATCATCGCGGACAGCCCACCAATCTTGTTGTTGACGGATGCGCGAGTACTGTCTGAGAAGTTCGGCGCAACCATTGCCGTCGTTCGCGCCCGGCAGACGACCCGCACGGTGCTTAAGAGCCTCTCGAGCGTGCTGGAAATGAGTGGCTCTCGTGCAGTAGGCATTGTGCTCAACGGAGTTGACACCAACTCCATCGACTACTTCGACGCGTATGGTCACCACGGAAATGGAGATTACCTCGATGCATAATTCAAGGATCCCCTCGCACTTCTCCATTGAGAAAACAGGGCTTGCGACTCTAACGTTTGGGTTGCTGATGGTGTTCGGAACTCAACCTGCATCCGTCGCGCAGGCGGTTCAGCAAAATAATAACCAGCAGTCGGCGCCGGGGCAGCCCGAAAACAGAAATGCTTCCATTGTGAACACTCAAGGCTCATTGGTTAGCGTGCCGGAGGACTTCGCAGGACTGAAACTCGGACCTGGGTTCCTTTTGAATGTCGTCGTTTACGATGAGCCGGATTTCTCCGGGCCGGCCCGCATAGACAATGACGGCAACATCAACATCGCTTTCCTCAAGGCGGTTCACGTTGGCGGCGATACCGTTGCTCAGGCCAAAGTGGCTTTGGAAAAAGCATTCAGGGATCAGGGAATTCTAAAGAATCCCCAAATTAGCATCGATGTCCAACAGTTCGCCACAACAACGGCAACCGTGATCGGAGATGTGCAAAATCCGGGCAAGGTGGAGTTACTCAAACCGCATAGCCTTCTAGAAGTGATCGGAATGACGGGCGGCGAAACATCATTAGCCGGCAACGTAATTGAGCTGAAACGCGCTGACGGTGATCCGCCGACGAAGACGTTTCACTATTCCCGAGGCGGCGACACAACTGAGATTCGCGACGTTATGGTTCATCCCGGCGACACCGTGATCGTGAAGCGCGCCGGCGTAGTGTACGTACTCGGTGCAGTTAACCGCCCCGGGGGCTACGCCATGCAGGAGCAGGGTGAGTTAAACGTCGCGCAGGCGATTTCCCTTGCCCAAGGCCTGGCGCTTCAGGCAAACGTGGGCGCTCTGCGCGTCGTACAAAAGCAGGCAGACGGCAAAATGCTTGAGGTGCCGGTGTCCTACAAAAAGATCATGGACGGAAAAGAAATCCCTATGATGCTGGCAGCTGGGGACATCGTCTACGTGCCCGTAAGCAAAACGAAGACCGTACTCAGCTCAACCATGGGCGTTATTGGACAGACATCGGCAGCGGCAATCTACGTCGTACATTGAGGGACTTGGAAATCAATGGATAGCGCAATGGCATTCTCGGTATTTCCATGGAACATGAAGTCCTGGCGCTCAGCTTTTAGTGTCACAGGATTGCCTGGTCTCGCGCTGTTCTGCATCTTGTTGGGCGCAATGCTCCAGGTGGAAGACCTTTCCGGAGGAGGTGCGGGCCACAGCAGCGCTAAAGCCATTCTGCTCATCCGCACCCCGGCCATTGTCCTCGCTTTTCTCCTTTTGCTATTCAAGCCGCGAGTAGCTCCCATGCGCGACACAGATCTGCGGCTCGGCTACCTCGCGTTTGCAGGGCTTTACTTTGTTTCGACGATATGGTCTGAGATTCCTGTGCAGACGCTCGGTAAGAGCGCTGAATTACTACTGGCCGGCATGGTGTTCTTTGAAGCGTCGCGTGGAGAAAACGCCATCGCGCGAATCGAAGGACTTCGCCAGATTACCCTGCTGGTGATGTCCCTACTGGGCACGTTGGCGGTGATTGGCTTCTGCCTTCGCCTTCATGCGTTCGTCCAGCATCGGGCGGGTCTTGTCAGCAGCACGACCGCGCAGGCTCCCTTCCTTTCCGGCAACGGACTGGGATATGTAGCCAGCGCGCTGATACTCGTTGTGATTGCTGAATGGCAGGCTCATCGCATCCGGGGAAAGGCTGCAATTCCTCAGCTAATCTTTGCGTTGTGCCTGTTCAGCGTGTCTGCCAGCCGAACGTCGTTAGGTATTCTTCTTCTCTCTGTGCTGCTCGTAGTCTTCAAAAAATCGAAGATGATTGGCATTCTTTCGGTCACGGGTGTTGCTGTCATGGGCATCATGTTTTCGACTGAAGTTGTCACAAGGCTTCAGGGGCATCAGAGTTCATCGAGCTTCGTCACTCTCAGCGGTCGAACCATTGTATGGACAGCCGCGGTTCGCCAATTCGAGAAGTACCCCTTGTTGGGAGTTGGTGGCGGTGTCGGCGGCAAGACGGTGATCGCACACATTGGCAACATGTATCTCGAAGAGATGAGTTCGCTTCACAACGGCTTCCTGGAAGTGCTGACTGGGCTGGGGATAATTGGCTTCATCCTGGGAGCTTCGCTCCTTCTTGTTGCTTCCTTCCGAGCGTGGACGGCGTGGAACCTCCACCCTGAATTCGCCGGAACCTATGTGCTCATCATCCATGTATGGATGTCGACCATCATGTCTACCGGGATCCTGGGTTGGATGGGTTACGAGGTTGCTATCTTTCTCTGCATCATTACCAACCTTGATCTGGTAAGAGAGCTCGCGCGCAGGCCTGCAGCTGCGATGAAACCGGTCCGCTGGTCGGTCCGTGCGCTTCAGGCGCGACAGCAAGCTGCTGGGTAGCAGTCTATGAGAATCGACTTTCCGGGTTTGAGCTTTGACTGGTTGCCCACCATAAACGAGATCCGCACAATCGCTAATAGAGCGCGGAGGTTTTGAGTTCGTGGAACTCCGTGGATTGCGGCTGCATAAATTCGCACGAGGCAGAAGCGCACAGACAATCGCCGACCAAATCCTGGTAAGTGCGTCGAACTTTCTTACCGGCATCATTCTCGTTCGGGGGTTGGGGCTTGAGGCATTTGGCAAGTTCACAATTGCCTATGTCATTCTCCTGCTCGCCAACAGCGTTCAACTCAGCTTTATATCCTCACCAATGATCACGCTCGGTTCGCTTTGCGCCACAGAAAGTGAGCGACATACTTTTGTGCGTGGTGTTTATGGCGTGCAGCTCATTTTTTGCGCGCTCGCAACCTTGGCAACCGTCGGCGTGACGGTCATTTACTTGATGGTGGACCGCAGCGGCGTGCCTCCCCACTTTGCCGTTCCCTTCGCATTGGCTGTGGCGCTTTATCTCCTGCAAGATTGGCTTCGCCGCTACTACTTCACTGTTGGCAAGGCGCAGGACGCAGTATGGAACGACGCTGTGAGCTACGGTGGCCAGGTAATTGTCCTGAGCCTTTTATGGGGAACGCATTGGTTGACTATCGTCACCGCGTTCTGGACGATCGCTCTGACGTCAGCAGCGGCATTTGTCCTGGGCGCGGCCATCGAACGGCTAAGCAGTAAGCGCATGGAGATCAGCGGTGCATGGCGGCGCATTCGCAGCCTATCCATTGACCTCGGTATTGCGAATCAACTGCAATGGCTTGTGTATCAGGGCGCGATGCTGGTTGGAGCAAGCGTGGCCGGGCCGCAGGCCGCGGGAGGCGTGCGCGCCACGCAAAACGTCATTGGACCGGTGAATATCGCATTTCAGGCGATGGAGAATATTGTTCCTATCCGCGCCGCCGAAGAAATGCGTCGCGGAGGAATCCAGCGCGCAGCCCGCTTCCTGTTTCGTTTTGGTGCGGCCGGATTTCTGGGATTGTTGATCTTGTTTTCTGCGGCGTCCCTGCTATCGGGGCGCTTCCTTTCGTTCTTTTACGGGCATCAGTTGCGAGTCTATGCCGGGGTGTTGAACTTGCAGATGCTCTACTTTTTGCTCGCATGGCCCATTCGCCAGCTCACTTTCCTCTTTCGCACCATTGAGAGCACACGACCGATTTTGATTTCATCGGTTGTAGCGGCGGTGATGAGCATGTCTCTCGTTTACCCAATGGTCCGTGGCTACGGCGCGCTGGGAATCGTGATGGCAGCCGTAGCCGGGCAGATCGGCAATCTCGTCTACCTTGCGATTGCGTGGATGCGGGTTTCTTCGTCTGCAGACCAAAACATGATGGGCGCGGCGAAGATGAAAGCCTGAGTAGAATGCATTTGTGGTTCAAGGCGGCAAGCGATATCTGGGCAGACCTATTGCATTGGCGCCCGCCCCGCACGATTTTGTCTATCTTCAACTTGCCTTTGCCGGAGTCCTTCGCGTAACCCACTGGTAGCCAATTAACGCTACGAAACGAGGAATGGTCTTGAAGTAGCGCCCGGCGAGTCGGCGTGGTTCCGATCCGAGACGAAAAGCCCACTCGAGCCCGTTGCGCATCATCCACCGTGGCGCCTGAGGCTTGGTGCCTGCAATAAAGTCAAATGCCGCACCTACCGCAAACAGCACTGCGGGAATTCTACCCTTGTGTGCCGTAATCCAACGCTCCTGCTTGGGGCACCCAAGGCCAACAAAGAGCCAGCGGACACCTGCATCGCACATCCGCCGAACTACTGCCTCATCCTCATCCTCCGTCAACGGGCGGAAGGGGGGCGACATGTGGAAAGCGATGTTGATTCCTGGGAATCGTCTTTCGACTTCGGCAAGTAGCTTTGCAAGAGTCGACTCATTTCCCCCATAAAACCCAACGGGCAATCCGGTCTTCTGCGCGGTCGCAAGCAAAGCCAATGTTGCATCGGGTCCATAGACGCGGCTGGCATCCGGTGCGCCAAATGCGCGACATGCCCAGACAATCGGCATTCCGTCGGGGTTGGCCAGGTCCGCGGCATTCATGTCAGCGCGGAACGACGGCTTGTCGTGCGCCTGCATGATGACATGCGCATCCGCGAACACGACGGTCCGCGATTCGCGAGCCTCTGCCCACTCGGTACACTTCCTCACGACCTCGTCATAATTCGAGGCCGTAATATTGACTCCCAAAACGCTTGGCATGTATGTTCCCTTACAGTTATTCGGTGCAGAGAAAAGTGAGCGGATTTCCCCTAATCCAGCTCTTGTTTGTTTGATGCACATTTCCCTCCCGGAGGTCAGTCGCTACTTAACACATCGCACCTCTTGGAACAGGATGAAACGGCTACCCAAAGTGGTTCAGGCAACCTTGGTTTCATCCAGCGCATCTATTTGTTCGCTGCAATCCAGCATTTGCGCGTTTTGATGCCGTTTGGGGGGAAGTGCGCGGCAGTCCCGATGATGCTGATTTGCCAGATCGTTTGCCAGGAGTACAGGGATGTCGACGACCATTGACCCGCCCGTTAGCGGGCAAGATGGGGATAATCATTACCGAGTCAGCGTATTGGAACCTCCGGTGTCGGAGTGCCTGACCGCTATCCTCCAGAGCCTTAAAACTATGAAAGAAGGCGACTTCAGCGTTCGCCTGCCGGTATCGTGGACTGGACTGCCGGGAAAGATTGCCGATAACTTCAACGAAATCGTCATCGCCAACGAGCAGATGGCCTTCGAACTCAAAAGAGTCGGCCTGGCCGTGGGTAAAGAAGGCAAGACTCGCGAGCGTATCCGCGTCGAACACCGACGCGGCGCCTGGGACGATATGGAAGTCTCGGTTAATACTCTGGTCGAAGATCTCCTTAGGCCTACGACCGAAGTAACACGCGCGATCGCGGCTGTGGCCCAGGGTAATCTGACCCAGACCGTTCGGCTCGATGTCGACGGTCGGCCTCTTGAAGGCGAATTCCTCCGCTCGGCCAAGATTGTTAACACGATGATTCAGCAGTTGGGCGTGTTTACCGCTGAAGTAACACGGGTGGCTCGCGAGGTCGGTACCGACGGCAAGCTCGGTGGACAGGCCGTGGTACCCGGCGTCGCCGGCACATGGAAGGATCTGACAGATTCAGTGAACTCCATGGCCTCAAACCTCACAGGTCAGGTTCGAAACATTGCGGAGGTGGCAACCGCCGTCGCCAGCGGTGACCTTTCCCGCAAGATCACCGTCGATGTGCGCGGCGAAATTCTCCAGCTCAAAGAAGCCATCAACACGATGGTGGATCAGCTGCGGTCGTTCGCATCAGAAGTTACGAGAGTGGCTCGCGAGGTCGGCACCGACGGAAAGCTCGGCGGACAAGCCGTAGTACCCGGTGTGGCTGGCACATGGAAAGATCTCACGGATTCAGTAAACGCAATGGCTGGTAACCTTACCGCCCAGGTGAGAAACATTGCCGAAGTCACAACCGCTGTGGCTCGCGGCGACTTGAGCCGCAAGATCACCGTCGATGTGAAGGGCGAAATTCTCGAATTGAAAGACACCATCAATACGATGGTGGATCAGCTCAACGCATTCGCCGGCGAAGTCACCCGGGTCGCTCGTGAGGTGGGTACCGAAGGCAAGCTCGGCGGCCAGGCAAGTGTGCCCGGCGTGGCAGGTACATGGAAGGATCTCACCGACAACGTGAACTTCATGGCCGGCAACCTCACCGGCCAGGTCCGCAACATTGCCGAGGTTGCAACCGCCATCGCCAATGGCGACTTGTCCCGCAAGATCACTGTCGATGTCCGCGGCGAGATTTTGCAACTCAAGGAAACGCTGAACACGATGGTTGACCAGTTGAACCGGTTCGCCGGCGAAGTGACCCGTGTGGCGCGCGAAGTGGGAACCGAAGGCAGACTCGGCGGTCAGGCAAATGTGCCGGGAGTCGCCGGTACATGGAAGGATTTGACCGACTCAGTAAACTCGATGGCCGGCAACCTGACGGCCCAGGTAAGAAACATTGCCGAAGTCACAACGGCCGTGGCCCGTGGCGATTTGAGCCGTAAGATCACCGTTGACGTGAAGGGCGAAATTCTCGAACTCAAAAACACTATCAACACTATGGTGGATCAGCTCAACGCGTTCGCCGGAGAAGTAACACGCGTGGCTCGCGAAGTCGGCACGGATGGAAAACTAGGAGGTCAGGCACAGGTATCCGGCGTGGCCGGTACGTGGAAGGATCTCACCGACAACGTCAATTTCATGGCTTCGAACCTCACTGGCCAGGTGAGAAACATCGCCGAAGTGGCGACGGCCGTGGCTCGCGGCGACCTCTCACGCAAGATCACTGTTGATGTGAAGGGCGAAATCCTCGAACTCAAAGACACGCTGAACACCATGGTCGACCAACTCAACGCATTCGCCGGTGAAGTGACGCGAGTGGCACGCGAAGTCGGGACCGATGGAAAGCTCGGCGGCCAGGCGCAGGTCCCCGGTGTCGCGGGAACATGGAAGGATCTCACTGACTCGGTAAACTCCATGGCTTCGAACCTGACGGGCCAGGTAAGAAACATCGCCGAAGTCTCAACCGCAATTGCAACGGGCGACCTTTCCAAGAAGATTACTGTGAACGTGAGCGGCGAGATTCTTCTGTTGAAGGAAACCATCAACACGATGGTGGATCAGCTGAACCGTTTCGCCGGCGAAGTAACGCGCGTGGCCCGCGAAGTGGGAACGGAAGGACGGCTCGGCGGTCAGGCAAACGTTCCGGGCGTGGCGGGTACGTGGAAGGATTTAACGGATTCCGTAAATTCGATGGCCGGCAACCTCACGGCGCAGGTGAGAAATATTGCCGAAGTAACAACGGCCGTGGCTCGCGGTGACCTTTCACGAAAAATTACGGTCGATGTGAAGGGCGAGATTCTTGAACTGCGAAACACCATCAACACCATGGTCGATCAACTCAACGCGTTCGCCGGCGAAGTGACGCGCGTGGCACGCGAAGTGGGAACAGACGGAAAACTCGGCGGCCAGGCCATGGTGCCGGGGGTCGCTGGTACGTGGAAGGATCTCACTGACTCAGTGAACTTCATGGCCGGCAACCTCACAGCGCAGGTGAGAAATATTGCCGAGGTGGCAACGGCTATTGCGAACGGCGACTTGAGTCGCAAGATTACTGTCGACGTACGTGGTGAAATCCTGCAGCTGAAGGAAACTCTAAACACGATGGTCGAGCAACTTCGTTCGTTTGCCGCGGAAGTTACGCGCGTGGCCCGCGAAGTGGGATCAGAAGGAAGGCTCGGTGGTCAGGCCAACGTGCAAGGCGTGGCCGGCACGTGGAAGGATCTGACTGACTCGGTAAACTCGATGGCCGGCAACCTCACGGCGCAGGTGAGAAATATTGCTGAAGTAACGACGGCTGTGGCACGCGGGGATCTGAGCCGCAAGATCACTGTCGACGTGAAGGGTGAAATCCTGGAGTTGAAAGACACCATTAACACGATGGTGGATCAGTTGAACGCTTTCGCTGCCGAAGTGACGCGTGTTGCTCGCGAAGTCGGCACCGACGGTAAGCTCGGTGGGCAGGCCATGGTGCCCGGGGTCGCCGGTACGTGGAAGGACTTGACCGACAACGTTAATGTGATGGCGGCCAACCTCACGGAACAGGTTCGCGGCATTGTAAAAGTTGTGACCGCCGTGGCCAACGGCGCGCTGAACCAGAAGCTGACCGTGAACGCCAAGGGCGAAGTGGCGGCTCTCGCCGAAACCATCAACAACATGACCGACACGCTGGCAACGTTCGCCGACCAGGTGACGACAGTGGCGCGCGAAGTCGGCGTGGAAGGGCGGCTCGGCGGACAGGCCAACGTGCCCGGTGCTGCCGGTACATGGAAAGATTTGACCGGTAACGTAAACCTGCTCGCCGATAACCTCACTAACCAGGTGCGAGCGATCGCAGAAGTTGCGACGGCCGTCACCAAGGGCGACTTGACGAGATCGATCCAGGTGGAGGCTCGCGGCGAGGTTGCAGAACTGAAGGACAACATCAACACGATGATTGATAACCTTCGCCTTACCACCGACCGCAACACTGAACAGGACTGGTTGAAGACAAATCTTGCACGCTTTACCGGTATGTTGCAGGGCCAGCGCGATCTTGCGACCGTAGGCAGAATGCTGCTTTCCGAACTCGCACCGCTGATCAACGCGCAGCAAGGCGTCATCTACCAGATGGGCGGTGATTCGGCGATTTCAGACGGCAGCCTTGGGTTGCTTTCGACGTATGCCGACACACCGGAAGGCTATCTGAAAGAGGTGCGTGTCGGGGAAGGCATGATCGGCCAATGTGCCGCCGAAAAGCGCCGCATGCTGATCGCAGAGCTGCCGAAGACAGCGGCACCTATACGTTCCGGGCTATTTGAAGCCGTTCCTAAAAACGTCATCGTGCTTCCCGTCCTCTTTGAGGACCGCGTCAAGGCGGTCATCGAACTCGCGAGCTTGAGTACATTTACGGCTTCACACTTGTCGTTCCTCGAGCAGCTTACGTCTTCGATCGGCATTGTGCTCAATTCCATTGAAGCCACGATGCAGACCGAAGGCTTGCTGAAGCAGTCGCAGCAGTTGGCAACCGAGTTGCAGACGCAGCAGAAGGAACTGCAGCAGACCAACGAGCAGCTTGCGCAGAAGGCGCAACAATTGGCAGAACAGAATTATGAGGTTGAACGCAAGAATCAGGAAATCGAACAGGCCCGCCGTGCACTCGAAGAAAAGGCCCGCGAACTAGCCCTTACTTCAAAGTACAAATCTGAGTTTCTCGCAAACATGTCGCACGAACTACGCACGCCCCTTAACTCAATCCTGGTGCTTGGTCAACAGCTGGCGGAAAATCCGGATGGCAGCTTGAATGCGAAACAGGTTGAGTTCGCACGCACAATTCACGGCGCCGGAACCGACCTGCTTAACCTCATCAGCGACATTCTTGATCTTTCGAAGATTGAATCCGGTACCGTTTCGGTCGAGGCGGAGGAGGTCTTCTTCGGCATGCTGCTTGACACGGTCGCACGGCCTTTCCGTCATGAAGCCGAAAATCGTCGCCTGACATTCGATGTTACGAACGATCCGCGGATGGGCCGCAGTCTCGTCACCGACTCAAAGCGTTTGCAGCAGGTTTTGAAGAACCTCTTATCCAATGCTTTCAAGTTCACCGAACAAGGTACGGTGAAGCTGTCGGTATCCTCGGCGGCATCTGGATGGACGCCAGACCACCCGATTCTCAGTGGTGCAGGTTCCGTGATTGCATTCCAAGTTTCCGACACCGGTATCGGAATCCCGCCAGAAAAACAGCGAATCATCTTCGAAGCATTCCAGCAGGCAGACGCAGGCACCAGCCGCAAATACGGGGGCACCGGTCTAGGCCTGGCTATCAGTCGCGAACTCGCAAACCTGCTTGGAGGTGAAATCCAACTCAGGAGTCAACCCGGAAAGGGCAGCACCTTCACGCTCTATTTGCCGCAGACCTATGTTGGACCTGCCGCCGCAACGATCGTGAAAGCCGAGAAAGTTGGAGGGACAGTCACTGTTCCGATGTTCCTTTCCAATGTTGCCGTCACCGAACAGGAAACGCGGGTCGAGGACGATCGCAAATCATTAGAGGAAGGCGACGCCGTGTTGCTGATCGTGGAAGACGACCCGCACTATGCACGGGTCCTCTGCGATCTGTCGCGCGACAAAGGGTTCAAAGTGCTCGTCGCGATGTCGGGGACGGAAGCTCTATCGCTGGCCCGCGAATATCACCCGACCGCCATCTCTCTGGACGTAATGCTGCCTGACATGCTTGGGTGGACGGTTCTGAACCATCTCAAACAAGATCCGAAGACGCGTCATATACCGGTGCAGATGCTGACGCTCGACGAAGATCGTCATCACGGCCTGTCACGTGGAGCGTTTGCGTTCGTTACCAAGCCAACCTCAACCGATGAATTGAACGCGGCGTTATCGCGCATCCGCGAGTACTCGCAGCCTAGACGCAAGAGGCTGCTTGTAGTCGAAGATAACCCGGCCGAGCAGCTTAGCACGCGAGAATTACTCTGGCATGAGGACATCGACATTGAGGTCATCGACTCAGGCTCGGCGGCTCTTGAGGCACTCACACAGAATGCATACGATTGCATCGTGCTCGATCTTCGACTTCCTGACATGTCGGGCTTCGATGTGCTCGAACAGATAAAAAACAACCGGAAGTTGCGTGATCTGCCGGTCGTGGTATTCACGGGAAGAGAGCTATCCGCCGAAGAGGATGCGCAGTTGCACACCCTAGCCCGCAGCGTAGTGGTTAAGGACGTTGAATCTCCCGAGCGGCTGCTTGATGAGACGGCTCTGTTCCTCCATCGCGTGGTTTCTGAACTGCCTGATTCCAAACAAAAGATGATCGATCGGCTACACCAGTCGGACGAAGCGCTCGCTGGGCGCAAGGTGCTGGTGGTTGACGACGATGTGCGAAATATCTTCGCTCTCAGCAGCGTCCTCGAACGGCGAGGTATGACCGTTCTTTCTGCGGGGACTGGACGAGAGGCGATCGAGACGATTGAAACAACTCCAGACCTGGCCATTGTCCTGATGGACATCATGATGCCGGAAATGGACGGATATGAAACGATGCAGGTTATTCGACAGAATTCCGACTTGCGTCGCCTGCCCATCATTGCACTTACGGCAAAGGCCATGAAGGGCGATCGCGAGAGATGTCTTGAGGCTGGCGCTTCGGAATACCTCGCTAAACCGGTTAACACTGAACAGTTGCTTTCCGCTCTGCGCATGTGGCTACATCGCTAGCTGCGCGCGGCAGAGGGCTTGGAGAGATATTTGATGAACGCAGACGCGAAGGTCAACATTCTGATGGTCGATGACCAGCCGGCCAAACTCCTGAGCTACGAGGTGATTCTCGCAGATCTGGGAGAAAATCTCATCAAAGCGACATCGGCCAGCGAAGCACTCAATATCTTGCTGAAGAATGACATCGCGGTCGTGCTGATGGATGTGAGCATGCCCGAGCTTGATGGATTTGAACTGGCTGACGTAATCAGACAGCATCCCCGCTTTCAAAAGACAGCGATCATCTTCATATCCGGCGTTCACCTCACAGACTCAGACAAAATACAGGGGTATCGCAGCGGCGCGGTGGATTACATTTCTGTACCGGTAGTGCCGGACGTCTTGCGAGCCAAGATCGGCATCTTCGTCGAGCTGCACCGCAAGACACGCATGCTCGAGACGCTCAATAATCAACTAGAACAGCGTGTAGCCGAGAGAACCGACGAACTGCGCGTTCGAGAGGAGCAATTCCGTACACGCGCAGAATTACTCGAGCTGGCGACAGAAGCTATCGTGGTGCGCGGCGTAAATGGTGCGATCACGTTCTGGAATGCAGGCGCTGAGACCCTGTATGGCTGGGAGCGCGATGAAATTATCAATAAGGATATTCACTCCGTCTTACGCACGGTGTTTCCCGTGCCACGCGAGGAGATTGAAAAGGCTTTGCGTGACAAGAAGGTATGGCACGGAAATCTGCGTCAAAAGAAGAAAGACGGTTCAGATGTTATTGTCGCGTGCAGAAAGATTATGAATCACGAGGGTGACGCAGTTCTTGAGGTCAACCGGGACATTACTGCACAACTGCAGGCAGAAGAGGCGCTGCGCGAGACGGAAAAGCTGGCGGCGATGGGTCGCGTGGCAGGAATCATCGCGCACGAAATTAATAATCCACTTGCCGCCATTACCAATATCTTCTTTCTGATTCGTAATCATCCTTCGCTGGATGATGAAGCGCGGCAATGCGCCGCCCTGGCCGAGCAGGAGTTGCAGCGGGTAGCACACATCACTCGACAGACACTCAGTTTCTACCGCGAGTCGAAAGCCCCTATTGCGGTGATGCTGAGTGAGTTGCTTGACGACGTGGTTGGACTTCAGGAGCGTCAACTCCAAGTCAGTCACATTCGATTGCTTAAGAGATACTTCACGCCAGGAATGGTTCACGGCTTTCCTGTCGAATTGCGTCAGGTCTTTTTGAATCTGGTTGGCAATGCAATTCAAGCCATGCCGAACGGCGGTGTTTTGCGGCTTACTGTAAGAGAGGCATACGACTGGCAATCGAAACGGCGCGGTATAAGCGTTTCTATTGTCGACACCGGCATCGGTGTCAAGCCACAGGATTCAGGTAAGCTTTTCGAGCCCTTCTTCAGTACCAAATCCACGAAGGGTACGGGCCTTGGACTTTGGATCAGCAAAGGGATCGTGCAGAAATATGAAGGGAACATCTCATTTCGCAGCATTCGCGGCGAGAAGGGATGCGCCACATGCTTTCGTGTGTTCCTGCCCAGCAGCGCCACTTTCAACCTGGTCGGCAACTCTTCCGGCGATCTAATCTCGGCAGGGGTTGATATCAGTTCCAATGGCGTCGGCGCAGCAATGCAGCACGTCTAGAGCTGAACCTAACAAGCGTACTGGCTTGGTTATCAGGAAGACTTTTACAGGCGAAGTAGCATGAGTTCCATCTACCGATCTCAG
>CAWDJR010000031.1:0-72294 GCA_963802565.1 uncultured Acidobacteriaceae bacterium | reverse complement strand
GCTGCTCAAGGCGCGCTCAGGATCATGACGCACGTTAAAGTAAGCGATTCCCAAATTGCGATGAATCGTCGCAAACGAGGGCTTACCCGTGGCGGCGTTCTCCCAGTGCAGGATAGCCTCCTCGTAACGCCGCTTGTCATACAACAGGTTCCCGAGCAAATACGACGGCATCCACATCGCGGTCGTTCTTGTGAGCGCCCATTCCAGAACGACCATCTCTTCGAGCCGACTCGGAAAGCAGTAGTCCACACAAGATCTCGTCGCGCGATCGAGAGTCCGCGAAGTGGTCGGGGCCATGAGCTTTTCTTCGACGTAAGCAAGAGAGAACAAGATCATGGGCACCGATCCGTCTCGTGCTGTCAAATCCGCACTCTGAAGAACATTTCGTGCCTCTTCGTACAATCCAGCTCGCATCAGGTCGAAGGCAAGATCGAGGCATTCCTGGCCGGTCGCAGGTGCGACGCCTTTCTGCCATCGTGCGCCGACCTCGAGCGGGTCAAGCGTTAGAGCTTCTTCGAGGGCCCGATCCGCAGCCGAAATGTCGCCTAATTTCCTTGAGACGATGCTGAGAAGATTACTGGCGTTCAGGTTATCCGCATCCGCTCTCAGGCTGCGTTGCAGGTGGTCGACGGCCGAGCGCCAGTTCTGCCCGGCAACATCAAATTCGGCAAGCGCCAAAAATGCCGGCGCCCGCCAAGCCGCGTTCCACGTGGCCTTATAGAAGGCGTCATACGCATCTTTGCTCCTGCCCTGATACCGAAATGCGAGCCCCAGGTTGTAGTACGCCTCGCCATCCCGCGGATTTGGATTAAGCGCGGTCAGGCGGGCGATAGCGGCCTGGAAGTTTGCCACTGCCGTCTCGAACTCACCGCGGCGAAGATGCCAGAGCCCAAGGGCATTTCGAATGCGCGATTCGTTGGGATCGCGGCGAAGCCCCTCGTTCCAGTAGGCCTCCGGCGTCCGGGTAGCATGACGATACTGCTCAAGATGCAAACCCGTCAGGTACAGTTCCTCGACACTCTCCATGTTTTCCGGCGGCTTCGGCTCCTTTGCCACCTGCGGGGAAGTCGCTGGCGCGATCCGCGCAGCATCGTAGTCAATCACGATTCGCTCGTCGTAGTAGACCAGAACCGTTATCGCGGCTGGATCACGGCCGGAAGGAAGGCGGAATTCAATTAGAACCGGATTTGCAACGCCGATGCTTTTATTCCAGCGCGCAGCCTCAACGCCGCCGATTTTGAGAACGATCGTTGCGTCGTCGACTGGAGCCGTAACACACAGGCCGATTCGCAGCGCATCTTTCTCAGCGCTGACACTCAGGGCCGCTTCTGTATTTGCTGCCACCGGTGTCCCGATTGCGTGAATCGGGTACCAGTTCTGAGTGAACGTCTTGGTCTCCCACGGAGCCAGATACGAGAAGTCCGGCTGATTATCGGTGTACACGCCTGCCATCAACTCGATATAGGGGCCGTCGTGGTCGGTCAGATTCCTATCCCACGCATAGCCAAACTCATGATTGCCCCATGTCCATTGCTTCTTCCCCGGAGAGATGTGATGATTTGCGACGTGAATCACACCGGCCTCGGCCTTGTGATCGTAGCCTCCAAAGAAATCCTGCTCGGTGCCCGTCACCATGTAGCTGGTCGGGACTGGGATATTCGCGTACCAACTGAGGTCGTTTGGCGGATAGGTACCGTCAGGCACAAACTGGCTTGGCCTCTCATCCGCAGGCATGCCGCTTCGTCCGCGCTCGCCGTAACCCACTCCGTAATAACGGCCATCACTCATCGGGAAGGAAGTGATCGCTCGTTTTGCGTGGTCCGCGACGAACCTGACATCGGTGGGGAAGAAGGACTGATACATCTCGTGCACTCGCGTGGCAGCATTGGCCCACCAGAGAAACGTTTGGGTAAACGGCGTTCGATTGTAGAGGCGGACTTTCAGTTCGAATACAGCGCGCCCAGGGTGCAGGCAAACGCCATGCATTCCCTTCATGTGCTGCATTGGATCGTGATCGCTGCACCAGATGGTGATCGAGCCATCCTCCGCTCTTTCCATCTCCGTCGTAACCGGCATGAACGTCGCCGGCCTGTGGTGTTGCGGCCAGTTGAATTCGACGCCGCCCGAGATCCAGGGGCCCGCGAGTCCCACCAGCGCAGGCTTGATGACATTTTGGCGGTAGAAGAAATCGTAGCCGGTGGTCTTGTCGTAGCCGACGTGAACCCGCCCTCCGATCTCAGGCAGGATCATGAGCCGAAGATATTCGTTTTCAATATGAAGTGCTTTCCACAGCTTCGGTGCAGGCTCAGTCGCGATGCGGTCAATGAAAGGAAGGGGGTACACTCTCCCGCTGCTGCCCTGGTACACGCGCCGTTCCAGGAACATCGGATTCCGTTCCGGTGCGCCAGGCGCATAAGTCAGGATCTCCACATCCTCCTGCCAGGCCTTAACTGGCCCGCGCTCTGACGGAGGAGCGTCAGATAACAGCAAATACCGGGCGGAGAATTGAGGTCCCTCTGCGGATTCCGGCAACATTCAAGCTCCAGAGTTTATCGTTGACGTACACAAAGTTATCCGCTGCGAGGTGCATGTGCAAACCCGGCGTAAATTCCTGCAGACGATCTCGACAAGCGGACTCGTTTTTCTCAGCACAGAAGCAGTCGCGTCCGAGCAGTCCGCGTCATCTGGAGATCGGCGCGCATCGTACAGCATCCCACTCCGAGACGGCTGGGAGTTCCGGCTTGACCCCAGTGGCGCGACCGAGCCCTCGGATTCACTCGATCACGCCAAGGACTGGGAGGCCGTGTATGTGCCCCACACGTGGCAGTCTCTCGGCAGATCGCCGGACTATGTTGGAGTTGCGTGGTACCGCATTCGCTTTGAAGCACCGGCGAGTTGGGATTCGCAGCACCTGCGCGTTGAGTTCGAAGCCGTCAACCATACGGCGGCCGTATTCCTGAATGGACGGGCGATCGGTGAACACACCGGCAAGGGCTACACCGCGTTCACTCTCGATCTATCAGCCCACCTGAGCCTTGGACAGGAAAACACATTGCTGGTGCGAGTCGATAACCGTCCAAACGACCGCATGCTTCCACGCAACAAGAGCTATGACTGGACCGATGACGGTGGCATCATCCGGCCAGTCAATCTGCTGGTTACAGCGCATGCATTTATCGAAAGCGTAGAGATCGGCGCGGTTCCCGATCTGGCCAACGGCTCAGCGGAAATCCGCGTCCGGGCGACCGTTCGCAATGTCAGCTCTCAAACGCAAAAGGCGAATGTGCGCGCAACAATTCGGCGGGATGGCAGTTCGAATGAAGTGATGCATCTAGGGCCAATCGACGTCGCTCTTGAAGCGGATCGCGAGCAACTCGTCGACCTGGGACAGGCGACACTGCAGAATGCAGCACTCTGGCACTTTGATACCCCGCATCTGTATCGAGCAATTGTCGAGATGAACGGTCCATCGGGAGTTCACGAGGTCATCGAGCAATTTGGTATTCGCAAGTTCGAAGTTCGCGGACCGGCGTTCTATCTTAATGGCGAGCAAGTCTCGCTCATCGGAGTGGAACGCATGGCGGGGAGCCATCCTGAATTGGGCTTTGCTGAAACTTCGGAGTGGATCGACAGCAATCACCGCGACATGAAGAACCTGAACTGCGTCTTCACGCGCGTGCATTGGCCGCAGGATCGCCGCGTTCTCGACTTCTGCGACCGGCATGGAATTCTTATGCAGGAGGAGGTGCCGGCGTGGGGTCCCGAAACTTTCTCGAAGACTTCAGACGACGTGCAGCACGCACTGGAACAGAATGGGCTCGAGCAGCTACGCGAGATGATCCATCGTGACCGCAATCATCCATGTATCGTTGCGTGGGGCCTATGCAATGAGGTGGATGGCAAAAACCCGACATCGCAGCAGTTCGCTCGCGCTATCAGTGCGGAAGCGCATCGCCTCGACCCTTCGCGACTTCAAACCTACGCATCCCACACACTGGGGAGCGATCCCGGCGCCGACATGGCCGGTGAATTCGATTTCATTTCGACTAATGAGTATTACGGCAGTTGGACACCGGGTGGTCCCGGTGATGTTGAAGCGCATCTCGATCGCATTCGCAAGGCCTTTCCAGGCAAACCTATCGTGGTCTCGGAATACGGCTGGTGCGAATGCCAGCCGAAGATCATGCCAGGAGATGAGAACCGCGTCGATATCATCAACTCTCACACGGAAGTGTTTCGGAAATTCCCGGACGTTGCGGGCGCCATTTATTTCGACTACAACGATTACCGTACCCTTGTCGGCGATAAAGGCGCGGGAGCCATGCGGCAGAGAGTGCACGGCGTGGTTGATCTCTATGGCGCAAGGAAGCCCTCGTTTGAAGCTCTGCGTTTGCAGGCAAGCCCCATCGAGAAAGCAGTTCTCCGCAAATCCGCAGAGGGCCGATTCGAGTTCGAAATCCGAATGCGCCAACAGCTTTCGGGTTATGCGTTGCACGGTTATTCTCTGCGATGGATCGCCTACGGATACGACGACTTGCCGATGGACGGAAGCAAGACCGCCCTTTCCACACTACTGCCAGGCTCATCTCAGACCTATGAAATCAAGACATCGATAACGGGAATCAGGAGAATTGTCGTGGATGTGGTCCGGCCTACCGGTTTTTCGGCGATTACGGCGGAATACCAGCACGAGGCAACTCATAGCTAATTACAGATGCAACAGCCTCGGGCCACTCGCTCTCAATGAGCCAGGGGAGGCACAGCAGTCCACCCGGAGATCAAGTCGTCACATGAGATTGCGCGGTTTACAACTTGCGGTTCGCTCTGCTCTCTTCCTATTGCCTGCTCTCGCTTTGAACGCGCGTGTATTTGGGGCCGCTGCGGATTCGATCACGATCGATGCGCGCACGGCGTCCCAAGTTCCGAGGCCATCTTCGTACCACGGTGGAACGCTCTCATCTCCGTCCGGTCACACGATCGGGATCAACTCGATGTACCTGACAATGGACAAGCGCCCCTGGCTGCCCGTGATGGGTGAGTTTCACTACTCGCGTGTTCCAGAGGCCGAGTGGGAAGAAGAGCTTCTCAAGATGAAGTCCGCGGGAGTGCAGATTGTATCCACATATGTCATTTGGATTCATCATGAGGAAATTGAAGGAGAATTCGACTGGTCGGGCCAGAGGGATCTAAGGCGTTTCGTTGAGTTGTGCGAAAAGCATGGCCTGTACGTCATTGTCCGGATCGGGCCGTGGACTCATGGGGAAGTCAGGAACGGCGGATTTCCCGATTGGTTGCTGACAAAAGGTCCTACACGCCGCAACGACCCAACCTATATGGCGTCGGTAGCCACCTTCTACGCACAGGTCAGCGCCCAGTTAAAAGGCCTGCTTTGGAAGGATGACGGACCGGTCATCGGCATTCAATTGGAGAACGAATATTCAGCACGAGGCCCTTTGCAAGGCGAGGAGCATATCCTCGCTCTCAAAAAACTCGCGATCAAGAGCGGGCTGGATGTTCCTTTGTACACCGTGACCGGATGGGATAACGCGGTTGTGCCCAAGGGCGAAGTGTTACCCGTGTTCGGCGGGTATCCCGATGCGCCCTGGGATGCTTCGATCACAGATCTCCCGCCCAACGAGGTCTACATGTTCCGCTTTCAAAGCCGGGTCGCAGGCAACATGCTGAACGAAGGTCGGCCCCGCGTGTCCGAAGCAGACCAATTGGACACGCCTTTTCTTACTGCCGAGTTGGGCGGCGGAGTGCAGGACACATATCATCGAAGACCGGTCATTGAGCCCGACGACATTGCGGCAATGGTGCCGGTAATGCTGGGCTCAGGCGCTAATTTATACGGGTATTACATGTTCCAGGGCGGTCAGAATCCAGACGGGCAGTTGACCTCTCTCCAGGAATCGCAAGCGACCGGCTATCCGACAGACGTTCCCGCCAAGTCCTACGATTTCCAGGCTCCTCTGGGGCAATTCGGCCAAGAGCGCACCTCGTTCCGAAAGCTCAAAGTCTTCCACTATTTTCTGAACGACTTTGGAAGCGAGTTGGCGCAGATGTCGGTCCACGCACCCGTCAAGACGCCGCAAAGTCCAGCCGATTTCAGTGTCGTTCGTGCTTCTGTGCGCAGCGATGATCAGCAGGGATTCTTGTTCGTGAACAACTACGTTCGAGGGGCGACGACGCCAGTGCGAAACAAGACTCAGTTTCAGATTCTGCTGCCGCAGTCAGAGCTGCGAATACCAGAGAAGCCCGATCGACATTCCCTCGGGTGCGTACTTCATCTGGCCGTTCAATCTGAAGCTCGGCGATTCGACACTGAAGTACAGCACTGCGCAGTTGTTCACGCATATCACGACAGATGATGTGGATACGTATTTCTTTGAGGAGATCCCAGGTATACCCGCTGAATTCGTCATCAAGAACGATCCCGGATTGACGGTGCATACAAACGATGCACTCGTGCAAAGGCGGGGTGAAGGCATTTCGATTTCCAGAATTGCGACAGGGTTCCATCATCCAATTCAAATTCGACGAGGGAAGGGACACGAGGTCTGGCTGATCCTGTTGTCTGGACGAGAGGCCGAAGACGCCTGGAAAACCAGCATTGATGGTTCTATGCACCTGCTGGAAACCGCACAAGACTTTTTCATGGATGAAACGTCGTTTGTGCTCCAGTCTGAAGGGGATGCCCACTGCAGCTTCAGCGTATTTCCGGACATGCATGGAGACTTGAAGCTGGTCGGCGGCAATCTGGACGTCCAAGGAGTAGGGGAGACGAAGCACTACACAGGCTCTGTACCCGAGGAGAATCTGAAATTCAAAATCGAAAAACTCAGAGAAGCAAGCGAGGTTCCACATGGGAAACTCGGACCGCCGCTCTCATGGCGACCACAGGGAGTGGCAATGGCTCCAGACAATGCCGCATTCAAATTGGCCGCGAAATGGAAGATAACAATACCGCGTAATCTCCAGAGCAGCACAATAAGCAACGTCTTTCTCAGGATTGCTTATGCGGGCGACGTCGCACGACTCTCGGTTGATGGAGATCTGCTCGACGATAATTTCAATAACGGAAGCCCTTGGACGATTGGATTACGGCGCTTCATTCCGAAAATGGGCGATGGACCGCTTGAGGTTAGCATTCTCCCTTTAAGAAGTGACGCTCCGATATTTTTTGAGAGGCGGTTTCGGGCCAGCTTCGACGATAAAAGCCAAATCGTGGATTTGAAGAGTGCGACTCTGATACCTCAATACAAGTTCCGGATAGAGATGCTAGCGAAGTGATACGCAGCGCTTGCTCTCAGAGAAAGTCGATTACAGCGATCAACCACCATCATTCATGCGTTCTTCCGAGCGACGTGAGAATGACATAAACCCAGCCGTTTCGAAACGCGCCAGACTACGAAACCGTGCCCGAGTGGTTTGGATACCGATAAACGCCATAATGTTCACGGCTTCCATTGAGGTACTCTCCACTTGAGCAAATAGTCGCCAACTCGTACACTTGCCGTTCTGCATCTCCCATCCCCAAGTGATCAAAAGCCAGTTATCCCGGTAGGCGATTTTGCGTGTATGTGGACCGGTGTAAGCACCACGACTTTCGAAGGAGTCAGCGGCACGGATCGCAAGCATCCATCTGTTGAGCATTCGAAGCTGGGTTTATAGAAGTTTAACAATCAATTAAACGTGTGGCCTAACCAGGGGTAATTAAGGGTCTTTGAAGTCCCCTAGGAGGGCCACAATCGTGAAGCGCATTCTACTTCAATCCGCGCTTGTTATCGCTGCAACTTCAATGTTGTCAGCTCAGACACTTATAAACAAAAACGGCGCCGCTGGAGCCGACACGTTGATTCTCAGCCGTTCTGTCTATACGGGAACCGCATCCAGGGCGACGAGAGGATTACTGGCGGTGACCGGATGATCCTCTCCATCCTTTCCTGTATAGTAGCCGCCGCTCGATTTGTTGCAGTCGAATTTGCCTTATAAACTACACTCCAGCAATAGCCTCAACCAATGAAGACCATGAAAAGATGGCCGCGCCACAGATTCACCGCTCTTCTGCTCGCTGCTTGCGCGCAGGCTGCAGTACGTTATCGGCGGCATCGCAGTCCATCTTCATGCCTCAATACTCAATATCTATCGGGCCCAGTGATGAACACGGAGGCCCTCCGCAGGTGATTCTCGAGCGTGGACATCAAACCGTCCTCCAAATGCCCATCGTTGCCGGATTGTCTTCTTCATCAAGCGAAGAGCATCTCTCTGATATCACCTATTCGCTGCGCGAGTCAGGCAACGGCACATTCGAGCTAAACGCCACCGCCAAAAGCAACCTGTGGAGCAGCAACCGCCGTTTTCAGTGGCGCTTCTTTCCCGAGCACGTCGAGTTCCAGCAGTTTGCGAGCGGATCGGGCAAGCTCGGGCGCTGCTACTTGCTCTCAAATGGGGTTTCGAATCTTTGGGACAACGGAGCTACAGACGGTCACGCATGGGAGACGTCCATTTATGTGGACCGCTATTACCTCGCCATCCAACAAGATCGTCAGCGTGGCCAGAGTATCCGAGAGATCGCGAAGGGACACCGCATCTCGACGGCCACCGTGCAGCGTGTCCTTCGCAAGCAACCAACCCACGCGCAGGTCCAGCTCCTCGAGAAAACAGCCTGAACCCAGCACATCAGCCCTGTGACAAAAGGGGTCATAAAACCGACCCGCTAACTCCAACAAAACAACTGGCCCGATCTTCACGATCCGGTCGTCTCATAAGGTGTGGGTTAAGGCAGGACGGCCGACCAATGTGACTTCTGGGTCTGCTTCTCAACCAGAGTTCGAAATATTGGACGAACTCAGCAGATATGACGAGGTCATTGATTCCCTTCATCGAACGGCGATGCAAGAAATATCTAGACCAACAATGCGAATGTCTGTTTATATTGCAAGATTGGGAGAGGTTTATGCGAGGTTCTTCCCCGGCCTTCAACTCAATCAAGTTCATTCTCTGTGCGCTGATCGTCTTCGCCAGGCCTGCCTTCGGACAGGACCCGAATCGGGAGTCCACTCATGTAATTATTCCCAATCCCACTCCTCGACAGCCCGACCTGGAAAAGATATACAGCAACGATTCGAATGAGCAGAAGAAGCACGAGGCACTCTCAGTTCAAGCCCAGCTGCGCGCACGAGAAATCTGGCTAGAGTCGAACCAGATATTGCTGTTGGCGCAACAACTGCAGCAGGAGATCGTCTCCGGCAAGAAATATGTTTCGACGCCCGCAGACGCTGCCAAAGTAGGGCAAATCGAGAAGCTTGCACGAAGCGTGCAGGAGAAAATGAAAGTCCAGTAGTATCCTTTTCCGCAACATGGATACCCACCGTTTGCTTTGTGCCGCGCGAGGAATCAGTGATGGCGAGGATTCTCGAAAATCCGAGGACGACTCATTCGATGCTGTTGTGTGTTTTCCTGATGTTGCTTTCCGGCAATCCCGCATATTCCCAGTCCGCTCCAGCAGACCGAATTCCTGCGGAAGTGAAACCACAGGCGATTCCAAGCACCGACGAACCAAATCAAGCCCCAAAAGCGGACGCAAAAGCTGAACTTTCATCTCCTGCCACGACCGAAGAGATGAGGCAGGCCCAGGTTGAAGCCGACACAAAAAAGCTGTATCAGTTATCCGCCGATCTGCGAGCGGAAGTGGCCAAGACCTACAAGGAGAGTCTTTCCGTGACGGTGCTCAAAAAAGCCCAGGAGGTCGAGAAGTTAGCCAAGAGGCTCAAGGCAGAGATGAACCTGGAAGTAGCCGCCACCAAGCATTAGGATCGGAAGGTTTCAGATATTCTTGCGGTACTCAATATTGTTAGATGGGAGCCGCGCCGAATGATCCGTGCCAAATTTATCTTTCTCCTGTCGCTGGCCGGCCTTTCCTTCGTTCAATTCTCCTCCGCCTTTCCTTCTCCGCAAGAGACTCCTCATGAGATGGATCGAACTCGCTACGCTGGCGACTCAAGTTGCGTATCCTGCCATCGACAGCTAAGCCAGAGTTACGAGCACACACCCCATCATCTAACGTCCCAGCTACCCACAAGCAGTTCTGTATCGGGATCATTTCTCGACGGTGCTAATTCCCTCGCGATCATTGATGCGGCCAAGTCCGCTCAACCGGCACTTCAGTTTTTTATGGAATCAAGGAAGGACGGCTTTTTTGAGACTGCGACAACCGGCTGGAACCCCGACATTTTTCGGAGAACCGAACGTATCGATCTCGTCACAGGATCCGGGGTGCGCGGTCAGACCTATCTGTATTGGCAGCGGGAGCGGCTTTTTGAATTACCGGTGAGCTATTGGAGTGATGGGCATCAATGGATCAACAGCCCTGGCTACATTGACGGTACCGCGGACTTTTCCCGTCCGGTAAATCCAGCCTGCCTGGAGTGCCACGCGACGTACATTCGTGCACTTTCTGCCAATCCGGCAACGAATCGATATGACCGAGGGAGCCTGATCACGGGTATATCGTGTGAGAGCTGTCACGGCCCGGGAGCGCGTCACGTTCGACAAGAAATGCAGCATGGGAACAAGTCGAAGGGTGGCACTGAAAGTGACATCCTGAATCCGTCAAAGTTTTCACGCGATCGCCAAGTTGATTTGTGCGCAGAATGCCACAACGGCATTCAGAGGGAGCCACTGAGGCCGACATTTTCCTACATGCCGGGCCAGCCGCTCAGTGAGTACTTCAAACCGCTTCCATCGACCGACGTGGAGCACCCAGATGTTCACGGCAATCAGGTGGGGCTACTTCAGCGCAGTAAGTGCTATCGCGCGTCTGCACAGATGAGCTGCTCGACCTGCCACGATGTTCATTCCGCCAAACAGTCTGCCGAGTCATATTCGCAGAAATGTCTCAACTGCCATCGTTGGCAAAGCTGCGGCGTGTCCAAAAAGATGGGTCATCAGATAGTGAACCAATGCATCAACTGCCATATGCCCATTGAGCAGACCAATGTAATCGTGTCGCAAACGGCGGGGCAGGTAGTGCACGCGAAGATGCGAAACCACTGGATTAAAATCTACCCCAACGGTCGGCCGTCTGGGACAGCGGAATCAACGACGCGCAATTAGAGCAGCCTGGGAAACACGCCAAGCTTCAGGGAGTCTCAGCAGAGTCAATCACCTGCTCAAGAGGCTCGTGAGTTTGCGACGTCAACTGTCTAGCATTTGCGAGTTCAATACCTGCATCGTCTCGCCTACCCATTAACTCGTATATCTTGGCCAACTGAAAGTGCGATTCCTCGTCTACGGGATCAAGCAGAACCGCCATCTCCAGTTCTCGAACGGCATCTGAAACTCGATTACTATTCGCGTAGATGGTTCCAAGGTCACGATGCACAAGTGAATCCGATTGTTCATCGGCAGTGAGCTTGCCCAGTTCCATAAGAGCCTGTGAAAAGTCAGATTGCCGCACCAGCGAATCTGCAAGATAAATCCGTGCCCGTGTGTGCTTAGAAACATTCTGAAGTTCCAGACGGAACTCATTTGCGGCTTCGGTCCAATTTCCCTCGGTCCACAGAAGATAGCCCAGGCCGAAGTGCACGCCAGGCTGACTAGAGTTTTTCAAAATAGCCGCGCGGAATTCCTTTATGGCGCCAGTGGTGTCCCCCAGCTGATCGAATGCCTCGCCAGCAAGCATGTCAGCTTCAGCGGATTCTGCGTTAAGAGCCAGAATCTCTTTGTGCACGCCAATAACACATTGATATTGCACACTGCTGATGCAACTCTGTGCCAACGTCATGCGCAAGGTAACGTTCTGCGGGTCTTGCTCAGTCGCACGCTTCAAGTATGGAATAGCAACGAGATAATCTTTCATTCCGTAGTGCGCCATGCCAAGAAGGATATTTAAGCGCGAATCACCCGGATGCTTCGCAAACTCGGACTCGAACATTCTGATTGCATCAGGAAACTGAGCGGCTTTAAACAATGCCAGTCCAAGATTCATCTGTAAGCCAGGTAGATCTTGGTTCACTGCCAAGGCACGCCGATAATAGTCGATGGCAACCTCGTAGTGTTCCTGCCGGGCCTCAAGCAAACCAAGATGTGCAAGCGCTTCTGCGTTTTGCGGATTGGATAGTACGATGCCATTCCAGATTTGTTCCGCTTCAATATTCAGCCCCTGTTGCTCGAGACCTATCGCTTTCACGCGGAGTGCAGCCTCATCTTCTTTCTGTCCCGCCAAGAAAGGCGTCACAACAAGCGCGACCGCGAGAATGCAGACAGCACTTAGTCTGTGACGATCTCTCTTTCGCTTCAATCTCAAGATGGAATTCATCCTTCAAATTTACGCACAAATGGAAGGCGCGGCAGGGTTAGCTGCCGCGCCTTCCATTGTTTACGGGTTTGGTTAGAAGGTCAACTTGCCGCCGAGCTCAAGTGAGCGCGGATCGTAGAAAGAGGTGACCGTTCCGAAGTTGCCGTTGTTGAGGGAGTTGCCCACTCCGTTGGGTTGCGTATGGTTGAAAGTGTTGAACGATTCCAGACGGAACTGGAACTGCGCTCTCTCCTTGATGGAGAACGACTTGTAGAGCGAAGTCGTAAAGTTCACACGATTCGGTCCAGGGATAGCATCCTTGCCCCCGCTGCCGAAGCCCTGGTTGGGGCCGCCTGCCCACGCTGGTGTTGGGACGCTGAAGACAGAGGTGTCGAAGGCTTTGATGACGCCATTACTCTGGCGACCACTAAGCTTCTTCACCTTCGCCGACTGATTCGGACGGTTGGTATAACCACCACCCAAACCAATCGGGTCGAAGTTGATGGACATACGAGGAGTGGTGGGTACGCCGGTCTCATCGATCGCGGTACCCGCGAGCTGCCAGCCGCCGAGAATCGAGTGCATCAAGCCCGGCTGCTTGAAGATGGGCAGGTTGTAGATGTAGTTGATGCTCAGAATCTGGCGACGGTCGAACGATCCTGAGCCCTTCATGTACTTGATGTTGAACGGATTGTCGACGCCTGAGTCGTCTGTACTTGTGATGTCGATCTCGTGCGAATATGTGTAGTCGACTTCACCGCTCAAGCCCCAACGTCCCTGGATGCGAAGACCAGTCTGGAAACCGTTGTAGTTGCCATTGGTGGTGGTTTCCTGGATGTTCATGGCTCCAAAGCCGTTGAAGACCCGCATCTGGTCTGGTATCGGAATGTTCGTTCCACCCGGATTTGTTCCCGATTTGTTATTCGGGTCGCCTGCGTTGGCCCGGTTGTATTTCAGGTAATCGAGAGCATTTCCGCCCGCAACATTGAATCCGATATTGCCGGGGCACGATGTTACTGTTGGACACGTCAGCGGAGTGTTCAGCGAGTAGTTGTTGATGTTGCGGCGAATGTTCTGATGCCAGGCCAGGTTGCCCACATACTGAACAACCAGGATGACTGATTGAGCCAGCTGGTCTTGAATGCCAAGACTGAACTGGGCTACAGCAGGCGCCCTGAACGTCTGTGCGATGGGAGTGCTTCCCTGCGCAAAGAACGGGGTTGCCGCCTGAAGTCCGGATACGTAGCTTGTGTGTGGGTTGCTCAAGTACACAGCGCTCGCACTTGGCGTGTTGGCGAACGGAGCAGCGGTAGCGGCATCATAGATGACGTTGCCCTGCATCCTTTCGTAGAACGTTCCAAAGCCCCCGCGGAGAACGGTCTTGCCGTTGCCGAACAGGTCTTCAGAGAAGCCAACGCGCGGCTGCAGCGTTTTGTAATCGTTCTTCACGAGTCCAGGAGGTGTTCCATTTACGCCCGCTTCACGTACGCCATTCAAGTAGAAAGGCGTGCCATTGAAGTTCTGGAATCCAGGGCCTGTCGGGTCCATTGATCCGTTTACCAGCCAGGTTGGGGACTGAACGGGCAGGTAAAGAGCCGGATCGAAGGTTCCCACCTGGTTCTGGCGCTCCCACGCCTGTGGCAGCGCATCATACCGAAGTCCAAGTTGCAGACTCAGCCGGGGAGTTACCTTCCAGGTATCCATCGCATACGCCGATGGTGTCTGGTTGACATAGTGGCGGATCGGCGCAGCCTGCGACTCATTGTAGCCGCCCGTGTCCAAGCCCAGAAGCATGTCCATGAACGCATCGCCCGTCGCACCCGAGAAAGTATTGCTACCCTGGGCGCTCAGGAACAGTTTCTGGTTCTTGGTGTAACGGTTGTAGCTCACGCCAAACTTCCAGGCGTGCTTGCCTGCCGTGTAGGAAACATCACCCTTGGGCATCAAGTCTTGTGCAGCGTTGTGCCAGGGAGCCGAACCTGGCGTCTCATTGACGCCGTAGATTCCGTTCCAAGTCATGTTCGGAGAGGAGGTCGATCCATTGTTGAAGTATTTGTTGACTTGGTAGCCGGCCGGCAAGTTGCCCGACGGACTGTTAACGATGTTGATGATGTTGCCGTCGTAGTTAAAGCTCGCCTCAACCAGCAGGTTGGGGTTTATGGTCGCCGTCAGCTTCACAGCCGCGCTGTTTGAAGGGTTGTTGAGTGTGCTGGTGATGGTGGGCCAGCTGCCGCCGGACCATCCCACCATCGGTGAAGGGAAACTCTGCGAAACTGAGTCGTGGACGTAGTGAGCCAGCAACTGGTACTTGTCGGTGATGCGCTGATCAAAACGAACAACGTCATCGCGCACGTTGATAGGCAGACTCGCCTGGCCAAGGAACTGATCGTTGGCCGTGTTGGGCTTTGGAATGATCCCGGAACCCAGGTAGGCCAGGGCATTGGCGTCAAACAACGCGGCGGGCACTATCTGGTTCGGCCAAGGGCTGCCCTGCACGCATGTCGGGCACGCAACGGCCAATTTCGCAGCCCATGCGGGATCGCCCACAACCGGAACATTCAGAACCACTGGGTGCGACACGAACTTTGGCGATACATAGGCCAGGTTTTGACCGGCAGTCGGGAAGTCCGCCGCAGGCAGGTCGTTCTGCAGATTCGGGGAGCTGCCCTGAATCAGCTTGCGCCACTCTTCATTCCAGAAGAAGAATGACTTCGTCTTGTCCTTGTTGTAGAGGCCCGGAATGAAGAACGGGCCGCCAATTTGGCCGCCGAAGATGTTGTAGTTCAGCTTCGCACGAGGCGGTCGGATCGGCCGACGTGTTCTTGTTCTGATAGCTGTTTGCGTTGAAGGCTGTGTTGCGGTTGAACTCCCAGAGTTCTCCATGGAACTTCTGGGTGCCGCTCTTCAGCGAGAGGCTGATTGTGGCGCCGGATGAAATGCCGTAGTCCGGCGGATAGTTGGACGAAAGAGTTTCCAACTGCGCGATGGCTTCCTGAGATGGCAGAATGCTGATGCCGCCTGCGCCGCCGCGGTCATCGGCCTCACCACCGTCGATCAGCCAGATGTTATGGCTCTGCCGCAGACCGTTCACGCTAATATTTGCGCTCGAGCCGATAGAGGTTGGCGTATTGTTGTCCGGCAGAGTGGAGCTGACGCCGAGTCCGAGTGCCACCAATGCTGCGAAGTTGCGGTTCTCAGTCGCAATGGACGAGATCTGCTCTTCGCTGACGAGTGTGCTCACGACGTTCGAGTCCGTTTGCACGGTCAGCGTATCCGCCTGCACAGTTACGGTTTGGTCGACGCTGCCAACTGCCATGTCTGCGTCGACGCGCGTTGTCTGCGAAACGTTGACCACGATTCCTTTTTGAACGAATGCACTAAAGCCCTTTGCAACGGCCTTCAGATCGTAGGTGCCAACGTTCAATCCGTTAAATGTAAAGTTTCCAGTGTCATTGCTGGTCGTCTTGGTGACAAAGCCTGTCTGCTGTTGCGTGAGCGTTACTTCCGCTCCAGCAATGGCAGCACCCGCTTTGTCAAGGACCGTACCTGTGATTGTTGAGTTCTGCTGGGCGTGTCCCGCCAGGCAGACCAGAAGCAGAACGAGCGGTAGCAAGAATGCTTTGCATCTTGCAGTTGTCGTTAAGTTCACTCTCATACGTCACTCTCCATTCAAAATGGTTGTGCGTCGTTCTTGGCGCCATGCTCAATTGCCATACGTGGCATTCGGCATTGCTTCGCGGTGTAAGTCCCGCTTTTTCTCTACTCACGTGCGACCGTTAATACTTCGCCGTTTTGAGTTATTGCCCCCGGGTTGCAGCTGAACCATTCGCCCTAAACCGAGAATTGGGCCGCGTTTCAATGACCTAGATTTGTGGTGAGACACTTCCCAAAGCGTAGGGGAACGCATCGGTGATACAAGCGACAGAAAAACAGGACCGACCTCAGTTGCAACTGGGACCCGGGGAAGCTGCTGAGGTAAGTTCGCAGCAGGATAAAACGCTTTACTGGTTCGGCCAAAGATATTATTTAGCCGCATGACCGGTGTCAATGGGAAATTTCAATTGTTCCAATTCCGGATATCGGGCAACTCTGAAAGATTCGAATTTGGTCCTTTTACGAGCGGAAAAGGTTGACTAGACAAGCCAGGTTACCAATCTTGTCCACTACGCCATTAAGAATGCCGTAACCGCATTTGGTGAGGCTTTCTCGCTAGCGGGCACTCTGATTGAAAACTCCCCCTTAGACAGACGCAACATACAGCATCTGCGTGACTAACATGCTGTGCTGCTCCGGACGATCGGCTGGCTCGGTTGTTTTGTTGTTGACTTCCGGCAGTCACATGCTTATTTTCAGATATCCTATTCTTGAAAATCTGGAGGTCAGATTGGCCGAGCGCGAGTTCGGCCTTCTTTTCTGCAGAGCCGTGTCGGCTTATACCCGTTGTCAAAAGGTACACCTTACGACACGACCGGATCGTGAAGATCGGGCCGGTTGTTTTGTTGGAGTTAGCGGGTCGGTTTTATGACCCCTTTTGTCACAGGGCTGATGTGCTGGGTTCAGGCTGTTTTCTCGAGGAGCTGGACCTGTGTGCCTCGGCGATTTGCACTCATTCAGAATGAGCGTCACCGACCGAAGCAATCGATGATCGTTGTCCTGTTGTCATGACCAATCGTTCTTGCAGCTCCGCGCGCCGATAAGTTCTGGCCTGCTTATAGGTATCAGCTCTGCTCGCTCCAGCCCCTTACCAGAGTTCATTCCCACAGGAGGCGCAACAGAGAGACAGATTCGTGTGGAAGGCTAGCGGTGACCTCCACGCGGCCTTCGTGCACGTCTAGCCATTGAGGCGACGTGAGCGTTTGGAGTTGCCCGGCTGTTCGGAGGCGAGCGTACTGTTCGGCATCTGGATGCTGAGTCGAGCCCATCGCCTGCCACTCGGTGTAGGAATTGCTGTGGGTTTCATCGATGCGGAAATGCTGGAGCAGTACTCGGTGGACGCGGGCGGGTAGTCCTTGAACCGAAATGACTGTGAACTTCGACGGCGAAGGGATACTGACGTCATCGTAGTTCCAGAGGAGTATGGCGGCTGAGCGCACGTCGCGCGTCGCCAGGGCATCGACGTCGGACGCTTGGCGAACGCCTGCGCTGATCAGCACATCGAGCGGGACAGCGCCGGTGCTGCTAGTACGGACGCGATCTCCGGACATTAGGCCGAGCATCCGGAATAGATTGAGGATCGGCTTGTCGATGCCGTTGGTGGCGAGCGATCGAAATCCCTCGAAGTAATCCTTGTCTTCAAACTCGAACGACCAGCTAAGCATGGAGGTGAGATTGACGGCATGGCGATCCTGGAGTTCAAAGAGGGCTTTGATGGCTGCCGCTGTATATGCAGGGTAAAGGGTGCCATTACGGTAGTTGTTGGCTGGGTTCACGCGTGAAGAACACGCAGCGCACCCTTCCGGATCGGCCTCGCTCAGGATGATGGGCAAGTGGTGGAATTGCGGAAAGGAAGCAATGAGCGCGAATCCGCTGGTCCACGTCCATCAGCTCGCTATTCAGTCCCATGGTGACGCCGCCGCCCTGGAACGAAGGTGAGCCTTTCGCATGAAAGGAAATGAAGTCGAGCGGGACGGCGCCGCCGGTCGAAGCGTTAGGTCCGGACTGGACATGCTGGAGAAACTTACGCAGAAAAGCATACGCCTTTTCGGCTCTTGGGCTGGTTGTTGCTGGACCGCCCACTCGGGCGCCCGGTAGTGCCGCTCGCACACCGGTGACGGCGTAATCGTACAGCCGATTGTATTCATCGGGTGTGGAGTGCCAGTAGTCGATATCGGGCTCGTTCCATACTTCGAAATACCAGCGGAGAACTTCGTCGCGGCCGTAACGCTGAACCAGATGTTCGGTGAGTACGCGGCAAAGCTCCTGCCATCGAGCGTAGTCCTTCGGCGGGTTGTTCGATGCTCCAGAGACGGTCGATCCTGGGTAGTGAACCTGGTAGGGCTCATGGCGACTCGGCAGGGACGCTGCAAGATCGCGAGGCATGAAGCCGAGTTCGACCATAGGACGGACTCCGGCCCTGCGCCAGGAATCGAAGATATTGTCGATGATGGTGAAATCATAGACGGGATGCCCGTTCGAATCTTCGGAGTAGATGTTTGTGGAGCTGAATTTGAGCTCAGGTTGGCCGTTGCCCGAAGTGAGCAGATGATGCACACGGATATAAACAGGAACAGGGCTGAGATCGTGAAGCTCTCGAAGAAGCTGCTGCCCGTGTGGCATGGTGGTGTAATTGGCTTCGTCGTAGCCGAACCACGAGTAGATGGGCGTGAAAGGGCCCGTCCGGGAATTGAGATCGGCGACAATTCGGACCGGTTCCTCCGCCTGTTGCGCAGGATCGGCCTGTGCTACCGCGAGAGGGGCTGTTGCGATCAGACTGAGAAGGACGCGAACGATAAGGAATCGACGTTTCAGCATTTGTTCTCTACGAGAAACTTAGCAGAAGCTTGAGCCCAGAGTGCCGGACAGGACAGACGTCAACCATTGAAAAGGGATATCGAGGAACACCCCCGGTCCACTCGCAATGCTAAGTCAACTTCTATCCAACTTTCTTTGTCAACTGTCGCCTACAGGCCAATGCGCTCATCCAGCCTGTTTCGCGACGAGGTTTTCGAGTTCCGGTAGTGTCATGGCTTACTCGTCCCTTTGACGAATATTCGCCTTCGAAACTTCCGAGTTTTGCATGGGTCTGCGACCCACCTATATGGATGAAACTCATCTGGAGTCGATGAGTTTCGACGGAGTCGGCGGTCACTCGCCCAGAATGTAGCTTAGAGGCTGACCGTATAATTCTCGGAACTATGACTCCAGTTGTTCATCAGGTTTTCCGTTGCCCATGTGGAGAGCCCGCGATGCTCCCGCTAGATGGGCTTAAATCATTGCTTTCTGATCTAGTTGGCCGATCCATTGATTCCGCTGCAATAGGCGTTGTATGCCCTCGTTGCAAGCGCGCAGGAATGCATTTTCTTGAGATACAGAAAGAAGGCTCATCGCAGCAAGATAGGACGCTATTACAAGAGCCATTCGAGAATATCGTGACTCGCTGCGCGGCAATGATGCGATGCGAAGAAAGAACTTGCCAGCTCCCTCTACTACTAGTGATACCTGTGAATCGCGAAATTAGCGACAAAGCTTTCTTAGCACACCGCTCGAAGTGGAATTTCTCTGAATTGGTTTGTCCGAATGGACATCCGATCTTGAAACCGACCTCTTGGTGAAGGGTGCACACGCTTTGATGAGATCGCGGTCGGTTTGTGGGCAACCCATGGAAAAATACCAGCTCAGGTCGAGTGGTGGCCCTTACTTGCCCAACTCGATTTTGCACCAAAATGTGTAATGTCTGGATCGGCGGTTACTCAACTGGAATGCCGTTCAAGCTTCATGCAACCGGTTCACTGGCTGGACTCATTTGCTGGGCATCTCTGTCATGCGTTGGCGCAAGGTGTCGTCGAAATCTGGGTAGAAAAGTGTCTTCGCGGGGCGCATCCAGTGCGGATATTACAGCTTGGTATTTCGTGATTGACATAGTATGACGCGTTGCACATAATGCCGCTGTCGCCGTTCCGAAGAAGAGCGCAGCGGCAGCGTTAACCGGAGAACGGAGATTACCGGCAGCGCACCCGTATAACTTGCTGTTTTGAAAGCTGTCTCCTCAGCTGCGAAGGATGTATGGCCTGTCTGCCTGGGTTTCGTGTTGCTTCTGTCGTTTTTCTCCTGTTTGCCTCATTTCCGTGTTTCGCAATCACTGTTTCGCCAAGCTCAGTTACGGTGATGGAGAGCGGAACCCAACAGTTCTCGGCGAGCACCGCTTCCACGTGGACGACGAATTGTGGAACGATTTCATCGACAGGCCTTTTCAAAGCTCCGCTCTATCCCAAGGTATGCACGGTCACCGCGACGGCTACGGACGGTAGCGGAAGTTCGACCGCCAGTGCCAGCGTCGTTTCTCCGATCGTCATGACGCCAGTATCAGCGATGACTCCGCAGGGACAGACACAGCAGTTCAATGCCAGTGCCGCGGTTACGTGGACAGCGAGCTGCGGCTCTATCACGTCCGGCGGACTCTACACCGCGAGTGGGACTGTGGGCCAGTACTGCACGATAGAAGGAATCGCGACCACAAGCCCGAGATACACGGTTTACGGCTACGACCACATTGGTTCTCCGACGGGTACGACGTTTTCAATTTCGCCGCTGAATCCGGTTGTGAAAGAAGGAGTGACGCAGCAGTTTGCGGCAAGCAGCGCCGCGACTTTTTCGGCGTCGTGCGGAACGATTTCCGCAGGTGGGCTGTATACGGCACCGTTGGTTCCAGGTTCCTGCACGGTGATGGCGACCTCAACGACCGGTGGAGGAAGCGCGGGCACGACGGCAACTATAACCTCGCCCATCAGCATTACGCCGGCATCGGCTTCAACGGCGCAAGGCCAGACGCAGCAGTTCAGCGCGAATGCTGCGGTGACGTGGAGCGCAACGTGTGGATCAATCAGCACGACTGGGTTGTTCACTGCGAGCGGGACGGCGGGATCGAAGTGCACGATCGAGGCGATTGCGACCGGAACGCCTTCATACACGGCCTTCGCTTCCGATACGACTATGGCGGGCGGGTTTGCGATATCGCCGGCGAATCCAACAGTGGATGAGGGAGCGACGCAGCAGTTCGCAGTTGGCAGCGGTGCAACCTGGGCGACAGATTGCGGCTCGATTTCCTCGACGGGGTTGTTTCATGCTCCGCTGTATCCAAAAGTCTGCACGATCACGGCGACGGCGACGAGCGGTAGTCAAACCGCGACGACGAAGCCTTCCGTGGTGTCGCCGATCGTGATGACGCCAGTTTCGGCAGTGACGCCGCAGGGGCAGAGTCAGCAGTTCACGGCAAGCATGCCCGTCAATTGGACAGCGGCGTGCGGATCGATCACTGCGGGCGGCTTATACACGGCGAGCGCAACGGTAGGAAAGTACTGCACGATCGAAGGGATTGCGACGGGCACCACGAAATATACGGTGTATGGCTACGACCAGATTGGAACTGCGGGAGGCTCAGTGTTCTCGATCTCTCCGCTCAATCCAACTCTTATCGAGGGACGAACGCAGCAATTTACGGCCAGCGCGGCCGCGACTTTTGCAGCAACGTGCGGGACGATTTCATCGTCAGGTTTTTATACGGCGCCTATGACCGCCGAATCGTGCACGGTAACTGCGGCAGCTACCGACGGTAGCGGCAAGACAGCCTCAACGGGCGTGACGGTAACTGGCTCATCACTCGCGATCAGCCCGGCAAATCCCAGCGTTTTCGCGCTGGGTTCCCAGCAGTTCACCGCAAACATGGCGGTGACGTGGTCGACGAGTTGCGGCTCGATCAGCGGAAGCAGCGGGTTGTTCAAGGCACCAAGTGCTGCCGCTAGCTGCAAGGTAACGGCGACATCCTCAATCACTCCAGCAGTGACAGCCTCTACGTCGGTGGCGGTTTCTGTGATCAACTACACCACATTCCAAGGCAACAATGCACGCACCGGCGCACAGATCCAGGAGAGGGTGCTCACGCCTGCGAACGTAAACTCAACGAGCTTTGGCCTGGCGTGGTCGATGACGCTCGATGCCAGCATCTGGTCTCAACCGCTTTACATGAATGCCGTGACAGTAAACGGCGCACCGCACAACGTGGTGTATCAAGCAACGGCGAACGACAGCATCTACGCCATCGACGGGGATACAGGGGTCCTGTTATGGAAGAGGTCGTTCCTGTCAACGGGTGTTACGGCCGTGGCGGGCTCATCGATCCACAGCACGATCAATCCCGTGGGAATTATCGGAACGCCCGCAATTGATCCAGTGACGCTGACCCTGTATGCAGTGGCGATGACGGCCGAAAACAGCAATACAACTTTCATTTTCCGCCTGCATGCGATCAGCGCGACCACCGGACAGGAGATGCCGAATAGCCCGGTTGTGATTTCGGCGCCAATGTTTGTTTCGACACAGCAGACGCAGCGGCCAGGGTTGCTGTTGGCAAACGGTCGTGTCTATGTCGCATTCGGCAGCATTAGCGACCGGTTGCCCTATCACGGATTTCTTTTTGCGTTCGACGAAACGACGCTGGCCCTGGATTCGGTATTCAACACTGACCCGAATACGGATGAGACCGGCGGCGGAGGAATCTGGATGTCGGCAATGGGACCGGCCGCGGATCCGGAGGGAAATATCTATCTGACCACTGGCAACGGACCAACGGACAACATGACCGACTTCGGACAGAGTCTTATAAAGTTGTCGCCACAACTGGATGTGCTGGACTACTTCACACCCTACAATCACGTTTCTCAGTCCGCGGCCGATCTGGACCTCGGCTCAGGCGGGGTGCTCGAGGTGCCGGACCAGACGAAAGGACCATACACGCACGAGTTGATTACGTGCGGCAAACCGAACTCGATTTACGTGGTTAACCGCGAAGCGCTGGGCGGAACGGGAACAACGAGAGACAACGTCATTCAGAGGGTCGATAACCAACTGGGGCAAGTTGGGAATTGGAACGACTCTGGACTACCCTGCTTCTCGACCCCTGTGTTCTGGAATCAGAATGTCTACTTCGGGGCGAACCACGACTACCTGAAGATGTTTACGCTTGACGCTTATACAGGGCTGCTGTCTTCGACGCCGGTATCGATTGGACCGACCGTCTATACGTGGCCGGGCGGGTATCCGACGATCTCAGCCAACGGAAACACGAATGGCATTGTATGGGCTTACGAGCCGACCTCGGGCACATTACGCGCGACTAACGCGAGCGATCTGACAAAGGAGATTTTTGTGGGCACTGTCTACACTGGCGCAAAGTGGAAAGTACCCATGGTGGTGAATGGACATGCCTACATTGGCGTACAGAACAAGATCTTCGCGTTTGCGCCGAAATGATCGCGCTGTCTATCTCAGACCCGTGGCTTGAACAAACGAGGCTCGCAGCCAAACTGGTTCTTCGTGTTCCCGAAAATTGTGGCCAACACTTCCCTCACCAGGGTGTCGTCTCGCAATCTAGTGGTTCTGTGGCGTATTGCACGCACTGAGGGTGGAATACGCTGTGAGCGGTTTCAAAGCCAGAGAGGGGAAAGTCTGCGTCCAGGCTACGTCGCCGCGCGTCTGGCTCGTTTGACCGCCGTCGGGTTGATGCTCCGTCATCCACCCCTTCCAGGTCGCGCCACTCACGACGGCGAATCCCTGACTGTCATCGAGTTCGGCAGAACTCGTGAATCGACACGAGGTGCCGTTCTCGACCTGGATTGAAAAGTGACCATGCCATTGATTGGGATAGGTCGAGTTCTTATCACCGTCTGGCGTGATCGTCTTATCCCAGCGAACCAGCACCGAACCCATCTTGCGCCCTTTGGCGTCGACAAGATTGGATCGGGCCGTCCCACCTTGCACAAGCGCCACCGATTCCGGATCCCAGCGAAGCGAATTGCGAACTTCGCGCATTTCGGCGTCAGTCATGGGCCGGGAATCGCCAAGAAAATACCGGATGTCAATCTCCGCCGCAGACTCTGGAGCAGTGATGGTCTCTGCCGCATGATCTTGGAGCGGCTGGCTCTGATCGGCACGGCTCGCTGCTGCGCTGTTGGAGTCCATGGAGTGCACCTGGAGCCACGATTTCGCGGGGACGAAATCTTGCTTGGCCGCTTTTCGTATCCATGTCACCGCTTCTTCGTGGTTCAATGGGACTCCGGTCCCGGTCTCATACATGTTGCCGAGATCGAATTGCGCGGTCGCGAGCCCCTGATCCGCAGCCTTGCGATACCATATGGCTGCCCGTGCCTTGTCTTCCGGAATGCCCCACCCAGTCGAGTACATCTCCCCAAGCCAGAATCGCGCGGTTGCGTTCCCCTGGTCGGCGGATTTCACAAACCAGTCACGCGCCTGTACCGCGTCTTCTGTTGCAACACCGCGTCCAAGCAGATTACGAAGTCCAAGTTCAAGCTGCGAATCGGCGTCTCCATTCGTGGCCTTTTGATACAGAGCCGCAAGCTCCTTCTTTTCTGCCTTGCTCTGTGAACAACTGGGAGCAACAGCGACAAGCAAGATAGAGATGACCACGAAAGAATTGACTACCAATGCACCGATCAGCTGTCTTGAAGACTTCGACCTCAACGTAACCTCCTTCCGCTCCGACCTTCCTCCATAGTCAATAGCAGAATGCGAAGGTCTGGACGCCCTTTTGACCGCGCCACTTTTCAACGCGAGCGCTCCACTCAATTCTTTCATCCTCCGGAATTGTAGATCGCCATCCTCCTTCCACATAAGGCGGTCTCTGAGGGCAATTCTTAGCAGACTTTCTCAAAAAGGCATAATGTCCGGATTGACGGTGAAACAGCCATGACCAGCGACGCGCTGCTGCTAAAACAAAAACTCTACATGGTGCAACATCGTTAATCCACAGGATCAGTCCGGCCAAGCCTTTGGTTGCTGATGCGAGCATCAGGAGCTTTTTCATCAGGTCCCTCCTGAGTTAATCCGTTCTGAACGCAACCGCCAAACAGCTCGTCGTGACCAGGACAAACTCGAGTTACCAGAGACCTGGTAGTTACTGACGATTCGCCGATCTACATCAAGATCCATGCATATTTCGTTTGAGCGGTAGTCGATCACAGGCACTGAGCGTTTTGCCAGGTGCGCCGGGTGTCCTTTGTCTTCATAGTGTCTGATCGACAGTGTGCCGAAGGTTCACGGAAGACAACCGGTTTTGAGGAGCTTAAATGAAAATCCTATTGATGATGCTGGCATGCGTAGTATTCGTTTCAAGCACCTACGCACAGGATTGTGTCAAAAACCGGCGCGGAGAGACGGTTTGCAAGAATGGCAAGTCGGCCGCAGCGTACAACCCAAATACGGGCAACGCGGCAGTCGCGCAGAAGAATGCGAATGGAGTGACCACAACCAAAACCAGCAATGGCGGCACAGCTACGACCAAGAACGGGAGTGGGACAGCTCACAACTCGAATAGCGCCGTCGCCGTCAATTCGAGAACGGGGAATGCTGCTGCCGCGCACACCAATTCGAACGGCGTCACGACCGCACAAACGACAAACGGAGGAAAAGCCAAAACAAAGAACGGAATGGGTGTAGCGCAAGGTCCGGGGGACTCAACGTGCGCCAAGGGCAAGAATCATCAAGGTTGCACAACCAAATAGAAGTCTGAGGAAACAAGAGGAGGACTGCAATGAGGCGAGGATCTCGAGTCGGTTTAGCCATAGTGGGAATTGCGCTCTTGTTGGGCGGGGTCGCGATCGCGCAAGACGTGAAGTATAACTCGATGCCCGGCACAGATTTTTCAAAGTACCACACCTACAAATGGGTCAGCATCGAGGGTGGTGCACACCCAAACCAAATCATGGACGCAGAAATCATGCAGGCTGTCGATGCGCAGCTGGCTACGAAGGGGCTGACGAAGACAACTGACGAAAAGGCCGAGCTCCTTGTCGGTTACCAAATTGCCGTTGATAAGGAGAAGCAGTGGAACGCCTACGGAATGGGTGGAGGCCGTTTTGGCGGGATGGGCAGTGCGACGCAATCGACGATCAACATTGGAAGCCTTGTTCTTGATATGTACGATCCGGGGACTAAGCAACTCGTTTGGACGGGAACCGCGACCAAGACGATCGATCCCAGCGGCAACCAGGAAAAGAACGAGAAGAACCTAAACAACGCAATGAAGAAGCTTCTGAAGAACTATCCACCCAAAACCTAGGTGAACGAGGCCTGCAGTCGCAATTCTCACGGGATCGCCCTGATGAAAATCTACTGGTTATACAGTATTTCGACATGGCTCTCTGGCACTCGACCGTGGTAGCGTTTGTGGCCTTTGGCTTGGCCGGCCTTTACCTCACTCCCGGTTGTGTACGACGCCTTGACAGAATTGAGCATCACGCCTTGCCGGTTCTCACGTGAAGAAAACAATCCACAGCCGCTGTCACGAGTGACAGTAGACAACATTCGCACGAAGAGAAATGATGGAGTCAGCCGCTTACTGAAGGTGCTCCAACGAAGAAGCTAAGGAGCGCCCGAGGCGGACCCGCTCTCTTATCTTCAACTCGCGGACGTCGCGAGTTCGGAGACTCGCTCGACCCGAATGCAAAGGCCTCTTCCGAAGGTTCTCCCGGGACGGTGGTTTTAACGACCACAAATTGAAACACGAGCGAAAACCGCTGAGGCGACTCAGTCCAAGAAGAAGAGGCACACAATGATCCATGATCCGGAAACAGCCCGGCTGGAAGAGGCGCGCATCGCCAAGACACCGTGGAGGAAATGGGGACCTTACCTAAGCGAGCGGCAGTGGGGAACAGTGCGTGAAGACTACAGCGCGGACGGGAATGCCTGGGACTACTTCACGCACGACATGGCCAGATCCCGTGCGTATCACTGGGGCGAAGATGGTCTCGCCGGGATCAGCGACGACAAGCAGTTGTTGTGCTTTAGCGTAGCCCTTTGGAATGGCAAGGACCCGATCCTCAAAGAACGCGCATTCGGCCTAACGAACAGCGAGGCCAATCACGGCGAAGACCTTAAGGAATACTACTTCTACCTCGATAGCACCCCTACGCACTCGTACATGAAGTATTTGTACAAATATCCGCAGGCGGCGTTTCCTTATCTCAATCTGATAGAGACGAACCGAGGACGCAATCGCCATGACATGGAATACGAGTTACTTGATACCGGAATTTTCAATGGCGACCGCTACTTCGATGTCTTTGTCGAATATGCCAAGCAGGGGCCGGAGGACATACTCATACAGATTAGTGTGGTGAATCGCGGGCCCGAGGCGGCCGAGTTGCAGGTGCTGCCAACGCTCCTGTTTCGCAACACCTGGACCTGGTGGCCAGGTACTCCCAAGCCGATCTTAAAGGTCGTGGGCAAGAAAGGGGCGAAGATAATTGCGGCCTCTCATGCGGAGCTTGGTGAACGATATCTGTATTGTGGAGGGGACGCCCGCTTCTCTTCACAGAAAATGAGACCAACAATCAACGGATCTTCGGCAGTCCGAACGTCTCCGCTTTCGTCAAAGACGGAATCAACAATTACGTGGTTGAGGGCAATGAACACGGAGTGAATTCCCAGCAAACGGGAACCAAAGCTTCTGCGCAATATCAATTGAATGTGGGAGCAGGAAAGACCGCTACCATCCGCCTGCGTCTCAGCGATAAGGCTCCTGCCGATATGGGCGAACCATTCAGCGTTTTTTCCACGATTATGAAGATGCGCCAGTGAAGCAGATGAGTTCTATCGAAAGGTCACTCCAGCCCATCTCGGCGAAGATGAGGCCCGCGTCCTGCGCCAGGCGATGGCCGGAATGCTCTGGTCAAAACAGTTTTTCTTCTTTGATCTGGACAAATGGCTCTCGGAGCACGGTGATGATCCGATGAAGGGGAGCAAGCGCGCCACGCGGAACAGCGAATGGTTCCACATGTTGAATCAGCACGTCATCTCGATGCCCGACAAGTGGGAGTATCCGTGGTATGCGGCGTGGGATTTGGCCTTTCACACGATTGCCCTTTCGACGGTCGACACAGACTTCGCTAAAGAACAGCTCGATCTGATGCTGCAAGAGTTCTTTCTTCATCCGACTGGTCAAATCCCCGCCTACGAGTGGAACTTCAGCGACGTGAATCCGCCGGTGCATGCCTGGGCCACCATTTTCCTCTACCGGACCGAACAGGCGGCCACCGGGAAAGGCGATATCGAATTCCTCAAGCGCTCATTTTCCAAGCTGATGCTGAATTTCAGTTGGTGGGTGAACCGCAAGGACCGCTATGGCAACAATCTCTTCGAAGGCGGGTTTCTTGGGCTGGATAATATCGGCGTCTTCGACCGCAGTGCGGCCCTCCCAACCGGCGGCCACCTCGAGCAAGCGGACGGCACGGCCTGGGTTACTTTGTTCTGCCAGAATATGTTGGAGATTGCGGTGGAACTAGCGTCGTACGACGCTTTCTACGAAGACATGGCAGCGAAGTTTGCGGATCATCTGCTTTGGATCGCTCGCGCCATGAATCAGACCGGGCCTGAGGGCATGTGGGACGAGGAAGATGGGTTCTACTATGACGTCCTTCGCCTGCCGGACGGTAGTTCACAGCGGCTCAAAGTTCGCTCCATGGTGGGCCTGCTTCCCTTGTGTGCGACCACAGTAATCGAGCCGTGGCAGCGCGAGAGGGTCCCTGGACTGTCGAAGCTCCTGGGTGAACGCTTACGGCGGATGCCCGAACTGCTCGAGAGTATTCATCCAACCGGCCCCGGTCATCTCGGGTATGGCGAGCGCGGCATCGCTGCGCTGGTCAACCCCGACCGGTTGCGCCGGATTCTGACGCGCATGCTCGACGAGAACGAGTTCCTTAGTCCCTACGGCATTCGGGCTCTCTCCAAATATCACGACGAGCATCCGTTTGTCGTCTATGTGCATGGCCAGGAATATCGGGTAAATTACCTTCCGGCGGAGTCTGACACTGGCATGTTCGGTGGCAACTCCAACTGGCGCGGGCCCATTTGGATGCCAGTGAATGTGGTGCTGATTCGTGCTCTGTTGTCCTTTTACGAGTACTACGGAGACAACTTCAAGATTGAGTGCCCCACGGGATCGGGCAAGTTGATGAACCTTTTTGAGGTCGCGCGCGAGATCGCCAACCGTCTGACCCGAATCTTTCTGCGGGATGAATCCGGCCGTCGCCCGGTGTATGGCGGCACTGAGAAGTTCCAGACTGACCCGCAATGGAACGACTACATCCTGTTCTACGAGTACTTCCACGGCGACAATGGAGCAGGTCTCGGAGCCAGCCATCAAACCGGATGGACCGGCCTGGTGGGAAAACTGATCGAATTGTTTGGCCGCCTCGACGGACGAAAGTTCCTCGAACTCGGCAAAGCGGGTGGCTTCGACAGGGAGCAAATAGAGGTGGTAGAAACTGTGGCACACTGACAGCTTGGTGTGCGACGATGCGAACGGCTCAGTGGAAATGAGACTTCCTCTGGGCCGAATATGTGCTCGTGTCGTGAAATGGTACGGCTGCAGACCTACGAAGCGATCCCTTAGCGTCGATGCAATAGTACTGCTGGCTGCACTCATCCCGCTCGTCAGCCGACCTTTCTGCTGAGGCTGCGCACCTTTTGCGAGTAGATCGTATGTACAAATTCAACAGGACAGTGTTTTGGGGTATTCTCTGCGGCACGATTTCTCTATGCGCCTGCAAGGACTTCGTACCGAGTGATCCACAGAGCATCCTATTCTCCGAATTTAAGCGATCGGAGATCGTCGGCATTGTGGCGGGCTTTGGAACGACCTTTGCTGCTTTGCCGGATTTGATCGCAATGTTCAGGCGCCGATCAAGCGCGGGCATGAACCCAAGGATGGCCGCGATCATGTGCGTTTTTCAAGTCCTCTGGGTTTATTACGGACTGTTGATTATCTCAAGACCGGTGATCATCTGGAACGTGATTGCAGTAATGGTCAATTTCTTTAGCGTTGGCGCGTACTTTTACTTTCTTCACAAAGAGAAAGCGGTTTTGACAAACAGCAAGGAGTAGCTGTCTCCAGCCGGAACCCGCTGGGAGTGAATGCCTTCTCAAGAAGAGTTCTGAGCGTATTGTTTGAATGATAAGTCGAGGAGGAGCACGAGGGTGTTACAAAGGCTGAACTCAGCTGTGAGGCTGATTCAGAGAACTACCCACGGAGGCTCCTCGAGACTTTATGTACTACATCGGACTTGATGTTCACAAGAAGACGATCAGCTATTGCGTGAAGGACGCGGCCCGAGAGGCACTGTTGCGTAGCGGCGGATCCTGATCAGACCAATTGCGCGCCCTCCGGTGCGCGCCCAGGAATTCTGTGCTTTTCTCTTGACTTGGACTTACCTAGATGTGGCCAATCCGGACATAACCCCAAATTGGGATTACTTCCGGTAGGCGGTGATCCACTCGGAACGGCAGGATCAGCCCTTCTTGCCGTCTTCGTAGTGGACATGGCCGATTCCTCCACCACTGAACTTGCCGATAAAAAGTGCTGTGTCGTGTTCAGGCTCGTCCGCCGGACGGTAGAAGCAGGATAATATTGCGGGTCGATAGCGGCGGCATCAACTTGAATGATGCTGCCCGGCTCTCAGAGAAATTTGCGCACGATTCAAACGCGACGATAGTCCAAAACGTCTCCCTATCTCGCGCTAGGCAACGAATCCAGCCTGCTGAATCTCGCCCAGGTCGAACCATAGAAAGCGATGAACGCAAAACAGACCAGCGGCACCACAAATCCTGTTCGTATAGAATGCACATCCGCGATGTGTCCCATAAACGGCGCTGCAATTGCGCCTCCGACAATGGACATTACGATGAGCGACGAACCCAATTTGGTGTAATCGCCCAGCCCGCGGATGCCCAGCGCAAAGATAGTGGGAAACATCACGGACATGAAAAAAAACGTTCCAAACATTGCATAAAGCCCCGCTTTGCCGCCGCCCATTGCTATCGCGATCAGTGCCACATTGACAACCGCATAGATCGTTAGCACGCGTTCGGGCTTGAACTGGCTTATTACCGCACTGCCACACAATCGCCCCAACATGAACAACACGAAACCGATGGCACCAAGCCATTTAGATGCCTGCAAACGGGTCACTCCCGGATCATTCTCGAGAATGTAATTGACGCAAAAGCTGAAGATTCCAGTTTGCCCGGCGACGCAGAAAAACTGCGCGGCAATGCCCAAGGTGAAATGCCTGCGTCGGAACATGTCCCAGGTCTTGGAAACCAGAAGGAACGCCGCGACATATGCGACTACCAGCAGGCAGAGTTTCGTCGCCTGGAGCAATCCTTCGTCCATGTGAAGCAACGTCCATATCAGTCCAAGAATCGGAGCGATAAAGAAGTACAGCAGTCCGCAAACAACCGCCAAAACGGCAGCGATGGCGACCAACTGAGCTCTTGAAGGTTGAAGGCAGTTTGTCTCATCGATGGCCCCGCGGTCCTCGTCCTCGGTGTGCAAATCCGGGACCCGCCATTTGGCGAAGACCGCGATCAATAAAACCACAAAAATGCCAATGCCTATATAGGGAGTGGAAAGGCCGTTGTTGGTATGGGCACCGTCGCCGCCGGAAAAGACAAAATGTCCACCCACAATCGGGCCGAGGATCCACCCGGCTCCGTTGATCGTTTGAGCAATGTTTATCCGTATCGGGCCACTCTCCGGTGCTCCGAGCACCGTCGCATAGGGATTCGCAATCGTTTCCAAACACGTCATACCCGCAGCGATGATAAACAAGCCCAGTAGGAACGCCCAATACGCACCGATATTGACGGCCGAAATGAACCAGAAAGCACCGGTTGCAATCAGCGTCAGCCCCACGAGAATGCCGCCTTTGTACCCAAATCTCTTCGCGATCAGACCGGCGGGTATCGCCATGAAAAAGTACGCGAGATAGTTGGCCGCCTGCACCAGTCCCGACTGTTCTTTGGTGATTCGCAGCGTGTCTTGGAAATGCTTGTTGAGAATGTCAATCATCCCGTTGCAAAAGCCCCACAGCAGGAATAACGAAGTGATCAACACAAACGTAGCGGCGAGGCTCTTGCCGTCCGCAGTGCGAAATAAACTGCCTCTCGTGGTGAATGGGCTAACGGCAGCGGTGGTGTCGCTCGTATCAGTGTTCATCGTGTCAGTCTAAGGTGACCAGGATTTTCCTGGAACAGGACGGGTTGGTGGTCGCGAGGGAGACTCATGGTTTTCGTGTCGTGGGGTAATTTCACTTTACTCAGGAGTATCTGCTCCCGATCAAATTCAATATATCGCCGTTCGCAACGACAACCCAGTTCAATCGAAGGGTCACGGAAGGATGTGGTCAACACAGAAATAACCCCCATTTTTGTCGTTCCCGGGTTACTTCCCCTTGGGCGGTGACACGACCATCAACGCTAGTGTCGGTCTGCCATTGGATACTATCGCGAAAGCGGAGCATCACCTTCGCGCTAGGGTGCTATATTCCTCGTGGTTCGCACTTTCCTTTGGGACCTGAACGCCGAGACGGACATCGAGATTCTCGACCAACTTTACGAACTGAAAGACCCGAGGTGACCTTGAGTGGGATTCGAGTTAATCTTCGTCAGTGGTGTCTTGCATCAATTCGTCTTCGTCGGGCAACATCGCATACAGGTGGGCCGACCCGTTCAGAATCATTCCAGCTGTCTGAAGCGGACCGGACAATACTAGGGCAGCAACTGTTCGAGATGGGCGCATGGAATACCCAAACGGCATCAGCACCGCAATCGAGGTGCATCGCCGGGGTGCCACGCTCGACGTCTTTAAGAGACGCTAGAAGTCATCGCCCGACTCAGTCCTAGCCTGGATACCAGATGATGCGCGGGTCAGATTGAGGCCGCTGGAACGCCCATGCGTGTTCGATCAGGAGAGGCAAGTCTTCCTTTGGTCTCCAGCCCAGCAGAAATCTGGCCTTGCTATTGTCGAGCCATGTGGATCGGTACTGCGTCTTGACATCGACGCTCGGCAGTCCGCGCGTGGCCTGTAGATAATCTGCCATCTCGCGATAGTCCACCGGCTCATTCATGCAGATGTTGAACGTCTGCTGCCGTGCCTTGGGATGGTCCAGCGCCATCAGCATTGCATCTACAAGGTCCGATACGTGGACGAAGTTTCGCTTCACCGGCACGCCGTCAGGATCAAGCATCACAGGAACCGTCTGACTTTGCTGGTACGCCTCAGCCGCTTCAGGCCCGACCAAATCTCGCCAGCGAGGCCCACCAAATACATCGTCGCCAAAGCTGAGCGAGTATTTGAAGTCATCCTTCTCCATGATCCATGGAGCCCTGAGACAGCAGCCGTTCAGGTTGTATTGCACGTAGTACTGTTCAAGCATCACCTCTTCAAGCACCTTCGAGAGCGCGTAGCACCCGGGATACGCACTGTGCTTTTGCTGCTCTGTAACAGGCACCGGGTGCGGGTAGAAGAAGTGTCCGAGAGCGGCATCGCCGCCGATTAGAACGAGCTGCCGAAACGTGCTGCTGCTGCGGCACTCTTCGAGGAGCCAGAAGAGACCTTTCACCGTGACATCCATAACCAGGTCTTCCGCTTCCTTACAGGTTGCGCAATGGACGACGTGTGTGACGCCCTGCATGGCCTGGCGCACCACGGCTCGGTCGCTGATGGTTCCACTCACGACCTCTATGCGCGCATGCGGCTCGGGCTGCCGATTGTGACACAGGGCGCGAATAATTGTGCGCTCGTGAGCCGGGTCGTTCAGAATCCGGCGTACGAAATTGCTACCCACCTTGCCCGTTGCACCTGTCACTAAAATTAGGTTCATTAGAAGCTTCCGTTCGCCGTCGAGTTAATGATTCTGTTTGCGAAACTTGCAAATCTAGCGTGCCTCTTTGCCCCAGGCTTCCACTTCAATCAGGCTGCACCACTTGCCTGGGTCTGCAGGAACCACGGTCTCGATGCGTACCCACTCCACACGCCGAGAGGGGAATGAGAACTCCTGAAATGCGGGCGAAGAACTGATCTGCAGGGGAACGCGGCTTCCGTCGGAGAACTCCAGGTCGGCGTTCTTCCAATAGCTGTCGTGAGGAAAATCCGCGCGCACCATCAGCCGAACTTTGTTCACACGCACAGGCCTGCCGAAATCCAGCTTCCACCAGATATCTGTACGCAATTGCGGACCCCACGACTGATACGGCCAGACGCCGTGATGTCCGTTGAGATTGCGCCCATCGATAGCATTGCGAGCTTCGAAGTCGAACAGGCTTCTAGAAACACTGTTGGAACTCGCATGAGGATAGAACTGGACGAAGGTGTCGTTTTTACGCATCAAGTCGCATGGATTGACCGCAAGGTTGCGATATGCCGAGATCTCGCGCTTGCTCATGGCACGAAGAGAAATGCGATGCGCTGTCCCGGCGAAGCTTGCCGGATCATAGGCGCTTCCGGTTTCTTTTTCTTCGCGTCCCCAGGGAATCTCGTAGGAGGCGTCTTCAGACGCGGCGTGTGGCGCAAACACAAAACATTCCGGGATCGTACTATCCACACTCAACGCCATCCACTTTACCCCGCCGAACACGATTCGGTCGCCGGGCTTGTACGCCCTGTCCACAAGCAAAACGACGGAGTTTGACCTACCTGACTCAGCCTTGGCCTGGGCTATGTTCTTGCCATCTGTATCCTGCAACAGCACGTGCACACGCCCATTGCCGGTTGGAGAGTGGGGCGTTGCTGCTGCTCCTGCGATGAATGCGCAGGCCACCAGTGCCACCGGCACGCCAAAAGGACGTGCGCGAAAAACTGCTTTCTCGAGCATCCGCAGCCTCCGAGGTATTCGAGCCACCCCTGCTCTACAGGGATTCAGAAGAGTAGTCCAAATGATCTGACTGAAAACACTGCTAACGATAAAGCATGGTCCCGTTTGCCTAAAAGGCTATAGGTCGATGGTGATCTCCAAACGTTGGCGAAGTTCGATTTCAGGCGGCCGGCGAAATCATGCCGACAAGGTTCAGATCGATGTGAACCTCTTGGCGACCTTGAAAAGAAAGATGCTTGGGTCTTTCAGGCCCCATTTGACGTGCGGCACTATGAGCTAACCCTTGGCAGTCAGGTTTTGCCCGTCGATGTGCACCTGCATATCTAGAATTGTTGCACTTTCAATGCTGCCACAACGCGTTATCAACTCGTTCCAGGCGGGCCAACCCATTAATTACCTTTTGGACCACAACCGGACGCGAACTTTGCCGCGGGACTTAGGATTTCAACGAAAAATGCTCTACATGTTGAATCATTCATCGTCCTTTCGTTGGCGGCTGTGCGGTGTAGAACAACCGCTAATTGCATTTGTTTACCTCTAGCCAAAGATCTCACGGGGATCGTCCGCAGCCAAAGCCTTCCGAATTTGCGCGACTCACGCACTGCACGATTCCCTTACGGTGCTCTTCGGTCACCGCTATCCGGACCCATGCTCCAAGCCAACTTCGCATCCTTATGCAAGGGATCTCCCAAGTAGATTCGCGATCAAATGGGCCAGAATCAACTTTGGCGAACATGGTTCAAAGAAATTTGCCGATCGCAGATTCCGGAAAAGCAATTGCATCTGCCGTGAATCTATACAGTTACGCGTTGAACGAAGTGAGGTAGGATTGTTGCGAAGTAGCAAGACCTTTATGACCAGACAAGAAAGATTGCTCAGGGCCATGGCCCCGATGGGTGGACTTTTCCTTTTAGCTACGCTTCCTGAATTGCGAAAGCAGGGCCTTGGGCATGTGGCGCTTTATGCCTTGGAGAGAACGATCCAAGAGTCGGTGCCGTATCGCGACGAAGGGCTTCCTGTTTCCGCGCTTCGGTGTGAAACCGGTCTGACGGCTGATGAAATAAGCAAAGCGTGTGCTTTGCTTAAAAGAAGTAACCTGGTGACAATTCAGGAAGCCGCGGGAAGTGGAAGAGAGCGCATTCTCATGCCAACGGTACGCGGAATTCTTGTCCTGGACAAGATACTGGCAGCGGCGGCCGACCGGCTCTGGAAGGATATCCCGCCGCCGGCCCGCGGAAGGCGCGTCAGCGAAGCCACGCGAATCCTGCGAAAGGCGAGCGACAAACTTTTGGGACCGATCCAGCTGTCCATCTTCGACAAATACGCGCCTCCAAAGACCCCGAACAAGCCCCGAAAAACCACGCGATCGTCAACAGCTGAAACCAGAACTCAGAGCCATAGTACTCGAAAACCCAAGAAGAACTCCGAAACGGGCGGTCTTTTGCAGCCGACCAACGGCTGAAAGCCTTGTGATGCTGAACTTTGCCGTTCAAAAGCGACGCGGAGTTTTGTCCCCCTTTTGCCTTTTGGGCTCAAATCGGGCCTATTTTGGCCGTTTTAGAGCGAACGGGAACGAAGGGCGAAGCAAGGCTTAACTCGCATGAAAGATTGGATTTATCTGAGGAAGTTTGGAGGCGCGGGCCGGGATCGAACCGGCGCATAAAGGTTTTGCAGACCTCTCCCTTACCACTTGGGTACCGCGCCTTGGCAGGGCTGTCTTTATTTTCTGCGCTCCAGATCGCCGTAGCCAACCCGGCGGGCGCCGGAGGGCGATTTGGAGCGGGAGACGAGATTTGAACTCGCGACCCTCGCCTTGGCAAGGCGATGCTCTACCACTGAGCTACTCCCGCTTACTGCAAGGTTGAGTATACCGGGCTGGCCAAAACGGGTCAAACCGCTGAAACTGCTCCGGCCGCCCTGTAAGATTCAGCCCGGTGCCGCTTCCCTGGTGCCCAAGCCCGTTCTCGATCTTGACAATTTCGCCGTCACGCATGTGCAGAATGCGTCCAGCAATCGCCGCAGCCTCGGGATTGTGCGTGATCATCAGCGTCGTCTGGCCCAGTTCGCGATTAGAGCGTACAAGCATCTTCAAAACAGCATCGGAATTCTTCGTATCCAGGTTGCCCGTCGGCTCGTCAGCCAGCACAATTGAAGGCCGTGTAATCAGCGCCCGCGCAATCGCCACCCGCTGCTGCTCGCCGCCGCTCAGTTCCGACGGCCGATGCTCAAGCCGCCCCCTGATCGACAACAAATCGCTCAAATGCTCCAGATACGTGCGATCCATCGGCTCCTTGCGGCCGCTCACGGTATAGGCAATCTCGATGTTTCCCATGGCGGACAGCGTCGGCAGCAGGTTGAACTTCTGAAACACAAAGCCAATCCGATGCTTGCGCAGCCGAGTTCGATCCGCGTCGGTCAGGCTCGCAAAATCTACGCCGTCAATTACAACTTTGCCTTCGCTCGCCCTCGTCAGACCGCCCAGCAGGTAAAACAGTGTCGATTTCCCCGAGCCGGATGGCCCCACAATCGCCACAAACTCGCCCCGCTTCACTTCAAACGATACGGAGCGAACCGCCGCGACCATGATGCGGCCCGCGGCATAAACTTTGCTCAAATTCTCGGCTACGATGATGGGATCTGACGCTTCTGCCTGCACACCCTTATTGTAAATGTCAGTTTTGCCGAATCCTTTTGTGATCGCCGCGTCAGGCAATCGCATCCTGCCGCGCATAATCGATCAATTCAGCCCGATACCCCGCCTTCGACCTAAACCCGACGTACCCATCCGGGCGCATCACCAGCACCTTGGCTTCTTGACCCAGCAGGTGTTTTCCCTCATCATCCAGATCTGCAGTCGCCAACTCCACGACATCCGCATTACGCAACTCGCTCCTGAGGGTTTCGATGTCGTCCCTGTCGAGATTCAACCCGAATACCCGGTGCCGGGGAACGGTCCAACCCTTCAAAAGCGTTGTTGCTCCGCTTCGCAGGTTTAGATCTGGCAGGCGATCCCCCGCTCTCAATGCGCCGTCGCCTCCCAGGTCCACAACGGCCGAAGATGAGCGATACTCGATGGCGGTTTCTGAAACGAAACCCAGGGCCGCATGTTGTACCGCCGGCAGTTTCACCATAATCGGTGCAAGCGTATCGCGCAGTTTCTCCATCAACGGGTTCGAAATACTTGCCATGTGGAGACCCCGCTCCGTGAACCGCAGCAGCGCCCTGCCTACTTCGGCGCGCTCTTCTTCGTAACTGTTTAGGAGAGAGTCATCCGCACCGCGCGCCACAGCCGCAAGCTTCCACGCCAGGTTCGCAGCATCCTGGATGCCCGTGTTCATCCCCTGTCCGCCCACCGGCGAATGAATATGCGAAGCATCGCCGGCTAGGAAAACGTTCCCGATCCTGTAGTGCTCCGCCTGTCGATCCGTCACATGAAACGGCGTCATCCAACTCGCAGATCGGACCTGTACCCCCACGCCAATGCGATCGATCATCCGCTGGAAATCCTCAACCGTCAGATCGCGATCCGCGCCGAATTGCGGCTCTTCCTGCAATGCCACAATCAGCCGAACCGTCCTATCCGACAACCTCCCCATGAAAAGAATGTCTCCGCTCTTTACATGCAATGAAAGCTCTTCTCCCGGCACTTCCGGCCCCTCAATCTCGGCATCGGCCAGGAAGAACGACATCCCCACGCGGGCACCCTCAAAGGCTGTCCCTGTCTTCTCGCGAACCGCACTGTGCGCTCCGTCGCAGCCGATGAGCCAGCGCGGCAACACTTCTTCCTGCCGCCCGTCCGCATCCCGGAGCATGGCCCGTATCTCTGGATCTTGCGTTAGCGAAACCAATTCCACGCTACGTTCGGTTTGAACACCCAGCGATTCCATGTGGCTGTTGAGCAGCGCCTCAGTCTCCGATTGTGGAATAAATAGCGCGTAAGGATACCGACTCGGCACTGCATCAAGCTTGAAATGCACAATCTGCTTTCCTTCGCTGTAGAACCTGGCTCCGTGTAGCTTGCGCCCGCGTGAAATTGCTTCATCCGCAAGCCCGTATCTCTGAAATTGTTCCAGCGTGCGCGCCTGCACCACCAGGGCCTGCGAGTACCGGCGATGTGGTCGGCCTTGTCGATGATGCGCACGTCCATACCCAATCGCTTCAATTCGATAGCCGCCGTCATTCCGGTAGGACCGGCACCCACGATCAAGACAGTATTGTTCGCCATGCCTCTCCACTCCTACGCATTCCGCGTTACGGGCGCTTCTCGCACTTATGTCTCTTCTACCTTCCTGAGATGCCGTCCCCCCATTCCAGGCAACATCCGGCTGCACGCAGTTTGCTAGAATCGTCCCACGAGATCAGGAGGAATTTCCGCATGGCCGCTGGTGCCGGAGCCGCAGCAGCCGCAGCGGGCGCTGCAGCAGTCGCAAACGCCGTCAAAGCTTCCGGTGCAATCGTCCAGGTCGAGCCGGAAGATTTTCTCAAAATACTTGCGCGCGCCAAAGATCCCCTGGTCGTCACGGCCGAGGGGGGATTCTTCAAGACCAAGTATCAGTACCTCACCAGCTACAAAGGGCTCGACTTCTACTGCCTGTCCGATGAACAACTCCAGATACCCGCCGGAACGGAATTGATCCCCGCCGGCAAAATCTGGATCCCCAACATGTAAACCTGCCCGATGGCTATTTGCCCGTCCCAGGTTTGCCAGATGGACCGCGCTTCGGTCCCCTTTCCCATCTCCCCCCGACGAATGCGCCTCGCCCTGCTGTTTCCTGTCCCCATACACTAAACTGGTTATGACACGAATCCACTGCAGGTCCATTCATGACATCGAAAGCCAATCTCGTATCTTCTATTGAAACGGCCGCCACCAAGGCAGGTCTCAAGCTGGTTTCCGCCTCCGAAGGTTCCGATCTTAACGGGCAACCCACGCAGCTCTTTCAACTTGGTCTCCCGAGCTTGGATGATCGCCGCCTGCAACTGGAATTGAGCGAGGCCTTCGACTTCGACAAGCCGAATCTGCTGCCCGAGATGGCTGCTCACCTCACGTCGGAAGCCAAGCGCCTTCGCAATCCGCGCCCCGACTGCTACGTCACCCTCGGCGGACTGCCCCTCGCCTTCGGCAAATTTCAGTGGCCCTTCCACCGCTCCACCTCCGGCTCCGATACCTACATCGTTCACGGCGAAATCTCGCTCGCCGACGGCGGCACGCACAATCTGCACGCCAAGGTCGCCGCCTCCGTCACCGTCACGTTTGCCGAAATCGTGCCGGCCATGGAGCAGCCCTACGCAGAGTCCTTCGTCTACAACGCCATTCGCAAGACCGTCGACTTCGGCCAGCTCGAATTCCTCAAGTCCGGCAATCGCCAGCCCGTTCCTGTCACCACCCGCTTCTACAGCCGCTGGCAAAAGAAGTTTCTGTTTACCGAAACGGACGATCAGGAACGCCTCCGCTATCTGCTCAGCAAGGTCTACTGGCTCTCCGGCGTTCTGGGCGACGGCAAGCCGGTGTGGATCGCCGACCCGCGCGATGCCCAGTATCTGAATACGACGGAGGCCGATCTGCTCCGCATGGCAGGCCACGAAGCCGGCGAAGGTCTCATGACGTTAAACGGGGAATACGCTGCAGCCACACCGCAGCTCATGGCGCGTGCAGCGGAGTACGAAGCCGCCCGTGACGCGGCGCTCAACTTCACCAAGCCGCAGTTCAACGAATCCATGCGCTCCGGCCACGCGAATATGTAGTGGTCAGCCGATCAGAACGATCTTGCCTTGCACAGTTCCGCCTGCCAGAAGTTCGACGGCACGCCTTGCGTCAAGCAGGTCGAAAGTGTGCGTGACAAACGGGTCGATCTTCTTTTCCTCGAGCAATGAGAATATCTTTGGCAAATCCTCCCGCAGAGGCATCGGATCTTTTTTGTAAAGCGCACTTATGCCGTAGAAATCGCCTCGTCGACCACGAAGGCGCGCGCCGACGAAAAGGTTGATGAACATCGCCAATTTGGAAAAAATTCCAGGGGCACCCATGAAACCAAAGCCGATCACCATCCCGCCCCTGCGCAGTGCACCGATGCACGGTCCAATATTGGCGCCGCCCACTGCGTCGAATACGTAATCCACTCCATCAGGCTCAAGGGCACGTACGAGGCGATCCAGCTTCCCGGTTGTGTAGTCGATCGGCGTCGCGCCAAGTGAGCGCAAGGCATCTTGCTTGCTCTTTGAAGCGGCACCATAAGTCTTAGCCCCAGCAAGTTTCAGCAATTGAAGAGCCGCCGTGCCGACTCCCCCGGCGGCTCCAGTTACGAGCGCAGTCTGGCCGTTCCGCACCTTCGCGACGCGATGAATCATCTGCGAGGCGGTAACGTAGTTGAGAATTACGGCCGCGGCGTCGCGATCGGAAACACCACTCGGGACTGGCAGGAAATGTTCGGCCTCACGAACAAGAAACTCGGCAAACCCTCCGTAAACTGTGAGCGCGGCAACGCGTTGTCCGAGCTCAAAGCCCGTAACGCCCGCACCGATCGCATCGACCTCTCCAACGGTTTCGTAGCCAGGAACGAACGGTATCTTCGGTGCAAACGGATAGTTGCCGCCAAGCATGATCAAATCGGTGGCGCCCACCCCCGCAGCTTTGACGCGCACGCGAAGTTGTCCGGGGCCGGGACTCTCCATTGGCAGTTCGACGACTTGGAGGACTTCAGGTCCACCCTTTTTCGTCAACATTACCGCACGATATGTTGATGTCGCTGGCATCTTCTCCCTTCCGATCTTGATGCAACGATACGCTTCAAGCGGAAAAGAGGCTCCCGGAGAAATGAAACCGGAGACATGAAACGATCTCCGGTCGAATGCACCAGTTTTGGTCTTCGCGATTACAGCGTGTTTCCGCACCCAGAGCAGAACTTCGCACCCGCCGGGTTCGTCTTGCCGCACCTCCCACAGGCAAGCAGGGTACCGGACTGCGCGATCGCAGTTTCACTCTTCGCAGGAGCGCCCGCTCCCGAAGGCACATTCACCGTCACGTTGATGGGCTGCCCATAAGCCGGCATCGTGATTCCCAGAGCCGCCGCAATTCCCGCCGCCTGAATCGCGTTGAACTCCCGTACCCTCCCGGGCATGAAGAAGCACTCAATAAACCCGAGCACCCACGGAAACGGTGTCCAGCAGAAGCAGGCATACAGAATGCCCAGCCCTGTCCGCCGCAAATAAAAGTGGTGAATCCCAAACCCACCCAGGAAAAGCGCCAGCAGAATCCCCACTACCTCGTCGCGCCGCGCCTGCTCGTACTGCTGGTAAAACACTGCCTGCGCATTTACATAAGGGGCGGTAGTCATGGCTGCATCTCCAGAGGGTTCCTTGCATTAAACCATACGCACCCCGCGCCCCAGGAGTTCCCGAGGGCCAACTCTGCCGGTGAGTGTTCGTTACCCCATACTGCCTATTCCATGGTCGCTTTTCACTGACCACTGACCACTGTTCACTGTTCACTGTTCACTGTTCCATTAGCATCATAGGCACCATGACGACTCCCACCGCCTCCGCCAGCGGCACCTTCAAGATCGCCGGCAGCCTCCCCGTCCACCGCCTCGGCTATGGAACCATGCGTCTCGTCGGCGAGGGTGCCTGGGGCGAGCCGAAGAATCCAGACGAAGCCCGCCGCGTCCTCCGCCGCGCCGTCGACCTCGGCGTCACCCTCATCGACACCGCCGATGCCTACGGCCCCGAGATTGCCGAAGGCCTCCTCCGCGAAGCGCTCCATCCCTATCCACCGGGCCTCGTCATCGCCACCAAGGGCGGCATCACCCGTCAGGGCCCCGCGAAAACCGAATACGTAGGCCGAGCCGGCTATCTAATCCAGTGTGTCGAAATGTCCCTGCGCCGCCTCAAGCTCGAGCGCATCGACCTCTACCAACTCCATCGCATCGACCCGCGCACCCCGCTCGAAGAATCCCTCGGTGCACTCCGCCAGATGCAGGAGCAGGGAAAAATCCGCCACATCGGCCTCAGCGAAGTCACCCCCGCCGAGATCGAACAGGCGCAGAAGATCGTTCCCATCGTCAGCGTCCAGAACCGCTACTCGCTCGCCGACCGACGCCACGAGCAGACCCTCGCTTGGTGCGAGCAACACAACATCGCCTTCCTGCCTTGGTATCCAATAGCCGGCGGCAAACTACTCAAGCCCGATCATCCCTTCGCACAGATCCTCGACCAACTCGCCGAGCGCTACAACGCCACCCCCGCGCAGCTATCCATCGCCTGGCTCCTGCATCGCTCGCCCGTAATGCTCCCCATCCCCGGCACATCGCAGGTAAAGCACCTGGAGGAAAACATCACCGCAGCATCCCTCCAGATCGGCCCCGACGAATGGGCGCAAGTTGAAAAAGCCTCGCAGCAAGCTCCTGCCTAGCGCGCCTTGCAGAGAAGCACGAAGCACAAGACCTGCCGTCACTCTGAAAGCAAACCGGGAGATTTAGCCGGCCGTCACTCTGAAAGCAAACCGGGAGATTTTAGCCGCTGTCATTCTGAAAGCAAACCGGGAGATTTAGCCGCTGTCATTCTGAGAGAACGGGGCCCCGAACGTACCTGGGCCCCCAAAGAGCACCTGTGCTCTTTGGGGTAGGTTCGGGGGTGGTGAGCGAAGAATCTGCTTTTCATTTATTAGTCGCGCCAAAGCGGCCGCACGGCGGCCATCACTTCCCCGCCGCATCCTTCTCGTCCTTCTTCTCCCCAGGCCGCGGCGTCAACGCCGGCGCCAGCGGATCGCCCCAGATATAGTGCCCGAACCAGTTCTCGTTCTCCTCCATTACCGCGCGCTGCTGCTTCGGCTTGTTGATCGGATGCCCGAACCCGTCATACAACACCATCTTCACCGGCACGCCATGATCCTCCAGCGCCTGCCGCAACTCAAAGCTGTTCGGCACCGGAACCCGTTTGTCCGCGCTCCCCTGCTGAATCAGTGTCGGTGTCTTAGCTTTCGAAATATAGCTGATCGGCGAAGTCGTCTTGTAAATCTCCGGATCGTCCCATGGCGTCGCGCGCAAATACTGCACCGTGAACGGAGTGATGTCGGTGTTTGCGTAATACGTCATCCAGTCCGAAATCCCCGCACCAACTGACACCGCCTTGAACCGGTCACTCGAAGTCGTAATGAACGCCGAAATATATCCGCCTTCACTCCACCCCATCGACCCCACACGATCCTTGTCGACGTATCCCTGCGAAATCAGATAATCCACGCCCGAGATCACATCGGCATAGTCACCCACGCCCAGGTTGCGCACGTTCAGCGCGCGAAACTTCGCGCCGTACCCCGCCGACCCGCGATAGTTCGGCCGCAGCACCAGCGCACCCTTCGCCACAAAGCGCTCAATCGGGTAATAGCGATCGGCGCTCACAAACGGCATATCGATTCCCGTCGGGCCGCCATGAATCACCACCAGCAGTGGATACTTCTTCGCCGGCGAAAAATCCGCAGGCTTGTACAGCACGCCCTCAATCTCCGTTCCGTCTCCTGACTTCCACCGCACCACTTCGCGCTTCGCAACCGTAAACTCCGACACCTGCGCACCCGCATGTGTCAGTTGTTTCGGCGACCCTTCCCCATTCACGCCGGCATAAATCTCTGCATACTCATTCGCACCCGCCCCTCGATAAGCCACATGTTTGAAGTCCTTCGAAAACGTAAACGATCCCGCAATCTCGCTCCCCGGCATCGCCATCTTCTTCACCTTCCCGTTTGCAGCATCAAGCAGGTACAGCGACGAACTCATCTTCTGCAAGCCAGAAAAGTAAATTCCCTCCGGTGCCCACTTCAACAAATCCGGATCCTCGTCAAACGCCTCGCTCACCACCCGCGGCGTTCCCCCACCCGCATCCACCACCGCAATCTTCTGGTTCGCATAAAAGAAATATTTCTCCCCGTTCGAAGTGACATACGCAATCTGCTTCCCATCCGGAGACCATTGCGGATCAGAATCAGGCCCCGGCGTGTCGACAATCTTCTTCACCGCGCCATCCACCACCGTCGCAACGTATATGTCCTTCGAGAACGAAGAAATCAAATCAGGATCCCGCGCCGCGCTGAATGCGATCCGCCCACCGTCCGGCGAAAACGAAAACTCCTCCACGCTGAACGAGTCTCCTTTCGTGATCTCCTTCGGTTCGCCTACCGCGCTCACACGCCCCGCCGCGTCGGTCTTCGGCAACTCCACGAGCCACAGGTGCTCCATCTCGTAGTCCGCATGAATCACGTGGTAATCGCCGAATGAATCCTTGCGATCCTTCATCGGCTTCGGCTCCGGAGCTTCCGCCGAAAAAGCGATCCGCCGCGAGTCCGGCGCCCACTCAAATCCGCCGACGCCCTTCTCCATCTTCGTCAACTGCTGCGCCTCGCCGCCATCCGCGGGCATGATCCAAAGCTGCCTCTTTTCCGCAGGCGACTTCGGCAGCGATCCCGGCCGGTCCGACACAAACGCGATCCACTTCCCATCCGGCGACCACTCCGCCGGATTGCACGAATGCCCCGCTGTCGTCAGCTGACGCCGCTCTCCCGTTGCAACGTCAGCAATCCACAAGTCGGTCTCAAACGCATTCGCATCCCAGTTCGTCCGCGTCTGCTCGTACACCACGCGCCTGCCATCCGGCGAAATCTTCGGCGATCCAACGCCATACATCTCCAGCGACTGATCGATCGTCGGAACCTTCGCATTGGCGGGTGGGGCCTGGCCCTTGCCCGAACTCGGCATCACCAAAACTAACCCAATCATTAGGGAAGTACGAATCGCAAAGTGGTTCACTGACAGCCCCCTCCAGAATTTTCCGCAGTATACCTGCTCAATCCGCTTGGAAGAACCTCCAGCTTAAGCCTGTCATCTTGAGCGACCAACGGGAGTCGAAGGATCTGCGGTTGTCCCTTTCGATCGCATCACCACGACCTCCATGAATTCAACAACAAGTATCAGGGCACGACTCGGGAAACCTACATAGTGTCTCGCGTGCCAAAGCGCACCCTTTTCTCTCCGAATTGTCATCCCGAGCGACGCGCGCTTTGGGCCTCGACGCGCAAGGCGCGATGGGGTAAGTGTCGCGAAGGATCTGCTGTCTGCTTGCCAACGCGTGCGCACATCTCCGCAAAAAGAAAACCCGCAGCCCTCAGGCCGCGGGTCTCTCGCTCCAACGTTGTATGCTTACTCCACTCTGTTGTTGGCGATCGTCTGCGTGTACCACTCCGCACTCAATTTTGGCGTCCGCTTCAGCGTCTTGAAGTCCACGTAGTGAATGCCAAACCGCTTCGAGTACCCGTCGGCCCACTCGAAGTTGTCCATCAGGCTCCACAGGAAGTAGCCCTTCACCGGATAGCCCTCACGCACTGCGCGATGCAGTTGCGTCAGGTGATTGCGCAAGTACATCACGCGATCCACATCCTCCACCCGACCTGCAGCCGTCAGCACATCATCCGAAGACGTTCCATTCTCCGTGATATAAATCCCGGGCACCTTGTCTTTCCAGATATCGCACACATTGCGTACGCCCCAGTAGATGCACTCCGGCCCCAGTTGCAGCCACGGAGAAGCCATGTGCGGATATGACGTCGGCATCGGTTCCATCGCGTATCCCTGCGCTGAGCCGTCCGCGCGCGCATACAGCGGAACATAGATGTTCAATCCAACAAAATCCAGCGCGCTTCCGATCGCCTTCATGTCGCCTTCTTCGACCTTTGGCGCGTTCGCTCCCTCACGTGCCAGATAGTTCTCTGGATATTTACCGTCAAGCAAAGTCGTCAGGAACGGAGCGTTAACGTCGCGCGTAGCCTTTTGCGCGGCTTCGATGTGCTCATCGGTTTCCATCACCGGCGCCACCACCACCGCGTTCTCCGCAAGTCCCACCTGCGTTCCGCTCGGCGTATTCGCGCGAATTGCCTGCACTCCCAGCCCATGCGCGAGGATGGCATGATGCCGGATCTGGTTCACCGGACCAGCCCCAAGCTTCATTCCCGGAGCAAACTGGCCTTCCTTGTAACCCAGGTCGGTAAAGCAGATGAACTCATTGGTCGTCATCCAGTGCTTGACCTTGTCGCCCATGTGCTTCGTCACGTACGCGCAGTAATCCGCAAAAGCCTTCGACGTGTCCCGCGATTGCCATCCACCCTGCAGTCCCGCAGGCGTATCCCAGTGAAACATCGTGATGTACGGAGTAATGTTGTTTGCCAGCAGCTCATCCACGACCCGGTTGTAGTAATCCAGACCCTTCTGATTCACCTGTCCCGTACCGCTGGGAAACACGCGCGACCACGACATCGACATCCGATACGTGCTCACTCCCAGGTTCTTCAGAAGCCGAACGTCTTCCTTGTAGAGATGATAGGAATCATCCGCCACATCCCCGGTCTCGCCGTTATGCGTCTTGCCCGGAGTGTGCGAAAACACATCCCAAAGTGACGGCCCGCGACCATCAGCCTGCGCTCCGCCTTCAATCTGGTAAGCTGCCGTCGCACATCCCCACAAAAACCCCTTGGGATATTCGAGTTGCTTCGGCATTGGCTCGCCAAACCCAAACCTCGGCAATGAAATTCCTGCATAGGCTGCTGCAGCCGCTGCGGCAACACCCTTTCCAAACTGGCGACGAGTAAACCCCTTCATCTTGTCCTCCGAACTTTACCAAAACGTTTTAGCAGAGGAGTCCCAGCACATGCAAGGGAAATGAAACGAGCTCGTTCAGACTTCAATCCAACCGAATTGATCCAAAAACAAAACGGCTTCGACGCACATGAGGTGTTATCGTATCTCCGTCGTCCTTGAGGATACGAAACGTGGTGCTCATCTGGATCATCAGGCTCGTGCCAGTCATAGCAATAGGGCTGCTCTTTCTCGCTGTCCTGTGCGGTTCACAAGGACAGCTAGACGATAGGCAAGATCAGAGCGACCGAGTTTCCGGCATCAGGTTTGCGCGCGGATTGACTTTGATTTCCTGCGTTGCCACCATTCTTGTCACCATTGCGACATCGTCATATTCAGGGCACGGAAATCTTATGCTTCATTTGAATCTATGGAGTCTGATCATTGGCCCCCTCGCTGGCCTGGGAGGACTTGCGGTCTATCTTGCGAAAGCTCGAGGACTGGAGCGCGTCTTCGGCCCTCTCGCGGCGTTACTCGCATTCGCGAATATCGCCTTCCTTGTGTGGGCTGAATTGGCCGCGGGGTACTAACCTTATCCAGGTTCCTGCCGGATACCCAGAAAAACAAAAGCCGCAGCCTTTCGGCTACGGCCTTTGCTGCATCTACCATTTCACTTAAAATTCTGCGACGCCATGGCGCCAACGGCGCAGTTGGCCCCACCGCAGGGCCGGGGCCCCATCGACAGGTCTTCGTCGATGGGGTGGAGGTGGCTACATTTCTTTTACGCCTTCGACGAACGCCTTCAACTTGCGCGACCGCGAAGGATGACGCAGCTTGCGCAGCGCCTTTGCTTCGATCTGCCGGATGCGTTCGCGCGTCACCTGGAAGCTCTGACCAACCTCTTCCAGCGTGTGCTCTGAGCCATCTTCCAGACCAAAGCGCATCTTGATCACCCGCTCTTCGCGCGGCGTCAATGTGCGCAGAACCTGCGATGTGTACTCCTTCAGGTTCACGCTGATCACCGCCTCGCTCGGCGAAACCGCCTGGCGGTCTTCAATGAAGTCGCCAAGGTGCGAGTCTTCCTCTTCGCCAATTGGCGTCTCCAGCGAAATCGGCTCCTGCGCGATCTTCAGCACCTTGCGCACCTTCGCCACAGGAATATCCATGCGCCGCGCGATCTCTTCGCTCGAAGGCTCGCGGCCCAGTTCCTGCACCAGCTGACGGCTCGTGCGGATCAGCTTGTTGATCGTCTCGATCATGTGCACCGGAATACGAATCGTTCTCGCCTGGTCCGCAATCGCACGCGTAATCGCCTGGCGAATCCACCACGTCGCATACGTCGAGAACTTGTAACCGCGCCGATATTCAAACTTGTCCACCGCCTTCATCAGGCCGATGTTGCCTTCCTGAATCAGGTCGAGGAACTGCAGTCCGCGGTTCGTATACTTCTTCGCGATCGAAACCACGAGTCGAAGGTTGGCTTCAATCAGCTCTCGCTTCGCCTGCTCGGCATCCATGTCGCCCTGGATCATCTCGCGCTGCGTGCGCTTCAGTTCAACAATCGAAACGCCCGCGTCGGCCTCGATCTTCTCGAGATCGACCTTGCAGTTCTTCTGCTGACGGCGATATTCCTTCTTCAGTTCGTCGCTCTTTGATGCTTCATGCTTCTGATCGAGCGAACGGATCTGCCGCTCCAGCGTGCGCATCGTGTCCACGGTCTTGTTGACCTTGTCGAGCAGCCGCTTGCGTTCCAGGCCCGTGTACTTCAGTTCACGTACGATCCGCGAGACAAAGACCTTCTCACGCGCAATCAGCCAGCGCAGCTTGCGCAGTTCCTTCTGGCTCGTCTTGCTGTTCGCCGCCGCCTGCTTCTCTTCGAAGCCGGCAATTTTCTTCTGGTGCTTCACCATCGCGTCGATACGCGCCACCGTGGAGCGAACCCGCGTCTGCACCACGTCTTCAGTCAGCTCTTCTTCGTCGAAGACCACGACTTCTTTAACGTTGCGCACGCCGCGCTTCAAATCCTCACCCAGCGCCAAAATCTCGCGAATCACGATCGGCGAACGCGAAATCGCCTTCAACACGCGCATCTGACCACGCTCGATGCGCTTGGCGATTTCAACTTCGCCTTCGCGCGTAAGCAGCGGCACAGTGCCCATCTCGCGCAGATACATGCGCACGGGATCGTTGGTTTTTTCGAGTGTGCCAGGCGTGAGATCGAGCTCCACGTCCTCGCCCTCTTCGAGCTCAAAGTCTTTGTCGGCGCCAAACTTCGGCGCGTCCAGCAGATCGATGCCCTGGCTCCCGATCGTTGTCATCAGGTCGTCGATGTCGTCGGCAGAAGTGCTGATGTCCTCGGGCAACATGTCATTCACGTCGCCGTAGGTCAGGTAGCCCTTTTCCTTGCCGGTATCGATCAGGTTTGTGATGTCGTCTTCAAATTTATCGTTGATGGCCAAAATGTTTCCTACTCTCCAGCGCGATCAAGTTTTAGCACCGGGTCGCGCACCAGTGCAGAGCCCGTTTCCGCGCGCAACAAAAATTTGGAAAAATCCAAACGTGCGCATTCGCGGACACGAACTCCTGTCCCCGCATAAAAAAAGCGGTCTGAATAGTCGCTCGGAGCAGGATCATCGCGCTTCAGGTTTCGCCTGGGTCGCCCGCGAGCCGAAGCTCATATTTGGGGCAAGGGGGCGCGCATCCTCACAGAGATCAATAGATTAACACAGCAGATTACACACTCGACCGCGAAATCTGAGCCTGGATTCTCCGCAGGTAACCGCCTGTCCCTGCCTTCGGGGACCCAAGCCGGGCATCTCGCCCCGGTGCCTCTGTTACTTAGACGTGGTCTTCGCGGAAAGCGACTCAAACAAATCAGCGGTTTGGCTCGTCAATTTCCCGCCGGGCCTGAAGCCCGCAACTGCCTTAAACCTCGATCCAGTTCCAGCTTCCTTTGCGTCAGCAACGCCAACTCCGCAAAATCTCCCTTGCGTTCCGCGTCCTGGATTTGCGCCCGCATATTCCGCAGCTCCGCTTCGATCTTCCGCCTTTGCAGACTCACGATCGCATCAATCACCGTCTCCGCCGCCGGCGGCTCCGTTTCCGCCAGCAGAGCCTCTGCCAACAACGCTCTTTGCGCCGAATCTTCGACCACTTCCATCGGGTCTTTCGATCCACGGTTGGCCAGTAATTGCAAAGCGTCGAATGCCCCAAGCCCCTCAAACCATTGAGATTGCCTGAGTACAGCATCAGCTGCAGTGTTTCTGGACTCCACGTGTTCGGGATCAGTAATCGCCAGCGCCCGCAGCAGCACCCGCTCTACCTCCGTCAGCACCGTGGCCCGCACCTCGATGTGGTCCCGCCGCCTGAGAGCTGCCTGCCGCAGTTCCTCCCGTAAGACTGCCGAATCAATTCCCAGCTTCTGCGCCGCATCCATCGCGAACTGATCTCGCACCAGCTTCTGCGGAATCCGCCGAATATGCGGCAGCAAGTAGTTCATGGCCTTCAACTTCTGGTCGGCCGCTCGCGCCCGGAAACATCTGCCGCGCGCGTTCAATCAGGTAATCCGACTGTCGCCGAGCACCCATTACCGCCTGGGTGTACGCCTCCACCCCGCGTTCGCGGATAAACCGGTCCGGATCCAGCCCCCCATCCAGTGTCACCAGCTTCAGGTTGAACCCCTCCTCAGTCAGCAGCGCGATCGATTTCTCCGCCGCGTTCGCCCCCGCCGCATCCGGATCGAAATTCACAACTACATTCTGCGTATGGCGCCGCAGAATCGCCACCTGCTGCTCGGTAAAAGCCGTCCCGCTGGTCGCAATCACATGCTGAATTCCGCGTAAAAACAGCGAAATACAGTCCATCTGCCCCTCAACCAGCAGCGCATAACCCGCCTGCCTCACCGCGGATTTGGCTTTATCGAGGTTAAAAAGCACCTGCCCCTTCGTATAAAGCGGAGTTTCCGGCGAATTGATGTACTTGGCCCCCGCCTTCTCACCCGTCTCCAGCGTCCTAGCCGTAAACGCGATCACCCGCCCGCTCTCATTGCAGATCGGAAAAGTCACGCGCTTGCGAAACCGGTCGTAAATGCGGCCTTCTGTCCCGTCTCCCTGTTCCTTGGCACTGAACAGCCCCGACGCTCGCAGCGTCGCCTCATCCGCCATCCCGGCCAGCCGGTCGCGCAGCGCCCCAAAGCTGTCCGGCGCATATCCAATCCTGAAAACCTTGATCCCCTCCGGCGTCATCCCTCGCCCGGCCAGGTACTCGCGCGCCAGCGCCCCTTCCGGCCCGCGCAGTTGCTCCTCAAACCACGAAGCCGCAGCCTCATGCAGATCCAGCAGCTTCCCGCGCATCCGCGCCTCTGCCGCTTCCTCCGGAGAGGAGAACTCCCGCTTCGGCAGCGGAATCCCGTTTTTCTGCGCCACAATCCGTACCGCCTCGGGGAAGCTCACGTTCTCGATCTTGCCCACAAACGAGAACACGTCGCCCGAAACGCCGCACCCGAAGCAGTGATAAAACTGCCGCACCGCATGCACTGAAAAGGATGGCGATTTTTCCTTGTGGAACGGGCACAGCCCCGAGTAGTTCTGCGCACCCGCCTTGCGCAGACGGATGTACCCCTCGATCATCTTGACGATGTCGACCTGCTGCTTCACGCTCTGTGCAAAATCCGACACGGATAAAAATCTGCCGTGAAGATCATGAGGCAATCAGGGTGCCCCATCCATGACGCAGTTTCATCGCGACATGGGTGGGAAACCACGAACCCCAATCTTCGTTCTTTCTGGGTGCGAACCGCCCGATGAATGACTGTAGTCAAGAATAAGCCCTCCCTTTCCGGCTGCCCTGTGCACTTCCGGCACGGGATTGAGCCGGATCAATCCCTTCGTCTCAGCTGGTGCATCCAACCTCCAAACGTGAGGTAGATGCCATGAAAATAACTGAACTCCTGATTGCAGAACTCGACCACGAAGCCATAGGAAGCCGCAAGGCCCTGGAGCGCGTTCCCGAAGGAAAAAACGACTGGAAGCCACACGAAAAGTCCATGCCGCTCGGCCGACTCGCAACCATCGTCGCCACTACCCCCGCATGGATCGAAATGGTCGTGAAGATGGATGAGGTTGATATCAATCCCCCCGGAGGCCCGAAATTCGCGCCCCAACCATGGGAGACTCGCAAGGATCTACTCCAGCAATTCGAGGCCAGCCTTCAGAAAGGCAAAGAAATTCTTCGGAGCACCACCGACGATCACCTGTTCAATACCCGCTGGCGCATGCTCTCCGCCGGCAAATCGATGATGGAACAGTCGCGCTACGAGGCCATTCGCGAAGGCGTTCTCAATCACATGGCTCACCATCGCGGCCAGTTGACGGTATACCTCCGTCTCAACGGCGAGCCCGTCCCCGCCATCTACGGCCCATCAGCCGACGAAGGCAAGTAATCGTTAGGGAATTTCAAATCTCAATCCGTTCGGGATGCGTTACTGGATGCCCGCACCGGCCAAAGCCATGCTCAATGCCCGTAGCGTCTGCGCGAAACGTTCGGGCTAGAATTCCCTGGAGCGCCGTCCTGCTGGGCGGGAGCAACCTGCGGCTCTGTGCGCTCATACGACGGTACAAAAGGTTTGCCATCGATGATGTACACCGCGGTCCAGGCAACATCGACTGGCTGCCCCGCCACAAGATAGGGCTTATACTTCCACTTGTTCACCGCCGACACCAACGCATCCTTCAGGCTTTGACTCCAGAAAAACGCGTCTTCAGCCCTAGCCTTTACCGTTCCGTCCTTGTGAATAGTGATCGGAATCGGGAACGTGCCCCGGAACGGAAACCCATCCGGCTTCAGCGGAATCGACGCGCCTACTTCGTACACCGATACCGGCTTCGCATGTCCCGGCTCAATCGTGTACAGCTCAGGAATCGCATCCTGCGCCGGCTTCACCATTTCGGAACTCGCATCCTTCAATGGCTCAAGCAATGTCACTTTCATCTCGGCGATCAAGGCGCCGTTGAAGATTACCTTCACGTCCCGCGCCACGGTACGTCCCTCAAACGGCTGCAAGTCTTCAAACTGCACCGTGGTGTCTGAAGTTGCGGTAAGCCGCAAATGATATTCACTGTCAAAACACATTGTCGGGAACAGCCAATCAGGATTGGCCTGTTCCGCATAGCGTTGCGGATCGACCACCGAAACACAAGTCAGCAATACTCCCGCCGTGTTCACCCGCTTTACGTCCATCTCGTAATCGGGGTGCACATTGGGGGCCTGGTACAGCGGGTCGAGCACCGGGCGCGCAACTCTCAACACCAGCAGACGATGGTCGAATCCAGCCCTGCTTGGCTTGCTCAGCAGTTGCTCCGTCTCTGAAACACTCCACTCGCTTCCGGTCAATCGTTGTTCGGGACTCTTGAACGTGCGCGCCCACTTGTCCCGCGATAGATGCCACTCCTCCATCGTGCCGCTTACCGGCTTCTTCGCGCCAAAAGGAATCACCTGGAAATCCATCTTCATGTGCCATGGCGTCGAATCATCACCGCCCAAAGCATTTGTCTTCATTCCGGCCAGCATCACGCGATGCGCCAGGTCGCTAAGCTTCGCGGTACTCGTCGCCTGGTGTTCGCCGCCAGCAGCCTGGGGGTGTTCGCCAGCAGCCTGGGATGTGTTCGCCAGCAGCCTGGGGTTGTTCGCCAGCAGCCTGGCGGTCGCCGCCAGCAGCCTGTGCTTGCAGCGCTAGTGAATCCATGTCGCGAATCAATAAATAGGCAGCGCACACTAGCCCCAGCCGCAGTCTCCGGCTCTTCAACCAAAAAAAGAAATGAATCATGGCAGGCCTCAGCTTTTGCCCACCATCTTACACACAACTCATAGCGTTTGACGTGCTCACCGGATACGACGAAATACCTGCGTGAAAACAGAAAGACTCACCCAGCGAAATGTCGTTGTTTCTGACCACTGATCACTGTCCACTGATCACTGTTTTAACTACTCATCCCGCAGCGCCTGCATCGGCTGAATCGATGCTGCCCGTCGCGCCGGAATGAACGCGGCAACAAAACCAATCGCCGTCAGCACCACCGCCACACTCACATAAGTGCTCGCATCCAGCGGCTTCACTTCATACAGAAATCCTTTGATCAGCCGTCCCGTCGCAAAGGCCAGCAGCAGCCCCGCCGCCAGTCCTGCGCCAATCAGAATCGATCCCTGCCGCAACACCAGCTTTGCCACGCTCCCGCGCGTCGCGCCCAGCGCCATGCGTACCCCTATCTCGCGTCGCCGATAGCTCACCAGTTGCGACAGCACGCCATACAATCCGGCAATCACCATCGCAATTGCCAGCCCTGCAAAAGAGCCCACGAGATACAGCCCCAGCCGCTGACTGAAGGTGTTCTTATCCACCGCTTCCTGCATGGTTTGGAATTGATCGAGTGCAAAGCCGGGCGCCAGTTGGTGAAATACAGACCGCATCTCCTGCGCCACTGGAATTTCCCCGCGCGTCTTCACAACAAACGTCACCACCGTCTTCAGCAGAGCCTGGTAGAACAACGACGTCGTCGGAATCTGTTGCTGCGGTAGAAGGACCAATGGCTGCACCGATCCTCCAACGCTCGAATCCACCTGGTCACCCAGCACCCCCACGATTGTGTATGGCTTCAGCATTCCCGTATCTTTTCCACCCAGGTTAATCTGCTTTCCCAGCGGATCAGTTCCGGCAAAATATTTCTTAACCAGCGACTCATTCACCACCGCCACAAACGGCGCCGTCACGGCGTCACCATCGCCAATCATCCGGCCTCGTATCACCGGCGTACCCAGCGAACGGGCATAGTCCGCGCTCACAGCGGACACACGAGCTGACGGATGGTTCCCCGCTTGCGGCTTTGGCGCTCCCAGAATGTCGAAGCTCGAATGCAAATCCATTCCCGACAGTGGAGCCGCCGTTGCCAGCGCTGCACTCTCTACGCCCGGCACCTGCCTGATCCGCTCCAGCACCGGCATATATGTAATCGTCGCCACCGACGCCGGCGCGTTCCCCGTATCCTCTGACACCGCCATGCCCGAGAAGCCCGCCGCATCCGACGGCATCGCCATGAACGTCGTTACATGCGCTGTCTCAAACCCCAACCGCGATTGCTCCAGATTCCACAGCGTGCGGAACAGCAGCCCCGTCCCCACCAGCAGCAAAGTCGACAGTGCCACCTCGCCCGCCACCAGCCACCCGCTCAGTTTGCCTCCCGCCGACTTCGAACCCAGCCCGCGCGAAGCCGCCTGCAGTGCCGCTTGCGGATTAGCCTTCGCCACCAGCAGCGCTGGCAGCAGCGACGACAGCACCGTCGTCAACGCCGCGATCACCGCCAGCACCAGCAGTACTGTCCAGTGAATCGCAATCGTATCGGACGCGAGGAATCGTCCCGTCAGGCAGCTTGCGAATCCCGATCATCGCCAGTTCCGCCAGCGCTACCCCTACTCCGCATCCCAGCACGCTTAACAGCAATCCTTCTGAAAGCATCTGCACCATCAGCCTCGTGCGCCCAGCGCCCAGCGACGCGCGCACCGCAAATTCCTGCCGCCGTCCCAGCGCCCGCGCAATCAGCAGATTCGAAACATTGGCGCATGCAATCAGCAGCACCAGCCCCAGCGCTGCCAGCAACCCGTAAAGCACCGGCTTCACCGGTCCCGTCAGTACCTCCTGGTAAGGATCAACCCGAAACGTGACCGGCGTATCGTTGTGCTCGTGCGGAATGCGCGCGCCGATTGCACTGATCTCCTGCTGTACCTGCGCCACCGTCACCCCCGGCCGCATGACTCCGGCAACGTTGAAGAAGTGATACCCGCGCTGGGTCAGCATCTCCTGCGTCGGCTGGATCGGCAGCCACACGCCCTTCTTCAGATCGGCTCCCATACTCTCAGGAAAGTTGAACGTCGCCGGCATCACTCCAACAACCGTCGCGGGCTTTCCGCCCACCTTCACCACTTGTCCGGCAATATTCGGATCGGCATGAAATGTCTGCCGCCACAATCCCTCTGACAGCAACACCACCGAAGGCCCGCCCGGTTTGCCCTCAACCTCCTCGAACGTACGTCCCAGCAACGGATGCTGTCCCAGCATCGTGAACAGGTTCGGCGTCACGCGCGGAGCAACCACACTCACCGACCCGTCTTTCGCCTCCAGTACGCTCACGTCCTCCGCGTACCCTACTGAGTCTTCCAGCAGCTTCGATTGCGCATGAATATCCGCATAATTCATCCACGAAGTCGATCCAAAGGCCGGCTTGTCCCCTCCCGGCCCGATAAACACCAGCCGGTCAGAGTGCGCATAGGGCAATGGCCTCAGCAGCACGCTGTCGATCACCGTAAAGATTGCCGTATTCGCGCCCACACCCAGCGCCAGCGTTAGAATCGCCAGCAGCGCCATACCCGGTGTGTTGCGCAGTTGCCGCATGGCATACCGCAAGTCGTACAGGAAGTTCTGCATTCAAATGCCTCCGGGAAGACAGGGACAAGAATCCTACGGAATTGCAGCAAGCAGAGTTCCAAGGCGATTAAACAAGTGCGTCAATGGATTCTGTCGCTTCGACGCCCCGTTCCACAAAAGAGAGCAAAAGCGGCGTCCATACCCGTTGTCCACCGTCCGAAATCGAACAGCGACTTTCCGGGAAGCGATGCCGAACTGCCGCCACTATTTGTTGTACTTCGCCAGCCAGTCCCCGACTTCCTTCATCACGTCCAGCCGCTGCTCCCACAACACCGGAAAATGTGGCGAGCCCGGATACGTCACCATCCGCACCGTCTTCCCCCGCGCCGCCAGCAGCTGGAAATACTCCGTCCCCTGGAATGTAGGTACCCGCTGGTCCGCCTCGCCATGCAGAATCAGCAGCGGCGTCGTCACCTTGTTCGCAAAATAAACCGCAGAGAATTTGCTGAATGCCGCTGGATCGTCCTCCGTCCAGCGGGCGTCATAGTCCACCTGCTGAAATATCGCTGGTCCACAGGAACGGCCCCCAGTCGGTAATCCCCGCGCCCTCGATCGCCGCCTTGTACCGGCCCGTCTGCGTCACCGTCCACGACGTCATGAAGCCGCCCGCACTCCATCCGAAGATCGCCAGGCGATTCGGATCGGCCCATCCCTGCGCAATTGCATAATCCGTCGCGCTGTCCACATCTTCATACGCGCGATCCCCGAAGTGCTGGTAAATCGCCGCCAGAAAATCCGCACCGTACCCCGTCGATCCCCGATACTGCGGCTGCAACACCACGTAGCCTAGTCCCGCAACAGTCCGCGAGAACGCGTCAAACACCAGTTCGTCGTTCGCCTCAGGCCCTCCATGCGGCAACACCAGGAACGGATACTTCTTCCCCTTCTCATACCCCGCGGGAAACGTCGCAATCCCCTCGAGCGAAATCCCGCCCTTGCTCTTCCACTGCACCACCTCCACGGCTCCAAGCTCGATGGCCGCCAGTTGCTCATCGCCCTCATGCGTGATCCTGCGGAGATGATCGCCCTCCGGCACCGCCACATTCCCCATATGCGTCGGATCGCCCACCGTAAACGCCATCTGTTCACCGGCGCCTGCATATTCACTCTCCACCGGCGTCCCGCGCACGATCCCATCCGGCCAGCGATACGCGGTCTTCAGCGCGCCATCGCGAAATTCGTCCACCTCACTGCGCACTCCGCGATTCACCGACAGCCAGATTCGCCCCTTCGCATCGCTCGCCAGTTGCACCGCTGTCGCATTCAAATCCGGTGTGCGATCCTCCGCTGTCCCTCCCGCCGCAGGCACAGTCCAAACATGTTCCGGCGTCAGAACCAAAGATTTGGTAGAAAGAAACGCCAGGTCCTTCCCCCCGTTCGCCCACGCAATGCCATTCACCGAGTTCGCAACGTCAGTCACGTGCCGCGCGCTCGATGCATCACAAACATCAATCGTTGAGCCCACTTCGTGGTGCCCGATCCGCGGCACCTGCGACAACACCGCCAGCGAATTTGAATCCGCACTCCACGCCGCCGCGCTCGCGCCCCCGCCCACCGTGATCGGTTCCCGAAATGTATTTCAGGTCCTTGCACCACCACGCCCCGCCAGTTCCATCCGCGTTCACGACGTAGAGGCTCGTCTCCTCCGGCTCCTGCACATGCCGCATACTGTCTTTCGCATCCGGCTCCCGCGGATCGGCCGTCATTGCAAACCGCTTCCCATCCGGCGAAGGACTCGCCGACCCCACTCCTCGCGGCAACACCACAATCACCGTCGGCGCCGATGCCAGCTTTCCGTCTTTCAGCGCGAACACCGCGAACTGCTCATGGTCATTCACCTTCCATCCGCCATAAAGCCCCTGTCCATCGCGCGTGTACCCCATCGGATGAAACGCATCGGGTACCTCGAGCTTCTTCGCGTTGTTCCCATCAGCGCCAATCGTCCACCACTCCGTATGCGTGGGCCCCTTCTCTCCTCCAAACGCCACGCTGTAAAGAATCGTCCCGTTCCCACTCACCGCCGCCGCATGCGCACTATGCAACCCCGCCCAATCCTTCGGCGTAAACGGCCCATGCTTCTCCTGGCCTTCAGCGCGAGCACCGCAACAAGTCCGAATCCGATATAGCCAGGAACAACTTTCCCCATCCGCATCTTCAGTCCTCTCGCGTCATCACAATCAAGCCCTTGCCGGTTCTGCACGAATTGTAGCCTCCTGCAGGCGGCCCGCACATCGATTCTGAATAGGTGAAAGCTGTGCCCCATTCATCGCAGTTTCATCGCGATGAGTGGGTATCCCGCTCTTTACTTCTACGAATTCTTTGCGGAACTGCCCCCGCCCCTTACCATGTCTTTTCGGGAGAATCACCTCATGCGCCTGCATCCAACCCTCCTCGCCTTCGCCTTCCTGCTACCTCTCACCGCAGCCGCACAAGCTCCCCCGCAGACTCCGCCCGCACCGCCCACCGAAGATCAAATCAAAGCCGCAGCCGCGCTCCCCTTCCGCGATCCCTCGCTCCCCATCGACAAACGCGTTGACGATCTTGTCGGACGCCTCACCCTCGAAGAAAAAGTCTCCCAGCTCATCGACCGCGCCGCTGCCATTCCGCGTCTCGACATTCCCGCCTACAACTGGTGGAACGAAGGCCTCCACGGCATCGCGCGCTCCGGCTTCGCCACCATGTTCCCGCAGGCCATCGGCAACGCCGCCACCTGGGACGCACCGCTCGTCCACGCCATCGGCGAAGTCGTCTCCACCGAAGCGCGCGCCAAAGTACAACGACGCCATCGCGCACGGCAATCACGACCGCTACTACGGCCTCACCATCTGGTCGCCCAACATCAACATCTTTCGCGATCCCCGCTGGGGACGCGGCCAGGAAACCTACGGCGAAGATCCCTTCCTCACCGCCCGCCTCGGCACCGCCTTCGTTGAAGGCATTCAGGGCGACGACCCGAAATACTTCCGCGCCATCGCCACCCCCAAGCACTACGCCGTCCACAGCGGACCTGAATCCACGCGCCACAAGGCCAATGTCGATCCCACCCCGCACGACTTTGGGACACCTATCTGCCCGCCTTCCGCGCCACCATCATCGAGGGCCACGCCGACTCCCTCATGTGCGCCTACAACCGCATCGACAACGTTCCCGCCTGCGCCAGCAAAATGCTCCTCGGCGAAATCCTGCGTGGCGATTGGCATTTCAATGGCTTCGTCACCTCCGACTGCGGCGCCATCGGCGACTTCTCAACCTCCTACGGCCACCACTACTCCGCCGACTTCGCATCCGGCTCAGCCGCAGGCATCCTGGCCGGCACCGATACCGACTGCGGCACCGAATATTTAAAACTCACCGACGCTGTCCACAAAGGCCTGCTCACCGAAGCCGCAGCTCGACGTCTCCGTCAAACGCCTCTTCACCGCCCGCATGAAGCTCGGCATGTTCGATCCGCCCGCAGCAGGTCCCGTTCTCGTCGATCCCCTACTCCATCGTCGATTCGCCCGAACACGCCGAACTAGCCCTCCGCGCCGCCCGCGAATCCATGGTCCTGCTCAAAAACGACAATCACTTCCTTCCCCTCGATCCCGCCCGGCATCAGACCATCGCCGTCATCGGCCCGCTCGCCGCCTCGCACATCGCCCTCGAAGGGCAACTACAACGCCATCCCGCTTCACCCCATCCTCCCCATCGACGGCATCGAGCAGGAATACGGCCTCGATCACGTCCTCTACGCCGAAGGTGCGCCCTACATCATGGGTGGCGAACTCCCCGTCCCGCGCACCATGCTCCGAACTTCGAAGACCTCAACCACTCAAGGCCTGCAAGGCGAATACTTCTCCCGCCCCAGCTTCGACGGCGCTCCCGCCATCACTCGCACCGACAAGGAAATCGACTTCGATTGGGCCTTCTCGAATCCCGTCGAGCCGCGCGACACTACAACCCAGGCCTTCGCCGTTCGCTGGACCGGCACCATCGCCGCCCCTGTCGCCGAAACCCTCAACCTCCAGCTCCGCCTCCCCTTCTGCTACCCCTGCGGCGACAAGGTCAAATACGCCCTCTACCTCGACGGCAACAAGCTCGAACCCAATGCACCCCCCTCCCCCACCACCAGCAAACTGCCACCCTCCGGCCGCAACTACGGAGCCATCCAGCACTTCGCCATCCCCTTCGCTGACACGCGTCCCCACGATCTCCGCATCGAGTACATTCAGACCGGTCGCATCAACGGCTCCGGCCTCGCCTTCGAATGGAGCCCGCGCCACGAGCTCCTGCAGGACCAGGCCGTCGAAGCCGCGAAGAAATCCGACGCCGTCATCGCCTTCGTCGGACTCACCCCCCGCCTCGAAGGCGAAGAGATGAAGGTTGACGCCAAGGGCTTCTCCGGGCGGCGACCGCACTAGCCTCGACCTCCCCGACGTTCAGCAGGAAATGCTCGAAGCAGTAGCCAAAACCGGCAAGCCCATGGTCGTTGTCCTCCTCAACGGCAGTGCCCTAGCCGTGAACTGGGCCAAAGACAACGCCCGAGCCATCCTCGAAGCCTGGTACCCCGGCCAGTCCGGCGGTCAGGCCATCGCCGAAACCCTCAGCGGCAAAAACAATCCCGCCGGCCGCCTCCCCGTCACCTTCTACACTGGCACCGACCAGCTCCCCGCCTTCGACGACTACTCCATGGCCAACCGCACCTACCGCTACTTCAAAGGCAAGCCCTTATTCGCCTTCGGAGACGGCCTGAGCTACACCACCTTCGCCTATTCAGACCTCAAGCTCTCAACCAGCAACCTCAAAGCCGGTGACACGCTAACCGTAAAAGCCAGCGTGAAAAACACCGGCTCCCGCCCCGGCGACGAAGTCGCAGAACTCTACCTGATCCCACCCCAATCAGCAATTGCGCCTAAGCTAGCCCTCGCAGGTTTCCAGCGCCTCCACCTCAACCCCGGCGAAACAAAACACATCACCTTCCACCCTCGACCCGCGCACCCTTTCCCAAGTCGACGAAAAGGGAACTCGCGCCGTAACCCCAGGCAACTACAAGCTTTCCCTGGGCAGCGCCCAACCCAACGGCGACGCATCCTCAGCAACCCAGACCACCACCTTCGCCATAACCGGCACAAACAAGCTCCCCAATTAGCAGTTCTCCTCTCCCTGCTCACTGTCCACCGTTCACTGTTCACTAGCCTTTAAAATATTTGTTGCAACAACTATCTTCCTCCCGCATCCAAGACAAGTGAAAGGAGCCATCCCATGGCCACTACCACTCAGACCCCCGCTACCCTTACCACCTGGAAACTCGACCCCGCCCACTCCCACGCCGAGTTCAAGGTCAAGCACATGATGATCTCCAACGTGAAGGGCAGCTTCAACGGCCTCTCCGGCACCCTCACCGAGAACCCGGCAGACCCGACCCTCTCCACCGTCGAGGCCTCCATCGACATCAACACCATCTCCACCGGCGACGCCCAACGTGACACCCACCTCAAGAGCGCCGACTTCTTCGACGTGGAGAAGTACCCCACCATGACCTTCAAATCCACGTCGGTTAAGCCCAACGGCGACGGCGGCTACAACGTCACCGGCGACTTGAGCCTCCATGGTCAGACCCGCCAGCAGACCTTTGTCGTCGATGGCCCAAGCGCTCCTGCCAAGGACCCCTGGGGCAACACCCGCATCGGTCTCTCCGCCACCGCCAAAATCAGCCGCAAAGACTTTGGCCTCAACTGGAACGCTGCCCTCGAAACCGGCGGCATCCTCGTAGGCGACGACGTACATATCACCCTCGAAGTCCAGTTCATCAAGGCGTAAAGCCAGTGCACAGTGAACAGTGGTCAGTGGACAGCAAAAACCGACGCTAAGTCTCTTGATCTTGCTGTCCCGCCCCCGTTTCTCTCACCCCGTTCACTGCCTTGCCACTGTCCACTGTTCACTGCCTGCACTGCCCACTGTTCACTGGCCACTGCATTAGTTGTTGCAACGAATATCTCCTTCGTGAATCTAATCTGATGTAAGGCAAAAAAGTGAGGTCCATCATGTCTCTTCGCGCGGTCAAACAGATTCTTGAAACCAGGCCCACCATCGAGGGAGCAGGCGTAAAACTCCAGCGCGCCTTCGGTTTCGGCAAAACAAAAGAGTTCGATCCGTTCCTGTTGCTCGATGACTTCCGCAACGAGAACCCCGCTGACTATCTCGCCGGATTCCCCTGGCACCCGCATCGCGGCATCGAGACCATCACCTACGTTCTGGCCGGCGAAGTGGCCCACGGCGACTCGCTCGGCAACAAGGGAAAGATGACTGCGGGGGACGTCCAGTGGATGACCGCCGGCAGCGGCATCCTCCACCAGGAAATGCCCAAAGGCGACGCCAACGGCCGCATGCACGGCTTCCAGTTGTGGGCCAACCTGCCCGCATCTTTGAAGATGACCGACCCGCGCTATCAGGACATTCCCAGCGCCCAAATCCCCGAAGTCACAGAGGACGACGGGACGAAGGCTCGCATCATCGTCGGTGAGTTCTGGGGCAAGCGCGGTCCGGTGGAGGGAGTTGCCGCCGATCCAAATTACGTCGACATCTCGGTGCCACCAAACAAGCTGCGCCGCATCAAGGTCGATGTAACGCGCAACGCCTTCGCCTACGTCTTCGCCGGCGCGGGCACCTTCCGTGACGCATCCGATCCGAAAGCCGTGCTCACCGAGTCAGCCGTTGACCCGAACGCCCCCGCGAAGTACGACGCGAAAAACCACTCGCTCGTCCTGTTTGATCGCGGAGATGAAATTGTCGTCAAGGCCGGCCCCGAAGGCATCCGCTTCCTGCTCGTCTCCGGCAAGCCGCTCGAAGAGCCGGTCGCATGGTACGGCCCCATCGTCATGAACACCCAGGCCGAGCTAAACCAGGCTATGCACGAACTGCAAACCGGCAAGTTCATCAAGCACCAATAACGCAGTCGTCAGAAGAGCCCCATGACTGGCCCCGTAGGGCCATGGGACATTAGCCCAGGACAAGTTCGCGTCAGTGAACGCGGTCCTGGGTTAGCTACAAAACATCCAGCAGCCCCGTAGGGGCGGCGAGAACCTGGCCATCACAGGCTATGCAAAACGCAAAGCAGACGAATTGAAAGCTCGGATCGAATCGCTGGGGTACGCTTTGGCAACTTACAATCGGGAGCCACCGGGGTTTGAGTGAAACGCCCGTAAAACGTCAGGACTCTATCGGAGCTGCTCGGCTGGATCAGGCGTCAGGAGTAGATGGAGCGAGTGCGGAGCAGGTCGGATAGAGCGGTTTGAAGGAAGGCGCTGGCGCGATCGGGGCAGGAAGTTGGCTATGGGTTTTTCATCGCTTTAGGCTAAGTGGCTTCAGCGAATGCGGCTGGTAAGTGAGCCGAGTCCATTCTGGGTGATGCGTAATTGGATGAAGTAGACGCTGGAGAACGACGACCGGTGCGGGTTGGGAACTCCATTTTTCTGACCTGAGGCACACATCCATTACGCGTGCCATGAAGCATACGGTGAAGGCCACGTTGGTCAAATAGCTAGGAAGAATCAAGCCGCTGTCTCTCTTTCTTTTCGGCGAGACTGACAGCAGGCGATGGTTGGAGATAGCGACGCGATGAGTATAGCGAGCCAGATAATGCAGCACATGTTCGGGGCCGCGATGGCATCGAGCACCTTGCGCTGCGGCCAGGTCAATGAAGCGCTGTACCGTTGGCGGAAGCTGTCGCCTGCAACACGAATGATGTCGGCCACCTCGAAGGGCGGCCGGCTCATCGCTTCTTGTTCTCCTGAACTGCAGGAAGCGCGATCTGTTCCAGCGGGTTGACAGCGGCATCAAGGTGACGCCGCGAGAGCTGCAGATAGACAGTTGTATCTTCGAGCCGCTCATGGCCCATCAATATCTGAATCGTGCGCAGGTCGGCGCCGGCCTCGAGCAGGTGCGTCGCATAACTGTGGCGCAGGGTGTGCGGGTGGATCTTCTTCTTGAGTCCGGACCGCTTTGCTGCTGCATGGCATGCGTGCCAGACAGTCTTGTCGGAGATAGGCTGGTCTGTTCCCCGATGGCCCTCGGTATTGGGAAAGAGGTAGCCCTGAGGCTTCTTCCATCGCCACCAGCTGCGTAACTCTTCGAGCAGCTTGGGCGAGAGTGGCACATCGCGGTCCTGAGAGTACCGGGACATCCTTTACGTTTTAGACCGGGGACATGGTTTACAAGCCCCTTGCGGTGAGAGTGGCTCTGATTGCGGGTTTTCGGCGGGCTTTGCCGGTCTTCAGATACATGATAGTCGTCGCCGTAGCCGTGGTAATGTGGGAATCCCCGCAGGGATTTCCAAGGGGTGTGGGAAGGGTGGAAAGCCGGCTTCATGGCTTTCCATGCTTTCCATACCCCGGCATTTCCATGGCTTGTTTTTGCCGCGTTCGCGTTTCAACTTTCGAGTGGGTGGACTTTAGGCCACGCGTCCGGATCTTCTACACGGCCTAAATTCGAGGGAATTCGGTAGTACCACCAATCGCGCCCCAGGATGTAGTTATGTTTTGCTGCGACATCTTCACCCCAAATGCATCGAACTGGTAGGAAGCGTCGCGTTCAAGAAGCCATCATCAAGCGCGGGAAGAGAAGAAGCCACCATCCTCCGCTCGGTATCATCTGCGAGCGGTAATATCGTCATCGATGATCCTACGGCCGTCCATGTCATTCAGATACTCGTCGAATAATCCTGTGAACCCTCCGACAACATCACCTACGGTCCGTTGCCAGTCATGCATGAGGTATTCCAGGCCGCCATCGCACACGCGCTTGGAAAAGCCGGCAGCGTGCAATATTCCCGTATTGCTGGCGAAGGGTCGTTCATCTGAAGGCTCATGAATCGTAATTATAGGATGGTAGCGCCTCTCAATTGCACCTCTAAGCCTGACGCCAGAGTTTACGTTCGAAACGCTGGGCGGAACCTCATCTCGGAGCTATTAAACTCACCCAATTCGGTATTACAGAAGAAGACGCGATGCACGTCCTCATCCATCTGTTCCAGCCCGATTTCTTCGTTGCGGAAAACCTCGCTGACGAAAACACGGCCCTTGTGCCAGCTAATGTCCCCGCTGTTGTTCACTCGCCGCGTCTGGAATGATCGGGGATATTGAAAGCTCGCTATCCTGCTGGGAAGGAGCCGAGTGCTGGGAACGTAGATGCTCCCTGGCGTTTCGTTGGCCAACGCTTCGTGCGGGCGCTCATAGTTGAACACCAGGCGAAAACGATCAAACTTCTTCTGTTGCGCGGTTACGGTGCGAGCTGGCGGCTTCGCGGTGTCCTCTTTAAGCGTGCGATGCATCCGTTCGTGTCTGCCATTCTGTTGAGGCCGCCCTGGCTGGATGCGTTCGTGGACGATACCGAGCTTCATCCATCCAAGCGACAACATCAGCTTCCCAGTTCTCGATGGAATGGACAACAACCTATTGAAACTTCACATTTAGCCGCTGCGGGAGGTTCTTTGAGCGATTCGCCAGTTCTTCACCGCTTTTCCGCAACCTCTTCAAGCCCCTTTTGCCCTCTCAAAAAGATGAGCGCGCTTTTCAGCCCTGGAGCCTCTGCCCGCAACTCTCCCCACCGAGAACCACTCTGATGGCAAACCAACAAAATGAGAACCATTTTTCAACCAACTGCAAACTGTCAAAATACAAACTGTCTCACTCAAGGGGTTCACCCCAACTGCTGTCAAGTGCGCCACCGACCCTCGGCGCTCCAACCCTCACATTTCAAACGTCAAAATCAGGGCGCAGTTTTGCAGGCTATTTCGACCGTTTCAGGCAGAATCATCTGGCCTGCAGAATGTTCACCTGCGTGATCCGGGTGAAGGAAGGGGGGGTACCCCCACCCCCCCTCCGATATTTTTAGTTTTCCACAAAAGTTTGCAGGTAATTAGACGATCGAAGTACGACCAATTCGGTCCGCCGCGCAGCACTTCGGCCACATATCGCTTGATTTCAAGGGATCGAACGTCAGCGCCGCAGTAAATTTGGGTTTCTCGTCTATGGACCGATGACTGTGATCTGCATGGTCGAGCTGTTGTGGCACGAATTGTATTTCACAGCATCCCGGATTTCGTTTTAGAGAATTGCCGCAGCGGATTCTGTCAGATCCTGACGGAATGCGCATGTGCAACCCACTTCAGAACGCTGCGAACATCCTCGTAAAGAGTGATGGTTTCGTAGCTCCAGAGAAACAGGATTGCGAAAAATATGCTGGCGTGTTTCTCATGAACGTTCAGGACGGACCGCCGTACAAATTCCCGAATGACGGGAATCCTGGCGATCTGGGCAAAGGACACACCAAGGATGGCGCCTACGATGATATCCGTCGGCCAGTGCGCGCCAAGGTAAAGAAGAGGAAAGCAGACTCCTGCAATCACCCAGGCGAAAGCGATCAAACCGACACGCTTCGATGTCATCAGGATTGCGGCGGCCAATGCAAAAAACAGTGCCGCATGATCACTGGGAAACGCGCTCCAGTTGATCAATACCAGGGATTCACCGGCGGGAAGCCGAAAATGAAGCAAGGGATCGGCGAGCGGCCTGGCCCTGAATGGAAGGCTGAGCGCCAGACCACGGGCCGTCAATACGGCAAGCATAGAGCAGAAGACTGATCCGAGGAGCAGTTCGAATCCGTTACGCAATTGCCCAGGCCGATCACGGTCAAAGAGCAAGAACAGAATGAGCATGACCATCACACCACCCTGCAGCAAGTTTGTGGCGTTAGTCAGGCCAATCAATCTGTCGAACCAGAAATGCCGTCCGACAAACTGATTTAGAAAGAACTCAACTTTGAAGTCGAAATTATTCATCTACTTACACACCGTTAAACTTTTATCTGATAAGCGTATGCCTTAGGAATAGCACTTTTGGTTCAGAATCACCGGTTTATCGAACCACTATCGAGTTGCACCCTTCAACTAGTGAACGGTGACGGTAACCTGCATAGTGCTCCGGCCGTACTGGTTGGTCGCGTTCAAGGTGTAGGTCGTGGTTTTGGTTAGCGTTGTGGTTACGGTTCCTCCGCTGACTCCCCCAAGCACATCGATGAAATCGTAAGAGTCGTTGCTCGTGTTCCAAGTGAGCGTCACGGGCGTTCCCGCAGCAAGGGACGAAGCAGAGGACGTGAAGCTGTTGATGGTTGGTGTCGCCCCGGTGGGAGCGGTATTGGCGTCGTAACCGGGAAACGCAGGCGTCATCTGTACGACTTCGAAGTTGGAAGATTGTATGGAATCGAGGTTGTGCAGATCGTCGTCATTCCAGCGAGTATCGGGCACTCCCTGAAAGTAGAAATAGCTGCCATTGTCGGCGAGGATCATGCCGTACTTCTTCATCGCGGTGAGGATTACCTGGTTAGCTGCTGAGTAACCGGATATATCAAAACTGGCTTTGAGCCGGATACGCATCCCCATGATGTTGCTGACGCCGTATGTGGTTCCCGCCGCATGGCTTGCAGGTGCGACGAAGTACCCGCCATTGGCGTCGTTCTTGGTTTGCTGCATGGTGAAACGGATCGCGTGATTGATGGCGCCGGAAGCCACCTCGTCGTAGCGAACAAGGCCGGGGAATATAGGTAGTCCGGCGGCGTCGGCCGAGGTCCACCCCCAGGGGCGGCGATCGTAGTTCTTCAAGTCCCAGATGGTCTCAGACGATGCGCTCCAGGCTCCGCTGCAGCGATGCGTGTTGAAGGTTTCGTAAAGCATGCAGCTGTGGCGGTCCAATACAAGCACATGCGAGTCGCCGATGTAGGTATCCGGCCATCCACTGCAATCGGCTGGTGCGCCCTCAATCGGCGCTGTGATCGGGAATGGCGCAACAGCAACATCACTTTCACTTGCGTAATCGACGACAGAGATAGGAACCGAGGGAGTGGTGCTGGAATCGACGACTACATAGGGGATGCCGTAGTTGCCGCCGGCTACTGAGGACCAGTCGTGATGCAGATGCAGCCCTGCGAATCCTGCGGCTGAGGTGATCGCCGTGTTATTTGGATCAAGGGGCGCGGCGGAGATATCGGTGTTCCAAGCGGTGCTGGATGTGAACGGCAGGAAGCCGTTGAGACTGGCGTTGTCTCCCAGGCTCATGTTTGCGCAGCTCGGCCCCGCGGTCGATGCGGTTACGGTGATCGGCGCGGAATGGAATTTCGTTGAGTCCGCCGTGGAGGTTGCCGTGATGGTGACAGAGTTCGCGCCGGTATTGGTGGGGGTGAAGACGACGGCGGTGCCGGAACTGACACTGGTTGCATTACTCAGCGATCCTGCCGCGGCGGGACTAATGGAGAGATTCACAGTGTTTGCGAAGGCTCCCGTGCCGGTGACGGTGGGAGTGCAGGATGTGGTCTGGTTGTCGGCAATGGAGGATGGGCTGCAGGCGAGAGACACGGCGGTGATCGCCGAGGCGGTGGGGGTGATGATGGTGATCTTCGCGGTTCCCAATTTTGTGGTGTCCTGGGTTGAAGTCGCCTTGACGCTGTCGGAACCGGAGTTGGGCGCGGCCGTTGGAGCCGTGTAGAGGCCGCTGTTCGTTACGGTGCCGGAAACTGCGGACCAGGCCACGCTCGAACTGTAGCTACCGGTTCCTTTGACAGTCGCTGAACACTGGGTGGTTTGCCCGGGTTGGATGCTGGATGCAGTGCAGGACACGCTGACCGAGGCTATGGTGGAGGATTGCGGTGGGGCCGTGCTGGGTGGGGTACCGTTCACCCCGCAACCCGCGAGGGACAACGATCCGAGGATCAACAGGCCGAGTAAAGTCGTGCATCTCATAGCACTTGTCCTCAAACAGGGGCCGCCAGTATGTCCTGGATTGATGGGATGATTTTATTCGTTTCGAGCTGCAAGAGCGTCAGCAACGCTTGTCCGCGTTCAGCTTTTGGTAATGTGCGTCCCGACATGCTGGATTTGGATTATGGCAAGTTGGGCGGGGAAGTTGGGCGCTCGACGATGCCGGCAGTGGGGTCCCGCGCCGTCGAAGTTTCCCGTACTTCGAAATTGGAAGGAGTTCAGTCGGCTTCAGGGCCGGCAAAGAGGATGAGGTTTTCATCCGGATCCGAAACGATAAAGGTTCTGGCGCCCCATGGCTCCTTCTTAAGTGCCTGATGGAAGGAGACTCCTGCGGCCTGATAACCGAGAAAGAGTTGTTTGATTTCGTTGGTGGTGGCGACCGTGATGGAAGCCGAAAGTAGTTGTTCGCGCTTGCGCACATCGCCGACGAAAACTGGTTCGCAGACGAGCCTCAAGTTGAGCCGCGCATTGTCGCGGATCACCTGCGCGTAGAATGGCGGATCGCCGTAGACGAATTTGACCGCGAAGCCGAGCTTGTTTGTATAGAAATCGCAGGAACTCACGATGTTCGCAACGAAGAGTTGCGCTTCAATCGAATTGAGAATGGGGTGTGTGGTCGTCTGTCCGGGTTGATCGGTCATGGCCTCTGCTCCTGATTTGAGCGCCTGCCACCCCTCGAACCCCATTTGTCGCGCGACCAGCTCCTGAGCATCCGCGAGCCTGAAGCTTGACTCTAGTATCTGCGCGTCTCCCATGTGGCGAAATTGGGGTAACGCGGCCCTGATTTGGGCTGCGACGGGATAGTAACGTTCACGATGCCAACGCAGATACTGTTTGGCTTGCTTTTTCAGGTTTTCAATATTCGGCATAGGCGCAGTTGTGTTGCCTTACCGTAGGCGGGCGTTGCCCTTTCGATCCATACCGATGCGCCCTACGCAACATTCAAAGGTTGCATTGATGTGCGCGGGGTTGTCAATAGTGGCCGTGTTTTGGAACCTGATCTGTGATATTCGAACTTTTTTCGCCTGCCTGCGTACCTTTTGCATCCCGAACCGCGTTTCCCTGCGGATAAGAGAGTAGAAGCGAAACCCATGGCCGAGAAAGTGGCATCCGGATTTCGAACGACTGGTGGACGAGCATCAGTCCATGGTGTTCTCGCTTGCCTGGCGCATGACGGGCGACCGCGGATTGGCGGAAGAGGTTGCGCAGGATGTTTTTCTGGAGTTGGACAGGCATATGGACCGGATTGAGAGCCCCGAGCACGCGATGTACTGGCTGCGGCGCGTGGCGATGAGTCGATCGGCCGATGCGCTGCGGCGCCGCAAGGTTCGTGGCGTGGATCACTGGATAGAGATTGAAGAGAATCACGGAGCACCGGCGGAAGAGCGGCCATCGCCATCGAGTGGGCGCCTGGAGCAATTGCTTTCAACTCTACCGGAGGCGCAACGGGCAGCGCTGGTGCTGCGGTACCAGGAAGATTTGACGCCGGAAGAAATTGCAACGACGGTGGACGCACCGGTGGCAACGGTGAAGAGCAATCTGCAGCGGGGATTGAAGCTGTTGCGGTCGAAGGCAACAACGCAGTTGAAGGAGTAAAATACATTCGTGGACTTTGAAGCGCCTGATCAGCCAGAACAAGTAGACGAGTTTGAACGAGAATTGCGACAGGCGATGGAGCGCCGCCCTGCGCCGCCCAGCCTGAAGCGATGTTTGCAGCAGCGCAGCATGCGGCATACGGATAGGGTGCAGAGTTACAGGGTGTGGTGGCAGCGGCTGGCGGCATCGGTGTTGCTGGTGGGCGTGCTTGCCGGCGGATATAGCTGGCGGCAGGCGGAAGACCGGCGCAAGGGCGAAAGAGGCGGCACAGCAGGTACTAACGGCGCTGCGCATCACCCATCGCGCGCTGAACGACATGAATCGGCGACTGGTGGCGCGCAATCGCGTCGATCAGCAGTAAAGGCAAGAATAAAGGAGAGTTCGATGAAGGTCCGGATCGCGTTTTTGTTTTTGGTGATGGTGGGGCTGCTTATTCCCGCGGGGGCGCAGAATTCGCAATTGCCTTTGCCTTCGCCTGTCGAGAAGGAACTGGCTGCCAAGGCTTCGAATGTGACCGAGGTGACGCTGGGCAAAAACACGCCGGCCTTTGCGGCGAAGTTCCTGAATGGTAAGGGCAGGATGAGGCGGCGACACAGCGCTTGATCGCGGGACTCGACGGAGGATCCATGTGCGCGATTACGAGTTCGACAAAGAGGGGCAGTATTCGATGGACGATATCCAGAAGCTGCGCTCTTACTTTGAGACGAGTGACTGGTCACCCATTGTGCGCGAGCGGGACAAGAAGAGCGGTGAGAGCACCGACGTCATGATGAAGATCGTGAACGGCGAGACACACGGCATGTTCATTCTCGATGTAGAGCCGAAAGGCAACGGCATCGTGCTCATTCTTGGTCCGGTGAAGATGGAAGATCTGAGCAAGCTTGGCGGCCTGGGCGGGCTCGGCATGCTGGGCGACATCGACAAGGAATCCCACAAGAACAAGGCGAAGGACAAGACCAAAAAGGACGGTGACGAATGAAGCGCTTCATCCTCTTCCCCATTTGCTTCGTGGCACTGGCCGTGCCAGTTGTAGTGCTGGCGAGTGGTGCGCATGGCGGGTTTGACGGCGTGGTGAGCTCGATCGAATCGCGCTATCACGTGCATGCGCAGCGCATTCCTTTTCTGGGCTTCATCAGCTTCAT
>CAWDJR010000030.1:0-221286 GCA_963802565.1 uncultured Acidobacteriaceae bacterium | reverse complement strand
CAATCAGACGGGGGCAATCACCGGATTCTACGAAGACGCGAAATCCGTGAATCACGGCTTCGTGCGTGCTGCCAACGGCACGATCACTACTTTCGATGTGCAGGGCGCGTGCAGTTGCACCAATCAGGGCACTTTTCCATATGCCATTAACGATGCGGGAGATGTCACCGGATACGCCACGGACTCAAACGACACCACTCACGGCTTCCTTCGCACCAGGAACGGCGCAACTACCAGGTTCGATGTTCCCGGTGCGGCCCCCGGCTCTCCAGGTGGCACTTACGCTCAATCGATTATGCGGCAGGGGGCAATCGCTGGATCGTACCAGGACGCGAACACCGCATATCACGGCTTCCTGCGCACGAGGGAAGGCAGATTCGTCACCTTCGAGGGGCCACGCGCAGGCAGCAGCCAATATCAGGGCACCCTTGCTCTCAGCATCAATCAGGAAGGAGCAATCACGGGATGGTATCAGGACGCGAACCTCATCTACCACGGCTTTTTGCGCACTGAGAATGGCGCCATCACCGCGATCAATGCCCCTGACGCGGGCACGGACATTGGCCAGGGCACGTTCGCTGAATCCATCAACTCGGCGCAAGTGATCACCGGATACTACATTGACGGCAACAACCTTACGCACGGTTTCCTGTATCGCGGGCGCGACCACGATCACGACCGCGACTAAAGCAGTTTCAGAATTCTGAATTGAAGGAATGTGCGCGGCGGGTCATTACGGAATCCAGCAATGCCCCCGCTGCGCTCAGAAGCTCACTTTGCGAACGGGATACCAGGTTAGTGCGATCGTCGTGGTGGTGACCGTCTGCTGCCCCGGGAAGTAGATGGGAGCCTTCCAGTGTTCGAGAGCAAAGTTGCCATTGATCTCGAAGTCCTTGCCGATGCGTTTGACGGCCTGGAAGTCGATGTCGTTGATCGTAGTGCCGCCCTCAATGAGATAAGGCGTACCCGGTCGAGTCTCCGTGGTTGAGCCGGGGATGAAGTCCTTGGCGGCTTTCTGATTTCGTACGCCAACCTGAATCCACTCGTTGCCGCTGAGGTGCCAGGTGATCCAACCCTGCCCGCCCTTGGCTTCACGACCGATCCAGTCGCCAAAGATCTGGCCATTGTTGGTGTAGCCCTGCTTCTGAATGAACTCCCAATACATAAAGCGTCCGCTTACGCTGGTGGAGACTGGAGGATCGGTGTAGACCGCTTCAGCGCGAATGTCGAGTTTCGGCACGCCGGGCACGTGCGACAAATAGAGGCCGGGACGCCATGCCGCGCGACGTGGAGCATCGATCGGCGATACGTCGTCGTGAACCTCGCCATCGGCGTAAAGGGTGAGCCATTTGCGCAGGAAGGGCAGCCGGTAAGAAAAATCGAAGGCGCCGAAGCGCGCCCCGGGATCGTTGCGACCCAAGTTTATCCTCGGCGCTTGGAGAAGAAAAACTGAAGAAACTCCTCAGAAACGAATGGAGCGTAATTGGCCCGTGGCCCTCTCCACCCCAGATGACGGTGCGTTGAAAACCGAATTCCAGATTTTCTGTCGGGCGGAAGCTGATCTTCTCAAGATGCATCCAGGGGTCGCCCGGATTGATTACATTCGGCTGCCCGGCGCCCGGATACAACGGATTTGGGAACGTAAGTGTGGCCGTGCAGTGCACCGATGATGAACTCGTAGCGAAACGGTCCCGTGACATACGACAAGCCGGGAATGTGCAACGGTTCAACGCGATTGATGCGAAACGAATAGATGTTCTCAGCGTTGTTGGAATACGCAAATCCGCCGCCCATGCCGGGCCCGAGCCAGTCGTCCTGCTTTCCGAATGAAAACTCGTGATGAAGTACGTTGGCTGAAACGTAGGCCTCGAGAATGCGGGCGTGAATTGTTGAGTCGATGGGGCCCATCGGGATCGTGATCTGGTTGTAGGGCGAGCCCGTGTGCAGGGTTCACCAAGGTAATGTCATCGACATCCGGAGAGTAGCTTGCGCCAGCGCTGGAGAGTAGCCCGTTGCGGAAGGCGCCGCCTGAAACTCTCCGCGCGCGTAGACCAGGAAGCGGCCTGCCGATGCATATCCGCTGATGCCGGTGTAGTTGTTGAATCCGTTCTCATAGGGACGGCCGTAGTCGTTGATGACCGTCTGGCCGAGGTGAAAGCTGTCGTGGAGCGGGGTGCCGGTGATGGCGCGCGAAGTGGAGTAGATCGACTCAATGCGCGCGTGGCCCTCGAAGGGAGCGGCAGGGGCCCTGCGTATCGGGGTGAAGCTCGCGATCGAGTGCTTCGTAGATTTCCTGCGCCTCGTCTCAAGGTTGGGTCGGGTGTGTCCTGCGCGTCGTCGATGCGTGCGCCGGCCTGTTCGAGCATGTGGTCGAGGCTGGCGCGGGTCCATGGACGCATGTTGAGAAAGACGGTGTCGACGTAGCCCATGCCGTAGAGGCGAAAGACTGCGGAATAGACCCAGCTGTCGACAGGGACATACGGGGAATCAAGCGCCGAGGGCTCACAGACAGGCGCTGGGCGGCCGCTGTCTGGGGCGGTTTGAGCCGCGCCTTCGGCTGCTGCGGGCGTCTCGGCTGCGAGTGGATGGCTGGGTTGAAGCTTAAAAATCCTGCCAGCATGATCGCACTTGAGATGACAGAAGCAGTGCCTGCGCGTTGACTTACGATCATTTCCTCACTTTACCATTCAGGTTGATCCGGGGGCCGCTATGTCCTTTATTGCCCGGAGGATAGACAAGAAACGTTTCGGGGATATCCATTGGACTACTGATCGAGGAATCGGGTAGCGAGCTCTAGATCCCGATTAAAGGCTGCGACGACCTCACGGCTGTGTTCTTTTGGTTCGATGCCTTTATTCGCAAGGTAGGTTTCCATGGACGAAACTTGATCGGTAAAAATCGGAGGCATTGCGGACTCGCTTCCGCTATCGGTGCTGGCCGAGTGCGACCCAGCCGGAAGCCAGGCGCAGTGTAGCAGCGTCGCCCCCCGGCCTTGGCGTGCCCGGATGATCGCTTCGTACGCGACGCGATAAACGGCCACAGCGTCCGAAGCATCTACGGCAATGCTCGGCACACCATGAAAAAGCGCCTCAGGATTTTTCGCTTTACCCTGCGCCTTAGGCTTGGTGACCTGGCTCTCACCGTCGCTATAAAGTGCGAACACGATGGGAAGCTTTTGGGATGCAGCCGCTGCAAGTACGCTATGCCAGGATTTGAGCGACTTCTCCGTCGAAGGAAGAATGGCGACGACAATGGCACCGTCTTTGGCAGTCTGCGCCGCAATAGCGCGGTCGCGGACAGTTTCAGGCACATGCGCCTCGTTGCCGGTGAGAATGTTCTTCATCCCCAGATCGGCCGGGGCAGGCGCCCGCTGCCCGCCAAGCTGCGCAGCCTTGGGGGCCAGGAGGCGAAAAAGATTGTCGAGCGTGACGCCTTTGACGAACGCAGGAAGCCACTCGCCCGGAGCAATGCTCAGCGTGTCGTTCGGCTGCAGGTCGATGCCGATAGCGGCAGAAGCAGCCTCGCGTCCCGCCGACGCATGCAGGTCAGAATCCAACTTGCCTTGCTGAAACAGCAGGGTGGCGCGCTGCTCCAGCATGCGGCACTTCATCATTGCGGTGTAGATTGCCAGCAGTTTCTCGTTCGACACCAGCGAGAAGGTCTCTTCAGGAGGCGCAGGCTTTGCTTTGCGTTCGGTTTTTTGGGTGAGAGTCTTGGCCATAGGCGAATTGTGTGCCGCTGCTTTCCGGGTTCGTTTGAGAAAAATTCAACAGCAGATCAGTTAGATGCTAAGTAGTGTAGTCGGCGTTGATGCGGATGTATTCATGGGTCAGGTCGGTGGTCCAGAACTTGCAGGATCCATCGCCCTGGTGAAGATCGATGCTGACAGAAAACTCCGGTTGCTGGATGTAGGCATGCGCGGCGTTCTCGTCGTACTCCGGGGCGCGCCCGCCATTACGGCAGATGGCAAGCTCGCCGAACGATATGTCGATGGCCTCTGGATCGATCTGTGCGCCGGAGTAGCCAATGGCAGCCATAAGCCTGCCCCAGTTCGGATCGCAGCCCGCCCAGGCGGTTTTCACCAGCGACGAATGCGCAATGGCCTTGGCCACGCGCAAAGCATCGGCATCGTTTACCGCGCCGTCAATGCGCAGTTCAACAACGTGGGAAACGCCCTCGCCGTCGGCCACGATCTGGCGCGCGAGCGAGGTGCAGACCTGGTTCAGAGCCGCGGCGAATTCAGGATTTCCAGTCCCGATCCGCGCGCCGCTGGCGCCAGAAGCCAGCAGGAGCACAGTGTCGTTGGTGGAAGTGTCGCCGTCGACAGAGATGCGATTGAAGCTGACTTCGATGGCGCTGCGCAAATAGCTATCCAGCGCCGCCGGTTCAATTGCAGCATCGGTCAGGATGTAGACCAGCATCGTGGCATGCGGCACAAGTTGCGGATGAATCATCCCCGAGCCTTTGCCCACAGCGGCAATCCGCACTTCCTGCCGAATATCGCCTGGCCCATCGATTTCGGGAGTGAGAACTTCAACCCGTGCGAAGGCGGTTTTTTCTACCGTGTCGGTCGTGATGATGGCTTCTGCGATCTGCTGAAAGTGGTCAGTCTGGGACCCGAGTGATGAGGCGAGCGCCGGAAGCGCGGCGATAAGCTTTTCCGCAGGCAGCGGGACGCCGATCACGCCGGTCGAGGAAGGGAAGACCTCTTCAGCCTTGCAGCCGAAGGTTTCAGCTGCAGCTTTGCAAGTGGCCCGGGCGGCGTCAATCCCGGCCTGGCCTGCGGCGCAGTTAGCGTTGCCGGCGTTGATGGCGACTACACGTACCTTGCTGCCGGTGGCACGAAGATTTTCAGCGTCGATAAGCAGCGGCGCTGCTTTAACACGGTTCCCCGTAAATGCCGCTGCCGCAGATGCGGGCGCGTCGGCGACGATCAGCGCAAAGTCCAGGCGGCCGCTCTGCTTCAGGCCGGCCTTGGTCGCTCCAAAGCGAAAGCCGCGGGGAATCACAAATTGTGAGAGATCGCTCATTGATTGAATTCTGGTGGGATCGGTCGTCTCGGCCTTTACCGAAACAAAGGAGTCAATCCATTTAATCTAACAAACGAGGGCGCATGGGGAGGTCGGATGTCGGAGAGCCGGAACGAAGAGGCGGCTGCCAGCGACGAGCAGTTTCTGGAACTGGCCCATGTCAATGTGGCGCGCGGTGATCGAATTGTGCTTCACGATGTAAACCTCTCGATTCGAGCCGGTGAGCACGTTGCGATTCTGGGCCCCAATGGATGCGGCAAGTCCACCCTGATCTTTACCATCACCTGCCAGATTTATCCCATCGTGCAGCCGGGAATGCGCGTCCGCATCTTCGGCCGCGAGCGCTGGGACCTGACCCAACTGCGCAAGCACTTCGGCATCGTCGCCTCCGGCTTGATGGGCACGGAACTGCCCGGCGAGCGTACCGCAGTCACCACCGGACTGGACGCGGTAATTGCCGGATTCTTTTCGGCATCCACGCTGTGGCCTAACCTGCATGTAACCGATGAAATGCGCGAGCGCGCCGTCGAAGCGTTAGAGCGAATTGAGGCTGCGCACCTGGCAAATCAATTGGTCGGCGAGATGTCCGCAGGCGAGAAACGGCGCATTCTGATTGCGCGTGCTCTGGTGCATCGTCCCCGCCAGTTGTTGCTCGATGAGCCTTCCAATGCTTTGGATCTTGCGGCGCAACGCGAATTGAGGGAAACGCTGCGACGGCTCGCGCAGGAGGGAACCGGGCTGGTTCTCGTGACTCATCATCTCGGCGACATTTTGCCGGAAATCGACCGCATAATCCTGATGCGCGGCGGACGAATTGTCGGTGACGGCCCCCGCGCAGAGATGCTCACAGCGCCGAAACTGAGCGAACTCTTCAACGCCCCGGTGCGCATTGGCCACGATGAAGAATGGCTGCATAGCTGGTGAAAGAACAGAAATCAGTGAAAAGTAATCAGTGAACAGTGAGCAGTGACTGGCGCGTTACGCCGCGCCGCCGGAGCCCGTGTCTGGCTTCGCGCCCGGCAGGCGTTTGCGCAGCAGGGCGATCTGTCCCGTGTGGTGCGCTTCGTGCTCGCAAACGTGGAACCATTTGCAGAGATTGTTAGTCGGGCCCCACGGCCAGCTTTTGTCCGCGGCTAGAAACCATACATCATCCTTCTTGCGAAACTCGGCCAGCGTCTTCTCGCGAACTTCGTGCAGAATGTTGACGTAGTAGTCGCGATCGTGGCCTTTGATGGTCGCGCGACCGGCATCGCCGAGGTTCATCGCGGGGTCCCACTTCTTCTTGATGTCGTCGGACCACGAATCCCACTTCATGCCGTCGAAGGTATTCATCTGGTAGTAAGTCTCGGTCGCGGCGAGGTGCAGCATCAGGGCGCCAATGGTGTTGGCGTTCTTGTCGAACAGATAATCGAGGTCAGCCTGCGTCAATCCCTTTGTCGCGCTCAGCACTCCATTGGCCTCGCGCATCCACGTGAGCTGCGAAACAAAAGTGCCGATCTGCGGCGAGTATCCAGGCAACGGGCCCAGCATGTTTGGGTTGCTGGTGTCGGCATATGCCGCATCGGGCAGCGCTTCGCAGAATCCCACCGCAAGTGCTGCGGCGCCTGCACCAACAAAAGTTCTGCGTGTGGTTAGAGGATTGGTAGGGGAAACTCCAACTCGGCTCATCTCTGATCACCTCCGGCGAAATGGCTGGCCTGATCTGCGCGGGATGCAGCGGAAGCCAGTGTACATCGGCGCCAGCGATCAGCGGCAACGAAATACCATTCCCCAGGATGTCAGAGTTGCGCCGCGTTCAACCCGGATTCCGTGCCCTGTTCTTCGCGCTCATCCGCATCTTTCGCGGTGATGATCGCTGCTCCCAGGCAGAAAACGATCAACAGCTCGGCGATGACCGGGCCTGAGAAAAAGAATGTGTACGAGTTCAGAGCCAGCGCGAGATAGCCCATCAAAAACACAGCCATAATGGGCCGCAGACGCGCAGCGTCAGACTTGGCCAGCGAAGCCAGCAGCCACAAGATTGCGGCGTCCATAGCGAGCGCAATCGTAATTCCAAGCCCCATGCCGCGATAGAAATCCGCATAGCTGCGCATCACTCCGAAAACCTCAAAACGGTATCGCATCGACGCAGCAACCATTGCCGCCTGGCCAGAAGGCGGCTTGCCGAAGACCCCGCCGATGGTATGCAGAATTGAGTGAATCAAGGTGAGGATCGATGCGATACGCAGGTAAATCACGGGCTTCATAACGGCCTCCATTTTCAAATCAGACCTGCTGGCTGGATTCGCCTTAGCGCGAATCCAGCCGCATATACAGCGCTAGAGTGTTTCCATCCGCTTGGCGAAGCAGTCCAGAATTCCAGACCACGCGCCGGGGCCATCGAAGAGAGCGCGAAGCTGCTCAGCTCCCTCACCATGCCGCTCAATCTTGCGATGTTCGAGTTCGACAAGAGTGGCCGTGGGGCCTTCCGACACAAAGCGGATCTCCACTTCACTGGCCTTCTCCAGGTCAGGATCGAATGTCCAATCCGGAGAATCATGCCCCGGCCCAACATGCCATGAAAGGCACACGGCATTGGGCGGATCCCACTTCAGAACCGTGCCCCAGTCGCACTGCGCGCCTTCGACGTTGCGCTCGTACCAGCGGCCGCCGACGCGTGGCTCTATGAAAATTGCTTCGAAGGGTGTTTTGCCGATGTGGTGCGTTGCCGGCCACCAGGTCTCCATCTGTTCCACGAACACTGAGAAGGCGCGTTCGATGGGCGCTTTTACGTGAATGCTTTTAAACACTCTTAGATCGAGTTCTTCTGCTTGCTGCTTTGCCATGACGACCTCCTCCGGTGTCTTTTTCTGCTGATTGCTTTTCCGCTGCCTGCTCAAAGGCGCCGAGAGCCCGGGTCCACATCTGGTCGAAGTGCGCCCGTAGCCGCGCCACGCCCTCGGGATCGAGTTGATAAAGCCTGCGCGTTCCTGTCTTGGTGTCAGTCACGAGGCCCACATCCTTCAGCACCTTCAGGTGCTGCGATACCGCCGGACGCGTAACCGGGAGCATGCGCGCAAGCTCGTTTACGGCGATGGGGCCGCCCGAAAGCTTTTGAAAGATCGCCATGCGGGTAGCGTCCGCGAGAGCATCGAGTCCGGCCTGTAGGTAAGCGTCCACTTACCGTAAGTTAGCACGAACCATTGCAATGTCAAGTAGAAAAATTAATGAAAATAACCATCTCATCAAGCTGACGATGGGGTTCTCTGCATCGACGAAATGCTCTCGCCTCGGTCGTCGGCTGCGGGTTCTGCAATCCGCTTTCGACCGTGCTACCATCACCGCTAATGGCTGCGCTCGCGGCCCCAACCAGGAGGTCCCCATGAGCCCATTGAATCGACGCGACTTTATAAAGACCACGATAGCTGCCGGCGCTCTTGCCGGTGCGGGTACTTTGCCGCTTCATGCGGCGCGCCGCACGGCGACGGATGTTGTCACGCTGGGCAATTCGGGAATGAAGGTGACAAGGCTTGCCTTCGGCACCGGCAGCAACAATGGCCACGTGCAGGCCGCGCTGGGTCAAAAGGAATTCTCCCGTCTGATTGCATACGCCTACGATCACGGCATCCGGTTTTTCGAAACCGCCGAGGCCTATATGACTCCGGCGATGCTCGGCGAGGCCCTCAAGCCGTTTCCGCGCGACAGCTACCAGTTGATGCACAAGGTGACAACCGATCCCGGCGTCAATCCGCAGAAGCGGTTCGACGACATGCGTCGCGTCTCGCAAACGGAATACTTCGACATCATGCTGCTCCACTATCAGCACACCGACAACTGGATGGAAGAGACGAAGCACTGGCAGGACGGCATGCTCCAGGCCCAGTCAAAGAACATCATCAAGACGCGCGGTGCTTCCGTGCATGGATTGCCCGCCCTGCGGCAGGTCCCCGGCAACAAGTTCCTTGAAGTCGCCATGATCCGCATGAACCACAATGGCACGCGCATGGACGGCGCAATTCCCGATGGTCCTGAACCCGGCAACGTGCAAGAGGTCGTAGCGCATGTAAAGCAGGTCAAGAGCGAAGGCATGGGCGTCATCAGTATGAAACTCTGCGGCGACGGCACCTTCACGAAGCACGACGATCGCCAGGCCGCGATGCGCTTCGCCTTCCAGAATGCCGGTATCGATTGCGCGACCGTAGGCTTCAAAAGCACGCAGGAGATTGATGAAGCCATCGACAACATGAACCTCGCGCTGGCGTAGCGGGCGAACCTCCGCAGTCAATTTCGAAATATCATTCGATCTGTTTAACTGAACGGGAAGGCCATTCCGCTCTTCCCGGAGTCCTGTTTGCAACAACCCAATGCGACCCAGCCCAGTGCGCTTGCGCGCAATGCCGGAATTGATTTTCTGCGCGGGCTCTCGATTGTTCTGGTCCTGCTGAATCACATTGGGCTTCGTCTCCGGCTGACCGAGGGTGTGCTGGGCGCGCATCTGCCGCGCCAACTCCTGAACGCCCTGAATTTCAACGGGTCCGAAGCCGTCTACATCTTCTTTGTAATCTCAGGATTTCTAATCACGTCGAACGCGCTTGTGCGGTGGGGCAGCCTGGGAAACATCGAGTTGCGCGGATTTTACGTTCGGCGCGCGGCTCGCATTTTGCCATGCCTGCTGATCCTGGTCGGTGTTCTCTCAGCTCTGCACCTTTTCGGTGTGCGCGATTTCGTGATTCACGGTCAGGGGCAGTCGCTGCCTGGCGCCGTTCGCTCTGCGTTCGGGCTATATCTGAACTGGTATGAGGGACACACCGGCTATCTGCCTGCGAATTGGGACGTTCTCTGGTCCTTGTCCATCGAAGAGGTCTTCTACCTCGGATTCCCGTTGATGTGCATTCTGTTGCGCAGGGCGTGGTTGCTGGCGCCGGCCATGGCTCTGCTCGCGTTGTCGTTGCCGTTTTCGCTGGGGGCAATTGTGGGAAACCCCATCTGGAAAGAAAAAGCCTATCTGCCCGGCATGGCGGCAATTGCGATGGGCGTTCTGGGAGCGCTGGTAGCGAAACATCTTCGCCCGAAAGGCCGCAGGGCGATCTTGCCTTTTTACGCGGTTGGCATATGCGGAATCGTCGCGGTGCTGGGATTCGAAACTCAACTCTGGGCGCTCTTCGCGAACGGCACCATGCTGATACTTACATTCTCCGCGCTATGCATGATTCTGGCGTTTTACTGGAGCGCGGCAATGGGCGTGCCCGCAAGATTGATCGGCATGGGATGGCTGTGCGCGTGCGGGCGGCTGAGCTATGAGATTTATCTGACTCACATGTTCGTGGTGATTGCCATGCTTGAAATCTTCCGTGCCACCGGCGCAGGCATGCGATGGGGCGTGCTGTGGTACGCGCCCACCATAGCGGTGTGCTGGCTGCTGGGCTGGGCGGTGGCGAAGTGGATTTCAGTCCCGTGCGACAAGGCGATAAGGCGGCGTTTGCTCGCGGCCAGACCCGCCGTTGAAAAACAGCCAGTGGCGATTTAAAAAGAAACGCCTCCGTAGCTGCAGAAATCTTGCGCATACCGAACAAGCAATTCATAAGAATTTTAGTGGCACCCGATGGCACGTGATCGCGATCCGGCGCGGAATCGTTCCCTCTTGGATATTGAAGCGTGCTCTCAGTTTTTTCGACAAACACGGCCCGGGACTTGACGAGAAAACGGATGCGGCTTAAGTTGGAGCTACACGGGAAAGGAGGTTGATCCAGCCTATGCAAAATGACTGTTCCAGTAGTTTCTTACGTGAGGTGACTGAGGCCTAGGGCATCGCGCCCCAAGCCCCAAGTAAGCCCCAGCGGCAGATTCAACCGCCGGGCCCTGGCAATCGCTTAAAGCGCGATGGCCTTAGTCCAATCCCAACAGATCACCGGCAGCGGCCTGGGAATCAACCCCGGGCCGTTGTTGCGTTTGGCCGAGCCTGCCGAGTCTCTCCGCTACAATTCCAGACATCCCCGCGCCGAAATAAATCTCCCGAACGCGCTCAAGGTGGCATTCATGATGGCGAATCACCGGTCTGCTTTGTCGTATTGTTCGCACAAGCTTTCGCTGTTCTTGCTGATTCTCATCGCGTGTGCGTCGTTGCACGCGCAAACCGCCGAAAGCTATGGCATCGTCGAGAGCCGCGACGTCATGATCGCCATGCGCGATGGCGTCAAGCTCGCTGCCGACATCTACCGTCCGGCGCGCGACGGACAAGCCGTCGAAGGAAAGTTTCCGGTTCTCCTCATGCGCACACCCTACAACAAAGAACGCGCTGACTCCAGCGCGAAAGCCTTCGTCCCCCACGGCTATGTGGTGGTGCTCGAAGATGTGCGCGGACGCTACAAATCGGAAGGCCACTGGATGGCGCTTGCCACCGACCCTGAAGATGGCTTTGATACGGCGAAGTGGATTGGCGATCAGCCCTGGTGCGATGGCGGCATCGGGACATTTGGCTCTTCGTATGCGGGAGCTACCCAGCATGCCATGGCCATTGCCAACGCGCCCTTCGTCAAGGCCATGGTGCCGCGCAATGCCATGTCGGATTTTGGCCAATACGGCGTTCGCCACAACGGCGCATTTGAACTGCGCTTTTTCAACTGGGTATTTACGCTCGGCAACGCCACCGGCACCCCCGATGCTCTGCCTGCGGCGATACGCGCGGCCAAAGATCCTGCATCCGCAAAGGCCCTCGTGGACATGGGCACTGACGTCCGCCAGTATGTCCACAACCTGCCGCTGCGCCCGGGAACCACTCCGTTGAAATTTGCGCCCGATTACGAAAAGTGGCTCATCGAGGCCATGAGTCACGGCGACTACGACGATTTCTGGAAGAACGCCGGCTCCAGCGTCGTCGACCACCTCGCCGAATACAAGGATGTGCCGGAGTATCACACCACCGGCTGGTACGACTCGTGGGGAACACCGGTCGCCAATCTGAATTTCGTGGAGTTGCGCAAATCCAAGAAGAGTCTGCAGCGGCTGATCGTAGGCCCGTGGATTCACAGCAGCGAAAATCTCAACTACGCCGGCGAAGCGCAATTCACCAGCGATGCCGCACTCGACCTCAATGCATTCCACCTGCGCTGGTTCGATCATTTTCTCAAGGGGGTCGACAACGGCGTGGATCGTGAGCCGCCCGTGCGCATTTACGTCATGGGCGGCGGCGATGCGCACAAAACCGCGGACGGTCGCATCTTTGTTGGCGGCCACTGGCGCGACGAGCAGGAGTGGCCACTGGCGCGGACCGTCTACACTCCCTGGTACCTGCACGGCAAAGGCGCTGTTGGCGACCGAGAAGCCCGCAGACGACGCGCCCGTCACCTATCAGTTCGATCCAAAGAATCCTGTGCCTACAATCGGTGGCAATGTTTCGTCGCAGGGAACGCTCATGTTTCAGGGCGCAGCCGATCAGCGCTGCCGTGCGGATTTCTGGCTATGCACCGACACCCGACCCCTCGCAGCCCGCAACGATGTCGTCGTTTTTGAAACCTCGCCCCTCGTTGCCGATGTGGAGGTGACCGGAAGACTCGTCGTCAAATTGTGGGCCTCGTCCGATGCGTTGGATACGGATTTCACGGCGAAACTCGTGGACGAATATCCGCCCAATGCGGACTATCCCAATGGAATTGATCTCAATATTGCCGACAGCATTGTGCGCGCCCGTTATCGCAAAGGCCCGGGCAAGGCGGAGTTGATGAAGCCCGATGAGCCATACGAATTCACCATCGAGATGTATCCAACTTCATTGGTATTCAAGAAAGGCCATCGCATCCGGCTCGACATTTCCAGCAGCAACTTTCCGCGCTTCGACGTGAACCCGAATACCGGCGAGCCGCTGAACGACAACCGCCGGACCCAGGTAGCCCATAACACCATCTACCTCGACGCCAAACACCCCTCGCAGATTATCCTGCCGGTCATCCCCGCAAAATAATCTGCGAGGGGTGGTGAATCGCCAAAAATTGACACAACATCCTTAACGCCAGCGGCATCTGACGGAGTGTCTGAGCAGACCCACTGCAAAATTTGGACAGAAAAGGAAGTCGCATGCCCGATAAGAAGCCTCAAGGCCAAAGCAGCCAGAATCAACCGAACGACAAGGCTGTTCAAGATTTGATCAACGCTCTGAATGAAGACCTGTCTCGCGAATACCAGGCTGTAATTGCCTACGTCGTTTACAGCAACGTGCTGAAAGGCGCGAAGTGGATGAGCATTGCGGCCGAATTGAAAAAGCACGCTGCAGAAGAGTTGCAGCACGCGCTGATTATCGCCGACCAGGTGGATTACCTCGGCGGCATGCCCACTGCAACACCCAAAGAGGTCAAGCTCTCAGAAAAGCCGGAAGAGATGCTGCAGTTCGATCTGGACAATGAGACCGTCACCATCAAAAACTATCGTGAGCGCGTAAAACAAGCCGAAGCCCTCGGTCACTACGCGCTGGCCGAACAGCTCCGCAAAATCATCTCCCAGGAGCAGGAACACCAGCACGACCTCGCGACCGCCCTCGGCATCGATGTGCCGAAGGTCCTCGGCCACGGCGCATAACCCTCGTCAGAATGCACGCAAATGAAGCCCCTGGCCAATCGGTCAGGGGCTTTCACACGGCGGAATCGAAAAATCGATTTCTCTGAACTCCGCTCTGCGATCAGGCTCTCTTTCGCGCCGCCTCTTCGTAAACCGCGACATACTCCTGTGCCGGCTTGTCCCAGCTGAAGTCCTGCGCCATGCCATTCTGCATAAGTTGCGACCATTGCTTCTTGTCGTAGAACGCACTTAGCGCGCGATCGATCGCATCCAGCAGCGCCTGCGCCTCATAACGCTCAAACTTGAACCCGGTGCCGGTGTTGAGCCCTGGATTCCATTCTTCAACCGTATCGTCGAGGCCTCCAGTGGCGCGCACCACCGGTACAGTTCCGTATTTGAGCGAATAGATCTGGTTCAGACCGCAGGGCTCAAAGCGGCTCGGCATCAGAAAAATGTCCGACCCCGCCTCCACCTTGTGCGCCAGCGCTTCGTCATACCGGATCTGCACTGCGAACCGCCCTGCATTTGCGTAGGCGAAGTCGCGAAAGAACTTTTCGTAGTACGGCTCCCCCGTCCCCAGCGCCACCACGGCAACATCCCGCTCGGCAAGACGCCCCGCGATTTGTTCGAGCAGGTCGAAGCCTTTTTGAGATGCAAAGCGCGAACAAATCCCGATCACCGGCGTTTCGTCCGATACATCAAGTCCGAAAGCGTGCAGCAGATCCTTCCGGCATTCCCGTTTTCCGCTCAAATCCTGCGGCGTGTAGTGTCCCGCAAGATTGCCGTCCGTCGCCGGATCCCACTCGGCGTAATCGACGCCATTCAATATGCCATGCAGGTCGGCTCGTCGCTGGCCAAAAGCTCCTTCAAGCCCGTTGCCGAATTCCGCCGTTTGAATCTCTTCGGCATATTTGCGGCTCACCGTAGTCAGCTCTGTCGGCGTAAACAATCCCGCCCTTGAGAAAGTTGAAGGTGTTGTAGTGTTCCAGCTTGTCGAACGTGAAAATATCCCAGGGCAGCAGCAGTTGATCCACGGTCGCCGGCGGAAACGTCCCCTGGTATGCCGCGTTGTGAATGGTGAGCACCGACCCGCAATGCTTCAGCACCGGGTCGGCGTTATAGACAGTTCGCAGCAACACCGGAAGAAGCGCAGCCTGCCAGTCGTGAGCATGAAAAACATCCGGCACACCTAGTTGTTTCGTCGCCTCCAGAACCGCCCTGCAAAACAGCCCAAAGCGTTCTGCATTGTCACCGTAGCTGTCCCCGTTGTTGCCGTAAATCCCTTGCCGGTCAAACATCTCCGGGCAATCCACAAAGTAAAACTTCACGCCATCGCGAACTCCGCCATCCACGATTCCCGCGAACCGGTTCCCATGGGTGGCAGGAATCGTGATGGAGCGAATTGCGTAGTTTAAATCGCCATTAAGCTGTTGGCGAACTGCCGTGTATAGAGGAAGATAGACACTAACTTCGTGACCCAGCTTTAAGATTTCATGAGGCAATGCGCCCACCACATCGGCCAGCCCGCCCGTTTTTACAAACGGAACGCACTCTGGCGCGGCAAAAACAATCTGCATTCTTCTTCTCCCAGGCGCCCGCTTACCTGCGGCCGGATGTTGCGGACTGCTTCGCAGCCAACCTCCGAGTCTACACGCTGCAACTTTGACGCAAATTTCAGCAGTGAGGATTCCGCATCTGCCTGCACCGCACGATCATCTTCTACACATGCCTCTTCGCAATCCTGATGTCGACGTTGCCGCGCCCAACCTTCCGCTGGAGGAATCCAGTGAGAGCCTTCTAGACAATCCAATCCTGAATGCGCTGCTCACAGACCATCGCGACTTGGCGCAGGCGATGGCCTTGTCCGCCGCTATCCGCCCGCGATCGGGCCCCTCGCCGGCATCCCAGACCAGTCGCAGCAGTGCTACGACAGTCTCCGGACGCTCGCGGGCTCCGGCGGTCTGCTAGGTTTGTTTCTTCCCGATGAACCGGCGCTCCCGCACGGCTGGTCGCTGTTTCGCGGCGGAACACTGACCCAGATGATCTGCCCCAAGCCCGTACCCGCCGGGACATCTACAAAAAAGAGTGCGCTGCCGCCCTCCGCAACCCTACGAAAGCTGACGGCTTCAGACGTGCCGGCGATGCTCGAACTAGCCCACCTGACAGAGCCCGGCCCCTTTCGCGAGCGCACCATGGAGTTGGGAAATTTCTACGGCATCTTCGAAAGCGATCGCCTGATGGCGATGGCTGGCCAGAGAACTCGCGTTCCAGGATTCGTCGAGGTCAGCGCCGTATGCACGCATCCCGATGCGCGCGGTCGCGGATACGCCGGAACCGTAATGCGCGAAGTGATGCGCGACATCTTCGCAGAGCAGCGAACGCCTTACCTGCACGCCTTCGCCGACAATCCCGCCGTCCGCCTCTACCAGAGTCGCTCGGATTCACGCAGCGCAGAACCTTCCATCTCGCGATCATCAAGAACGAAACGATCATCAAGAACGAAACAGAGTAGGCTATTGCACCGTAACGTTCAATGTGGTCGTTGCGGTGATGCTGCCCGAAGTTCCGGTAATCGTCACCGCATACGTGCCTGAAGTTGTACCGGGGCTTCCACCTCCGCCGGTCGTTCCCCCCGATGACGATCCTCCACAACCAGAAGCGCCATAAGCAAAGATCCCTAAAAACATCACGGCCACGTATCGGCGCCAGCGCTTCCGTTGCGCGGGTATTCCCAGCAGCACCATCAAAGCCAGCAATGTTCCGGCGCCGCCGTACACTCCTCGAGATTCCGGTTTCGACAATGCGGCTGTAGTGGGCGCGGTTGTGGATACGGTCAGTGTGGCCGTTCCTGCCGTTGTACCGGTGATGCTCACCGGGTTGGTTGACCCGAAGCTGAATGTAGGCAAGTGCTGCGCGCCCGCCGGGCTTGAGGTAATCGCGGCGGCCAGTGTCACGCTTCCAGTGAATCCGCCACTCGGGGTAACAGAAATCGCAGCCGTATTTCCAGTCGTCCCGCCCGCAACTACCGTGATATTGGTGCCGGAAAGCGTTACACCCGGCGGAACTGAATTCACCACGACAGTCTCTGAGTTCACCCACGGAAGATAGTTTGCGTCGCCGGAATAAGTCGCAGTCAACGTATCCGTTCCCAGCGCCAGCGAGTTCGCCGGCACCGTGATGGTCGTAGAGCCGGATGTCAGGGGCGTGGCAGCAGACGTATACGTCCCGCTCGAAAGAGTGATGCTCCCAGTGGCCGCGGGGAAGGGAGGTTGAGTCAGAACGGAGATCTTCAGCGAGTAAGCCTGGCTCACGGCAATCGTCGCCGAGGTTGGATCGAAATACATCACCCCGGGCGCCGGCAGCGTAACGATGGTTGACGAAGATCCCGCGGTGTAAGTCGTGTCTCCCAGGTAGCTCGCCGTGAGTGTGTTTGGACCGTACGCGAGACCATAAACGACAAACGTTGCCATCCCGTTATTCAGCGTCTGCGTGCTCAAATACAAGTTGGGATTGGTCAGCGTGACGGAGCCGGTGGGCACCGGGTTTCCGCTCGGCCCCGTAATCGCGACAGTAACGGTGACGGGAGAAGTTGTGATCGATCCCGGCACGCTGATCGCGACTGTAGGTAGAACCGTGCCGGAGGATTTTACGGTGATGAAATAGGCGGCCGTCGAACCCTGATAGGCCTTGTCACCGCTGTAGACCACGCTCAAACCGTACGTGCCCAGGCTGAGCGTGTTCGCAGGAATGGTAATGCTCGCCACCCCATTCACGAGTGTCGCGGAAACATTGCTACCGGTTGGGTTGTAGTACACCTGCACTGTTCCCGAAGGCAGCGGAATGCCGGAAACCGCCGACGGCGTCACCGTAAATTGCAGTGGCTGGTTCACGACCACCGTCGAATTACCCGGCGAGAAACTCAAGGTCGTGGGATTCGCCAGAATCGTGACATCCACCGAAGATGAGGTCGAACCCGCGTAGTTCGTATCGCCGCTGTACACGGCGGTGACGGTATTCGAACCACCGGGCAGCGTATTCACGGTTAACGCGGCCGTGCCTGTTGCCGGGCCCGATGAAGTTGATGCCGTCCCCACCATGTTCGCCGTGCCCACCGAGGTGGAGCCATTCATAAACGTCACGGTCCCCGTCGGCCCCGCTCCCGCGCTATTGGTCGTCATCGTCACACTCAGCGTCACGTTCGCACCAAAATAAGCACCGAAGGGAATAAACGTCGGCGTATTCAGCGTGGTAATTGCGGGAGTAATGCTAAGAGGAACAGCAGCACTGGTGCTCGCTTGAAAGCTTGCGTCTCCAGGGAACGAAGCAGTCAGACTATCGCTGCCACCGGGAATCGTCGATGTTTGAAGTTCTGCCACGCCCTCGCTCGAAAGCGCTGCAGTTCCCAGAGAAGTCGATCCGGATTTGAAGGTCATCGTACCCGTCGCAGCGCCATTCGGATTGTTTGCCGATGCACTGTTGCCATACGGCTGTGCATCGAGCAGATAGATGAACCCGTAATACGGCGTGCTCGACGCCTTTCCGGTTGTGGGATCGTAGATGCCTGCCACCTTCAGCGACGTGCTGCTGGTTTCAGAATGCACAGTGACAGAAATCGCGTTCGAATCGCTCTCCGCAAACGTGTTGCTGCCTGAGTAGTGTGCTGAGACCTGGTAACTGCCGCCGGGCAACGCCGTCGTAGTGCCGGTGACGGTTCCGTTTGCGAGTGCAAAGGTGGCAATCCCATCTCCATTCGGGCTTGTCGCAGGGCTAAGATTGTCGACCAGCCCCATGCTGCCCGCAGGAGTGCCCCCGGAGCTCGTCACCGATCCGTTTACCGCCACGCTCTGCCCATGCGTGATCGTGATCGGAGCGTTTGATCCATTCAGTTGCAGTGTCGAAGTGGTCGTGCTCAAGCTCGTTCCCGACCACGAGGAAACCAGTTTTCCCGCGTTCACGCTGCCCAGTCCGCTGGCGAGATCGTACGCGACTCCGGCGTTGTATCCGCTCAGATAGTACTCGTATATCGACGCGTTAATGACCTGGCAATTCGGCGAGTTCAGCGTGCAGAAAACAGAATTGTCGCCGGTAGTTACATCATGGAAAACTGACGAGTATGCGGTCTTGGCCAGGTTGTAGATAACATAATCTGCCTGCCCGAGGCGGGTCCCGGTCTTCTGCTTTACCAGCGCCAGCATCCCGGCAAAGGCCGGTGCCGCAGCGGAGGTGCCGCCAATTCCCGTGAGATTGAAATTGCTGCCGGTGGCTCCCGCTGCGCAGTCCGCAACCGGATTGCCGCTGTTATCGACTTCAAGATCTGTACAGATTCCCCACACCGCGCCGTAATATCCGTTGCCGGCAAGCAATGAAACATCCGGCAATCCGCGGCCTGTGCTCGACGATGCTGAAGACTGCCAGTTCGGAAGTGCATAGACAGAGCTGACGCCGCCTCCGCCAGCCACAATATTCGTATAGGAAGAGGTGCTGGTGTTCGACGCGATACTGACGTTCGGATAGGTCGAGTCGTTCCAGGGTTCCTCGGGGATATACTTCAACGCGCTGCGATGATTGGGCAGCGTATTAGTCAGATCCACATAGCTTGAGAAGCTGCTCGGAAAATTGCTGTAAAGCGCATCGAAATCCGTGCCGCCTACTGAAATGTTGAAAGGCGTCGAGCCGATGCCGTTCACCGCCAACCCATTGACCGCCTGCGTTTCAATGTTGGGGTTGTCGCAGCCCGCAGAGCCGCTGTCGCCTGAAGAAACGGTGACGGTGATTCCCTGAGATGCAGCTTGCTCCCAGAGGTCGTTCACAAATTGGTTTCCTGCGGTGCCGAGGGCTGCCTCGCAGGCACCGAAGCTGACATTCAGGATATCGATCTGGTTGTCATCCAGCGCGCGCTGAATCGCCAGAAACAAGCCGGCCTGGTAAGCGGTATCTTCGGCGGTGTACAGCGTCACGTTTGCGTTTGGAGCAATTCCACCGGCGACCTGCGTATCGAGATAGGCCTCGACCGCATCGCCGTTTTCTCCCGGATCGGTGCCGCCGTCGATTACTACGTTTGTTGCCTTCGCGGGAAGCCCAAAAGTCGCGCGGTATTTCGCGTTCTGGGCGATATCAATGTTTGAGTCTCCCGCAATTCCGATCGTCACACCGCTACCGTCATAAGCGGTTCCACTCAAAGCGGGATTCAGTGTTGTGGGAATGTTGTAGATCGTCGCTGCGTCCCCCGGTACCACAAAAATGTAGTACCCCTGGCTGGCGCTGCCGATAGTGTAAGCAGGTTGGATTGCGCCGGTCTTCGCGTCGTACACTCCGCCCGGTCCTCGAATGGCGTTGGACGTGGGCTCAAAGCTATTGAGCTGCGCTAGTCCCGCAACCACCGGTGATAGTGCTGCAGGAATCTGGGGATCCGAAGCATTGGCCCAGTGCTGAACACCTTGAATGACGTAACTGTGAATTGCAGTATGGAAGGCCGCCTCAACCTGCGCCGTTGTTCCTGAGAACTCGATGGCCATCCTGCTCTTCGCAACTTTGTCAATCGAGAACCCCTGCCCTTGAAGCCACGATTCAACCGTAGTCAGATCGACGTCCGAGACACCGAAACGCGCACCGAATTCTTCCGGCGTCATCCACCTGCGAAAATCCGGCGAGCTCGCGTTCTGAACCGAGTCGAGCCATGTCCGAAGCGTTGCCTCTTGCTGTGCGCTGCGCTGCAAAACAAGAATCATTCGCTTGGCCGCCATTGAGCCCGGCGCACGACCAACATCGTACTGGGGCAGAGCAAGCGGATGCGTGTTGCCTCGCAGAGGCTGCAGCGAGGAGTCACGCACAGGCTGGGTGATTCGAGCCGGAGTTCCAGCTGTGAACTGGGGCTGCGTTTGGGCCAAGGCAAAAGAACAAAAAACAAAACCAAACAAGAAAGCGGATAGCACACCAGTGCATAACCGCTCGGAGCGGGTAAGTTTCATAGGTGACCTGGTTGTGAAAGCATTCTAGCCGGATTTCGTTTTCCCCGACTACAAAATTGCACGGGCGGAATCCAATTCTCGTTTATCGCAACTCGCAAACTGCCGAAAACCTGCCGCGACGACTGTTCGCCGACCGCTGTCAAAATCAAAACTGTCTCACTCAAGGGGTTCACCCCAACCGCTGTCAAGGACGCCATCGCGGCTGGGCTGCGCAACCTGTACATTCCAAACATAAAAATCCCGGCTCAGTTTTGCAGGGAATTTCCTTCGCTTAAGGCACAATCATCTGGACCGCGGAATGTTCGAGTGCGAAGTAGCGGGGAGCGAGGGGGTACCCCCACCCCCCCTCTAAAATTTGCAGTTTTCCACAAAATTTTGCAGGTAATTAGACATTGAAAGTACGACCAATTCAGTCGGTCAAGTCTGTGTTGACGTAGATTCTACTTCCGGATTTTTTGGAAACAGGCAAATCGAGACCGTTCGGCCGCTTCACGGTTGTCTTGGCAAACGACTAACATCGATTGGTGCCTCCCAAATCCAAACTGGGTCAGAATTTTCTGCGCGATCAGCAGGCCATACGCCGCATCGTCGCCGCCCTGGGCGAATGCAGTGATCGCACCGTCGTCGAGATTGGCCCCGGCATGGGTGCGATTACACGCGAGCTTTCAGTGAAATCCGGACACGTGTTGGCCCTCGAATATGATCGCGAGCTTGCTTCTCGATTAACGGCCGAACTTTCCGCCAGTGCGCCGAGCGAGGGCGGCGTTTCCGTTCAATCGAACGTGGAAATAAAAAACATCGACGTGCTGTCGTTTGATTTCACGGCGGCCGCTGCAATGGCCGGTCAGCGCCTGATCGTTGCGGGAAATCTGCCGTATTACATTACCTCGCCGATTCTTTTGAAGCTGGCCGAGAATGCAGCCGTGCTCGACCGCGCGGTTTTGATGGTGCAGCGCGAAGTGGCCGATCGCGTAGCCGCCGCGCCCGGTTCCCGAGACTATGGGCTGTTATCGGTTGCCGTGCAGATGCACGGACCGGTAGAACGCCTGTTCACCTTGCCGCCCAGCGCCTTCTCGCCGCCGCCCGAAGTTCATTCGACCGTCTTCCGCTGGCGCTTTGCGTCGCGATTCAAGGAACTGGAAGTGGAGCGGGAACCATTTCTGAAATTCCTCCGGCAGATATTCGCTTCGAAACGAAAGACGCTGGCAAATAACCTGCGCGCGGCAGGCGTGGATCCCGCTGTCGTTGTGGACTCCCTGTCGAAAGCGGGGATTGATTCCAAAGCTCGCGCCGAGGCCGTCTCTGTCGAAACGCTCGCCGCGTTGTGGAGGGTCCTGAAAACAGCAGGAGCCACTCCCGTGAAAGAAGTGGCTCCTGAAGTCAGTGAGTTCGATGAAGTCTAGTGATGGCCTCCGCTGGCTGGTGGTGCTGCACCACCGCCTCCGCTGACATGGCCGCCACCACCGCCTCCGCCTCCGCCACTCGAGACATGTGGGCTTGGAGCGGCGCCTCCTGTATATCCATGGCTGGGCGCTGTCGGGTGATAGGTGCCACCTGGCGCGGCCGGTACGGTCCACGTGCCTGGGTGGCTGGCTGGGGAGTTAGCCCACGGAACATATCCATTTCCGTTCCTGGCGCCGGGATTGGGAGTGCCGTAGCCCCGATTTACGCCGTAGACCGGACCACCACGATAGCCCGGATTCCCGCCATAGCCCGGATTCCCGCCGTAGCCCGGATTGGGCCGATTAAACCCTGAAGAGTTCAACGGGCTATACGTCGGCCGAGGCATAAGCGGCCTAAGGGGCGTAACCGTGTTGCCGGCAATCGTCACCGGCCTTCCGACAACATGCACAGGGCGAGCTATCGGTGCTGGAATGCGATTGACTGCGACCACCGGATTGGGCTGATAGAAGCCGCCGTGCCGGATCGGCTCGCCGGGCGGTTTGACGGGACCTCCGTGGGGACGATGCGGCGGCTGATACCGAACCGGGCGAACCCCGATGTTCCAGCCCCAGCCACCGGTCTGGCACCAGGGATATCCGTATCCTGGCGCCCAGCCCCAGCCGAAGCCGTCGTAGTAATTCCAACTGCCGCTCATGTACGGCAGGTAGCCCCATTGTTCACAGGACACCCAGACGTATCCGAACTGCGGAGTCCAAACCCAGTTGCCGCACCCATAGGGATCCCAGTTTCCCGACGCAGCTTCGAGAGGCGACCATACGTACCCCTCGCCGGGAACGTTGTACCAGTTGCCATTGGCGTCGAGATCGCCCCAGGCCGGGTTGCTGCTGTTGACCGCGTCCCCGCTGGCTGCTGTTTTAGCGGCCTGCTGCGACGTCAGTTCCTGGTCGCGATCGGCGTTCCAGGCATCCCAGGAGTCGGGCTCAATGGTTTCCGCAAGATTGTAGATATTGGGGTCCGCGGCGCTAAGAGCGACGCTTTCGCCGCCGCGCAGGTCGAGCGAAAGGGAATTGCCACGCTGCAGGTGAGCGTTACCGGAAAAGACAGCGACCTCGCCGGGAAGATTGTCGAGGCTGATGCGTAACACGGTAAAACCGCTCGAGGTGACAGAACTGTCGCCGAAGCGGGCAATCGTCCGGCTTCCCGATGCATCGCCCTGTAACTCGAAGTACGCCAACCCGCTTTGGAGCACGAGTTCAGCATGGGTCGAGTTGCCTTCCTGGCGGAGAACGGCGATCTTCAGCGAACTATTCGGCGAGATGCGAGCCACGCTCCCGTCGTCAAACTGTACTTCGGCCCTGCCATCGTCCCGAGTCGTGATCTGAACCCCTTCGAAAAGAGGAGTGTTCGCCAAAGCCGGGTTGGCCAGAATCTGGCTGCCCTGCGTGAGCTGAACGTCGCCTTCGACATCGCTCAAGCGGGCTGCGCGCACGTTGGGATCTGCCTGCTGGGCAGGAAGGTAAGCATGTGACCCCAAAAACAAAGCCAGTCCTACGACGCCCGCGGCTCGCATTAACAAGACCTTGTTCAATGGATTCATGGAGTCCCCAACCCTTTCTTTCACGCCTCCGATGAGATACGCATCGCGAGGAGTCCACACTCATTCAGACAGCACGATACCGCTGAAAAGTCGCGGCTGAATTTAGCAATTCAAGCCGTTTTCAGCTTCCTGAGCGTGCCAGCAGCAATCGCGCCCGTTTTCTGACTCGGTCCATGACGTGAGGATCATCCTGAAGGCGCTCCAGGATGTCCCGAATGGCGCAAATCTGCTGCAAACGACCGTCCTCGGAGGCTTCGACTATATATTGCATGGCCTTATCAAGGCCAAGCGGGTCATGCTGCAGGAGCAATTCGAGCCGCGCCCCTTCAATCAGTGTCGATCCAACGCCGACCAGAGATTCGCCAAGACCCTGAATTTGCTTATTGGAGGAGTAGTTGAATTCGCATCCACCCTCTCCGTCAGGCCCGCTGTAGCTGATCTTCTTCAGTCCCTGAAATGCGACTTTCAAGTGGCTTTCGCAGTTGCCTTGAAGGATCCGCTTTTCACGCATTGTCTCGAAGACGTGGTTGGTGAAGTCGCCGCTCAGGGTTACATCGCGGTCGATTTTGGCGGGTTCCATGGTGTCTTCTGTGTCTTTGGGCTTCGTGCCCCCCTCGGCGTGAAAATGGCCCCGGCCATCGGCATGCAGAACCAGAGACCATTGCGCAGGGTAGAGCCCGGGGTTGGAGTAGTCCACCCGTACCACGCGATCAGAATCTCCCCGAGCGGGGAGAGCCGTAAGCATTGCCAGAAGGGCGAGCCCCGCAAATCTCATCGCCTCCCCCCCTGAAGAGCTATAGTTTGGGCGGTATGCAGGTGACAAATCGCGATTGCCAGCGCGTCGGCGGCATCGGCTGGTTGGGGAAGCTCGGGCAGATTGAGGAGCCGGGCAACCATGAACTGCACTTGTTCCTTTTTCGCCAGGCCGTATCCCACCACTGACGACTTTATACTAAGCGGCGCGTACTCTGCCACTTGCAGGCCGAGTTGCGCCGCGGCCAACAGAGCGACGCCACGCACCTGTCCAAGCTTGAGAGCCGACTTGGCATTTACTGAGTAGAAGACTTCTTCGATAGCCACAACTTCAGGCTGCCAGCGTTCCAGTTCGGCGGTCAAACTGCGGTGAACTTCGGAAAGCCTCTCCGCCGGCGACTGCGTCTTGAGGAGTCGGATAGCGCCATAGGTCTTGCAGACAAGACGAGGCAGCGGACCGGAATCATCCGAATCCACTACACCGAACCCGGTTATTTCGGTGCCGCAGTCTATGCCGAACACGCGCATCGGCTGCAAGTTTAAATCAGGGGCCTATCGTCGGTTGCGGGAAAGCATGCGGTTCATCTGTGAATCGGCAATCTGGTTACAGTCGCGATGCACGGAGCATGTGGGTTCTTGCTGCAGAGAACTTCATGCGCTGATACGCGATGATTTCCGCGAGCCGTTCACTCCGACTAAGGGGGCCCGGACACTGGTCGGCGATGACCTTGTCGAAAGTGGTGAACTGTTTGGCTTCGGTACGCAGGAACTCTTCCAGTTTTTCTTCGAGCGCTACTGTCGCTGTATTGGTGTGAATGCAGATGGTCCACAGTCCGGATGATTTCTTGATCGGCTCCCAAAGCTGCTGCGGAACCCACAACATATCGTCGCGAGTAAAGGTCCGAAGAGCCAGTCCATCACACAGAACGCCCAGGCCTTCAGAGGCCAGGGCGCGGAGCGTGCTTCGATCAAAACCGTGCCGTGGAGCGACGAACAAGCGCGGATTGAGGCCGTATCCCCGAAGAATTTCGAGTCCGCAACGAATCCATTTGCGTTGCTGGGACTCGTTGACGCCTGCGAACTCGGTCTCCTGGTGCAAGCTCAAGATGGATTTGCCGCGGCTGATGCAAAGATGCCGATAGCCGTGCATGGCGATGGTGGCTCCGGCGGCTTCGCATGAACGCATTCGATCCCAGAATTCAGGATCGGGAGACTGCAATTGCAGATCTGCATCCTGGTTGTCAGGAACGACGGCAAGAATCGGAGATACATCATAGTGCGCTAAAAGAGAGGAGAAACGCTCCCATCGATCGCGCAACATGGTGGGGCAAAGATCATCGAAGCGAATGAGGTATTGCGGTGGACTTGGAGCCATCTCAGCTGCCGCTGCCATGCTGCAGCGCCAGAATCAGCTGCGAGGCAAAGAGCCGGATGGAGAATCGAAGCGGACCCTCGAAATCGAGCATCAGCAGCCGAGCGCTTCCTCGATGGTGGCCGCGGTAGGAATCAGAGAATCGACTTTTGTAAATTTGAATAGCTGCAGGACATTGGGGCTGGGTGAAGCCGCAATGACGCGGATTCCTTTGTTTCGGCAATTAATGAAGTGGCTGACGATCGTTCCCAGCGCCGATGAGTCCATTTGTGGGACAGCGGCGAGATCGAAGATGTGAAGCGTCGGCGTTTCTTCGCCGGTGTGCGGCTTGAACTCGAAGATGTTGCCAAGTGCGATTTGTTTCATCGAGCCGTACATATCGCGCGCGTTGAATTGACCTGTGACGCGGTAGATCAAAGTGCGCGGAGCACGCCCCTCAATTCGTTCAATGGTGAATGTGGCGTTCTTCCAGAGCTCGGTTTGCGTGGTAGACATTTCAATTCGATTGTAACGGGCGCGCCAAAGCAGGTGGAAATCGGCACTCTGGTGTTTTCAAGATCGAGGGGCTGCGATGGCTTCCTCAACGGAAGCGGCCATGGGAATAAGGGCATCGACCTTGGTGAATTTAAAAAGCTGCAAAACATTAGGGCGTACACCAACGGCGATGACACGGACACCTCGCGCGCGGGAACGAATGAAGTGACTGATGATCAATCCGAGACCGGAGGAATCCAGGGTGGGAACCTCGGTGATGTCGAAGATATTGAGCGTTGGACGCTCCTTGCCAGCCGGCGGTTCAAATTCGAAGATGTTGACCACGGCAAGTGGCTTAAGGACTGAGTACATGTCGTTGGCGGCAAAGCCGCCAGTAAATTTGAAGATGAGTACGCCTCTGTCTTCGTCTTCGATGCGTTCGATCGTGAACTTTGGGCTCTGCCAAAGCTGGGTTCGGATGGGCAATGCCTTTCTCCCTTGAAGTACATACCGCTGAAGCGGTTAGCGCACTGATCTAAGCATACTTCAACGGGGCATTTCACTAGAGGGGCTAAGATGAGCGGACTGTAAATTTCAGCTGCTTGATCGGAGCGCCCGGACCGCCCATACGTACGTCCCCTAGTTGGACCTTTCGTCAGGAACCAAGCACATATCTCAATGACTATGACTAGTCGTTGATGATCCGTAGATTTTGCGCACTGCCCAGAAAACGGGAAGGCCGAGAAGGATCAGGGCGGTGCCCAAAAGCGAGCCTTTGAGGTTGCCGGCGTAGCTGTAGACGAGCACTGCAGCCGCGCAGCCAACGAAGAGGGCAGGGAGAACCGGGTATCCCCAAACGCGGTAGGGGCGGGCCAGATCTGGGCGTCTGCGTCGATAGACGAATACCGTTGTGGCGGTGAGCATGTAGAAAAGCCATTCCGCAAAAACGGCCAGTTCGAAGTGCTGCTGGAATCGTGAGAGAAAGAGCAGGAGCACGGTCGAAAGCAGTCCCTGGATGATGAGGGAGGTAGAAGGGGACTGGAAGCGCGGGTTGATGTGCGCGAACTGGCGGAAGAAGAGGCGATCGCGTGCGGCGGCAAAGGGGATGCGCGCGCCGGACATAATGGTTCCGTTGAGGGTGACGAAAATGCTGAGCGCCATGGCGGCGGCAACAAAACCGGCACCGCGCGGGCCGGCGACGACGGAGAGGGCAGCAACGGCGGGGCGTTCGCTCGCGGCGATTTGGCTGGCCGGCAAGATGTATTGGATAGCGGCGTTTGTGGCCATGAAAAGAATGCCAACGATGAAGAGTCCGCCGATGAGTGCAATGGGAAGGCTGCGCTCGGGGCGGCGCACTTCACCGGCAACCATGGTGAGGTCGTTCCATCCGTCGTAAGCCCATAGTGTGGCAATAAGGGCTAGCATGAAACCGCTGAAGCCGCCGGTGGCGGTCGGCAGCGACGTAGAGAAGTTGTGCAGTGTGCCGGAGGCCGACGCGAAACACAGGGCCGCAACGATCAGGATGAGGACGCCCTTGAGGACGGTGAAGACGAGTTGGAAGTCACCGGCTTTTTTTATGCCGAGATAGTTCAGGCCGGTCATAAACCAGGTAACGGCGATGGCGAAGATTTGCGACCACAGCAGGGGCAGTCCGCCCACGGGCGTGGCGAGAAAATGAAACGCCGGAAAAAACTCCAGGGTGCGTGCCAGGCCGATGGTGACGGCAGCGATCGAGGCGGGCTTGGCGACGGCAAACCACGTCCACATATAAAGGAAGGCGGGGATATCGCCATAGGCGCCGCGGAGATAAACATATTCGCCGCCGGCATAAGGCAGCATGGCGCCCAGCTCGGCGTAGGTCATGGCGCCGAAGAGCGAGAGCAGCCCTCCGATGATCCAAGCGAGATAGACAAGGGCAGAGGAACCGGTGTCGCGCATCATCTCGCTGGGGACGAGGAAGATACCGCTGCCGATAATAGTGCCGACAACGATGGCTGTGGCTTGCGATGCGCCGAGAACACGCGGCAGATCGGCCGGAGCTTGGGCTTGGTTGGGGATGGCGGAGGCTTGTTGGCTCATGCGGTGATGTGAGGGTATCACCACCTGCGGTGGGGCCAACTGCCTTCGGCGTATCGAGCGGGCCGTGTCGCCATTCTCCGAACCGGTGTTGGTTCTATTGATGACGAGACCCAGGCAGGAGCGACGCTGCTTCAACTCGTTGAAAATGATTGGAAAAGGAAGCCGTGATGCGTGTCACCGGCAACCCTGTTACGGCGGGGTAACGTTTCGGGCTGCGGGCGATCGATGCGTCTCGCGGTAACGGCGCTTCATTCGGCTGCGTGAACCGTGAGGAGCGGTTGGCCTATGGACACAAACTGTTCAAAGTGCGGAACCCATCTCGTTGCGTCGTGGACGTTTTGCCCCCATTGCGGGGCACCCGTTGGGCATGAAGTGCACCCCAGCGAACACCAGCATCATCCGGCACGCGGCGCATTCGGCGGATTGTATTTCGGCCTCGTGGCCGCTCCGATCCTGATTTTCCCGGGTGTTTTGCTCTGTCTGCTTGGGTGGGGCATTTTTCTGGGCGTGCCGATGATTGTGCTCGGCGTCGATTGCACCGTTGTTGGGACCGGTGATGGGGATGACTGAGCACAAGGGGAAATGTCCGGCATGCGGCACGCGGATGATCAGCGTGGATGACGGAAAGGCGCACGAGTGCCCTGTGTGTTGCGAGAAGTTTGCGATTGGGGATCACGCTGCGGCTGGGGTGAGGTAGGCCTCACAACAACTGATGCGGAATGAGCTAGGCGAGAACTTCCTGTCGCTTGCTAACCATCAGTTCCTCATCGAACTCGAACATGTCCCGGCTCAAGGGAGGCTTATGGCTAATTCTCTCAGGAGTTGGCGGGGGAGGGTTTGCCTGCCTTGATCTGGATCTCGTTCACAACATGCTGAACCTGAGGTACTTTTTTCGCCAGGCTCTCAGCTTCTTTTCGATCCTGGTAGGACTTCACCGAGCCTTTCAAGGTGAGGGTGCCGTTGAAAGCCGAGTATTGGATGTTCTGGAGCGAGTGGTGCGCGGCGAGAGTGGCCTTGTAGCGATTCTCAATTGCGGAGTCGAGTTGCGCCTTCTGCTGCGCTGATTTCATTTCGTTCTGCAGTCCCGCATTGTCCACCTGAATGTGATTGACGATGGAGTAGCCGGGGGCGGCCTGCTGCGCGACCTGTTCTGCTTTTTGACTGCGATCGGGACTGCCGACGACGCCGCTAAGGGTGATGGTGCCGGCGTGCCGGTCCTGGGAGACGGTGAGGCTGCGCAGGTAATTCTGATCGAGTGCGTTGTACACGGCCATCTTGTCGTCAGGGTGACCATTGTGACTGCAACCGGAGAACGCAAGAGCAGCGGCCAGAAAGGTGCAGGAGGGGAGTAGAGCGGGGCGAATCATCGTCTTCACCTCTATCAACACCGTGTGGGATGCGATGCGGAAAGGGACGGTTGTTCGTCGCTCAGGGTTGTGGCTGTGTCGTCTGCGCCGGTTGGGCCTCATGGAAATGCCGCCAGATGGATTCAGCCGTCTTGCGCGAAACCACTGCAGCCAGCGAATCGGCCGTGGCCTGTTGCACATCGCGCAGGCTACCGAAGTGGGTGAGCAGGCGCTGGCGGGTCTGCTGGCCGACACCTGGAATGTTCAGCAACTCTGAATCGCGGTCGCGCATGGCGCGGCGCTGGCGATGGTAGCCAACGGCGAACCGGTGGCTCTCGTCGCGGATCATCTGCACGAGGTGCAGAACGGGTGAACGGCGATCGAGAACCACGGGCTCGTCTTCGTTGCCGTAGAGGTAAATGACTTCTTCCTTTTTCGCGATAGAGGCGAGCGGCTGCGACGTGAAGCCGAGAGACTCGAGCGCGTCGGCGGCAGCGTGAAGCTGGCCGAGGCCGCCGTCGATGAGGATGAGCGAAGGCATCGGCTTGTCCTCTTCCTTCAACCTCCGATAGCGGCGCGTGACGACCTCGCGCATGGACGCGAAGTCGTCGACACCGAGCACTGTCATGACTTTGAACTTGCGGTACTGCGACTTGTTCATCTTGCCGTCTTCCCAGACGACCATGGATGCCACTGTCTCCGCACCCTGGATGTGGGAGATATCGAAGCATTCAATCCGGGTGGGCAGTTCGGGAAGCATGAGGGAATCTGCAAGCGATTCCTGTATGGCTTTGCGCGAGGGCTCAAGGACGCGGAATCTCTGGATGTAGGACTGCTTGGCGTTTTGTCCCGCGAGGTCGACGAGAGAGCGTTTCTCTCCGCGCTGGGGGACGGCGACTTCTACGCGGTGGTTGATGCGTTCAGTGAGCAGCGTCGCTAGAGCTTCGCGATCGTCGAAGTCGACGGGGACGAGTATCGAGCGGGGAACGTAGTGCTGATCGATGTAGAGCTGTTTGAGGAGGGCGGAGAAGACTTGACCTGCGTTGAAGGTGGGGTCTTGCTTTCCCACCCATGACTTGGTCATGGATGGGGCACCCAATTCACTGGTGATGCTTTCTTCGCTTTCGGTTGGCGGCACTTCGAGAAGGTCCAGGAGGTCTTCCCAGAAGAATTCTCGACGGTCCACGATTTTGCCATTGCGGATGTGGAACAGGTTGACGGCGAGGCTGCCGTCTTCGAAGTGGTAGCCGAAGACGTCTGCGTCGTCGCTCTGTTCTACGGTGGCTATGCGTTGCTTCTCCTGGAGCTGATGAACGGTCGAGAGCTGATCTCGCAGGCGTGCGGCTGCTTCGTACTGTTCCCCTTCAGCGGCGGCGGTCATGCGCGCAGTCAGTGAGCGTTCCAATTCGGACTGGCGGCCTTCAAGAAACAGCTGGGCATCGCGGACGGCTTGCTTGTAGACCTCGGGGGTTGTGAGCTCCTCGACGCAAGGGCCGAGACAGCGATGAATGTAGTACTGGAGGCAGGCGCGGGCGTGGTAGCGCGAAAGATCGACCTTGCAACTGGGAAGAAGGAAGCTGCGATGGATCAGTTCTACGACACGATAAGCGAGATTACCGGGGAAGTACGGCCCGAAGTAGGCGGATCCGTCTTTGCGCAGTCGGCGGGTGACGAAGACCTTGGGGTAGCGGTCGGCAAGAGTGAGCTTGACGTAGGGATAAGTTTTATCGTCGCGCAGCAGGATATTGAAGCGCGGCTTGCGCTGCTTGATGAGGTTGTTTTCGAGGGCGAGAGCCTCATGCTCGTTGGCAACGAGAATGTATTCGATGTCGACGGCTTCGCGCATAAGGGAGCCGGTCTTCGCGTTGGCTTGGGACGCCTCAAGCAGATAGGAGCGGACGCGCGAACGGAGGTTCTTCGCCTTGCCGACGTAGATGACATCGCCTTCGGCGTTCTTATACAAGTACACGCCGGGCTGCGTGGGGAGCAGCCGGATTTTCTCAATGAGGTCCATACAGAAGTCGGGCAGCCGCCACGGGGGAGCCCAATTCATAGGATACCGACCCGGGCAGAAGGAAAGAGGAGGCTGCGTTAGAAGGGCAAAGCTTACAACAATCGGTAAAAAATACATAGCCCCTGTAACGCTTAATCTCTTTCGACTTAGTTCCAAGTACTTTATCTTGAGCGGCTTGATGTATTCAGCCAAGTTTGGCTGGTGGAATGCTATGTAGAGGGTGACACGAAATGTCACCGCCCGCCTGGCTGGGGTCAAAAACGGTAATCAGGCAAACGGAGGCGGTAAAGGAATGGGGAGACAATGAAGAATTCAAATGGATTGCTAATTGCAGCTGCCGTAGGGATTTTGGGCGTGACAGGTTGCGCAACCAAGAACTATGTGAAGACCCAGACCGCGCCGATCGTTGACCACACCAACCAGCTCGAACAGAAAACCGCCGATAACAACCGCGCCTTGCATGACGTGGATGATCGTGCAACATCGGGCATCAAGCAGGCGCAAAGCGCTGCAGATACCGCAGCCCAGAACGCGCAGAACGCTACCAAGGCTGCCGGCGATGCCGATACCGCAGCGAATGATGCCGTGCACCGGGCTGACTCCCTCGACTCGGTTGTGAAGGGTCTCGACAATTACAAATCGATGGCGAATGTGACAGTCACGTTTGGCTTTGACAAGGCAAACCTGACCAACGACGACAAGGAGCAGTTGGACACCTTCGCTGCGCAACTTGGCACCGCAAAGAGCTACATCCTTGAAGTAACAGGTGGAACGGACTCGACGGGTTCTGCCCAGTACAACTATGACCTGAGCAATCGTCGCGCTGATGCAGTTGTGCAATACCTGGCGTCGAAGTACGGTGTCGCGGCACATCGCTTCTACCTCATCGGCATCGGCAAGGATAAGGAAGTTGCCCCCAACACGACGGCGGACGGTCGGAAGCAGAATCGCCGCGTGGAAGTTCAACTGCTGAGCAACATGAGCAATGGACAGGCTCCTGCGACGACCTCGCAGACTACGCCTCCTCCACCCAGCAGCAATTAATTAGAGAAAGAGAAAGCTCTTCATAGATTAGAAGGATTAAAGGCGCGAGCCGAAGAAGACGCATAAAGGCGAAAGCCGCAATGAATGATTAAAGGCGTAAGCCATATTTTTAGATCGATTAAATAAATTAGAGCAGCAAGAATTGCAGGCCATCCAAGGGTAAACGCCCGGATGGCCTGATTTCTTTTGGGGACTGCTGCCATAACCGATTTCGGAACTTCGTGATTTCTTTCGCAGTCCGCTCTACATGATTCAGCGAGCAGCATCGAGTTGGCGCACATGTTCGGCACGAACCTCGATTGCTGTGAAGAGCCGGAGGAATGGCGCGTCCTTCGCCGCGGCCTCAACTGTCGGACGGCCATTGGCTTCTTCGCGCTCTACGATGCAAACTACGGCGGCGACGATCATGCCGGCTTCGCGAGCGGCTTCAATGGCATTGATGGTGGAGGAGCCGGTGGTGCAGACGTCGTCAACGATGACAACGCGGGCGCCCTCGCGGCAGAAGCCTTCAATGCGTCGGCCTGTGCCGTGAGCCTTTTCGGCCTTGCGCACCAGGAAGCCCTGGATGAGCGGGGACCCGGGATGACGTTGCGCGCGCCATGCGCTGGCTGTGGCGACATTGGAGACAATCGGATCGGCGCCCATGGTGAGCCCACCTACGGCTTCCGCCACAATCTTGTTTTCATTCAACAGATCAAGAATTGCTTCGCCCGTGAGGCGTCCACCTTCAGCGTGAAGAGTGGTCGTACGACAGTCGATGTAGTAGTCGCTGGTGCCGCCGGAAGAAAGTTTGAACTGGCCGAGTTTGAAGCTGGTGCGGGCGAGCAGAGATAAAAGCTGTTGGGCGTGAGTAGGCATTTAGGGAATTCTAACAACAGCTGCTCTTCACATCTTGTCGAGATGCTTGAAGCCGCCGGTGCCGAGAAGCATAAAGGAGAACAGCATGAAGTTGTAGCTCGCGTGGACGAGAGTGCTTGCGGCCAGGGAGCGCGTGCTTAAGCGGACCCAGCAGAGCATCAGACTGACGAAGATGAGGAGCAGGAACGGGCCCAGGGACCAACTGGTTTGAGCGCCATGCATCAGCGCAAAAGGAATGCTGGTGAGCAGCGATGCCAGGATCATCGCGGGAAGCGACCACTGCGGGTTATCGTGTTCGTCGAGAGGCCGGCGCGGCGCGCCAGTCAACTGTTCGACAGACCAGTCGTACGCCGTGCAGAGTGAAGGAAGAACAAAGCCCCGAAATGCCATCTCTTCAAAGAATGGCGCGAGAGTGACGCCAAATGCGAAGAGGATCCAGGCGGCTCCGGGAGCCTTGAAGAGTTCGTCAATCGGCGCGTTGGTCGGCCCGGGCATAAGCATGCCGTTGACGATCGCCACGAAGAAGCACAGGACGGCGACACTGATGAGTCGTCCGAAACGCTCTCGCGCGGTGGCGCCATGCCAGTGAATTCCTTCGAAAAAAGGTTTCCTCCAGATGATTGGGAAGACGATCAGGCTTCCCGCGAAGGTGATGAAATACTGCGCAGCCTGGCTACCGAGCGCGTAGCGGTAATCAGTCGCAGCCTGCGAGATCGCTGTGATCCCAAAGAGGTGGAAATGCAAGGCAAGCGGCACGAGCATCATGGCGCCGATCAAGCCGAAGAGCGCGAGGATGCCGAGCAGCCCGACATGGCCGAGATGCGGGATGCGTTCTTCGCTCGGATCGGGAAGCTGCGCTTGGAATGCGAACATGGGTTCGCGCTGGATATCTTCTGCCGCGACAGGCGCGACCGCAACGGGGGCAACGAATTCATCAAGCTGAAGAGCTGGATCTTCGGGTTCGCCGGTCCATTCGGGTGGAGGCGGGGGGGTGTTCTCTGGGGAAAGGGGATCGGTAGATTGCGGCTCGGTGGCTTGCGGGCCCGTCAGTTGGAGTTCGGACGGCGGAGACGAATGCGACTCTTCGGGTGCGGTGGGGAGCTGCTCTGGGAATGTGCTCATTTGCGCACCGGTTTCTTGCGAGCGGCGGTCTTGCCGGAAGGGCGAGACGTTCCGTTTGGAGAGGTCCGAGCTTTCCCACTCGATTCGCCCGCCTTCGGGGACGAATTGGATGGGGCACCCGCGGTCGTCAACCGATTGTCCTGCTTTCCCACCCATGACTTCGTCATGGATGGGGCACCCAGATCTTTGCCGATGGGTGCGTCGTCGCTTGTGATTTCTTCGAGCTTGCCGTTGTGTGATGCGTAGTAGCGCGCCAGAAATTCGCCGGTGAAGGAACCGGGTGTCTTCGCGATCTTTGCCGGGCGGCCTTCGCCCACGATGCGGCCTCCGTCTTCGCCGCCTTCGGGGCCAAGGTCGAGGATCCAATCGGCGTTGCGAATCACGTCAAGGTTGTGCTCGATGATGATGATCGAATTCCCGAGGTCAGTAAGGCGGTGCAGCACTTCAAGCAGCTTGCGTACATCGTCGAAATGCAAGCCTGTTGTGGGCTCGTCGAGCAGATAGAGAGTGCGTCCGGTCTGGCGTTTCGAAAGTTCGCGCGCCAGCTTCATGCGTTGCGCTTCGCCGCCGGAGAGGGTTGTCGCGCTCTGACCGAGGTGAACGTATCCCAGTCCCACATCGACGAGTGTTTGCAACTTCTGTCGAACCTGCGGAACGTCTGACAGCACCGGCAGTGCGTCTTCAATAGTGAGATCCAGAATGTCGGCGATAGAGTGGCCGTGAAATTTTACGGCGAGGGTTTCCTGATTGTAGCGGCGTCCGTTACACACTTCGCACTGTACGTAGACGTCGGGCATGAAGTTCATTTCGATGCGGCGCTGGCCATCACCCTGGCATGCTTCGCAGCGGCCGCCGGCCACATTGAAGCTGAAGCGGCCGGGTTTATATCCGCGCTCGCGAGCCTCGGGAAGCATGGCGAAGAGATCGCGGATGGGGGAGAAGACCTGCGTGTAGGTCGCGGGGTTGGAACGTGGAGTACGTCCGATAGGCGCCTGATCAATGCGAATGACTTTGTCGATCTGGTCGGCGCCTTCCAGCGATTCGTGCACGCCGGGTTCTTCGCGCGAGCCATAAAGAGTCTTGGCAAGCGAGCGATAGAGAATGTCGTTAATCAGGGTGCTTTTTCCGCTGCCGCTCACGCCCGTGACCACCGTCATGACGCCGAGAGGAACGCGGATGGTCAGGTCCTGCAGGTTGTGTTCGCGGGCGCCGTGAACAGTGATCCATTTCCCCGTGAGGGGGCGCGGTTCGGCGCGATGAAGAATGCCGCTGGCGCCGGAAAGATAGCGTCCGGTGAGCGATTCGGGGCAAGCCATGATGTCTGCGGGTGTTCCCTGGGCGACGACGTGACCGCCCAGACGCCCGGCGCCGGGGCCTAGATCAAGGACATAGTCGGCGTGGCGGATCGTGTCCTCGTCATGTTCGACGACCAGGACGGTATTGCCCAGATCGCGCAGGCGTATCAGGGCCTCGATCAGCCGGGAATTATCGCGCTGATGCAGGCCGATGGATGGCTCGTCCAATACGTAAAGCACGCCGCGGAGGCGCGAGCCGATTTGCGTAGCAAGACGGATGCGTTGGCCTTCTCCGCCAGAGAGCGTGGCGGCGTTGCGGTCGAGGGAAAGGTAGTTGAGGCCAACGGCGCAAAGGAATTCGAGCCGTTCGATGACTTCGCGGCGGATGCGGTCGGCGACCAGTGCTTCGCGCGCCGTGAAGTTGAATTCGTAAGCGGCCGAAAGAGCGCGGTTGAGCGGGAGCGCGGTGAAATCGGCGATGGAGAGGCCGTTGATTTTGACGGCGAGGGACTCCGGTCGCAGGCGCTTTCCGCGGCAGGCAGGGCAAGGCGTCGCAGACATGAAGTTCATCATGTACTCGCGATAGCCGTCGCTGCGGGCCTCATCGATGGTGTCGCGTAAATAGCTGAGAATTCCGTGAAAACCGGTGCGCGGCGCTTCGCCTTTAGGGGGGCCGTAGACGAGGATATGCTGCTGCCGGGGTGGCAGATCCTCAAACGGTTTCTTGAGGTCAATGCTGTATCGATCAGCAGCGAGGTTGATGAGTCGAAGCAGGTACTGCGAGGCAGAGCCGGGACCGAGACCGCCGTCAAGCAGTGGCTTGGACCAGTCGGTGATAACTTTGGCTGGGTCGAGATCGTAGAGCGATCCGAGACCGTGGCACTCCGGGCAGGCACCGAATGTAGAGTTAAAGCTGAAGCTGCGCGGCTCAAGTTTGGGAACGTCGAGACCGCAGTCGGGGCAGGCCATCGAAGACGAGAATATCTGCTCCTCTCCATTGGCAAAACCGATGAGGACCAGGCCGTTGGCGAGTTGGAGAGCCTTGGTCACTGCCGCTTCGAGACGTTTTTCCACCGAAGGTTTGCCGGGGTGAAGATCCTGCTTTCCCGCCTTTGGCTGCGCCACAGGAAGAGGCACCTGCTTCTGTGGCATTCTCTGCGACCGACTGCTTCAGAAGGATGCGGTCGACGATGGCTTCGATTGCGTGGTTCTTGCGCTTGTCGAGTGCGGGGGGCTCGGACAAATCGATGATTTCGCCTTCCACGCGGGCGCGAAAGCCTTGTTGATCCAGCTGATCCAGTAAATCTTTAAACTCGCCCTTGCGGCCCCGAACAACCGGAGCCATGACGGTGACGCGTTCACCGGTGCCAAGCTGAAGTATGCGCTGGACAATCTGTTCGGCGGTTTGGCGAGTGATGGGGCGGCCGCAGTTGGGGCAGTGGGGAGTGCCTACCGACGCATAGAGGAGTCGGAGATAGTCGTAGATCTCAGTGATGGTGCCAACGGTGGAGCGAGGGCTGCGGCTGGTGGTCTTCTGCTCAATTGAGATTGCAGGCGAGAGGCCCTCGATGGAGTCGACGTCGGGGCGTTCGATCTGGTCGAGGAACTGGCGAGCATACGCGGAAAGGGTCTCGACGTAGCGGCGCTGCCCCTCAGCGTAGATGGTGTCGAAGGCGAGCGAACTCTTGCCGGATCCGGAAAGACCGGTGACCACAGTGAGCGTGTTGCGAGGGATACGCACGTTGATGTCGCGCAGATTATGCTGGCGCGCCCCTCGCACCGAAATGTGAGTGATAGTCATGGTCAGGCAATCGGAAGGTGGCGGGTACGGTGGAGACACCCCGGAGACATGCAACTGTCGTCGGGGATCCTGTGTGAACTTTCGTCACAAAGCTCGCTCACAGGATTACGGACGTACTAGGGGTATTCTATTTGCCAATAGAAACAAGGGTCAACGCGACAGAATCTCTGAGACAATCCTTGAGACAAAGCTGTGGCATTCGGCGAAGTTAGCCGAGGTCAACAGGAAAACAAAGAGGAATTTTCCCCAGCAATTTTCGACGGGGGGGTCTCAAGAGATGGCAGACGGGTTAAATCTGGTGATGCTGGTTTGCGCGGCAGTGGGATCGATGGCCTTTGGCGTCCTCACTGCGTATGGTATTTTCCGTGTCGGTTTCGCGTTGATGCGTCCGCGAGGTGCACGGGTTTCCCTCAAGGTGCGTACACAGCTAGCACCGGAATAAATTAAAAATCTCTCCCGCAAAACGCGCAAACGTCGATGTCGAATTACACACCATCGCATCGTTGCGCATCCTTGAAATTTCTGGAAACAACTTCGCAATATGATGCGAAAGCAGGCTATTACTGCGGATTCTGCTGCTGTTGCTGTTGTTGTTGCTGCTCCAGGATCTGACGCTGCTGCATCTCTTCCATCACTTGCTGCGGTGTACGGACGGGACCGTTGGGACCGAAGCCCGGTCGAGGACCGCCTTGCTGCTGCGGAGGCTGAACAGGGGGTTGGAACTGCTGTTCTTCAGGCTGATCCGGAATTTCTTCGTCCGGATCCTGCTGCTGCCGGTTGGCGCCTGGTGCTCCAGCGGGGCCGCTCTTGCGCGGACTCAATACAATTTCGCGAGGGGCGCCCTTGCCAAGATCTCCAGCGGCCAGCACGTTATACCCCGACCCTTGCAGCAGTTGAGATAGCACATCGCGCGCCTGGCCGGGGCCGTACTCGCCATAAATCCGCTGGTCGGCACCCATCCCTTCAACCTTCGTTCCCGGTTTCGGTCGATACCTCGTTCAGGATCTGCTGAAGACTGGAGTTGGACGCATTAATGCGAAGGCCAGAGGCATCCCAAACCACCGATGCGGGGCTGGGCTTGTCGTTGACTGGCCAGTCGGGCATGGGGGGGGGAGGGGGTGTTTGAGCTACCGGAGGAGGAATCTGCTTCTTAGCACCTTTGTGAGCGTGGGATTGGTGGGTTGGCGGCTGGGGCTTCGTGACTGCGGGTTGAGACGGAGGCTGTGTAGTCTGCGCAGGGACCGAACCGGCGCAAACCATAAGAGTGGCCAGCAACGCGCCGGGCAGCATCCCACTGTGCATCCGGGAGAGGAGTCGAGATTGTGTGGCGAATGTTCGCATGGCGAATCTCTCGGGGGCTTCGGCGCGCCGGGACGGACCGGAGAGAGCCACCCCACTGCATTAGACTATCAGTGGCTGCCGAACGCTCATAGAGTTTTCAAAGCGTGTTGTTTTCGGGCGTAAATTCGGGTGGCGAAGCTCGTAAAACCGGGTTTGTTCACCGCAAAACCGTCCGGAAACGCCGAGGGCATTCAGGTTACGGGAATGCGGTGTGGAAGAGAGGATACGCAAGTGATGCGCCTCTGCTCGAGGAGTATGATCGCCGCGCTTTTGATCGCGGCTCCGGCGGCGGGTTTTGCCGCAAGTTGTACAACGCAGGCGGAGTTAACGCCTCAGGATCGCAGCACACTTGCTTCGCTGGGAGAACAGCTCTCTGATGCGGTGATACGGCAGGACACGAGCGCGCTTCAAACCGTGCTGCTCCCGGCCTTGTCTGGCCAGTGGGACGGGATTCGCGGAGCAGTTGAGCAGGCCGCGCCCCTGGTTAAGGGCGGCAAAACCCAGTTGCGCAATGTCTATCTGCTGGATGCAAGCACGCTCTCGGCTACTTCGGATACACAGTTCTTCTGCTCCAATGCCAACGGATCCTCAACCGTGACGATCAGCATGCACGCGTTGCCGCCCGGAAAGTATGCCTTGATCCTTTCGGATGCAGCGGGAGCGGCGTTGGCCGGACAGATGGGATTTGTGCTGGCGTGGGACACGGCGGGCGCTTCCGGATGGAAACTGGGCGGTTTCTCGGCACGGCAAGGGAATTTTGGCGGCCATGACGCAGTCTGGTACTGGACCCGGGCGCGCGAGCTGGCGCACAGCAATCTGCCCTGGTCGGCGTGGTACTGCTATGAGGCAGCGCGCTACCTGGAGCTTCCAGTGGACTTTCTCTCTTCACCCAACTTGGACAAGCTCGGCCAGGAGCAAGCACAGATCAAAGGCGGTCCCGGAGAAGATGCGTTTCCGTATTCAGTGAAAAGCGGGGACCGCACCTGGAAGATTGATGGAGTGCGGCTGGATGCATCTTTACACGAGCCCGATCTGGGCGTGACATATGAGTCGACGGGATCGACCGATCCTGCAGTCGCACGGACGGAAGCAATCGCCGTGCTCGGCGCACTGCTGAAGGCACAGCCCGGCTTGCGTGAAAACTTCCATGGGATGTGGGCTTATGCCTCTATCAACGGCAAGGCGACGCCGGTGATGGAACTGCCGATGGCACAGATTCCTTAGAAGCAGGGATAAGGGAACAGGGAACAGGAAACAAGAATTAGAGCTCGAGAACTGATAACTGACGACTGAAAGCTGAGAACTGACAGTGGCTGAGTTGATTGATTTGCGGTCGGATACGGTGACACGGCCTACGCCGGAGATGCGGGCGGCGATGGCTTCGGCTGAGGTGGGTGACGACGTGTACGGAGAAGATCCGACCGTTAACCTGCTGGAGAAGCGGGCCGCGGAAATCTTTGGTCGTGAGGACGCGCTGTTTGTGCCGACCGGCACCATGGGAAACCAGATTGCCATTCGATTGTTGACGCAGCCGGGGCAGGAAGTTATCTGCGAATCACGTTCGCACATTCTGGATTGGGAGATGGCGACTACCGCTGTCTTTTCAGGATGCCTGGTGAGAGCGGTTCCCACGGAGCGGGGCTGGTTGAAGTGGGAGGACATCGAACCGGTCATCTACAAGCGTGGATCGTTTCGTGCGTCGACGGGACTCATCGAGATAGAAAACACGGCCAATCTTACCGGCGGGAAGTGCACGCCGCTGGCGGTGATGGAAGAAATCTGGGCTAACGCAAAAGAGCGCAAGTTGCCGGTTCACTTGGATGGCGCGCGTATCTTCAACGCATCGACGGCGCTGGGTGCGGATGTGAAAACACTGACGCGCGGGTTCGACACGATTATGTTCTGTCTGTCGAAGGGCCTGTGTGCCCCGGTGGGATCGATGCTGGTAGGGTCGTCAGAACTGATGGAGCAGGCGCGCATTTACCGCAAGGCGCTGGGTGGCGGAATGCGGCAGGTCGGTATCCTGGCTGCTGCCGGTCTCATCGCGCTGGAGCAGATGCCGAAGAGGCTGCACGAGGATCATGCGAATGCCCGGCTGCTGGCAGAGGCGTTGTCTCAGTTTGAATGCGTTGATATCGATATCGATTCAGTTGAAACCAACATCGTGATCTTCAAGCTCACTGGCAATCTGAGTGCGGCCGATTTGACCGCGCGGCTCAAGCGGCGTGGCGTACTGATGAGTGCCGTGGGGCCGCATGCTATCCGCATGGTGACGCATCATGATGTCAGCCGCGAAGATTGCCTGCAGGCAATTGAAGTATTGAGCGCCGAGGTGGAAGTGGCGGCGTAAGAATCCACAGGAAATATAGCCTTTCCAAGTAACAACGCCCTCACCGTGCGCATGGTGAGGGTGTTTTCGTTGAACGATCCACATCGCGGTGTGGCGCCATTGCTTCATCTTGCCGAGGACAATGCTGTGCCCCCGGCCCAAAGATTCTGCGAATAAATACTCTTCCAAGAGTTGACGAAATCTGCTTGCTCAAAGCGCGTTGGCAAAAGGAAGTTTGTCGCCCGAGATGGTTACTTTGGGCACGCAACTTTTTGGCAAAACTCATGTTGAAATTAGCAACGAGCCGGAAAGGCTGTGACGGTCCGGCAATTCTCACTGCTGAAGGAGTTGACTCGTGAAGAAGATTGCATTGGCTGCTTTGATTGCTTTCACTTTGCTTCCTGCGGCTTCAAACGCGCAGGTTTATGTACGTGTTGGACCACCGGCACCGATCGTGGAACGGCGTCCCCCGCCGCCGGAGCATGGCTACGTGTGGATCGGCGGCTATCACCGCTGGGATGGAGCCCGCTATGTGTGGGTGCCTGGTCGCTGGGATCGTCCGCCTCATCCGCATGCGGTATGGGTTTCGCATCACTGGGTTCATCGGGAAGGCGGCTGGGTACTGGTCGAAGGGCACTGGCGCTACTAAGACAGTCAACATTCGCAGGAAGAGCGAGGCTTTGAGGCCTCGCTCTTTTATTGTTCGTGCCTGAAGATCAATCGGCGCCGGAAAGCTGCAACTCCATCTCCAGCGCGGGCGCGACGAGGTTCTCAGCGGCGATTTCGGACTCCAGCATTGGCTGAATTTCGATGCGATTGCGGCCCATCAACTTGGCGCGATAGAGTGCCTCGTCGGCGAGAGAGATCAGAGATTCCAGAGGTAGATCGTGCGCAGATTGCAGTGAGGCGATACCAATACTGAGGCTTGTCTTGCTGGTTTCCGCATCAAATGCGTGTGCGCTGAACATGGCACGCAGTTCTTCTGCAAGCGCAGACGCTTTTTGCGGAGTAACGTTCAGCAGCAACAGGGCAAATTCGTCTCCTCCGAAGCGGGCACAATGGCTGCCTGCCACGCTGGATGCCAGGCTCTCAAGCTTTCTGGCCAGGGCGATGAGCACTTTGTCGCCGTGCAGATGACCATGACGGTCGTTCGCCTGCTTGAAATAATCGATATCCATCAGCAGGAACGAGAGACACTCATCGCCCTCCGCGGCTTGCAACTGGCTGTAGGCCGCGGCGAGCGAACGGCGGTTTCCAATGCCGGTGAGATGATCGCGAGTTGCAAGACCTTCGAGTTGCTGGTTGCGGCTTTCGAGACGAGCTTTCTCATGGACCGCTTGCGCCTGCAACAGCACGGTGCGCGCCATATAGCCAATGAGCGATAAGGAGATGGCGGCGGCAGCGAGCGGAACCGAGATGCGGAGGACAATCACACCCAGCATCAGGTTGACGAGTGTAAGGAACGATGGCATCAGGCTGCGCACCAACACTCCAGGCGTGCGTAAAGGAGCAATATGCCAGGCTTCTTTATCGGCGGAGTTACTGGTGTACAGAAGGTAGACTGCGAAGCCAGCGAGGAGCGCCTCCCCGGGTACGTCCCATAGGCTGCAATGTTCGTATCGAAGCCAGACGTAGGAAACCTGGTTTGCGAAAAAGAAGCAGATGAGACGAAGCCCCAGGAAGCACGAAAGCGTGCGCAGGAACTTGAGCTCAGCGCGCGAGGTCGCTCCCAGGCAGGCGACAACCGCGACCAGAAACAGGAAGAGCGCCATCAGCTGACCGATCAACAGGTGGTGGATACGGAAGTGATCGCGCGTAACAGGCGAATAAATAAGATTGAAGCGCAGTACGCTGAACATCAGTGCCTGAAGAATGTCGATGATGACAATCGAACGCGATACTCCGGCAAAGAAGAGCACCGCGGCCAGCATGTAGAGAGCTTCGCTGGAATTGAAGCAGGCAGTTTGAAATTGTCTTGCCGGTGTAGTGTTCAGAAATCCCTGGGTGCACGAAGGGAAGTAGCCGATTGCTGCCGAGAGTGCGGCCGCGGAAATGAATGACCAGCGGATGTAGAGTGTTCCCTCAGCCGAACGCGCGCGCGTCCAAAATGCCGACGCGCAGCCCAACATCACCAGCGAAAGACAGAGATAGCCGAATCCAGCTGCAGAAACCGTGTTCGCGCCAGCGACCGCTGCATGGGTGACGCAAACGAGCGTCGCGACAACGGTGGCGAGAGTCAGGTGGAGGGTTCGCGGCGCGCGTAACGTCTTTACCTCCGGAGCAACGGCAAGATCAGACACAATTGCTGTGCGCCCGGCGATGTGCGATCCAAAGAAAGTTTTCATAACCTGGCGCAAAATGCTCCGAGTAACCGGGATCTGGGGAATGAGCTTGTCTGACAAACTCTATCGCAATCGAAGCACAGGACAAGTAGCACGAAAGGACTAGCCTGGACGCCCAAAGGAGTCTTTGTGAGACCCAGAGTGTTACGAGCGAGAACTGTCGATCGATCACGATCGCAACGACGGCCAAGTTCGGCTCGAATTGCCTGGTCACTCCGATGGGCTGAATGCTGGACGTTTCAGAAGTTCTTGCGATAAACCACGAAGCCGGATTTGTCCGCAACCTTGTCGTAGAGCTTGATCGCTGTCGTGTTGGTTTCATGGGTGAGCCAGTACACGCGGGCACAGCCAGCCTTCTCAGCTATTCGATATACCTCTTGAATCAAAGCTCGCCCAATGCCTTTTCCCCGGGCGGCCTCGGCCGTGAACAGGTCCTGCAGATAGCAGGTCGGTTGAATGGAAATTGTGCTGCGGTGAAAGATGTAGTGAACCAGCCCGAGGATCTCTCCACGCTGCTCCGCTACCAGAGCGTAAACAGGTTCGTAGCTATCAAAGAAGCGAGCCCAGGTGCTGCTGGTGATCGCCTCGGGGAGTGCTGTCGCATTCTTGCGGCCGTAGAACGCGTTGTATCCATCCCAGAGCTGCTTCCATTGCTGAAAGTCATCTTTGCAGACTGAGCGGATGAGAAGTTCTGGCGACAATGCTGACTCCGTTTCCGAAAGAGAAGAAGCAGATTCTTCGCTTACCACCCCCGAACCCCCCCCAAGAGCTAAGAGGCTCTTTGGGGCCCCTGGTACGTTCGGGGCCCCGTTCGCTCAGAATGACACGGCTGTTGGTGGAGAGTGGCAAATCAAGATGCTAGCTGATTTCGATTACGTCGCTGTTGGCAGCCGCAGCGGCATCGGCGCGCTCGATGAGCTTCTGGGCAATGCCGTAAAACTCCGCGGCTTGCGGGCTCTTGGGTCCGGCCAGCGCGACAGGAAGCCCGCGATCTCCGCCTTCACGAATAGCGGGAATGAGTTCGATAGATCCGAGAAACGGAATTTTGAACTGCGCCGCGGTGCGTTCCGCTCCGCCCTTGGAGAAGATGTCGATCTCCTGATGGCAATGCGGGCAGGTGAAGTGGCTCATGTTCTCGACGATGCCGAGGACCTCAACGTTAACCTGGGCAAACATCTCGAGGGCTTTGCGGGCGTCCTGCAGGCTGACGTCGCTGGGCGTGGAGACCACGACGGCGCCGGTAAGGGGAACCGTCTGAACGAGGGAGATGACGACATCGCCGGTGCCGGGAGGCAGATCGACGATGAGGTAGTCGAGTTGGCCCCATTCCACCTGCTGCAGGAATTGGCGGATGATCTGGTGAAGCATGGGTCCACGCATCACCAGCGGCTTGTCGCCGGGTGAGATGTAGCCGATGGAGATGGTCTTGATGCCGTGCGTGTCATTGGGCTGGATTTGATTATCAGCACCAACGCGCGGCGATTGCGTGGAGCCCATCATGAGCGGGACATTGGGGCCGTAGATGTCGGCATCGATCAGGCCGACTCGGAAGCCGAGCTTGGAGAGCGCGATGGCGAGATTGACTGCGACAGTTGTTTTGCCGACTCCGCCTTTGCCGGATCCGATCGCGATAATTTTCGATACGCCAGGAAGAGGTAATGGCTGAGGTGCGGCGGCTGAATGAGCCATAGAGAAAATTACTCCTTGAGCAGGTTTCTACTTCGTGTCAGGCCCTGGTAAGGCCCGTGTCGCGCTTTTCCTGCTTGCGGCGCGCCGATTCGGATTCCCGATGTTCGCGGCGACGGAGCGCGTCATTGTAGCGGCGGGTTTCGTCTGGAGTTTCAGGCTGCACCTGGGGCAGCTTCTGCCGGCGGCCGTGTTCATCCACCGCAACAAAGACGAGGTACGCGCTGGCAACGTGCAGATGAGTTCCAGTCTGCGGATCTTCTACCCAGACTTTCACACCGACCTCAAGCGAGCTATTAAACGCGCGATTAACGCTGGATTTGAGAATAAGCAGATCGCCGACATGCACCGGCTGAATGAAGTCGATGTGATCCATGGCCGCGGTTACGACGTGAGTGCGGGAGTGGCGATAGGCGGCAATGGCTCCTGTAAGGTCGATGAAGTGCATGAGCCGGCCGCCAAGCAGGTTGCCGAGCGTGTTGGCATCGTTGGGCAGGATGACCTCAGTCATTTCGGACTGGGTGCTGGCCACGGTCCGTATCGGCGGGTTGGCTTCAGTCGTGCTCATTGATTCACTTGCTCCATCTTACGGTTGCGGGTTCAGAGTGAGTTCACTTCCGGCTACAATGGAACTACGAATGAAACTTTGTGCCGTAGCTTCAGTTTCCAGTTTCGGCAATCGACGCCAATTACGCAAATCGCCTTGGTGCAGAAATCCCCCATTATGAGCACAACCGACAAAATTGCAGGACTGAAAGAAATTCTCGCTCTTGACCCGAAGAACAGCTTTGCGCGCTATGGCATCGCGATGGAATTGGCTAATCGCGGCGAGGTTGAAACTGCGCTGAAGGAATTCGATGTCCTGATCGAGCAGAATGCTGACTATACGGCGGCATATTTTATGTCCGCGCAAACGCTGGCCAAGGCGGGGCGCAACGCCGAGGCCGTGGAGAAGCTGAAGGCCGGAATCGGTTGTGCGGCACGGACGGGCAACCGCCATGCTCTCAGCGAGATGCAGGGCATGCTGGATGAACTGGACCGGTAGGCCTTTGATCTCCCGGCGCGCGCGACTGTCTGCAAGTTCCATCGCCCATATTCAGTAACGAATAAGTGCGCCTTTTGCAATTAAGTCGCGTCTATACTGTAGATATGCCGAAGTATTCGATTGTCGTCCCTTTCCACAATGAAGAAGACAATGTAACCGTCTTGTATGCGCGCCTGAAACAGGTGATGGAGCAGGTGGGCGACAACTTTGAGTTGGTGCTGGTTGACGACGGGTCAAATGACCGCACCTACAAGTTGCTGGAAGAGATTGCCGCGGTAGACAGCCGTGTACTCGTTGTTAAGCTGCGCCGGAATTTCGGACAGACGTCAGCGCTGGCCGCCGGATTCGACCATGCATCGGGCGAATACATCCTGGCAATGGACGGCGACCTGCAGCACGATCCAAACGAGATTCCGAACTTCCTCGAGAAGCTGGAAGAAGGCTATGACGTGGTGTCGGGATGGCGCAAAGAGCGCATCGATAACTTCGTGATGCGGCGCATCCCTTCTCGCTGCGCGAACTGGCTGATGGCGAAGCTTTCCGGTGTGGACATCCACGATTTCGGAACAACGTTCAAAGCGTACCGCCATGAAGTGATTCAGAACATCCCGCTCTACGGCGAGATGCACCGGTTCATCCCGGCGCTGGCGAGTTGGTACGGGGCGTCAATCTGCGAGATTCCCATCAAGAATGTGCATCGCGAGCGCGGCAAAAGCCACTATGGAATCGGCCGAACCTTCCGCGTCTTCTTTGATCTGCTGACCATTCGCTTTCTGCTGAAGTACATGAGCCGGCCGCTGCACTTTTTTGGTAGTTTCGGAGCGCTGGGCATTCTCACTGGTAGCTTCGTTTCAGCGCTGTTGCTGGGAATGAAAATCGTGCATCCTCACCAGAACGTGATGGACGTGCACGGGCCGCTGTTTGTAATTGCGGGCGTGCTCATTCTGGCGGGCATTCAGATGCTGGCTATCGGACTGCTCGGCGAATTGCAGGTGAGGCACTTCCACACATCGCAGCAACGCGCCCCGTACACCATCGATCGCATCGTGCGACTGCGGACCCCGGAAGAGCCGAGCATTTTGTTGGATCGGCGCGACGACACTTTTTAAAGACACACAGTAGGAAATCGCAACAGGAGACCCCGCTTGGACTTATCCAGCGGGGCTTTTGTTTTCTAGGGCTCCTGCGGTTCCAGGATGGGATGTCACAAATTCCACAGTCAAACGTGCATAAAACGAGAAATACACTGCTTGCAGTATTCGGGTGTTAGGGTGCATTCTTGCGCATGTATGAACGCAATACAAATTCAGAGTACCGGTGGGCCTGAAGTTCTTGAGCTCGCTGAGTTGCCTATCCCTGCACCCGGGCCCGGGCAAGTGCTGATTCGCATTGAAGCAATCGGCGTGAACTTCATCGAGATTTATTTTCGCAAAGGTACATACAAAGCGACCTTGCCCCTGACGCCCGGCAGCGAGGCCGCGGGCACGATCGAAGAACTTGGTTCGGGTGTTACGGGTTTCAAACCTGGCGATGCGGTGGCCTCGGTCGGAGTGCTCGGCAGTTATGCGGAATATGCGCTGGTGCCCGCCTCACAACTGGTGAAGGTGCCGAGTGAACTGAGTCCGGAGCAGGCTGCTGCGGCGATGCTGCAGGGTATGACGGCGCACTACCTCGCAACTTCGACATATCCGCTGAAGGCCGGGGACACAGCGCTGGTGCATGCGGGCGCGGGCGGTGTGGGATTGCTGCTGACACAGATAGCAGCGCGGATTGGCGCCCGGGTAATTACGACGGTTTCGACTAAAGAGAAGGCAGAATTATCGCGCGAAGCTGGTGCTTCCGATGTGATTCTGTATACCGATCAGGACTTTGTCGCGGAGGTAAAGCGGCTCACCGGCGGCAAGGGTGTGGATGTGGTGTACGACTCCGTGGGCAAGACGACATTTGAAGGAAGTTTGAATTGCCTGCGTCCGCGCGGTCTGTTGGCGCTGTTTGGCGGATCGAGCGGACCTGTGCCTCCGTTCGATTTAATCCAACTGAGCGGAAAGGGTTCGCTGTTTGTGACGCGGCCAACGCTCTGGCACTACGTGGCGACACGGCAGGAACTGGAATGGCGCGCAGACGAGGTGCTTGGCTGGGTAGCGAAGGGCGATCTGAAACTGCGCATGGAACATATGTTTCCGCTGGCCGAAGCCGGACACGCACAGACGGAACTCGAAGGCCGGAAGACGACTGGAAAGATTTTGCTGGAACCGTAAAAGCAGTGAACAGTGATCAGTGAACAGTGAGCAGGTAACGAGGGAGAGCGTTGAGAGTTGGCAGGTGTCGGAAGTGATTGCAATTGGGCCCGCGGAGCGCGTGTTTGTGTTGACTGGGGCGGGGATCAGCGCCGAGAGCGGCTTGCCTACATTCCGCGCTTCGGATGGATTGTGGGCCGGACATCGCGTGGAAGATGTTTGCACTCCTGAAGCGCTCGAACTAAATCCTGCGCTGGTGTGGCAGTTTTACTCTGAGCGCAGAGCGCAGGGCGCTCAAGCTGAGCCGAATCCGGCCCATATCGCGCTGGCGGAGCTTGAGACCAAGCTCGGCGATCGTTTTCTTCTTTGCACCCAAAATGTAGACGACCTGCATGAGCGCGCCGGATCGAAGCGGCTGGTACACATGCACGGTGAACTTGCGAAGTCTCGCTGTGAAGACGAGTGCGGGAAGCCGCCTGTCGAGGATCACGCCGTATACAAAAGCCTTGACGAAGTGGGACGCTGTTCGTGCGGTGCGCGATTGCGGCCGCATATTGTCTTCTTTGGTGAAATTCCGCTGGAGATGGACCGGATTCAGCGAGAGATTGCGAGAGCCACTCTGATGGTTGTGGTCGGAACTTCAGGGTCGGTGTATCCGGCGGCAAATTTTGTGCATTGGGCCCGGCAAGGTGGAGCGCGGACGGTGTATATCGGGCCCGAACCTCCGCTGAATGCACATGCGTTTACAAATGTGGTGGAGGGTAAGGCGGGGGAAGTGCTGCCCGGGTTATTTGAAGTAACGTAGGATGTCCGCAAGCATTTCGCCTGAGGCATTGTTATGAAATATTCTACGGGGCGTTACTTCTATGGTCTGACGGCGATCGGGGCGGGTGTCTGCGCGTTCGTCTGGCATGATTTCAGCGCACTTGGAAAGATTCCTCATCGCGCGATTTTCGTCTGTATCCTCGCGATTATCGCAATCGTTGCGGGCGTGGTCATGCAATGGCAGAGAACTGCTCGTGCCGGTGCTGCGGCACTGGGCGCGGTCTATCTCGCATTCGCGTTGCTGGGAGTGCCGTTCATTGTTCGGCATCCGCTGATTTACAACGGCTATGGAAACTTCTTCGAACAATTCTCATTTGTCTCCGCAGCTCTGATACTGTTTGCGTGCTCCACCAAAGCATCGGCGAGGACTGCGGCACTGGCTAAGATTGGGTACTACTCATTCGGAATTTGCCTGATCTCATTCGCTCTGGAGCAATTTTTCTATCTCTCCGCAACTGCAAGCCTGGTTCCGAAATGGATTCCGCCGGGACAGATGTTCTGGGCGAAGGCAACCACCGTCGCGTTTGCGCTTGCCGCTGTCGCACTTCTCACGGGCTTGATGGCTCCCCTTGCGTCTCGATTGACTTCGGCGATGATTGTGGGTTTCGGGTTGCTGGTTTGGGTGCCGGTGCTGTTTGCTGATCCTCACCATTTTGTGAACTGGTCAGAAACGGTGGAGACTTTAGGGATCGCCGCGTCGGCTTGGATTGTTGCGGAATATGTGGGCGACCGTCGGGTAGCGGATCAGGCGTTTGCGAGGCAGGGTTAGGTAGCGTTCAGGGTGTGGAGTGCTGCTCGTTCGAACGCCGGGTCATGGGATTGTAGTGCCTGATATCCCTTTAAATTGCCCCTGCGTGTGATCTGGCTTACACTAAGCGCTGTATGCGGCGACTCCTGGCGTTCACGATGCTCGCGGTCATCAGCTCGTTTCAGATTGCGCCGTTACTCGCCTTTTCATCTTCCAACCCGGAATCAAACCTGCCCGCATGCTGCCGCCGCAATGGGCGTCACCACTGTGCCGCGATGGACCAGGCCCAGCGCTCGCCAGGCTCTGGATTGAGTGCCCACGCGATCCAAGGGCGCTGCCCCTCCTATCCTCGCGCGGCCACTGTACCGGTGTTTCCGTTCCATGCGGCGCCATCGCCGTCGCGATCGCATTACGCGCAGATCGCGAGTCAGCCGGCGAGCCATCCTCAGACAGACGCCCTCTATCGACTCTCCCTCGACCGCAGCCGCCAAAAGCGCGGCCCTCCTGGCACGCTTCTCTAGCTTTCCCGCCTTGCCTTGTTGAAGGTGAGGTCCCACCAATCTTCCCCTGCAAGCTCGCCCTTGCCAGAGCGCGTCACGCCTGTGACACGGAGGTCGATTTGCCCATGCGCAAGTTTTCATTCATTCTCCGCGCTGTGTGTCTGTTCAGCATCCTGCTTCCTGTTCAGCGCGCCCACGGCACTGTCTACGGGCAGATCCAGGGCATCGTTCATGATCCGCAACATCGCCCGATTTTCGCTGCAAGGGCTGAGTTGAAGAGCACCGGTTCCAGCTCGGTGCAAGTGCTCGAAACCGATCGCGATGGCACCTTTCGCTTTCAGATCGTCGCCTTTGGCGACTACACCCTGACCGTCTCCGCCCCAGGTTTTGCCTCGCTGACACAGCAGATTACACTTGCCTCGGGAACTTCACCGATTCTGCACTTTGAGCTGCCGATTGCGACTGTCCAGCAATCCGTCTCAATCACTGAAAGGCCTGACGCTGCAAATGTGGACAGTGTCACCCCTACTACCACGGTGAACCACATAGACATCCAGCAGACGCCTGGAGCAAGCCGTAGTTACGGAATGGAAATGATCACCGACTACGTTCCGGGTGCTTACATGACACACGACATGCTGCACATGCGCGGCGGTCATCAAGTGAGCTGGCTAATCGATGGAGTCGAAATTCCAAATACGAATATCGCCAGCAACATCGGACCGCAGATTGACCCGAAGGACATAAACAACATTGAAATTCAACGAGGAAGCTATGTCGCTGACGTGGGAGATCGCACGTATGGGGCGTTTAACGTTGCCCCGCGCAATGGATTTGAGCGCAACCGGGAAGGGGATTTGACCCTGAGCCTTGGTAACTTCTGGCAAACCAACGATCAACTCAGCCTTGGCAGCCATTCCGAGAAATTCGCCTATTATGCCAGCGCCAACGGATACCGCACTAACTACGGGCTGGCACCGCCCATCAGCGAGGTGTACCACGACGCATCGAACGGCTTCGGGGGCTTCACATCTTTGATCTATAACCGAACGCCAAAGGACCAGTTCCGTATTGTTGGTCAGCTTCGCGCCGACTATTTTCAGATTCCTTACGATCCAGATCCCGACAGCTACCAAAACCAGCTCTACCCCTCGCAAGGCTTAAGGGATGGACAGCACGAGACCGACGGTTTGTCCACGGTCACCTGGGCGCATACACTCAGCACCTCGACCATGCTGGAAGTCTCGCCCTTTTACCACTTCAACAGCGCCAACTACTCCGCTGACCCGAATGACTATCCCGTTGCCACAACGTCGGACAGAGCATCGAACTATGGCGGTGTTCAAGCCGCCCTGAACACAAACGTCGCGCGAAACACCGTTCAAGCCGGCATCTACAGTTGGGGCCAGCATGACAGCTATGTTCTGGGCGCAATTTTCAACGACGGCAGCTTTGAGAATTTCCGGACTACCGACTCAGCCAGCGGCGGGCTCATCGAGGAGTATGTATCCGACAACTTCAAGGCAACTCCGTGGCTCACGCTCATAGCTGGTCTTCGCCAGTCGAACTTCATCTCGAGCATCACCGAAAACCAGATTGATCCCAGGGTTGGAGTCGCGCTCGAAATACCAAAGCTCCATTGGGTGCTCCGTGGCTTCTGGGGAAAGTACTATCAGCCGCCGCCACTTCTGACTGCGTCAGGCCCGGTGCTTGACTACGCGAACGCCAACAACACGGACTTTGTTCCACTCAAAGGAGAGCGCGACGAAGAGTACCAGTTCGGAGTGCAGATACCGTTTAAAGGCTGGCTTCTCGATGCCGATACGTTTCAGAATCGAGTCAACAACTTTCTCGATCACTCGAATATCGGAAATTCCAGCATGTATTATCCGGTCACGATAGACGGAGCGCTCATCCAGGCATGGGAACTGACCCTCCGCTCTCCGCGCATCTGGCGCCTCGGGCAAGCCCACCTTGCCTATTCCAATCAGATTGCCCAACAGCGAGGCAACATCACTGGTGGACTCATCTGCACTCCCGTTGGATCGCCGGCATGCGACGCGGGGTTCGACTATACGCCCGTGGATCACGACCAGCGGAACACTCTGAATGCCGGTTTTAACGCGACTCTTCCGAAGCACATCTACGCTTCGACCAATGTCTACTATGGCTCCGGATTCACGAACGGAGATCAGGATCCCCCGTCACCTTACCCGGGTGCCTACCTGCCAGCGCATACGACGTTTGATTTGTCCGCTGCAAAGGACATTGGCGAACGAATATCCTTGTCCGCCAGCTGTCTGAATGTCACCAATCATCGGGTCCTTCTCGACAACAGCCTCACCTTCGGCGGCTTCCACTTCAACGACCCTCGACAGATTTATGGCGAAGTGCGTTACCGATTCAAGTTCTAACCGAAGCCAGTCTGCGCGGCCGGGCTACATCGAATCGTTTCAAGTCGCGCAGCAAGGTTGGATAAATGCAAAGATCAGGACGAAAGCGCGCCGGATCTTTGATACAGGTTCCATGAACTTCGGTGTGGCAAGCGATTCGGGAAAGCAGATGCCGGTCAGGTATCATCGATGCATCTCAAATGTCTGATCTTCAGGCCAAGGATTTGATGGCGTCTCAAGGGAAAATTTCTGTTTCGGAAAAAGAACAAACCGCCGTTGATTCAAACGGAAGGTTTCCGCTGCGTGTAGCCCTCTTCGGATTCGGCACGGTGGGCAGTTCGGTAGCGCGCATTTTGCTGGAGTCGAAGCCCGAAGGCGTCGAGCTTACACACATCTATAACCGCAATGTCGCGCGCAAGAAGGCCGATTGGGTTCCCGGGAGCGTGGTTTGGAGCGAGGATTGGGAGTCGGTTCTGGCTTCGGATGTGGACGTGATCGTAGAGCTCGTGGGCGGACTCGACCCAGCAGGGAACTGGGTGCGCCGCGCCATTGAAGCGGGCAAAAGCGTGGTCACCGCGAACAAGAAACTGATTGCCTATCATGGCGTGGAACTGGAGCGGCTGGCCGCAGCCAAGGGCGGACATCTGAAGTATGGTGCCGCGGTGGCGGGTGGAATTCCAGTGATCCCGGGACTTGAGCAGGGATTGGCCGGCGACCGGATTGCGCGCATGGAAGGCATTCTGAATGGCACTTGCAACTTCATTCTCAGCAAGATGGAGGCGGGCGCCGAGTATTCCGCGGTGCTGGCTGAGGCCCAGGCCAAAGGCTATGCGGAAACCGATCCCACCGAGGATGTGGGTGGCTTCGATGCGCGGTCGAAGCTGGCCATCCTGATGCGTCTCGCGTTGCGCGTGGTCGTCGATCCGGACGAGATTGTGCCTCAACCGATCACAAGCGTAACGGCGGTGGACTTCAGTTATGCACGGGATTTGAATTGCACCATTCGCCAGGTGGCACGGGCCGAGGAGCGTGACGGAGCGGTGGCTGCGACAGTGGGACCCATGCTGGTCGACAGGAACTCGCCGCTGGCGTGGTCGCGCGGTACCGAAAACATGGTGATCCTGACGGGCCACTATGGCGGTGACGTGGTGTTCTCGGGACACGGCGCGGGAGGACATCCGACTGCGGTGGCGGTCGTAAGCGATCTGCTCGCCCTGGCTCATGGATCGCGGCGTGTTGCAATTCCGTCAGTGCCGGCGAAAATTGGTGCGGAGTTCGAGGTACCCCATTACATTCGGTTTACGGTAGTCGACCGGCCTGGAATAGTCTCGGAGATCACGGGAGCACTGGCGCGGGAGCGGATCAATATCCGGGCGATAGTGCAAAAGCCCGGATACCCGTCCGAAGCCTTACCGTTTGTGGTGACAGTCGAGCCTTGCAAGTCGTCGGCGTTGAAGCGGGCATTGGCCGAGATAGGGAAAATGGATTGTCTTCTGGAACCGCCGCTTGACCTTCAGATGCTTGAATAGCAGTTCAAAGTTCAGAGTTCGCAGTTCAAGGTTCCCAGGTAGTGCTGCTGCGATGCTTTCCGAAAGAAGTTCAACCAGGTGGAGGTAATTGGTGATTGACACGATCTATCGATGTGAGATCTGCGGGGAGGAAAGCGAGAGGCCTGTCCGATGGGTCGTGATCCATTGCAGCGACACCCAGCTCACGGTTTTCAAGTGGACGAAGGAAGCTGCAGCCGCTCCGCACGCGCGGCACTACTGCGGCGAGGCACATGCGCAGGTTTACATCAGCCGATGGTTTGAGTCCTTCTGCAAATAGTGCCTTTGGCCGGGCATCACTCTTCCGCGGGGCGTCGCTCTTCCCGTTTCAATACTCTTTAAAATACTTGGCCGGGCCGGTGGATTCACGCATCACCAGCTCGGGCGCCATGACGACTTCAGCAGGGAAGCTTGCCTCGCGGTTGGCAATGCGCTCCAGCAGAATCTGCGCCCCACGCTGGCCCATTTCAAATAGCGGCTGCCGTACCGTGGTGAGCGACGGCGTGTTGTAGGCGGCAGACTGGATGTCGTCGAAACCCACGACCGAGACATCTTCAGGCACACGAAGCCCCGCATCTTTCAGGGCGCGTATGGCGCCGATTGCAGCGATATCGTTAAAGCAGAACACAGCTGTGAAGTCGCGCGTCTGCTCGAGGAGGCCTTTCATCGGCTTGTGGCCGATTTCAGGCGCCATCGGGTGCTCACCGGTCTTGATTGACCAACCTGCCGAATCGATGCGAACTACGAGCGTCGGATCAATCCGCAATCCGATCTCTCCGGCGACCTGCTGGATGCTTTGCCAGCGGAATTCAGAATCGGGAATGGCCTCAGGACCGCGCATAAATGCGATGCGACGATGACCAAGTTCATAGAGACGCTTCAGTGCAGATTCGACCGCCTTGTGGTGATCGAGAACGATGTTGGTGACATTCGGAACTTCGCTGTGCGCCGAGATCGCGACCACGGGGACGGGAACTTCGATCTGGTCGGCCGGAGTGTTCAAAAGCAGAAAGCCGTCGACGGCGCGTTCGACGAGCATGCGCGGATACTGCTCGATCAGTTCGCGGTTCCAGTCGTGGCAGGCCGTGAAGTAGAAGTAGTGAGCCTGCGTGAGTTCCTGCACGACTCCGCTCATCACACGCGTGAAGTAGCCTTCGCTCAAATCGGGCGCGAGCACACCGACAGACATGGAGCGGCTCTGGCGCAGCGAGCGGGCGAAGTAATTGGGGCGGTAATTGAGACGCGTCGCCGCCTCGAGCACGCGGTTGCGTGTCTCCTGGGGGATGGACTTTGCCGAAGGTGAATTGTTGAGGACCAGTGAAACGGTGGTCTGCGACAGCTCCAGGTGTTCAGCAAGTGTTCTTAAATTGACGTGCCCTGATGGCGTTGAGTCTTTGCTTCTTGCCATGTTGGAAGTTGTAGCACGTTTAACTCGAACACGGAACAGCGATTCGATGGGAAATACATCGATTTTCTTAAGGAGTAACTACAGAGCAGGGAACAGGGAACAGGGATCAGGGATCAGGGCCCGGAACGAGAGAAAACAGCCCGGAATTCCCACTGTTCGAAACGGAACCTCGGGAGCCTAGTTGGCAGTGATGCGATTGATACCGGGCTTGAGAGGCTGGGTCTTGCCGTTGAAAACGAAGGTGCCGGTGAGGGTGCCGGGAAGAGTGATGGTGGCGGCTAAGCCGGAGCCGTCACGGTGATACTCGACCTTGATATCGCCCGAGGGGTGGGGGAAGGTCGCTGTGAGGTGATCGAGCGATCCGAGATGGGGAGCGATGCGGACGGTGGCGAAGCCGGGGCTGGCGGGTTCGATGCCGGCAACGAGGGTGAGCATGTCGTAGATGGGGTGGGCCGACCATGCGTGCGAGTCGGAGCGGGTGTCGCCGGGGATTTCGGGCCAGGTGCTGAAGTGGAGCGGCAGCAGTTTGCGCCAGGGATCGAGCGATTTGAGATAGTCGTCGGCCATGCCTGCGTGGTCGAGCGCGCGGGCGAGGTAGAAGCGGAAATAGTAGGAGGCAGAGAGCACGCCGTCGGGAGTGGTGCCGGGTTCGATGGCGAGCATCCGGCGCAGGACGTCCTGCTGCTGATCTCTTGGGATCACGTCGTAGAGCACGCCGAGGATGTTGGCTTGCTGGCTGAAGATCTTCTGGTCGGGATTGTCGGCGATGAGTCCGCGGGAGGCGACCCAGCATTTGGAGGTCAGGCTGGAGCGGACGTGATCGAGGCGCGACTGGTAGCGCGTGGCGAGGCCGGAGTCGCCGAGATGCTGTTCGAGGTCGGCGGCTTCGATGAGAGCGCCGAGATATTGGAGGGTCGTGACGCAGGACTCGCCATGTCGCGTCGTAGGTGGGGATTTCGCCGGAGGGAACCCAGTCGATGAAGCTCCACCAGGGCAGCTGGCGAAGCAGGCCGTCGGGGTTTTCGTATTTGGCGAACCAGGTCGAGAACGTCGCGCGTGCCGGGGAGCTCGTCGCGGACGAATTGGGGATCGGGGCGGTACATCCAGTAGTCGTGCAGCATGCCGATCCAGAGCAGGGAGAAGGTCGGGAATGTTCTGCGGAAGATTGCTTGGATAGCGGCTGCGGGTGATGCCTTCGGGGATGCGGGAGTCGTCGAATGCGGCGATGGCCTGGCGGGCGAGGCGGTCGTCGCCGGCGACCGTGTAGGAGATGAGCGCCTGGATGCGCGTGTCGCCGACGTACTGGAGTTGCTCGTAGTAGGGCGTGTCCATGTAGGTTTCATGGGCGTCGTCGCGGGCGGTGCGCCAGCTGATGTCCCAGATCTTGGCGAGGTCGGCGTCGCCGGAATCGAATTTGGCGCGCTCCTCGAAGGGGTAGGCGGTGAAGTAGGCCTTGAGGGATTCGAGGGTGAGAGGTTCGAGCCAGTGGTGATGTCGAGGTCGAGATAGCGCCAGGTGCGCCACCACAGGGGCGTGAAGACGCGGTGCGGGCCGCCGTCGGGGAGGAAGCTGTCGGTTAGGCCGAGGGCTTGCGCGGATGCTTAATGCCTTTGGCATCCGCGTAGTCGACCGCATCGCGGTCGCCTTTGTGCTCGTTCGTTGTCGTAGAGGGCTTCGGAGTAGGTGAGGACGATGTGGGAGCCTTTGCCGCCGGAGACGGTGAGTTCGGGGTAGGCGGTGGTGAGGGTCTCTTGCGGTCGAGGAGAAGGTGGACGTGAGTGCTGCGAGGCAATTGAGTGGTGCGCAGGAAGATGTTGACTGAGAAGCTGGCCATCTCGTCACCGAGTTGACGATCTCTCGGGCGAATCGGGGCAAGTGTGGTCCGTGTTCGAATCGGCGCGCAACCGAACTGTCCCCAACGTCAGTTGTGCAGTACTCCATGTGCGGCAGTTCGTCCGGGACCAATCCCCAGGGGTTGTCGCCGGTGGTGTCGGCGGAGTGGGCGTGATTGGTGCCGGGGAAGATGCTGTCGCGCATGGGGCTGGCGGCAGGAACCCAGTTTGCGCCGGGAGTCTCGCAGTTCCAGTTCCAGTCGTATTTAGAGGCGTCAATTTCTTCGCCGGGGCCGGAGGCGAAGTAGGTCTTGATTGTCACGGTGGAGCGATCGAGCGGACGTTGGCCGGGCTCTTCTTCGACGAGCCAGCCATCGGGTGTGCTGATGCCGCCGCGCCGGTGGCTTCGCTCTCGAGCAGAAACGCGGTTCGGTCGCTCATCTGGGCGACGGGTGCGTAGACGCCGAAATTCCAGACGGTCGCGGTGATGAGGTTGTGGCCTGTCTGGAGGTAGGGTGCGAGGTCAAAGCGCTCGTAGCGCCAGTGGGTGAGGTCGCCGCGAGCAGGACCGTCGCCGACGCGCTTTCCATTCACGTACAAGATGAAGCGATTGTCGGCGCTCACGCGAACGACGTAAGCGGCGGGAACGGACGGCAGATTCGAGCGTCCGGCGGAAATGGAGAACGAGGGGCTCGCGCAGGGGCGCCGTCGGGTGGGTGATCCAGGCGGCCTTCCAGTCACGGTGAGGTGCGTCGGCCTGAAGGTGGTTTGAGCAAGAACATTGAAGCGGCGCGAAGGCGAGGGCGAGAGCAAGCGAGATTGGGCGCATGAGGTTAGCCTAATGATTTCAGTTCATCAGCTTATAGGAATCTGCAGGCGGGAGAGGGTTCAAGGATAACTCGAATTGCCATTCATGTCTTGACTACCAGCTTGCATTTCGCGAAGGCATCGAAAGAAGTGGATCGCTTGAGTTCAGAGCAAATGTGGAGTTTTTCTGTCAGAAGTGCGTTGTATGCGTTTGATTTAGCAGCGCTGTAACCTTCTATTCATCTTTGCCCGGTAGCCTACGAACGGTGACACTTCCAGTGCCAGAGATACGCGTCTCTCGACCTCCAACTCCAGTCCACTCCAAAAGTTTCGGTCCCGGAACGACCGGCAGAGGCGCCTCGAAACGAGGTCTCCGACGTTCGCAAGTTCCTGATGTCGCGGGGGAACTCAGCGCTGGCCGACCGAATTTTTCGCGTATTGATGGTGATTTGTGCGCTGAGCATCTTCGGCATCGTGCTGCTGATCTTGTCGGAATTGATGCTGCGCTCGAGACCTGGCCTGGCACATCTTTGGGCTTCCATTTCTTTTACATGACGCCCGCACATGATCCGTATTCGGGACAGCCCAGCTACTGGGACCCGGTGAATGGGCACTTCAGCGCATTGCCGTTTGTGTATGGCACGCTGGTGTCGTCGCTGCTGTCTCTTGTAATCGCGGTTCCGCTGGCGATTGGGCTTGCGATCTTCCTCACCGAGATGTGCCCGCGATTCCTGCGCGGCCCTCTGGCGTTTATTACCGAATTGCTGGCGGCGATTCCCAGCATCATCTATGGCCTGTGGGCGGTCTTCGTTCTGGTTCCGCTGCTGCGGGAACACGTGAATCCGTTGCTGGTGAAATACCTGGGATGGACAGGACTTTTTGTCGACGACAATCCGACAGGTCTGGGCTATGTGGCTGCGGCTGTCATTCTGGCCATCATGATTCTTGCCGATCATTTCGTCGCTGACGCGCGAGGTGATGACGGCGGTTCCGCACTCGCAGCGTGAAGCGGTGCTGGCGCTGGGAGCGACGCGCTGGGAGATGATCCGCATGGGCGTGCTGCGCAATGCGCGGATCGGCATTGTGGGCGCGGTCATCCTCGGGTTGGGGCGCGCACTCGGCGAGACGATGGCCGTGACGATGGTGATCGGCAACACGCCCGAGATCAGCAAGTCGCTATTGGCGAATGGAAGTTCGATGGCGTCGGTCATTGCCAACGAATTTGCAGAAGCGTCCGGGGATCTGCATCGCAGCGCGCTGATTGAGATTGGGCTGGCCCTGTTTATCGTCACGATCCTGGTGAACGCGCTGGCGCAGGATTCTGGTTTGGGCGGTGACGCGAGGCGCACCGGCGAGGGCACATTGAGGAGCAGGGACTAGGGAGCGATGGCGACGCAAAAAACCAGCTTTCGATCAGGATGGCGAGCGGTGACCGATCATGCGGTGACCGGGTTGGCAGTTCTCGCCACCGCACTGGTGATCGTGCCCTTGATTGCGATCTTTGTCTACCTTATCTACAAGGGCGCGAGCTCTCTGAACCTGGCTTTCTTCACGCAGAACCCCGTGCCTGAGGGTGAATCCGGGGGAGGCATGGCAAACGCCATTGTCGGCTCGGGCGTGCTGCTTGGAATCGCGAGTGCGATCGGGGTGCCCATCGGTATCGGCGCCGGAATCTATCTCGCGGAATTCGGGCGTGGCACAAAGCTGGCCAATGCTATCCGCTTCACCGCGGATGTGCTTAACGGAGTTCCATCCATCGTGATGGGCCTGGCAGCGTATTCGCTGATCGTGGTTCCACAGGGACATTTCTCGGCGTTCTCCGGCGGAGTGGCGTTGGGCATCATGATGATTCCAACAGTGGCGCGAACATCAGAAGAGATGCTGCTGATGGTGCCGAACAATATTCGCGAGGCAGCGCTGGGACTGGGACTACCGAACTGGCGCTCGGTTCTCTCGATTACGGTAAAGACCGCTTCGCCCGGAATCATCACCGGCTGCATGCTGGCGTTCGCGCGCGTTGCGGGAGAAACCGCGCCGCTTATTTTTACGGCATTGGGCAATGCATTCTGGAGCACCGATCCGAATCGGCCGATCGAGGCTCTGCCGTTGCAGATCTGGGTGTACGCCACGGGGCCTTACGAGGACCAGCACAGGCTGGCGTGGGCCGGAGCGCTGGTGCTGATCGCGCTGATTGTGATCGCAGTTTCGCTGGTGCGGTATGTCACGAGTCGCGGAGTTTTGAAAGGGGCAAGCTAGGTGGGTGTAGGCATCGAGGTGACGAACCTGAATGCGTGGTATGGAAACAACCACACGCTGCAGGACATCAACCTGAACATTCCGGCCAATCATGCCACTGCGCTGATTGGTCCATCCGGCTGCGGCAAAAGCACGTTTGTGCGCTGCCTGAATCGGATGCACGAAACCAATCCCATCGCCCGCGTCACCGGAACGGTGCGCATCGGCGATCTCGACATCTATAACGACGCCAAGCCGGTGGAGATCAGGCGGCGCGTGGGAATGGTGTTTCAGCGGCCAAATCCGTTTCCAACCATGTCGATTTACGACAACGTTGCGTCGGGGCTCAAGCTGAACGGGTATTCGAATCGCCGCGCGCTCGATGAAATTGTCGAGCGTTCGCTGAAGAATTCGGCTCTGTGGGATGAGGTAAAGGACGATTTGAAATCGAAGTCCGGCGCGAGCCTCTCGGGCGGGCAGCAGCAGCGGCTCTGCATTGCGCGTGCCCTGGCCGTCGATCCAGAGGTTCTGCTGATGGACGAACCCGCGTCGGCACTTGACCCGGTATCTACTTCGAAAATAGAAGACCTGATCTTTCAGCTGAAATCGCAGTACACTATCGTGATTGTGACCCACAACATGCAGCAAGCCGCCCGTGTCGCAGAGAAGACTGGTTTCTTTCTGAACGGGCGCATGGTGGAGTTCGACTCAACTCATAAGATCTTTACGAACCCCAGCGACAAACGCACCGAGGATTACATCACGGGACGGTTCGGATGACACGCATTCGTTTTCAACAGAGTCTCGACCAACTGAAAGAAAATCTGCTGGTGATGGCCGGTCTGGCCGAGCAGGCGATTCAGCGCGCCATCGAGGCTTATCGGGTACGCGATCTCTCGATCTGCGACTTGGTGAGCCATAGCGAAGTGGCGATTAATCGCCTGGAGCGCGACATCGACCAAGCGGCGCTGGATTTGTTGGCGATGGAACAGCCGATGGCTATCGATCTGCGCTTCATCCTCAGCGTGATCAAGATCAATGCCGACCTGGAACGCGTAGGCGATTCGGCCAAAAGCATCAGCGAACGCGTGCGTAGCATGGAACAGATGGCGGCCGTGCCGGAATTGCCGGTGGACATTCCGCGAATGGCGACACTCTCCGCAGAGATGGTGCGCAAGAGTCTGCAGTCATTTATCGATGCCGATCCGGAGTTGGCACGCGCCGTTCTGTTGATGGACGACGCGGTCGACAAGATGAACCGCGCAGCTTACAAATCGCTGACCAAGGTGATGGAGGAGCAAAGCCATATCGCTCCCCAGGCGCTGAATGCGCTCATGATTTGCCGCGCTCTCGAGCGGGTCGCCGACCACGCAACGAACATCGCAGAAGACGTGATCTTCTGGATCCAGGGCGCGGACGTTCGTCACCACAAAAGCGTAATGGCTGCACAAAAAAAGGCTGCCGAAGCTGCAGGCTAACCGCAAAGCCAATCAAGTCCAACCTCCTTCCCATCTCCTTCCCATCTCCACTGCGTTAGTCTTGGTTGAGAGCAGTGGAGTGTGCGATGGGTGCGAGCGATACAACGCGAGATTTGAGCGATCCCGCGGTGTTGTATTCCGCGCGACTGAGTGAATTGCGAACTGCACAGGCCCTCGACCAAAGTCGGGAACGCGTTCTCGGATATTCCAAGGTTGCGGTTGCTTTTGCAACCATTGCCGCCGCGCTGATTCTGCTGTATTTCGTCAAGCTCCTATGGCTGCTGCTGATTCCCGCCGGTATATTTGCTTGCCTGTCCATCCTCCACGAGCGGCGGCTACAACAAATCCGATCAAGAAAGCGCTCCATCGAATTCTACGAGCGTGGGGAAGCGCGGCTGGAGGATCGTTGGGCAGGAACAGGAGAGACGGGAGAGAGGTTTCTCGATCCGGCTCATCCATACGCTCGCGATCTTGACATCTTCGGAACGGCTTCGCTGTTTGAACTCCTGTGCACGGCGAGGACAAGAGCGGGCGAGGAAACGCTGGCCGCATGGTTGCTGAAGGCGGCGCCACCGCAGGAGATCATTGTCCGGCATGGCGCAATTCGCGAATTGAACACGCGGATCAATCTGCATGAAGAACTCTTCTGTGTAGGGGAGACGGTGCGCGCGGGAGTGCATCCGGATGAGTTGGCGAAATGGGGAGAGCACAAAGCCATCCTGAAGACGCTTCCGATTCGCATCACGACGACTGTACTTAGCGCATTGTGGGTAGCGGGAATTGGGGCATGGGGCGTTTGGGGGCTGGGCTCGGTTGCGTTGGCAATATCAGCGCTCAACCTGGCGTGGGCGCACCGCTTGCATGCGCGATGGGATGAATCTGCTGAAGCAATCGAGAAGGCAACGAACGACCTCGATGTGCTCGCGGGTGTTCTGAGGCTGATCGATCACGGGCAGTTTTCTGCAGCAAAGTTGCAACAGATTCAAGCGCGATTGAAGCACGATCGTTTCGTTCCATCGGATGCAATTCGCAGCCTCGATCGAATTGTAGGCTATCTCGAATCGAGACGAAATCCAGCCATGCGGCTTTTGGATGTGCTGACGTTCTGGAGCGCGCAGTGCGTTTTTCTGGCGGAAGGATGGCAGCAGGAGTTTGGTCCGCACATTCGTGAGTGGCTCGATGCAGTTGGTGAATTTGAAGCATTGACCGCCTTGGCTGGCTATGCATTCGAACATCCCGACGATGTTCTGCCGCAGTTCGTGGAGAAAGGTCCGCTTTTTGAGATAGAGGGTATGACACACCCGCTGCTTCCGTCGAAGAAAGCAGTTCGCAATGATGTAAAGCTCGGCGATGAGTTGCGGCTCATTGTCTTGAGCGGGCCGAATATGGCCGGGAAAAGTACGTTCATTCGTTCCATCGGTGTGAACGCTGTGCTGGCGCAGTGTGGTGCTCCAGTGCGAGCTCGTGGACTGCGAATGTCATCCTTGGCTGTGGCTGCGTCGATATGCGTATTGGATTCGCTTTCGGGCGGAACCTCGCGATTCTATGCCGAGATCCGCCGCCTGAAGATCACCGAGGATCTTTCGGATGGGCCGGTTCCGGTCTTGTTTTTGATGGACGAGCTGTTGTCAGGCACGAACTCGCATGATCGTCTGGAAGGTACGAAGCTGATTGTGCGGAGCCTGATCGATCGCGGCGCCATTGGGATTGTGAGCACGCACGACCTTGCGCTGGCCGAGATTCCAACTACGATGGATGGTCGCGCAGAAAATTGTCACTTCGAAGATCGACTCGAAGACGGAAAGCTCATCTTTGATTACAAGCTCAAGCCGGGCGTGGTAAAGACGAGCAACGCCCTGGAACTGATGCGCGCAATCGGGCTCGGCGCAACGAATGTGACTCACTAAATTTCCCACCAGTCGAACAGCGACATGCGCGGATAATACAGGCCGGCGCGAAGCTGCAAATCTGGACCGTTCACATTGCGCAAAACATCTGCATACATATTCAGTTGTGGTGCGAATGCGGTCCGAAAACCCGGCAGCGCAACGTTTGGATCAAGCTTGTCCGTATGTGCCGTCTTGTAGTCGATGATCCACAGAGCACCGTCGCCGGGCAGAAGCGGCTCGAGACCCGCGCGGAAGAGTCGGTCTACGCGAACGAGGCGAAGGTCGCCCGAGACCATACCGGCCCAACCCGACTCGCTGGCCGCTTCAGAATGCTGGGAAAGAATCCATTGGCCGTAGTGATCGCGCGAGGCCTTCACCGCAAATTCGAATGCCTTTGAAGAAATCTCTTGTGCCTCGGCGACAGAAAGACCTGCAGAGCGGATTGAGGCAGTAATGCGCGGGCGCACCTTTTCAAGTGCATTGCGAGCTTCGTTCCAATCGAGCTCCGTGCGCAAGTGTGCCAGATCTTCGAGCAGTTTATGGACTGCGTTGCCCAACGCACGCGAGAGCAGGCCGCCTTCATGGCGCTGATAAGGACTGTCTCCAAGACCGATGACCGATTCTGCTGAAGGAGTTGTGTTGATCGCAAAGCTTGGTCGGAACTCTTCGGGCAAGCGCCTCAGAATAGTTGGCTGAGCAGGGGTGGGCATCACCAGGAGATTGTCCACAGCGGATGCAGCAAGATCCTGGATTGTGAGTTCTTCATCTGTGTTCGTATCGTGGAGTGCGGGATCCCACTGATCGAAGCGAGCGTGAATTTCGTCAGCCAATGCCGGCCACGCTGTGGCAAGCAGGCAATTGCGAGGCTCGACGAGCGTAAGCAATCCGTTTTCAGATTTGTACGTCGGTTGCGCAAACAGATGCAACTCTTCGCGGGCGCGGGTGGCGGCGACATAGAGAACGCGCCGCGTTTCCTGCAATTCACGTTCGCGGCGGATATTGTCGACCCACTGTTTAGCTTTGCCGCGATCCGCTCCTTTGAATTGCAATGGAGCAACGAGAAATTCGGTGAGATCATCGGATTCGATTGGCTCTGCAATGCCGCGCTCAAACCACGAGAGCAAATCCGATTTGCTGCTGCCGTTGCGCGCATGCAAATCCGGGACAATTACGACTTCAAATTCCAGTCCCTTCGATTTATGAATAGTCATGAGTTGCACACCGCACTCACTGCTGGTTGCCGGATCAGGAAGGGCGCAGAAGTCTTCGAGCGCGGCATCGAGCCCAGGACCGGTTAGGTCCTGTTCGCCTTGAGGCAGATCGTCCAGCAACTTCCAAAAAAGCTCAAGATTAGCGCGCCCCGAATCATCCACACAGCGATCACCGCCGATAGAGTGCCAAATCCGCTGCACGAGCGTTCCGGTCGAGCCGGTGGGCAATATGTTACGCAGTTGGGGCAAGGACGAAAATGCCTGCAGCACGCGTTTGGCTGCCTTTCGCGAGGCCGTTGAGAGAAGATCAACCCGCTCACCAAGCGACTGGGGAATCGGGGTTGCCGCTCTCACTCCATCGTCGGTCCCGGCGATGGAGTGAAGCTCGGCGAGACTCAGTCCGCACCAGGGCGCACGCAAAACGCCCAGCCACGCCACACGGTCTTGAGGGTTGAGAAGCGCACGTGCCAGCGCCGTGGAATCCAGAATTTCGGGGCGGTCTTTGAGACTCTCGAGTTCGATGGCGCGAAACGGAATCTTTTCCTCGCGCAGTGCAGCGGCAATCGGAGCGAGTGCAGTTCGTGCGCGGCCAAGCACGGCAATCCGATATCTGCTTCCGGTGCTACGCGCTGCATCCACGCGGTCGAGATGGCTGCGGATGAGTGCGATGAGGTCAGCAATCTGCAAATTACGCGCGGCCTCACGCCTGGCTTGTATTTCCTCTCGGGCGCGCACCGATTCACGATCGCTCGCGTTTCCTGCTTTGATACGAGGTATAAATTCGAGGTGAAGCTCCATGCGCTTATTCTGGCCGGCGGAGGGTTTTCGCGCAGGCTCCGCCTTGGCAAAATCGATGCCGCTGCCGTCAGGTTCGGCAAAGACTTTCTCAAAGGCATCATTCGTGGATGAAACAAGCCGTGGATCCGTTCGAAAGTTTGCGGTCAGCCTGACTGGATCGACCAGGAAAGATTCCTCATCGCTAAACTCGAAGCCCACTTCCTTGACGCGGCCAAAGAGTTCGGCCTCGGCATCGCGGAACGAATAGATCGACTGCATCGGATCGCCGACAACGAAGATGGTGCGGCCTGTACGCTCTGGCCACGCAAGGATCAGAGCGCTGATGAATTCGAGCTGGCGACGGCTGGTGTCCTGAAACTCGTCAACGAGCAGGTGGCGAATATCATCGGCTGCGGATATCGCCGCTTCAGTGGGCAAGCGATCTTCGTCGCGTAGCACCTGCCGGGCAATCTGCGCCACTTCAACAAAGTCGACGGTGCCTGCTTCAGCGAACGCGGCCTTCAGCTCGCCTGCGGCATGGCGTAGAAGCATGAAGCTCGCCCGCACGATTTGCCAATCTTCGTCGCTATAGCGTGCGGGAGGAAGCTTTCGAATACCGGCCAGCTCCTCTTCAAGTTCAGGAATCGCTGAAAGCTGCCCGATCAGATCCTGCAGGCGCAACTTCTCATCGAGATACTCTTTGGGGAAACCAAGACGACTGTCGATGCGCTGGCGAAAGGTGCCCTCTTGATTCAGCAGTAATTTTGACAGGCAGAGATGTGCGCTTCGGGCGTTTTCGAGAGCGGTCGAGTCGTCATATGGACCATAGGGAAATTCCGCCAGTTCGGCGAGTTCCCGATGGATATCATCCGCACCGTGTGCGCACGCAAAGCGCGCAAGCTCGAGCGCTTCATCGCATGCGCCGGGAGCACCTTCCAGAAGGCGAGCCAATGACTCAATGGAAGTGCGCACCGCATTGGCGAATGGCCGTTCTAGCCATTCGCGAATTTCATTCCAATCCGGTTCCTGGCTCAGCACGAATTTGTGCATCCAGCGGTCGCGCTGGCCGAGCATCTTGACTAAAAGCTCTTCCAGTTCTTTCCAGTTGTTATCGCGCCACAAGAGGAGGTTGCTGATTGCAACGCTGAGTTCGGGAAGGCGTGAATCACCGAGTTTCTCCAGAGTGAGACGCGCCGCGCGACGATAGAGATCAGTGGGCCTCTCGCTGATTTGCAGATTGTTTCCAACGCCGGAATGTATGGGTTGTTGAATCGCAAGCTCGCGACAAAAGGAATCGATCGTTGAGATGCGCAATTGTGAGGTGAGATCGAGTAATTGCCAGCCGAATTTATGCGATCGGGCAAGCGCTCGGTCGGCAAGCGCTTCCATGGAGAACTCGTCGTGGAGTTGATCTGAAGTTGCGCGAGAATCAGCTTTCTTAAGTTCGGAGAGAATGCGGTGACGCATCTCGGCTGCAGCGGCTCGGGTGAAAGTGATGGCGACGATCTGCCGGGGATCGTCAACCTCTGCGAGCAGGCGAAGAAATCTCCGGGTGAGCAGGTCGGTTTTGCCCGAGCCTGCAGGTGCCTGCACGAGAATCGAGCGATGAGGGTCGAGTGCAGAGATGCGCTGAGCCTGATCGGGAGGAACAGACAGCACGAGGCTATCCTTCATCATCATCCTCCCCGATGTTCTCTTCCCCTTCAACGCGTGCGCGATTTTCGGGTTCCTGGATGCGGCAGACAGATTGAAGACCGCAGCGCTCGCAAGTCTTCGGGTAATCGCGTGGATCAACATCCGCGCGGCCGGAGATGAATTCTGCGGAGAGTTGTTCGATGTATTCCTTCCAATTTGACTCGTCCAACCCCGTGAGCTTTCGCCGGATCAGAGGGCTCTGTCCGGTGAGATCCGAATCGATCGTTTTAGCGGCGTCGACAACGCGACCTGCAAAGCACGTATCGCCCGGACGAATCTTGGCGAAAACCAAGCCTCCGCTGGCCGGACCTCCGTAGCTATCAAATAAAGATGGTTGCGTTGGTTCAAGTCCAAAGACCTTGTAGAGCGGCAACTGCAGATCGTCGGGCCGGGGCAGGTCCCATGACCTGGGATCAACGGTACCAGTCTTGTAATCGATGACCAACGGAGAACCATCCACAAGCCGGTCAACCCGGTCGAGTCGAAGATTCATGCTCATGCCAGCGATCGTGACGGTACGAACAACTTCCGTTTCTTCAACGGTGAACTGAATGCGCCTGGATTCGAATTGGAGCCACTCTGCGACGAGTCGAACCAGTCGTGTTTCTTCGAGGTCAATATACGGTGCGGGCATCCGTTCGCGAACTGAGTCAGGAACTTTCTTCTTCAGGACGTTGCGAACATGGTTTCGGACGAATGACTGCAAATTGGCCAGTGCGATCAAATCGGAGTGGCTCCTGATGCCCCGGGGTGGTCCGGACCAGATTGAGTGAAGAACATCATGGAGAAGTTGCCCTCGCTGTTTGGCCGTCAGCCCCATCTCCGCGGTATCCCACGCCTTCGCATCGAGACGCGCTGTGGCAAACGCTTTGAAGGGGCACTGGGACTGCGCAGAGAGTACGCTTGCCCCGCCGTGAAGTCGATGTTGAGCGAATCGAATGTTGGTTGAATCGGCGAAAGGAATTGAGATCGGTGGATCGTATGGCGGTGGAAGCATAGTCGCGGGCAAGATCTGCGGCGTGCCGGCAATTTGCTCGACGAGGCGCGATGGTCTGGCTTCCACTTCCTCCTTTTGCATCGCAAAACTAAAATTGACCTCAACTGCGGAGCAAAGCAAACGTTGCGTAATGGTTGAAGAAAACTGCCAGTCCAGCTTCGGAGAAGAGTGCGGCATGGCAGAGTCTCGCTGTACATAACGAGGCAGAAAGGGATGCATCGCCGCGCTGCCGGGCCATGAGTCCTCGTCGGCACCAAGGAACCAGATAGCGTCGGCGGTCAATCCGGCGGATTCGGCAGGCCCTGCGATCTGGATAGGCGCATCTGTGGACTGCGGCGCAAACAGTATCTCCTCGGCTGCTCTTTCAAGGTCGCTGAGAAATTCGTACCAGTCGATGCGGCGGCCATCGAACCCAAGTGAGCCAGCCGTATCCAATGCCTGCTGCCAGCGACGCTGGGCTTGGAATTCGACGCTGCCCTGCGACTGAGTGGCCGGCCAACCTATCGTCTCCAGCAGGCGGGGAACCTTGTCCGCCCAGTCGGTGGGGTTGTGCAAATTGCCAGCCTCTTTCAGGCTGCGCTCGGCCGTGATTACGCGTCGAATCCACTGCGGCGGCAGAGAGGCGGAGGCTTGAGTCTGATTCAGAAAGGCCTCAAGAGGCCATTGCATCCGTTGCAAGTCACGATCGCGCAACCTGCGCATGTAACCCTGCAACGCCGATGACTCATCCTGCGAAGCTGCGAGGCCGCTCGAGAAAAGCCAATCAATTTCGCTTTCGTTGAGTGCATTCCCAAGCCAACGGAGAAGCAAAAGGGCGGAACGCGCCAGGGGGACTTTGCTCAGCGGCATTCCCAGCGAGAATTCAAATTGAGGTAGGCCGTTGGCGTCATTGAACCGAAGGAAGGCTCGCTCGATTTCGCCACGGCGCTCCGATAGATCCTGCGTGACAACGAGCAGTCGCCGGTCTGGGTTCACTCTGAGTTGCTGGTGGCACCACCATGCGCAGACCTCAAGTTCGGACCGCCCGTCGCGAACGAAATAGGAACCTACGTTCGATGTCGGATCTTCCGGATTGAATTGCTGCCAGGAAGACCAAGCGTCAAAGAGCCGGCGTTGAGTAGGGACAATGCGATCGAAGCCGGCAATGTATATCGGTGTGCGCCCCGACGAGTCTTCCTGCAATCGGTTGATCAATTCAAGTGGAACGCGGCTCGAGCTGACCAGGCCGTTCCTGGCGCAGTGATCGTCGAAGGAGGCTAGCCACTGGCTGAATTGTCCGGCGTCCTGATCCCAGCTGACGCGCGACGAGCTGCGAAGGAATTGCGGCGCATACGAGCAGAGCAGATTGTGGGCATCCATCGCCATGGCGGCGAGACGGCGAATCGACTCCGGGAGAGCGGTAGGAAGGTGTTTCTCGCTATGGATGATCTCAGACCAAAGAGACTGTTCCTGCGCAGAGTTGAGTAGCAGAAGGCCGTCGAGGTTTCGATCTTCCCATGCGGCTCGGGTAAATGACTTCCAGTCAACAATGTTGGGCGTCGGCCACGCAGATAGCCCTTCGGTACGGCGCAGGCGATGAAAATTAGCCTGCAGCGCGCGGGCCGCACGATCACTCGAGGCGACCACGAGTCCACCTTCACGCAACCATGCGTCGAGTTCGGCCCCAGATTGAGTGCCCATACCTGCGTTATACGCCGTTGGGCGACAGAGCGAAATGCATGCAATCTGTGGGAAACATGGCAGGTTGTAGACTGGGGTGTGATACGAAAACTAGTCGTTTGTATGGTCATTGGGATGGCGGCGCTTTCGGGGTGCCATCGCCAGCAGAATGAGTCGCGAGACTCTGCCGACACGTCTTCCTACAATATCTACAAATTGCGGGGTAAGGTTATTTCCACGCAGCCGTCGACCGGCGAAGTCACGCTGAAACACGACGCTATTCCGGGCTATATGGACGCGATGACCATGCCTTACAAACTGAAAGATCCAAGCATCCTCAGCGAATTACATGCGGGCGACGTGATTACCGCGGACGTTTTGGTTTCGCAGCGTGACGATGCCACCGTGCTGCTGGATCACATCGTGGTTGTGGCCCAGGGCAAGCCAGATTACCGGCCGGCCGTGATTTATCACGTTCCGGCGAAGGGTGACGCTGTTCCCGATTTCAAATTGCGCAATCAGGATGGACGAATCATCCACCTCAATGAGTTTCGCGGCAAGGAACTTCTCATCACTTTTATCTATACACGGTGCCCTTTGCCGAATTTCTGTCCCCTGGTGACTCGCAACTTTGCCGCGATTGACAAGCGGGTTTCCGCGGACCCGGCACTTAAGGGTAAGATGCACCTGGTTTGTGTGAGCTTTGACCCCGAACACGATACACCGGACAGGCTGAAAGCGTACGGCGAGCAGTACATCGGCAGCGATGCAAAGGCCGCGTTTGCGCATTGGGACTTTGCGGTGCCGGAGAAACCGGTATTGACAGAGATGGCGAAGTTCTTCAACGTGGGAATGACCGATGCCTCAGACGGTACGATTACGCACACGCTTTCGACGACGCTGATCGGGCGAGATGGAAAAGTGCTGAAGTTCTATCCGGGAAATGAGTGGACGCCTGAAGAGGTTGTCGAGGATGTGAAACAGTCGTTTGGACAATAGCGGTTTTAAGACGATCGAATGCAAGAAGCGGGATCCAAAGGAGCGACGAGAATATGGCTGATGGCTTGAACATTCGCAAAGATGGCGCGATCGATTTTCTTTCGCTGGGAGCGTTGGTCCATCGGCTCGATCCTGGGATCATCCCGTTTCGCAAAGCCACTGAGTGCCAGATTCACGTGAGTGGCGGAGAGTTCAACGTCGCTGCCAATCTTTCGAACTGTTTCGGCCTCAACACGTCAATTGCTTCAGCGATGTCGGACTATCCGATTGGAGATCTGATTGCCGAGCGCGTATTGGCCATGGGTGTGAAGCCGGTTTACAAGCACTTCAAGCACGACGGTGTCTCGGGGCCGAACATGGCAACGGTTTATAGCGATCGCGGCTTTGGCGTGCGCGCACCGGTTGTGTTTTACAACCGCGCCAATGAAGCGGCGGCGCGCCTGAAGCCGGGAGACTTCGACTGGAAAACGATCTTCGCCGCAGGCGTGCGCTGGGTGCATAGCGGAGGTATCTTTGCGGCCCTGTCGGCAACGACGGCAGAGTTGGCCGCAGAAATGATGCATGAAGCGAAAGCTGCAGGCGCCGTTACTTCGTTCGATTTGAATTTTCGGGAGAAACTCTGGAAGATTCATGGCGGCGATAAGCGCGCCGTCGAAACGATAGCGAAGATCGTTGAGAATGTCGATGTGCTGGTGGGCAACGAAGAAGATCTGCAGAAGGGACTAGGCATTCCCGGCCCGGAAGTAGCGGCCAAGTCGAAGCTCGACCCCAGCGTGTTCTTTGGCATGATGGACCAGGTAGTGAAGAAGCTTCCACATGTCAAGATCGTGGCAACGACGCTGCGGGAGGTTCACTCCACAAACCGGCATAGTTGGAGTTCGGTGGCGTGGATTGGTGGCAAAACCTATATGGCGCCCACAGCAGAACTGGATGTGCTCGATCGCGTGGGCGGCGGAGATGGATTCGCGGCGGGGTTTATTTATGGGCTGCTGACCGGCGAATCGCCGGAGAATGCGCTGAAACTCGGCTGGGCGCACGGAGCGCTGTTAACCACCTTTCCCGGCGACACAACGATGGCTACGCTGGACCAGGTGAGGGCCTTCGCGCAGGGCGGATCGGCACGCATTCAACGCTGATTACGGCGGATTCTGGAATCACGGCGCCACTGTCAAGCATCTACAGGACTGATATCCTTGACCACAGCCTCAAGGGAGAGGTTTTTGCTTGGCAAAAGTGACACTGGTCTTTGCGGTTCTTTTGATTGCACTTGGTCTGGTGGGTTATTTCGGCACCGGCGCTCAGCACATTACTGCGCTGATTCCAACGTGGTTTGGCGTGGCACTGGGAATAGGCGGTTTGCTGGCGATCAGCCCGAGTGAGTCGCGGCGCAAGCTCTTCATGCATATCAATGTAACGATCGCGCTTCTGGGATTCATCGGCGGAGCGGTCGAAGCCGTTCGCGGATACGTGCATGCGACATCGGCGGGGATGCCCGCGAACGAAATTGCGCTGGCATCGAAACTGACAATGACCGGTCTGCTGCTGATTTACGTGATCTTGTGCGTACGGTCTTTTATTGCTGCACGCCGTTCGGGGAAGGTCTAGTACATGAGCACCATGCGTGGCGGCGGAATGGGGTTGAGCGCGGGAGCGGAGCGGTCGCCGCGTGGTGGAAGCGCTCGCGCTCGCGCTGCCGACTTGCCCAAGCGCAAGCCGAATCTTAAAGCGCTCTGGCCGGAGATCAAGGCACTTGTTGCGCCTCGCAAGGGTCTGTTGGCCGCGGGGATGGCATTGATGGCTGTCAATCGGGTAGCAGGGTTGGTGCTTCCTTACACCTCCAAGACGTTGCTGGACAAAGTCCTTTCGCAAACCAATCCCCACCCGGAATTGCTGCCCAAGATTATCGCTCTCGTTTTTTCAGCCATGATCGTTCAGGCGATTACGTCGTTCTCGTTGACGCAGTTGCTCTCAAAGGCTGGTCAAAGGCTGATCGCCGAGATGCGGCGCCAGGTGCAGAAACACGTGGGTCTGTTGTCGGTGGCTTATTACGACGAAAATCGCACGGGCACGCTGGTTGCGCGCATCATGTCTGACGTGGAAGGTGTGCGTAATCTGGTTGGCACCGGGCTCGTGGAGTTTGTAGGCGGCCTTCTCACTGCGGTCTTGGCATTTGTGTATTTGCTGCATCGCAGCGCTCTTGTGACGTTAACTGTTTTTGCTGTAGTCGGCTTATTCGTCTTCGTTCTTCAATATGCCTTCAAGAAAATCCGCCCCATCTTTCGCGAAAGAGCAAAAATCAATGCGGAAGTCACAGGCCGGCTCACTGAGTCGCTCGGTGGAGTGCGCGTCATCAAGGGCTATCACGCCGAAGAGCGAGAGGCTAGTGTCTTTGGGGTCGGTGTCGATCGTCTGCTCAACAATGTGATGAAGTCGCTGACCCTGACCAGCGTGCTCGGATCCGCCTCCACTACGGTGCTGGGGCTGGTTTCGGCGCTGGTGATGTGGCTGGGCGGCCACGCAGTCCTGAATCACTCATGGACGGTCGGCGACTACTTCAGCTACAACATGTTCCTCGCAATCATGGTCATGCCGATTTTCCAGATCGTGAACATCGGCACGCAGTTGACAGAAGCATTTGCGGGATTGGATCGAACTCGCGAAATCATGTCGGAACTCGAAGAGAACAAGGATCCAAAGCGCAAGCTGAAGATGCCGCCCATTGAAGGCAACGTTCGCTTCGAAAACGTCGAGTTTGCTTACGAGACAGACAAGCCAGTGCTGCACGGCATCAGCTTTGAGGCGGAGCATGGAACCGTCACGGCCCTGGTGGGTTCGTCCGGTTCGGGCAAGTCAACGGTAATCAGTTTGATTTGCGCGTTCCACTCGCCGACCAGCGGACAGGTGATGGTGGACGGGATCGACCTTGCCAGCGTGGACCTGAACACATACCGGTCACAACTGGGAGTGGTGCTGCAAGACTCGTTTCTTTTCGATGGGTCGATTCGTGAGAACATCATGTTCTCGCGGCCCGAGGCGACCGAAGAGCAATTCCTGTTTGCCTGCCGCACGGCGCGTGTTGACGAGTTTGCCGAACGCTTTCCTGAAGCTTATGACACCATCGTCGGCGAGCGCGGCGTCAAGTTATCGGGCGGCCAGCGTCAACGACTTTCCATCGCTCGGGCTCTCCTGGCACAACCACGCATTCTGATTCTGGATGAGGCGACTAGTTCGCTCGATTCTGAGTCGGAAGCCATGATCCAGGCAGGGTTGAACCAGCTAATGGTAGGGCGAACGACATTCGTGATCGCGCACAGGCTGTCGACAATCCGTCGAGCGGACCAGATCCTGGTAGTAGAGCAGGGAAGGATCGTGGAGCGCGGCAACCATGCGGAGCTTTTTGCCTTGGGTGGCCGTTACTACGACCTCTACACCCGCCAGCACGGTCTCGAAGAGAACCTGTTCCTGGCGCCGGGCGAAGGCGACGAGGTTCCCGCGTAGGAACGCCGTTGCTCCTTGGTTGACCTAACTTCTTTAGATCGTTGGCGACGAAGCCTATGCGTCTCATTTCTCAGCCGTGCGTCCCATTTCCTTGACTCAGGGTCCCATATCCTGAGAAACTGGAACTGTCTTTATAGACGGAATAGAGGACCAAAATGCGAGACACAGCCCCTCAGGGGACTTATAAGGTTCAGGCATTGGACAGGGCCTTTGCAGTACTTGATCTGCTGGGTGAGAGCGAGGTTCCGCTTGGACTCGCGCAGGTAGCCTCGTCGCTGCAACTCCACAAGAGCACCGCCCACCGCTTCCTGATGGTGCTCGAACGCCATCGTATGGTGGAGCGGACGACGAACGGGAAGTTTCGCCTCGGCCTTCGCCTCTTCGATTTTGGAAATCGTGCAATCGAGCAATACGATCTTCGCGAACGCGCTCAACCCCACCTGCGCCGCCTGGTAGCCGAGACAGAGGAAACCGCGCATCTCTGCATTCTTGAGCAGGCCAGGGTGATCTATATCGACAAGATTGAGCCGGCGCGCTCGGTACGCATGATCACCCGTGTGGGCTCAAGCAATCCCGTGCACTGCACTTCGGTGGGAAAGGCGATGCTGGCTTTTCTTCCTGAAGACCGGATCAACGAAATCATCCGGCGTACGCGTTTTGAAAAGTTCACGCATCGGACGATTGCCACGGCCGAAGCGCTGCGCACCGAAATCGAAAAGACGCGTCGCCGCGGTTATGCAGTAGATGACGAGGAACTCGAAGAGGGTCTTCGCTGCATCGCAGTTCCACTGCTTGATGCGCAACGCCAGCCGGTGGCCGCAGTCAGCGTTTCCGGCCCGTCGTTCCGCGTCACAGCACAGAAGCTACCCTCAATCGCCAACCATCTGCTGCAATGCGTCCGCGGCATTTCGATGGACATGGGCTTCACGGCGGCTGCGCGCGGAAACCGTCCGGCCGCTGCCTGGACAGCCTAAGGAACCCAGTTTGGACCGATCAACGCGCGAAGATTCTCCGGAGTGGCCCACGGGGTAGCGCCGGAGAATCTCTTAACCCACGACTCGCCCTCGCCGATCCGAACACGGTCTGGCGTGAACTCTGGTGATAGTGCATTTGCCATCAGCGCATACCTCGCACCCGCGTGCAGCCGCAAAGCCTTCCAACACCCTCCAGGGACTGCGACGACGGGCCGTTCGCCGGCAGCCACATCTCGACCCAGCACCAACTTTTCTGCGCGGCCATCGGGATGAAAGATGAAGTAATCGACTGGACCTCCCTCGATCAGGATGTGCGTGTCGTCGGGCGCGAGCCAGTGAAGATAGTTAATAGGCCGATCAGTTGTAAGCATGTAGTACACCTGGCTCTGCACGGCAAGTGATCGCCCACCGACCTGCACCTTCTGCGCGGACGTTCCAATCAACCCGAGATATCCCGACTCCTTTGGCAGCACTGATAGATGCAATTCCTCGATCAATTCGCGGGCACGTGCATTAGAACCAGTGGGCGCGCTGGCGCGAAGGGGCGCAAGGGTTCCTAAGGCGAGCAAAGCAACCACGAATCGAACTTCGAGTTGTTTCATTGAGGCAGGGTAGACCATCGCCGGCGGAGCAGGGCAGGTTTTTTGAATTGAGGAGGATGGAGCACCCTGTTGTGGAGAAATGCGCGACCCGGGGGTGGCATGGAAACGACGCTTTTCTGATACACTCAATGATGTTGCAGAAGCAAGGGTGCAGCTTGGCTTCCCGCCGTCAAAGCGGTTGGCTGCATGGCCAATGAGGTTGAACTCTAAGCCATCAGCAGCATGCAACAGGTTTTCCAGAGTTACTCTGGGGACGTAGCTCAGTTGGTTAGAGCGCTGCCCTGTCACGGCAGAGGTCGCGGGTTCGAGCCCCGTCGTCCCCGCCATACATTCCAAGCGATTTATGGAGCGTATGGCCCAGTAGTGACTACCCACGATCTAACTCGCGCGGATTATTGAATCGCCTCCGTGTCGGGTTTTAGTCTTAATGCCGCCAAGTACATCCCCTTCGATGCTTGCTGCTGATTGTTGACGCGATGTGTGTAAATCTCCATCGATGCCGATAAAGGTCGATGCAGTCAGCCTCGTTCTCGTTTCGCGAATGCACAAACGAAAATGGACGCTGGTACATTCTGAACAAATGGCGCCCGGTCGATGATCAGCCCGAAGGGGTACACATGTCTGCATAGTTGCGTTGCCGGACAACTGATCTTCTTGTTCGATTGTCGACAATGCATTTATAGAGTGCGGCTTAAGTATGGTTTCGCGGTTTAGTACCGATAGACGGGCATCGCGCCATGCAATGCGATTCCAGATTCTTTGGAGAATTCCTACAGCAGAGCCGCCGCATACTCCGAAAATCGGCAACGAATGAGCCCGCTGAATATCTTGAATACCTTTCGATGTATCTCCTTTTGCCCCCACAGCGTCTGGACAATGAAGTTTCTGAATTGCACGAACTACATTTTCGTGTTGCTGATGCAAGCGGGGCTCGACCAGCACGATAAGAGCTGGCAATGACCTTCAAGGAACGCGAGAATTTCCGGTCTAGTCGAGTTTTCCGAGTCTTTTTCATCATCTAAATATTTGATGCGCGACCTGCAAGTTCGCGATATTTCTCAATCTCGCTCCGGCTTTGAAGTTCCTCGCCTGATTGAGATTCACACCAGACGTTAAAGTTTTGGCAAGAATCGCCGATAAGAGTCCCGGTAGGGTTTTTTCGCCTGAGGACAAGAGCAATTCCCATGAGAAACCCATGTTCCGTCTTTGCCGTGGGTATTCTGGCGTCAGGCCTGGCGCTGAAGTCCGCCAGCGCCGCGACTGCCAGCGCTTCATTGGGCGTCAGTGCTACCGTTCAAGCTTCTTGCCGGGCCTCCGCAACCAGGATGGCACTTAGAATCTCGCCCGGTGCAGCTGCGACTTCGCCTTCCAATCTCTCGGTCACCTGCAGCCACTCGATCCCTTATACCGTCAGCTTGAGTGCAGGAACGGCGCCGCGCGCCATCGTGGCCTTGGGAGAGGTATCCGCCTCTACCCAGAGGCTCGCAGATCGTGGACATGTCCAGGTTGGGCAGAATGGGGCGGACAATACGTCCCCCAGTTCAATTACCGTGACCGTGACCTTTTGAACGGCGGCGAGATCGTGCCCGCTGCGTGAAACACAAGGATAGTTGCCAATTTCCCGATCGGATACAGTTGCGATCCCATCGACCGTGTATTCGCGAGATTAGAAGGCGTTCCTCGGCTTCTGTGTACCACCTGGATACATCTCTCTACTTGTCAGATAGTTACATTGGTGGCCAAATAACGCTTTGGTAATATTGAACCCGAAACTTTCCGCCATTATTGTGCAAAGAAAGATTCACCGCGGCTCGTCACTTCAGGCCTAACTCGGAAACTGCCTTCAGCAGGAGATCGTCTGGGTGGGCGCGGTCAGCGCGGGGAGATTGCTTTGGTTTTCGGTGGCAAAAGAATTAGCGTCATGTCTGTAAGTTTTTCGACTCTGATTCAGAATCGCCTGATTCAGCCTGATAGCTGAACCTGTTTGACTTGGAGTCAGATGGCCGTGGTCCTAAGTTTTAGAACGCACGTTATTAGGAGAAAGCATGAAGTTCTCGAACACTCTTAAGTCCTCACTGTCTGCCGCCCTCCTGGGATTTGCAGCCTTGGGAATGACTTCTACGTCTGCTGCTGCGCAGACCAACCCGGCAACCACCACGTTTGGTGTCTCCGCCACAGTTCTCAAAGACTGCACCGTTTCCGCAACTGCTCTCGCATTCGGAAACTACACTGGTGCCGTTAATACCAACACTTCCACCGTAACGGTCACATGCAGCAAATCCACCACCTACACGGTCGGGCTGAATGCAGGAACTTCGACCGGCGCCACTGTGAGTACACGGCAGATGGTGAATGGCGTGAACACGCTGGGTTACGGGCTGTATTCCGACGCCACATGGACCACCAACTGGGGCAACACGGCGGCCACTAATTGGGTGTCCGGTACCGGCACCGGGGCTGCGCAGGCGCTGACGGTTTACGGTCAGATTCCCGCCGGCCAGTATGTAACGCCCGCCACGTACAACGATACGATTACCGTCTCGGTTGCGTATTAGCTGTTTGCCACTATTCCCAAATGGGGTTTCGATGATGTTGAGGAACTCATGCCGACTAGCGGCGGTGGGCAAAGCGCTTGCCGCCGCAGTTGTCGTTGTTCTTCTGACTGGCCCGACAGGTCGGGCCCAGGCGTTGTCGGTTCTTCCCGTCAACGTTCTGTTTTCGCCCGGACAGAGGGCTTCGTCTGTGACCGTCACCAACCAGGGGACGACTGAGACTTCTATTCAGATCCGAGCTTACGCCTGGAGTCAGAAGGGCGGGGACGACCAACTCACGGTCTCTAATGAAGTGGTGCTGAGTCCTCCGCTGTCCACATTGGCACCCGGGGCTACGCAGGTGATCCGCCTTGTTCTGCGCCAGACTCCGCAGGGCCGAGAGGCAACCTACCGCATTCTTATCGACCAGATTCCGCCGCCAGCCGAGCCGGGGGTTGTTCATATGGTTTTGCGTCTGTCCCTTCCGATCTTTGCAATGCCCCCTACCCGTGCGGTTGCCCATGTGCAGTTTCACCTTGAGACGGAAGCCGGGAAGCTCTTTCTCGTGGGCGTCAACGATGGTCTCAGCCATGAAGCAATCCGGGATGTCGTGCTGACAACGAGTGACGGCCGCAAACTGAAGGAAGAAGCCAACGTGACGCCCTATATTCTCTCCAGCGTCACCAAGCGCTGGCCCATAGTCGCGCAGGGTTCCCTGCCTCTGCCGAGCGACACCTTGGAGTTGACGGCCCAATCGGACGCTGGCGCCGTCAAACAGCAGGTCCGCTTTGTCGCGGCGCCATGATCGTGGGGGAGCGGTGGCTAGGCAGCTGGGCTGTGCGGAGATCCTCTTACTTGTGCTGGCCGTCGCCCCCCCGCTAGCCAGAGCCACCGAGAAAACCGGCACTCCTGTTATCTCAGTAGCCGGCGATGCAGCGACTTCCGCATCGGTTTCCAAGGTGCCGGGTGCGGCCTCGGCCACCAACTCACCCACGGATGCTTCGATCGCTGCAGCCACCGCGGCAGACCCGCCCCCTGCTAGCGACGAGCCGATGTTACTGGAAGTCCAGATCAACGGTCGCTCTACAGGAAAGATCGGCGAGTTCACCATGCGTCGCGGCAGGTTGATGGCGCGTCCAGACGAATTGCGCGATCTTGGTTTCAGGGTTCCCGTTACTCGCGCCTCGCAAACTGGCGATCTGGTCGCCCTGTCTGACGTGCCAGGATTGACGTGGACTATCGATCGGAGGAACCAGGTGCTGCAAGTCGCAGTCAGCAATAGTTCCTTGCTGCCGACGGTGTTGCGTCCCTATGGAAGAGAAGGGCCTGGAGGCAGTCGAACGATCGAAAGCGGCACGGGCCTGACGCTCAACTATGACATGGTGGGCACATTTTCCGGAGGGCAGGCAGGTGGTAGCGGGGCAGTGGACACGCGAGCCTTCTCGCCTTGGGGCATCGTGAGTTCGGGGTGGCTCCTCCACACCGGCGCAACTTCCGGAACAAACAACACTGTCCGCCTTGATTCGGCCTATACCTTCGCCGATGTCAACAACCTGCGCCGTTACACTCTAGGCGATTTCATTACCGGCGGACTTTCATGGACCCGTCCAGTTCACCTGGAGGGAGCACAAATCAACCTTGACTTCAGCATGCGCCCGGACCTGGTGACCTTTCCTCTGCCCTCGCTTACTGGTTCGACCGCAGTCCCCTCAACCGTCACGGTGCTCGCGGATGGGGGCCAGGCGGCTTCGGGAGAAGTGGGCGCAGGCCCGTTCGAGATTCCCCAGCTTCCGGTGGTTTCGGGAGCCGGCACGATCTCGATGACGACGACTAATGCATTGGGTCAACAGGTGACATTGAACCAGCCCTTCTATGCCAGCACCGCGATGCTGGCCCCGGGTCTGCAGACCTACACTGTGCAAGCAGGCCTGGTGAGACTTAACTGGGGCTCGGTCAGCAACGATTTCGGGACATCCGATTTCTCCGCTACGTATCGCCGCGGTCTTACCTCGAAGTTCACGATTGAGGGCAGCACCGAAGCAGCGCCAGGCACGGTAGTGGCGGGTGTGGGGGGCGTAGCGCAGATTGGAACTCTCGGCGTGGTCAACTTCTCAGCGGCGCCCAGCTACAGTTCGGGGCACGTCGGCGCGCAATTCTCCCTGGGAGCCCAGCGCATTGGCCGAGCTTTCAGCATAGGCGGCTCCGCGATTTTGGCGGACCGCTCCTACCGGGATGTTGCTTCGATCAATGGCGGCGGGATCCCGCGGAAGCAGATTAGCGCCTATACCAGCCTGTCAACAATTCGGTTTGGCTCTGTGGGCGTCGCTTACGCGTTTCTCAACCAGGATGCTAGCCCCAAACCGGTTCAGATAAACTTTACCGGCGCCCAGCATTCCCAGATAATTTCTGCCAACTATTCTGCTCAGATCCACCGCACCTCCATCTATGTAAGTGAATTTCGCGATCTGGCGAACCCAGGCAACAGTGGGTTCCAGGTAGGCCTGACCATACCATTCGGCAGACGCAACTCGATCAGCGCCGGCGGCTCATCGGACGGCTCGGGACAGCTTCAGGTGCAACAGCCGGCTCCGATGGTCGGCGATTGGGGATATGAAGCTTTTATCTCAGCCGGTAATGGCACGCATGCATTTGCCCTGGGACAATACAAGTCACGAGTGGGTCTGTTTTCGGCCGGTATCGACAGCATAGACGGGGAGATGACGGGGCGCCTGGAATCTCAGGGCGCATTCTCCTTCGTCGACGGAGCCCTCTTCCCATCCAACACCATCTATGACAGCTTCGCTGTTGTGGACACCAGTCCCGTGGCCAATGTACATGTCCTGCAGGAAAATCGGGACGTCGGAAGCACTAACCGCTCCGGGCGCCTGCTGGTGCCGGATATGCGCTCGTTCGATTTGAACCACATCGCGATTGAGCCAACCGACATTCCGCCGGAGGCTACGATCGACAACGCCACACGCACGATGCGTCCACAGGATCGCTCCGGAATCGTGGTCAAGTTCCCCGTGAAGATCAGCCATGGCGCACTGATACGGATGATCGATGAAGCTGGGAACCCGGTTCCGCTGGGCAGCACCGCCTCCCTGCCGGCAACTGGCGGCGTGTTCCCAGTCGGTTATGATGGCGAAGCGTTCGTCGAGAGCCTCAGTCCCCACAACAACATAATCGTCGAGTGGCCGAACGGGAAGCGCTGCACAGTCGCGTTTGATTACAAGCCCGTGGCCGGGGATATTCCCACCATTGGACCTCTACACTGTCTGGAGAAGAAGCCATGACGCGCAGATTTGCACTTGCGATTCTGCTGATCTTCGCGTTCGCCGTCCGTCCGGGTGCGGCGCAGACCTGCTCGCTCACGGCCTCGAACATGGTCTTCGGCAATTACACTGGTGTGCTTCTAAACGGCTCTTCAACAGGACGGGTCACTTGCGCTGGTGGCTGGACAATTCCGCTCGATGCCGGAACTGGCGCGGGTGCAAGCATAACCAATCGAAAGATGACAGGCCCCGGCGGCGCACTGTTGAACTACCAGGTATTTCAGGATGCCCCGCGAACCATCAATTGGGGCAACACAACCGGAACCGAACTGACCGGCACGGGCAATGCGACGGTCACATTCTATAGTCAGATCCCGGCGGGGCAGAATGTCGCTCCAGGCACTTACACCGATACTCTCACCACCGCCACAACTTCGTTTACCGTCACAGCCACCGTCACCAAAAACTGCACGGTCACGGCAACCGCACTAGCATTCGGAAACTACTCGGGCGCACTGATTAACTCCACATCGACGATCTCCGTCACGTGCACCAGTACCACTACCTATAATGTCGGCCTGAATGCGGGCCTCGCAACGGGGGCGACAGTGACCACCAGAAGAATGACCGGTCCTGGCTCCGCAGTGCTGAGTTATAAGCTATTCAAAGACTCCGCGCGTACCAATAACTGGGGCAGCACCGTCGGAACCGACACGCTGGCCGGGACCGGCAGTGGAGTCGTTCAGCCGCTCACCGTCTACGGCCAGATACCGGCGGCGCAGTATGTCACCCCCGGCAGCTATACCGATACAATCACGGTGAGCGTCACCTATTGATCACCGGACCTTGATTGGCTTGGCTGGAGAACGATTCAGCGCAGAGCAAGTCGCAGGCCGCGCGGAGGTTCGACCGTGCGCAGCAGAGGCAAGGGCTTTCTTGCCGCGAAGTTTGTCCGCGATGCACCTCATCAGCGAGTGCTCAATCTGATTTCTATCTGGCGCATTAATTTCGCCGCGTGTCCCCTTCACAATTTCACCGATTATCATTTTCAGTTCTTCGTAGTCGTTAGCGACGGCTTTCAGAACCGGCCGATCATGTTCCTTTTTAGCTTCGCATGTGGATTGAGGGTGAGCGTCAACGGCGGAAGTCCCGGCTCGCCAATCCTCGCGAATCGTTACTTCCGATTACAAACGCTGGCGGTTTAAGCCAGCAGCATTCATCGAGTGCTTACACTGGTTGGTACGTTCGCAGAAACCAGGAAGATGCCTGAAATATTGATGTATTCTCCCGCCTTATAGTTTCAGTTCGGGCCGCTCGAGTGGCTTTGGCGAAGCCTCACTTATGCTCACCTTCTGCCACTCAGGCGATCTGTCCCGGCCGGACTACAACGTATTTGCACTACCATTAGCGAGCGCGGCACTTTCAAATGATGATCGTCGATTTGGCAGGCATTGTGCACTGCCGTGTTACTGACAAGTGGACGGTCAACCATTCGAAATCGAGTCTTGCTCCGATGAGCGCTTCGAGGATTGTCGAAAGCTTGTGTGAAACTGCTCGAGGAAACTACGGACGATCTGCAGAGCTACCCTTTTCATTAACTATCTGCAGGATGACAAGTGCCCGAGATGGGACTACATACAGCCAAGTGACTAAATGTTTTGATCTCGGCGCCAACGAGTGCGTTAGCGACTTTTACTCGTTGAGAATGACAGTGACTTGCGTTTCCAGTCCTTCAAAGGTTTATGACAGGCTAATACGACAAGCGCCGCAAATCCCGCGAGAACCGCGTTGAGGTTGAACACGAGGCCGTATCCATACCGCACGACAAGCGCACCGGTCAGCGCTGCGGAGCCGGCCCCTGCGAGTGCTCCAACAATGTTCTGAACGGCAGACGCGCTGCTGCGATCTGCTTCAGGCACGCTGCTCATCAGCATGCCATAGAAACCCGGTCCAGCCGTGAATTGCACGGCGGTATACGCAAGATACAAACCGATCGCAAACGATGCGCTGTGGCACAGGCCCAGCGCGAATACAGCGGCAGCGGCGACAAGTTGCGCAAAGATAATTCGCGCGACTGATCCGGCTCGATGGAAGAGCAGAGGCGCAACGAGTACAGCACAGAATTGGGCGAACTGCGACGCCGAGAAGATCAAACCGACATGTTGAAGCGAGATCCCCATTTGCTTTTGGAAGAACACCGGCGCGAACGGGATAAAGGAGCCGGAGACGATGCTCCAGATGGCGAATGCCGGCAGAAAGCGGAGCAAAAAGGGATGGAAAACCGGACCGCTTCTTCGCTCAACTTTTGCAGGGAGAGCCAATTTCAGCCGCGAAACGGGCCAAATGCCGAGGAAGGCAACTAGCGAAGCACCAATGAGGACAAGTCGAATTCCATCGCCAGGGTGGTGAACGCCATGACCACGCAAAAGCATTTGCGGTAGGGAACCACCGGCCACGCCTGCAAGCGCTCCGGTCCCGATGCCCGTAGCAAAGACGATGCTGAATGCGAAGGCGCGATTCCTTTCAGTTGTCAGACTGGCAACCGCAGGCGCGAAGCAGACTGGCCAGCAGCTCAAAGCCATACCTGCCAAAACTGCGAGACCGATCTGTGCGGGCATCCACACCGCCATCGTGCGGAAGATGGAGATTATCGGCGCTACGATGAAACAGAACAGAAGCAGCTTCTGCAATCCAAAACGTCGGGCGAGAAGGCCTACTGGAATAGTTCCTACGACGTTGCCAAGCGTCAGCGCTCCTGTCACGAAGCCCATCATGCGCTCGTCGAATCGCAGGCTCAGCAAAAATAGATTGAACAGGAAGAAATACAGGCCAATGCCAAAATCAAAAAAAAACGCCGCAACAAAAAATGTCCAGAACTGACGGCTTAAAGACTCAGCCTGCCACCACGAACGAAGTCGAGAGGTGATCCCCGCGCCGCCGGTCAGATGGAATCTCCACGCAGTCAGTTGAAGAACTCACTAAAATCCTCTTTCAGCGAGTTGTGCAAGTCGCTCGACCGCCCATTTGAGATCGTTATAACGAAGCTCAAGCGCGCCGGCGTCGAGAAGATGATCGATCATCGTGTCCTGCACCATCCGCGTTTCCGGCATGCTGAAAAGCACCTGGAGCATCGAGTACTTCGCGACGTCAGCTGGGAAGTCGACGAGTTCCTGCCGCCTCACGTGACGCCGATTGATGAATACGACGTGGTTGATGTGCGAAGTGAAGGAGACCGCAATATTGCGAAGCGGCTGGATGTTTACTTCTATTGACGGTTTGCCGACCTGCGCTCGCTGCATGATCTCCCTTCCCGTGAGCTCTGAAAATAGCTCCACGGCGGAAGGACGAAAGCGAGCCTGATTACAATTCCCTACGACTAATCGATCGTTGCGGCTGTTTACCAGAAAACTTGCGTCGTCAGTAATGTATGTCCAGCCGGCCCGCGCACAGGCATAGGAAAGCGAGGACTTCCCCGCGCCGGAATCGCCGCAGAGAAGAATGCCGCAGCCTTTGTGTTCAACGCACGCAGCGTGAATCGCTGTAGTGTGTGAAGTAGCGAGAAGGCAAAGCGCGGCGGACTCAAGAAAAAAGTAACGCAAGTAGCTGCGATTGGCGACAGCCGCTTCGGTCAGCCATATGGAAGCAAATCCTTTGGAGATATCAATCACAGAAAAGTTGTCTGCATCCGCTATGTTTGTGGCCAGATGTTCCTGAATCTTGCAGACAGGGGCAGGCGGACACTCGGAGGAGTTCCCATGCCTGACGCCAATGCGAAGGCGAATTGGTGACGTATCGAAAAGCTTCACGAACCCCTGCCAACTACCGGCTGCGCAATTCAGCACTTCTTCGCTGTTGGTTTCGATTTGCAGCGGGAAGCCAAGAGGGAAAAACGTCTCCCGCAACGGCATGCTGAACCGCGCGAGCGCTGGATCACCGAGTTGTAGTGGTTCTGACCGAGCACAGGCATCTCGGATTTCATCGATAGTCATCATGGTTGCTTACTCTCGGCTCCGGCGACAAATCAGAACTGATACTTCAGTGCGAGTTGAATGATGCGCGGATTGGTTGACGTAGACGTGATCACACCAAATGCCGGCCCGGAACTGACGTTGCTGTTTGGGTTGTTAAAGTTGGTGGTGTTGGTCAAGTTAAAGAACTCGCCACGAATATTAAGGTGATGCGCTTCAGTGATTGGAATCGTCCGTTCGATCGCCATGTCGATATTGCGCTGAGCTGGACCACGAACAAGACCCTCGCCGCTATTCCCAAAATCGGTATCCCCGCGTCCGGTAGCATTCGGCGCTTGTGGCGCAGATGTAAATGCCGCGGCATTGAGATAGGTGCTCAAAACCCGCGAGTACATTGACCCCGCCGTAGTTGGCTTGATTCCACCGGCCAGCTGAGCCCGATTTTCAAATGGATAGTTGCCGTAGACACTGCCCGCGCTATCGTCGAGGATCGTGATCGGCGTTCCGCTCTGCGCTACAGCGAGAGCCGAGATCTGCCAGTTTCCCACCACGCGCGACATCAGGCCCGGCAGATGGCGTGCGAAAGAGGTGTTATAGACCAGGCTCAATACAGCACGATGTGTGCGATCGAAGTCAGTCGGCCCATACGCCTGTCTGAAGTTCGTCTGGTCGTTCGTAACCAGATGAGTTTCGAAAACCTCACTTCCCGATGAGCCGCTGGTCTGATCGAGATTCCTTGACCAGGTGTAGCTTCCTAGAAATTCAAAACCATGACTTAGGCGCTTGGTAAGGCTGGTTTGCAGTGAGTTGTAATTGGCATTGAAAGACGATTCGCACGAAAGGGAACCGGGGCTGATTCCTGCGAACGGCACGCGCTGGATAACATTTGCCGCGGAATTGGTCGTCTCTCCGTTAACCGGATTGGTCGGACTCGCAAGAAGTGCCTGGTTAAACTCGAGGCAGCCAGCTTCATGAAGCGATCGTGTGCCGACATAGCCAACTTCAAGCAGGTAGTCGCGCGCAAATGCGATCTGCGCGTTGAGATTGTATTCGGCTGTATACGGATTCACCATATTTCGAGAGATCGCGGTAACGCTGGGCCCTCCACCTGGAATGCGCGGCACGAAAGTTGGGTACGCATCGTCGGGCGGGAGTTGCGGAACGAACGGCTGCTGCAGCGTCGCTCCTCCATTTGATGAACCAGCGAAGAACTGAAAGACAGAGAAGGGCTCGACCGCCAACAGTTGCTCAGCAAGACCTGCAGAGAGCCTGTCAAAGTAAAGGCCGTAGCCACCGCGGAGAAGAATTGTGGGCCGCTCCGAGAGCCGGACGACCAATCCGATGCGAGGCTGAAAATCCAGGTGTCGCGTCGGAAAGAGCCCTGGAATTGAGGATTTGAGAACTCCCTCTGGCACCTGGCCCTTGAAATTCGAAGGAACAACAAAGCCGCTCAACGTGCCATCGGGAGGAGCCGACTTCGTCGCGATGGAAGGGTCAAACGTGACCAGCCTGCCATTGATGTCCGATGGAGCGCCAAAGATTTCGTAGCGAAGGCCGGCATTCAGCATCACGCGATCTCGTCAGCCTGACGTCATCCTGTATGAAACTTGCGAAATCAATGTAACGCTCGTCTTTGCGGAACAGACCCGAGCTTCCATTGCTCAGACTCACGTTACTGCTGCCCGTGGGGCTACCGTTTTGCGCGGCGCTTTCGCCGAGCAGAAAGTCCGGAAAACGTGCGGATATCGAGCAGCCCATCTGTTGAAAATGGAGCTGTGACATCCACTTGATGGCGCTTCACCTCTGCGCCGACGCGCAAGGTCTGCTTGCGCATAATCAGCGAGACGGTATCTTGCCAGATAAAGCTGTTGGTCACTTGCCATTGGAACGGCGTGCCGGCATCGCCAACGGTGAACAGACCATCGATTGTGATTCCCGGGGCAGATACCTTCGCACCAGTGACGCCCGTAGGAGACTGGGTTCCAAGATCCGAAGCCAGAATCGGGTTCTCCACAGCGGAGTCCCCATCAAATCGCATAAATCCAAATCGCGCGACGTTGACAACCCGCGGATTGAATACATGGGTATCGGTCAGCACCAGCATCGTATTCTGATCGAGCTCGGTGGTGCCCCAGCCCGGAACATTTGCCGCGTTCGGCGAGAACGGCTCGTCCGTTGGCGCATGGGAATAGAAAAATCTCGCAGCGAATTGGTTCTTTTCTGAGATCTTCTCATCGATGTTCAGGGTGAACTGGTCTTCGTTGTAGGTGGCAGGCGTTGCAAACGTCGATTCGCCGATCGGCATCTGGGTGGGATCCGTGGAGGGAAGAACGATCTGCGGGCTCGGTACGGCAAACTGGCCGTTCGGGAATTTGAAGTTGAGCAGCGCCAATGCAACGGGACTGATGTTCGATCCATCACATGCGACCTGGACCCCGCCCGCCGAAGTCGGATAAGCGCAGAACTGCGCACCGAGAGTCTTCGCTGACCTGTCAGGGGTAAGTTGCGGCAGATTGACTGTGACCTGGTCTCCTTCGCCATTGCTTGAGCGAAGGCCCTGATAAGCACCGAAGAAGAACAGCCTGTCGCGCAGGAGTGGGCCCCCGATAGCGCCTCCGAACTGATTCTGCTTCAACACAGGGCGAGGTTGGTTGGTCAGCTTCGAAAAAAAGTTGTTGGCGTTGAACATGTCGTTGCGCAGAAACTCCCACAACGAGCCGTGGTATCTCGTTGTACCGCTTTTGCTGACGACGTCGACATTAGCGCCCGTGCCTCGGCCATAGGTAGCGTCGTAGTTTCCGGTCTGCACTTTGAATTCCTGGATGGTATCCGGAGCGGGTGCCGCTACACCCACTTCTTCTCCATCGCTTGCCGCCGAATTTTGCGAGAGATTATTGGCATCCACACCATTGAACTGGATATTGTTGCCGGTGGTTTTGTTGCCGTTCGCACTGACATCCTGCGTGCCTCTGCCTAGGGCGCTCGCGTTTGGCAGTTCGACTACAACGCCGGGAGAGAGCGAAAGAATTTGTGTGTAGTTTCTATTGGAAAGAGGGAGAGCCGCAATAGTTTCCTGATCGACTGCCCGACCAAGCGTTGAGCTTTCAGTTTGTACCAGCTCACTGCCGGGCTGCGCGAACACGTCCGTCCCCACGCTTGCGATGGAAAGACGGAAGTCGATGACGCTGGTCTCGCTGACCACAACACCAACGGCGTTAGCGGTCCCTGTGCCAAACCCGGCCGACTCAACCGTCACCGAATACGGGCCGGGCGCAAGCAAAGGAAAACTGAATGTACCTGTAGTGTCTGTTGAACCCAGTCGTTTGGCCTCTGTGGCTTCACTCGCAACCGTTACGCGAGCGTTCTGTACTACGGCTCCTGACGGGTCGTACACCGTCCCCTTGATTGCACCCGTGCCCGGTGCCTGGCCGAGAACCGCGCTCGTAAGGAAAGCGGTTGCAGCGATCGCAAAAGCGCGGCGCCTCAGCAGATTCAATTTCATGTCAATCCTCTTTGTTGAGAAGGTTGGTTGACTTGCGAGTTTTGTTGAGAAGCAACGTAACCGATCACGGATTGAGAAACTTGAGGATGTCGCGCTCGTCCTGCTGACTGAGCGAAGCACGCACCCGCATGTGTCGCAAGATGGTCCCCGATATGTGCGGAGAAAGAGATTGCGGAGCCTCATGGCATCGAGAACAGTTTTGTTTGAACTTCTTTTCGCCCTCGCTTGCCGATGCTGCGCCCGCGTCCTTTTTCGCACTCTGGTTTGCGGCAGTCTGGGAATCTTGCTGCTGCATCTTCGAAGCGGAGAGCGCCGGCAGGGCTGCTATCACCCACAAGGCAGCGACCAGGACCGTGCTGAATCTACGATTGATTGCTCGTGTCTTCATTTACTTCTCCACGTCGGAAATAGAAACCGATATACGATGCCGGTCTGCCACACATTGCTGTCACCTGTCGAAGCAAACTGGCGCGAATAGCTGGTGTTGATCCTGACTTCATGCGGAAAGAGAAAGTTCAGCCCAAAATCCACGCGATTCGTATCGACCGAAGGTAGCCCATCGCTAGAATCGGGACTGCTTCGAAACGCCTGTTGCCACCGGACGACCGGCTCAAGACCGCGCCGAAACAAATTCGCATCCGGTGCCCTTGTCAGATGAAACTCTGTTTCCATCCAATAACCTTGGGAATGCTCCCCGTGCGCATACTCTGAACGAAACTTGACCAGGGCGTCCGCCGGTTCCCACCAGAGGTCCACGCCAGCAAAGTTCTCGTGTTGATCTTGTAACCGGCGGTCGTAGGAAGCGCCGATCTCAAGGCGAGTCTCTGGAAAGTAGAGTCCAACTCTTCCCCCCGCTGCGCGCTGAGAATTGAACTGCTCGTTTGTGCTTGCGGCTGAGAAGTAGCCGGCGTAGTCAAGCGAGACATTCTTCGTGGAATAGGCCGATCCGCGCAACATGCCGCCGACGCTGGAACCGGTGTTCATGATGCCGAGAGGAAAGATGAGTGGAGCGCTTTCGAAGTTGCTGATCCAGATGGGTGTGAGTCTTTCGTTATAAGTGCCGAATGGCGTCAGGAATTCCCCCCCGACCACCGTAAGATGCGGCGTCGCGAGGTAATCCAACTGCAGATAGGAAAGACCAAGGAAAGAAGAACTGGTGTATCCCTTTTGCCCATTCCCCTTGGGGAAATACGAGTTCAGGATGGTTGCGCGGCTCTCGACCAGAAGATGATCGCCTAGCGGAGCTGCGAGCAATGGAGAGATAACCGGAATATAGGTTGTGTTTCCGCCATTGGTGCTGGTGATGAATCCGACACCACCAGAAATCAGAGGAGTGTCCTGCCCGGATAGATTTGAAACGCAACCGAACAGAATCGCCCATAGAACCCCAACGATGAGAGCAGCGATTCGCGAGCCGGTAGATGGATGCATGTCTAGCAACATGTGTCCACCGTATCTTCGGTAGATTCTCGTGGTGTCAGCGGAGCGTCTTCTCTTTGTAAGTGGAATGTCACCGGAACTGATCTCGGGATCATTCAAGAGGCTCGAACGAAAAGGAGTGACAGTGTGGGACGCTCCGAAATCAAAGCGAACCTAGCGGATAGCCTGCGCTGCGACAAAATCATGACAATCCACTTACACATGCATGACACGCCCTGTGCGAGGGCTCACTAGCTTAAACATTGTCGCAAGTCCGAAAGATAATTCAATTTCCGGAGTCATCGTGTTGATCAACCGTCAAAGGCAAATTTGCTGTGCGAGCGAAAGCTGTTCCCTTGAGGAGATCAAGGTCCGCAATAAACTCAATTTCACTTTCCGGGTAATTGGAGCCGCCCTGCTCGTAGTGTTTATGTGCGCTTCTGCCGCGACGCCCGCGAGCCCTCGCCGTATTGAGGTGGTAGCAAAGCGATTCGCATTTGAGCCGGCCGAAATCACTTTAAAGAAAGGCGAGCCCGTTGACCTTGTGTTGACGAGCAAAGATGTGGCTCATGGTGTTCGCGTTCGCGAACTCAATCTCGATCTCAGTGTAGGAAAAGGAAAGACGGCAGACGTGACTATTACTCCGACAGTAATAGGAACATTTGTCGGTCATTGCTCGGTATTTTGCGGCTCCGGCCACGGTCAGATGACGCTAACAATTCATGTGGTGGCATAGGGATGAGCCGGTGGGTCTTCATGACGTTGACCTTTGTCCTGGGCCTTTGTATCGCGCCCCTGGCGATTCTGCTGCATGGAATGAAAGCAACACAGCCCGGCAACATTGAGAGCCAAGTAATGCGGCGAGCAAAGCACAACATCTTCGTAGGGAACAGGCAACAGAGAAATCCACTTATCGAATCGCCCGGCACACTGGCGGACGGGAAAGAAGCTTTCTCGCACTACTGTATTGCTTGCCACGGAATAGATGGACAGAACACAGGCGTGCCATTTGCCGACCGAATGTCGCCTCCAGTTCCATCGCTGGCTTCCTCCGAGATTCAAAGTTACACCGACGGTCAGCTGAAGTGGATCATCGATAACGGCATTTGGCCTTCGGGCATGCCGGCGTCAAAGGGAACGCTCAGCGACGAGGAAATCTGGTCGATCGTGATTTATTTGCGGCACCTTCCAGCCGCTGGCAGCGCAGGCGAACCGGAAATGTACAGCCACTGAGGCCCCATGAACATTGGTCCAATAGAAATCGAAAGTAAGCAACAAACTCGGTCTCTTCGATTGAAAGAGGCCGTGCTCGCCAGCTTTCACGAGGCAGCGCCCTCAATCCGTGCTCGTCTGGGCGAATTCACTTCTCGAGACTGGGAGCGTGCAAAGCACTGGTTGGACGTAAGCGGCCTCGCTCTCTACTTTCTCGATCGACTTGTCATATTGAACTTGGAGACTTGTGTGCCCGCCGCTTTCTTGGAACAACTTCGCACGAACCTGGCGGACAACCGCAAGCGCGCAGATTCTCTTTTCACAGAAACAGTTGAGCTCGCGCGCGCATTTCAGAAACGCAGCATAAATTGCGCCGTCCTCAAAGGTCTTACGCTTCCCTTTGAGTCGGTTCCCGACAGCGCGTTTCGTAGTCAGACGGATATTGACTTTCTGGTCAGGGAATCAGATGCGGAATCGGCCAAGGAATGCCTGGCGGCCTTTGGATACCATACGACCGCCGTGAGCGGCTCAACTTGGGAATTCAAGGCCGGCCAGTCGAACACCTCCTCGCTTAAGAACTTGTATCAAGTGCGCTCCGAGCGCGCGCGTTGATGTGCAAATGCTTGCCGGTTCCGATACGGTTTCGAATTCTGATCGCCTGTCTCGAAGGCAACTGCTGGCCGTGCGTGATCACCAACTCCCTGCGCTCTCTCCCCCAGACATTCTCGTTTTGCAGGGTCAACACCTGTTCAAGCATATGTGCAGCGAGCACACAAGAGCCTCGTGGGTTCTGGAGTATTGGAGACACGTTTGTGCAAGGCGAAATGATGCGGCGTTCTGGGACGAAGTGGAGTTGATCGCCAAACAGGAGCCTGGGTCGGACATTGCGATCGGCGCCGCAACTCTGCTGGCCTCGCTTGTTTTTGGGCCGTTCGCGCCGAAGTCACTTTCGCGATGGTCGATGGACCAACTCCCTCCCGCGATCTGCCTTTGGATTCAGCTTTACGGACGTCGCGTTCTTCTGTCCGACACGCTGTTCAGCAAGCTCTACCTCCTGCTGCGCGAGGAATTGAATCCAAAGTCGTCGGCGGAGCACACAGCGCGCAGGCGACTGATTTTCCCGATTCACAAGCCGCCACGGATCACTTGGGCGACGGAGAGAGAAGGGCTCTGGACACGACTTCGTCGCTATAGATTTGAGGCACAATTCATAGTTCACCGGCTGCGCTTTCACGTCGCCGAGGGTCTTGGTCTGGCTATCGAATCACTGCGCTGGCAGCGTCGGCTCGGGGGTGTTTCTCAATGAGTGCGCCGCGGCGGAAGATCCATCTGCGTGCGCTCTGTTCGGTTGCTGCGGCGGCCTTATGCCTTGCTTCAATGACTCTCTTCGCGCAATTCGTTCCCAACCCATCGACGACGGTTGTCCCCGACGCCAACACACAGGATCGCAGTCCTGATACTGAGGTTACCGATTCTGGAGATGTTCCGACGCAGGTTTCCCTGTCTGCATCTCAGATCATCTCGATTCTCCAAAGACGACCCGAATTGATGGTGGAGATGAAAGATCTGTTGGCGCAGATGCCGCATGGAGACAATGCGGTCCAGGCGGATTCCATCACGGATGAGATGGTGTACAGCCAGATCGTAACGGACAAGGATCTGCGTCAAAGCATCACGATGTTTCTAAGAGCGCGCGGGTATGTTAGCGACGACGATCTGCAGCGCGGGATGGCAGGAAACCAAAGCCTCATCGATCGCCAGGCTCTCGGCGATCAGAGGGGACCCGCAACCGAAAGGCTCGAGATGGCGCAGCCTGCCAACGCGCAACTCGGGGGATCGCAACTCGCCAATTCGCTGTCGGAAAGATATCCGGTCCCACTCAATCAGGCAGCGACCTCAGCGCGGACCGAAGGCAACAACGTAAGGCCAGATCGGGAAGCCAAGGATAGCACCAGTGAGCCACAGGTCCTTCGACGTCCAGCTCCATATAACCTCGCGTCGCTTCGCGATCTTTACACGCAGATTCCCGACTCATCCGACCAATTGAAACGCTTTGGATCGGAGGTATTTGTTCGCCGCGACAAGGCGGTTGCCAGTTTCGCTCCGCTCGATGTGCCAATCGGTCCAGACTATGTTCTCGGTCCGGGGGACAGTCTCACAATTGACCTGTGGGGTGGAGTGTCGCAGACACTTTCACGCGTCGTGGGTCCCGATGGGCATTTAACTCTCCCCGAAGCCGGGGATGTTCAAGTAGCCGGACTCACCCTCCAGGCAGCGCAAAGCCTTATTCAATCAGCATTGAAAAAGCAGTATCGCAACCTTCAGGCGTCCGTAATGCTGAGCAAGCTGCGCATGATTCGCATTTACGTCGTAGGCGATGTGCAGAGGGCCGGCGCCTACGAGATCAGTTCTCTGGCGTCCCCATTAAGCGCGCTCTTCGCGGCGGGAGGGCCGACCGCAGTTGGCTCATTGCGGATTCTTAAGCACTATCGCGGTAAGCATCTCATCGGCACGGTCGATCTCTACGACTTTCTTCTGCTCGGAATGCGGGAAACCGAGGATCGTCTGCAAGCCGGTGACACTCTTGTTGTGCCTCCTGCCGGTCCGCAAGTCGCTATATGGGGAGCGGTGAAACGGCCGGCCATCTATGAACTGAAAGCAGAAACCACTCTCGCAGCGCTGCTTGAAGATGCCGGTGGAATTACAGTTTCAGCTTCACTTGAGCATATTTCCGTTGAACGTATTGACGCGAATCTTCATCGTGAAACGATCAGTATCGGTTCCGTAGCGCAAGATCAAAAAGCCCTTTCCGCGTTTGAGGTGAGGGACGGCGATCGCATTCACATCGCGCCAATCGCTCCATATAGCGAACGCGTCGTCTACCTCGAGGGTCATGTAGTCCGGCCCGGACGCCATCCTTATCACGACGGAATGCGCTTGAACGACCTGTTGCAGAGTTACCAGGACCTGTTGCCCGAACCGGCTGCGCAGGGCGAGATTGTTCGGCTTGTTCCGCCTGACTTGCACGTACAGACGATCGACTTCAACGTGCCCGAGGTGCTGATCGGAAACGGCAATCTCTCTTTGCAGCCGTTTGATACGGTGCGCGTCCTCGGCAGGTACGAAACTGACGCACCCAAAGTGGAGATCCGCGGAGAAGTGCAGCGCCCCGGATCCTATCCACTCTCTGAAGGCATGACTGCTGCTCAACTTGTACGCATGGCAGGCGGTTTCAAGCGGGATGCGCTGGTCGAAACAGCGGATCTGATCAGCTACCGCGTGGTAGACGGCACAAAGATAGAGAGCCAGCGATCGGACGTGCGAATTGGAGATGCGGTGGACCACGGCAACGCTGATGCGGATCGCGAACTAAAGGCGGGCGACGTGCATCACCATTCACCAGATCACCGGATGGAATGATATCGGCGCATCGATCACCATTGAGGGCGAGGTGGCGCATCCGGGGAGCTACGGTTTTCAGCAAGGCGAGCGACTCAGCGATGTTCTGCGGCGCACCGGTGGCTTTCGAGAGACAGCTTATCCGGCCGGAGCGGTATTAGTTCGCGAGCAAGTTCGCGAGCTTGAAGAGAAGAGCCGCCTCGAATTAGTTCGCCAGATCGAAACCAACTCGGCCGCAGCTCACTTGTCTTCAAACACCACAACGGCCGAGCAATCCGGACAGGCACAACTGATTCAGCAGCAACAGGAGCAAATTCTATCGCGGCTCAAAAGTCAGCAGGCGACGGGTCGGCTTGTCATTCACATTACATCGGACATAGATGCATGGGCCGGAACTTCCGCAGATATCGAAGTACGTCGAGGCGACGTTTTGCGCATTCCCAAGCAGCCAGGATTCGTGTTGGTGAGTGGCCAGGTCTACAACCCATCGGCCATTACTTTCGCTCCCGGGAAAACTGCTGGCTGGTATCTGCAGCGAGCAGGCGGAGCGACAACCACCGCCAACAGAAAGGAAGTCTTTGTGATTCGCGCTAACGGCTCAGTTGTAGGCAGGCGGTCGGGCGAGTGGTACGACCACGACGTGCTCTCCACCCGGCTGCAACCCGGCGATGTTGTGGTCGTGCCGCAGAAGATCTACGCGCCTTCCATGCTCTGGCGAAATCTTCTCAGCACCGCGCAGATAGCCTCGTCCATCGCATTAACGGCAGCCGTTGTACTATAGCCAATTCTTTACGGGCAGTGAGGATTCAGATGCAGACGGAACAGCTCATGGCGGCGAAATTCGAGGGCAAAGAAAGCACGCCGAATTGGGTGGCCAATGCCTCGGTGCTCTGGGCGCATCGCAGCATCCTCGGCCGCGTCGCTATCGTGTCAATCCTCTTGAGCCTCGTGATTGTTTTCGTAATTCCCAATCAATACGAGTCCACGGCTCGCATCATGCCCCCTGAAACCGCTGGCGGCAGCACGGCCCTCCTGGCGGCAATCGCGGGACGCGGCGAATTCGGTGGGCTGGGTGGGCTGGCCAGCAGTCTGCTCGGTGCTCGCACCAGCGGTCCGTTGTTCGTTGACCTCTTGCGAAGCGCAACAGTGAGTGGCGATCTTATTGATCGATTCCAATTGCAGCAGATCTATCACAAACGCTACCGGGTCGACACTGCAAAACGACTGGCGCGACGTACAGCTATTGCCGAGGACAAGAAGAGCGGAGTTATCTCCATCAACGTAGAGGACTCTGACCCGCATCGCGCGCGCGATCTCGCACAGGCATACCTTGACGAACTCAACCTTCTGGTCAACCGGACCAACACGTCGTCTGCTCGCCAGGAACGCATCTTCATTGAGCAACGCCTTGATGGCGCTCAGAAGGGGCTTGAAAAGGCTCAGAAGGAAATGAGTGAATTCGCCAGTACGCATACTGCAATCGACATGAAAGAGCAAACCCGGGCCACCGTGGACGCTGCCGCCAAACTGGAAGGCCAGTTGATCTTCGAGAAATCCGAACTCGACTCATTACGGCAGATCTATGGTGACGAAAACGTGCGCGTTCGTTCGGCAAATGCACGCGTCGGTGAACTTCAACGTGAACTCGACATGATAAGTGGCACATCGGCACCGTTGGTCAATGACAAGTCCGGCAATCCAAATTTGGCGGCAACACTCGATCGAACCGTCGCCGACTATCCCTCCCTTCGGCAGATTCCACGGCTTGCCGTCCCCTACGCCGACATCTATCGTCGCGTGCGCATACAGGAAACCCTCTATGAAATGCTCACTCAGCAATACGAATTGGCGCGTATCCAGGAGGCCAAGGATGTCCCGGTAGTTCGCGTAATTGATTTTCCCGGAATTCCCGAGAAGAAGTCTTTCCCGCCGCGATCGCTCTTCCTGTTGCTGATCAACGCCCTCGTCTTGATTGCCGCATCCGCTCGAATCATCATCCGCGATCGCTGGAGTCAAATAAGCCCGCAGGATCCGAGAAAAGAGCTGATCGGCCGGATCGCAGCAGACGTGAACCTTCAGGTTCGACGCCTCAAACAGGCACCGGAATACAGGCCATGACGACTTTGACAGTGAATGTGCGGGATTTCAGCCCTCCGGCTCTGACGACGTTTTCATCAGTCGTTGGCTTCTATTTTGCATTTCGTCTCGTTGCAGTCGTCATCGCCGTCAGATTGTTTCAGGCTGAGCCGCAGATTGGAGTCGCCGCAAGCCTGGTGCTGAATTACCTGATGCTTGATTGTCGCGGCATTTCTGTCGTTCGGCCCCGGCTTACGCGCGTACTCATGGTTCTTCCCCCTTGCAAGCTTTCGATGGTCAGCTCGCGTTTCTGATTCTTTCTGGGTGCAGTCTGTTATGGACAAGCAGTGCGTCGATATCGGCTGCGACGGCGTTTTGGTTCGCGATGGCCTGCGACTTTATTTCCGTAATTCTGTTGTTGCGCACCGGACCCATCGAGGAAACGGTTTCCAGTCTGATGAACGGCTACGTGTGGGGAGCCTGCGTGATTGCGGTGCTTGCTTGGCTTCTTCCCTCTCAGTCAGACTTCCGTCTTGGCGACGAGGACTATCTCGGTCCGAACCAGATCGGATATGCGTGTGCGTTTGCGGTTTTCTTCGCGCAGTACCTTATCAGGCGTGGCCTGAAAGGTATTTACGATTCCCGTTATTGTTTCTGGCGATCACCCTATTACGTAGCCTCAGCAAAACCACCATCATCGCCTTTGTGGCCGCGCAGACATTGCTTCTCTTTCGAGATCGCTCACTCAGTACAAAGTCGAAGATATACATCAGCGTTGCCGGGGGCCTTGTAGTCGCGGTGTTCTGGGGACTGCTCGTTGCCTATTACGACGTCTACACTCACGCCGGCAATCAATCGGAGACTCTCACCGGCCGAATCGGAATCTGGGCGTTCATCCTGAACGCGGCGCTGGATCAGCCGTGGATTGGTCATGGCTTTCATTCCGTCTGGAAAGTAATTCCACCGTTTGGACCATTTGAAGCAAGACACGCGCACAACGAGATTCTGCAGCAGTTCTATGCATACGGGGCAGCTGGAGTAATCGTCCTCTTTGCGCTGTACTGGAGCGTCTACCGCGAGATCCGCAGAATCTCAACCCACTCCTTGAAGACCCTTTTTCTAGCCATGTTTCTCTTCGTCTTGATCCGCGGGCTTGCAGATACAGAAGTGTTTGATCTGTCTCTCCCTTTGTGGACGATCGCACTCATTGGATCAATCGTGATCAACCAGAACGCGGGAACCGAGGTTCATGCATGAAGCACAGTGTTCAATCTAAGGTCCTCGCAGGGTTCTCTCCATCGGAGGTATAACACGATGAGAATCGTTGTCGCCGCAGTATCTTCCAATCGCGCCATGTCGGGCGTGTCTCGACATGCGGCCAACCTCGTGAACGGCCTCCTCACGCGCTCAGAGGTCTCAGCTCTTCATTTGCTGGTAGCTCCGTGGGAATACAAATATGTCTGCGAATCGATAAGTCGAGCGGACTCCAGGCTCCATATCCACGCGGTGCAACTGCGGCCCGGCACCTTGCACAGAAATCTGTGGTACTACCGCACCCTTCCCTCGGTTGCAGAACAACTATGTGCGGACATAGTGCATATCGCCTATCCGTCGCCTCTTCATGCTGCCGCGTTTTCATGCCCTGTGGTCGTGACGCTCCATGATCTTTATCCGTATGACATTCCATCGAATTTTGGCTTTCCGAAAGTGTTTTTCAATCAAATCATCTTGCAGCATTGTGTGCGCAGTGCGAATGCGATCGCCTGCGTGTCAGACAGCACCAGGCTTCGCCTCGGAATCAAGATACCCCAGGCCATGTCCAAGGCAGTCACAATCTACAACTGTGTCGAGAGTGGTCCGGTACCGGTGAAGCCTCCGTTTGTTTCCACTTGGAATGACGCGCCATTTCTGCTTTGCGTGGCACAACATCGGCGCAACAAGAACATCATCCTGGCATTGCGCGCCTTCAAACTGTTGATTGACCGCAAGCAGATTTCGCCGGAGACGAGACTGATCGTTGTGGGAATGCCCGGCCCTGAGTCCGCCGATCTTTACGGATTTGTACGCTCCGCCCATCTCACCGAACGAGTCGTATTTGAAAGTGGTATCTCGGATGCGGAATTGCAGTGGTGCTATCGCAATTGCGAAGTAATGCTGGCTCCTTCGACCTTGAAGGATTTGGTTTGCCCGTAATTGAGGCTCAATTTGCCGGATGCCGAATCGTATGTTCCGACATTCCTGCCTTTCGCGAAGTGGGCGGAAGCGGCTGCAGATTTGTGGAACTGGTTCCCGGTGCTGAAGAGCAATTCGCAAAAGCCATTCTTTCGAGCCTTCGCGAGCCCAGACCGGCGCCTGCCCAGTTGCCGCATCTTGCCCCTGGCCATGTTTCGCAACAATACATGCGGCTATACCAGTTGTTGCTCGCATCGTCTGAGGCGGCAGGAGTATCGTCGAGAATAAAGGGCGAACCATTATCGTTGGTCGCCAACTCTTCCGTTGCAGACAAGGTGCCAACTGCTGCCCGTTCCTGATAGGAATTGTCAAACAATTGTCATTTCGCTGTGAGGGCTTGTTTACCTTCAAATCCGAGCGCAGAATGAACCGTATGATGAACAGGCAGGAGCTACTTCTGGACGATATTGGTGAGGGACAGGCGACCAAGCTTGAACTTGGAACGATCCTGGTGGTCGAAGACGACCCGCGCATGCAGAAGGTCTTGAAGCGCATATTTACTGAAGAAAGCTACGCGATCGACGTCGCCGGAGACGGCAAAACAGGATTGGAACTCTTTCGTGCCCATCGTCCGGTAGCAGTTGTGCTCGATCTGATCCTTCCCCAGATCTCTGGGCGGGAGTTGTGTCAGACCATGAAGTCACTCTCTCCAGACACCCCGGTGATCGTGTTGAGTGCGATCACGGAAGTTGTGGACAAGGTGTTGCTCCTGGAACTTGGCGCCGATGACTATGTAACCAAGCCGTTCAGCCCTCGCGAGCTCATGGCCCGCGTCCAAGCGGCTATCCGGAGACGGAGGCGCCCGACGCAATCAGCCGTATACAGATTTGGCGAGTGCGAAATTGATTTCGAGAAGATGACGGCGAAGAGAGCGGGCGAGGCGGTAGTGCTTACGTCGCATGAATTCAAATTGCTGCGATTCTTTACCGAAAATCCAGAACGCGTGCTGAGTCGCGAACTTCTGCTGAATGAAGTGTGGGGATACAACTCTTACCCGACCACGCGCACAGTAGATAACCAGATACTGAAGCTGAGACAGAAACTGGAGCCGGATCCGGCAAACCCGACGCACCTGCTGACCATATATGGGGCGGGATACAAGTTTGTTCCCTAAGCTATATCAAATGAAACTCCGAACGAAGCGGGAGTAGCGTGCATGGGCGAGAACAGAGGGATTCGGACCCGCATGCTGCTGGTCGCCGCGATGGCGGTGATTATCGCTGGTGCAACATTTGGCAGCTTACTCATCGTTCGTCATCAGCTTCAAAATCAGGTCACGCAAGACTTGACCAGCGACCTGTGCGCACTCCGTTACGACATTTCAGAACCTTGAGAGCCAGCGACTCAATGGGCTGGAACGGGAAAATGCGCTGCTCGCCGATCTGCCTACTCTCAAGGCTCTGATGACCACCAGCGATCAGGCCACGATCGAAGATGGCGGAGTTCGTTTCTGGAAAATCAGCGGAGAAGATCTTTTTGGACTGGCAGACAACAAAGGACGCGTCGTTGCGGCCTATGCAACGAACAAAACCGATGCCGGGCAACTGGCAACGGATATAGGCCAGCTTTTCAAAACGCCAACGCCGCGTCTATCTAGTCAGCTCTGATCGCCTCTATGCTTGCTCCGTCCATCCGCTATATTTCGGAACGGAAAAAGACGGCATCTTGCTTGGGTACGTAATCAGCGGCTTTTTGATTGGGCCGGATCTTCTCAAGCAGATAAGCCAGGTCACTGCCGTCGAAGCCACCTTTCTAAGCCAGGGTCGCTCACTGGCCAGCACCCTCGATGAATCAACGGTGCACCAGATGGCGAGCACCACGATCGTAGAGGGCCACGACCTCAATGCGCCCGTGACGTTGACACTGGGGAACGCACGCTTCATCGCTGCCATGCGCGACCTTACGACGATCGCACCTGTGCCGCTTCAGCTGGTGGTAATGAAGTCTTTTGATCAAGCAGAACAATCAATCCGGCAGATCGACCGTCTCGTCCTCATTGCCGGCTTTATCGCCCTGATCATTGGAACCGTTTCGATGATATGGCTTTCGAGGATCGTAACGCTGCCGCTTGAGGACCTCGCTACCGGTGTGCGCGCATTCGGAGTGGGAGACAGTTCGCACCTGCTTCCAAGTGACGGCACCCGGGAGGTTCGAGAATTAAGCCTCGCGTTTGCCCGGATGCGCGACGAGATCATGCGCACGAACCAGGCGTTGCTCGAGTCCGAGCGTCTGGCTACCATCGGTAGAATGGCAAGTTCGGTCTCACACGACCTGCGCCACTACCTTGCCAGCGTCTATGCAAATTCAGAATTCCTGGCGTCGTCGCCGCTTTCTGAACACGAACGAAGCGAAATTCTCAGCGATATCCGCACTGCGGTCCACGGGACGACGGAACTCATCGAATCAATGCTGATCTTCAGTCGCACAGGTGCAGCGATACGTCGCTCCCACGAGTTGGTTGCCACCTTGCTCGAACGCGCGCTGTCACTGCTTCACGCCCACCCCGATGCGGCCGGAGTTGCCCTGACGGCTAAATATGGCGACCCCGCGGACTCCGCAGCATTGGTTGATGGCAAGCAAATTGAAAGAGCCATCTACAACCTGTTGCTCAACGCATGCCAATCCGCACGGACCGGCGAAAAGCAAGCACGAGTCGAGGCGCGACTCGGCATCCGCGACGGCGTAATTTCCATCGAAGTGGAGGATAATGGTCCCGGTGTCGCGGAAAACGTCCGCAGCAGCATGTTCCAGCCATTTGTCAGCGAAGGAAAGCAGAAGGGTTCAGGACTCGGACTTACCCTCGCAAATTGCATCGCAGCTGAGCACGGTGGGGAAGTGATCCTTGTCGCAAGCAGCCCCGGACAAACAATCTTTCGCATGACCATCGCCCGCGGAATCATGCAGCATACTTCTCCTGAGAGCGCCAATCAGAAAAGGTGGGCAGCGGGATGAGCCAACATCACGCATCAGCAAATCAAAAGCATTTCTTGCAACGCAACGCGTCGCGTCTACTCGTCGGTGTGCTCGGCATGCTGTGGGCGGCAGGTTCCGCGGCCCATAGCCAGCAAGGGGTGAACGAGAATCTTTCGTTGAAAGTGCAGCAATTGACCGAGGCAATGAGCCAGACCCAGAAGCGCCTCGATGAATCGCAACACGAGATGGAACAGATGCGCGCCCAATTAGCGACCCTTCAACAACAAATTGCGCAGGGGCATGCTGCGGAAGCAGATTCTTCCGCAGCGCTCAGCTTTCCGCCGCAGTAGAGCAAATTCGTGAGCAGCAGTCTCTTCAAGAAACCCAGATTGCCACACACGAGCAGGCCAAAGTTGAAAGCGAATCAAAATATCCGCTGAAGTTAAGCGGCCTGGTATTGCTCACTGGTTTCGTCAACACAGCCCAGACGGACGACCCGGTAACACCGACACATTGTCCTTGAAGGCCCGGGCGCCACCGGAGCCTCCTTGCGGCAGACGGTTTTGGGCATCGATGCGAGAGGGCCACATTTATTCAATGCTCGAACGCATGCCGATGTCCGCGTCGACTTCGATGGTGCATCGCTCGCCGACGGTTCGGCCTCGTCATATGCAGGAGGGCTTCTTCGGTTACGCACGGCCCATGCCTCTTTGAATTGGAATCACACCGATGCGTTCTTTTCACTCGACCACGCCATCGTCGCGCCCAATTCTCCTTCGTCGCTCACCGCAGTCGCGATTGTCGGCACTCGCATGGTCCGGCAATCTCTGGACGTGGAATCCGCAGGTGGGGCTGACGCAAGACTTTCCATCTTCGCACTTCGCAACGTTTCAGACTTCAGGGTGCGCTGATTGATGTGATGAATGCACCGCAAATTTACGGATCTACTGCACCGCCTTCGAACATCGTTCAACCAACGACAGCCGAGATGAGTCGCTGGCCGGGCGCGGAGGGCAGAATAGCTTTTCTTAGCAATGTAAACGAAACCGGGCTTCAGGTCGGGATTGGCGGTCTCTATGCTCCCCACAACACTCCGGGAGGGACACGCTTCAATTCGTGGGCAGGCACTCTCGACTATCGAATTCCGCTTCCAGGTCATGGTGAATTAAGCGGCAGCGGTTATTGGGGGCAGGCACTTGGGGGCTTGGGCGGAGGAGCCTACAAGGACTACGTATATCGCTTGAATCCGCTTTCGCCGTCTGGCTATTCATTTCGCACGCTCGATGATTTTGGCGGATGGGCACAATGGAAAGAGCACGCCGGCGAGCATCTTGAATTCAACCTCGCATTCGGAACGGACCAGGTACCCGCAGCCCAGCTGAGGCCCTACGCAGGCGCTCCAAATATGTACTATTTGAACCTCGCCCGAAACCGGACCTATACGGGTAACGTGATCTATCGGCCGAGTGCGTATCTGCTTTTCTCGCTGGAGTACCGTCACCTTCAAAGCTCTCCCGTCAACGACTACACGGCTACAGGGGACATCATCGGAATCGCGACGGGGTATCGGTTCTGATGAAGAGAGTGCGACCCATGCTGCCGATGTTCCTCATGCTCACTTTGGCCGCCAGCGGGTCGGGCGCGCAGTCTCCCTCAACGGTCGATGTGAGTATGCGGCTCTCACTCCCCAGGACCGCGACGCGGCGTGCTGCGCCTTCGGCAGTTTTCTGGCTCAAACCGTTGCAGGAAACACCGCCTGCTCCATTTCTGCCTGAGCATCGCTACACACTTCAGCAGAAGAACCGTATGTTCAAACCGCACTTGCTGATTATTCCCGTCGGCAGCGTCGTCCAGTTTCCCAACGCTGATCCGTTCTTTCATAATGTGTTTTCGCTCTTCGATGGAAAGCGATTTGACCTCGGCCTCTACGAAGCAGGTTCAACAAAGTCTGTCACCTTCTCTCGCGAGGGTGTCTCTTACATCTTTTGCAACATTCATCCTGACATGAGCGCTGTAATCCTCACCCTCTCAACGTCTCTCTTTATTGAGGCTGATTCACGCGGTGTCTTTCACCTCGCCAATGTTCCGGCAGGAGAGTACGAGATGCATGTATGGATTGAAGGAGTAGCGCAGTCCGATCTGAATCGAATGGTTCGTCGCGTTCATCTCGTATCGGGATCAGGTGATCTGGGATCTGTCGAGGTTCCTGCTGGTCTGGTTAAACCGCCGACTCACTCCAACATGTACGGGCAACCCTATGATCGCGACGCGAAACCCACTTACTAAGTCAGCGCTATCATCCGTAATTATCGCCCGTGCACAAATCAGAATTCTGCTCGCGAAGACATTCGACGTCTTCTGGCAATGCAAGGGAGTTACTCTGAGTTTCATACACTCTTAAACCTGCCAGTTGAAGAGCGATCCGCCAAATAAATGCAGGGTTATTGCGCGCGTAACGCCACAAAAGGTGACGGGGATCCTGAACCAGCCGATGAAGCCATTGCAGCCCGGCGCGCTTGATCCACTCCGCACAATCTCTGATTCGCCCCGTATGAAAATCGAATGCCGCTCCAACGCCGAACATCAAGCACGTCTCTAGTTCCGGAAGATATCTGCGCATGAACATTTCCTGCCGTGGCGTGCTGATACCTACCCAGATGATTGCAGGCTTCAAGACGCGAATGGTTGAGATCAACTCCCTCTCCTCCGCAATCGTCAAGTCGTGAAACGGAGGAGTGTAAGTGCCTGCGATCCGGATCCATGGGAATCGTTGCGACAAATTAGCTGCTAGCTCCTGTGCGACACCCGGCTTGCCGCCATAGAAGAAATGACTGTACCCGGCAAATTGTTTCGCACGAAACATTTCAAGCATAAGATCAGGCCCGGTAAGCCTCTGCATCCAGTGCAGGCCCTGCCACCGCCCAACCCATGCCGTCGGAGTTCCGTCTGGCAACGTCAAAAAGGCATCGGCGAAGGCTCTTTTGACTGCAGGATTTCGTTGGGCTTCCATGATTCCATGCACGCCAGCCAGGCAAACGTACCCTTTTTGGCGGGCGGCCAACGCGCATTCAATTCGCGCTAACGCCGCCGCCATGTCCACCGCTTCTACCCGGATTCCGAGTACATTAGCGTGTGGGCTCTGGCGCTTAATTTCATTTGTACCGGCCAAGTATGCAGCCTGCGATAAACCATCAACTTGAATTAGCTTCATTGCTTCCTGTGAGGTGTTCGTATTCAAAATGTTCGGGTGCTGTGTCATGCCTCCTCCGCAGCTGCCTTATGCGGAGCCAGGCCCTCAAGACGAAATGCGCCAATCCGCAATTCGCGAAGCAGAGGGACATAGACCAGCAAGGAAATAAGCGCGAAGGCAAATCGCGCGGCAACAATTGCCTTCACTCCAAAACCGCTAAGGAAGAAGGCAATCACAAGCAGCAGGACGACAGCTCCGGTCAAATTAATCAGAGTCACCGGACGCACTCGACCCAGCGCGAGCATCGCGTAGGTGCCGGTTACCCCAAGCGCGAGCAGCGCGGAGCTGGCAAGTACGGAAGGCAGGAGGAGAACGCACACGCGAGCGATTGCATCCGTAGCCAGGAAGTGAAGAATTCTGTCGGAGAAAATCAGCAGAGATCCTGCTCCGGCGACCACGAGGAGTGCATTCACAAAGAAAGTCAGCAACAGAGTCTTGCGCAGCGAAGCGGGTGTGGCGTTTGCTCGCTGGCATGCGAAATATGGAAATAGAAAATGCAGTCCAGCGGCGGTCAGTCCGTAAATCGGCTGCGACATCTGTGCGCAGAGCGCATAAGCGACAACCGCGGAAGCACCCATCGAAGCTCCGGCAATCAGCCTGTCGGCCTGGCTGAACACCACGCCGGTAGCCGATAACAACCATGTGAACACTCCGAAACGAATGAGTTCTCCGGTAGCGATAGGGTCAAACGATGGTGCAAGGCTTTGATGATTCAGCAACTGTCGCAGGCGGATGATTTGCGCCAGTAACCCAAGCGCCGCGCACACGGCGGTTGCCCACATAATGTTGACTACATCTCTCGTGAACGTGGCCAGCACAGCGGCAGCAGCAAGACTCAACAGGCGTCCTGCAATACTGATTCTCACTGCGGCGCCATAGCGTTCGAATGCTCTCTGCGTGCTGATGCAGACAGTTTCAATGGCACGGATTACGGTGACAACCCCAGCGATGCGAATGCACGACAGGCACGCCCGCTGAAGCGTTGCATCGGTGAGCGCCAGCCGATTCGCCAGGAACGGTGCGACGCCCCACAACAGCAGGCCCATGGCGATCCCCAGAACAAGGTGTATGCCCATCGATGCACGCACCGCTCGCAGCAATGGTCCCTCATCGCCGGTTCCCCTGCGTGTTGCAACCTGCTGGATGTTGGCATCGCCGAATCCTGAGGCTACGATTGAGGCGAAACTCACGACCGCCGTTGCCACCGCCCAAACACCATATTGCGCAGCTCCCAGGTGACGCAATACGATCGGCGCCAGAGCGAGCATCCCGAACGGATACGCCGCATAATCCAGCAGGCCGTAAATGGAGTTGGCAATCTGTCGCCTCATCTGCACCCGTCACTCGACATTCCTCGACGCTATCCGGGCCTGCGATGACAAGTGTCAGACGTCGGTCAGGCGATTGTCATTTGATTGTCAGTCTCACTGGATCCTCTGCGGCCATAAAGATGAGTTGGTGCATGGGCGCATTTCTTGAAGAAGTTGTAGTGGAACGAATTCAATGACGCGACTCCTCTGGAAACTTGTTCCTTGCTGCTCTCAATCGATCCATGCGTAATGGAGATAAGACAGAGCGCCCTGGCAACAGTTCTCTTCCAGCAATGCAATGACGACCCGATGACAATTGCCTGACAAATAAGTTGAGTGCGCGCTCTAAGGTGATGATGCACTCGATGCACTTGTCCCTCCCCCAACACTCTCGAGTGTCAAAGCATCTGCTCCAAAGGAGTCCCATGCACACGATTCGAAAACAATCCTTCCCTCAGTTCTCGACCTTTGCATCCATCGGCCTGCTCACCTTTTGCTCAGTGATGCAGGCGCAACAAGCCCAGCACTACAAGCAGACAAATCTCATCTCCGACATCCCTGGAATGGCCGCAGTGACGGATCCGAACCTGGTCAATCCATGGGGAATCTCCCGCAGTTCCGGGTCACCATGGTGGGTTTCAGACAACGGGCCAGGCCTGGCAACGCTCTACACGGGAACCGGCACGGTCGCGTCTCTTGTGGTCACCATTCCGGGCGCGGACGGCGGCTCAGGCACGCCCACCGGGCAAATCTTCAACGGTAGCCAGGACTTTCAAATTGCTCCAGGCAAACCGGCACTGTTCCTCTTCGTTACTGAAGACGGCACTCTCTCTGGTTGGAATCCCGGAGTCAGTCCAACGACAGCTGTCGTCAAAGTCAATACCCACAGCGCATCGGTCTTTAAAGGAATGGCCGTTGCCACAGTTGATGACCCACGCGCTGGTTCGGCAAATTATCTCTACGTGGCGGATTTTCGAAAAGGGAACGTCAACGTCTACGACACGTACTTCCACCGCATTTCCATGGGCCACGATGCCTTCGAAGATGAACGCATACCCCACGGATTCGCTCCCTTCAATGTCCAGAACATTGGCGGCAATCTTTACGTCGCCTTCGCCAAGCAAGACAGCGCAAAGCACGATGAGGTGGACGGTGCGGGTCTCGGCTTCGTCGACGTCTTCTCGCCCACTGGCCGTTTGCTGCATCGACTCGATAGGAGCAAATGGTTCAACGCTCCCTGGGGAATGGCTCAGGCGCCCAGCGACTTTGGAATCTATAGCCACGACATCCTCGTTGGACAGTTTGGAAGCGGCCAGATTCTTGTGTTCGATCCGGTAACCGGAGAGCTCAAAGGCAATCTTCTTGACGCGAACAACATGCCAATCTCCATCGATGGCCTCTGGGGAATCGCGTTCGGAAGCGGCGGAACCTCAGGATCGGCCACAACTCTTTATTTCGCAGCTGGATTAAACGGTGAGCAAGATGGCCTCTTCGGCACCATTACACCGGTTGAGAATATTTTTGGCGGCGATCTCTAACGACACCGACTGCATGTGAAAGTGACATGAAATGCGACTGATCAGAAAGATTGGGGTTGCAGCGTGGAGACGTAAAACTCTTTCCTGCAACTTCAATCTATGATTTGCGAATCCTGAGGATACTTGAGAAGGAGATATAGAACGCGCCTCAGACCAGGCAGAGACTCAATGACGTGGTGAATACTGGTAGCCCTGGTTTCATTCCACGAGTTAGAGTTACATGAGGCCAAGCAGCACGTTCATGGCAACACTCCGACTTTCCGACTTACTCCGCAAGGACCTTGATGTGGTGTTTTGTGGGATTAATCCGGCGCTGAGCGCAGCCCGCGCGGGGCACCATTTCTCGAGCCCGAATAACCGATTTTGGCGTGTCCTTCACCTGGCAGGATTTACTCCACATTTGATTCGGCCTGAAAATGACAGCACGATTCTTAAATACGGATGCGGTCTGACGGCTGCAGTGGAGCGACCGACGGTTAGAGCCAGCGAGCTGACGAGTTATGAATTTCACGAAGCAGCCGGGGAACTCGAACGAAAGCTTCGGCGTTATCGCCCGAGGTATCTGGCGTTTCTGGGTAAACCTGCCTTTGCAGCTATTTTTCGAAAGGGAAGCGTCGACTGGGGACAACAATTCATGAGGTTCGGTGGCGCTGAAGTATGGGCTTTGCCCAATCCGAGTGGACTGAATCGGGCATTCAGTCTCGAGGAACTCGTATCCGCCTATCGGGATCTTCGGACCGCCTCCAAGCGAACGCACCTCGAATCGCGATAGGCGCTCAACTTTCTCATTTCATCGAAAGGGCTCTCGGGCCGCTAACGAAGGGACTTCCCACCTCAAAGAATCTCAGCAACCGGCCGACCTCTCGAGTGATGCCGATCCGGGTGCTGGTTCCAATGTGCCCGGTCTTCCGAACCGCAGTGCCCAGCCAAAGTGGCCCGTCGACGCACATGTCGATTCCATCCAGACTTCGGTCGATCTGTAATGCGAGTGCAAGCCGCCCCGGCCCTCTTGCCAGGTCCATCAGCTTGTCGGTCTTGCGGCGCCGCTCCATCAAGTTGATTCCCTCAAGAGGTTCCAATGCCCGGAACAGCACACCCGCACCTACACCCGGCGCTTCAGCCGAGACATTGAGCATGTAGGAGACACCATAGATGAAGTAAACGTAAGCAAAACCGCTGCCCAGGAACAAGGAGTGGTTTCGTGCTGTTTGTCCGCGGTAACCATGCCCGCTTGAATCGCCTGGAGGATACGCCTCCGTTTCGACGATGCGGCCGCTCATCCGGCTTCGCCCTACATTGCGGACGATCGTCTTCCCGATCAGATATCGGGCCAGCTCCGTCGTATCGACTGGCAAGCGGACCCGCGACAGGGGACGGACATCGTGTTCAACCTGCAATCTCGAACTCCTCTCCTCGAGTGTCTGTGCTCTCGCGCTCGCGGAGAACCAAAATTCCTTGGAACTGATCTCGCTGATGTGAAATGTGCTCTAAGCTTTCGCACCGATGGCTTCGCCTGCTGCACGAAGCGCGGCCAGGGCTGAGTCAGGTTCCGCCGAGACATGGTTACGCTCATTGGCCAGATAGCGGTGGACATCGGAGATGACCACGGAGCCTTCACCGACGGCCGAAGCCACGCGCTTGACCGAGTTTGCGCGGACGTCTCCGACGGCGTAGATGCCGGGGACGCTGGTCGCGTATGGGCTGTTCTCAAAGCCGCCGGCCGCTCCGGTGAGGATGAACCCCTTCTTGTCGAGTTGTACTGTCCCATAGAGCCAGCCGGTATTCGGCTCAGCTCCAATCATCACGAAGACGTCTTCAATCGCCTTTTGTGTGCGTTCACCCGTACTGCGGTTTACCCAGGTGACAGACTGCAGATCAGGCTCGCCCTCAAGTGCGACAATTTCGGAGTTGGTGCAGAGAGTGATGTGCGAGGAACTCTCGATGCGTGACACAAGGTACTGCGACATTGTCACTGCAAGCGACGGCCCGCGGACGATATGGTAGACATGCTTGGCGATGCCCGAGAGGAACATAGCAGCCTGGCCGGCAGAGTTGCCTCCGCCGACGACGATCACATCCTTCTCCCGACAAAGAATCGACTCCATCGGGGTCGCGGCATAGTAGAGGCCGCGGTTCTCATAGTTCTCGTAGTTTTGGACCGTCAGTTTGCGATATTGCGCCCCGGAGGCTACGACCACGGCGCGAGCGCATACCGGAATACCGCCAGCGAGAGACAGCTTATGGATTCCATCCACTTGTTCGACGCTCACCGTCTCTCGTGAGATTGCGAATTGAACACCAAATTTCAACGCCTGTAGTTGCGCGCGGCTGGCGAGTTGCTGTCCCCCGATGCCGGTTGGAAATCCAAGATAGTTTTCGATTTTAGAGCTTGTTCCCGCCTGTCCTCCTGGAGCCAGGCCTTCGATGACGATAGTGCAGAGCCCTTCGGATGCAGCATAAACAGCGGCCGCAAGGCCCGACGGGCCGGCACCCACGACCGCTACGTCATAGATCAGTCCCGGATCCGGTAACTCGGTAATGCCCAACTCATCCGCAAGCTGAGGAATGGTCGGCCGGTGCATCACTCGCCCATCCGAAAGCCGCACCGCGGGCAGCCCGCTGACAGTTCCACCCGTAATTCCCGAACCGACCTCCTGGATTCTATATGGATAACTGTTGCGTACAAAGAAGCGTTGCAACAGCGTCGTCTGTGCATCATTCGGCTGGCCCATCAGTACTACGCCGCTCGACGCATCCCTCATAATGCCGATGCGACGCCAGACCGCTGCCTGCACAATGAGGTTTGCGATGTCGCCCTCTGCGCGCATCAACTGTCGCAGTTGGCTGTGATCAATCCGCAGCAGTCGGCTCTCACTGCTGGTGCGCGCCTCGACGACAACCCGCTGGGAGTTAAGAAGATTAAGTTCTCCCGTAAAGTCAAACGCGCGATGCTGCCTGTAGATCTTCGCCTCAGGGTTGGATGCAGGCAGGAAAATATCCACCCCACCTTCGAGGATGACGAACATGTCGATGTGGCGATCACCATAGGTGTAGAGCGCTTCATCTGCGGGAAACGATTCTTCATGACCGTAGGGCTTGAGCCGCTCAACCATTTCTTCGGTAAGTCTCGGGAATGCAAGGTCTGGACGAAAATCCGTCCCCGTCCAGTCGACGACCTGTGCCTCTCTGAACCGAGCAGCCTGATTCGGGTCAAGTGCTTCGCGCGCATTTTCCATGTGGCAACCTCCCGGATCTGATCCACGGGTCTTACATTTTACAGTCTCTCCCGAGGCGATGGACGGCCCGCATTTCAGCCTGTCAGGAGCTAATGGTCTGAAGATTTACGCAGTCTTTGCTCGCGGATCGTCCTTCGGCTTGAGGTAGTCGATACCGAGCGGCCCGATTGCCGTGATTTGGGTAATGTATTCACTGGATTTCGCCCAGTGAAAGTGCGACGTGTTTCCCGGCAACACAATCACGGCGCCCGGCGGGTAAGCCTCCAACTTATCGGCATCGAATTGATCCCCGAGCCCGATGTAGAAGACCCCCGATAGCACTGTGTAGACTCGATCCTCCGGGTGCCTGTGCGGCATCAACTTGACGCCATGTGGAACTTTGACCCTGATGGTGTACGGGCCACGCTGTGAAGGTGTGCCGACAACAACAGCCAGGCGCACCGAAGGTGGAAAAGCCGGGAATGGCTTCCAGTCAATTTCTTCAGGCAGAGTAGATTTGAAAACCGATTCGCCAGGCTGGTGCGGCCGAGCCACATCTTTTGGCGATTCACCTTTGGTCTCTTTCCCTTGCCGGACTGTTCCGTGCTCGATGATCGCTTCGCCCATAATTGCTCCCCTTGGAAGACTTGACTCCAACGCGATCAGTACGTCCTCGCGTAGTTCCAATTTCGCTCGAATCGTGGAATCGAAGCAATCGGACAATGGTATCGACGATACCTTGGTATTGACCTCCTCATGAAAGTCGTCGGCGCTCAAGAAACGGGTTAAACGAGACCGAATTCATGTGAGCCAATGTGATGGTGGGCGCCTTAGCTCAGACCATGCTTAACTCTCGTGAGGTTGATTGACCGATACCAAAGTGTGACCGATACTATCGTCCAATTGTTTGCCTCTCGCATTGTTGTTCAGATTGCCTGTGGAGGCCCGCGTCGATTTGGGGCAGGGAGGTGTGCGTTGAAGGTTGAAATCAAGCGAGTGTATGAAGACCCTGGTCGCGCGGATGGGACGCGCATACTTGTCGACCGGTTGTGGCCGCGGGGACTCTCCAAAGAGAGGGCGAGGGTCGATCTTTGGCTCAAGGACATTGCGCCAAGCACCGAGCTTCGCAAATGGTTCAGCCATGATGCGAGCAAGTGGACCGAGTTTCAAGCCCGATACCGTAAGGAGCTGAAATCAGAGGCTGATCTACTTGATGTTCTGAAAGAGAAAGCAGCCAAGGGGCCCATTACGCTGCTCTATGGAGCGAAAGATGAAGTCCACAACGAAGCTGTCGTCCTGCGATCGCTGCTTCAGGTGAAATGAAACGTTTGTCGTGGGAGCTTTATGCCTTCCGTCGCGATCAGGGTATATTTCTCTTGTCGGCAATTCTCTCTAACAGGTAGCGAATGGAATGGCACCGGACTCACAAACATCGCAGGCTTCAGCAGCCTGAACTCTTCCGCAGCTCGTTTCGTCTCCGCTCACGAAGGTCGCGATCTTTCTTGTGGTCACAATCAATCCCGGAGACGATCATCGTTCAACGGTTCTTTCCCTCTGTGCCGATCTCTCCGCGCTTCTTCGAAGTGTTGGTTTTCGCAATCTCGGCCATCAGCGCGTTATCGAGGCGCCCGGAGACGGTGTGACCGCTCAACAGCGCGAAGCAAGATCTCTTGTCGAGATCCGCGTTCCATTCGATCTCGATCGGCAGATGGTTGACGATGTGGAACGCGGCGCAAATGACTCTGATTGGCAACCCGCAAAGGACGCTGCTTGCAAACTCGCCTTTGCCGAAGACCGCGCCATCTTCGAAGGCTACAGCGCCGCTGGAATCGTCGGGATCCGGCAGGGCACCAGTAATCCCAAAAAGCCACTTCCCGCCGACGTTCGCAAGTATCCCGGCAAGTTCGGTATAAGCGTCGGCGCCGAGCAGGATAGAGTACCACCGGCGCTTTCGTCGTTACTACGCGAGGAGGCGACTTCGATCTTCACCTCGGGCAGGACATCTCCATCGGCTACTTGAGTCACACTGACACCAGTGTTCGACTCTATTTGCAGGAGACCTTCACCTTCCTCTATCTGACGTCTGAATCTGCCGTGGCTTTCGATCCACCGAGCGAACCGCCATCGTCATAATGCGCGGCATGATTTGACTCCTTCAATCGGTATACGTGGTTGTCGTTTATTTCGGGAACTCCGTACCGTGCTGTTCAGAAGTCATGAAATTCGCGTACCATTCCGGCCAGTTTTTGTCGGATTGCCCCATCTGCGTTTCATGGAGACTGTGCGCGGCCTCAGCCCTGCGCAATGCGTCTGCCAAGTCATTTGGTGACGCGTAGGTCGTTGCTTCCGCTTCAATCCTCCCAGGCAAGCGCGTCGTGATTTCCTGCAGTAGCCAGCCGTTGCCATCCGGGTCAGCGAACGTTGCGAAGGAGCCGTAGCTCGCACGATCCGGCGCTGGTCCGCTGACGCGACCGCTGTTGCCCACGGGTTGAAATTGAGCACCCGGCGTCACAGCGTGGAACACGTCGCTAACTTCGACTCCGCGCGCGACGAGCTGATTGCGTGCAGCGTCAATGTCAGAGACGATCAGGTAGGTGCCCTGCGTCGAGCCGGGCGCAGCCGAAGTGATCTTCATGCCAAATTGCACGGAACAACCCGAACCGGGTGGCGTGAACTGAACGACTCGGAAACCATTATCGAACCTAAAGTCGGCATCGAGTCGCCAGCCGAGTTTGGCGTAAAATTCCCTGGCGCGGTCAACATCGGAAACCGGGATGACCACTACCTCCAGGTTCATTTCCACTTTTGCGGGACCGGGCACCGTGAGCTTTTCGTAACTGTGAACTCCACTGACAATTGCCATCGTTCCCTCCTATTTGAGTGGGACAACCACAAGCGTTCGGGTCTCATTCGATCCGGCCGGGCATTACCCGTAAGTGAGGTTAGTGCTCTGTCCAACCTCGATAATGTAGCCGTCGGGATCGCGGATGTAGCAGCGGATCTCGCCGTACTTGGGGATCGGCTCCGTGATGAACTCCGCTCCCCGACTTTTCCATAATTCATAGCAAGCTTGAATATCCGCAACGCGGAAATTCATGAAGCTGTTGATGTGATTCGGGTCGGGGAGGCTGAGCGTTACTGTCGGCTTGTCCGGAGTCGGCCCGCCCCCAACGTTCAGAATCATCCAGATATTCGCAAGCTGAAGGTACCCGGGCGCGTTGCCGTCGCCTCTGCTCAGAATGCGACCGCCGAAGACCTTCTCGTAGTAATCGAGCGATCGGTTGATGTCCGTCACGGTGAGAAAACACGCGATGCTGATCCCGTCCTTCGGGGGCATCTCATAGCTCTTCTGATCGACTTGTACGCTCATTGACGACTCCAATCCGGATAGACTTACCCTAGGGGAAACCTACGGAACCAGCCCACTTACCGACTCACTTTTTCTTCCCGTTGAGTGCCGATAGAAGCAGTTTCAGAAGCGCTTCATCAGAGAACGGGTTCTGACCTGAGATCAACTCGCGATCTTGAAGGACGTAGCTCTTCCAGGGAGCGACCACACTCACGTCCCCGCCCGCAGTAAGCAAGGCGAAGTCCGGATAGAAGAGAACCTTACCACCAATCTCAAGCGGCTCCCGCTGCTGTTCTTCCGCCGTCGAAAAGATTGTCATCTTATATCCGGAATAAATCCAGCCTTGAGCCTTTGCGTGCGCTCCAGCGGCATCGCCCGCACTCAGCGCGGCAACCACCTCCGTCGAATTCGGAAGAGCCGAGAGTAGTGAAATCGGGCCATGGCAGAGGACAGCAGTAGGCTTGGATGTTTTGTGAAAGTGTCTCATCACGGTGCCGGCGTCGGGGTCATCAAGAAGATCCATCATCGGGCCATGGCCGCCGGGAACAAAAACAGCGTCGTATTGATCCAGGCCCGATGCGATGACATCCGAGATGCGAGTTGGATTTTTGAGCCCAGTCAGGCTGTCGCGGAATTTTAGATAGTCCTGAAGCTTAGCCTCGTCCCCACCGAAGAACTGGGCTATCGCTGAATTTACATCCAGTTGCGGCGTGTTGCCTTTGGGGTTGGCGAAGGTAATTTCGTAGCCCTCCTTCATCAGAGCGCGAACCGGCACCGTCAGTTCGTTGAGGTAGTAGCCAGCGCCGGCATAAACCTTGCCATCCTTCAACGGCAAGCCGTGACCGCTCGAGACTAGTACCAGCACTTTTCCTTTTGTTGTCATTTTGTTTTCCTCTCAGAAATCGTCGCGCTTGATGTGGCTTATCCCTGCGGAAACCCGAACATCAGCCACGACTGGTTAGCTACCCAATGGGGGTACAGTTCTGTCATCTGATCGAACAACTCCCGATCGGAGGTCGCGGTTTTCTGTGTGCGATCGAAGTCCTCGAGGTAACGCTTGGTGTCTTGGATCGCCGAGGGGGAGTCGGGCGCACCAGTCTTCTTATGACCGGCGACAACCATCACCGGGTTCAGCGCCGCCAGCCGGTCGAGCGCCGCGATCCAATTCCGTCGACTCTCGGGGGTGGTGTCGCCGACGTACATGCGGCATTGGTTGTACACAACGTCGCCAGCGACGATCAAACCGATCGATGGAACGTAGAGAGACGTCGAATCGGGACAATCTGTGCGGCCCTGCTCGATGATGCGCAATTCGTGGCCCTCAAGCGTGAAGCTGTCCTGCTCATAGGGCTCAGGTCCAACCAACTTCGTGGGCACTTGCCCAGGGAACATTTGGCGGGCTAACCGCTGCACTGGGGGAGACAAATACATCTGTATGCCCTCCACCGCCTTGGGCGTTGCGATCGCCCGAGCGCGGGGAAAACGGTCGAGCAGAACGCTCAAACCGTAGAAGTGGTCGAAATGCGCATGCGTTATATAGATGGTCTCCAAGTTGCGGTTATGCAACGCAATCCAGTCCGCGAGCGCCTGGGCCTCAGCCACCGTGGTCATTGCGTCCACCAGTACCGCGTCGTGCTCGCCGAAGATCAACGTGGACGTGGCCGGATCAAAGCCAAGCGGTTCGCCGAATGGCTTTGGGCGCTCGCCGACCATCGCCTTTCCCGGGGCGGTAAAAACGTTCACACTAAGCGAGTTCGGCGCGACCGGCGGTCTCACGCGCATGGCCTCTTTGAGTCCATTCTTTTCGTCCACTTGATGCTCCTTTCGATTCAGAGCGAGTGACCATTCAAGAAGAGATTGGCAGAAGCGCAACGCTGGCTGATTCAGGGGATGCGAATGCGCCTTCCCGTGACTTCTGTTCGCAAAAGAAGATCAAGCGATCAGCAAGACCTTCCCGACGCCACCTTTTTCTACGGTCGCTTGAGCCTTGGCCGCTTCACTGAGCGGCAGTTTCAGGCTAATTGGGATTACCAGCTTGCCATCTCGCACCGCTTCGGCCATGAACTCGAGCGTTTCCCTGTCAAACTTCGAGAATACAAACACCGCTTTTACAGAAGGGAAGTCCCCAGCATTCTGCGGTGTTTTGATTACCGATGCAAAGACTCCTCCCGGCTTGACCTTGGCCATCAGCTTCTCGGCGGTTCTTCCGCCCACCGCATCCGCCACCGCGTCCAGCAGCGGAAGATTCGCAATCGCAGCGTCGTCGTCGGTTGCGATGTACTGATCGGCGCCGACAGTCTTAGCGTCATCGATCTGCCTCTTCAGCACCCCCGCGATCACAGTCGCTCCGCGTGATTTCGCAGTGAATACAGCCGACCGACCGACATTTCCAGCAGCACCTATGACGAATACGGTTTGGCGCGCCGAAACTCCCGTGGCTGACATGAGCTGGTTGCCGGTCGTCGTAACCAACGGCAGCGCCGCCGCCTGAAGCAAATCGAGACCCTCGGGGACATCCGCTAGAACGTCTGCTTTGACCACGCAGAGCTCAGCGTACGTATTGTCGGCCATTGCGAACACCCGGTTTCCGGCAGTGAACGTCTCAACTCCTGGTCCGACCTTTACCACCGTGCCAGACATATCGATTCCTATCAGGCCAGGGAACTGGATCGGATAAAAATCCTTCGTCAATCCAGCTCGCCGCTTATCGTCGATCGGATTCACACTCGCTGCTGCGACCCGCACCAGCACTTCGCCCTGACCCGGAACTGGGTCGGGGTGGTCTTCCCACTTGAGCACTTCAGGTCCGCCATATTCGTGGACGACAATTGCTTTCATCTTCTATCTCCTTAGATCGCGCCGTACTCCTTGGATCGCCAATTCGAAGATGGGCCCTCGCACCGCAATACTCTCTAAGAGAACTACTCAAATCTCGTGCCGGTTTAGCGCATCTGGTACGGGTGGAAAATGTAGTCCTTTGCTTTCACGGCCACATGGCATGTGTTTCCGCAGTCTGCATGAGCAGTCGGATCGGGTGTGAACTTGCCGGATGCGGCGTCGTAGTTGAACACCGCGTATCCCCATCCGCCGGTCTTTGGAAATCTCTTGCTGTCCTTCTCCATCACGAAAGCCTGCTTGAAGACATCGGGAACATCCACCGCGAAAGGCGCCTCCGTGCTCTTCTTAGGTTTCCACTGCAGTTTCACGATCTTGGACCCCTCCGGGAAGAAGCGGCCGTTTCCTGGAGATCCGGTCTTGTATGCCTTAATCATTGCCGGATTGGCGACGATTACCTTAAGCACTTCTTCGGTCCGGGCGGAAGAAACAAGAGACCAATCCTCGTATCCCCTGAAGTCGGAGAACGCGACTCCATCCGGCGATATCAGCGAGTACTTTTCCTTATCCTGGTCTTGAGCACAAAGAATCGCGCCGCACAGGAAGCCAAGCAGCGCCGTCGCCGTAACAATGGCAAAGCGATTCAAGCGCATTTCGGTCTTTTCTTTGCGTTGCTCCTCGGCGGGAGGCTTTCTCGTGGATCCTGTCATGACGTGCTCTCCTTATGAAAAAGGCTTCTAACCGCTCATAATTCTTTCGATCATCTGCAGGCTGATTAAGCCTGAGGAATGAGGATCAATCAATTGGACGATCGTATCGACCGATACGAAAGTATTGGTTCGACACTTCAGGATTGGGAACGGCGACCAATGGCAATGCCATGGCATGAATTCGGCGAATCGGCGTCGGACGACAGCTCAGCCCTTTGCGCCGAATGAGCGACCAATCAGTTTTTTGTACTCATGAATCTGCGGACAATTTCGGCGATTTCATCCGCCGTGGTATCGAGGGCAAAGTGACCCGCATCCAGTACGTGTACTTCCGCTTTCGGCACATCTTTCCGATAGCGCTCAGGCTCGCCGGGATCAAACGACAGATCGTGCTTTCCCCAAAGTACGAGAAGCCTCGGTTGAGTTTTCTGCATCCACGCTTGCCATTTCGGATATGAGTCGACGTTGGTGCGATAGTCGTAGAACAAGTCGCTCTGGATCTGCGCCTGGCCGGGACTATTCAGAAACGCGTACTCGTCGGTCCAGAGATCGGGATCATAGAGTTCCACATTCGGATCGTCCCCGACGTGGCGTGTTTTCGTGGCAGCCATCGAGAGCAGATTTTTTCGCAAATCCTCTTCATGCGCTGAACGATCAGCCCAGAATGCACGCCGAGTTGACCAGTTCGCCCCAAGTCCTTCATTGTGAGCCACGGCATCCTGCACGATGAGGGCCTCGACGCGCTCCGGATGTGCCAGCGCCATGCGGAAGCCGACCGGCCCCCCATAGTCTTGCATGTAAAGCGTGTAATGGCTCAGGCCAAGTACCTGGGAGAAATCATCGATGATCCGAGCGATGTGGTCGAAGGTGTAGTCAAACTGCTTCGGGTCCGGCCAGTCGCTGTGGCCAAAGCCAGGATAATCGGGCGCGATCAAGTGGTACTGGTCGGCGAGACGCGCCAGTAAGGGGTCAAACATGCGCGAGGACGAGGGCAATCCGTGAAGCAGAAGTATGGGCGGGGCATTCTTTCGACCGGCTTCCCGATAGAAAATCGTTAGCCCATCGACCTTCGTCGTCCGATAAAACACCTGATTGTTCATCACCATATCCTCCGTCTGAGAGTTCGAACCTGACACGATCGCGAAGGGGAACACGAAGGTCAGAATGAACGGCACAAGCTTTATCTTCGGCATGCGCACTCCTATTCTTCCCTGAGCTCGAAGATGATCTCCAATTCAATGGGGACGCCCAAAGGAAGACTGGAGACGCCGATTACCGAGCGAACAGCCATGTTCTCCTCGCCGAATACATCTCGCAAGAGATCCGAAGCGCCATTTGCGACCGCGGGTTGATCGACAGCATTCCCTGAAGCCACCATGAAGACGCCGAGGCGGACGACGCGTTTGATTCGGTCCAGGGTTCCGAGGTAATTCCTGGCTGCGGCAAGTGCGCACAGGGTTGCAATGCGGGCCGCATCTTGTCCGGAATTCGTGTCGAGTTCCAAGCCGACTGTGCCGACATAAGCTGGTTTGTGATCGACTACGGGCAGCATGCCACTGAGGTAGAGAAGGCTTCCCGTTTGCACTGCCTCCACGTACGACCCAAAGGGCGTGGGCGGGCTGGGAAGCCGAATGCCGAACTCCCTGATGCGGTCCTCAGCGCTAACCGGGCTTTGCATCTGTCCGGCTTGCTCTATCTTGGTACGTCATCCAATTCACTCCCTCTGCGATTACGAATATGGCAATCGATCCGCGCACCCGATCAGTTCTCGATACTGGATCAACTTCTTTCCGTCGCGCGTCGATTAATGACTGCCGCTCCCGCATCGCTTACGATCTCTTCCTGAGAATCCGTACCCCCCCGAACTGCCAATTGTGCCCATGATCACTTTGACGATTGCCGATTTGCTGCTTGACATATATTTTCTCCGAAGGGTTAAGAACCGCCTGTAGATCCGCCATCGCTGCGTGCCATTTTCGCTTGTGGTGCCCGGACGCGCCGCGTCGATTGATCACTTCTGTAACTGGCCAGCGAGCCAGTAATCGATACTGAGCTTTCCCGGACCAGAGCAAATCATCCAGAAAAAGATGAGCACGTACAGGACCTCCGGGAGGTAGAGCAGATTGTCAACCCACTCGAGAAGCGATAGATCCCTTAGGCATGGCGGAAAGCTTCGTAGTTAGAATGGCGACAACCATATCGACCAACAAGGCCACGCTGGCCAGGCTCGAGAGAAACCCCGCGGCCACCAGGGATCCCCCAACGAATTCGACACTCGACACGAAAAAAGTCATGAGGTTCGGAAACGGGATTTTGGCCGTGATAAGGGTTTCGTACATGGTCTGCCTGCTACTGGCCACAAACAATTTCCTTGCCCCGGAGATGGCGAAGAACAGCCCGATCGAAACGCGCATAAGCAAAATGGCATATTGCTCCCAAACTCTGCTACCCAGCACCGCGAACTGCGCCAACCGTTTCCAATCCATGTTGTTCCTCCACCGAAAGGAAGTGCTGCAACGATCCTCACGTCGCGCATTTGAATTCGGGCCTTCCGACTAATGCGGGATCTCACCGAGGTAATGTCCGAGCCGATTCTCGACATCTCAAGCTTTATGGAAGCCGCGCGCCCGTGACGGATCTATTGAGCCAGAACAATATGTGCCACACAATTGGACGTTGGTATGGCCAATACCTTCGTATTAGATGTTGTTGCGATGCGAGCCCGGAACGAGATCAGAAGTAGACGACGAAAGGCCTCGAGACAAGAACGGTTATGACCTTCCGCTTGCCACTGTGAGAGTCGGTTTACTAGAAGAAGCCGACCTGTTCATCCTGCGATCAGGCGAGCCAAAGATTGGAGAAGGTGACGAGGACCTGAACTGACCTGCCCCGGCGAGGGCGCGCTCTGATCGCAGCCTCGTAGCCATTCTTACCAAGTCCACGACGGATTTGGCTCCCATCTTTTGCATAACCCGGCCTCTATGAGCCTTCACCGTAATCTCGCTGATGCCGAGTTCTGAACCGATCTGTTTGTTCAAAAGCCCAGACAGCACTAATGCCATGACTTGCCGCTCACGGTGACTGAGGGAAGCATAAGAGTCGCGGACCGACCGAATCTCAGCTTCCCGGCCAAGCGCAATAGAGCTACGTTTGTGAGCTTCCCGGATTGCATCGAAAAGAGCGCCATCCGTGAATGGCTTCATCAAGAATTCCACCGCTCCAGCCTTCATGGCTTGAACCGATGTGGGTACATCTCCGTGGTCAGTGATGAAAATGATTGGCGTTTCGGTACGTTCGACGGAGATGCGCTTTTGCATTTCAAGACCACTGAGGTCTCGAAGAGAGATATTAACTACCACGCAGTTTGGAACATGTGCCCGGGGTCGGTCGAAGAACTCTTGAGCGAGGGCAAATGTCTCTGGCTGCCACCCTTCGCGGCTGATGATCTCTTCCATAGACTCACGCGCGGGAACGTCATCATCGATAACGAAGACAATGGGGAGATCAGGTGATCTGCCTGAAGATTCAGGCTTATGACCAGGCAAATGTCCGTTTGTGCCCGAACGGTCGCCCGCTACAGGTGAGGGACTCGGAGGTACTTCGGGATTTGAGTTGATCACGGTATTCCCAGAAACATTGGATGTGGCCAGCAGTGCAGTTACCCTCGTCGACTTCCTGGCCATTGCAGATAGGAGATTCGGAAGAACCCCGTTGTTCGACAAGATTAACGCGCGTTCGATCAAATTTTGAAGCTCTCGCACGTTGCCGGGCCAGGAATGCGCGGTGAATGCGCTCAACGTCTCAGCCGGTACATCGTGAATTTGCTTCCCAATGCGTCGTGAAAACATTTCCACGAAGTGCGAGACCAACAATGGTATGTCTTCACGGCGCTCGCGCAACGGTGGGAGCTTGATTGGAAATCCGTTCAGTCGATAGTAGAGATCGCTGCGGAATTTTCCCTGACTGGTCATGCCCGTTAGATCTCGATGCGTCGCAGCAATCAGACGGACATTGACTCGATGAGTCTGGCTGCCTCCCGGGCGCTCGAATTCATGTTCTTGTAAGACCCTCAGCAGTTTGGGCTGCAACGCTAAGGGAAGATCACCGATTTCATCAAGGAACAGTGTTCCGGCATCAGCCATTTCGAAACGGCCCATTCTGTGCCCCACAGCCCAGGGAAAGGCGCCCTTTTCACGCCCAAAGAGTTCGTTGTCCAATAAGTCGAAGGGGATTGCCGCGCAATCCAGTTTCACAAATGGGCGCTCGCTGCGTGGACTGAGACTGTGAATGGCGCGAGCGAACAACTCCTTGCCGGTACCCGTTTCTCCGAGCAAGAGCACGGTGGCATCGGTGGGCGCTACTCGTTGCAAATCTTCGAGGGCCGATTCCAGAGAAGGGCTGTTGCCTACGATCTGTCTGAATCCACCTTCGTTGTAAGCTTTTTCCATTACCGATGCACCGCCGATTTGCCTGCGTCGATGTTCCCGCGCGATGTGAACGGCAGTATCCACGGGTGCCAGCCTATCTAGCGAGTCGTCTAAGGACGCGAACTCAGCGGCGCGACTAATCAAATCCAAATGAGACACAGCTCACCTCCACGCGGGGAAACTTGGGGAAGCTCCGCGTATTGACTACTTCTGGTCGATCGTTATTGCCGCGCGGATCTTGTCGAGCAGGGCTCCGGCATCGAACGGTTTGTAGAGAAAATCCGCAGCGCCTTCCTTGAGTGCTGTTTGTCGTGTTTCAGGAGCATTGTGAGCAGAGATAAAGATCACCGGTAACTTCGGTCGCTCGCGCCTGATGCGACGCTGCAACTCGAGACCATCCATTCCCGGCATCCGAACGTCGGTGATCACACAGGCTGCGACGGCGAGTTTGCCCGAGCCCAAAAACTCCTCCGCAGAGGAGAAAAGCTGGGGCGAGTATCCTGCCGACTCGACCAGGCTCTCGATAGACTCCCGGACTCGGAAATCATCGTCCACGGCCACCACCACCACCATGCGTCTTGCAATGTTTGTCGACACCAACGCATCTCCAAGTACGTTTTGAGAGTAGCGGCGAAGTCGAAAGCAGGCAATTATAGGTTTATTTAGGCGGGGTCGGTGATGCGGGTGATCCCGAGCTTATCAGCCATTCTGACAAGCTCTGCGAGCGATTTGGCGCTCATCTTTCGCATAATCTGGCCTCGGTGAACCCCAATCGTGATCTCACTGGTCCCAAGATCCGCGGCGGTTACCTTATTGGCAAATCCTGCGACCACAAAGGGCAGAACCTCTCGTTCGCGAGGAGTAAGAAGATTGTAATGCCTTTGCAACTCAGCGATCTCCGACCTCTTCTCCCGCGCAGTTCGATCAAGAGAAATAGCCGAGTCAATTGCTTGGAGTAACTCTTCGTCTCCGAACGGCTTTGAAAGAAACTCTGTCGCCCCGTGCTTCATCGCGCGCACTGAAGAGGATACATCTCCATGACCCGAGATGAAGATAATAGGCGGTGCATCTCCATCTGCCAACTGCTGCTGAAGTTCCAGACCGCTAGTGCCCGGAAGTTTCAGGTCCAGTATCAGGCACCCCGGGGCATCTGGTTTTTCGAATTGCAGAAATTCCGAAGCTGAACTGAAAACGGCCACTCGAAATCCCGCCGATGAGATCAGGCTGGACAGCGCCTCCCGCACGCGATAGTCGTCATCCACTACGAAGACGACAGGGCTATCGGACTTCATCACGCCACACTCGCTCGAGCGGGAAGAGTAAATGAGAAGGTTGTACCTGCCCCATTGCCGGATTCCGCCCACAACCGGCCGTGATGTGCCTCGATAATGGAACGACAAATCGCCAACCCCATACCCATTCCAGTTTCTTTGGTTGTGAAGAAAGCCTCGAAGGCTTTCTCGGGATCGTCCATTCCTACCCCGCTATCCTGTATCTCCACCACAACGGCTTCCTGATTCTGGCGTTTCGATCGGATGAGAAGCCTCTTCGGACGTTCAAGGACCTGATCCATCGCCTCGATCCCGTTCAAGAATAGGTTGAAAACTAGTTGCTGCAATTGCACTCGATCGCCCAAAACAGTCGGAAGATCATCAGCTAGCTCCGTCTTTACGGCGACGCTTCTTCGCGTGGTCTCACCACTCAACAAGTGCAGTACCTCGGCAATCACTTCGTTCAGGTTCAGGTCTATTGTCTCTAGAGAAGCATGTTTAAAGAGAGCCCGGATTCGTCGTACCACTTCTCCCGCCTCCTTGCCATCGCGGACAATTCTCTGGGCTGCCTCGCACGCTCTATCCAGGTCAGGGGGCTGATTAGTGAGCCAGCGCAGGCAGGCATGACCATTCGTTACCACAGCGGCCAGGGGTTGGTTGATTTCATGAGCAATTGAGCCGGCAAATTCTCCCACCGTCGCCGTCCGCGTTGCTCGCGACAATCGCATCTCGTTGCTGCGCAGGGCCTCCTCCACATTCTTCTGGTCGTCGATATCGATCAGCAAGCCGTACCACCTCGTCACTCTACCTTGATTGTCACGCGCAGCCTGGCCGAGCGCGCGAAACCACCGGTAGACGCCACTGGCTCGGCGGAGTCGGCATTGGGTATCGTATGGCTCCCCGGTTGCGACCGCACGCGACCACGAGTGCGCTGACGGTTCCGCATCATCCGGGTGGAGAAAACTGGTCCAGCCCGATTGCGCCCAGGCGTCTGGGGAACTGCCGGTGTACTCCAGTATTCGACGATTCAGGTAATTGAGTTCACCGTCTGGAGATGCACACCAAACCAGGCCAGGAATCGTCTCAATGATCAAACTAAGATCGCGTTCGCTCGCCCGCAGCGCCTCCTCAGCTTTTTTCTTTTCGCTGATATCCCGAATAAAACCTGTAAAGACCTTGTGGCCGTCGCTCGTCATCTCTCCGAACGATACTTCCACGGGAAACGCCTGGCCATCTTTGCGTTGAGCGGTAACTTCGACGCCTTGCCAATTCAGATGCCGTTTACCGGTCGCCAAATATCGTTTAAACCCGTTCTCATGCAGGTTCCGCATCATCTCCGGCATAAGCATTGTCAAAGGCTTGCCGACGATCTCAACCGGATCATGGCCAAAAATGCGCTTCGTGGCGGGATTCGCAAAGAGGATAGCGCCTCTCTCATCCATGCCGACTACGGCGTCGTTGGCTGCTTCAATAATCACGCGATGTTTCTCTTCGCTACTTCTCAAATCCTCTTCGACGTGCTTGCGGTCGGCAATCTCCTTCAGCAACTCTTCGTTGGTCGCGGCAAGTTCCATAGTTCGCTGCGCGACGCGTCGATCGAGTTCGCTTGCGATTCGCTTCTGTTCAGCCCGCAGCCGTGCTTCTTGTAACCCAATGGACGCCTGATTCGCTGCTACGTTCAGAATCAGCCGCTCGGTTTGCCGCGGAAAATCCTCCCGCTCTGACCCCGCCGCGATTACGCCAATCTCACTCTGCAACCCCAGCCCCAAAGACACGATGGAAATATCTCGGTCTTCCAATGGAATCACGCGACCACGGAGATCTTTGCTGAGGGTCGCCCCCTAACCATTGTTTGAGTACTTCGCCGATCTCTTGCGACGAGGCTCCCTGTATCCGCGACTGAGCGAACCGAACCAACTCGATTGGCGCCTGGCCGTCTACGTCGTTTAGGCGTATGAAGACAAGATCTAGCTGGAGCATGCTCAGGAGCGCGTCGACTAGGGTATGAGCAATCCGGGATGGCTCGCCGCCGCTCCACATGGCAGGCAGTGCGAGAACGCTGACCAGATCACTCATGCAGCGCTGAAGGCTTTTGATTTCCTCTGCAGGATCTCCGGATTGCACACTCATCTCTCAAGCCGCCCCAGGTGAGCTACTCCGACCGGCTCGGCGTTGACGAAATTCTTGCAGGAACTCATCCGGGGGCACGAAGAAGGGATTCCGCTGAAGAAGGCCGCCGATGATGACCATCGGATGTGTCCGCATGATGTCAATCACTGCGTCACCACTAAATTGTCCGAGGTGATAGGTACAGATGACCGCGTCGTCGTGATGCAGCCACACGTCATTTACGCGCGACTCGAATTCAATCACCTCATCTACATGAGATTGATCTTTAATCGCCCAGTCCATACGGCAACAAATCCGGCTCATAGGAAATCCACCTGTCGCGTTTCCACTCGCTAGTTGTTCAAACACCCCCAGCATACGATCTTGATCGAAACGGCCATCGGGAAGATAGACTTCGGTGTTCGTCCGAAGCTCGAGCTGCCCACTCTGCTGTGCTGCTGCTGGGTCTATGCCTGCGGCAGACAACCGTTGCAAATGATCCTCGTGTTGCTCCGGGTTCAGCACATGAACGGCTTTGTCGCCGCATTTCATGCCGTCCTTTATGAAGGGAAGCAGAAGTCGGTATTCTTCCTCGTCATTGTTAAAGAACGCGCAGACGTGACGCGTTTCGGCGAGGTAGGAGCCAGCAATGGAAATAGGTGCCGTGGCGCTCTTCATGGCTATTTCCTCCTAGAAAGATGTCATGCAATGCAAAGAGGCAAACTGCAGATCCCAGGTTGGATCTAAGGGAGCTTTGATGTTCAATCAGTCATATGCAAGAGGATGTTTGGTAAAGCGACAAGGGGAAGCCATCAACGGAATAGACCATCGCGACGCCTGCAATGAGCCCGGTGTATGCTCCGGGACGAGGGGGAACCCGTCAACTTTCCGGAGAGGTCCAAGTATACACTTTGGATCTTCCACGATGGCTGCATCTATCTCGAACGGGTTCGGTGATCGATGTTCGTAGTGGAGGCGAGATGAAGGCTGTGCGTATACAGCGGTTTGGCGGCCCCGAACAGGCGGCGCTGGAGGACGTCCTGGTGCCTGTGGCAGGTGCGGACGAAATCCTCGTCCGTGTTCTGGCTGCGGGAGTCGCCCCTTGGGACGCGCTGATCCGCGAGGGCAAGAGCAAGGTGAGTCCGCAACCGCCTTTGACGCTGGGATCGGACTTGGCCGGGGTGGTAGAGGCGGTCGGCGCGAATGTGGTGGGAATTAGCGCAGGGGATGAGGTGTATGGAGTCACCAACCCTCAATTTTGCGGAGCGCAGGCAGAGTATGCAGTGGCGCAGGCAGGAATGATAGCGCCGAAGCCGACAGGGTTGGGCTTTCTGCAGGCAGCTTCTGCTCCGGTAATTGCAGTAGCCGCATGGCAAATGTTGTTCGAGTATGCACAGGTCAAAAGGGGCGAGTCCATCATGATTCTTGGCGCGGCGGGGAACGTTGGTGCGTATGCATCGCAGATGGCCCTTGATGCCGGTCTGAATGTGGTTGCGGTGGCGCGGGCCCGAGATGCGCAATTGCTTCATAGCCTTGGGGTGGAGAGCATCGTTGACTCGGATGCGCCAAGGTTTGAAAGGGAACTGCCGCCTGTGGATGCAATCCTTGACACGGTGGGCGCGGGCACCCTGGATCGATGTGTTGCCGCTCTGAAGAAGGGAGGCAGGGTTGTTTCCCTTGTTTCGTCAGAACCGCTTCCGCAAAGGTCAGATGTACAGGTCGTCTTTTTCTACGCCGAGGTTACCGCCTCACGCCTGGAAATCCTGAACAGACTATTCGAGAATGGAACGATTTCGGCGCGCGTGCGATCGGTACTGCCTCTGGCAGAGGCGCGCGAGGCGCACCTGATGCTCGCCGGTGCCCCACATAAACCTGGCAAAATCGTCTTAGAGCTATCCTAGGCTTCTACGGTGGCTAGGTTTTCGGTCGTTATGAATGGCACTTGATCCCGAGAAAGAGCTCGCAAACAAATGACGCCTATACGGACCCTCGTTGATCGCGATCAGAACAAATCGAAGCCAGTTCTCCCACCTGGCTTGAGAGATCTCTACGATGGGGATCTGCACTTTCAAACGTCGCCTGCGGAGCGTCCCTTCGTCTTTGCAAACTTCGTTTCCACGCTTGATGGTGTTGTCAGCTACGCGGTAAAGGGGCAGGCTACCGGCTCCGCCATCAGTGGATCTGATCCCGCTGACCGCTTCATCATGGGCCTGTTACGGGCTTCCGCTGATGCCATTATGGTGGGCGCTCGAACCGTCCAAGATACAGGACCGCAAAGCCTCTGGACTGCTGACTCCATCTACCCAGACGCGAGACAGTTGTACGCACAATACAGAGCCAACGTTCTGCATAAATCGCAACGCCCGCTTCTCGTGGTCGTGAGCGGCAGTGGGAAACTGGAGTTGGAGAGAGCAATTTTCCGAAAGCCGGAGGCACGGACGGTGGTGATGACAACCCCGGCAGGCAAGGATGCACTCACCACGGCGGGTGCTGCGAAATTGCCCTCCGTTCAAATACACGCTTTGGATTTCAGTTCTGGAGCCATCGACCCTTTGGCGATGCTGCGATTGCTCCACGCGCAGTATGGGATACAAAGTCTCCTCCATGAAGGCGGCCCTTCACTTTTCGGAGAATTTATGGCAGCAAACGTTGTCGACGAACTCTTTCTTACATTGTCGCCGCAAATCGCGGGCCGAATGCCTGACAAGATGCGCCCTGCGCTCGTACAGGGAACGGAGTTTATGCCGGAGAATGCTCCATGGTTTCAACTCCTCAGTGTCAAGCAAAGCGCAGACCACCTGTATCTGCGGTATCGGCGCACCGGATCGCTGGTGAAACCGGTGAGTGTGGCCTAGCCAATGGGAGGTGAATCGAGTTCGGATGGGTCTGCAAAGGGAAGCCATGCTTGAAAGCGAGTGTCTCCCGACCTTGTGTTCACGTGGTCCCTCCGTGCTCTCTGACGATCGTTCGCACAGTATTGAGTCCGAGAGGCTTCGCGACAAACCGTCGTCAGGCAGTCTGTCGTTTCTCCAAGGCGGCTATACGAACATCGACTGCGGCTTCAATCGGGAAAGAGCCTTTTGGGTCTCTGACTCTGGCTCAAATCGCCCGCATCGCGCCTGAATGAGTAGTTTCGACTCGCGAGGTTAGAGAGGAATTGCTGAAGTTCCCTGCAACCGGAAACTCGCCTGTCGGCTCAATCCCCTCGAGATCCTGCTGCGTCTCTCCGCGAAACGTAATCTGCTGCTCTGCCGTACCGAGATCACGGGCACTCAAATCTGCATATCGCGCGTAAAGACCGATCACGCTCTCGGCGCTTCCCGGTGGGCAATTGGATTTGTGGTCAGAGCCGAATCCGCGAAGCCGCTCTGTCTTTCTCCAACGATGGTCAAGGAATGCCGCTAAGGCCAAAATGATGATAATGACAAGAGCAAAGGCTGCAATCAGGCTTTCGTGGTTCGTCAGATCGAAGTTCATCGTGGTCTCCATTGCATCGAGTAATCCGAAACAATCACGATGTCCGCTCTCCCGCAAACACCTACTCAATGACGAGGCATGTGAATCCTGGCGGCATCATGGGTCTTCGCGAGGTAGCGGCCACTGCTGGGTTTGCGGGGAGTGTAGGCGACTGAGGGCCAATGTCTCTCGAGAACCCAATCACCACTTGCCGCCGATACTCCGACGCTCTGACCGCAGATCCCGCAGGAGTAAACACCCCAATCACTGCTGTCCCGGCTCGTGCGGAGCAATAGTCGCGTCTGTTCGCTTAGTTCTCCCTTACACGGCTTCGTCAATATCGGCATCGTCCTCATCTCACGGTCTGAATTGAGGCACACCCTCGCCTCGTACCAGCAACATTACACAGCAACGTTACAGAAGGATGATAGACAGGAGAACTAGCAAAAACCCTAGCTCTCAGCCGGGTGACGCACCGATGAGAAATCGATTCGATGCGCAGAAAAAGATTCGTTTCGATGAGAAGAGTAGATCGGAAAATGGGACGGAAACTACTGCCAAATCAACAGCAACCGCTCAACAGAGATCGTGCGAAAGAGCGCGCTGGCGTTACGAAGATTGGCGAGCGAAACTTCAACGCTTTCCACGATATGTTCTGAGTGAGGTAAGCGCCCAGGATCACTTCGAAGGCTGTCTGTGCCGGCCACCAATGTTGCGGTCCGAAGACCCGCACGAGGTCGTCGTACATCCGTCGCAGTCGCCGTTCGGGCCCGTTTCGGATCCGCGGAGTCACGGTTTGTCATCCAGCCCAGGTGTCGCTTGAAGTTCGGTTTTCCACTCCACGATGCGCGCTCGTGCGGCGGCAGCCTCTGCCTCCGGGATATGTCCGCCCTGTTGCAGCGAGATCGACAAAGCCGTGTGGGCGAGTGGGTCGTTAGGTGTCAGAGCAGTCAGGGCAAGCGCAGCCGCGATCGATTGTTCAACCCGGCCAGCATCACGCAGGGCGCGAACAAGACCATGATGTGCCTCGAAGTAGTTGGGATCCGCGCAAATAGCCGCCCGAAAGCTCTGAACCGCCTCGGATGCAGACCCTTCGGCCAGTTGATCCAGCCCATTCTGTGATAGAGATGCTGCCTCGCTTGAACTCATTCTGCTCACACATTCTTTAGGATAAAGCTTGAGCGTCGGTCCCGCCATGTTCGCGGTTCGCCGCCAGGAGCCAAATCATGAAAAGCCACACTGAGTATCTGATATTTGAAACCAGAAAGCGCCGCGAGATGGTGCACATCACCGAACAGGTTGAACAGATTGTAAAACGCAGTGGCGTGAAAGATGGATTGTGCTTCGTGTCTCCCATGCACATTACGGCGGCGGTGTACGTCAACGATCATGAGAGTGGCCTGATAGAGGACATCGGCAAATGGCTCGAAGAACTGGCGCCCGCTCGGCCAGACTATAAGCATCACCAGACCGGCGAGGACAACGGGGACGCTCATCTCAAGTCGCTCCTTCTGCATCACGAAACGACACTCCCGGTAACAAACAGTCGCCTCGATCTCGGCACCTGGCAGCGTGTGTTTTATGCGGAATTTGATGGACAACGCCGCAAGCGCGTCATCGTGAAGGTACTGGGCGTCGTTTAAATCCGGCTCACTTGGCGGTAAGTTTGCGCCATGCGGACTTGTCTTCTGCATCTTCGTCCGAAGAAATATCGAGAACTGCGTGCGGCATAACCACGAGATCCACACGCCTGTTTTCAGCTCGACCTTCGGTGGTGTCGTTGCTGGCGACTGGATGATATTCAGCGTAGCCGGCGGCAGAGATTTGTTCCGGAGACATGGCGCGCATCGCCAGCAGCATGCGCGCAATGTGTGTTGCGCGAGCAGAAGAAAGCTCCCAATTTGAATCAAATTCTGCGTTGTGAATTGGAATTGAGTCTGTGTGTCCCTCGACCCGTACATCGTAATGCCAATCCTCCAGTGACTCCGCAATCTGGAGAAGCGTGATCGAAGTTTCGGGCCGTGGGATCGCCGAGCCAGAGTTAAAAAAGCCCGCTTCACGCAAGCTGATAACTAGACCGTCACGACCCAGGCGGATCGAAACCGTTCCCTGCGCAAGCTGCCCTGAGAGCCGCTTTTGAAGGTCGTTGCGAATGCTTTCAAGGTCGGCGCGAACCTTCGCCGCTGCAGTCCACTGCACTGCAAGATAATGTGGACCGGTCAATCCGGGCACCTCATTTGTTGTGATGTTAGATCCGGATCTTGGAATGGCCGAAACAATACTGAGCGACTGTAATGCGGAATCAATTGCAGCGGACACTTCGACATGTTTCTTCTGGTCCGCCTTCGAAAAGGCATATAGAACAACGAAGAACGCGAAGAGCAGCGTAATGAAGTCAGCGTAAGAAACCAGCCAACGCTCATGAGTGACTCTGGAACGCGGAACTCGCTTCATGCCAACTGCTTCTTTCCGTCCACCTGCGTGTCTTTAAGAAATCCAGATAATTTCATAGCAAGCATGCGAGGGTTCATTCCTTCAAGAATGGAGATGACTCCCTCAAGCATCATTTCCCGGCGCTGCTGGTCGTCGTTGAGGTGAATGCGAATCTTGCCGGCAAAAGGCAGGAAGAAAAGATTGGCGATCCCCACTCCGTAGATCGTTGCGACAAAGGCAACCGCGATTCCGCGCCCGACTTCCTGGATGTTATCCAGGTGCTGCATGACCTGGATAAGTCCGAGCACCGCGCCGAGGATACCAATGGTGGGTGAGAAGCCGCCGGCTGACTCGAACACCTGGGGCAAACGCTCCTCGCGATCCGATGCGCAATCAAGAGCAACCCGCATGATCTTGCGCAACTCGGCAGGTTCGGTGCCATCCACCGCCAGCATCAGCGATTGCCGAAGAAATGGATCCATGATTTCAGAGAGATCGGCGTCGAGCGAAACCACACCGTCGCGGCGAGCTTTGTTCGCGAGAGAAATGAGAAGCTGAATCAGTTCTTCGTTCTCTTTTTGAGGAGCAATAAACACCTGCGCCATGCTACGAAAAGCGGCTGCAACCGTGCTCAAAGGGAACTGGAGAAGGACGGCTCCCATAGTCCCGCCGAAGACGATCAGTGCGGCCGTGGGCTGAAGAATCTGGCTGAACTTGCCCCCCTCCATCCACAGGCCGGCCAGGATGCCGAAGATCGCCAGGATGACTCCGCCAATGCTTCCTTTATCCATGCATCACACCTCACGGATGATGGCGCTGCGCCTGTGACTGTTCATCGGCTCTTTCCTTCGGTCTGTTGCGCAACGCATAAATCAGTGCACGAACCGGGGCTACTCAATTCGCCGGCAAATTCGATGCTTGTCAACGATGCGGCTCTGCGAATGGTATCGACTGGCGAAAGCTTTCCGGCAACCGTGGCTAACAAAATTGCACGGTACGCCAACACCCGGTCTAGAACTTCGTCGAGTCCCTCGCGCACAATCAACTTCTCCCCATTAATCAGCGTAAGCATCGTGTCGGGAGAAGCCTCCGCAGTCTTGATCAAGTCGCTGTTCAGAAGCATCGGAGTGCCATTCAGGCGTGTGAGTTCGATCATGGCGGCCTCCTCTCTTGAATCTCTCTTCTTATCGGCAAGAGACGGCGGAAGGATGATTGGCGCGCCGATTGCTACCCGTCTTGAAAAAATCTGTAAAGTCTAGCGGAGGGTCGCCGATGAAGCCAGTGAGCAACGTGGTTCCTACTCCAAGGTGATCCGGGCAGAGGCAAGACCCGACTAGTCCGGAAAGACACCCGAAGCAGGGAACCCGAATCAGTTAGCTCAAAAGGAGAACTTCAATGGCTTTGGGTGTCCTGAATAACATTTCTGCAATCAACGCGCAAAACAATCTGAGTAATACGCAGGCTTCACTGTCCAAAACTCTTCAACAGCTGTCCTCCGGATCCCGTATCAATTCCGGCGCGGACGACGCCGCTGGTCTTTCGTTAGCCAATGGTCTTCAGGCTTCCTCGACCGCTCTTTCGCAGTCTGCTAAGAACGCATCGGAAGGCGTAGATTTTTTGCAGGTCGCCGATGGCGCCCTCTCGCAGGTAACGAGTCTTCTTAATCGCGCCATCACCCTGGCAACCGAAGCCTCCAACGGCACGCTGAATGCCAGTCAGGTCAGCGCGGCGAATTCCGAGTACCAGAAGATACTTACTGAGACAGACACAATCAACAACAATACCGAATACAACGGCATCAATACCTTCGCCAAGAATGCAGCATTTACAGTTGGGAATGCCAGTGACAAGGTTGATGTAGGTACCGCATCAACAGACGTCGCGACCGTGACCTACGGAACGCAGACTTTGGTACTCGAGAATTCTGCCCACGCAGCGAATGGTACAACTGGAGTCATCGCCAGCGGGGCTACCGGAGATTACGTTGTAGGAGCCGGCACTGACACAATCGCTACTCTCGCTGGTCAAATCAACTCGCAAATGGGCGCATCCGTAGCGTCAGTCCAAGGGAATCAATTAATTCTGAGTGGCGGCGCAAAGCTGACCGGAACAATTGCGAATCTTACCGACACTCTCAAGGTGCCCACGACCGCCGCAGGAGGCACGGCATCGTTGACCGTCGGCAACGCCAATGACACGCTGACTATTGGTGGCACGGATCTGAAGTTTACTCCTACGGGGGGTGCAGCTGCCTCGATTACGGGTTTCTTGACGACCAATACTGGAAACCTGTTTCAGCTCGCCGCTGCAATTAACACCCAGTTCGGAACAACCGGCGCAAACGCCACTGTATCAGGAAACACCTTGAACCTCACGGGCGGAACAATCTCGGCGGCCGGCGGGGACGTTACCGAATCGGAGCAGCGCCGAATGCCAAAGCGAATCAGACCGTGGCGATCTTCACGTCGGATGGCACAATTTCGAAGTCCTACAACAACTCGCTTCCGATCTGGTGCATGCCAGTTCGAGCGCATTCACTTGCCGGAACCGATCTGACAACCACCGCTGGTGCGCAAGCTGCCTTAACCGCGATTAACGCAGCGATCACCTCCGTTGCGGCCAGCCGCGGCACCATTGGCGCTAACATCAACACCCTGACTGCGGTCGGTAACGTGATGACGACACAGTCAACCAACACCTTGGCAGCGATGAACGATGTCACCGCAACCGACTATGGCCAGGCAACGTCGGACATGTCGAAGTTCCAGATCCTCAGCCAGACCGGTATTGCCGCTCTGTCACAGGCCAACCAGTCGCAGCAATTGATTACCAAGTTGCTCCAGTAGTTTCGGAGCGCCAACGTTAGCGCTGAAGCAAAGCGGGGAAGGCGAGTAGCAGGGCTTTCTCCGTTTTGCTTTAACGTGCGATTCGGCTGCATTTGTATTTTCTAATTTTCTATTTGCCCGGGTGGTCCATCACCTGATGTTAAAGTCCTCGGAGAACCTGCATGGGTGCGGTCGGTCTAAATTTTGGCTCTGCCACGAGCGGTCAGGGATTTGATGTAACCACCACCGTGGCTCAGATCGTCACAAATCTGCAATCTGTGGAAACGCCCTGGAAGACGCAATCGACGGCGCTCACGAGCAAAGACACTACGCTCACCAGCCTGGGCACGCAATTGGCCACCCTGTCAGCAGACTTGCAGAACTTGACCGACTTCAGCGGCACGATGGCATATAAAACTGGGTCGAGTTCCGATACGAATGTGCTCACTTTGTCATCCGCGAGTGCAACAGCAGTGGCCGGGACGCACACCATTTCGGTTCAGAATCTCGCCCAGACCTCGAGCGCAGCGTCGGATGCGATCAAGTCTTCGGACACTCTGAAGGGTGGCATCACGTTCCGGGTGGGGACGGGAGCCTGGCAGACAGTGAACGTCGGTGACGGTTCCACTGCAACCACGCTTTCTGGTCTGTCCGCGGCCATCAATAATGCGGATCTTGGTGTCACGGCCAGTGTGTTGACCAATGCGGATGGAACGCAAAGACTCTCGCTGGTAAGCGAGACCAGCGGGTCCGCAGGACAAATCACCATTGCCGACGCGACCAGCAACCCGACGAGCCCCACCACGCTCGCAGATTCGACAACGCCGGACAGCAATAATGGCCTGGGCCTGGCGACAATTCAGAACGGGAAGGACGCCACGATCACTGTGGATGGGGTCAGCGGGATCACCAGCTCATCGAACACAGTGACAAACGCTATTCCGGGCGTAACGTTTCAACTCCTCTCCACGGGCACCGCGAGTTCCGATGGGACGTCGGAAACAGTGCAGGTGGTGATCGACAACGATACAACCAGCATCGAGACCGCAATCAATACATTCGTCACTGACTACAACACCACGATGAAAGCCATCAATGCCCAGGAAGGCAAGGATGCATCCGGCAATCCAGAGCCGCTCTATGGCACTTCTGTTCTGGCTCAATTGCAGGAGGGCCTGCTTTCGGCGGTGAGTTCGTCATTCGGCACCAGTGCAATCAATTCGCTGATCTCTCTCGGCATCACCGCTAACGCCAGCGCAGACGGCACGATCAGCCTGGACGCTGACACGCTGAGCAGCGCTCTGAACTCTAACTTCAACCAGGTCGTCTCCTTCTTCCAGGACACCGGCAGCTTTGGCTCGACCTTCACGAATACGCTGAATGGTCTTGGAAACAGCAGTGCCGATGGAGGCGCGATCAGCCTCGCGCTCAGCGAAGACAGCAGCCAGGAAACAACCTTGAATGACAATGTCTCCAAGCAGGAGGCCTTGATTGCCACGCAGAAGGCAAGCCTGACGACGGAATTGAATACTGCCAACCAGATACTGCAATCCATTCCGGAAATGATTCAGCAGGTCAATGAGATGTATGGCGCCATCACCGGATACAACCAGAACCAGAACGGCTAGGAGAATCAGAATGGATACTTATCGGGCCCACTCGCTTGAGGGAGCTTCCGGCGTCGAACTCACCATCGCCCTCTACGACGGCATCATTCGCTTCATGCACAATGCGATTGACGCTGTTGACAGAAGGGAAGTTGAACAGCGCCGCGCAGCGGTAAAGCGTGCCATGGACATCGTGGTCCACCTGCAGGCGACCCTGGATAAGGAAATCGGCGGCAAGCCGGCCGAGTCACTCTCCGACTTTTACGTCGCCATGTTTGCGTTAATGCTGCAGGGCTCGCAAGGAAGTTCCAGGAAGAAGTTTGAGCAGGTGATCGTCAATGTACGCAATGTGCGAGACGCATGGAAGCGGGTGCTCGCAGACTCTCATGCGAGCCAGTTAACACCGATCCAGATAGAAGAAGGATTCTCGTCAAGTTCCGCCACGGATGGCGCGTGGATGCCTCATTCCAAGACCCATGCTGCAGGAAATTGGACGGCATGAATCAGCCGGCGACAGTCAGCTCTTCTTCCAGTTGCTGTTTCTGGTAGAGGCTCGCATAGTAGCCGTCGAGCGCCAGCAACTCCTCGTGGCGGCCGATCTCGACGATCCTGCCATGATCGAGCACCGCGATCTGATCAGCATTGCGAACGGTCGATACACGATGCGAGATCAGAATCGTCGTTGCCGTAGATGTGTAATTGCGCAGTCCACCCAGAATGCGTTCTTCGGTATAGGTATCAACACTCGCGAGAGCGTCATCCAACACCAGAATCGACGGTCTGCGAAGCAGGGCGCGCGCGATCGCCAGGCGTTGTTTCTGCCCGCCGGATAACGTCATGCCGCGTTCGCCAACCATCGTCTGAAACCCCTGCGGAAACTCCTCGAATTCACGGCGAATGTGCGCCGCTTCAGCAGCCTCCAGCAATTCTTCGTCGGAACTGGAAGACACACCGAAGGCAAGGTTCTCGCGAATCGTCTCGCTGAAGAGAAATGTTTCCTGTGGCACGATCCCCATATTGCGCCGAACCACTTCCAACGGATACTTGCGAATCGGGCGCCCATCCATGCACAAGGAACCCTCTGGCGCTTCATACAGCCGGGAGATAAGGTTCACGAGAGTAGTTTTTCCTGATCCCGTAGGTCCCACGATCGCGAGGCTCGACCCCGCTGGAATCTTAAGCGAGATATCGCGCAAGACCTGCGTCTCGCCGTAACTGAAATTGAGATTGCGAAACTCGATCTCCCCCCGCAAAATCGTATCGGCAGGAATCGTCGGATCTGCTGCACTATCGTCAATTCCGGGGACTGCACGCAGAATCTCATCGATGCGTTTCACCGAAGCGGTTCCGCGCTGGAAGAGATTGACGACCCAGCCCACGGCGATGATCGGCCAGATCAGCAGAATCATGTAGGTGTTGAAGGCCACAAAGTCGCCCGGCGTGATGCGGTGGGCGACAACCTCATGACCGCCAACGAGCAGCGTAATGATCATGGCGATGCCCAGAATGAACTCGAGAGTTGGCCACAGCATTCCCATCAGTTGAACTAGACCCTGAGCCCGATTAATGTATTGCCGGTTCAGCTTTTCAAACAGGCTCATCTGCGATTGTTCGCGACCGAATGCGCGTACCAGTCGCGCGCCTGAATAATTTTCCTGTGCCTGAGACGAAATCTCAGAGAAACTTTCCTGGATCTTTTCGAAGCGATCGTGAATCTTCCGGCCGAAATATTGCACGAGGATGCTGGCCAGGGGCATCGGCGCCCACGCCACGAGGGTCATCCACGGACTGATCCTTAGAAGGAAATAAAGTGCGCCCACTGTAAAAAACACCGTGTTCGCGCTATACATCAGGGCCGGACCCAGCAGCATGCGCACTGCATTCAGGTCGTTGGTCATGCGGGCCATGACGTCGCCGGTGCGGTATTTCTGATAGAAATTAGCGTCCTGGCGTTCCAGTTGCAGAAAGAGATCGTTGCGAAGATCGAACTCGATTTCGCGAGAGATGCCGATCAGAATCCAGCGCTGGGCGTATAGAAACAATCCCTTGATGAGATAGATTCCCACAAATACGCAGGCAAGAAAGACGATGCGCTCGCGCGAAACTCCACGCTCCAGTTCATCGATCGTTTTTCTCAGAATCTGCGGACCCTGAACGGCTGCTACGTTCGTGGCGATGCATGCGAGAGTACCCCAAAGGTAGCCCCAACGATATCGGCGCATGTAGTGAAGCAGAGGGCCCAGTTCGCGAAGCATATTTCCATTGTACGGGCGTCCATGCGAGGCGTCGATTGGTCTTGTCCCGCGGTGGTACGACTTCCTCACGTGGGGGTTCTAAGCAGCAGGTAACCACCGGCGAGACCGAACATTACGTCGGGAGACCATGCCGCAAGCGCGGCGGGCAGATAATTTACATTGCCCATGGCGCTGAACAGTCCATCCACGACCCAATATGCCAGCGCCACCGAAATTGCGACAGCGATCCCGGTCAGCGAACCCCGCCGTCCCATGGAAAGTGCGAATGGGATAGCCAGAATGGCCATCACAACCGCGATAAGCGGATAGGAGAGCTTGTGCCACAAGGCCACCCTGAGGCGCATCGTGTCGAATCCGCTCTGGCGCAGATCTCGAATGTAGCCGTCCAGTTGCTTGAAGTTCATCTCCTGCGATTGCAGGTTTTCTTTCTTGAAGTAGCCCGGATCCTCATGAATCTCGGCAAAGCTGGTGCTCACAAACTCGCTGTACTGCGAGTTGTTGGCGTCGATGTTTCTCACCCAACCGTTATAAAATCGCCAGGTTTCGGTTCGTTCATCCCATACCGCTCGGGATGCGAAGATTCTCCGCGATAGTGCAAACGTGGAAGGATTGAATTCAAAAATCGAGAGATTGACGAACGCATTATCATCCGCGTCGAAGAACTGGTAGTAAAAAATGCGGCCCTGCTCGCCCGGACGAGATTGGCCGAACATCCACTTTTGTTCCGGGTGCAGAAAGGTCTGCGGCGGCTTACCTTTGATAGTGCTGCGCAGCGCTTCCTGGCGGCGGTTCGCGCTGGGCAGGTAGTAGTCATCAAACATGAACAGGCAAATGGCGAGAACCGCCGAGATCGAGACGATGGGAACCACCAGGCGATACAGGCTGATTCCGGTGGCTTTCATGGCCACAATTTCGCTATTGCGATTGAGAACGCCAAATGTCACCAGCGCTGCGATCAATACGGCCAGAGGCGTGATTTGATAGACCATGCTGGGCGCAAGGTTGAACAGATAGTCTCCAACGGTCGCGAGCGCGATGTGATTGCGAATGATATCGCCGACCAGTTCGAAAAATGTGAAGACCAGCATCAGCATGACGAAGCTCGCCAATACCAGCACGAACATGCCGAAGAACTCTCGCACCACGTAGGCATCGAGAAGCCGCGGGAATAGCCCGCGCGATACGATCCGGACGGATCGCGGCTGAAATTTTTCGAGCAGCTTCGAGAGCTGAGCCCCGTTCGTTTTTCCCGGCAACTTTGGTTTGGGTGCGCGCGAAACCAGGTTGGCAATGGTACTGAGAACTCGTCCGCCGCTGGCCATCTGCCACAGCAGAAAGCCGCCCACCGCAGCAAACAGCAGATTGGCCATCCATACACCGAGGAATGGCGAAAGCTTGCCCTGCCGGCTCAGGGCAATGCCGGTGTAGGAAAGAATGTAGTAAAGCAATACCAGCAAAACAGTGAAAACCAGTCCCGAACTTTTTCCGCCGCGGCGAGAAATGACACCGAGCGGCACTCCAACCAGCATCAGAACCAAGCATGCAACTGGATAAGAAAACCGCGTGTGCAATTCGAGAAGAAATCTCCTGCCATCCGGACCGCGCGTCCGCGCTTCCAGCGCATGCATGGGCAGTGCGTAGATCGCGGTATCCATGCGTCCCAGATGCGTTTCGCTTTGAGGGCTAAGAGACAGAGGCAAGTCTGTTTTCTGGAAAGTGGAGATGTTGTATTGCGTGGGCTGTCCAGCGACGGTTTCATGGCGTGACCCATCGCGAAGCCTCATCAAAAGTTCCAGCGTGGAATCATTGACCACCGTCGCTGAAGCTGCGGTCGTGATGATGGGGTTGCTGGGATCGGTGACATCAGCCATGAAGACCTGGTCCCAGTTCGAAGCGCCAGTGCCCCCGCGCACGTTTTGCACGTAAAGCACCGCATTGCGGAAATCCTCATAAAAGACGCGCGGCTGAATCTCGTACGATGCCTGGGAAGTCTCGAGCTCCTGTTGCATGTCGAGGATTGCGCGGTTGGCGCGCGGAGCGACAAAGAGCGAATTCACCAGCCCCAGCAAGGTACCCGCCGATTGCCACAACCGAAGCAACGCGCACGAAGTAGCCGATGCCCAGTCCCGACGCGCGCATGGCAATAATCTCGCTGTCGGCTGCCAGACGGCTGAGTCCCAATAGAATGCCCACCAGCACCGCCATTGGGATTGTGACCTTGAAGGTATTCGGAAGATTGAAAACAAAAACTTCAGCGATGCTTTCAAAGGTCGAGCTGTTGCGAACCACGGCCTCTAAAATGTGGTTCAGATCGCGCATGAAGAGGATGAACGTAAATATCGCGCAACCAATGAACGTATAAGAAAGAATCTCGCCGAGGATGTATCGGGTCAGGATGCGCACGTCGGGGCTCTATGCCAGTTTAGCTTGCCGGTGCGGCGGGCAGCGAATGTGGCTGCCATGAACGCAGGCGCAAACTGTTGCCCAGCACACTCACTGAGCTCAGAGCCATGGCCGCGGCAGCAACCCAGGGACTTAGCAGAACATGAAAAGCTGGATACAGCAATCCAGCCGCCAGCGGAATGCCAATCACGTTGTAGGCGGCTGCCCACATCAGATTCTGCCGCATAATGCCGACAGTCGCTTTGGCAAGATCGATTGCTGCGATAATCGCGCCGGGCTGAGCACGCAGCAAGACCACGTCACCGGCTTCCTGGGCTAAGTCAGACCCGCTTCCCATAGAAATACCGGCATCCGCCTGCGCCAGCGCAGCCGCATCGTTGATCCCGTCGCCGACCATGGCCACACGAAGGCCCTGCCCTTGCAAAGCGCGGATGCGCGCAAGTTTGCCCGCCGGGTCCAGCCCCGCTTCGACTTCGCCAATACCCGCCTGGTTGGCGATAGGTGCGGAAGCTGCTGCAGAATCTCCGGTAAGCATCAGTACGCGCAAGCCACTTTTGCGCAGAGCGGCGACTGCGCTACCTGCGTCGGGACGTAGTGAATCGCGCGCGTCGAAACAGCCGATGGATTGATAGTCAAGAGCCATCCAGAGTCTGGTGACGCCGGGCTTTACTGGGGGAATGCTGTCCGGAAAGCGAATTGCTGACTCCTGAAACAGCGCTTCATTTCCAAGTAGACAGTTGTAGTCTTCCACCCGGGCTGCGACCCCCCGCCCGGGAATGACCACGACTTCCGCTGCGGGTTCCCACTTGATCGAACGTGCCCTTGCATAATCGACTACCGCGTGTGCCAGGGGATGATTCGAGCGCTCTTCGACGGCTGCAGCCATGCGCAGCAGGTCATCTTCGCTATAGCCCTTGACGGGGCGCACAGCCTGCAAAACCGGTCGGCCAATGGTCAGGGTTCCGGTCTTGTCGACAACGATGACGTTGAGATTGGAGAGCCGCTCAAGCGCTTCTCCACCCTTGTAAAGCAAGCCCAACTGCGCCGCCCGCCCTACTGCGACTGTGAGTGCCGCTGGAACCGCCAGTCCCATGGCGCAGGGGCATGCGATCACAAGAACTGAAACGGTACTGGCCAGCGCCATCGAAACGGAATGAGTAACCGTCATCCAGACAGCGAAAGTAACAACTGCAAGCAGCAGCACGACCGGCACAAAAATCGAGCTGGCGCGATCAGCAAGTCGTTCCGTCGGTGCCCGGGATGACTGGGCCTGTTCCACCATGCGCGTAATCTGTGCGAGAACAGTATCCTCGCCCAGCGACTCGGCCTTGCCGGTAACGGCGCCATCGTAGTTCAGGGAGCCCGCCAGCAAGCGGTCTCCGACTCCGCGGGATAGCGGAGTTGCTTCACCGGTCAACATGGATTCGTCCACGCTCGTCAATCCTTCGACGATCGTTGCGTCCACAGGAATCCGCTCACCCGGAAGCACCAGGACCTTGTCGCCGATACGAATTTCTTCAAGAGGCACGACAGTTTCAACATTCCCGATAATGCGTCGAGCGGTTGCCGGGCGCAGTCGGCTAAGCGCATGGACGGCAGCCAAGGCACGGCGTTTGGCGCGAGCTTCGAGCGCCTTACCCAGAAGCAGAAATCCAATAATCAACAGAACCGCGTCGAAGTAGACCTGGCGGTCAGGGGCCGGTGCGATTGTGGCGTAAGCCGAATAAGCAAATGCCACACCGGTGCCCAGGCTCACCAGCGTATTCATGTTGGTGCTTCCGTGCCGCAAGCCGCGGACTGCGGCAATATAAATATCGCGGCCCGCCCATACCATCAAAAGTCCCGTCGCAAGAAGCAGCGTCCAGCGCAGATAATCCGCCTGCACTTGGTAGAGCCACGGCAGCATTCGCATCAGAAGAGCATCGACGGCGCCCATTTGCGTGCCGAGAGGCATGGCTAGCAGCATGGCAACTGCGCCGGCTATCAAGCACGCGGCGGCCTTTGCTTCGGCCTTTCTGTTCGAGCCTTCCGGGGTTTCCTCAACAGATGTCCCCGGATGAGGAAGCACAGCGTCGTAACCGGCACTTCGGATTGCCTCAACCAGGCGCTGAGCCGATGCCTCGGCTGGATCAAAAACGATGCTCGCCCGATTGGCCATCAGATCGACATGCGCAGAAATCACTCCCGCCGTCTCTTGAAGAGCATTCTCCACGTGATGCTGGCACGAAGCACACGTCATCCCAATGACTGGTAGTGTGAGAGATTCTGTGGCGGCTGAAGACATCTCGCTGCTTATTGCTCCAATCGTGCGCTATATCCGGCCTTGGCAAGAGCAACAATGGCAGCATCCACAGGCGGGTTATCAGAGGAAGACTTCAACCGCGCCGCCCCGATACGGACCTCCTGCACCTCTACGCCGGCTGTCGTGCTCAGAGCCTGGGTTACACGCCTGACGCACGATCCGCAATGCATCCCATCGATATGCAATACGAACTCAGCCATAATGTTCTCCCCGTAGTTTTGATGATACTCGCGTTCCGTCGATGCACGCTCGCAAGAAGTTGATCCGAGTGGCTTTATCTGGTTACGCAAGTGATGCGCTGCATTCTATGGTAGAAAGCAGACTAGATGGCGAAAGCCCTAAAACGTGAATTTCCCGAGGCGCCGATCGTCGGGGTAGGGGCGGTCGTCGTCGACCGGAACCGCGTTCTGCTGGTGCAGAGGGGCCGCGAACCCCTTAAAGGGAAATGGTCGCTGCCGGGCGGGATGCTCGAGTTGGGCGAGTCGCTCGCAGACGGGGTTGCGCGCGAGGTCCAGGAAGAGACGGGCTTGAACGTGGAAGTTCTCGAATTGATAGACCTGCTCGACCGCATCCACAGAGAGAGCGACCTGGAAGGCAATCGAGTCAAATATCACTACGTCATTGCAGACTATCTTTGCCGTGTTGTTGGAGGCTCCCTGCAAGCTGCGTCAGATGCCGATGCGGTCCGCTGGGCGGAACGTGCGGAGTGGAATAGCCACAGCGCCCTGGCTCTTGATCCGATTACAGTGCGGGTAATTGAAGCCGGATGGCAGCGGGCAAGGGCCTTAAGTCTCGTCGAATAGGAGCAAAGTTGAAGCGCGTAGCAAAATGGTTTGCTTTTGTTTTTCTCGCTCTGATCATCACTCTGGGAGTTACGTTCTGGTTGCGTCCCCTCAGCGCTTTTCGCGTGTTCAACCAGGCGCAGATGTATCTCATCGGCGCCACCAGCAGTTTCACTTACGTCGGCGAATATCGCATTCACTACTACACTCTCGGACCGGTCGATGGCCCGGTTGCCGTTCTCGTTCACGGTCTCGGGGGACGCTCTGAGGATTGGGAAAAGCTTGCGCCCTACCTGGCAAAAGCGGGCTATCGCGTGTACCTTCCCGATCTGCCCGGATTTGGCGAGAGTGACAAGCCAACGGATTTTTCCTACTCCGTGAAGGACCAGGCCACAGTGGTTACCGGCTTCCTCGACGCCCTCGGACTAAAGCAGGTGGATCTGGGCGGCTGGTCGATGGGCGGCTGGATCGTTCAACTGGTAGCCGCTGAACACCCTGACAGAATCCGCCGCTTGATCCTCTTTGACAGCGCTGGCCTGTACGTAAAGCCCGACTGGGACATAAGACTGTTCACGCCCATCTCTCCTGCGGAACTCGAAAAATTCGACGCTCTGCTGATGCCTCACCCGCCGCAACTGCCTGCATTTGTGGCAAAGGACATTCTGCGCACGTCAAGCCAGCATGCGTGGATCATCCATCGGGCGCTCGATTCGATGATGACCGGACGCGACACCACGGATACTCTTCTGCCAACTCTGAAGATGCCTGTTCTGATTGTGTGGGGCGACGTCGACCGCATCACTCCGCTGAGTGAAGGCCAGAAGATGCACCAACTCATTTCGCAATCACAAATCAATGTGATCTCCGGCTGCGGACATCTCGCGCCCAACGAGTGTGCCAACCAGATCAGTCCACAGATGGTCAATTTCCTGAAACAGTAACGAAGTGAAATCGCTGCATTCGCCTGTCCGACGGCAACTCAAGGAAAAAGAAAATGGCCTGCAAAAAAGGCCACTCCATTGCAGAGTGGCCTTCGAAGCAAACGATGTTGAAGCGGTGAAGCTAGACGCCAATCACGGCGCAAAGTTCCTTTACCGCCGCCGCGCTCTTCTTCAGCGCAGCATCTTCTTCCGCAGTCAGTTTGATCTCGATAATCTTCTCGAGACCCGCGGCCCCCAGCTTGCAGGGCACGCCAATGTAGTAGCCCTCAATCCCGTATTCGCCATTGAGATATGCAGCGCAGGGCAAAATCTTCTTCTTGTCCTTGAGGATGGCTTCCACCATCTCCACCGCAGCCGCCGAAGGCGCATAGTACGCACTTCCAGTCTTAAGATGCTTCACGATCTCAGCACCGCCGTCGCGTGTGCGCTGGATAAGCTGTTCCAGACGCTCGGGCGCGATAAGTTCCGTGATCGGGATGCCGGCTACCGTCGAATAGCGTGCCAGTGGAACCATCGTGTCGCCGTGGCCGCCAAGAACAAACGCCGTTACGTTCTCAACGCTCACTTTGAGCTCTTCAGCGATAAATGTCCTGAAGCGTGCAGAATCCAGAACGCCCGCCATGCCGATGACGCGTTCGCGATTGAAGCCCGCCTGCCGATACGCGGCCTGCGCCATGGCATCCAGCGGATTGGAAACGATGATGAGGATGCATTCCGGCGACTGCGCAACCACCTTCGCCACCACGTCCGACATAATCTTGAAATTCGTATGCAGCAGGTCGTCGCGGCTCATGCCCGGCTTGCGCGGAATCCCCGCCGTAATAATCACAATGTCAGAATTCGCGGTGGCCGCGTAGTCATTTGCACCGATGACATGCACGTCGCGCTTTTCAATCGGCATCGCCTCAAGCAGGTCCAATGCCTTGCCCTGCGGCACGCCTTCCACAACATCAATCAGCACCACGTCGGCCAATTCCTTCGCCGCAATCCAGTGTGCTGCCGTGGCGCCAACGTTACCGGCACCGACAATACTTACTTTTTTCCGCATTTCTTCTCCACTTGGACAGATCCCTGTCCCTCAGAGGCTAAAGCCCCGTTGCTGTATTGGATATCTGTGGCACGACTAAAGTCGTGCCCTTTCAAAACTGACCACACGGATTACCAGAGACTGACAACTGAAGACTGACAACCGCTCTTACATATTGCCAATGATGCGCGTGGCAAATTCGCTGGTGCCCACCTTGGTTGCACCGGCTGTCTGCCGCTCAAAGTCGTAGGTAACGAACTTCTGCTGAATGGTCTTCTCCATCGCGTTCTCAATCATCTTGGCCGCTTCCTTCCAGCCGATGAAGTCGAGCATCATCACGCCCGAGAGAATCACCGAACCCGGATTGATAACATCCTTGTCGGCATACTTCGGCGCGGTGCCATGCGTTGCTTCAAACACTGCATAGCCATCGCCAATGTTCGCGCCCGGCGCAATTCCGAGTCCGCCCACCTGCGCAGCGGCCGCATCTGAAATGTAGTCGCCATTCAAGTTGGTAGTTGCAAGAATGCTGTAATCAGCCGGTCGAATAATGATCTGCTGGAAGATCGAGTCGGCGATGCGGTCGTTGATCAGCACCTTGTTCTTCCACGCGCCGTTGCCATGTGTCTTCCCGATGAAATCAAGTACACCCTTGATCTCGGCGTAGAGGGCATCGCGAAATTCCTGGTTGCCGAATTCCAGCCCCGGTTCAATCAGCGCAGCATTCTCTTCAACAGTGATGTTGGGGTTGGCATCGACATTGCCGAGAATCCAGCTCTCCCGCTCGGTAACCGTCTGGTCGCGAAACTCCTCAACTGCAACTTCGTATCCCCACTCTCGGAAAGCGCCTTCGGTGAACTTCTGAATATTCCCCTTATGCACCAGGGTCACCGTCTTGCGACCCATCTCCAGCGCCTGGCGAATGGCATAGCGGACAAGCCGCTTGGTTCCGAAGATCGAAATCGGCTTAATGCCTACACCCGAATCAGAGCGGATCTTCTTCTTTCCACCCTTCAACAAATCTTCATTGATGAACTCGATAATTCGACCCGCGTCCGCCGAGCCCTGCTTGAACTCGATACCCGAATACACGTCCTCGGTGTTTTCGCGGAAGATAACGATGTCAACCTTTTCGGGATGCTTCACCGGGCTCGGGCACGCCCTGGTAGTACTTCACCGGACGAACGCACGAGTAAAGGTCCAGCAACTGACGCAAAGCAACATTCAAAGACCGAATGCCGCCGCCCACTGGAGTGGTCAACGGTCCTTTGATTGAAACGCGCAGATCGCGTGCCGCGCTCACCGAGTCATCCGGCAGCCAGGTATTGAACTGGCGGAAAGCCTTCTCCCCGGCAAAAATCTCGAACCACTTGATGTGGCGCTTGCCGCCGTAAGCTTTCTCCACTGCAGCATCGAAGACGCGTTGCGAGGCCTTCCAGATGTCGCGTCCGGTGCCGTCGCCTTCAATAAAAGGGATGATTGGATTGTCGGGAACCTGGTATTGGCCGTGGCTGTACTCGATAGGCTGGCCGTCTCGCGGCAATTCCAGCCCGTTGTAGGTCTTTTGCATGTTGTTTTCGGAGTTCCTTCCCTGGATACGCTGTAAGGAAGGCTAAAGCATTTTTCCTCAACCTGTACAGCCACCGGGTGCGGCTAAGTTGCCACCAGCGACAGGGAGCGCCCACCGCAGCGGGCTCTGTTGAGGACAACGGCCCGCAGAAATGCCGTGAACACCCACAATTTAAGCAGCGAAAAATGATGCAGCGGACAGACGAAGGCACGATTCGATCAGGAGGAAGAGATAAGCCTGAGGGCCTCAGCTTTCCGCTACTGCGCCGGCGCGCTCTTGAAGTCTCCTGCGTCCAGCTTCGGAATACCGAAGTGCCCGCGCAGATGCATCAGGTCTACCGGGCTCAGGTTGCCGGCCACCGTCACTAATGTCAGGCTCCTCGGCGTTTCTGCCAGAACCACCGCGCCGCGCACATTCATGCCGTCCAGCACAACCCACACATCCGTAGTTCCGTTATGCACCGGGCTTCCGTGGTCTGAAGTTGTGACCACATGCTTCCATCCGCGAAGGTGATACGAGGATCGAACAGCCTCAACCGCCCCTTCATCTGGAATTCCTGCCTCATTAAACCGCATGGTATGCACGCTTACGCCGTCGAGCTTATTAATGGCTTGGCGCGTCGGAGCATCGCTATCCGGAACCAACCCCGCCGCAATCCCCAGCATGGTCCGGTCAAGCGTGAAATTCGATTTAATGGGAGCCGATAAACTCAACTGCGCCAACGCAGGAGGAACCCAGTCGAGTGGCACAGGGTCGGCATCTGCATTCGCTGTTCGCGCCGACGGAGCGCCGGATGATGCTACGTATTCTTGAGCCACTGCCAGCGCACAGCCCAACGTAGCGCTGAGAACAGAAATGCCGAAAAGAAGAGTCATCCTCATTCCTGTTCAAACTCCGCCTCCCCGGAAAAGTTCTGTCCGCTGCTCAAAAAACCTCAAACCAGCCAAAATTCCAACCGCACTTCGCCTGGTTTGCGTCACTCGTTTGGCTCCCATAATGTGAACTGTGCATTAAATCGCTTATGTACCCGTTGAGATGCATCAAGATGCGATAAACTCATGCGGGAACGTCCAACCGAATCAATCATCGTCAACCTCACGGAGGGTACATAGAAATTGGGAAAAAACATGGTCCCGAAGAAGCTTTTCTTCACCAAGGGTGTCGGCAAACACAAGGAGCGTTTGACCTCCTTTGAGCTAGCCCTTCGGGATGCAGGCATCGCTTCGCAGAATCTCGTCCGCGTCAGCTCCATCTTTCCGCCTCGTTGCAAGGTCGTTTCTCGCAAGGAAGGCCTTAAATATCTCGACCACGGCGAAGTCGTTTTCGCGGTTATCGCTGAAAACTCCACCCGCGAGCCGCACCGCCTGGTGGTTTCGAGCATTGGCGTGGCAATCCCTGGCGACCGAGACACCTATGGTTATCTCAGCGAGCACCACAGCTTCGGTGAGACCGAGGACCAGGCCGGCGAATACGCCGAAGAGTTGGCCGCCGAGATGCTGGCCACAACCCTGGACGTCGATTTCGATCCGGATAAGAGCTGGGACGAGAAGAAGGAGATCTACCGCATCTCCAACAAGATCGTTCGCACCAGCAACGTCACGCAGTCGGCCGTAGGCGACAAGCGCGGACTATGGACCACGACCATCGCCGCGGCAGTTCTGATTCTCGAAGAGTAGGCATTGCGGACAACAGTATCGAGGCCAATCCCGCTACCCGGGGTTGGCCTTGCCGCGTGAAGCCCTGAACTACAAGCCAGGAAGGAATGTATTTCGAAATGGAAAACGCCCGCAAATACAAAATCGGCCTGGTCCAAATGCGGATGGGCCCCGATCCTGACGCTAATCTCGAGTCAGCCATCGTTCATATCCGCGAGGCGGCCCAACGCGGCGCGAACATCGTGTGTCTCCCTGAGCTTTTCCGCGCCCAGTATTTCTGCCAGCGCGAGGATATCAGGCTTTTTGATCTAGCCGAACCGATTCCCGGTCCTTCCACAGCGCGTCTCGCCGAGGTAGCACGCGAAGCACGTGTAGTAATCGTCGCATCGCTGTTCGAGCGTCGCGCTCCCGGCCTTTACCACAACACCGCGGTCACGCTGGGCCAGGACGGCAGCATCATCAGCGTCTACCGCAAGATGCATATCCCCGACGATCCGCTCTACTACGAAAAGTTCTACTTCACCCCCGGCGATCTCGGATTCAAAGCAGTCGATACCGCGTTCGGCCGCGTCGGCACCCTGGTCTGCTGGGATCAGTGGTATCCCGAGGGCGCCCGTCTCACTGCTTTGCAGGGCGCCGAGGTGCTCTTCTATCCCACCGCGATCGGCTGGCATCCGGCCGAGAAGGAAGAATTCGGCGCGGCGCAGTACGATGCCTGGCAAACCATCCAGCGCGCCCACGCCATCGCCAACGGAGTTTACGTTGCCGGGGTGAACCGCGTTGGCCACGAAAACGGCGACATCCGCGGCAATCGCGCCGCCGGGCCCGGCCTTGAGTTCTGGGGAGGAAGCTTTCTTGCCGATCCCTTCGGCCGCATCATCGCCAAAGCTTCGCATCAGGAGGAAGAGATTCTGATTGGCGAAATCGACCTCGCACTCCTCGAAGACACCCGCCGTAACTGGCCGTTCCTTCGTGACCGCCGTATCGACGCCTACGCGCCAATCACCAGCCGATTTCTCGATAAGGCGCTCGACGCGGAGAGTAAGTAGTAACCTGAAGCCACCTCACGCGCCCGAAACGTCGGTAGTGTTAAACCCCAATCAAACGAATTGCCTAGCAAAATAAATGAAAGAAATACCTCATAAACTTGGTTATCGCATGCCCGCCGAATGGGAGCCACATCAGGCGACTTGGCTCGCGTGGCCTCACAATCCCGAAGACTGGCCGGGCAAGTTCCAGGCGATCCCCTGGCTCTACGCCGAAATCGTTCGTCTGCTCGCCGCGCATGAACAAGTTAATCTGCTCATCCAGAGTGAGAAAGAGCAGCGTCGCGCTACCGGCATTCTTCAACGCGCTCACGTCAATCTAGAAAATGTCATCTTCCATCAGTGGCCCACCGACCGCGTATGGACCCGGGATTCAGGTCCGATTTTCATCAGAAACACAGAAGGGCGAGTAGCCCTTACCAACTGGCGCTTCAATGCCTGGGCCAAGTATCCCGACTGGCACCTCGACGACCAAATCCCCGCACGCGCAGCCGAATTGCTGCACCTTCCCGAGTGGCAGCCCACCATTGAACTCGCCGGGCGAGCAGCGCCGGCTCGTCCTCGAAGGCGGTTCCATCGACACCAATGGAAAAGGCATCCTGCTGACTACCGAAGAGTGTCTGCTCAGCGAAGTACAGCAACGCAACCCCGGCGTAAGCCGCGAGCAACTCGAGCAAGCATTTCACGACTATCTCGGCATCGAGCAGGTCATCTGGCTCGGTCGCGGGATAGCCGGTGACGACACCCACGGGCACGTCGACGACATCACGCGCTTCGTTGCGCCGACCACCATCGTCACCGCCGTTGAGCCGAATACCAAAGACCCCAACCACGAACCCCTCGCCGACAACCTTGCCCGCCTCAAATCCGCCCGCAGCGGTGACGGCAGGCAATTCACAATTGTCGAGCTGCCGTTGCCACGCCCCGTCATATTTCGCGGGCAGCGCCTTCCGGCCAGCTACGCCAACTTCTATATCGCCAACGGCCTCGTCCTGATGCCGACTTTCCATGATCCCAACGACCGCATTGCGCTGGGCATTCTCGCCGAGCTTTTTCCCGACCGCGAAGTCATCGGCATCCATGCCGTAGATCTTGTCTGGGGACTCGGTACGCTCCATTGCATGACCCAGCAGCAGCCCGCGGCTTTACCATCAACGACATGATCCCGGATGAATCGCCGAGCGACCTCGAGGCCATGCAAGCCGCCCTGGCCGAAGCTCGCCTCGCCGCCGATGCCGGCGAAGTCCCGATTGGCGCGGTCATGGTCTACAACGGCGAGATCATCGCCCGCGGGCAGAACAGCGTCATCCGCGACAATGACCCCACGGCACACGCCGAAATTGTTGCTCTCCGCGAAGCCGCGGTGGCGCTCGGCAACTACCGTCTCAACGGCTGCACTCTCTACGTCACGCTCGAGCCCTGTGCCATGTGCGCTGGAGCCATGATTCACGGACGCATCGACCGCCTGGTCTTCGCCGCCGCCGATCCCAAAGCTGGTGCGGCTGGTTCAGTTCTCGCAGTTCTCAATCATCCGCAGCTCAATCACCAGATTGAGGTCGAGCAGGGAATTCTCGCCGCAGAATCCGCGGATTTGTTACGCAATTTTTTTCGCGAACGGCGCGAATCTCGCTAACTCTTGCAGCCTTGGCTGACACTCCCGACGCGACGCTAACTCCGCGTCAAAGCCCTGATCCGCTCCGCCTGCTCCGGCCATTTCGCCGCCAACTCGGCATACGAAGCATTGTGATAATCGGCAAAGTCGAACCCCGGCACCACCGTACACCCGACCAGTGCCATCTCCCCGCTGCCAATCAGCCGCATGCCCTGCCAGACCCCCGCGGGAACCAGCAACTGCACGTGTTCTCCCGCCTTCAAATTTGGTCCGAGCTTGAACACCGCCGAGCCGCCGTCCGGAAAAAGCTGCAGCATTTCCGCCGGATCGCCCAGATAGAAATGGAATATCTCATCTGACTTCAGCATGTGCAGCTCTGAGAAGCTACCCGCTTCGAGCAGATAGTAGATCGCGGTGCCTAGAGGACGCGACCCGCGCGACAACTCCAGGTTGGTCTCCGACGTGTAAGTGCGACGGAAATGTCCACCCTCCACCGGATGCGGGTTCAGGTTGAGAAGCTTCTTGATCTCGTCTGCCGTCACCGAAAAATGGTATCAGCCGGGAGAAGTAAAATAGACATATGAAGGTGCAGGTTTACACTGCCGCATGGTGCAGGGATTGTCGGGCGGCTAAGCAGTTTCTTGATACACACGGGATTGAATACACCGAGATTAACGTTGATCTCGATCCTGCCGCCTCGGCGGAGGTTATTCGCCACGTCGGCAAGCGCGCCATCCCCCAACTCGTAATCGACGGCGAATGGTTTCAGCCCTACAAACCGGGCCGTGGCCTTCTGTACGACGAACTGCACAAGCGCTTCGGGATTCCAACCTCTTAGCCCCCTTAACCTCGTACAATCAAGAGTTGCGATAAGCCATCTCCGATGGCCATGAGAGGAGCGCGCCGTTGATCAAGCGCTATACCCGCCCTGCGATGGGCCGCATCTGGACTGAGGACAACAAATATCGCTGCTGGCTCCAGGTGGAATCGGCCGCAAGCGCCGTACTTGCTGAAGACGGCGTCATTCCGCGGTCCGCCGCGGACGCGATTGCGAACAAGGCGACTGCCTCAGCCGAACGAATCCACGAGATTGAAGCCGAAGTAAAACACGACGTCATCGCTTTCACCACGGCCGTCGCTGAAAGCCTGAAGTCGCAGGGCCTCGGTGAAGAGTCCCGCTGGCTCCATTACGGTCTCACGTCAAACGACGTCGTTGACACGGCGCAAGCTCTGCAGGTCAAAGAAGCGTCGGCCATCATTCAAAAGGGAATTGAAGCGTTGCTCTCCGTGCTCAAACGCAGAGCGATCGAATTCAAACACACGCCCACAATCGGTCGCACTCACGGCATCCACGCCGAGCCCACCACCTTCGGTCTCAAACTGCTCAACTGGTACGCCGAGATGCAGCGCAACCTCACGCGTTTTCAAGCCGCAGCAGAAGACATGCGCGTCGGCAAGCTCTCCGGCGCCGTCGGTACCTTCGGACACCTCAAGCCCGAGCACGAAGAGCGCATCTGCGAGCGCCTCGGTCTTCAGCCCGCTCCCGTTGCAACGCCAGGTCATCCAGCGTGATCGCCATGCAGCCTACATCGGTGCCCTCGCTATCCTCGGCAGCACTCTAGACAAGATCGCCATCGAGATCCGTCACCTGCAGCGCACCGAGGTTCGCGAGGCACAGGAGTACTTCAGCGAAAAGCAGAAGGGCTCTTCAGCCATGCCGCACAAGAAGAACCCCATCACCAGCGAACAGATCAGCGGCCTCGCGCGCGTAATCCGCGGCAACTCCCAGGCTGCGCTCGAAAACATCCCACTGTGGCACGAGCGCGATATCTCCCACTCTTCCGTCGAGCGCGTCATCTTTCCCGACTCGACGATTCTGGCGGATTACCTGCTTGCCAAAACGACGGACCTGATCGATCGCCTCCTCGTCTATCCCGAGCGCATGAAGAAGAATCTCGAATCCACTGGTGGTCTGATATTCAGTGGCCAGTTGCTGCTCGATCTTGCCGAGGCAGGAATGCTCCGCGAAGACGCTTACCGGCTAGTGCAGGGTCACGCCATGCGCGCCTGGAAAGACGATCTGATCTTCCGCGACGAAGTGGCAAAAGACCCGGCCATCACCACGCTGCTCAGCAACGACAAACTGGCACGCACCTTCGACTACACGCGCCAGCTCGGCAACGTTGACGCAATTTTCAAAAGGGTGCTGGTTTAATCCACCGCGTTTTTACAGTCACAAGATTTGTGCGGGCTTGATATCGTTCTTCTGCAGGAGAGGTCGATGAGACTGATCGTTTGCTGCCTTGTTCTGTCCGCGAGCGCGCTGGCTTTTAGTCAACAACCCGCCGCGCCAACTTCAAATCCCCTCGACAACCTGTCGTTCATGAAGGGCGATTGGACAGGCAAGCAGAACTTCGACACGGGCGGTGGCCCCGCGATGGTGGGTGACGCTACCGACCACGTGGACCTCGGAATTGCCGGCAAATATCTCTGTGAAATGCTCTCCACCACTCTGCCCGGCCGCAAGCCCACTGACACGCGCCACTTCATCTCCTACGACAAACAGTCCGGCAAATACACCGCATGGTGGTTCAACGACACGTCCACTCACCCCAGCGAATTCACCGGAGACCTCACCGGAAAGAAGCTCGTTCTACTCAGCAATTCTTCTGGCCCGGGTCCAGTGTTGCGCGCTACCTATGAAAGCCCCGCGGAAAACACCCTGACATTTCTGCTCGAAATGAAACAGGGCGATTCGTGGACAAAACTCTTTCTAACCACCTACGCAAAGAAGCCTGCGGCACAGCCGTAATATCTCCGAGCAGCGTATATACCCCTGCTTACGTTCCAGCGCCGTATCCACACCTGCTTACTCTGCCGCGCCGTAAGCGATGGTTCGTTAGCCCCGCGCTTTAGCGTGGAGAACGCTGCCGAGCTTTACTACCGTGATGTTTTCAGACGGCGCCGTAGGCGCACAGTTTGTTAGCCCCGCGCTTCAGCGTGGGGAACGCGTCGCAGTTATAGAATGGAGTCCCGTAGGGACGGTGTTCGATGGCCCATACGTATGCGAGCAATTTTATTCATTGTATTTTCAGCGCCAAAGACCGCCGCCCGCTAATTCCAGCAGCCCGAAAATCCGAGCTTTACTACCGTGATGTCGTCAGACGGCGCCGTAGGCGCATGGTTCGTTAGCCCCGCGCTTCAGCGTGGGGAACGCGTCGCAGTTATAGAATGGAGTCCCGTAGGGACGGTGTTCGATGGCCCATACGTTCGCGAGCAATTTCATCCATTGTATTTTTAGCGCCAAGGATCGCCGCCCGCTAATTCCAGCAGCCCGAAAATCCGAGCTTTACGCGTATCTCGGTGGGATTGCCCGTGGAGAGGGATTTACGTTGGTCGCTGCTGGCGGAACAGACAACCACATCCACCTGCTATTACTCTTGCCTCCCTCGTCTTCCCTTGCTCAGGCAGTCCAAAAACTCAAAGGGAATTCTTCTCGTTGGATGGGAGCTGGCTTTTCATGGCAAGAGGGATACGGAGCCTTCAGCGTGAGTCCGTCACAGGTCAATGTTGTAAAGCGCTATATCCAAAGCCAGGAGCAGCACCACCGCAAGCGCAGTTTTGAGGAAGAGTTCACCGCCCTCCTTCGCCTTTGTGGAATCGAATATGACGAGCGATTTGTCTTGGGCTAGACGGCGCTACGTCGTCCCTACGGGACTCGATTCGATATGATTGCCCGTGACCCCACGCTGAAGCGCGGGGCTAACGAACATGACGCCTACGGCGCGGTCAAAACTGACTAATCAAAGACCATGAGTTACGAGTTGCATTTATGAATCTGACCGTTGCAATTACCGGCGCTTCAGGCGCAGTTCTCGGCCGCGAGCTATTGCGCGCCCTTGAGTCCGACGCGCGCGTCGCCCGTGTACATTTTGTCGCATCGGAAAATTCGCTGCGCGTCATGGCGGAAGAACTCGCCATCTCCGGCCGTACCAACCTCCTTGAAAAATTGCTAGGCGCTGCGTCCACGAAGATCGTTCAGCACTCCGATACCGACATCGGCGCGCCCATCGCCAGCGGCAGCTATCCCTCCAACGGTATGATCGTGCTCCCGTGCTCCATGGGAACGCTGGCTACCATCGCCACCGGTCTCGCCAACTCCCTCATCTCCCGCGCGGCTGACGTGACGCTGAAGGAGCGTCGTCCCCTCCTGCTCTGCGTGCGCGAAACACCTTTCAATCGCATTCATCTTCGTAACATGGGCCATGCGGCAGAAGCCGGCGCGGTAATTTTCCCCGTAATTCCCGCCTTCTACAACAAACCCGTTGACTCGACGGAAATGGCGCGTCAATTCGCCTTCCGCGTGCTGGCCCATATCGGACTACCTCAGCCCGGGGCCTACGTATGGAAGGCTGATGAGTAGCGTTCCTCGTTGGGCAGGAATGACAATCTGCTGACAACTCACGTTTGACAGCCAACTGAGCCATCCGCGATACTGCCATCAATGCTGAACTCAGCGAACCGCCGGATTGAGGTCATGGCCATGTGCATGTGTTGCGCATGCGGATCCATCCGTGTGGCTTCTGAGAGGCGAATGCGCTAGTCGCAACCGATCAAGAACCAGGCGGCCCGGATCCCAAACAGGATTCGGGCTTTTGCATTTTCCGGCTTGGGTGCGGCTTCTTTGAAAGACCCATCCCCGCCCCAATCAATTCGCTACAAATTCGAAGGAGATCACAATGTCCGAAGAGAAGAAACAGCACCTCGCCACCCTCGCCGTTCATGCCGGCCAGTCGCCGGACCCCGCCACCGGCTCCCGCGCTGTCCCCATCTACCAGACCACCTCCTACCTGTTTCAGGATGCTGACCATGCCGGCCGTCTCTTCGCACTTAAGGAATTCGGCAACATTTACACCCGCATCATGAACCCCACCACCGACGTGCTTGAAAAGCGGGTAGCTGCCCTCGAAGGCGGTGCCGCAGCCTTGGCGGTGGCGTCCGGTCAGGCCGCCGAAACCCTCACCATCACCACCCTCGCTGCTGCCGGCGACGAGATCGTTTCCACCACGTCGCTCTATGGCGGCACCTACAATCTCTTCCACTACACGCTGCCGCGCCTCGGCATCACCGTGCGCTTCGTTGACGCAGACGATTTCGACGGCCTGCGCGCCGCCATCAATTCGAAAACCCGCGCCGTCTACACCGAAACCCTCGGCAATCCGAAACTCGACATCGCCGACGTCGAAAAGCTTGCCGCCATCGCCCATGAAAACGGCTTGCCGCTCGTCATCGACAACACCTCGGCTTCTCCGGCCTTGGTCCGCCCCATCGAGTGGGGAGCAGACATCGTCGTCAACTCGGCAACCAAGTTCCTCGGCGGTCACGGCACCACCATCGGCGGAGTCATCGTCGATGCCGGCAAGTTTGACTGGGCTGCTTCAGGCCGCTTCAAGGAGTTCTCAGCGCCCGACCCGTCCTACCATGGCCTCTCCTACACTGAGGCGTTTGGTCCGCTCGCCTTTATTCTCAAAGCCCGCATCCAGGGACTGCGCGACACCGGCGCCGCGCTCTCTCCACACAGCGCCTTTCTCCTCCTGCAAGGTATTGAGACGTTGCATCTCCGCCTCGAGCGTCATTCACAGAATGCCCTCGCTGTAGCACGCCATCTTGAAAAGCATCCGGGCGTTGATTGGGTCAACTACCCCGGTCTCGAATCCAGTCCGTACTACACCCGCGCCAAAAAATATCTGCCCAACGGACAGAGCGCCCTCATCACTTTCGGCATTAAAGGTGGATACGAATCGGGGAAGAAGTTTATCGATTCGCTCGAGCTTTTTTCTCTGGTAGCCAACATCGGCGACGCCAAGTCCCTGGTCATTCACCCAGCCTCCACGACCCACCAGCAACTTTCAGTCGAGGAGCAGGCGGCGACCGGCGTAACGCCCGAGCTCGTACGTCTGTCGGTAGGCATTGAAGACATCCGCGACATCCTCGCCGATCTCGACCATGCCATCGAAGTCGCCAACGGCCACGCCCTCTCTGGCACTGCTGCTCACACTGAGGTTCGTACGGCACAATGAGTGTTATGACCGAAGCCGTTACCGGGTCGGGGTCTGCTCCGGCCCGGTCGCCTGCTCTTGAGCCTACGTATGAAGGCGACTTCATCCTTGACCAGCACCTCCTGCTCGAGAGCGGACGCACGCTGGCGCAGGCCACGCTCCACTACGCCGTCTACGGCAGGCTCAACGCCGCCCGCGACAACGCGGTGCTCATCTGCCATGCATTGTCAGGTTCAGCACGCGTAGGCGACTGGTGGCCGGAGATCTTCGCCCCCGGCGCGGTGCTGTCGCTGGAGCACGACTTCGTCATTTGCATCAACCTGCTCGGTTCCTGCTACGGTTCCACTGGCCCCGGTTCGGTCGATCCTGAAACCGGATTGGTCTATGGCCCCGATTTTCCCCTCGTTTCCATCCGCGACAACGTCCGGGCCCAATCGCAACTGCTTGACTCGCTCGGAATTCGCCGTCTCAAGCTCATTCTTGGCGGTTCCATCGGCGGAATGCAGGCTCTCGAATGGACCATCCACGACCCGGATCGCGTTCAGCGAGCGGCCATCATCGCGGTTGCGCCTTTGTCGGCGATGGGTCTCGCCCTGAATCACCTGCAGCGCCAGGCCATCCAGAATGATCCCGATTGGGATACCGGCTACTATCTGCCGCAGCGGCCGCCGCGCCTCGGACTGTCTCTTGCCCGACAGATCGGCATGCTCAGCTACAAGTCGGCCGGCCTGTTCGATGAGCGGTTCTCCCGCAATCCCAACCGTAACGGCGAAGATCCGTGGAGCCTCGACAACCATGGCGGTGGTCTCATTGGCGGCCGATTCGACATCGCCGGCTACCTCGATCACCAGGGAGAGCGGTTCGTCCAGCGATTTGACGCCAATTCCTATCTCGCTATCCTGCGCACCATGGATACCTGGGATCCGCTCAATGGACATGCCTCGCCCAACGAGGCATTCAGTCGGATTCGCGCCCGCCTTACATTCATCGGCATCAGCTCCGACTGGTTGTTTCCGGCCGAGGCCGTTCGCGACTTTGCCGGTCTCATCCGCTCCACCGGCGTGCCGGCCGAGTATCGCGAAATGACCAGTTCTCACGGCCACGACGCCTTTCTCGCAGAACAGGCCGAATTGGTTCGCCTCCTTCAATAACCTCTTCATCAGTCCAATGCTCTTCCTGTACCATTCAGGAAACACTTTTCATCGATTCGGTGTCTAACCGTTTATGCGATGGTCGTGGGGGCGGCTACAGCAGTTTCGGAATTGCAGTAATCCGAAAGCACGCCGTTAAGTGGCTTCTCCGTTCAAAAAGTCTTCACGTATTCCGAAACTGCTCTATCGGGTTCCCGCAGGGAGGCAGAAAGATTCCCGCACGGTTTCCAATCGGAGACAAGTCAAAATTTGCGTTGGCGCATGGCCCTTTGGTCGAGCTGACAACCCCCGAATTGCGCCCATATTTGTGGCGTCCTGCTTTTTGTCGAAACAGGTGCCTTGTCACATTGGGCAGGGCTTTCTATAATCCCCTCAATACCGCATTGGACATCGTGGGAATGTCTATCCGTTCAAAACAGAAAAATTGCGCATCAAAACGGAAAAACAAAACCGCGAGCGAGTGCTTGAGTAACGATTACACTTCCGCATCTCCCAGGAGCACTGAATGAAGAAGTTTGTCTTTGCATCTGCGATGGCGCTGGCGAGCTTGAGCCTCGTTCCCGCACCCACGCTGCACGCGCAGGACCAGCCGGGGACGATCCAAATCAAGGATCCCGCCGAGTACAACGCCTATCAAATGGCCACAACACAGTCTGATCCCAAGGCCAAGGCCGCAGCGATTGAAGACTTCCTCACAAAATATCCGCAGAGTGTTGTCAAGAAGTCCCTGCTCGATATGCTGATTGACACCTATCAGCAACTGGGCGATATGGACCATGCCCTGAGCGCTGCCTCTCGTTTACTGCAGGTAGACCCAACCAACCCGAAGGCCATCTACTTCTCGGTGTACGTCAAGAAGACTCAGTGCGCGAAGACCTCAGATCAACAGACCTGCGATGACGCTGCCGCCCTGGCTCAAAAGGGTCTGGCGGCAGCCAAGCCTGCCGGCATGTCTGACGATGACTATAAGAAGCTGACCGATGCAACGGCTCCGTTCTTCCACTCCGCCATTGCCGTCGACGACATAGTGGCGAAGAAGGATCCAGCCGCTGCCGTTGAAGAATATCGCAAAGAGCTGATGATGTATCCGCCCGATAAAACCACGAGCGGCCCGGCGTTGGGCGATACTCTGCAACTCGCGCTCGCCTACGTCAAACTGCAGCTCGTCGATGCGCAGGCCGCGAGAGAGGCTGCCGACAAGGCGAAGGCCACTCCCGGCGATGCAACTCTGACAGCGGCAGCCAAGACAGCCAGCGATAAAGCTGCCCAGGACTACCTGCTGGCTGCCTGGTTCTTCGCGCGTGCCTGGAACTTTGCTCCGGCGAACTTCAAGAGCCAGATTGAGCCTCAGCTCGAGTACTACTACAAGAAGTACCACGGCGATCTGACCGGTCTGGACGGGTTGAAGACCCAGGCCGCGGCCACGCTTTTCCCGCCGGGAACGTTGAACATTGCGCAAGCCAAGACACCCCAGGAGCAAATCCACGATCTGCTCGCAACCACGTCGGACTTGAATACTCTGGCGCTGGCTGATAAGGAAACCGTGCTCTCGGTTGGCAGCAAGGAAGACGCTGACAAGCTCTGGGCTCTCCTGCAAGGCAAGGAAACGCCTGTCCCGGGCATCGTGATCGAATCAAGCGCAAGCCAGATCAAGGTGGCCGTGACCCAGGACTCCAAGGACGCCAAGACAGCTGACTTCATCGTCAACATGAAGGAACCCATTGCCGAAAAGGAAATCCCGGCCGTTGGTTCTGAGCTCAAGCTGCTCAAGGATGGTGGTCCCGAACTCGACGGAACCTACGACACCTACACCCAGGTTCCTGCTTCCGCAACCGCCGCCGCCAGTGCGCAGATCGTCCTCAAGGACGGAATTCTGCAGACCGCAAAGAAGGCTCCGGCCCACAAGCCCGCAGCTGGCCATCACACCACAACAACGCATAAACAGCAATAGTTCGCCGGTGCTCCTGGCGGATCGAAGGGCAGCCTGAATCAGGCTGCCCTTCCTGTTTCAGAGCCCTTCAACGAGCCCGATGGTAGTCTTGAGACAGCATGGCGTCGTCCCGCATTTCCCCCACCCGTCTCGCTCGAAACCTGCTCTTGGCCGTGTCGTGCCTTGCCGCGTCCTTGCCAGGCCAAAGTCAAAGCTCAAAGCACGAAAGGACAGTGCCCGCTTCCGTCGAGCCCAAGCCGTTCCCAACCGTCGCCACTCGCCAGACGCCCCTGTACACGGTTGAATTTCGATCCGCAGACCAACTCACTGAGCAGGATCGCCTCCTCGTCGCCGACGCCGAGTCTTCTATCGCCGAGCATGCAGGATTCGCCGGCCTTGAATATCCGCAAAGCAACTGGAACTATCGCCAGATCGTTTGCCCAAGCTTCCCGAATCATCTCTTCCTGCGGTACACGCGCAACAACGGCACCGGCGATGTGAGCGTCTTCTCGGCGTCGATTCCACGCAATGGTGAAGGCCGGGTGCGCATCGTGCCCATCCTCAAGCGCGGATACTCCCTGTTTTCTCCCGCTCCAATCAATGCGCTGACGATTTCGGCATTCAACCATATTCGCGCCGAAGAAGGCGAAACCGCGAACGCCGACTGGCTTGGCAACGCCCTGTGCTACGCCGCTCTCGCAGGGTCGCAGCCACAAATTCTTCCTGTCGATGCGGAGCCCGCCGTGCACAAGCCCATACCAGCCCTCAGGGCGGTAATGGAAGTCCAGACACAGGCGCATGGGATGGAACTGATTCGCTTCGCCGACGCAGCGTCGCGTCCGCATTCGATGGAGTGGACGATGACCTTCACGCAGCAGGGAAAGCTGATCAAGGCCACACACAGCCCGGCGTCGATGGCGTCCGCAAACCCGGTTCCCCAGAAGTCCGCGGTCGCCAAAACCTGGCCAGTCCCGCAATCCGGCCAGAACTAACGCTTGCTCGAAACCAACGCTGGCTCGGAACCAACACTTCTTCCGTCCGGATCCCTCTCCTCAGCACCGTCATCCCCTCAGCACTGTCATTCCGAGCGACCAACGGGAGTCGAGGAATCTGCGGTTGCTTTTGGGAAGCCTGGCTAATGACGAAGCGGTGCCCATCCTTGCGAAGCAAGGGTGGGAAAGTACGATCCACTGACTTTCACTGTCGATTGCCACTAGCACCAAGGGATAGCGCCCCGCATTACTCCCCGAGCATAATCCGTTGAATCGCCGATGCGCGTCCCGTTGCCGCATCGCAAGTAACCAGCGCTGCGCACATCTTGGGATTCCCCTTGGCCGCTTCAAACTTGCCCGGCATCCCGGTTAGAAACCGATGCAGCACCAGATCCTTCTCCACGCCGATCACGCTGTCGTACGGGCCGCTCATGCCCACGTCGGTCTGATACGCGGTGCCGCCCGGCAAGATACGCTCATCGGCGGTAGGAATATGCGTATGCGTGCCCAGCACCGCCGTCACCCGCCCATCGAGGTGCCAGCCCATCGCAACCTTCTCGCTGGTGGCCTCGCCATGAAAATCCACAACGATCACCTTCGCCTTGATTCCCGCCAGCAAATCGTTGGCCGCACTGAATGGGTCGTTGGTTCCGCTCATGAATACTTTGCCCATCAGGTCGACGACCGCGAACTCCACTCCGCTGTTCGTAGTGCCCTCGAACACGCCATATCCCGGCAGTCGGGGAAGCATGTTCGCCGGCCGCAAAACCCGTCGCGCACGATCCTGGCTGTCCGCTGGCACCGAGCTCAAATAATCCAGCAACTCTCGTTTGTCCCACACATGATTGCCGGTGGTGAGCACGTCCGCGCCCAGGTCAAACAGCTCTTCGGCGATCTGCGGAGTCACTCCAAAACCGCCCGCAGCATTTTCCGCATTGATCACGGTAAGCTCGACGTCATGCGCCTCGCGCACATGCCCAATGTGCTCGCGCACGATCCTGCGCCCCGCGCTCCCAAAAATGTCGCCTACAAAAAGAATGTTCAAAACTACTCCGAGTGTCTGGTTTCCTGAAAACTCTCTACGGGTTGATGTTTGAAAGGGCACGGCCTTATCCGTGCCGCAAACTGAAAACTCTCTACAGGTTGATGTTTTGAAAGGGCACGGCGTCAGCCGCCGCAAACGTTCCCCACAAAGGTTGCGGGCTTTAGCCCCTGAGGGAATAGGAAGTCACCCTCGCAATTCATCCTTGTGAACAGGGAATCGGCGACTCCCCTTCCTGATCTCTGTTCTCTGACCCCTGATCCCTGTCTCTCATCAACGGAAACAGAATCACATCGCGAATCGACTTCGACCCGGTCAGCAACATGGTCAGGCGATCCACGCCAATTCCTTCGCCACCCGTGGGCGGAAGACCATAAGCAAGCGCCCGAACATAATCCTCATCCATCTGGTGCGCCTCATCGTCGCCACGATCGCGCTCCGCAAGCTGCTCTTCAAACCGCTTGTGCTGCTCCAGCGGATCGTTCAACTCGCTGAACGCATTCCCCAACTCAAACCCACCCGCGAAAAACTCAAACCGCTCCACATGTTCCGGATCATCTGGCTTGGCCTTCGAGAGCGGCGAAACCACAGTCGGGTAGTCGTAAATGATCGTCGGCTGGATTAAAAATGGTTCGACCACGGCTTCAAACAGGTTGTAGACCAGCTTGCCCAGCGGTGCGCCCTTCACTGAGTCGTAGTAGACCGCACTCATCGCGGTTCGAATCGTCTTCAGCTCCGACAAACGTTCAGCAGCTGTTCGGTTCTGTCCTTCCGCGCCCTCGAGTGAAGCAATCGCCGCATGAAGTCTAGCCTGCAGCACCTCCACCGATTCAAATGCGGTAACTGCCGGCTTAGCGCCTGCCTCTTCGGGCCAGTACTCGCGAATCGCCTCCCGCATCGTCAGCCGCGTCCACTTGCCCAGATCAATACTGTTCCCATTAAATTCTGTGATCGTTGTCCCGTTCACTTCACGCGCCACGTATTCGACCAGCTCTTCCGTAAGCTGCATCATGTCGTGATAGTTCGCATACGCCTGGTAAAACTCCAGCATCGTGAACTCAGGATTGTGCTGCGTACTCACACCCTCATTGCGGAAGTTGCGATTGATCTCGTACACGCGATCCAGCCCGCCCACCACCAGCCGTTTCAGATAAAGCTCCGGCGCGATGCGCAGAAAAAGATCCATATCCAGCGCGTTGTGATGCGTCTTGAACGGCCGCGCATTCGCTCCGCCGGCAATCGGTCTGCATCATCGGTGTTTCCACTTCGAGATAGTCGCGCTCATCGAAGAATCGCCGCAGCGATCGCAGCACCTTGGCCCGCTTCACAAACACTTCCCGCGCATCCAGATTCGAAAACAGATCGACATACCGCTGCCGATAGCGCAACTCCACATCCGCCAGCCCGTGAAACTTCTCAGGAAGCGCCAGCATCGCCTTCGACAAGAAACGTCAGCCGTCTCCACGTGAACTGAGAGTTCTCCCGTTCGGGTGCGGAAGAGATATCCACTCGCTCCGACGTGATCGCCCAGGTCAAGCAGCTTGTAGAGAGCCCACCCCTGCTCGCCAACGGCATCCATACGGACGTAAATCTGCAGCCGCTCGCCGCCCTGCTGCAGCGTCGCAAATCCCGCTTTGCCCATCACGCGGATCGCCATGATGCGGCCAGCGATAGACACCGTTACACGTTCTGCATCCAGCGTCTCCGCCGTCGTCTCACCCCACTTGGCGCGAATCTGCGGAACAGTGTGCGACGCAGGGAACTGGTTGGGATAAGCAGCCTGCCCCAGCTTTTCAATCTCTTTCAGTTTTTCGCGGCGCAACTCAAAAAGATTGCGCTCAAATTCCGAATCAAACACGGTATCTACCTTCGTCAAAATCAATGAGTTCCAGTCGTAAGTATAGCGTCCATCAGCCTGCGCGGAAGGTAAGCGTAGTCCGATGCGGGTTCTGCATGTTCGCGCATCATCGCGCCGCAGGGCATCCTTCATGTATAACCACGAAGGATGCCGTTCCACCGCCCACTCAAGAACTCCGACTCCCGCTCCGGAATGTCCAGCGGCGTCGATGCCATCGTGCAGGCGGAAAAGCTCCTTCAGATTGCGCTGATGCTTCCGTGCGCGGCGGTGGTCGGTTGGCTGATCGGCGCCTGGGCCGACAAGCACTTCCATCAGACGTGGATCGCGATTGCCGGCATCGTCTTCGGCGCCGTCTCAGGACTGGTTTACGTAATCCGCATGGCGCTGACAGCCGAACGCGGCACCCGAAATGAAACACCCTCCCAAAATGGACCCGGGGATCGTTCCGATAGCACTCAAAAATGACGATTGAAATGAAACAAGAAACTCATCCGCTGCTCGAGTTATCCAATGATGCCGCTGAAGTAATGCTTCAGAAGGCCATGCGCAACTCGCTCATAATAGGGGTCGTTGCCTCTCTCATCCTGCTCGTTGCCTCGGGCTGGCGAAACGCCGCCATGCTCATGACCGGCGCTCTCATTTCGGCCGGTAGCATCTTCGAGTGGCAACGCCTCGCGCGCGTGATTCGCGCCAAATTGGAAGATCAAAAAACACCTCGCAGCACCGCAGCCGTGGTTGTCTTCTTTGTGCTGCGGCTCATCGTGTATGCCGGGGCCATCTATGTTAGCCTAAAGTGTTTCCAGGGATCGGCAGTGGCGCTGCTTTGCGGCCTCGGTTTGGCGGCTCTAACCATCATGGGTCAGGCACTCCGGCTGCTCCTGGATTGAAAACGAAATGATGGATTGAAAAGAAGTCATTGAGGAATAAATCTCCTCGCTTTACCTGCGTGATTGCCCGCTGCGTGCGTGGATAACGCGCTTAATACAGAAGGAAAGACCAAGTCTTCATGCCTGAACCTTATGCTCTGACTCGCCTGCTCAATCAACTCTTCGGCGGCATCGTCACCTCGATCATGCAGATGTTGGGCATTCACCCGGCAAACCCCGGGTCGCCCATCAGCAACACTTTCACGGTGGAATTGCATCGTCGTTGCGGCTCTGATTGCGTTTTTCATCGTGGTACGGCTCACGCTCTCGCCCGACAAGCCCGGCCCCGTGCAGCACGTTGCTGAATTGATCTCGGAATTCACCGGCAACATGGGCGAACAGGTCATCGGCCACGGCTACGAAAAATACCAGGCCTATGTCACCTGCATTTTTCTTGTTTGTCCTCTGCAATAACCTCGTGGGACTCATCCCCGGCGTGCCAGCGCCCACTACTTCGCCCGTTGTTCCGCTTGGGCCTCGCGATGCCGACATTTCTCTACTACAACTTCCAGGGCTTTCGCGCGCAGGGCATCGCCTACCTGAAGCAGTTCGCCGGTCCCATCTGGTGGATGGCGTGGCTTCTTATCCCCATCGAGCTCGTCTCGCACTTCGCCCGCATCATGTCGCTGACCATTCGTCTTTATGCCAATATGTTTGCCAGCGACATGCTCACCCTCGGCTTCTTCTCGCTGATTCCGATCGGCGTTCCGTCAGTCTTTCTTGGACTGCACGTATTCGTATCGTGCATTCAGGCATTCATCTTCATGCTGCTGTCGATGATCTACCTGTCGCTGGCAGTCTCGCACGACGCGCACTAGGCGTCTCGAGCCACATCCCTCGTTCGCGCGAGAACCTCGTCCAAAGCGAGAAAAAAGATTCCGCCGGAGAGCGCTTCCGCTCCGGACCAACGGTAGGCCGCAAGCGTGAGGGGACCAGCACGGTGAGTCTCAACCACCCACTGGCGGCCAAATCCAAGGGAAGCAGGAGAACTATGCGGAAATTTCAATACGTATTCATGGCACTGGCCGTACTCTGCTTCGCCATTCCGGCATTCGCTGACGGCGGTTCGGCTGCTATCAACCTGGTGCCGATCGGCGCCGGCATCGGCATGGCCTTGGCTGCTGGTCTCTGCGGACTCGGTCAGGGCAAGGCTACGGCTTCGGCTTGCGAAGCATTGGCCCGCAACCCCGGCGCTCGCGGCGGCTTGATGATCTTCCTGATCCTCGGCCTCGCGCTCATCGAGTCCCTCACGCTGTTCACGCTGGTCATCATCCTGCTCAAGGTCAAGTAGACTCAGAGCGTACGAAGCAAAGAAGGCGGGCCCGTCATCGCGACGGGCCCGCCTTTTTCGTCTGCTTTGAAACGGTCAATTCGCCGGCGTGCTTGCTCCTCGATCGGTGTTGCTATCGCGTGCCAGCATCATCTGGATCGCCTGCTTGTAGCCAATGCTCACCGGTACCGCAGCGAACTGGCTTTCGTCTTCGGTAGTGTCGAAAACCTTGGTCTTGAACAATACGCGACCGCTCATCGACATCTTGAAGTGCACAAGGTGCCACTGATGCTCGCCCACATCCGCCTGCTCAATCACGATCCATCCGCCCTTGTAGAGCCGTCCCAGGATCCCCAGGCCGAAATCCACATCTTGCTGAAGATGGCCCTCCAGCTTCACCACGCGCTCCTGTGCCTGATCTATCCAGATCTCGCCCGTCATTTGAGTCAAGACTTCCGTCTCGAGATCGGGGACATCGAACTTCGGGTTAGGCCTGAAGCTGAACTTTTCCACTTTGCCGCTCGGTGTGTCGCCAGAACCCGCATCGCTATACAGAAATGCATCCGGTAGTGCTCGAAGAATCTTTAACGCTTTTGCGGAATCATCATCTTCCGTCTGCTTCCGATGGTGCTGTCTGGTCGGATCGCTCAGAAGCGCGGACAGCCGCGCCTGCTCTTCTTGCTCCTCCTCCGCACTCAAAGGCGAATCGTTGACGCTCAGGAGCCGCGCTACGGCTCCGTCCTTGGTCTCGAAGATTTCCTTGGTCGATGTCAATCGCGGACTGGACTTCCGCAAGTGATAGCGCATCGGGTGCTGGGTTTCGCGGGCGGCGCGAACCTCATTCTGCAGCGCTCTTTTTACCAGCGAATCATCCGCATGAACGGCCGCGCCCTGGCCTGCGGCAGCCAGCGGTAGTAACAGAGTCAAAATTGCGAGGAAGCGCACTGACACCAGTCTAACCGTCCCGCCTTTCGATCCTGCCGTAGGTGTTTCTTTAGTTTTGGACGTCACGGCGGGACCGTGGTTTCTTAAATTGAACGGCTTCGCCCCGATGCTATAGTTCGATAAGGGACACTTAGCGACCAGTCAGCTTCCGGCGGCTTGATTCTGAGCTGCGGGTTACTGGCATCGCCAATGTTTCCAAGACGATGGTGCCATTTGTGGCTCACGTCGAAGTCAAATAAGTTTGGAAGGGAATTGATCCATGGCAACCGAAAATGGTTCTGCTCGGATAGGCAAATCCGTCGTGATTCGCGGGGAAGTAAAGGGCGGAGAAGACTTGATCATCGACGGGCGTGTCGAAGGAACCGTGACTCTGACAGAGAGCCGACTCACCATCGGCCCAAGTGCGAATGTTGCCGCGGATCTTGCGGCGCGGGACATTTTGATTCAAGGCGAGGTTCACGGAAATATTGTGGCTACCGGCCGCGTAGAACTGCGCTCCGGCTGCTGCGTCGAAGGCGATGTTCGCGCCCTGCGACTCGCGGTGGAAGACAATGCCGTCTTCCGCGGAAAAGTAGACCTTACCCAGGGTGCCAAGATCCCCGAAGCCTCCCCGGCAACCAACTCCTAATATTGCTGAGCCAGAGGACGCTCCATCCGTGCGAGCGTCCCACCCCAAGGGATTGTCATAGTGATTCGTCGTTGGTTCGACAAGAAAGAAGGCGCTTCCACGGCTGGTTCAGCCACCAGCGGACCCCGTATGCCACGTCATTCGGGAGGATGGTCGGCGCTGCGCAAACGGCTTCAGGCGGAGCCCGGTCTGCGCATTATTGATTCCGGCGCAACGTCGCCGTCCAATATCAACTACCTGACCAGCCTCGGTCACAGTGTCTTTATGACCGATCTGGCGACAGAAGCTTGCACCGGTGCGTGGCAGAAGGGCGTTGATGCAGACGACAAGCCCATATACGACACTGAAGGCTATCTAAAACAGACTCTCGACTTCGGTGGCAAGATGTACGACGTGGTTCTGCTCTGGACCGCTCTCGATTACCTTCCGGAGCCGTTCGTGCCCGCAGTCGTCGCTCACTTGCATGCGTCGCTCAATCCGGGCGGACAGGTTCTTGCTTTCTTCCATACCCGAAAGCAGCCTGAAGAATCGGCGCATTGCCGCTTTCACATCACGGCAGGAGACACCGTTGAAATGCAACTGGCCCAGCCGTTTCCTCTTCAGCGAGCTTTCACAAATCGGATCATTCAGGACCTGTTCAATCAGTGGTCGGGATTTCGGCAATTTCTTGCCAAAGACAGCATTTCCGAAGTGCTCATCACCCGCTGACAAGGGATCCAGACTCTCCCGGTCGCATCCAAACATTTGACTTGATTCTGCATCAACCCCTGTTTTGGAGTGATTATGATTTCGTTGAAAGGCACGCGCATCACTTGGCTTGGCCACGCCACGGTGCTGGTCCAGACCCCCAAAGGCACCAACATTCTGATCGATCCCTTTATCGAGCACAATCCCAAATACCCCAAAAACTTCAAGCTTCCCGAAAATATTCAGTACGTGTTGCTGACCCACGGACACGGTGATCACATGTCCGATGCCGTGCCGGTAGCCAAAAAACACAAGTCCAATGTCGTCGCGATTTATGAACTGGCGGCTTATGTCAACAAGGAAGGCGCCGAAAACATCACCGGAATGAATATCGGTGGAACTGCCCAGCTCGACGATGTCGCAGTCACCATGGTCGAAGCCAAGCACTCTGCGGGCGTCGAGGGTAAAAACGGTTCGCAGTACGCTGGCGTCGCGACCGGTTTCGTACTAACGATTGCCGACGGCCCTGTGCTCTATCACGCAGGAGACACCACCGTATTCGGCGATATGAAGCTGATCAAGGATCTCTATCATCCAGAACTTGTCATGCTTCCCATCGGTGGTTTCTACACCATGGGACCGAGGGAAGCTGCCCTGGCCGCGGAATTCCTGCAGCCGAAGGCAATTCTTCCCATTCATTTTGGTACGTTTCCGCCCCTGACCGGAACTCCCGATCAGCTTGCTGGATATCTCAAGAGTTCCATCGAAGTAATCCGGGTCGCTCCCGGTGAGTCCATCTAGTCTTTAAACCAATTCGCAAACCAAAAAACGGCTGGGAATTGTCCCAGCCGTTTCTGTTATCCCAGGCTACTTTCCGCCGGAGGCCTTTCTCTGCTTCTCCCAGCGGCGTCTCACCGCATCTGCAATCCGTTTCCGGCCTTCCGGAGTGAGATTCGATTTCTTTCTCTTGCCTTTTTTGGGTATTCCATTTAGCGATCGGCTCGCACTCTTTACCTCGCCACCATTCAGTAATGCCCGCGCGCGCTGCAATTGTGCAATCTCACGATCGATTTCCTGCAGTATTTCTGCGACTCCCACCGTGCCTCCTTGGAAGATCTGGGCGCAGCATCACTTACGATGCGCATAGATCTGGCTTGCTTTGGATTGAAGGTTCTGAGAAAAGACAATATCCAATTATCAGCGCATTGACAAACGAAAAAGAGTAACCCACCTTAACTTTAGTCAGCTAACTCAGCTATAGAAGTTACTAACATCTCAGATCAAGCAGTCACGCAACTTAAAGGGTCGTTATAGCCGTAGGTCTGAAAAACAGCATTGTGATTGCTTGGGATAGTCCTAAAGTAACCTAGTAACGTGACCGCCCGAACGCGATCTAAACGCCGCGCGGAGATTTCGAAGACGGCGGCGGCGGCTCGTGAACCCCAGACGGGGAGCCGGCTCCTCCGGGTAAGTCCTGTCCGCCTATCCGAAGCGTGGGTGACTCCGAAGCGCGATAATTTCGCAGGTCACGCAGGATCTCTACCTTCTCCCGCGCATATTGTCCTGCAAGTCGCGTCAAGGCGTAGGTGATGATGTCGCTATGGTGCAAGTCCTGCACCGATGGATCGCGACGCATGTTCAACCACAACCGATGCACAAGCTGCACGTCGTCCGGTCCGAGAGTCGGCGCATGTGGACCGATATAGAAAACCTTCGTTTCACCGTTCGCGCCCACCACATAGAAGTTGAACTGGCGCTTGGGTTCCGGCAATGCTTCCCACGCCTGCCCCATGTGAAACGCCTGGTCTTCGGCCGTCATCGAGGTTGACTGTCCAGAAACCACCGAATCCACTTCGAGCGAGTTCGCTCCTTGCACCAGCGCAGCAAATACATCGCCGGCCGGCACCACCAGAAGCGATACTTTCTTGCCAAAACTTTCTGCTACTGAGACCGCCTTGGTGAACAGCATCTGCTCGTGCTCACTGAAGCTTTGGTCCTCAGCGCTCAGATATTCCGGTCCGCCTGCGCCCATCATGCGCACGCTCATCACCACCACGTCGCGGTCTTCTGTCTTGGTGCGAGCCAGTACCCACTTCAGTGCGCCAGGATTGTTCGCGTCGCGCATCGTGACCATCACGCCGCCAGGGCGAACCGCAACGGATTCCCGGCTGATGGTGTCCTGGTGCTCCAGTTGGAAGTGGTCCTTCATCTGCCGTGCCGTCAGAGCATGCTTGCGCAGGTTCGCGCGCTCCGAAACGGTGAAGATGATGAAGAACGCCGCGGCAAAAATGATGCCGCTGACAGTCGCAATCGATTTCGTAAACAGATTCGTAATTGCCGTTGAAAGCAATACAAGAAAGACGCAGAAAAGCCCAACCGGGACTTCCGTCTTGCCGATCTTGATATTCGGCGGAACCTTCCAGCCGCGCTCGCCGTGATACTTCCAGCGCAGTACCAGCATGGCAAGGCTGTTGAAAGTGAACGACCAGATGACGCCGAATGCGTATGCCTCGCCAAGGAGGATGACGTTGCCGCGAGAGGCGATGATCGTGAACATCTGCATTGCGAACACGAGGTTCACGATGCGATGGCTGGTGCCGAACTTCGGGTGCGGCTTGCGGAACCAGTCGGTCAGCACGCCGTCTTCCGCCACCCGCATCAGCACGCCGGTCGATCCAATCATTGACGTGTTGATCGCGCCGGAAAGAATCAGGAAGCCGACAAACACCACGAAGACGCGGAACACCACGCGCCAGAACATCGGCCCGACCATGTACATGGCCAGTCCCGCAATCAGGTTGTTCTGGTAAATCTGCGTGCGCGGTCCATCCGGGATCAACATCGAGGCCAGCAGTGTAGCGCCGCCCGTAAAAATCAGGCTGTAGATCGCGATTACGATTGCTGCACGCTTAAGGTTCTTGAGCTTCGGGTGCTGGATTTCGCGATTGACCTGGGCCAGGCTCTCCTCGCCGCTCATGGCCAGGATCGAGTGCCCGAAGGCCATGATGATTCCGAATAAACCGAAGATCGGCAGTCCGGTGTTCTTAAGGAAGCCGAGTGCATCTGAACTGAATTTCAAGTTCGACGGTATCGGAGCCGGCGGAAGGTGAACGCCTCGAATCATCACTGAGTAGGCGCCCCAAATGAATAGAACGACCACCATCACCGTGACGATCTGCATAACCCGCAGTGCTTTGTCGCTCGACTCCTCGATGCCCTTGATGTTCTGCCACCAGTAATAAATGGTGACTGCCGCAGCGAACACCGCGGAGGTGTGGTTCATGTCGAACTGGAACGGCTGGCCGTGCTCCAACAGCGCCGGTGGCAACCAGTGGCTGTTATTCGCTACGTTCATCAGCTCGTTCATCAGGCCGGTGATGTATTGGCCTGCGGATACGCCCGAGATTGGTCCCGTGAGAATGTAGTCGAACATCAGCGCCGAAACGCTGATCTTCGCGAAGGTGCCGCCCAGAGCTTCCTTCACTACGCGGTAAACGCCGCCGCGCGTGAACATCGAGCAGCTTTCCACGTACACAGCGCGTACGGCAAAGCTGAACAACATGATGCCGAGAATGAACCAGGGCGCTGCGGCGCCTACCGCCTGTTCGGCGATGCCGCCTGCATAGAAGGCAGATGAGCCTAAGTCATTGAGGACGATGGCGGCGGCACGCCAGAAGGAGATGAACGTGAGCATCACGGAGGATGCCACGATGAGCCGGACGCGATCTGACGGTGGGGCTACGGTCGTTCGAGTGGATGCCATTACTTATCGCGCCAGCCAGGCGTTTCTACCGCTCAAAGTCGAAAAGGGCTCGTTTTCCCGCCGCCCTTGGCTGAGTTTAGTTCTGAACGATGCAGCCGTCAACCACTAATCGGAAATGCTTGTAAACAAGATAGAAATCCGATCAAGCGCAGGGCGATCACTCCTCGCCGAACAATTCTTTGAAGTCTTCGACGAAGCTGATCAAGACCACGACGGCTGATCCCGCAAGGCCAACGAAAAACATTGCCTCGAGAGCTTTGATTGCGAATGTGCCGAAAGCCATAATCAAAATTGTAAATCGTTTCCTTCGACAGCCTCTCTGAAATTGCCGAAAAGGAGCCCGACGTTCAACTCGCTCCCTTGAAACTTCAGCAAATCGCGACAGGCTTCCTCCGCCATTTCCCGAATCTTTGTACGAGCCGGATGCTCTCTGCACCTTTGCGCTAAAGCCTCATGCATTAAACTCCACCCTGTATGCGCTGGAATTCAATGAAGATCTGGGCTGCGGCGGTCTTGTCCGCTGCTCTGCTTGAGTTGCCGTTCCCGCTCGCCGGCCCCATGCCGCCCTGGCGCAGCGTCTTCGCGTGGTTCGGCCTCGTGCCGCTTCTCTGGGCCATCCTCAATCCCGCTACGGTCGATCATCCCCGTCCGCTGCGACGCGCCTTTCTGCTCTCGTATCTTTGCGGCGTCCTCTGGTACATGGGCAATTGCTACTGGATCCGCGACACCATGCTCCACTACGGCGAGATGCCCACAGGAGCACCCGTCCTCCTGCTCATCGGGTTCAGCCTCGTTCTTGGCCTTTACTTCGGATTGTTCGGCTTTGGAGTAATGCTGGTGCGCCGCGCAACCGGCAAGTCGAATCTCGCACTCGCTGCAGCGCCCTTTCTTTGGGTCACACTCGACCTCGCCGCCGCACGCATCACCAGCGTTCCCTGGGATCAGCTCGGCTATTCGCAAGTGGACAACGGCATGGTGAATCAGCTCGCGCCGTGGACGGGCGTCTATGGAATTACATTCTTGCTCGTTGCCGCAAACGCGCTATCGGCTGGACTCGGTCTGGCTGCCGAGGAAATGAAGGATCGTGTCGCGCGTTTCCGCATCCAAGGTTGGGGCTTTGCGGTGTGCCTGGCGATCCTTTTCCTCGCCAATGGCCACCATGTGTTGCCAGCCGCACATCCGACCTCTGCCACCGCCGTCCTCATCCAGCCCAACCTCGATGTAGGCGGCGACAACGACTGGTCCGGCCCCGGCGAGTGGGATAAGCATCTTGCCCAGTTTCAGAAACTCGCAGACGAACAATGCAAAACTTACATCGCCGGAATTCCGCAGACCGGTGCCTCCAACGGCGAAATCATCTGCCCACCCTATCCCACGCATCCCGACTTAATCGTCTGGCCTGAAGCTCCTTCTCCGTTCTTTGAAAACGATCCGCGCTTCCAGAACGCGATGGCCGCGATTGCTCAGTCCGCCAAGGCGCCCCTCATCGTCGGCGGTCTTGCCGCTGACTTGTCACCGCAGAACGAAGAATCCGACTACAACGCCGCCATGGTCTTCGGCGCCGATGGAAATCACATCGGCCGCTACGAAAAGATCCACCTGGTCCCCTTCGGCGAGTACGTTCCCTTCGCACAGTACCTTACATTTGCCCACAAGCTCACCGGCCGCGTTTCCAAATTCACCCCCGGCGAAGATCGCAAAGTCTTCCGCCTCAATGGCCATCACTACGGCGTCTTCATCTGCTACGAAGCCGTCTTCGCCGATGAGGTTCGTCACTTCGCGCAGCTAGGCGCCGAAGTCCTCGTTAACATCAGCGACGACGGCTGGTACGGCGACACCAGCGCCCCCTGGCAACACCTCAACATGGCCCGCATGCGTGCCATCGAAAACCGCCGCTGGCTCCTGCGCGACACCAACAACGGTGTCACCGCCGTCATCGATCCGTACGGCCGTGTCCGCCAGAGCATTCCGCGCCATCAGGTCGACGCGCTGCCCGCTCAATACGGCTTCCGCGACGACATCACCTTCTACACTGAGCACGGCGACGTCTTCGCGTGGCTCTGTGGGTTGCTCTCGATGGGCATCGTCCTCTGGTCGCTGAAGATTGAAATCAGGCAGATCGCTAGCAGCACTGGCATCTCACACTAACCCCGCTAACACCGCTAACTCCGCTATACTTACCTCAGTGCAGTCGACGGTCTCCCAGGCCAGCTGACTCGCCAACTTGCTAACAAGTCAGGTCCTAAGAGCAAAGCATGGCATTAACTGATCTCGAATACGCCTACGCTCCGGTGCGCGATCAAGTCCGCGACCTGCGGGAGTATCTTTGACCCCGCCCGCCTCCGCAGGGAACTAACCGGTATCGAGACCAAGCTTGCCGACCCCGCAATGTGGTCGAACACAGCGGCGAGTAAGCCCTTGATGCGCGATCGCAAGCGCCTCGAATCCCTCATTGCCGACGACGAAGAACTCATCCGCCGCACCAGCGACATCGACGCCTATTTCGAACTCGGCAAAGAAGGCGAAGACGTCCTCGTCGATCTCGAACGCGACATCAAATCCCTCGCCACCTTCACTGAAGAGTTGGAAGCTCGCACCATGCTCTCCGGCGAGGCTGATCCGCTGAACGCCATCGTCACCGTGCATCCCGGCGCCGGCGGCACCGAGAGCCAGGACTGGGCAGAGATGCTTCTGCGCATGTACCTGCGCTGGGCCGAGCAGCAAGGCTTCAAGACTGAGATGAACGACTACCAGGATGGCGAAGAAGCCGGCATCAAATCGGCCACCTTCACCATCACCGGCGAATATGCCTTCGGCCAGCTCGCCGGCGAAAGCGGCGTCCATCGCCTCGTGCGCATTTCTCCATTCGACTCCGCCAAGCGCCGTCACACTTCATTCGCATCGGTCTACGTCTCGCCTGAAATCGATGAAACCATCAACGTCGATCTCAAGCTCGAAGACCTGCGCATTGACACCTATCGCTCCGGCGGCAAGGGCGGCCAGCACGTCAACACTACTGACTCCGCCGTGCGCATGACGCACCTGCCCACCGGAATCGTAGTGCAGTGTCAGAACGAGCGTTCACAGCACAAAAATCGCGAGAAGGCGATGAAGATGCTCCGCTCGCGGCTCTATGAATACGAGCTCGAAAAGAAACGCGCCGTAAGCAAAAAGGTCGAAGACTCCAAGCTCGAAATCAACTTCGGCTCACAGATTCGCTCGTATGTCCTGCAGCCCTACCGCATCGCCAAGGACCATCGCACCAAGGTAGAAGTTGGCGACGTAGACAAGGTACTCGATGGCTACCTCGAGCCCTTTCTCCGCGGATACTTGTTGGCCAAGCGCCGCGGCACCGCAGTCTCCGCCGGCCCCGAAGACGAACTCGAGGTCTAACGTTTAAAAACGGCCTGGGCAGCACGACTCTTCAGGAAAGCATCAAGTGTCACGCCACGACTTCACAGCTTGGTGAAAAACTCAACGAACCCGCTGTTTTGTAACAAGGGCATGGCTTCAGCCAGGCCGCGAACCTCGACATGCGCGGCATCCGCTGGCGCAAACTCCCCGACGGCAGTCACGAGCGTGTAGTCTGATCACTGACCACTGTCAACTGTTCACTGAGCCATGAACGATCCCGCCCTCATCAATGAAATGCTCCGCAGCGCCCAGACCATCGCCGTGATCGGCATGAGCGACAAGCCCTGGCGCGCCAGCCACAACATCGGCCGGTATCTCGTCATGCAGGGCTATCACGTCTTCCCCGTGAATCCCACACTCCAGGAGGTCCACGGCCTCAAGTGCTATCCCGACATCGAGTCCGCGCACGCCGCCGCCCTTGAAGACTACGAGAGAGGCATCGACTTGGTGGATGTCTTTCGGGCCCCCGACAAGGTTCCACCTATCGTCGAAGACGTGATCCGTCTCGAAATTCCGTACCTCTGGCTTCAGGAAGGTGTAGTCAACGACAAGGCCATCGCACAGGCGCGCAAAGCCGGAGTCAAATGCGTGCAGGATGTCTGTATCTTCCGCGAACATGCGCAGAGAGTAGGCTAGTTCCGTGGTCGATGCTTTGACTCTGCGCGGCGTTCCTGTCGAGAATAACAAGTGTTGTCATTCCGACCGACCGCAACGAAGTGCAGGGAGTGGAGGAATCTGCCCTCAAATTCCATTGGGAAGTGGCGCTTTCGAGGTGGCGGCCGCGGAGGGAGCAGCAGCCTTCAGGCTGCTGAAAACATGAGCAGAAAGCTATTGGCCTTTAGGCCCGGACACTCTAAGCCGTGAGACATTTTTCATGTTCTTCCGGTGGCGCAATGCACAATGAACGACTGCAGTTGCTTTTCACTTTCCGACTTCCAAACTCTTCATCCGTTGCGGGAAAGGGAGTCAAAGCTCTTACGTCAAATCTGCCACTTTTCGCGACCAACTCTAGCCCCGTTGCGTCCAATAAAAAGGCCTCTGTCTGATCCTGATGAGATTCTTTCGCCCAATCATCGCGCTCGTCGTCCTGCTCGCAGCGTCTGCCCGCGCTCGCCGCCTCCAGCTCCGCCGACTTGCCGCATGTCCACGTGCAACTCATCAGCCCCGATGCGCAGCTTCATCCCGGAGCCAACAACGCCGGCCTCTACTTCAAGCTCGAACCCGGCTGGCACGTCTACTGGAAGAATCCCGGCGACGCCGGCGAACCGCCCCATATCAAATGGACGCTACCCCAGGGAATCACCGCGGGCCCGCTTCAGTTTCCCATCCCCAAGCGACTTCCGCTCGGCCCCTTGATGGACTTCGGATACGAAGACGAAGTGCTCTTTCCCATTCAGCTCGATGTGACCGCTCAAGCATCCTCCGGCCCGGCAACACTTCACGCCAAGGTCGACTGGCTCGTCTGTCGCGGAAGCTGCATCCCCGAGAAAGCCGAGCTCGAACTCGATCGCCCGATCGCCCCTGCAAACCCTGGTGCCGCACCTGTCCAGCCCGATCACGATCTCTGGTCTCGCCTCGCTGACAAACTTCCAGCGCCGCTGCCGCCGAATCTCAAAATCGGATTCGTGCCAACATCCACCGGCTTCCGCCTGGCCATCAACACAGGTCACAAGGAGACCGAAGCATCCTTCTTCCCCGCCAACCCCGACATCCTCTCCAACCCCGCGCCGCAGACGGCAACCCCCACCGCGAACGGCCTCACGCTGGATCTGAAAAAAGACGAGTCCCTGGCCGCAAACCCTAAAGAACTCGCAGGCCTGCTTCAACTCTCAGGCGGCCGCGCCTACGAACTGATCGCACTTGCCGGTCCTCCCAGAGCGCCCAAGCCCGTCCCTGTCCAAACAAGCGTCGAGCAGCGCAATTCCCGCTAAGCTCCGCTAACTCCGCTAACTCCGCTAACACCGCTAACGTCCCTAACCCCGCTAACGTACCTAACGCCGCTACCATCGGCCTCCTCCAAGCAGCCGGCCTGGCCTTCCTCGGCGGACTCATCCTCAACCTCATGCCCTGCGTCTTCCCGGTGCTCTTCATCAAGGGCTTGTCGCTCGTGCAGTCTGGCAACGAAGAGCGCCACAAGCTTCGCACCCACGGCTTCGTTTACGCCGCGGGCATTCTGGTTTCCTTCTGGGTGTTGGTCGCGCTGTTGCTCGGCCTGCGTTCCGCTGGTTCGCATCTCGGATGGGGATTCCAGTTCCAGTCGCCCATCTTTCTTTCATTGATGGCCGCGCTGCTCTTCTTCCTCGGCCTCTCGCTCGCCGGACAATTTGAAATCGGCCTCACCCTCACCAGCGCCGGCGGTTCGCTTGCTCAGAAGCAGGGCTACACCGGCAGCTTCTTCACCGGAGTCCTCGCCGTCATCGTCGCCACTCCATGCACCGCCCCGTTCATGGGAGTCGCCCTCGGTTACGCGCTCGCCCAATCCGCGCTCGTCACCTTCGCCGTCTTCACCGCCCTCGCCCTCGGCCTCGCCGCACCCTACGTCGCGCTCACCCTGCAGCCCGCATGGACACGCATCCTCCCGCGCCCCGGCGCATGGATGGAAGTCCTCAAGCAAGCCGTCTCCGTTCCCATCTTCGGAACCGTCATCTGGCTCGCGTGGGTCCTTGCCAATGCTTACGGTGCCGCTGTGCTTGCAGCCCTGCTCGGTGAGCTTTCCTGCTCCTCGCCATTGCCGGATGGTTTCTCGGCCGCTGGCCGGCAAAGGCTGGTCCACAACCCTGTCGCGGGTCATGATTGTGCTCGGCGCCGTCGGGTTTGAAGCGTGTTCATTCAACGCAGCGAAGATTGAGCGCGCGAGCCCAGATTCGACTCGAGCCATGCGCTCGACGATGCAGTCTGGCCCCAGGATCGACGTGGCAACCGTGGTCCGCCGAAGCCGTCAGCCCGCTATCAATCCCACGGCCGCCCCGTCTTCGTAGACTTCACCGCAAGTTGGTGCCTCTCTTGCCAGGTCAACGAGCGCGTAGCCTTCGGCGCACCCGAAGTCAAGAAAGCCTTCGCCGACAACAACGTCGTCCTCCTCCGTGCCGACTGGACCCGCTACGACGACTCCATCACCCAGGCCCTCAACTCCTTCGGTCGCAGCGGCGTTCCCACCTACGCGCTCTACGTTCCAGGAGAAAAGAGTCCGCGCCTCCTCCCCGAAGTTCTTACCCCGGGAATTGTGACGAACGCCCTTTCTCAGTTGCCTCGCAACTCAACGCAACCGGCGGCCTCTGCGTCCAATTAGCAGTGAGCTTTCAGCTCACCTTCTGAAATCCCCTCAGGAGGACTAACATGCGTTTCCCCACAAAGGCGTTCTTCGCCGCTGCAATCACATTCCTCTTTTTACCGATAGCGAGCCGCGCGCAGACCGCCAAGGTTAACGCCCCCGCGCCTGATTTCAATGCCACCGACTCACAAGGTCAGTCTCACTCGCTGGCCCAGTACCACGGCAAATATGTCGTCCTCGAGTGGCACAACCAGGGCTGTCCCTACACCCGCAAACATTACGAATCCGGAAACATGCAGAATCTGCAGAAAGAATGGACTGAGAGGGGAATCGTTTGGTTTACGGTGATCTCTTCAGCGCCCGGCAAGGAAGGATATGTAACTGCGGAGCAGGAGAACGACTATCTCGCCAAGATGCACGCTGCACCGACTGCGGCGCTGCTCGATCCCGACGGCAAGCTCGGTCGCCTCTACAGCGCCAGAACTACGCCCGACATGTTCATCATTGATCCGCAAGGCAAACTCATCTACGCGGGAGCTATCGACAATCGACCTACTTCCGAGGTCGAAGACATCAAGGGCGCCGACAACTTCGTCTCTGACGCCCTCTCGTCCGCAATGGCCGGAAAGCCTGTGGCCATGCCTTACACGCGCGCTTACGGCTGCTCGGTGAAATACCGCGATTGAGCGCTTGCAGCTCTACCACTCGAAGTAGTGCAGCCCCGTAGCCTGCAGGCTGGGGTGAAGCGGCAAACCATCGCGCCGCATGAAAATGTATTGCGGCACACCGCTCGACCGATGGTCCAGCTTCAGCAGTTCCTGCACCGTCTCCTGGGACATCATCCGCAGACTCGTGTGTACTCGCGCCGGGACCGGACCGGATGTGCCGCGAAGATTGCCCTCAAACTGTTTAGCGTATGTGAATTCATTCCCATTCGGCGACATATAGACCTCCCAGTCCGTTATTCGTTCTCGCGGATGCCGGTCACGCCAGGTTTGGCTCAACTCGGCAGCTTCGGTCCGTTTCAATCACCTTCCACTTACTACGCAACGCCTTGTCCTTGCGTTCCGCTTCGCGATTGGATCGGACCATCCGCGCTTACTTACTTAAGCGTATAAACAGCAACTGGAGTGCCAAAGTTGCGCGGATATAAAACGCCGAGCCTCATGTATGAATCGAGACGCTTTACAACTTCATCACTCCGCTGCACGCGCGTGACGAGACGACAAGTGACGAAACGAAGTGACGAAATCCCGTCTCGATTGCCGATACATCGTCAGCTATTTGCGGCTATTTGCGGAGTGACTAGTTCCGAAACACTCGCTTAGCCTCGCTTAACTTTGATGAAGAACGCCGCAGTTTTGAAAGGGCACGGATCGGGGAACCCACGCAGTGGGTCGCGTGCCATGAACCAAGCTACATGAGGGCGGCTTTAGCCGCTGAGGGAAGATTCCGAGCTTTGTCGGCAGTCTGATTGAATTGAATTGACAGTATTCTTCAGATTCTTGACCAACGCTTGAGCCTCATCCAGCGCGTTTTCCCGAGCGAATCTTCCTGATCTCTTCCATTCGCTGAGCCAAAGCCTTTTCGCGTCCTTCCTGCGTCGGCTTGTAATAGCTGCGGCCTTTCAGCGAATCCGGCAGGCAGTCCATCTCCGCTACCTTGCCTTCTTCATCGTGCGCGTAGCGATATCCCTTGCCGTACTCCAACTCCTTCATCAATCGTGTCGGTGCGTTCCGCAGATGCAGTGGTACAGGCTCCTGCCGCGTATGCTCAATCTCCTGCTGCACCGCGCCATACGCTGTGTACACCGCATTCGACTTTGGAGCGAGACACAGGTACACCACCGCTTCCGCCAACGCGAGATCGCCCTCCGGCGACCCCAGAAAATCGATCGCCTCCTTCGCGGACAAGCAAAGGTTCAGCGCCTCCGGTGCAGCCAGCCCAATATCCTCCACTGCCATGCGCACCACGCGCCGCGCCAGGTACAGAGGATCCTCTCCGGCCGCGAACATCCGCGCCAGCCAGTACAACGCCGCATCCGGATCGCTGTTGCGCACACTCTTGTGCAGCGCTGAAATCAGGTTGTAGTGCTCTTCACCTGACTTGTCATACATCAGCACGCGCTGCTGCACCGCTTCAGTCGCCAGTGCCTTGTCGATGTGTTTCGTTCCCGCGGCGTTTGGTTCCAACGCCAGTTGGGCTGCGACCTCCAGCGTGTTGTACGCGCTCCGGCAATCGCCGCTCGAGTAGCTCGCCATCAATTCCAGCGCGTCGTCATCCGCCGTCAACTCCATCGCGCCCAGCCCGCGCTCCTTGTCCTCGACAGCCTTCCGCAGCAGCGCAACAATGCGATCCTCGTTTAACGGCTGCAGCACATATACGCGGCACCGCGAAAGCAATGCCGAAATAATCTCAAACGATGGATTTTCGGTCGTCGCCCCGATCAGCCGGATCGTCCCGCGTTCCACATACGGCAGAAACGCATCCTGCTGCGCTTTGTTGAAGCGGTGAATCTCATCCACAAACAGGATCGTCCGCGAATGCATCTCCGCGGCCTGCGCCGCCGCCGCCATTACCTGCTTGATCTCCTTGATCCCCGACATCACTGCTGAAAACTCCACGAAATTGGCCTTCGTCGTCTCCGCAATAATCTTCGCCAGCGTAGTCTTGCCCACTCCTGGCGGACCCCAGAAAATCATGGAGCCCAGGCTTTGCGCGTCCTGCGCATCGCGCTCGATCTGCACGCGCAGCGGCTTGCCCGGCCCCAGCAGATGTTCCTGCCCGCTGTACTCCTCCAGCGTCCGCGGCCTCATTCGCTCCGCCAGCGGCGCGCCCGGCATTGCATGCAGCAGCCCTTTGCTTGGTGTCTCAACGCCGTCAGGCACGCCATCGAACAAACTCATCGCGTCCCTCCGCGCCGTCCCAGCGAACCGCCGCTCTTCGCCGCCCCCTGTCGTGCGGCTGCCCGCTGGCGAGCGGCTGCCCGCTGGCAAGCGGCTTCGTACAGCAGAACGCTAGTGGCAACCGCTGCGTTCAGGCTCTCCACCGGTCCGGGGCAGGGAATCGTAATCGCACCATCCGCCTTTGCCGCCAGATCCGCCGGCACTCCATTTCCCTCGTTCCCAATCAGCAATGCAACCGGTTCCGACAGGTCAACAAGGTCTGCGGGCTGTGCTCCTTGAACTGCCGTTGTCAGAATCCTTACCTCCGCCTCGCGCAAATATTCGAACGCTTCGTTCGCACCCGCAAATAAAACCGGAACGCGAAATACGCTTCCGGCAGAGGCCCGCACCGCCTTCGAATTCCAGACATTCGCTGTCCCGGGCAGGCAAACCACGCTGTCCGCCTCAAACGCTTCGGCCGAACGCAAAATCGTTCCCAGGTTTCCCGGATCCTGAATTCCCGCTAAAACCACCACCAATGCCGCCGACCCTTTGCGGTTGCCGAGTAAATGCGCCCATGTCCATTCCGGAGGTTCCACCAGTGCCGCGACCGGCTGCGGCGTTTCCGTTGAAAGCGCGGCATCCAGCAACTCGCGCGGCATCGCCAGCACTTCAATGTCCACCGGCAGGTTCATCGTCTCCAATGTCCGCTCCGACCCCTGTGCCACAAAAACACACTGTGCGCGCAAGCCCGCCCGCATCGCCTCTGCCAGCAGGTTGGCGCCTTCGATGCCAACCAACCCACTTTCATTGCGCCCGGGGTTTGCCAGCGCCTTCCGCAATTCCTTCAACCGCGCGTTCTGCTTACTCTCTATAATGCGTATAGGCATTCCTGCGAACCGTCTTTCGCTTAGCCGATTCTAAGCGGTCTTGTTGGATATCGCTGCACCTGCGGCAGTACATCCAGTTGCACCGCCGCCGGTGCTGTGATAGCTTCCGTCTTTGTGGCGTCAGCAAATGCCTGAGCCGTGTCTGCGTCTTGTCTTCCGTTTCGGCAAGTCCAGCACACTCACTTGAGTGCCGAGTATTTGCGGTCGTCATGAAAGTCGGCAAATCGTAAATTGCCCTAGGGAACCGAGGTAGACCTTCTTGTCCGCGGAAATCTTGCGCGTCCATCCCGACGAGCCCCAAACAGACCGGATCGATTACATAGTCTCCTGTCTGCGCAAGGGCGATGTAGTCGCCATGCCCACCGACACCTTTTATGGCCTCGCCGTGGACCCCGTCAACCTTTACGCCGTCGAGAACATCTACCGCATCAAGAGTCGCCAGAAGCAGAAACCGCTCTCGCTCCTGATTGCTTCGCTTAACCAGGCCTACGAGCTGGCACGCGACACCGACCCCCTGCTCGACAAACTTGCCGATCGTTTCTGGCCGGGTCCGCTTACCATCATCGTTCGCGCCGGCACCAAGCTGCCTTTGCGGTCCACGGCCAACACCGGTAACGTCGCCCTGCGCATTCCCGATGCCGCTATCCCGCGCGCCGTGGTCGAGCGTTTCGGCCTGCCCATCACCGCCACCGCCGCCAATCTCCAGGGCGCGTCGGAGTGTACCCACGCCGCCTGTGTCCGCGACCAGATAGGCGACCGCATACCCCTCATCGTTGACGGCGGACCCACTGGCCGCGCACAACCCACCACCATCGTGGACCTGTCGCTCGGCGAAGGACGCTGGGAAATCCTCCGTGAGGGCGCCATTCCTACTCACGAAATCGTCATGGTGCTGCAACGGTAAGAGCCGAAATGAACTCGGACCTGAAGCCATTGTCGGGAACAACAAAACCGAAACGGCGGATTCTTCGACGGATACTCGCAATTCTCGCGCTGCTGCTGCTTGCCGCCCTGGTCTGGTGTCGCTGGGTCTACATACAGATCGAGCACTACGCCTCGCAGGATCAGGCCGCCCCCGCCGACGCCATCGCAGTCTTCGGCGCCGCCGAATATGCTGGACACCCCTCGCCCGTCTTCCGCGCACGGCTGGATCATGCAGAGTCTCTCTATAGCCGCGGCATCGCTCCGCTCATCATCACCCTCGGCGGCGACGGCGGCGACCAGTTCTCTGAAGGTGCAGTCGGCCAGCAATACCTCATCGGCGCCGGCGTTCCCGAGTCCGACACCATCGCTGAAACCGAAAGCACCAGCACCGACCAATCCGTGCGCCGTCTCGCCGTAATCGCCCGCACCAATGGTCTTCATCGCATCGTCGTCGTCAGCGATGGCGCCCATCTCTTCCGCATCCATCAGATCTGCGCCGCCAACGGCCTAGACGTTCTCACCTCTCCGCGCCCGCGCGTACCCATCGAAGGCAACACCGGAGAAACCGAGCGCATAGAGCACGAGATCGCCAGTTACACCCTCTGGCGCCTCCACCTCAACTGAAACAAACAGGAAGCAGCGAAGCACGCAAGATCAGGCCCCGTCTCGCAATTATGCGAAGTAAGATGTGACCCGTCTCCGCAGAGCTGCGGAGGGAGCTGCAACCTTCAGGCTGCTGAAATCATGCGCTGAGAGCTATTGGCCTTTACAGGCTGCGGAAAAACTCGTCGCTTTGAAAGGGCACGGCTTCAGCCGTGCCGTAAGGGGCACAAGATCATTGTCGGCTTTAGCCACTGCGGGAGGTTCTTTGAGCGATTCGCCAGTTCTTCACCGTTTTTCCGCAGCCTCTTTAGGCCGGACGCTCCATGCCATCTGGATATCCTCATGTTCTTGGATGGCACAAGACGCCATGAATGACTGCACATCTTGGTGAAAAACTCAACGAACTCGCTGTTTTGTAACAAGGGCATGGCTTCAGCCAGGCCGCAAATCCAACAAAAAGATTGTTGGGCTTTTAGCCCCTGAGGGATGCTGGCTCCGGCCCATACGGACTTTTTCACCAAGCTGTTCAGTTGGGATTCGTCATTCCACAAGCGTCAGTGGATCGGCACCAGCGCCAGCACCCCGAATGCAAATCCCGCCGCGCTCGCCGTCGACAGAAAATTCACAGCATCGTTGTTGAGCCATCCACGCTGCTCGGCAGTTGCACCCAGCAGGCTGTCAAACAGCAATCCGAACACGCCCGCACTCCAACTCACCGCCAGCATCAGCCAGCCGCCATTCAGTGCCCACGCACCGGCCGCCGCAACCAATCCTGCTGCCACGATCCCCGCGACAGTGCCACTCACACTTATCGCCCCATCCGTGCCGGGTTCAGCTCTGCGCAGCGTCGTAATCATCCGCGGATGTCCGCTTAACACCTGCCCCAGCTCCGACGAAACAGTATCTGCCGCCGCCTCAGCAAGCGCCGCCAATCCGAGGCTGAAAACAATGACGGGACCAATGTGACCGTGCACCCAGCCATGTTCGATTAACCACGACTGCACCATTGCATTCGAAACAATCGCCGCCACGCCCAGGTTCGCCGCTACCTGCGACGCCACGCGTCCCCGCTTGCTCTCCGCAGTTCCCAGGCTCTCCTTGCGCTTGCGTCCCAGCCGCGTCGAAAGCGACGTCATCACCAGCAGCACGATCACTGGCACCAATCCGGTCTTCCACGGCAAATAGGGAAACGAAACCGTGGCAAACATCAGGCTCGCCGCGATTGCAGTCCCCGCCAGCGCCGCCCCCGCCGTTGCCGAGCGCAGCTTCCAAGCAACCAGCCCCAGCAGAATACTAAGACTCAGAGTCCAGATAACGACCAGAGGCATCTGCCGCGCCCACCAGTTCGTCTCCAGCACCACATCGGCCCCCACGAACGGGAACACCAGCAACAAAATCGTCTTCGATTGCCACTTGAGTTTTGTCCCAGCCACGAATTCATCGTATCGTTCCAACCCACGATGCACTGTCACCCGACCCAAATCCCGCCGGGTGCCCCAGGTCTCGCTTTTGAGACCTGGGAAAGCACGATCCACCCCAGCCCCTGTCCTCCTGACGCAAATCCCACACCATGCTCTGTCACCTTGGCGCCAATCCCACCCCATGCACTGTCATCCTGACGCAAAGCGGAAGGATCTGCGTTTGCTTTCCACATCTTCAAGCCGCGAAGAAGCTCTGGAAAAATTACTACTCGATAGCGCCCCGGATCTCCCGGGTAACCGATTCAGCCGGCCAGAGTGAACTTGCCCGGATCACGCCCGCCTGAATGATGGCAAAGATCGTCCTTGACAGTCTGCGATTACTGTATATACTCAGTATATTGACATGCACAGTGAGATAGTCATTTCTCAATCCGATGGCCGGCCAATGTATCTGCAGATCATGGAGCAGGTGAAGCAAAGAGTAGCAGTGGGAGATTGGGCTCCCGGGTATGAAATCCCATCCATTCGCCAGCTTGCGATGTCTTTGCGCGTGAGCGTGATTACGATCAAACGCGCCTATCTCGAACTGGAGCGCGAGGGTGTGATCGTCACCCAGCATGGAAAGGGGTCGATCATTGCTCCCGACCCGGACCTGAGTACACGGCTCTATGACGAGGAATTTTCGGAACATCTGGAGAAGGTGGCGCAGATTGGCGAATTGCTTGGCCTGAGTAGTGAAGAGATTGCCCGCCGGACAAAGGAAGCTTCAAACCGGCTGAACGAAGCGCGACTAACGAAGGAGAATGTATGAACGATCTTGCGGTCCAATTTGATGGCGTAAGCAAGAGATACGCGCACTTTTCTCTGGAGAGTATCCATCTTGAATTGCCCACCGGCAGCATCATGGGCTTTATCGGAGCGAACGGAGCCGGGAAGTCGACAACCATCCGGATCCTGATGGGGCTCGTTCACCAGGACGCTGGAACAGTGCGCGTGCTTGGCCACGCGATGCCGGCGGACCAGGCGGCGGCAAAGCTGGATATCGGGTTCGTATCGGAAGACATGCGGCTCTACGGGCAGGCGACGCTGGCTTGGCACATGGACTTTCTACGGCCTATCTACCCGCGCTGGGACCAGTCTTATGCTGAGAGCCTGGCGAAGCGCTTCGACCTGAAGCCGCAGCAGAAGATCAAGGGGCTCTCTCATGGGCAGCGCGTAAAGGCGGCGCTGCTGCTTGCGCTGGCGAGGCGTCCGCGTCTACTGGTGCTGGACGAACCAACCACCGGGCTTGATCCGGTGGCGCGTGTGGAAGTGCTGAGTGAGCTAATGGCCGCGCTCGCCGATGAGGAACGGACCATCCTCTTCTCCTCGCACAACACCCTCGATGTGGAGCAGATCTCCGACCAAATCACCTTCATCGACCGCGGTCGCATCATCGATTCCGATAACAAAGAGGCATTTCTCGACCGCTGGCGCCGACTCAGACTCGTGCTTCCGCCGGATGTCGTGGTGCCTCGGCTTCCCGGCGTTGTGGAAGTGGGAGGAAGCGGGCGACTCCCCGTGCTCACTACCAATCGTTTCGAGCCATCCATGGTTTCGGCCTGCAATGATCTGGGCGCCACCGTCCAAGCGGTTGACACAATGACCCTGGAAGAGATTTTTGTCGCCAATGTACACAGCAGAAGGGAGCGGCTCACAGCATGAACTATTCAATGGTCAAGTCTCTAATTTTGAAGGACTGGTATTTTCAGCGCCATGCAATCCTGCTCGCGTTGGCAGGGGGCGTTTTGTCGCTTGGCATCGTTGCCTTCGGCGGCCAACCCGGTTTTACCCTCGGGCTCATTCTTCTGGTCACCGTCATGGTCATGCTCAGCGCCATGTCGGTGATGGGTAACACGATTGGAGAGCGAGAAAATCAGACGCTTGCCTTTTCGATGAGCCTGCCCATCTCCTATATCGAGTACACCACGTCCAAGATTCTTGGCAATCTGCTGATCTTCGTTCCTTACTGGATAGCCATTGTCGCCGGATGCCTGGGCTTGATCGTTGCCGCGCCTGCCATCCGTGGCTTATTCGCTTTCACCATCATCATGGCTGTCGAGATCCTGATCAGCACATGCCTGATGATCGCGGTCGCTCTGGTTACCGAGTCCAAGAGCTGGACGATTGCCGCCATGGTTACGGGCAACGTGGCCCTCAATGTCGTTGGATATCTTGTCGCTCACATTCCCGGAATCGGAAACGTAATGTGGCAGAAAACGATCCAATGGACTCCTGCAGCGACGATCCTGCTCACGGCTGAATTTGCTTTGATTGCGCTACTGCTTGGCGGGACCTTCTTCATTCAATCGAGAAAGAAGGACTTTATTTGAGGCAGCAGGTGGGCCACTAATCGACTCTTGAATCTGTGCCCCGCTCATCGCATCGCGATGAGCGGGTCTTCCGATGAAACCCTCACATTCGCCGACCGACCAGTTCATTTACACTCATCCCGCGTACCAATCCATACATTTCCACAGTCTTCGGAGTTCAGGATGAAAAGGTATTCATTGCTCGCGCTGTCTTTTGCCGGAGTGCTTCTAGCTCCCAGTCAGCGCAATCGGACAGACGTCGAGTCAGTCGGGCCAGTCGGCCCCGACGATAATTCTGAAGGCCGGGGCCTACGCGCCTCCTCCGGTCAAGTTCAAAGATATCGGTCCGAACCTGATCCTCGACGGCAAAGGCCAGACCATCATCCTCGAGCCATACGCCCCCAACATCCTTCGCGTCACGCTCAGCCTGCAACACGACAACGCCCTAGCCAAACCCGGCTACGGTTTTGTAGGCACTCCCAATGCCGAAGGCTGGTCCAAAAATCAGACCGACCTCAACGACATCTACCAATCCTCGCGCATCATCGCCACCGTCGAGCGCGACCACCCGCCCACGCATGCAAAGCTTTCAACCGAACTCGACATCGCGAAATTCTTCAACGGCTCCACCCCCGGCGCGCACATCACCTTCACCACTCCCGAAGGCAAGAAGCTCCTCGAAATGACCGGCTGGCAGCAGGCCGTCCCCAATCACAAAGACGGCACCGCCGACATCAATAACGACCGCCGCCCCACCGACCCCGAGTTCTTCACCGTCGGCGCCACCTTCGTCTCTCCTGACGACGAGCACTACTACGGCCTCGGCGACAACCACGAAGGTTTCCTCGATCATCGCGGCCATCCCGTCCGCTGCTGGAACGATTACCTCTCGCCCGCTGCGCCCACCACCTGCGTCCCGTTCCTCGTCACGAACAAAGGCTACGGCCTCATCTGGGACAATCCATCCAAAACCACCATCGAACCCGGCTTCAACGAACAGACCAAGTGGACATCGCAGGTCGGCGACCGCGTCTCCTTCTTCGTCATCGCCGGCAACACCGCCGACGAAATCTATGCCGGCTATCGTCTTCTCACCGGCCCCACCCCGCTGCTGCCCAAGGCCGCCTACGGATACATCCAGTGCAAGCAACGCTACACCAGCCAGGAAGAAGTCCTCTCCGTCGCCAAGGGATATCGCGACCGCCATCTGCCCGCCGACGTCATGGTCGTCGACTGGTTCTACTACACCAAAATGGGCCAGATGGACATGGATCCGAAGTTCTGGCCAGACCCAACGGCCATGAACAAGCAGCTTCACGACATGGGTTTCGAAACCATGATCAGCGTCTGGCCGCGCTTCACTCCCGAGAGCCGCTTCTACGCTGAACTCGAAAAGAACGGCTGGCTCATTCACACCGCCGACGGCAAGCCCATCAACGGCCTCCCCTACGACCGCGCCGGCTCCGACATCGACACCACCAACCCCGACGCCGCCACCTGGTACTGGAACACGATCCGCGACAACATCCTCAGCAAAGGCTTCGACTCCCTATGGGCCGACGAAACCGAACCCGACCTGCCCCCCAACGGCTCCTACTACAAGATCGGTCCCGGAACGCAGTTCTATCAACGTCTATCCGCTCCTCCACACCGGCGCACTGTCAGACGGTTTCCGTCGCGATCTGCCGCAGAAACGCGCCCTCATCCTCTCCCGCGATGCCTACCTCGGGATTCAGCGCAATGGCTCCATCGTCTGGTCCTCCGACATCTATCCCACTTGGGACACCTACCGCCGCCAGATCCCCACCGGCCTCGACTTCACAGCTTCGGGAATTACCTACTGGTCCAACGACACCGGTGGATGGCAGTATCTGCCGCCCGAACATCATCCCGCGCATCCGCCCCTTCTCGATCCCAGCGACGCCCGCGACAACGTAGGCGGCTACGACGACTACCCCGAGCTCTACACGCGCTGGTTCCAGTACGCCACCTTCCTGCCCATCATGCGTGCCCACGGCAGCCGCCGCACCAACGAGGTCTGGTCCTACGGCAAGCAGGCCGAGCCGATCCTCGAGAAGTATCTTCGCCTCCGCTACGAGCTCATGCCCTACATCTACTCGCTCGGCTACCAGACCTGGCTTACCGGCGCTCCCTTCATGCGTGCATTGCCTCTGGATTTTCCCAACGACCCCAACGTCGCCGATCTCCGCGATGAATACATGTTCGGCCCGGCTTTCCTCGTCGCTCCGGTCACCGAGCAGGGAGCCACCAGCCGCAAAGTCTACCTGCCCGCCGGCGCAGACTGGTACAACTACTGGACCAATGAGCGCGTGAAAGGCGGCCAGACCATCACCGTCGCCGCACCCATCGACACCATTCCGCTCTTCGTTCGCGCCGGTTCCATCATCCCCACCGGCTCAGCCGTCGACAGCACCCATGAGAAGCAGTCCATCGCCCAAGTTCGCGTCTATCCCGGCGCCGATGCCGATTTCACGCTCTTTTCCGACGACGGCACCACCTACGCCTACGAAAAAGGCGCTGGCACCATCACCCGTCTTCACTGGAACGACGCCAGCCACCAGTTGACCCATGAAGGACCCGCTGCGTGGACCGGGCCTGAAAGCTCGATTCTTAAAGTCTTTTGATGGACCACTCCGAAACGGCGCTCATTGATTTTGCGCGAGCCAACCCCGGATACCGATGAGGATTCGCATCCGTCTAATGCACAGAAACATCGGTCCAAGTGACGGTACGCCGGTTCGCCAAATAGCGACGCCTTAATGCCTTGAAGGGAACCGGGGCACAGCAACGGCGGTTTCCGCCCGCTCGCTGATTTACAATCGATAGGTAAGCAGGAAAGAACTGAATGAGTCTTTTTTCCAACGTTTTAAGCCACGCGCGTGTGCGGATGGTTCAGGTGGGCGCTGCCCTTGTGTCTGTCGCCTTTGTTGCAGGTTGCGGTAACTCTTACCGGCCGGTTATCACCCCCATCAACCCGACCGGTCCCGCGGCGCAGCCGACTTCGTATGCGGTCGTCGTTTCGTCCCCATCTGTTAACGCCCCAGGCATTGCTACCGTCCTCGACTATTCGGGCGACAGCATCCTGACCCAGGCCTCCATCGGACCGAACCCCACCGCCTTCACGCTCGATTCCAATGGCGCCAACGGGTTCACCGTGAACAGCGACCACACCCTCACCAATTTCCAGGTGTCGGCGTCCGAGCCGCAGGAAAAAGACATCCACTACTCCACTTTGCCGGTGACCGCCCAGACCGTCGGCCTGTTTTCGCCAACCGCCGGGCTATGGGCTCCCGATCTCACCGGAAATGTCATTGATGTGCTCGCAACCAATGGCTCAGCCGAAGCCTTCAAACTTGCCATTCCGGTTGCGCCGACTCCAGTCTCCGTCGTGGGCCTCGGTGCTCTCGGCCAGCACATTTACGCCATCAGCCAGAACGTGCCCTTCGGCATAACCTGCAACAACGCACCCTCGTCGGTGTCGCAGGTTGGCGAAGCCGATGCGATGGAAGTTTCCAGCTTCACCGTCTCCGCGCGCATTCCCCTCGGCAAGTGCCCGGTCTACGGCGTTACCAGCACTGACGGACGGCGGATGTTCGTGCTCAATCGCGGCAGTGACACCGTCACCGTGATCAACAGCCAGAACAACACGCTCGACGAGTGCACTCCGTTCCTCAATCAGAACGGCCAGACCGTCACCTGCCATCCCAGCTTGCCGCTGTCCACCGCTGCAGGCTTGACCGGTGCGAACGTCCCCGCTGTTGCCGGACCCGTCTATGCCGAATACATCGCGACCACCCAGCAACTTGTCGTTGCAGATTACGATGGCGGCGCCATTACGCTGATTGACGTCAGCCTCGATGAATACGGCAACGACAGCCAATCATTTGGAACCACGTTTACCATTCCGGTTGGACACAATCCCGCCAGTGTGACCGCGCTTGCCGATGGCAGCCGTGCCTACACCGCCGACCAGGCCGATGGCACCGTGCATATCGTCAATCTGTCCAGCCACACGGTTGTGAAGACACTGGCCGTCTCCGGACATCCGCGTACCGTTGTCTCCACTTCAAATTCGCTCTATGGCAAGGTCTACGTTTCGTCGCCCGACAGCACATTCCTCACCATCATCCGCACCGATCAGGACATCGTCGATACCGTGGTACTCATTGAAGGCAACCTCGTCGATGTGCGCGTCACTTCGCAGAATGGCACCAGGGGCAACGCCAACGTCACAAGCCGCATTCCCGGCGCGGGCCAGCCTTGCTATCAACCAGGTGTGACACCTTCGCTGGCCGCCTGTCAGAACATTCATCCCTGATTCGCTGGACTAAGTCCAATCGAGGGCCATCCCTGTTCATGGGATGGCCCTTTTGCATCCGCCTCTATTTCAATCGCATGCCTGAGTTGTGACTCGAAACACAGACCATCGCCGCAGGCGACGCCGAGCATAGTCCCGACGAGCATTGGCTGGAGTCGCGTGACGTGCATTTATATGCGCCTCTTCGCATCGGTGTTCGAGGTAAGGGCCAATGCGCACGCCAGCATCAAAAAGCGTTTTAACCCGCCGGCAATTCGCCCTGGCCGGAGCTCTCACCGGTGTCGCCGCCATCAGTGGCTGCCGCCCTGCCACCGGCAACAGTTGGACTGTTCTCAGCACCGAGCATGCGCGTACCCTCGCATCTCTCTGCGACCAGATCATTCCCGCCGACGACTTCCCCAGCGCGTCGCAAGCAGGAGTAGTCACCTACATCGATCGCCAGCTAGCGCGCCATTACCGCCGCCATCAGGATACCTACCGCGACGGTCTGGATCAGCTCGACGCCCTCAGCCGCCATCGCACCGGTCTCGCCTTCGTCGATGCCCCTCCATCGCAGCAACTCGAAATCGCCATCGCACTCGAAAGACAGAACCGCGCCTTCTTCGAACTCGTCCGCCAGCACACCATGGAGGGCTATTACGGCTCGCCGCGCCACGGCGGCAATCGCGACGCCGTCAGTTGGCGCATGCTGGGCCTCGACGAACCACCACTCCGCGGCCGCGCCCAATACGACCTGCGCACACGGGCGCCGCTCATGAAGCGCGTCAACGCAGTCGTCATCGGCGCTGGCGCAGCTGGCGGCATCGTTGCCAAGGAACTTGCCACCGCCGGCCTCAGCGTCGTCCTGCTTGAGCGCGGCCAGTGGTACACTCCCGCCGACTGCCGCAAAGACGATCTCCGCAACCAGCGCACCACCCTTCTCGGCAACGCCTTCGGTCCCGAAGACGAGGGCAATCCCCGTGTCTGGGTCGACGGGAAGGGAACTGCCCACACCGTCCTTCCCAGCGAAGGCGCCTATCAGAACAACGCAGCCTGCGTCGGCGGCGGAACCCTGAGCTACGGCGCGCAGGCCTGGCGCTACATGCCGCAGGACTTCAGAATGCGCTCCACCTACGGCGCTCCCGCCGGCAGTTCGCTTGAAGACTGGCCCATCACCTACGACGACCTTGAGCCCTTCTACGACAAGGCCGAATACGAAATCGGCGTCTCCGGCGACTACTCCGGCACGCCCTTTCACGGCCCGCGCCGCCGCGATCTTCCCATGCCGCCGCTGCCGCCGAATCGCGAATTCGGCATCCTCGAGCCTGCGGCAAAGCGCCTCGGCCTGCATCCCTTCCATCTCCCCATGCTGCGCAACAGCGTTCCTTACAACGGCCGCGGCCCCTGCATGCGCTGCCGCTGGTGCTGCGGATTCGCCTGCGAAGTCGACGCCAAAAACGGCTCGCAGAACACCGTAATCCCCGTCGCCCTCAACACCGGCAACTGCGAACTCCGCACCGAGTGCATGGCAAAAGAAATCCTCACCGACGATCGCGGCCGCGCGACCGGCGTCGCCTACTTCGACCAGCGCGGCCATCTGCAGCAGCAGCCCGCCGACATCGTCATCGTCTCTGTCTGCCGCCATCGAGTCCGCGCGCCTGCTGCTCAATTCCCGCAGCCGCCTCTTTCCCAACGGCCTCGGCAATCGCTACGACCAGGTTGGCCGCCACCTGCAGGGACACCACTACACCGGCGCCGTCGGCTACTTCGATTTCGAAACCTACGACGACGTCGGCCCCGGCGCCAGCATCGCCGTCATGGATTACAACCACGGCACGCCCGGCCTCTGCGGCGGCGGCATGCTCGCCAACGAATTCATCCGCCTTCCCATCCACATGATCGACCGCCTGCCACCCGATACGCCGCGCTGGGGCGCCGCGAACAAGCAGGCCATGCGCCACTGGCACAAGCGCTCCATCGTCATCATGGGACCCACGCAGCAGATTCCATCAGCCTCCGGCCGCGTCACCATCGATCCAAATGTCCGCGACAAGTGGGGACTGCCCGTCGCCCGCTTCGAAGGCAACGTGCATCCGCACACCTTTGAGATCGGCGACGTGCAGGCCAAGCGCGCCGAAGCGTGGCTCAAAGAAGCCGGCGCCATCAATACATCGCTCATGGCCTGGCACCCAGAAAGCGTCTCCGCCGGCCAGCATCAGGCCGGCACCTGCCGCATGGGCAACGATCGCGCGCGGCTCGGTCGTCAATCGCGACTGCCAGGTCCACGATGTCGACAACGTCTTCGTCATCGACGGCAGCGTTCACGTCACCAACGGCGGATTCAATCCCGTGCTCACCATCATGGCCGTCGCTTATCACGCCTCCGCCGCGCTGGTCCGCAACTGGAAAGGCACGGCCTTCCGCTCATGATGCGCTTGCTCAAGACACTCGCGCTCTTGCTCGCATGCATCGCGCTCCTAGGCGTTGCCGGCGTCTACGGCGCGTCGTACTACTACACGTCCCAGCGTGGACAAGGCTGCGCCAGCTGCCACGAGATGGCCGCATACACAAATGCAGTCCACGCCTCTGCCCACGGCAACGCCACCTGCATGGACTGCCACGAAGCCGGCCTCGCCACCAAGCTTCGCCACATCCGCGTGCATCTCATTGGGAGCGCTCCTGAGTCCATCCGCCTGCGCGACGTCGACGTTTTCGCGATGACCACAAACTGCCAGAAATGCCATCAGCACGAATACGCATCCTGGCACGCCGGGCCGCACAGCGCCACTTACGCGCAGATCTTCACCAATCCCACCCACAACACAGAACGCCGCCTGATGGACGACTGCCTCCGCTGCCACGGCATGCACTTCAACGGAGCGGTACGCGATCTCGTGCAGCCGCAAAACGCCATCGGTCCCTGGCACATCACGCGCGTCAACTTCGCTGACCAGCCCACCATCCCCTGCATGGCCTGCCACCAGATGCATCGCGAAGGAGCCGAGCAAACAAAGCCTTCAACGCGAATCTCCGCCACGCCTCCATCTGCAACAGATTCCCTCGCGATCTTTGACCGCCGCGAACAAATGCACTTCGCGATTCGCCTGCTCTCACTCCCTCAACTCTCCGACGGCCCACGCGCAGTAAAAGTCAGCCCCGATCAGCGCCAGGCGCTCTGCTATCAGTGCCACGCGCCGCGCCAGCCCGAGGCCAACACCGTCGCGGCTACTAATCACTACGGCCCGCAGATCGGCTCTGGCGACGACCGCACTCCCATCGGTGTTCACGAGGGCATCAGTTGTCTCGCCTGCCACACTGGACACAACGAGAACGCAACAGCCTCCTGCAAAACCTGCCACCCGCAAATGTCTCACTGCGGCATCGACGTCGAAAAAATGGACACCACTTTCGCCAGCGCCAAAAGTCCCCACAACATCCACTGGGTCCGCTGCACCGACTGCCACCAGCACGGCATTCCCAAACCAAAGACCGTCCCTCAACGCGCCGCACTCCCCGCCAGCATTCCATCAACCGGATCCGAGTAGGGCACGAAGGTCTACTGCCGTCTGAGCAACCGTAGAACTTGCGCCCCGCTCAAACATTGCCGCGCATCGGAACAAACGCCCTTGAGACGATGCGCATGTGATTTTTGGTTGAGGCAAGGAGTAATCTGATTCCAATCTATGTTCACCCGAATCAGAGTGTGTCTCCTCCTGGCCCTGACCTCCGCCCCCAGCCTCTTCGGCGCCGATTTTCAAATGAAGGTCACCGACAAGAATTACCTCGATACCCAAGGCTTCAGCGTATTTCTCTACGACAGCACGTATCATCCCGTTTTCGTGGACCAGAAGAACACGGCCATGGAGATGATTCTCCACGGGGCACGCATCGCCACCAACGGCGACGTGCGCCTGATGCCAACGCCCGAGCAGTGGGACCTGGTGGCGACTCTCAAAGGGCGCCAGGCCGACAAGGCCAACAACCGCCTCACCGCCAACCTCGCGTTCCCGACCTTCGATATCAGTTACACCCTAGAGGTTGCAGCCGAACCGGGCGGCGTAAAGGTCACCATCAATCTCGACAAACCGTTACCGCAGAAACTGGCCGGTCGCGCGGGCTTCAACCTCGAGTTCCTGCCCTCGATCTACATGGGCAAGGCCTACCTGGTCGACGGAAATAAAGCCGGCATCTTCCCGCGAACGCCTGACGATCCCATGGTCAAGGTGTTGCCTTTGACGGATGAACCGAAGAAGGCGTACTACCTCGAAGACTGGGACAAGGCCAAGGGATACACGCAGCCGTTGCCATTCGCCGAGGGCAGCAGCATCACCCTCGGCGTCGACGACGCGCTCGCCCGCGTCAACGTAAAGTCGGATACGGCCGACCTCATGCTGTTCGATGGACGCAACCGCGCGCAGAACGGCTGGTTCGTGCTGCGTTCGCTGATCCCTTCAGGCAAGACCACCGGCGCCATCGTGTGGCACATCCGGCCCGACGTGATTCCAAACTGGACGCGGCCCCCAATGATCGCGCATAGCCAGGTCGGTTATGCGCCGGGTTTCTCTAAGGTCGCAGTACTTGAACTCGACCCCAGGTACAGCGGCCCTAAGACAGCCAAAGTACTGCGCCTCATGGAAGACGGATCGTACAAGCAGGTATTCGAGGGCCCAATCACCCCTTCAACACCGTGGCTGCGCTACGTCTATTCGAAATTCGACTTCACCCCGGTCAACGACCCCGGCCTTTATGTAATCGAGTACGCCGATCAGCGTACGGCTCCTTTCCCCATCTCCAAAGACGCTTACGCAAACATCTGGCAAGACAGCCTCGACCATCACCTCGCGGTGCAGATGGATCACGTCTCCGTTCGCGAAGCCTATCGCGTGTGGCACGGCGCTTCGCACCTGGATGATGGCCGTCTGGCGCCTGTCGTTGGAGAGCAATTTGACGGCTGGAATCAGGCCACAGCGACAGACGGCAAGTACAAAGGTGGCGATCACATTCCCGGCATGAACGTAGGTGGCTGGTATGATGCCGGCGACTTCGACCTCGAGGAGCCCGCGCAACTAAGCGTGATTCAGAGTCTGGCCCTGGCCTATCGCGAATTCAATCTCAAGTACGACGAGCTTACCGTGGATGAACCCGCGCGCGAGGTTGAGATGCATCGTCCCGATGGCGTGCCAGATACGGTGCAACAGGTCAAGCACGGCGCGCTTCTCATCCTTGCGCAGTTCCACAACATCGGCCACGCGATCCGCGGCACTCACGAACCAGATCTGCGCCAGTACACTCACTTGGGCGACGGAGCTTCGAAGACCGACGGTCGCATCTATGATCCGAAGCTCGGTCCGAACGAAGTGAAGGGCGACTACTCCGGCAAGCCGGACGACCGCTGGATCTTCACTACCAACAACCCCTTCTTCCAATGGAATGCAATCGCAGCGCTGGCTGCAGCAGCCGACACGCTGAAAGGCTATGACGACGCATTCGCGAAAGACTGCCTCGAGACCGCGATCAAAGCATGGAACGACGAGAAGGCTCACCCCACGCAGAATTCAGCGGGCAGCGGCATAGGCGGAGCGGCTCCGGCTGGCGCTCCTGCAGGCGGCGTGCTGGCTGCCTCTCAAGGTGCGGTGTCCGGCACTCAGGCAAACCCTGGCACCACAAATGCTCCGCCAACTCCGCCAGCCGGTCCGGCCCGTGGCAGCTTTGGCGTCGGACTGGAATGGGCCGCGACTCTCGAATTGACCATTGCCACTAATGGCGCCGAACCCTACAAATCCCGTCTGAAAGAATTGTTCCCTCAGATAATCACCCCGCAGCAGATGGAGTTCCGTGGTTGGACGGCAGTCCGGGCATTGCCATATCTCGACGCGAGCGCCAAAGATCAAATGCGTGAAGCAGTGAAGACATACATGGCGGGTCTCGACAAGCGATTGGACGCCACTCCGTTCGGCGTGCCTCCAAGTCTGGGCACCTGGGGCGGATCGGGCGCCGTGGTGGACATGGCCATCCGAATGTATTTTCTGCACAAGGCGTTTCCAGATCTTGTGAGTTCCGAATACACACTTCGTGCCGTCAATTACATTCTCGGCACGCACCCGGTCTCCAGCACTTCGTATGTAGCTGGCGTCGGTACCGTCTCGAAGACAAAGACCTACAGCAACAACCGCGCCGACAACGCCTATATTCCGGGCGCCGTGATTCCGGGATACATCATCATCAAACCGGATTTTCCAGAGTGCATCGACGACTTCGGATTTCTCTGGTTTGAGGATGAAGCGGTCGTAGCCGGATCGGCAAACTGGGTAGTGGCCGGCAACGCCGCAGACGCAATCACGAAAGAATCGAAGTAAGCATTCGACAACAATCGACCGTCACAAAGACGTCACAGAGGAAGTGTGTTCAATGCAGATGAGAATCTCGATCCTGCCCGCGACATTCATGTGAGACTCAATCGCAATGCCTTCGAGTTAGTTCTATTGAGGGGAGACGTAAGCTCCTATGTCCCATGCACCGTTCGTACTCTGAATTGCGGTGCTCACCTTGAAGGGCCAAACTGAACCGGGCGCAAGATCTAGCTGGTAAGTAGAACCCAGGTTAACGCCGGCTCCTATGGCGGGGGAGTTCGAGGTAAGAGAGAAATTGTTTGTAGATGGGCTCGTGAATAGAGGATCGGCGTTGACGGAGTGGGCATCCTGCCCGCTTGCGGCCAGGTAATTGGCCATGCTGTAAGCGGTGCCGTTCCAGTTAAAGGGCGTGGCGGTGCCCCCATAATACAGATTGTCGTCCAGGGTGCTGGAAGTAGATCCAGCTGTGACATACGTGAACGTCGTATTCGGGCCGGCATAGACGATGTTGTTTTGAAAAACATTTCCGCTATCTGAGGAGCCGCCATCGATATAGATGCCAGCCCCCTGTGCACCCGCCAGGCCATTGTTATAGCAAGTGTTGTTGTAGAATCTGTTTCCCCCTGGACCCTTGAGGACCGACATGCAAGGCCCATAGCTGTTGTAGACCACATTGCCGTAGAAGGCGCAGCCTCCAGCTCCGCCCTGCACGTTCATAGGAAAAGAATTCTTATGGGCATTGCCGATGCTATACATGAGGTTATAGCGGAAGATATTTCCGGTGCCCGGTGTCGCTCCGGCTAATATGCACTCGACTGCTCCACCCTGAAGGTTATAGATACCAATGTCATGCAAGACGTTATATTGAGCAATCGTGTTGGACAGGACGCCACCGTTACGGTTAGATATGGCAAAACCAATGCCGTCATATCCGATGTTATAGACGGTGTTGCTCTGGATGAGGCCGGATATAGTTTGGCCAGCTGGTGCGTCGCTAAAAATCCCCCAATTGGCGTTCGCCACAATGTTGTTCTGAATGACGTCGTTACTGCCCTCCCAGAAAACGCCGACCCCGGCAGCATTGAGGTTGGGACTGGTCGGGCCATTTTCGCGCACATTGTTAATGAGCATGTTCTGGACCGTGACATTCGAGCCGGTGACGAACACGCCCTTCTGCGCAGGCTCCTGACAGGTCAGGCCCGTAATGATTGTGTAATTGCGAGAGTCGGTGATGCACGTGAGGCGCTGCGGAATTTCAAAGGTCTCGGTAGAGGGGGCGACGTCTCCGGTGGGTCGGATGTAGACACGAGCGTTCGTTGCATCCCAGTACCATGAGCCGGGCGTCATTCCTGCTTTTTGAGCAATATATGACATCGCCGCGCCATTTTCGTAAACAGCGAGGGGGCTGGCGTTCGCACCCGTGTAATGGAGCGTGTAGGAGCCGTCTGAACCGTCCAGCCGGCTGGTATAGATCCTGGCTATTTCACTGTCGCTCAGCGAGCGATTGAAGACGAAAAGTTCATCGACTTTCCCATCCAAAAAATTGCTGCCATTTCCGGCGACCTGGAGAGCGGTGGTGTCAGTGGAGAGCGCCGCACCACCGGTGTTATATGTCTGGGTCTGCTTTACCCCATTGATGAAGAGGGCCTGCTCGCCTGTGGATCCATTGACGCTGCCAACCACGTGGTACCAGGCGTCCGGAGTGAGCAAGTTGCCGTTGTCACTCTGAACGTTATGGTTGGCGGAGTTTATGAAGATCTGCCAGTTCATCTTGCCCAGGTTCGGACCGCTGCCCTTGAAGAGTTCCCATGACCCTGTTCCCTTGAAAATGAAAGGCGTGTTGGCATTACTGGAGTCGAGGTAGATCCATGCGCCTACAGTGATATTGCTGTTGATCGTGCCGTTCTTGCCGGGGAAACCAGCGGAGAGCGTTGAATCGCTGCGGGAGAGTTCCATACCTTGGGCAGCCGCGAAATCAGCCGAGTACGAGCCCTGCAAATGATTCGCATTTTGGGTTACGCCGTTGATGTTGGTCAGGGTGTTGCCGTTTGAGGTTGAGTCGAGGAAGCTTGATCCGGACATCTGGTCCATGGTCCAGTAGGCCTGGAGACTGTGATCAGAAGTGAAGTCGGTGGGCGATTGCGGCTCATCGGTCCACGACGTTATTACTTGTGAGCCGCTGATGATCGGCGGATTGCCCGCCCCGTAAGTGCTCACTGTGATGGGATAGGAAGCCGTTCCCGGAGAAGGCAGATTCAGTTCCTCACGCCAGGTGCAGCCATTCTGAAATTCAATGGTATCGCCGGGATAGAACACAGAGGAGTTGACCTTGGCGATGGTCAGCCAGGGCGTTGACGGGCTGGTTCCGTTGTTGGAGTCGCTGCCGACGGTTCCGCAATTGGAGACATAGTAGGTCGTTGTGCCAGTGCCGGAGAGGGGCACGGAAAGCGGGGTCGAGCCGGCCCCGATGGCATAGGTGAGCGTGGCAGTGCGGGTGCCGGAAGCCACGGGCCTGAAATAAACAGAGAGGGTGCAACTGGCAGATGCCGCCAGACTGGCTCCGCAAGTCTCAGCTGCGATGTAGAAGTCGCCCGAATTGGTTCCCGTGATGCTGATGCTGCCGATGCTGATGGCGGTTGAGCCGCTGTTGGTGAGCGTGACCGGCTTACCTGCGCCGGTATTGCCCACAGCGACCTTGTACCAGGAGAGCGAGGTGGGTGATGCGCTCACACCGATGCCGATGCCGGTGCCGGAGAGGACCGCGGAGAGAGGGTTCGAGCCGGCCATGATGGTCCAGGTAGCGGTGTAGGAGACGGCGGCGGCAGGGCTGAAGACGATACTGGCAGTGCAGCTTGCCGACGCGGCGAGACTGGATCCGCAGGTGGTGGAAGTTACGGCGAAAGCGGCAGGATTCGCGCCTGCGATCGACCCCGAGCTGAGGGTAACTGAGTTCGCTGTACCGTTTGAGACGGTGATGATTTGTGATGCGCTCATGGAACCAGCGCTGACGCTGCCGAAGGACAGACTGCTGGGCGTTGCGCTCACACTTGCGCCGAGACCGGAGAGGGAAACCTGCTGCGGGCTGTTGGATGCGTTATCCGTATAGGTGAGTGTGGCAGTGCGGGTGCCGACAGTCACGGGCCTGAAATAAACAGAGAGGGTGCAACTGGCAGAAGCCGCCAGACTGGTTCCGCAAGTATTAGCCGCGATGTAGAAATCGCCCGAATTGGTTCCATTGATGCTGATGCTGCCAATGCTGATGACGGTTGAGCCGCTGTTGGTGAGCGTGACCGGCTTACCTGCGCCGGCATTGCCCACAGCGACCTTGTACCAGGAAACCAAACTGGGCGAGGCAGCAACCTGAGCGGCGGCTTGAGCTGCGGGGAGCATAGCCATTGCGAGTGCGACGATTGCCTTTTGGATGGAGAGGCGGCCGAATCTCGGGGGAACTTGCGGCAGAAAGCCGTTCGTTGCCTTGGGCATGAAGACTCCCACTCCGAAAGCGAAACTGACCGAAGGATGGTGCATGGAATCGTGAGTGAAACGTGACATAGTGAGATTCTTTCGCAAAGGCAATGTGGAGGGGACGACGAATTTCGAAATGCGAGCCTTATAAAACATACCCCAGCAGGCCTTCAGAAGCCTTCAGAATCGTCCCATTGTAGATCGTGGTCGGTGACGAGGGTCACCCGGAAGATTTGCCACGCAAATAGTTATTCACGCAGGAACAGTTTCGCAACCTGCGAATCTGTACGATTTTTCTGGTGGCCGTTACTCCTGCGTAACCTCCGAGTAGACGGTTATACTCCAGGATCGGCGCACAGGATCTGCGTGCTGATGCTCTCGGTGATCAATCTCGAATGGGATAGGAGTTCTATAACTTCGTGAGCAGCTCTATCGAATGTTCTGCCCGAAACGGGAACGCGCTCGAATTGTACATGGCGATTGCTTCCTCAAGGAGTGAGCGAGCACTCGTTAAATCATCGGGTCCATTGCGGTCGATCAGCATCTTTGCGTACCACTCCCTGGCTACGGGCTGCAAGTGATGGTAAGGTGCTGTGTCTGTCTGGTGAATGGCCGTGCGATGATGCTCTTCAGCGGAGGACCAATCGCCAGCAGCGGCCGCAGCGATGCCTGCCACGGTACGAAACGGAGAAAGCAAAGAGTACGTCCAGGCGCCGGTGAGGAGCAATTCTTCAGTCATTGGCAGCAACGCAGCAAGTTCCGCGTTTCTATCCATGTGAGCCAAGCCAATTACGGACCTTTCCAATGCGACCCAGGAGCCAAGGGAGTTCAGTTGGCCTGACAGCGGTGACTTCCAACGTCGCCTCGCCCAGGCCTGCTCCGCCCGTGGATCCCGGTTCTCGGCGAAGGCCGCGAAGAGACACGCTTCTGACAAACCTGACAAGTACGACTTGCCCTCTGACTTCAGCCCGCGGGAATACCAACCTTCGGCTTCTGCGAGATTGCCGCGCCAAAGGGCGAAGTGGCCTAGCTGGAGTCCCGCGGCAAAGTTCCATCCAACCTCGTGTGCAACACCAAATTCCCACGCATCCAGGGTTTCTTTGTTTGCTGCCAGAAGGTCGCCGCGTGCGGCGCTCGCGATCGAGGAGCCTATCTTGAGGGCCCACACTGCCCCATTGTGGCCGATTTTCTCTGCTCGCAAAATCGCAGCAGGTAGGGCGCAAGCGCCATCGCGCGGCCTCCCGCTATACAAATCCGCCCACGGCCCATAGTACTCAATTAACGATGCACTCCACGAGTCGCCCGCAGCCCGGCATGCGCTCGCAAGCCGACTCGTTGTAGCGGCAACCTTGTCGAATTGAAACGACTGGTAGTTGTGAATGGCCTCAAGCAGTAGTGCGGGGCCTTGGGATGGCGTCGTCATAGCCTGATGCAGGGCTCGTACCTCGTCGAACATGCGGTCCGCGACAACGGGCTCGCCGCTGTTACTCATGATGGCGGCCCGCATGGACAGAACGCTACTCTGTAGCTGCGGATCCTGCCCGGTCATTTGCTTGTGAGCCCGCTCCATGACCTCATTAGCCGAGTCGAAGTCAAACCGCCACGCCAGCAAATAAGTCAAAGCGATGCTCGCCTCAACCATTAGGGCGATTGCACCAGTAGCCTCAAGCAAGTCGATCGCAATGCGATAACTCGTTACCGCCTCGTCCGTTCGTCCCATTCTGGCCAGCGTATTTGCTCGATCGTTCATCAGCTCTGCCACGCGGAGGCTTGTCTCTCCCTCCCATAACGAAATGGCGTGATCCAAATGTCCGAGTACCTCTTCGTGAGCTGACCCGGTCCTGGCTTGGCTGACAGCCATCAGAAGATAGCCGGTCGTTCGTTCGCGATCGGCCAATGCTCCAGCCTGGTAAAGGTGGTGAGCTAGCGAAGACGCTTGTGCCTCAGGTTTTTCCGCATAGACCCGTTCGATAGCGTCCGCAATTCGCATATGAAGGCGCTGTCTTCGGGGAAGCGAGAGAGATTCAGCCAATGTCTGGCGGACAAGCTCATGTACGAACCTATACCGCGTTTCACGACGCTCCGGTTCAGGGACAACGAGGTGGGCTCTTTCTGCCTCTTCAATTGCGTCCAGCACCGTATCTGGCTGATTGTTCTCCAACTCCTCGAGGAGACGCAGGCTGAAGCTTCGTCCAATTACGGCAGCCATCGACAACACGCGTTGCGAGCCTTCGCTTAGCCGATGCAGTCGCCGCCCGAGCACAAGGCGAACACTCGCTGGTACCTGAAAGTCCTCAGCGCGCAATCCCGGCAGCCATTTGCCGTTCTCATCAAAAAGCTTCCCTTCTTCGGCGAGATAACGGAACACTTCTTCGACGAAGAATGGATTGCCATCTGTTTCTTCGAAGATTGCGTGCACGAGAGGCGCGGGTGGCGGCTGGCCGCCCAGAGCCGCGAGCATGCCTTTCACTCCGCCGAGGGGTAGTCGGCGCAATGGAAGCCGTTTCGCTAGTTTGTGACGCACCAGTGTCTCCAGCGAGCTTGCGAATGGACGTGTCGCTTCAAGGCCAACATCTCGATAAGTGCAAATAAGAAGCATCGGCGTCGCGGAGATTGTTTGCGCGAGGTGTTGCAACAGCAGCAGTGTCGGCTCATCGGACCAATGCATATCCTCGATGATCACCACTACGGGAGCAATGCCTGCGGCCCTCTCCACGTAGGAGCGGATCGCGTTGAACAAGAATCGCCTCTGTTGTTCGGGCGGGAGCTGAATGGCGGGCGGGATATCGGGATAGATGGTGCGGAGTTCCGGCATTAGTCTCGCTATTTCCGGTGCGTCATCTCCGAGGGACAGGCGAAACCCTTCGCGCGGCGCCATACGCGCAATGTATTCGAGAATTTCCACCCATGGCACGTAGGGCGGTGCGCCTTCCATCTCATAGCAGTGGCCAACTACTCCGGCAGCTCCCCGGTGCTTCGCCTCCTCCAGAATCGCGCTAGCAAGATGCGTCTTGCCGATTCCCGGCTCTCCGCCGATCATCACCATGGAGCCGCGACCGGCCAACGCCTCGTTCAACAGCCGCTTTAGTTCAGCGAACTCGACGTCGCGGCCGATCAGGGGGATTCTTGCTGCGGTGCCTATCTCATGCGCGGTCGACAAATCCGTGCTCAATCGCAGAAGGTCCGCCCGCCCTTCTGCGATCGAGGGGTAACGCAATTCGATCGATTTGGCAAGCAGGCGGCGGAGCAGCACCTTCAACCCTTCCGGCAAATCTCCACTAAGGTTCGGCGTGTCCTTCAATATGGCTTGCGCGGTGTCCTTGGATGCGCCGAGTCTGAATGGATGAAGCCCGTTCAATAACTCCGCGACAATGATGCCATAAGAAAACTGATCCGAGCGCCGTTCGAGCGGCTCACCCCTCAGCTGTTCTGGCGACATGTAATCCGTGTCCGCAGGTGTCTGCCCCGTTGGCGCAACGGCGCTCAACGATTCTTCAGCCATCCCAGGGACGAGGACCCTTACCTTTCCGCTCGACGTCACATAGACATTAGTTGGCCTGATGTGACCGTGAACAATGCCGGCAGAGTGGAAAGAGCCCACCTCCCCGGCAAGCTGGATGGCGAGGTCAAGGAGTTGCGGTAACGGAGCGCGCTGATTGCCAGTTCCGGATGCACCGGAGAGTTTCGAAATCAGGTCCTGCAGAGTTTCGCCTTCAATTGATTTCTGACCGGATGATTCAGGGATCGCCCTCTGGCTACTCTGCTTTCGGTCCTCGACCGGAATCAGCAGCCGATAGCCGCGACGAGCCACCGTCTCAATAAATCCGTCATCGCCGGACTCGGAGCGCATCGCGGAACGAAGCTTCAGAATTGCCGCGTTGATGCTGCCATCGAACTCTACCACCATGTCACTCGGCCAGAGCCGTTTGCGAATTTCGTCGCGGGACACAACTCCGCCTTCGCATAGAAGAAGCATCCTCAGTATCTGAAATTGCTGCTCCGGAAGGCGTGTTCCCGGTCCGATGCCCCTTAGATCCGCGGTTTCGAGATTTAACTCAAAAGGTCCGAAACGGACGATGTTTGGCATTCGACGGTCCGGTGTTGCAGTCGTTGGTCTCAGGGAGTGTGCCGAATCTTACCAAATGATCATCCAGAAATGATAGGGAAATCAGATCCAGACAATTGCCTGTCATTTCAATTCGAGAGAACCTTAGGCGACTCCAGCGGATCCGAAACACTCCTGATGACCTCGAGCGGAATCGAGCGCCTCAGGGTTGAGTTGGGTAACGGGGGAAAGCTAAAGAATCAGAATGGAGAGACATAATGCACAAGCGCATTTGGGTTCTGACAGTTGCGACTTTTCTTGGCCTTGCATCCCTGACAGCCTCGGCCACGACACCAGCGTATGACAACATCTACGTTTTTGGAGACAGTTACTGCGACGTGGGCAATATCTTTGTGGCGACCGGCGGTGCCGAGCCCGCAGCGCCTTATTTCAACGGGCGCTTTTCAAACGGCCCCATCTGGTTGGACCATGTCGCGGGCTTTCTCGGTGTACCGATGAAGGCGTCACTGCTGGGCGGGACGAACTATGCCTTTGGCGGTGCGTGGGTAACAGCTCCGCAGTCCATTCCCGGCGGCACGATTCCCAGCGTGCCACAACAGGTTCAAATGTACCTCGGAGCGCATGGAGGCAAAGCAGACCCGAATGCTCTCTACATTCTGGAGGGCGGCGGGAACGACATTCTTTTAAGCCCCACAACCGGTTCGCCCCAGGCCCTTGGCTACCAGATTGCCGTGGGTTTGGCGGACAGCGAATTGATGCTACGCCAGGCGGGCGCAAAGCACTTCGTCATTCCCAATCTCCTCAACGTCGGGCTGCTTCCAGCGGCGGCGGACAGAACTGCATTCGCCAGCGCGGCCACCAACGCGGCAAACAATTGGGTCGACAAGCTGCTTGCGTATGAGCAACTCCTGCAGGGCATTCATATCCTGCGGATGGAGGTTTTCAGCCTGATGGATGCTATCCAGAAAGATCCATACCACTTTGGATTCGACGACATTACGGATCCCTGCCTGACAACAACAGTATGTGGCGACCCCGACCATACGTTCTTCTGGGATACACACCATCCGACCGAATTCGGTCACGTATTCTTCGCGGTCACTCTCGAAAATGTTCTGGCGCATCAAAGCAAATAGATCCATCGATGCATCCCGGATGCCGAAGCATAGCCAGGTCGCAGCTCAAGCGACCTGGCGAACACGATTCGGCTTCCTCCCGGCAGACGAAACGAACGAATATTGGGCAATCGATGTATTGGACACAATGTTCAGCGTGTCGCGGAATGCCGCAAGATCTTGCTCCGGGATCATCCTAAATTCATTGCGAAATCACATCCAGACAATTGCGTGATTCCTAGCTCCGAGAGAAGCTGAATCCCAATCCAGCAGGTCAAAAAGCGGCGCTGTGGTACAAGCCCTCCCCCAAAGGCGTCTTCGTCCACGCAGCCTGGAACCTGAAAGCAGTTCACATTCCAACGATGAACGGAGAGAAAGAAATGCGTAAGAGGTCTTGCTTGTTTACGTTCGTAGTTTTCCTTGGTCTGGCTTCGTTGAAATCGTTTGCAATTGAGAATCCCGCGCCGCAAGTGAAGCCTCAAGCTGAAGCGGTCGGACTTGGCCATGGCGTGAAATTGACTATGAAGGATGGCACGCTGAGACGAGGCAAGCTCACATCCATCGAAGACTCATCGATATCCATAGATGAGGGTAAGAAGAAGGGCATTTCTACTCTAAGCGACACTGACATTGCTTCAGTTCACCGCGACGGTCTGAAGCGGGGTCAAAAGATCGGCCTTGCTGTTGGAGTCGCTGCGGCAGGTGCGGGAGCCGCTTATGGTATCTGGGCGGCCACCGTGTTGAACGGCTTCGGCAATGTGCCATGTACTTCGTCCGCCCTGCCTTGCTTTCCATAGCCGCTTTTCATTTCCGGATGGGTTGTAGAACCACCCGGGCACAACGCATTTTTCGAGTCCGCTCGGTTTAGCGAATGCCTTTCAGTGTCTTAGCGGGACAGCTTCGTATGCCACCTGCCCGAAGCTGTCAATCCCTCACGCCACGTCACCCGACCGAACGTCCTGATTTCACGCCACATGAATCATTCGCTCGTTCGCAGCCTATTTTCGACCGTTTTGTTATCCTTGAAGAACCGAGGAACAACAAGCGGATTCGCCCGTGAGCGTTTGCTGATCAAATCTGCCGCTAAGTCTTTGCGGCAGAGATTTCTGCGGCTTAAGTCCAATATTAAGTGATATCTGGAGTGATACGCTCGTCAGTAACCCATTTGCAATAAAATATATGCACCCAGAGGTCGGGTATAGGCAACCGATTGGTTGCATATCAACCGGCCTTTACGAACCCCCTCTGCCGAGCCATTATCCATGCAACGCATCATGATCCCGGAAACGAACTGAAGCTTGGCCTCAAACGGCAAAACCCGCATCGATCTCCTCCTCGTCGAGCGCGGACTCGTCCAGAGCCGCGAGCGTGCCCGCGCTCTCATCCTCGCTGGCCGCGTACTCGTCAACGAACAGAAAATCGACAAGCCCGGCGCCTCCATTGCATCCGATTCCGCCATCCGCCTGCTCGGCGACGACATGCCCTACGTCAGTCGCGGCGGACTCAAACTTCAGGCCGCCCTCGACCACTGGAAAATCGACGTCACAGGCAGATCCTGCCTCGACATCGGCGCATCCACCGGTGGCTTTACTGACTGCCTTCTGCAGCGCGGCGCCGCGCACGTCACCGCCGTCGACACCGGCTTCGGCCAGATCGCCATGAAGCTCCGCAACGACCCGCGCGTCCGCCTCGTCGAGCGCACCAATGCCCGCTTCCTCGCTCCCGGCGCACTCGCCGAAACCGGTCAGCCCACACTCACCCTGCTCGTCATGGACGTCTCCTTCATCTCCGCAACGCTGCTCCTTGCCCCGGTCTTCGCCGCCGCTCCCGCGCTCACAGAGGCCGTCATCCTCATCAAGCCGCAGTTCGAAGCGGGCCGAGGCAACGTCGGAAAAGGCGGTATCGTCCGCGACCCCGAAGTCCACAAACTCGCCATCGAAAGAGTCCAGCAATGCATCATGGACCTCAACTGGAAAGTCGCCGAAGTAATCCCATCCCCCATCACCGGCGCCGAAGGCAACCAGGAGTTCCTGCTGTACGCGCAATCGAAGCCCAAAGAAGATGCGGTTTGACGACAATGTGCCTATTTTCTCTGAACGTTCGTGTTCGCACCGGTTCCACTGACTACTGTCCACTATCCACTGTTCACTCGCTACTGATCCGTTACACTTGAGACCGAATGACTTGCGTCGCAATCGTCTGTAAGCCGCGAAAGCAGGAGCTCACTCAGTTGCTGCCCGAACTGATCGCGTGGCTCCGCCAACACGACTACGAACCGCTGCTCGACTGCGAAGGCGCAGGCTATACCGACTCTGCTCCCGCCGTCGATCGCTCCGACATGCCCGCGCACAAGCCGCAGCTGGTCATCGTGCTTGGCGGCGATGGAACCTTACTCTCCGTTGCCCGCATCTTCGCGGCCACCGGCACGCCCATCCTCAGCGTTAACTTGGGCTCTCTTGGCTTCCTCACCGAAGTCCGCCTGGCCGATCTCTACACCACGCTCGAAAGCTGGTGCGAAAACTGCCACACGCTCGACGCCCGCACCATGCTTCACTCTGAAGTTGTGCGCGACGGCTCGCCAGTCAAAGTATTCGAAGCCCTGAATGAAGTTGTCGTCTCCAAAGGCGACATCGCGCGCATGGGTGAATTCGCCGTGGAGCTCGACGGCAAAAAAGTCGCCCGCTTCCGTGCCGACGGCGTCATCGTCTCCACGCCGACCGGCTCGACCGCCTACACACTGGCTGCCAACGGCCCCATCCTCACGCCGGATGTCGATGCTCTCGTGGTCACACCCATCTGTCCACACTTGCTTACTCTGCGTCCCATCGTGGTGCGCGGAGATGCCAGCCTCACCGTCCGCGTAGAGGGTGTCCCAACCCAATGTCTGCTCACTGTTGATGGCCAGACCGGATTCGAGCTTCATCTCGGAGACGAAGTCCGTTGTCATCGCTCGGAATACACGGTGAACCTGGTCCGCCTCAGCGAAAGTGGATTCTTTGACGCGCTTCGCAGCAAGCTCAGTTGGGGCGAACGTTAGTTGCAGAATCGCGAAGACTCATTCGCAAAACCAAATCATCTTAAGGATAGGGAAGGGAATCGCACCGCAGCTAAGGATGCAGTTCGTCCAGCAGCACCTTCGCTTTAATCGCCAGCGTATGCGCGCCGTCAATGTCTCCAGACGTCATCGCATCCCGCGCCTGCTTCAGGAACTCCCGAACCTGCGCAGCCTTTTGCACTTCCTGGTCGTCCAGCTTGCGATTGATGCCATTCAGGCTTTTTTCCGTCGACTCGATCATTGCATCCGTCTGTTGTCGCATGTTCGGCGGATCGGCTGTTGTCAGCTGTCCGATTGCCGACACAGCAGGCGTCGCGTTGACGCCACTTGCGGATTTGTATTCGCCGGCTTCTTGTGCTTCACCGGCTTCTTGATGGGTTCCGCAGGAACAGGCACTTGCGGCTCCGGCTGCACCGGAATCGTCACATCCGGCGGAGGCAGATTCGTGGGCACAGGCTCGGGCTTTGACGGAGGCGTCTCCTCGACCGGCGGTGCTAGTGGCTGATTTTGCGCGACCTGGGTCTTGTGTATGCACCCCGTCAGCAGCAAGGGCAACAGCCAAGCAGCGCTCTTGGCGCTCAGCTTCATTTCTCCATCCCCTTTGTTTCTTCCACTCTCGCCGGTTGCAGATGCCGACGTCCCCATTCCGTGGCGGCGAGTGGAATGCGCAGAGAGAATTCCGTGCCACGGCCTACCTTTGATTGTACGTCGATGCTCCCATGGTGCAACTGCAAAATACGGTACGTCATTGCCAGTCCAATGCCGCTGCCCTCGCTCTTGGTCGTGAAATAAAGATCGAATATCTTCTCTCGAATATCCGTCTGGAATCCCAGCTCCCTTCATCCGCGATCCGCAACACTGCCGTCTTGCGTCTTCTTCCAAGTACCACTCAAAGTTGCCTCCATCTGGCATCGACTGTGCCCCATTCTGAATCACGTTGATCGCAGCCTGCTTCAGCAGGTCCGCATCCACATTGGCGATCAGCGGATTGACGGACAGCCGGCTCTCAAGCGTCACATTGCGCGTTGAGAGCTCATCAGTCGGCAAGTGCCAGCACATCGCCGATAACCGTGCGCAGATCCTGTTCGCGCAATTCGAGTTCCACAGGTCTTGAAAAATCCACCAGCGTCTGCACAACGCGATCCAGGCTGTGAATCTCTGCATCGATAACTTCGAGATGACGCGACGCCGGTGCATGGTCCGTGCCCAGCTTGTTCTTCAATTCAAGATGCACCACGATGGCGTTGATCGGATTCTTCACCTCGTGGCCCACGCCTGCGGTCAGTCGGCCGATGGCCGCCATCCGCCGCGAGAGTTCCAACTCCGATTCAATCTCCTCCACTGATTCGAGGTCGTGCAACGTGACCAGTGCGCCAAGGCCCAGGCGCGTATGATCGTCATAGATAAAATCCACTGATGCCTGAATGCGGCGGCCGGTTTCAGTATGCACTTCCTCCTGCACCAGCGTGGCCCCGGCGTCAAAGGCCTCGCGGAGTATTCGTCCCAGCACCGTCGAGCTATCAAAAATCTCGCGTGCCTGCTGCCCCAGAATGTTTTCGTTTTCAAGGTGCAGAAATCGATGAGCCGCCTCCGAAACCAGCACCGCGCGACCATCCCCCGTGAACAGCAAAATTCCGTCCTGCAAATTGCCAAGCACCTGGTCGAGATTTTCTTTCAATGCAGAGAAAACCTCCTCCACATTGCGCATGCGCTGGCCGATCTGCTCAATCTTTGTCGACACCCTTTCGGCAGTATCGAGCTGTGGCGCAGCGCTCCTTCAGCAATCCCTTCCGCCAGCATTGGATTCCAGTATTCCGAGCTGCATGCTGATTTCTTCCAGCGGTCGCAGCGCGAGATTGCTCAGGAAGAACGCCGCAATGAGAGCCGTTCCCGCCGCGAACTCCATCAGCGTGATCGCTTCGCCCACCCACTTCGAATAGACCGCCCGAAGCAGCGTTGTGCGCACCCCCACGTGGACGCTTGCGAAGGCGCTGTCCGTTGCGATCTTGGGGAACGACGATGTCAAAGACCTCGCGGTGGCCCGTAAACCTCTTTCACGAGGTTCGAAATGTCGGCAGCGAGCAGCTCTTCGTAATTGGCGCGAATGGGAGCGTCTTGTCCTCATTTCCCGGATTGGTGCTGAGGACGCGCGGCTGCGTGTCGCCGATATTCATGTCGAAAATCGGTAAGGGAATAAAGATTTCCCGAGTCGATTGTCGCCTTCAGTTCGCTGATCCTGCGATTGCCGCTGCTGCCAGGCTTCCGCAGTGTTGCCGGATCATTGGGGTCAACCACTCGATCTTTCAGTCCGGCCTCAAGTGCATTCTGCAGCGCAAACCGGACCTGGTTCGCCACCATTTGGTTCGTCGTACGACTGCTGCACGGCCGCGTGCAGCAACTGGCTCACATAAACCAGCGACAGAAGTCCCGAGATCAGAAACACCAGACCGGTGATCGCCAGAACGAGTTTGGTCTTCAGTCGCATCGTTCGCGAGAATATCTCTAACCTACTCCCCTTCGCTGCTCGACCGCATGACCGCTCGCTAGCGCCGGAAGCCTACCTGTGAAACCTCAGGCGGGCTGGTCTTCCCGCGAATGGCTGTATTCCTTGAGCTTGTTGTGCAGGGTCTTGAGACTTACTCCAAGAATCTCCGCCGCCCGCGTCTTGTTTTGGCCAGTGGATTCCAGTGTGCGCAAAATCAGCAATGCGCTCCGCTTCATCCACGGTTGTTCCCACGCGAATCGGAACCACGCCGGCGTCGTTGGTATGTGCGGCGGGCACTTGCGGTGTCCCGAATGTGCGCGGCAGGTGGCCAGCATCGAGCGGCGCGCCATCGGGGCACAGAATCACTGCGCGCTCGATCGTGTTGCGCAAGCTCGCGCGCGTTGCCCGGCCAGTCATACGCCAGCATGCGTCCAGAATTGAATCCGCCAGTCCCGAGACATGGCGTCCATGCCTCTGATTCATCTCTCGCACCATCGCGTCTGCCATGGCCTGCAGGTCCTCCAGATGCTCGCGCAATGGCGGCATGTGGATGTGGAACACGTTCAGGCGATAAAAGAGGTCAGCGCGCAAATGCCCGTGCGTGCACTGATTTCTCCGGATCGCGATTTGTCGCCGCCAGTACGCGCACATCGACATCCTGCTCGGTGCGCGCACCCAGCCGGCGCAGTTTGCGCTCTTCAAGCACGCGCAGCAATTTGGCCTGCGTGCCAATCGGCATCTCACCCAATTCGTCCAGTAGCAATGTGCCGCCCGACGCCAGCTCAAAACAGCCGGCTCGCCGCTCCACCGCTCCTGTGAACGCGCCTTTCTCGTGGCCGAAGATTTCGCTTTCAATCAATGTCTCAGGAATCGCTGCGCAGTTCACCGCAACAAAGGGCCGGCCCTTGCGCGGGCTCAGATCATGCAATGTGCGCGCCACCATCTCTTTGCCGGTTCCGCTTTCGCCGGTAATCAGCACTGAAACATTTGAAGGCGCAATCTGCTCGATCAGAGCAGAAGATCTCGCGCATTGCGCTGCGAAGTGCCCACCATCGAGCCCAGAATTCCCGTCTCCCGCAGTCTGCGCCGCGTTACTTCAAGCTCGATTTCCGTGGCGCGCTGGCGCGTCGCATTCGTCAGAATCGTGCGCAAGGCGATTGGCGTCCACCGGCTTCTGCAGAAAGTCGTACGCGCCGAGCTTCATCGCATCCACCGCAACCTGAATCGACCCCTGCGCCGTTAGCAACACAACCGCCACGTTGGATTGGAATTTGAAGCCTCTGCCATTTTGGTCAGCAGCTCAATGCCGTCCATGCGCGGCATCTTCAAATCGGTCACGACAATGGCCGGATCCCAGGCCAGCGACCTTCTCCCAGCCCTCAATGCCATCGCGCGCGGTCTCCGTCCGATATCCCCAGCCGGAGATCAGCTCGGCGAGCCCCATCAGCGCATGGGGTTCGTCTTCAACGATCAATACCTTTACCGGATTCTGCATATAATCTTTCGATGCAAATGTTTACCAGCCGCGCTGAACTCAATTAGCGCAACTGGTGTTGGCTTTGCCCGTAACTTACTTTCTACCCTGCAGGTGCGGTTTTCAGCCCGCTTTCTCGGTCAGTTCAGCCCAGCGGGCGTAGAGCGGAATGGCTCTCGTGCTGTGCGGCATCAAGCTCGCGCCAATGCCTCTTCGCAGTGCCGCGGCATTGGTGGCAATCGCTGGGCTCTTCCACGCGTTCCTGTGCCGCTGCCAGCCGGGCATCCTGACTCTTCGACGCGTTGCTCGATTGTCGCGAATTCCCGTGCTTCGAGGTACGAAAGCTTCTTCCTTTGCGAGCCCGAACTGCTCGCGGAAACCTGCACCGCCTGCCGATTCTGCGCTGGCCCGAACTCTTCCTGCTCTTCCAGCCATGCTTCCCATTGCGCGTAGTCGGCGAAGCGTCCTGTGCGCCCATTGCCATCGAGGCCCAGCACCGTCGATGCGACGCGGTTCAGCAGATAGCGATCATGCGTCACCAGCACAAGTGCGCCCGGGAAGTCGAGAAGATTTTCCTCGAGTATCTCAAGCGTGGGAATGTCCAGGTCGTTAGTCGGCTCGTCGAGCAGCAACACGTCCGCTGGTTCCAGCATGAGCTTTGCGATCAGCACGCGTGCCTTTTCGCCGCCGCTCAGGTTGCGTACCGGTTGATTCAACTGCTCGCCGGTAAAAAGAAAGCGCGCCGCCCAACTCGCAACGTGGATGGTGCGGCCCTGATAAATAATTCCATCGCCTTCCGGGGCGAGCGCACGCCGCAGCGTCAGGCTCTCGTCCAGTTCGCGCATCTGGCTGAAGTAGACAAGCCGCAACGCATCGGCCCGCCGGATGGTCCCCTCCGCGGGCTCGAGTTCGCCGCGCAAAAGCCGCAGCAGAGTGGTTTTGCCGCTGCCGTTCGGTCCAACCAGGCCCACCTTCATGCCGGCCGTCAGAATGAAATTCAGTCCGCTGAAAATCCTTCGCCCGCCAATATCGCACGCCACGTCTTGAAACTCCGCAAGCCGCTTGGTCTTGCGCATGCTCGCTTCAAAATCGATGCCGGCCGTGTTGCTCGTCGTGCGCGAATCCATGGCGGCCAGTTGACCGATCATCGCGTTGGCCGAGTCAATCCGTGCCTTTGACTTCGTCGTGCGCGCTTTCGGTCCGCGCCGCAACCACTCGATCTCCGTGCGCACCTGGTTCCGCAAACTCTCCTGCTGCCGGCTTTGCGATTCAAGATAGGCCTGCTCGCTCTTCGAGAAAGCGGCTGAAGGTGCCTTTCACCCGCAACAGCCCCTCGGCATAGACGCGATTCAGTTCGATGATCTCGCTCGAAGTGGATTCCAGAAAATAGCGGTCGTGGCTCACCGTCACTGCCGCGAAATTCGATGACGTCAGCAGCTCTTCCAGCCACTCAATGCCGGCCAGGTCCAGATGATTGGTCGGTTCGTCCAGCAGCATCACCTCGGGCTCCAACACCAGCGCTTCGGTAATGGCAAGCCGCTTGCGCCACCCACCCGAGAGCGATGCGGCCTCGACGTCAAGATTGGTAAAGCCTGCTCGTCCCGCCAACTCGCGAAGACGGCCTTCACGCTCCGTTTCGTTCACGTGGGCTGCGGCCAATGCCGATTCCAGCACCTGCCGAATCGAGAGACCTGCGGCGAAACGCGAGTCCTGGGGAACATAAGCGGCGCGGGCGCGCTTGCGCACCGCCAATTCGCCCGAGTCCGGTTCAATCTGTCCCGCGAGCACTGCCAGCAGCGTTGACTTGCCGGCGCCGTTGGGACCGATGAGCCCGATGCGTGCGCCATCATCCACAGTCAGCGAAATGTCGCGAAACAGGGGGTTGGCCCCAAATTGCTTGGTCACCGATTGCGCGTTGAGGATGGGCGGCATCTCTCTTAAGACTACCGTGCGCGCCCGTTTGTGACGAGGGCAGCCCGCGGCCCGTCCGTTCGATCAATGCGCGTCAGGGCACTAAACTGGAGCCATGCTCGATTTCGAAATCTCCCCGTCCGATGCGGTCGCTCTCCTCCGCGAAAACAAGACCCGATTCATTGATGTGCGCGAACCATGGGAGTTTGCCACGGCGCGCATTGAAGGCAGCATCCCCATGCCCATGGGCGACGTGCCCGCACGCGCTCACCAGGAACTCGATCCCGACGAGCACCTCGTCATCCTGTGCCATCACGGAGTGCGCTCGATGAACGTCACCTCCTGGCTCCGCAACCAGGGATTCGAGCAGGTGCAATCGCTGCGCGGCGGCATTGAGGCCTGGTCTGCCGAGATCGATCCTGCTGTTGGCCGATATTGAGCCCCAATCGGCCTTCGCCACAGCGGCAAAGCACCCCAACCGCCTATACTCTCCACTGTCGAATTTCTTTTTGAGGAATCAAGCTAATGTCGTCTGCCGCTGTTGCTTTTGCCCGCAAAAATCATTCCCGCTTCCTTGAGTGAACTCAAAGACCTTTTGCGCATTCCGTCGATCTCCACGCTGCCCGAGCACAACGCAGGACTGCCGTCGCGCCGCCGAGATGCTTGCCTCCGAACTCAAGCGCATCGGCATGGAAAACGTGCGCATCATCGAAACCTCAAGGCCACCCGCTCGTTTACGGCGACTGGCTGCACGCGGCCGGCAAACCCACCGTGCTCTGCTACGGCCACTACGACGTGCAGCCAACCGATCCGCTCGACGAGTGGCTTTCGCCGCCCTTTGAGCCCGACAGAACGCAACGGCAACATCTACGCCCGCGGTGCCGTCGACGACAAAGGACAAGTCTGGGCGCAGGTAAAGGCGCTGGAGTCCCTGCTTGCCGCCGGCGGCGCTCTCCCGATCAATGTGCGCGTGATCTTCGAAGGCGAAGAAGAAGTCGGCGGAGAGGGAATTGCCGCCTTCGTTGCCTCAAAGCCGCCCGAGCTCAAAGCGGACTTTGCGCTGGTTTCTGACACTGAGTTGTTTGCCCCAGGCCTGCCCACGCTGTGCGTCGGCCTGCGCGGCATGATCTACACCGAACTCGAAGTGCGCGGTGCCAAGACCGATCTGCACTCCGGCATGTACGGCGGAGCGGCGCCCAACCCCTTCTTCGCGCTCGCGCAGATGCTCGCCAAGCTCAAGGACGAGAACGGCCACATCCTCATTCCCGGCTTCTACGACGACAGTCATTCCGCCCAGCCCTGAAGAACTCGCCGCGTGGAAGAGCCTGCCTTTCGACGAGGAGCACTATCGCGTCACCGAAGTCGGATCGCGGCAACTGGTCGGCGAAAAGGGCTTTAGCGTTCTTGAGCGCACCTGGGCGCGGCCCACGCTCGAGGTTCACGGCATGCCCGGCGGCTTCATCGGAGCCGGTGCCAAGACCGTAATCCCCGCCAAGGCGACGGCCAAGGTTTCCATGCGGCTGGTTCCCGGCATGACTCCAGCCAAGGCCTTCGCGCAATACAAAAGCTACGTTGAGAAGATTGCCCCGGCCGGCGTCGACGTCGACGTGCGGCTGATTCACTCCGGCGACCCCTGCCTCATTCCGGTCAACAACCCCTACATCAAGGCCGCCACCCGCGCCCTCCACGAGGTCTGGGGCAAAGACACAGTCTTCATCCGCTCCGGCGGGTCGATTCCGATCGTCGGCGACTTTGACCGCCACCTCGGCTTGCCCAGCGTGATGATGGGCTTCGGCCTGCCCGACGACAACATCCACGCCCCCAACGAAAAGTTCAATCTCAAAAACTTCGAGCTCGGAATCGAGTCGCTGATCCGCTTTCTGGAGGAGGCTGGCCGTTGAGCCAGCCTCACCCTGCTGCACCAGCGCCGCCGACGCATTCGTTCTTGCCGGCGGTCGGTCAAGCCGCATGGGCACGACAAAGCCCTCGCTACCCTCGCCGGCCAGCCGCTCATCGACCACGCTCTCCAAATCCTCCGCCAAGCCGGGCTCGAACCCCGCATAGCGGGTGCCCGCACCGACTTCTCCGCCGTCGCCCCCAGCCTGCTCGACAATCCATCCGATTCCGGTCAAGGCCCCCTCGCCGGCATCTGCACCGCCTTGGCAGCCTCTAGATCGGATCTTGCTGTCTTCCTCCCTGTCGATCTCCCGTTCCTGCCTTCAGGACTGATCGCCTGGCTTCTCCACCATGCCGTGGCGACCCAGTCAGCCATCACCCTCGTCTCCATCGCATCGTTCGTTCAGACATTTCCAGTCGTAGTCCACCGCGAGGCCCTTCCCGCGCTTCAGGCCAGCCTCCATTCTGAAGACCGCAACTGCCTTCGCGCCTTTCGCGAGGCCGCCAAAGCCCTCTCGAAGCCCTTCTCCGTTTTGCCCGTAGAGTCGCTGCTACAGACCGGCCATGTCTCTCACCCCGGCCATCTTCCTCCCGCCACCTGGTTCCTCAATATCAACTCCCCCCAAGACCTCGCCCGTGCAGAAGCCCTGCTCTCACCGCAGCAACTTCAAGTAAGCTGAGCGTGTGGCCACCTCCGACCTCACACCAAAGCCCACTAGCGATCCCTCGCCCGATCTGGAGCAGAACGAGGTTCCTGAGATCCCCACCGAAGTGCTGGCGGACATCGTCGGCGACAAGCCCATTCCCGCCGAAGAAGAGCAAACAACCTGGCCGCTCATCTCCTTCAAGCACGTCTCCATGTGGTTTGGTGAGCGCAAAGTCCTCGACGACGTAAGTTTCTCCGTCAATCGCGGCGAAACCCTCTGCATCCTGGGTCGCAGCGGCGTAG
>CAWDJR010000029.1:0-346309 GCA_963802565.1 uncultured Acidobacteriaceae bacterium | reverse complement strand
CGCCAACCAGCGGTGGAATTTTGCTGAAGCCGCCGCGCGATAGAAAGATCGTGGCCGGGCTGAGAATCAGGTGCAGGTGCTTGGTGTGCGGGATGATGGGAAGGAAGACGAGCAGGGAAAGCGTGTGCGTCCACCAGAGGATTCGAATCGCAGGGCCGTTGTCGCTAACGGCGAAGGCTGCGAGGTAGGTCACCATCAAGAGGAAGATGAGGAGCGCGATGACTCCTGATTCGTAGGAGACTTTGCCGCCGAGCCAGCGGGGCCGCACGAAGAATCTACGGACAAAAAGGCCAAAGATGCCGACCGCGCAGGCGATGGCGAAGGCTGCGGCGAAATAGAAGTAGAAGCGCCCGACCAGTCCCGGGGGTTGAGAAATCCGATGCCGAGGCCGGCGGCAAGATGATTAAGTGTGACAAGAGAAAATGCGCAGAAACCCCAGAAAACAAAGGCGTGTGCGAGACCGGGAAGTGGACGTTCGCGGATGACTTTGGCCTGGCAGAGGACTTGCCAGAAGAAGTCCCAGATTCGTCTGCCCATGGGCGCCAGGCTGAAGTTCGGGTCTTTTCGGGATTTGAGAATGCGCTTGAGAATGGGGCCGAACCGGCGCCAGAACAGGGCTCCCGAAGCGGCGATCAAGGCCACGAGGACCAGCTTCTCACCCAGCGAGAAACTTTGCGGTTCAGCAAGCGTGGCGAAGAGAAGGGTCATAACCGAACTCACTCACAATACACGATTAGGCTCATGGTCGGCAGGTCTGACGGAATGGGGTTTGAGGAGCATTCATTGCGTAAGTCTGGAAATGCAGAAGAGCAGATTCTTCGCTCACCACCCCCAAACTCTGCCCCAAAGAGCACAATTCGCTCTTTGGGGACCCCTGAAAACGTTTGGGGCCCCGTTCGTTCAGAATGACACCGCCAACTTTCATGTTGAACTTTAGAGATGGGATACCAGGTTGCGGAGAGTGCAGAGCTTTGGAACGCCCTCTACAGCAAAAGGGCGGGGTCCCTTGCGAGACCTCGCCCCAGTGCTTTCCGAATTTTGAAGACCCGGTTCGGTAACCGGATCACAACTCGGGTGTTACGGATGAGGAAGTTCATTCGAGCTCAGCCCGAGTTTCCCTCCCCTGGCCCGTACAACCCTTGATGCACGAGTGTTCATGCTGCCATTCGTGAGTTTCGTTGCCGATTCTCTTGAAGGCCATAGACTACTCTCCTCTTCTGGAAGATTTCTCTTCCAATAGTTACGTTAGAGTCGAGGTCCGTGCGGAGAGTTGTCGGCTGCAGACGGTATCCGAGGCTGGACTGTCACATTGTAAGACTGGGCGTCACGAAGGCGCACGAGGCTCAACAACGAGGGCTATTTGTGGGTGCGCGCCTCGGCTTCGGCGAGCCAGCCCCGGCGGATTTTTTCTGAAGGAATACTCGACATGTACGGCTTGATGTCGAGGATGGGCGTGCCATCGAACATATCCACTCCGCGGACGTGCAGGAGACGGCCCTCGCGGCTCAGCAATTCGACTACCGTAAGAGCAATCGGATTGGGGCGGCGGGGGGAACGCGTGGCAAAGACGCCGTGCGGCCGCTCGTCGAACGGAGGACTGCCGATTAATTCAAAGCCTTCTGATTGATCGAAGGTCCAGATAACAAAGAGATGCGAAAAGCCTTCAACGTCCGTTAGACCTAGTCTTCGAACTCCGGCAGAATCTCGAGCACACCTTCAGCATCGTGTCTGGCGCCGAAGCCTTTGGGAATGGACTTGGTGTCGGTGTAGGGGCTGCGAACAAATCCAATGGCTCTGGGCGTAAACACGGCGGTGCGGCTCCGCTGTGCAAATGGGATGCTGCGGTCAGGTTGTCACCGGACCGCAATCTGATGGTAGCGGAAGGGATCGTCCGCCGTCTCGTAGTCGAATTTGCGCAGGTTGCGCATACATTCGCCCGAGAGCGCCGACCAGCGTCTCGCTCCATCCGCAGGGCTGAAACCGCAGCGCTTTCTGATTCAGCTCAAGATCGGCGGTGGCATAAAACTGCATGTCGCTGGTCTTTGCGCTGGCAAATTCTTTCACAGTGATACGCGCTTCGATCTCGCCTTTCGCGTATTTCTTATTGACGGAGAAAAAATGCAGACGGGCGAGCGCCTCGGAGGTGTCCTTCTGAACAAGCTTCCATTCGTTCACGCGGCTTGACCTCAAGAGGAAGTGAGTGGCTTGAGTGCCGAGTTTAGCGGATCAGCGAGGTGCATGGACAGGGAATTCGGCTATGGGCGGTGGACTCCGCGAAGCTGTAACCGCTCGTTTTCTCAGCAGTGCACGAATCTTCGGGAATTGATGCCCTTGGTCGCGTTCCGCGTATCAACGACCAGTTGTGCCTGATCCACGATTGCACGGTAATCGTATGAGGAGTGGTCGGTCACGATCATCACTGCGTCGTACTGACCGAGATTCTCGAGCGGCGTGTTGGTCATATTCAGCGCGTAATGACGTCCCTGGCCGACCTGTGGGGAAGTACGGATCGTTGTAGGAGACATCCGCACCCTTTTCGCGGAGCAAGCTCGATAATGGTAAGCGAAGGCGACTCGCGCAGATCGTCGATGTCGCGCTTGTAAGCCAGGCCAAGAACAAGAATCTTTGATCCGTTGATCGCTTTGCGCTGCTGATTGAGGCCGTCGGCGAGCTGGTCGATCACGAAGTAGGGCATGTTGATATTGACTTCGCCGGCCAGTTCGATGAAGCGCGTGCGGAAGTCGAACTGCTTAGCCTTCCACGAAAGATAAAAGGGGTCGATGGGAATGCAGTGGCCGCCGAGGCCGGGACCCGGATAAAACGCCTGGAAGCCGAATGGCTTGGTCTTTGGCGGCGTCGATCACTTCGTGAATGTCGATGCCCATGCGCATGCAGAGCTGCTTCAGTTCGTTCACCAGCGCGATGTTCACGCAGCGATAGATGTTCTCGAGCAGCTTGGTCATCTCCGCCGACCGAAGGGCTGCTGACCGGAATGACGCGGCGGAAGATGGTGCCATAGTACGCGGCCGCAAGCTCGGCGGCGGCCGGACCACAACCGCCAACGACCTTGGGGATGTCGTGACGTGCGACGGTTTCATTGCCCGGATCTTCGCGCTCCGGCGAAAACGCGACGTGAACCCCTGCGTCATCCAAAGCGCGGGCGACCTTAAGCCGTGACGATTTCCTTTTTCGATAAGCGGAACAACGATCTCTTCGGTCGTTCCGGGGTAAGTCGTGCTCTCGAGGACGACCAGCTGGCCCTCACGGAGATGCGGTGCGATCGACTCGACCGTGCCGGTGACGTAGCTCAGATCGGGCTCATGATACTCGTTGAGCGGCGTAGGGACGCAGATGATGATCGCATCCATCTGCGCGATGTCGGCGTAATTCGATGGTGGCGCGAAAGCCGGACTTCTGCGCCTGCTGAATCGAGTCCGGGAAGAATGCGCACAATGTAGGAGCCGCCCGCATTGAGCGTGCTGACCTTTCGCTCCTCGATATCGAACCCGGTGACGGCGAAACGCTTCTCCGCTGAAAAGCAACGCCAGCGGCAGCCCGACATAGCCCATTCCGACGATGCCGATCCGGGCCTGCCTGCTCTCTACCTTTTGTTTGAGCTCCGAGAGAGATGTCGTTGCTGTTGTGTCGTCATGCGTTCAATTGTAAAGGCGGCAGGGGTCACAATCTGCGACAGGTCAGGCTGGCCAATAGTAATCTTGTCTTCGGTGCAACACCCATACTGGGCTGGAGGCCTCATTGGCGAAATATCTTGTCACAGGCGCGGCGGGATTCATCGGACGGTCAATTGCCGCGGCATTGTTGAAACGGGGAGACTCCGTTCGTGGTATTGACAACTTCATAACCGGTAAGCGCAGCAACCTTGCTGGGCTCGAAGACATGGAGTTCGTCGAAGGCGACCTGACCGATCCGCAGCAATGTGCGCGATGCCTGCAACGGCATCGAAATCGTGTTCCACGAGGCCGCCCTGGCGTCGGTACCGCGGTCGGTCGCCGACCCCGCAAGTACAAACCTGCATTGCGTGACAGCGACTCTAAACCTGCTGGTTGCCGCACGCGCCGCGGGCGTCCGCCGCGTTGTCTATCGCGGGATCCTCATCCGCGTATGGCGACACGCCTACCCTGCCGAAGCAGGAGGACATGCTGCCGAATCCGATCTCACCCTACGCCGTGGCCAAACTTGCCGGAGAGCAGTACATGCGAGCGTTTGCCCGGGTGTACGGCCTTGAGACCGTGGTTCTGCGCTACTTCAACGTATTTGGACCCTTTCAAGATCCGACGTCTCACTATTCCGGCGTTCTGGCCGTCTTCTGTCGGCGCATGCTGGCAGGTGAGCAACCTACCATTTACGGAGACGGCGAGCAAAGCCGAGACTTCACGTATATCGACAACGTGGTTCATGCCAATCTGCTGGCCGCTGACGCTCCGGCGGAAAAAGTCTCAGGCCAGATGATGAACGCAGCCACGGGATCGCGCATCACGTTGAACGAGACCTTTCGTATTCTTCGCGATTTGACCGCATACAAAGGTGAGCCGGCATACGAGAAGCCGCGCTCGGGCGACATCCGCGATTCGCTCGCAGATATCACGTTGGCGAGTCAATTGCTCGGTTACAACCCAATTGTGGAGTTCCGAGAAGGACTCCGCCGTACCGTGGAATGGTACCGATCTGGCGCATAGGTTTGGTTCTCAGGCTAAAGATTCAAGACGGTTTCTGCCTTCTTTCATATGTGACGCGCCTCACTAACAAGTCGTCATGGAATAGGCACACTGTTTGTGTCCCATCTGCAGCGTTTTTCCGTGGTCTAGTCGGCGATCGCATTGCGGAACGACGGGAACTCAGGACGCCGACTTTTGCCCGAAACTGCAGCGGTCCAAGAAGAACGAACGGACAGCCGCGGTTCATTGCCGCGTCGGGCATCGAGCCAACCTTCATCCACGTCTTTGCGCGAACTGTGGCTGACGATTCGTCTGCATCAGCGAACGTTTTCGTTGATTGTTGGGTCGCTCCTGGTTGCCTGCCTTGCCTACTGCCTGGTCGCTCCCAATGTTTACGAGGCTACGGCTCGCGTGGCCCTGCGCGGCGCGGCTATTTCGGTGTTGGCGCCAGATCACTACGAAGCTGGAACATCTGGTTCCTTCGCGTCCGGGCAGGTTCAGCTTGAAACGCTTGCCAACATTTTTCGCAGCGATCAGCTTGCGTGGGTGGTCATTACTCGTCTCAAGCTCTATGCGACGCCGGGTTTCACCGGTGCATTCGAACGACGCTTCCCGTCTTTCAATGTGGATCAGCCGGATCCGCAGGGCCGAGCTTTCTTGCTCGATGAATTCCAGCGCGACCTTACTGTTCAGTCCATTCCGCGCACTCTTGTGCTCCAGATACGATTTCGCTCGCACGATGCTGCACTTTCCGCAGCGGTTGTAAACACCCTCATTGAAGCATTCCGCCGACAGGACGAAGATGCGCGCATGCAGGCCACGAAAAATGCGACGGCCTGGCTCAATGCTCAGCTTGTTGAGTTCAAGACGCGGGCGGATGGCGATGATCGGAAGCTGGCAGACTTCCAAAAGCGGCACGGCCTTCTCAATTCGCCGCAGACGCTTGGAAACGGCCAGCCAACTGAAGTGGAACACATTGCGGAGTTAAGCGAAGTGGACGCACTGAGCCGGGAACTGGTAACGGCAACGACCGATCGGATCGTGCTCGAAGCGGAGTATCGATCGGCCGTTTCTGGCGACCCTGAACTGGTGCTCGCGTCAGATTCGAGAATGCAGGCTACCGGCAACTCAGCGGCGGCGCTGTTGCAGCAACTTCGCACACGCCGCAGCGATCTTCAGCAGGAGCAGGCGCAGCTTCGCATTGAACACGGGCCGAATTTTCCGCGCGTGGTCGAAATTCGCAGTCAGATGGAAGATCTGGATTCACAAATTAGAGTAGAGGACGCAACGCTGGTGGCTCGTTTTCGTAGCGCGTGGAAAACCGCTTCAGATCGCGAGCAACTCGTGCGCAAAAGTCTAAGCGACGCCACTGTCACGGGCATGAGGCTGAATGAAGCGGCGTCACGGTATGCAGTGATGCGACAGGAGGCTAACGCGAATCACGACGTATATGTGCGGGTTTCGCAGCAGGTGGAAGAAGCCGGATTGGCAGCAGGGAGCCATAGTTCCGAGATTTCAGTCATTGATTATGCGCGTCAACCGGTGAAACCAGTTTCCCCCGACATGCTGGTGGATATGGCGGTAACTCTGTTTGTCTCGCTGTGGCTGGCATTAGCGGGGGTGCTATTTCGCGAATCCCTCCACGCGAAGACGGCGAAGGTCGCGGCGTTGATGCTGCTCGCGGCGGTTACCGCCGCTGTGTGTCGAGGACAGGCTCCCACTCCCAGCACATCAGGTTTGCCAACAGGCGTTGCGCGCATTCCGCAATCGACAGAAACAAGAAGCCAGCCAAACGTTAAGGAAGCGCCTGGCATATGGGGATCTTATACGGAGCCCGCACATGCGGGCGTGGCGCTCGGCGCTCCCACTCCTTCTACAGTGCCGATGGTTGCACTGATCGCACCCGGAGATATGCTTGAAATTTCCGAAGCGCACTCCCCGGACATGCGCGCTTCTGTACGCGTTTCAGATGCCGGCACTGTAACGTTGACGCTTGCAGGAAATGTCCGGGTCAGTGGGATGGGTGAGGCAGCCGCGGCGCATGCCATTGAGACGGCGCTGATCGACCGCGGAATGTTGCTACATCCGCAGGTTAATGTTCTTGTCACCGTCTATGCCGGTCAAGACGTATCAATTCTCGGTGAGGTTGCGCGACCTGGTGTTTATACGTACACGGTCCATCATTGCTTGCTCGATCTGATTTCGACAGCATCGGGGCTCAGCGCCAACGCAGGACGTCTCGTATTCATCGCTCATCGTAATGATTCCAAGACAGCGCAGCCGGTGCTACTCGATCCCACCGGCGCCGATACAACTTCAGATCACAACCCGGAACTGCTCCCGGGCGATACCGTTCAAGTGAGCAGAGCTGGCCTCGTTTATGTGGTGGGGGATGTAATTCGGCCGGGTGGTTTCCCGGTCGATCCGGTGGAGACTCCTACCGTTCTGCAAGCATTGTCTCTGGCGTGGGGGCCTACGCAAAACGCCGCTCAGACGAAGGCTCTGCTCATTCGCGAGCAGCAGGGAAGCCGCACCGTTACGAGCCTTAACTTGAAGCGAATGCTTCGCGGCCTCGATCCAGACGTTCCTATCCGTGACAGGGATATCCTGTTCGTTCCGGACTCGATGGCGAAGAACCTCTTCAATCGGACGATTGAGTCGGCGATTCAGTCTGCGGTCGGCGTCAGCATCTATGCGGGCTTGGTTTACTCGCAGAGGTTCTAGCGGTATGCGGCGTTTCGCGTGGGCTTTGCTTCTCTTTTTCGTATTCACAATCCCCTGGGAATATTCGCTCGACCTTGAATCCCCCTTCGGCAATATTTCCCGCATGAGCGGCTTGATCGTATTGCTGGTCGCTGTGCCTGCAGTTCTGTGGTCAGGCGAGATTCGTCGGCCCGGACCGATTCTGTGGCTGACGCTATCTCTGTATCTATGGTTTTGTCTCACCTTCTTCTGGACTGCCGTGCCGGACGTGACCCTGATGAAGCTGCGCGGATATCTGCAGGAGATGATGATCGTCTGGCTAGTCTGGGAATTTGCGGATAGCCCGCATGATGTCCGATCCTTGCTGCGCGCGTGGCTGGCCGGTTCGTGGGTGCTGGCAGTTCTGACTATCGCGAATTTCGCGACCCTTTACCCGGGCTCAGAAGAGCAGATTCGCTTCGCCGCATTTGGGCAGGATCCTAACGACGTGGCACGATTTCTCGATCTTGGTTTCCCCGTCGCCGCTTTGTTGCTTGATGGCAAAAACAAATGGCCGGTCAAATTCCTCGCGATTGGTTACTTTCCGCTGGGGTTTGCATGCGTCTTGCTGACAGCATCCCGCGGAGGATTTGTGGCTGCAGTCGTCGCCCTTGTCGGCTGCGGCGTGCTTCTTCTTCGACAAAGCCCCAAAGGCTTTGTGGCAGGGGCGCTGGGGCTACCTGTGGTCGGGGCCGGTACTTGGCTTATCGCACCGCACGCAACCCTCGAGCGCATAGCATCGATTGCCGAACAGGTGCAAAGTGGTGATCTCAACCAGCGAATCGACATTTGGGCAGCAGGTTGGCGTGCATTTCTCGAAGCTCCACTTTGGGGTCATGGCGCCGGTTCGTTTGTAACTCGTTGCCCGGTTGGCTCCCATTGATACAGCCCACAACACAGTGTTGTCGATTCTTGTGGAAGGTGGGCTGTTCTCGCTCGTTCTCGCAACCGCGATTCTGGCCGTTTCGGTACGCTCCATCCTAAGAATCAAAGGCGCACTTCAAATTGGGTTAATGACCTTGATGGCGGTGTGGTTCGTTTCTTCGTTGATTGGCACCGTGGGCGAGAGCCGCACGACCTGGCTGCTGCTGGGAATCGTTGCGGTAAGTCGCCGCCTTGTTGAGGACCAACCGGAGCACCTTGACTGCGTGTTCTCAACTCCAGGCCTGAGGGCGAATCCCTCGCTTACCGAACGGCTCCCATGATCTCCACAGTTGCTCCCATCGAAAAACGCAGCTTGGACCGCCGCATTTTCAGTGCTGCGTTTGCAGTAACGTGCGCGGCACTGATCGTCAAGCTTGCCGCCACTGCGAAGGAGTTCACGGTGGCCGGCATCTTTGGTCGTTCCGATGCTCTCGAGGCCTTTCTAGCCGCTGCCCTCATCCCTGCACTCCTCATCAATTTGATTTCAGAATCCATGAACCAGGCGCTCGTCCCCGCGCTTGTGCGGGTCAAAGAGCGAGAAGGCCGCGACCGCGCCCAGCAATTGTTATCAAGCTCGATGTTATGGAACGCTATGCTATTGACCGCAGCATCGCTTGTGATGGCGCTTTCAGCAAGATTCTTATTCCCTCTGATCGGCTCAAATTTCTCTGCCCCTAAACTGAACCTTGCCGTGCACCTGTTTTACGGCTTACTTCCGGTCATTGTTCTTTCGGGAATCGCATCAAACTTCACCGCCGTTCTGAATACTGAAGCGCAGTTCGCACTGCCTGCGCTCGCTCCCATCGTCACTCCCCTCGCGATCATGGTCATGGTTCCTCTGTTTGGTGGCGCGCTGGGCGTCTGGGTAATGGTGTACGCAACCTTGATCGGTGCATTGATCCATGCGTGCTGGACCGGCAGAATGCTGCACGCTAGTGGATATCGAGTATCTCCACGATGGTATGGCATGACCGAATCGACGCTCGACCTGGCCCGCCAGTATGGGGTCGTATTGCTCAGCGGACTGGTCGCTTCAGGAGGTCTTCTCGTTGATCAATCCATGGCGGCCAGGTTGCCAGCCGGCAGCGTTTCTGCACTGGCCTACGCCGGGCGCTTCGTGAGTGTAGCGCTGGCACTCCTCGGAGGCGCAGTCTCCTCTGCCGTTGCACCACTTCTATCCGAAATGGTGGCACGCAGTGACTGGGGCAGTTGCAGAAAAACCCTGCGCAACTGGGCGTGGATCTCGGCAGCGGTGGCAACGTTCGTTGCTGTCGGCCTGATTCTCGCTGCCCCTGTGCTTGTGCGTCTGACCCTTCAGCACGGAGTCTTCGGACCACGCGACACATCCGCGGTTTCGTCCGTACTCGTCATGTATGCGTTGCAGATTCCATTCTTCGTTTGCAGCCGCGTGTTTTATCGCTTTCTTCTCGCGATGCGTCGCGCTGACCTGGTTTTCTACTGCGGCTCGCTCAACCTGGCCCTCGATGTTGTCTTGAACGTGGTGCTGATGCGCTGGCTGGGTGTAGCCGGAATTGCCTTGGCCACTTCGCTCTGGACGGTGAGTACATTGATTTTTCTTTGCTATTGGAGTTGGAAGGTTCTTCCCGCCGAAGGCGAAGCCGTACCGAACCTTCGTAGATGAGGCCTCGCTTCCAGTAGTCCGTCATAAAGTGCTTCCCAGCGATCCAGCACTGCATCGAGTGAGAATCTTCCAGCGATTGAGTTTCTAGCGCGTCGACCCAGTTCGCGTCGCTCCGAAACCGTAAGGCTCATCACGTACTGCATCGATGCAGCGAGTGCATCGGCGTTCCCGACGGGAACGGACATAGATGCCGGTAAATCTGGAAGCACTTCACGCGCTCCGGCGATGTTCGTTACAACGGGCGGCAACTCACAGGCGCTCGATTCAAGAAGTGAAATGGGCAATCCCTCCCAGCGGGAGCAAAGCACAAAGCCGTCAGCCGCACGTAACCATCGCAGTACGTCTGGTTCAAAACCGAGAAAGCGAACGCGGCTTCTCACACCAAGATCGTCCGCAAGCGCGTTCAAGTCGTTTTGGAGTGGGCCGTCTCCGGCAACGATCAATCGGACATTGTTAGGGAGTGTGCTGAAAGCGCGCAACAGTGTCGCATGATCCTTTACTGGATCGAGCCTCCCGACGGCGAGCCAAAGGAACTCATCGCCCAATTGCAATTCGCGACGCATCGCAGCGCGGACGTCGTCATTGCGCCTGAAACGATGGATATCTACTCCATTCGGAATGATTGCCAAATTCTCTTCGTTTAGCGCTCCGGACGCCAGCCATGGTTTCGCGGCCGTCTGGCTCACGGCCGCGACAACGTCGGGAAATGCACTACTGATGCGGTAGCCGAGCCTGCGTAAGTTTCCACCGGTTGCCGGCGAGTGAATGGCGTCTACCAGTACGCGCATCGGAGAGGCGATACGAGACCATCGAGCGAACAAAGTTGCGTGCGGCAAATGCGCGTGGATGACTTCAGGCTGATTCTTCTTTACCCACTTGTTAAACCGCCACCACCCCCGGGGATCGACAAGGCCCCTGCGCATTTCGAGGCTCACAAAACCGACGTTTGCGGAACTCAGAAGTATCGCCGCATCGCCGCCTGTCCCAGACAGAGCGATCACAGTTGCTTTCCAGCCTCGCTGCGCTAATCCTACGGCCAGCGAAATTACCTGCTGCTCCGCTCCGCCGAGGCGATCGATGGTCGGTATCAGAAACGCGACGTGCTTCACGTTCGACTCTCCAGCAGAGCCTGGTCGATTTCGTCTTCGTATGCCCCGATTGCCACATCCAGATCAAAGTCCTCGATCCACGCGTGCCGGAATCGCTGATCCGGTTGAAGTTCAATGAGCGCATCAGAGAGTGTGTTCTCGAGAGCGGCCGGAGATATGTCGCTTGTCAACCAGATGCCGGGCTTGTCTCGCAGTAGGTCGGCGAGGCCCTGCGATGCCGGTGTTGTAACGATGGGCAGGCCAGCCGCAGCAGCCTCAAGCATCGCGTTGGGCAATCCTTCATGACGTGAGGAGAGCACAAAAACCGCAGCCTCGCGGAAGAGTTCGGCAGGAGACTCAACCTGACCCAGGAACTCTACACGAGTGTCGATGCCGAGATTTCTGCATTGGGCTTTAAGTGCGGATTCGCAAGGACCGGTTCCCGCGATCTGAAGCACCATCGAGGGAAACCCATCCTTGATCTTCGAAAAAGCTTGGAGAAGAAGATCAATGCCTTTCTCCGGCGTCAGTCTCGCAACCGTCAGTAGCCGCGTTGCGGGCAACTGGTCAACACAATCGTTGCGCACAGCCGAGGCGCGTATGCCGGCGATATCCACCGGGTTTGGCAGGACGAGTAACCTCGCGTGGTCGACACCAAGCTCTTTATGAAGTTCCTCTGCCATTGAATCTGTCTGACAGATGACGCGGTCCGCTCGGTGGTACGCGAAGCAAAAGAGCATACGCGAGAGTCGCGGATGACTCCCCGCCTTTAAAGTTGCCGCGAGCGATCCATTTTGTCGCGCAAGAACCCGGGTGCGGGGCGGGAAAAGGGGCCGGAGCAGAAGAACAAGCAGGTTCAGGTGAGCCATCCCCGACAGAATGACGCTGGGCTTGATCCGCCATACGAGCTTTAGAACCCGCCACGCGCTTCCGCGAACCCTGCGTGCGCCGAGGGCATGAATCTGAACCGACGGCAGAAATTGTGCCCGGGCCTTGGAGATTTCAGAGGCGGTTTGCGTCACCAACCCCAGATGCACTTCGTACTTTTCGCGGCTAAGGCACTGCGCCAGGGTGGCGGTGACATGTTCGGCTCCCCCACCCCCGAGGTGCGGAATCAGGAGAAGAAGTTTCGCAGGTGACGCCGAACCCATAGCAAGCCCGGCTGAAGAGTATCGGATCGCTGTTTAGCGAAGAAGTGATGTGCCGCACAACCTCAAGTGCGGCAGAATGGTACAGTTTCGTTGAATCTTGGGAAAGCGCCAGGCCGCCCCGCGCGGAATCAGCTGTCACAGCCGAGCGCTCCAGCGCAGGTCTGTTTGAATATGGCCGAATCTGAAGCCGCGACGCCCGACGAGTCTCATCGAAAGAGCCATCCGCAGCCGCATATTCTTGTGGGGGTAACAAATCCGCAGACTTGTCTTGTATTGAAGGGAAGGCTCCGCGCATTGCGTGAGGCAGGCTTCCGCGTTTCACTTTTGTCTGCACCGGGCCAACTGCTTTACGACACGGCGCAAAGTGAGCAGGTGGCAGCCTACGCGGTTCCCATGGAACGCGGCATCTCGCCCATAGCGGATATCATCGCCCTGTTCCGTATCTGGCGCCTCCTGCGCCATCTCAGGCCCGACATTGTTGAATTCAGCACGCCGAAAGCCGGCCTCTTAGGAAGCTTTGCGGCCCGCATTTGTCGTATACCGTCACGAGTTTACTTTCTGCGCGGCCTCAAACTCGAAACTACTCTAGGGCTAAAACGGACGCTACTGCTGATAACAGAGCGCGTTGCCTGCGCCTGTGCCAGCGTTGTGGTGTGCAACAGCCAGAGCTTGCGCAACGAAGCCTCAGGGCTTGGCATTGCCCCCGCCTCCAAGCTGGTCCTCCTCGGCAAGGGAAGCAGTAACGGAGTCGATCTGGAGCGATTCAGTCCCGGCCTCTCGCGCGTCCGCCAGCAGCTCGGAATTCCGGACGATGTGCCGGTGGTTGGATTTGCCGGCCGCCTGACCCACGATAAGGGTCTTCCTGAATTGCTTGAGGCTTTTGCAGCAATTCTTCGCGAAGAGCCGAGCACCCGGCTGCTCCTGGTGGGATGGTTCGACGCAGCCGAAGATGCCATGGGAATCGGGCTGAGAGCGCGCATTGAAGGCCACCCCCACATCATCTGTACCGGTTTCGTCGCAGACACTGCGCCGTATTACCGGGCGATGGACCTGATGGTACTGCCCACCTTGCGGGAGGGTTTCCCCAACGTTGTGCTTGAAGCAGCTGCAACTGGTATAGCCGTAATTGGAACGTTCTGCACAGGCTCGCGAGATGCGGTAGTACCGGAAGTGACGGGGATGCTCGTGCCGCCTGGACATCCGGCGGCCATCTGCGAGGCAGTCCTACGGTTGCTGCGGAACCGCGGTCGCCGCCTTGAAATGGGCAATGCGGCGCGTGCGTGGGTGGTTGAAAACTACGAAAATAAGCGAGTGTTAGGCATGACTGTCGACTTCTACCAGAAGATGATTTCGCCAGCTGATCGCGAGCAGATGGAATCAGCCGCGAAGCTAGGACGAAGGGCTACTGGTTTGCCTGTTTTGCCGTAACCTCAGGTGAAATCGACAGGGCTGGAGGAGCTTGCAGCGTGTGCGCTCCAGATTCCGTGACGTGGAGAATCGTTCCGGGCGCAATCCCCAGAACCAGCGTTGCGCCAACGGCGAACAGCAACCCTGCTCCAACGGCAATGCCCATCGGCATGATTGGTAAACCGGCGTCGCTGTCGTCTTCATCTGGCCGCTGTGCTGCGGTGAAGGCCAGCCGCAAATAATATGCCGCCGCCAACCCCGAGTTAAGCAATCCAATTACGGCCAACAGGACAGCACCCCCGCCAATGGCAGCCGAGAATGAGTAGAACTTGCCAAAGAATCCGCCGGTGAAGGGGATTCCGACCAGCGATACCAGGAAAAAGATCAGCAGGCTACCGAGCAGCGGAGAGCGATACAGGAGGCCTTTGTAGTCCTGGATCAGCGGTCTTTGATCGTCATATCCGCCAGCGAGTGTGACTACCGCGAAGATTCCTACATTCATGGCCGCATAAGCTGCGGTGTAGAAACTTGCGGCGGCGATACCGCTGGCGCCGAATCCTGCAAAAGCGGCAAGCAGGTAACCGGCATGCGCGATGGAGGAGTAGGCCAGCATGCGCTTCACATTCTGCTGGCGCAAAGCCGCGAGGTTGCCAACAGTCATTGAAAGTACGGCGACTACCCAGAGCGCCGGTGACCAAACCGATCGCAGCGTGGGGAACATCTCGTAGACAATGCGCAACAGAAATGCGAATGCAGCCGCTTTAGGCGCAGTGGACATCAAAGCCACAACCGGCGAAGGTGAGCCTTCATAGACATCGGGAGTCCACACGTGGAACGGTGCTGCGGAGACCTTGAATAAAATCCCAACAAGCATCAAAGCAAGGGCGGCATGAACCAGGCCCTGATTTTGTGCGGTTGATGCGCTGCGTGCGATCTCGTAAACGGAGGTTGTTCCGGTTGCTCCGAATACCATCGCTATTCCGTACAGCAGAAATGCGGTCGCAAACGATCCGAGGAGAAAATATTTGATCGCGGATTCAGGTCCGCGTCCGGTTTCCTTACGGTATCCGGCAAGAATGTATGTCGAGATCGAGGAGATCTCAAGCGCGATGAAGACCAGGAGTAACTCGACGGCGCTGGTCAGCAGGCACATGCCCACCGCTCCGAAGGTGATCAGCGCATAGTACTCGCCCTGATGGTGGCTGTTTTCGGGCAGAGTATCGAGCGAAATCAGCAGCGTAACCAGCACGATTCCGCATATCAGCATGTGAAAGAAAACGGTGAATGGGCTGGTCTCGACCGTGTCGGAGAATCCCGAGCCGGCCGGCAAAGAGAGCTGCCACTCGCTGACCAGCAATGCCACGGTGGTACCAAATGCGGCGACCCACCCCAGGCCACGTCGAGACCGCCCCGGCGCCATTGAAGCGTCCGTCAGCATAACGATCACGCCAGTGATGGTGAGAACAACTTCGGGAAGGATGCGGTAGATGTCTGGCACTGGGTTCATTTCTGCACCGCCCCAACGCTCGTACCTGAAGTGACGTCGGGCTGTCCTAGCAGATCGATTGATCGTGACTGCTGAAGCATGATGGGCCTGGGCGCCACTTCGATAGCTCGCAGCCAGAAATTCGGTGACACACCCATCACCAACATAAGCAGGGCCAACGGCCACAGGACCAGTTGTTCACCTAGGCGCAAATCCGAAGCTCCAACGGAGGAGGCTATTTTGCTTTCCCCGCCGTAGAAGACTCGCTGCACAAGCCACAGCATATATGCGGCACTGAGGATCACTCCCAGCGTTGCTAGGATGGCCCATCGATGGCTGACGCCCGCGAATGTGCTCGACAGGATGAGGAACTCGCCCACAAACCCATTCAGCATCGGGAGACCGATCATAGCGAGCGATACGATCACGAACATTGTGGCCAGTCGCGGGATGCGATTGGCGAGCCCGCCGTAAGCCGCGATCTGACTGGTTGCGTAACGAATCTCGAGCGCTCCCAGCAGCACAAACAGCGCAGCGTCGATTAATTCGTTGTTGAGTATCTGATAAGTGGCGCCGCTCCAACCCGTAAAGGTGAAGCCGTAAACCCCAAGAGTGATCAAGCTCAGGTGGCTCAACGCAGCGAACGCGAGGAAACGCCAGAAGTCGCGTTGCACCAAAGCCAGGCATGCGCCGTAGAGAATACCGATAACAGCGAGCGCAATCATCAAGGGTGCTATAGCCTTCGACTGGACAGGGAAGAGCCCAACATGGAAACGCAGCATGGAGTAGATGCCTAGCTTGCCCGCAACCACCATCGCCATCGCTACCGGAGCTTCTCCAAATGTGTCGGCGAGCCATCCGTGAAGAGGGAACACCGGAACCTTGACGGCGAACGCGAACAGAAATGCCAGTGCCACCCAGAAAAGCGCTCCTGCGGGCAGGGCGCCGATGCCGATCTCGGTTCGCAGTTCGCTGAAATTGAATGTGCCGGTGCGCGCGTATAGCCACAGAATCGCAACCAGCAACGGTGCCGATGGGATGAACGTGAAGAGGAAGAACTTGGTGGCCGCCTTCGACCCTTCCTTGCGCCCATACATGGCGATAAGGATGGCCATTGGAACCAGCGACAGTTCCCAGAAACCGTAATACAGCATCAGGTCCAACGAGATGAAGACCCCGTACATAGCTGTCTGCTGTAGAAGGAACAGCGAGTAGAAGACCTTCTGCCGCCGCGTAATGGAGTTCCAGCTTGCCAGCACGCCGACGGGACCAAGAAGCCCGACCAGCACGGTGAGCCACAGACTCAGGCCATCAACACCAACGTGATAGAAGATCGCCGGGCTTTCAATCCACGGCTTATTCACTTCAAATTGAAATCCGGGATGCTGAATGTCAAAGTGCGCAGGCAGGTGCAGTGTCAAGCCGAAGGTCACCAGCGTTGTCAGCAGCGCGACCCATGCGGATAGCCTTCCGCGATCAGGCAGGAGCGCAACCAGAACTGCTCCGGCCAGCGGTGCGAGGAGAATCAACGTGAGTATCGAACTATTCATCGCCGCCATCTCCTAGTGCCCCACCCAAAACATGCCGATTCCCGAACTGAAGACATACGGTGCCAGCACAAATGCAAGCAGTACGGCCGCCCCGAGAGCCAGCCAGGCCGCGTACGATCGCAGATTGCCGGACTGCCAGCGCTGCAGGATGGCGCCCCCGAGCATGGCAATGCCTGCCAACAGCCATGCCGCGCCGCCAAGAATTACGACATCGACAACCCATTCCAGAAAATACTTCGAGACTGCAATCAGCGGCCTTACGAAAATTGTGTTGTAAATTTCGTCTACATAGAACTTGTTGGTGAGTAGCTTGTGAACTCCTGGGAATGAGGCGGCAAGCTGTTTGGGAAGTTCCTGGCGGCGACTGTAGAGAAGATACGCAATATACCAGCCGATCAGAGCCACCGCTACAGCAGCCGCGCTCAACAGGATTTCGAGTCCCGAGCTGCCTCCCTCAGGAATCGGTCCGTCAGACGGCCTGAGATATGCGGCGAACCGATGGATGCCCAGCCATCCGCCAGCGAGCGAGAGAAGAGCCAAAATGACGAGGGGACCAAGCATTGTCCATGGGCTCTCGTGAGGGTGTGCCTCTGGGTTGCGCGATTCGCCCCAGAATGCCAGATACCACAACCGGAAGATATAGAAAGACGTCAGCAATGCCGCGACGAGCCCCACAAACCAGAAAATCTTTCCGGGCGTACCGTCAAGGAAGTCTTCGTACAGGATGGCATCTTTTGAAAAGAAACCCGAAAAGGGAGGCAATCCCGTAATGGCCAGCACGGGAGCCGTCATGGTCCAGAACGTGATCGGGATCTTCTTGCGGAGACCGCCCATTTTGCGGAGATCTTGCTCACCGCCAAGCGCGTGAATTACTGAACCTGCGGCGAGGAAGAAGAGCGCCTTGAAAAACGCATGCGTCATCAAGTGAAAGATCGCCGTGGAATAGGCCGCGACTCCGCAGCCAAGAAACATGTAACCGAGCTGAGAGATAGTGGAGTAAGCAAGGACGCGCTTGATGTCGTTTTGGACCAGTGCGATCAGTGCTGCAAAGACAGCTGTGGCAGCGCCGACAATCGCGACCACGCTGAGCGCGAACGGTGACCGGTCGAACAGAAAATGCATCCGGACGACCATGTAGACGCCCGCCGTGACCATGGTTGCCGCATGAATGAGTGCGGACACGGGCGTCGGCCCTTCCATCGCATCGGGAAGCCAGACGTAGAGCGGAAGCTGTGCGCTTTTTCCTGTTGCGCCGACGAAGAGACAGAGGGCAATCGCGGTCAGCACTCCACCGGTCCATGTTGGATTTGCAGCTAGCTTCGTGGCGATCTCGCTGAATGTCAGCGTGCCGAAGTTGGCAAGCAGCAGAAAAAGACCAATCAGGAAGCCGAAGTCGCCGATTCGTTTACGATGAAAGCTTTTTTGCCCGCATCGGCAGCGGAGGTCTTCTGGAACCAGAAGCCGATGAGCAAATAGGAAGCCAGGCCCACTCCCTCCCAGCCAACAAACAGCAAGAGAGCATTTCCGGCGAGCACAAGAACCGTCATGAAAAACATGAACAGGTTCATATATGAGAAATATCGCCAGTAGCCCTCGTCATCGTGCATGTAGCCGACGGAATAAATGTGGATCAGGAAACCCACGCCGGTGATGACCAGGAGCATGACCAGCGCAAGCTGGTCCAAAACAAAGCTGAAATCGATGTGCAAGGTGCCTGCGTTGATCCATTGACCGTAGGTCTCGACATGGGGCAGGACATCCGGCTGAAACGAAAGTCCGAATGCACCCAGCACAACGAGCAGCGATCCCAACGGCGCTAGCAGCGCAATCGCAGTAACGATTGATTTCGGCAATCGTCTTCCCAGCATTCCATTCAGCAGAAAACCTGCGAACGGCAGCATTGGGATCAACCAGAGATGGAGGTTTTCGTTCATAGTTTCATCAGGTCGATGCGGTCGACCGCCAAAGTCGCACGTGTGCGGAATACGGCAATAATGATGGCAAGTCCAACAGCAGCCTCAGCTGCGGCCACCATCATCACGAAAAATACGAAAATCTGTCCTCTCACCTGATGCCACTGGTGCGCGAAGGTCACGAACGAAAGATTCACCGCGTTCAGCATCAACTCAATCGACATGAACATCGTGATCAGATTGCGCTTGATCAGGAATCCGACGATGCCGAGGCAAAACAAAACGGCGCTCAACAGGAGATACCACGCGAGAGGAACTTCGTGTTGAACGAGGTGCAGTGAGTTCACTTGGTGTCCACCTTTTCCCCATCTCCCTGGCGAGCCAGCGCGACGGAACCAAGAATGGCGACCAGGATCAGCACTGATGTGACTTCGAAAGGCAGCAGTAGCTTCGTAAACAGAATGGCGCTGAGATCGGCAGTGCTGGTGATCTGGTCCTCAATCGCTGCGTTGCCGATTCCCTGGGCGCGAAGAATCGTGGTTGCAACCAGTGCAAGGATTGCTACCACCGCCGGGAAGCCCACAGTGCGTGCCGCTCGACTGCCCAGCGTTCGTTCTTCTCGTCCGGCATTCAGCAGCATGACCACAAAAGTGAAGAGCACCATGATGGCGCCCGCGTAAACGATGACTTGTGCCGCCGCGAGGAACTCTGCGCCCAGTAACAGGTAAAGCACCGCCAGCGAAGTCATCACCACAATCAGCGAGAGCGCGCTGTTGATGGGGTGCTTCTGCAGCAGGAGATTGACAGCTCCTGTCAGGCAGAGTCCGGCAAACACGATAAACAAAATCAGGTGCATCGTTCCGTCACTTACGGGCGAGTGCCGGTCGACTGCTCCGGCAGGTTGAGGGGAGGAACTGTTAGAACGGAGCACTCCCGTTCATTGAAATCCCTTCCGATTCTAACTGAGTGCATAGGGCCAAACTGTGATCGATAAACAGCGTTTCGAGTCGATCAGGGCCTGGATCAAGCCGCACTCAGCGATACGCGAGCCAAAGGCTCGTTCCCACGATGTTGAGAATGGCCAAAGGCATCAGCCAGCGCCATCCGAAATTCATCAGCTGGTCATAGCGGAAACGCGGCAGCGTGCCGCGCACCCACACGTAGAGAAACAGAAAACTGAAAACCTTCAGCACAAACCAGAAGATCGGGATGAACAGCACGAAGAATAAAGGAATTCTGGGCGCGGGAAGCAGATTGCCGAACGGGCTCGTCCAGCCACCCAGGAACAACAGCGTGGCCACGCAACCGACCGTGATCATGTTGGCGTACTCGGCCATGAAGAACATGGCGAACTTCATGGAGCTGTATTCGGTGTGGTAGCCGGCGGTGAGTTCGCTTTCCGCTTCAGGCAGATCGAACGGCGAGCGATTGGTCTCCGCGTAAGCCGCCATCAGATAGATGAAGAACGCGACGAACTGCAATCCGCCGAAGAGATTCCAGCTCAGCATTCCGTGGTGTGCCTGGCTCTCGCACAATGACACGAAGATTGAGCGAACCGGCGCGCATCACCACGCCCACCAGCGACAGTCCCAGAGCCAGTTCGTAGCTGATCAGCTGCGCCGAAGAGCGCAAGCGAGCCCAGCAGGGAATACTTGTTGTTCGATGACCATCCGGCCAGCGCAATACCGTACACGCCGATCGACGTGATACCAAGGATGACCAGCAGGCCGATGTTGACGTCCGCGATCTGAAAGAAATGGAAATTGCCGGCTCCCACGACGCCGGGATCGCCGAACGGCACCACCGCAATCGAGATCAGCGCGCAACCGAGGGCAGATAATCGGTGCCAGCAGATACAGCGGCCGATACACCGCCGGACGGAATAATGTCTTCCTTGAGAAAAGATTTTGCGCCATCGACCAGCGGCTGCAGCAACCCGAACGGACCCACGCGGCTGGGCCCCCAGCGATTCTGGATGCGGCCAACGAGCTTGCGTTCAAGCAGCACCGTGTAGGCGACGCCCATCAGCAGCACCACCGTCACCACGACGACCTTGAGCAAGCTCCAAAGCAAAAACTGCAAAATCGTCACGTGCCTTTGCCTCTCTCGCCAATCCTTCATTGTCGGCAGCCGTAGCTGCTATTTCTGCTGCCTGGTGCTGCTCCAGATCTTTCAGGCCTTTGCTGTATTGTCCGAGCGTGCCCGAGGTGAAAAGTCCATCGTGTGCCGGCGTGACGAGGTCAGGCGAGCTGAAGTGAGAGCCGAAACCGGAACGAAGCCAGGCTCGGTTTGCACGTCATTTCCGCCAAACAGATTGAGCCGATCCAGCTTGTAAGCTGGAACAAGGCGCTCGATCTCATCCAGCACTGCGAGCGGATCGAACGGGCTGAGCTTCGGCTCCAGTCCATTCGCCGAGAGCCACACTGCATGCCGGTCTGCCTCACCCGACTGCGCACCGCGCGACTGGCCCAGATCGGCAGTCACGCCGCGCTTTTCCGAAGGGCACCAGCGCTTTCACATCCGCTCCCATAGCGCCCGCGAGGCGAACAAGAATTTCGAAGTCCGATTTCACGCCGGCACGATCCGCAGCCTTCCGCGCCAGTTGCAGATCGCCGAATGTATTCGTCACCGTGCCGCTCTTCTCGTAAAGACTGGCCGCAGGGAAGACCACATCGGCAAGCGCCGCGGTTTCGGTCAGAAAAATATCCTGCACTACGACGAACGTGTTCTTCAGCGTGCTTAGATCAACGCTGCCGTCGCTAAGCGGATTCGCGCCTACGACGAGCAACGCGCTCAGGCCGCCATTGGCCGCAGCGGCGAACATCTCCGGCTGCGTCTTGCCCGGTGTGGTCGGCATGCCCGCGTATTCCTGTGCAAATGCGCCCGCTGCACCGAGAGGTACATAACCCGGCAGTAAATCGGGAAGCAGGCCCATGTCGGCCGCACCGCGCGAATTGGCGTAGTCGCCAAGGTATGCAAAGCGCACATCGGCACGCCTCAGTCCCCACTCGACAAGGTCAGCAACCGCCGAACCGCGATACTCCTCGCCAAAAATGATCAACAGCTTTTCTTCACCGACGACCGCCTCGCGGAAAGCTGCATCCTTGATCGCTGCATCGCTGCCACCCAGATAAGCGGCCAATGCTGGATAGCCACCCGCCGGGAGTCGAAGAGATGCCTTGGCCTGACGCTCAAGCTTGATCTGCTTTTCGTTCGCGATATACAGCCGCGCTTTATTCAACCGCACATTGGTGCGAAGAGTCCAAGCCAGCAGCGGATGCTCGTTGGTTGGATCGCCGCCAACCAGCAGAATTGCAGGCGCAGCAGCGATCTCGCGTAGGCTTGCAGCCTTGCCTTCGTGTCCAGCGAGCGCGCGCGCAAAGGAGACATAATCCGTGGTCCGCTCGTGGTCAATATTGTTGGTTTTGAGCACTGTACGCGCAAACTTCTGCAGCAGATAATTCTCTTCGTTGGTGGTGTGATTCGAGCCGATCACGCCGATCGCATTGCCGCCCTTGTTGTCTCGAATCTCCTTGAGCTTCGTACCCGCTACCCGAAACGCCTGTTCCCAAGTCGCCGGCTCAAGCTTGCCCTGCACGTTGCGCACCAGCGGATTCGTCAGTCGCTCCGGGCTGTCGACAAAATCAAAGCCGAAGCGACCCTTCGCGCAGAGGAAATCGCCGTTGATGCCGCTCTTGTCGCGATTGTCGGCGCGAACAATCTCCGAACCGTCGTTGGCCTGGCGCACGCCCAGCGTCACCTTGCATCCGTCGCCGCAATGCGTGCAAACGGTCGAGACGTGATTCATCTCCCAGGGTCGCGTCTTGTAGCGATAGCTGCCGCTGGTCAGTGCGCCCACCGGGCACACGTCGATGCACATGCCGCATTGCTCGCAGTCGAGCTGGTCGCCTTCGTTGGGCGAAATCACGGAACTGACGCCGCGGTTCTGGATGCCCAGCGCCCACACATCCATGCCTTCGCCGCACATGCGGACGCAGCGGTAGCAGAGGATGCAGCGCGGGCGGTCGTAGAACACCGCCGGCGACCATTGCTGCTCTTCGCGATGCTGCTTGGCTTCGGCATACAGGCTCTCGCCCGCGCCGTACTTGAAGGTCATGTCCTGCAGTTCGCACTCGCCGCCCGCATCGCAGACCGGGCAGTCGAGCGGATGATTGCCGAGCAGCAGCTCGATGGTGGCCTTGCGTGCCTGGGCAATTTCTGCCGACTCGGTCATAAAGACCTGGCCTTCGGCAACCGTCGTGGTGCAGGCGGTCTGCAGCTTCGGCACCTTCTCCTGGCGCACCACGCACATGCGGCACGCAGCCTGCAGGCTCAGTCCCGGGTAGTAGCAGAACGCAGGAATCTCGATGCCGGCCTTGCGGCAGGCTTCAATCAGCAGCGTCCCCGCGGGAGCCGTCAGCTTCTTTCCATCGACTGTGAATGTTACGTCTGCCATTCCTCTTCAGAGCCTCTCTACTTAAACCACCGCCAATTCCGCGTGTTTTGCAAACGGGCACGGCTTCCCGTCCAGATGATCTTCAAACTCTTTGCGAAACTTCTTCACAAATCCCAGCGTGGGCATCGCCGCTGCATCGCCAAGCGGGCAGAAGGTGCGGCCCATCATGTTCTCGGCGAGGTACCGAATATTGTCGATGTCCTTCGCCGTTCCAAATCCTGCGTGAAAGCGCGTCAGCGACTTCTTCAGCCAGTCCGTTCCTTCGCGGCAGGGAATGCACCAGCCGCAGCTCTCGTGCTGATAAAAGCTGATCGTCCGCAGCGCAAATTCGACGATGCAGGTCTGGTCGTCGATCACGACCACGCCGCCCGAGCCGAGCATCGACCCGGCCTTGCCCACCTGGTCGAAGTCCATGCCGAGGTTCTCGATCTCTTCCGGCAGCAGCACCGGCGTCGATGAGCCGCCGGGAACGACAGCCTTCAATTTGCGTCCGCCGCGAATGCCGCCGCCGACTTCGTAGATCATCTTCTTGAGGTTGTAGCCCATGGGCAGTTCGTAAACGCCCGGCCGCTCCACGTGGCCGCTGATGCAGAAGAGCCGCGTCCCGCCATTGCGGGCTGAACCGACCGCGGCAAAGGCTGCTGCGCCCATGTCGTATGACGTGCGGCACCGTCGCGATCGTCTCGGCGTTGTTGATGACCGTGGGTCCGCCGTACAGACCGACAACAGCAGGGAAGGGAGGCTTGATGCGTGGAACGCCGCGCTTGCCTTCGAGCGATTCCATCAGCGCCGACTCTTCGCCGACTTCGTACGCGCCTGCGCCGGTCTGCGTGATGATCTGAAATTCTGTTTCGGAGCCGAAGATGTTTTTGCCGAGAAAGCCCTTCGCATAGGCGTCGGCAACGGCCTTCTCCATGATCTCGAGCAGGTAGCGATACTCGCCGCGCAGATAGATGAAGCCCATCTTCGAACCGATGGCCAGGCCGGCGATGATGGTTCCTTCGATAACGGCGTGGGGATCGTGCAGAAAGATCAGGTGATCCTTGCAGGTGCCCGGCTCGCTCTCGTCGCCATTCACCAGAACGTACTTCGGCTTGGCCGACTGCTTGGGCACGAACGACCACTTCATCCCCGTCGGAAAGCCTGCGCCGCCGCGACCGCGCAGATTCGAGGCCTTCATCTCGTTGATGATCCAGTCGGGCCCCTGCGCGAGACATTTCCTTGCGGCTTCGTAGCCGCCGAGCTCGATGTACTTATCGATATTCGCCGCGCCCTGGCCGAAGCGCTTCGAGACAATCTTCACTTCATCGGGATGCGAAACCAGCCTAGGCATTGTGCTTTCCTCTGTCTTGGACTTGATTCGCGATACCGGTCGAGAATTTCGGGTACGCTCAGCCGGCGTCAGCTCGTCGTGAAAGTCGTAATTCACCTGGATCGCCGGAGCCCAGCAGCAGGCGCCGATGCACTCCACTTCTTCGAGCGAGAAACGTTCCGTCCGCCGTCACGCCCTTGTGACCGATGCCGAGTTCTTCCTGGAACTGCTCGTAGACGTCGTAGGCGCCGCGCAGCATGCAACTGATATTGGTGCAGACCTGCACATTGAATTTGCCGGCGGGCTTGAAGCGCAGCATCGAGTAGTAGGTGGCCACGTTGCGAACATCGAGTTCGGTGATGCCGATGCGTTGCGCAACTTCAGCGATCACCGCGTCGGAGAGATAACCGATTTCATCCTGCGCGTAGAGCAGCATGGGAACCAGCGCCGAGCGCCGCACCGGATATTTCTCGACCAGAGCATCGAAGCGGGCCGCCACCTTGGGCGAAAAGATGGTCATGGTTTCGCTCGATTTTGGGACTCATAGCATCAACTCCCGCGCCCATGCTTCAGCCGCCATATCCATCTCTTCCTCGCCGGCCGAACCGCGCAACCGGCCGGATTCTGTCAATTCCAGCATTCCGCTGCGTCCATCGTCGCGCTGCCACATCACCTGCGCGCCGTTCCGTTTCAGATCGAGCCACGCTTCCGCATGGCGCACCGTGATCCGTTCTTCCCCCAACTCGACCGTCGCCTGCCGATCCCCATTCAATCCGTGCGCCGCGGTGTAACTGCGAAGCAGGGAAGCGAGCGAAACCCAAAGTTCAACGTACAACTGAGCCGTCTCCGGCCTCATCGATCGATCTCCCCCAGCACAATGTCAATCGACCCGATCACGGCAACCACATCCGCCAGCATGCGGCCCTTGGCACATCGTCTCCAGCGCCTGCAGGCTTGCGAATCCCGGATAACGCATGTGCACGCGATACGGCTTCGCGGTTCCGTCTGAAACCACGTAATACCCCATCTGTCCGTGGCCCGACTCAATCCCTTGATAGACTTCGCCCGCCGGCACATTGAAGCCTTCGGTCACGATCTTGAAGTGATGGATCAGCGCCTCCATCTGCGTCTTCATCTTCTCGCGATCCGGCAGCACGATCTTTGGCGCATCGGCCTTGACCGGTCCCTCCGGCATGCCGTCCAGCGCCTGCTGAATGATCCTGACGCTCTCCCGCATCTCCAGCAAACGCACATCGTACCGTCCCCAGCAGTCGCAGCGGTTCGAAATCGGCACCTTGAACTGAAACTTCTCGTAGCTCGAGTAAGGCATGTCGCGCCGCAGATCGAAATCGATGCCGGAAGCGCGCATCGTCGGTCCCGTAACGGCCAGCGCAACGGCATCTTCCGGCGAAAGGTGGCCCACACCCTTCAGCCGGTTGCTGAAGATGGGATTTCCGGTGAGCAGGTTCGAATATTCGTCGATCTTCTCGGGGAACGTCTTGATGAATGCCTGAATGCGATCGAACAGATCGAGCGGCGGCTCCATCGACAGTCCGCCGATGCGGAAGTAGCTGGTCATCATCCGCTGACCGGCCACTGCCTCGAAGATGCGCAGGATCTCTTCGCGTTCCCGGAAGGTGTAGAGGAAGACCGTGAGCGCGCCAATGTCCATGGCGTGCGTGCCCAGCCAGATCAGGTGCGAATTCAGGCGCGTCAACTCCGTCAGCAGCACGCGAATCCACACTGCCCTCTCTGGAATTTCAAGCTGCAGCAGCTTTTCGACCGCGAGGCAGTAGCACAGATTGTTGGCCATCGGGCCGAGGTAGTCCACGCGATCGGTCAGGGGCACCACCTGCTGATAGAACTTTGCCTCGCAGGTCTTCTCGATGCCGGTGTGCAGATAGCCGATTTCCGGGTAAAGCCGGACCACGATCTCGCCGTCAATTTCCAGCACCAGGCGCAGCACGCCGTGCGTCGATGGGTGCTGCGGGCCCATGTTCAGGACCATGTGCTGGTCGCGAGCGCCCTCGGCCGGCGGGGCGTAGAGGATCGGAGTGCCTACATCCAGCATCAGCGGTAGCCCTCCACCGGGTAGTCCTTGCGCAACGGATGTCCCTCCCAATCATCGGGCATCAGGATGCGGCGCAGATTGGGATGTCCTTCAAAGCGAATCCCGAACAAATCGAAGACTTCGCGCTCGTAATAGTTCGCGCCTGGCCAGACCGAAGTGATCGACTCAATCGCCAGGTTCCCGCTGTCCAGCCAGGTCTTCAGACGAATTCGCTCCTTATATAGGTGCGAAAGAATGTGATAGCTGAGCTGGAAGCGGGGCTCGAGCGGCAGCCAGTCCACCGCGGTCATGTCCTCGAATGCGTTGTAGCCTGCATTCTTGACCGCAGCCACCGCCTCGCAGATCTTCTCAGGCGTCACCGTCAGCGTGAGTTCGCCGCGTCAAATTGGGCATCGGTCAAGGCGTCGGCGTTCCAGGCCAGGATGGCCTTGACGGCCGGATGATCCGGCAATCCTTCGAGCACAGCTTGCCTGTCGGCCAGAGTTTCCTTTGGAGCGTCTGCCATTCCTAGAGATCCGCCTTGTCCAGGCTCCAGTTCAGAATGCCCTTGCGCACGATGTAATAGAGACCGACCGCGACAAACCCGAGGTAGACAACCATCTCCCAGAAGCCGAAAAGCCTCTGGCCGGTGATATGCGGGAGCTGGCGGTAGATCACCGCCCACGGCATCATGAAAACCGCTTCCACGTCGAACAGAATGAACAGCATTGCGACCATGTAAAAGCGCACGCTGAATCGGGCCCGCGCATCGCCCACTGACTCGATGCCGCACTCATAGGCAGCCAGCTTCACGGGGAGATTGCGATGCCGGCCGACAAACCAGGATGCCAAGACCATCATCGCAGCAAGTCCAATGGCAAAAAGCACTTGCATTAGAAGTGGAAGATACTGCCAGTGGTAGGGAATCATCTGCACCCTGTCTTGAAAGATCCGCAAAATGTACGGCATTTTCGCCGGGCCAGACTGCTCCCACTGCGACAGGCCGCTGGTTTGAGCTTAGGTTCCAAACCTCATCCCGTCAAGGCGATCAGGGGCATCGTAATTTGCCATATCGATTTCATTCCGTCACAGCGGAATGATTCGATTCTGCTCCATACGTGCACACTTGGGAGCAAGGTCGAGAGCCTGAACACATTTGGCGCTTAAGTTTGTATACCCTTCGATCAATTTCAGTATCTGTGAGGCGCGTCACATGAAACCGATAATGGGAAACCCATAATCGGTCTTCCAAATGTAAAAAGAAGAGAATGCTCGTTAAGAATCTTGCCGGAGATGCCGATAGGGAGGGCAAGACCGAGTCGGATCTGGAAGGTTCGAATGCCATGGCTGCAACCACAGCAAGACTTGCGCTTCGGGGATTGGACCCGGCCGTCCCGTCCTGCGCCGTGAGAGCCGATCGCCGTCGTCACATCACTCCGGAAGCAGGGCACGCACTGGAGATCCTCGGCCACGCAATCGAGTACCTCACCGACGAGTATGTTCGGGAAGCCAGGCAAGTTTCGGCTCACGACCCGGGCGTGCGGGCGATCCAGATGCTAATGGCGGTTAATCGCCAAATCTATTACGCGTGTCCGGTGAAATCCACCTTTACAGCGAGGCTGCGCGCATTTATTCACCCCGCTTCGCACTGAAGCGTGTTCGCTTTTCAGATTCCTATGCAGCGTTCAGACGTGGGGCGACTCGGGCACGATGTTAGCCTGAACCTGTGCATCTACCACTTCACGAAAACCTGAGGCGGCGTGCGCGGACAATTCTCACTTCCGTTTTCGCGTGCGCGTTTTTGCTTTCCGCAGTTGCTCAACAACCAGAAAAGATCGATGTAAACCCCACCTTCACCATTTCAAAATATTCCCCCGGATCCCCCATACATATGGTGGGCTACGGAGACATGCGCTTCACCGACCCTTCCGTAAAGATCGGCACCAACCCGCGAATTCGAAAATACCTGGCGCAGCGCGTTGCTGAGGAGAGTCCCGAGGTCTTGCTGCTCACCGGAGACATGCCCTACATCGGATCCAGCGATGCTGATTGGCAGGTGTTTCGCGACGAGACAGCAGCGTGGCGGAAGAACCAGATACTCCAATTCCCCACGATGGGAAATCACGAAGTGCGTACGGACATCCACAAGGGGATCGCCAACTACCTGGAAAACTTCCCCGGCATCAAAAACCACCGCTACTACTCGGTGTTGATGGGCAGCGTTGAAGTGATCTCACTCGACATGACCTCGGCTTCGGGAGGTACCAGTCCGCAGGCAACCTGGTTCGCCGCTCAACTCGATCACCTGCCCAGCCAGGTGGATTTTCTCTTTATCCTCTATCACACCCCATGGGTAGTCGATGAGCAGTCGAAGCTATTCACCAATCTGCCTTCGAAAGAAGGGCTCACCTTGCGCCACCTTCTGGAAATCCATCTGCACAAGATGCACGCCAAGGTGATCGTTTTTAACGGACACATCCATAACTACGAGCGATTCGAGCGCAACGGCGTGGAATATGTGACCTCAGGCGGTGGTGGCGCCGAGCCCTATCCGCTCCTTTTTCGAGGATCGGAAGATCTGTATCAGGACACGGCATTTCCCGTTTACCACTACCTGACCCTCGATTATCGCGACAAAAAGCTGCATGCGGTGATGTGGAAGGTGAAGGATCCGGATGCCGCAACCCTCAGCGTTGAGAAGAAAGACGAATTCACCCTGGTCGCGGACAACAAGACCGGCAAGTTCATTCCGTAAAAATGCCGCATCCGGAGAGATGCGGCATTTGCTCATCCAATCTCTCGGCTCCGGGATTTACTGCCCGATCACCAGCACCGCAAACAACACCATCCACGCCAGGCCCATTGCGTGCCAGTACCACGCGGTGGCATCCACTGCAATCTGGCGCAATTCCACCCGCTTCAATCGGCGAATCACGGCCAGGGTTACGGCCAGTGCAATCACGCCCACGATCAGGTGAGCCGCATGCAGGCCGGTGATGATGTAGAAAAAATAGCTCGCCGGCGTCGACCAGTGGTTGAACGCGAACCCCTGTGCCGTCAATTGGCGCCACGCCACCCATTGTCCGGCCAGGAAAAGACTTCCAAGACCCAGCGTGGCTCCCATCCAGGGCAAGGTGCGCTGCAGTGCCGGATGGCCGAGACCCAGCCATTCCTCCAGCACGTCAATTTCGCGGAAGATGCTTTGGCGGGCGAATTCCATCGTCAGACTGCTCAGCAGCAAAAGAGCGGTATTGAGATAAAGAATGGGCGGCAGCAAGACAGGATGCCAATCCCCAATCTGCTCATGTGTGCGGGGATCCATGTTGGTGCCGGCCTGGCGGGCGAAGAAGAGGGCCACCAGGATGGCGAAAAACATCATGTCGGCAGCAAGGATGGAGAAGACAGAAAAGCGAATCTTGTGCAGCAGTTCGCGCGGACCCCGACGCTCATGCTGCCGGTCATCGTCGCCGCCCCCCCCGCCGCCGCCGGTAGGCCGCCGGTCAACAGGAGGTTTGCCGCCAATTCCTGGCTCTTTCCGTTCCGTTTCCGCAGGGGAATGCGTAAAGGTCGCGGGCATTCAGAAGCCTCTGTGCAAATCAGACTACACCACAAAAGCATTTCCGCCGCTTAAGCGTTTCGAAGGCATTGTGATCGATTGGCCTTTTACCGGACCAAAAGCCAATCCCATTCAACAACCGGAAACGACGATGTCCACCGCGGAACCGCTCTAATCGTTGGACGCAGCCACTCCCGAACGGGATGGCCTTTTTTTGAATTCGGTCACAACGAGGTTGAAGCGGTGCGTCACGGCTGAAGATTGGCTTGCACCAGATCAACAAATGCTTTGTGCACGCGCCGGTCGGAGGTCAGTTCCGGATGGAACGTGGCTGCCATCAGCTTGCCCTGCCTGACCAGCGTCGCCAAGCCATCGCGCCGCGCCAGCACCTCGACTTCAGGACCTGTTTCGACGATTCGCGGCGCGCGGATAAAGACCATTTCCAGCTTGTCGCCCGGTAGCTTCGACTCCGAAAAGAGTATGGAGGAATCAATTTGCCTTCCGTAGGCGTTGCGCTCAACCACTGCGTCAAGCAAACCCAGGCTGCGCTGAGCCGGGTTGCGCACCTCGCGCGCCAGCAGGATCGCGCCTGCACATGTGCCGAACACAGGGCGGGTGGAGCAGAATTCCTTCAAATCGTCGAAAAGATGGCCGCGTTCAAGGAACTTCAAGATCGTGGTCGACTCCCCGCCGGGCAGGATCAAGCCGTCCAGTCCCGCCAGTTCCTCACGCTTCCGCACCTCAATCGGTATCGCGCCCGATTCGGACAACGCTGCGGCGTGGGCCGCGTAGTCACCTTGTATTGCCAGTACACCGATGCGCGGCAGCTTGAATTCCGCGTTCAATCTTCGTGCTCCTGTGCTCTATCCTGCTTGGAAACGAAAGCCGGAAGTGCCAGGCACTTCCGGCTCAGATTTGCGGCCGCCACTTTACCAGCCGCGCGTTTGCAGTAGCTGTGACTCTTCAATAGCGGAGGCGGCAAGACCCTTCATGGTGCCGGTCACCTGTTCGCTTGCCTCTGCAAGAATTTTGGGGTCATCGTAATGCGTGGTTGCGATCACGATCGCCTTGGCGCGGGAAACAGCCTCTTCGCGCTCTTTCGGATCGTTCTCCACGTCGAGCGGAGTCGCCCGCTCCTTCATAAAGATTCCCGAACCCACAAAGATTGCCTCGGCACCAAGCTGCATCATCAGTGCTGCATCTGCAGGAGTCGCGATTCCTCCGGCCGAGAAGTTCGGCACCGGCAACTTGCCCGCCTGCGCAACCATGCGGATCAGTTCGTAAGGTGCCTGGTGCTCCTTGGCGGCTGCGTAAAGCTCCTGCTCACTCAGCACCGTCAGCGCCTTCATCTCTTTCACAATCTGGCGCATATGCTGCACCGCATGCACCACGTCGCCGGTGCCTGCCTCGCCCTTGGTGCGGATCATGGCCGCGCCTTCGGCGATCCGGCGAAGTGCCTCGCCCAGATTGCGCGCGCCGCAAACAAACGGCGTCGTAAAAGCGTGCTTATCAATATGGTGAGCCTCGTCGGCCGGCGTAAGCACTTCGCTCTCGTCGATGAAGTCCACCCCGAGTTCCTGCAGGATCTGTGCTTCAGCAAAATGCCCGATACGGGCCTTGGCCATGACGGGGATCGTTAACTGCCTGCGATGATCTGCTTGATGAGGCTGGGCTTCGCCATGCGCGCCACACCGCCTTCAGCGCGAATCATCGCCGGCACACGCTCCAGCGCCATCACGGACACGGCTCCCGCTTCCTCAGCGATGCGAGCCTGTTCCACGTTCATCACGTCCATGATGACCCCGCCCTTCAACATCTCGGCGAGACCAACCTTCAGGCGTAGACCAGTTCCGGAAAAACTTTTGTTTTCATTTTGTTGGAGCATATTTAGGACCTCGAATTTCAGCCGTCGTTCGCAAATCTCTCAGGCCATCACTCTATCTAGTGTAGCAGCGAAGTGAATCCCCCCATTTCTGGTCGTAGGGTGCCATTCGCGCGCAATCATGAGTCCTTTCTAAGAAATCTCAACCACTTCCGGCTTCTCGCTTGCACCAATTCCCGCCATATGGCGACGCAAACCCAGATTTCGACGATGCCATCCGCAACCAGCTTGGCGGAGATGAAGACTGAAGCCGCCTTGGCGCAGCCCTCGACGAATCCGGGTGTCGAAGGCGTTCTCCTTATCAACCCGCTCGTCGCGCGACTTCCAGTCGAAATCGATGTTGCCGTTCCTGTCCGAGGATTTCGGGTTCAGAATCTCCTGACTCTTGAGCGTCGGGGCGGTCATCGCTTCGAAATGGCTCAACGGAGACGACTTGCCATTGGCGACCCGTGGAGCGCAACTGGCCTGGACTGAATTCGAAGTCATCGATCAACTTTTGGCGGTCCGCATTACCCGCCTTGTTTAAGGAGAGAACTTGGGAGTCTTTGCCAATGCACTGAGCTTTGCGGTGGGACAACGGCAGCCCTCTGCCGCTGCGCCCCCTTCTCAGCGCTCCGGACTCGCATCTTGGCTGCTCAGTCGCTTCCACCCTCGCGCCTTCCAGCAGCCTCGGCTTGCCCTTGTAGAACGAATCATTCTCGCTCCGCGCCAGACTGTGGCTCTGATCGAGGCCGATGGACAACGGTTGCTAGTCGCCACATCAGCAGAAGGTGCGCCCGCATTCTTTTCTCTTCATCCAAATCCGGCCGCAGCTCGAGTCTTCAGAAGGACCGGCAGACGAAGGGAAGTGTCTATGATGGCTTTCCTCGTCACCGCACATGCGGCAGTTCCCGTCGTCACTCCGCTGCTGCCCGATCTCAACGCGCGTCTGCATCCCTCCGACTCGACTCCGTGGACCATTCTCTTCGCTCTGACGCTGATCACGCTTCTTCCCGCGATCCTGATGTGCATGACTCCGCTGGTCCGGCTGATGGTGGTGTTTCATTTTCTGCGCCAGGCGCTCGGTACACAGACCGCACCCTCCAATCCGACTCTTCTCGGACTTGGCCTGATGATGACGTGGTTTCTGATGACCCCAGTGCTAAACCAGGTGGATCAACAGGCTGTTGAGCCCTATCGCGGCGGACAGATCACCGGCTGGGATGCGATCGAGCGCGGGTCACAGCCCGTCAAGCATTTCCTTGTTGCATTACGCGCGCGAAAAAGACCTCGCGCTTTTTGCGGCGGCCGGTCAAATTCCGCGCCCCAACGCGCCCGATGATCTGCCGATGCGCGTCGTCGTTCCGGCTTACATCCTCTCTGAACTGAAGGCAGGCTTTGCGATCGGCGCCGTTCTGTTCCTGCCCTTTCTCCTCGTCGACATGGTGACTGCTGCGATCACGACCTCGATCGGCATGTTTCAGTTGCCGCCGGTCGTCATCTCTACCCCTCTCAAGATTCTGCTGTTCGTCATGGTGGATGGCTGGAACCTGCTGGCGCACTCGCTGCTTAAAAGTTTCTAAGGAGAATCTGCATGACGCCCGATCTTGTTGCCGAACTACTTCGCCAGTTAATGAAAGAAGCCATGATTCTGAGTGCGCCTGTGCTGCTTGCGGCGGTTCTTACTCGGCTTTATTCTCACGCTCTTCCAAACCTTGACGAGTCTTCAGGAGCAGTCGTTGACTGTCGGTTCCGCGTCTGGGAGTGGTGGCGCTCATCCTGCTTGTCGGCATGCCGTGGTTTCTCGGCCGGCTGGCGGCCTACACTGTGCTGCTGATGATCGACCTTCACCGTTATCTGGGCTGAGTCAGGAAAGATCATGACGATGATCGGGACGCAATTTTGATGAACGCATGGGCGAGCTTTTTGAGTGCGATGGTTCTTACCCTGGTGCGCGTAAGCGGGATCATCGTCTTTGCGCCTTTCTTTTCTTCCTCCGCGCTTCCGGTGCGGACCAAGGCTGTATTCGTTGGGGCAGTAGCGTTCCTGCTGGCTCCGCTGGTTGCATCTTTGCCCGCACGCGCATGCCGACATCACCTTCGCCACCCTGCTGGGCGAGATTGCCGTTGGCCTCGTCTACGGGCTGGCCCTCTCGCTGCTGAACGAAATGCTGTTGTTTGCCGGGCAAATCGCGGGGGTGCAATTCAGCTTTCTCGATGGTCAATCTTCTTGATCCCACCTCCAACATTCAGACGCCGCTCATGGGAGATCTCTTTCAACTGATGGGAACACTGGTTCTGATTGCGGCGGGCCTCGATCGCATCCTGCTGGCTTCGCTGGTGCGCAGTTTTCGCGCCGTGCCTCTAGGTGCCTACACACTTACCCCATTCACTGCGCATGCGCTCGTTCAGGCCGCGGGCGGCATTTTTCTCGCCGCGGTCGAACTAGCCGCGCCTGTTCTTGCCGCCACCATGCTCATTGAGGTTGCGGTTGCGTTGCTCAGCAAACTTAGCCCGCAACTGCCAGTGATGTCACTGACCGTTCCCCTTAAGACTCTCGTTGGCTTCGCCGTACTGACCGGCTCGCTGGCCCTGTGGCCTCGCTTTATCGAAGCGCGATTTGCGGGACTTCTGGACATGGCGGAAAGACTGCTCCAGGCGCCTGGCGCATCGCGCGGCTTCGGATGGGGAGGGTAGCCGATGCCCGGAGACCGCAACGAACAGGCATCGCCCCATCGCCGCGAGAAAGCGCGCAAAGATGGCGATATCCTGCATAGCCGCGAACTCTCCTCTGCTGCGGCGACGCTTGCCGGAGTCCTTTGCCTTGGCTTCCTCGGTTCCAGAATTCTCGATTCTTTTCGCTCGTCTTTCTCCGCGTCCCTCAATCTCGGCGCGTCGGATTTATGGGAAGCCTCGACTCTCCAGCCGACTCTTTTCGCCATCCGTCGCATCGTCGCAAGCGCTTTGCTTCCGGTCGGTATCGTGGTCGGCTCGATTGTTGTTACGGCAGCTTTAGCCGGCGTTGTACAAACTGGCGGTCTTCAGGTCAATATGGGCGCCATCGGTTTTCGTCTTGACCGCGTTAACCCGGTTTCAAACCTGAAAAACCTTTTCTCCCTGCGCGCCGCGGCCCGTCTGGGCAAGTCTCTTCTTCCGGCGAGCTTGCTCGCGGTATTTGCCGTGCAGCGGATTGCCCGGCAGCTCACCATCCCGCCTTTCTCGACTTCGCGGCTTGATTCGCTTTCGGACGATATTTACGGCCTTCTTGTCGCGTCGGCATGGCTGCTGCTCGCCTGGGCCCTGGTGGACTACATGGTCGAATGGCGCAGTCGCGAGTCGCGCCTGATGATGAGCCGCGAAGAAATGAAGCAGGAGTTCAAAGAGACCGAAGGCAGTCCGCAGACGCGGAGCCGCATTCGCGGGTTGCAACGCCAAATGCGTCGCCGCAAGGTCAAGGCAGACGTCTCAAAAGCTGCAGTTATTCTGACCAACCCCACGCATTATGCCGTGGCGCTGGGCTTCGACTTTATCGCCATGGATGCGCCCAGGGTTCTCGCCAAGGGCCGCAATCTTCTCGCGGAGGAAATCAAGGCAGAAGCACGCTGGGCGGGCGTGCCGATCATTGAAAACCCACCCCTGGCCCGTTCCCTCTACCGCACGGTCGAGGTTGGCCATGCCATTCCGGCAGACTTGTATGCCGCGGTGGCTGCGATTCTGGCCTACCTCTATCGTCAGCGTGTCGAGGCCGAGATGCGGGAGCGCCGCGCGCGCCAGGCAGAAGCAAAACCCGGTACCCGCCCAACTGGCACGTCGCCGCGCAACCCCTCCACGTCATCAGCCCCTTCTGGTCCTGCCACTACCGCTGTTTCAGACGTTTCTTCCGAGAGAGGACCTCGATGAGCACTGCTGTTCTGAACCCTGGACCACTCGCATCCGTGGGCATCCTCCACCGCCTGCGGGATTACGTCCTCCCTATGGGCGCTATCAGTGTCATCTTTGTGATGCTGATTCCGCTTCCGGCCATGGCGCTGGACCTTCTCCTTACCCTCTCCATGGCGGCTTCGATCATCGTATTTCTCTCGTCAGTGCAGATTCGCCGCGCCGTCGAGCTTTCCGTTTTCCCCACGCTGCTCCTGTTGCTGACGCTCTTCCGTCTTGCTCTGAATATCGCTTCGAGCCGTCGCATCCTCCTTCACGGCTCTGAGGGAACCGGTGCTGCTGGCAAGGTGATTGAAGCCTTCGGCCAGTTTGTGGTCGGCGGCAATTACATCGTCGGTTTCGTCCTGTTTCTCGCCCTCGTTGCCATTCAGTTCCTGGTTGTCTCCCACGGAGCCGTACGCACCGCCGAGGTCACCGCCCGCTTCACGCTTGATGCGCTGCCCGGCAAGCAGATGGCTATCGACGCGGATATGAACGCCGGGCTGATCGACGAAGCTGAAGCACGCCGCCGCCGCCAGAGCATCGCACGGGAGGCCGAATTCTACGGAGCGATGGACGGTGCTGCGCGCTTCAACCAGCGCGATTCGATGGCGACCATTCTTATTACCGCCATCAATATTGTTGCCGGACTACTGATCGGCACCCTGCAGCAGGGAATCGAACTCGGAGAAGCGGCACGCACCTACACAGTGTTAACGGTAGGTGACGGACTGGTCACGCTGGTGCCGTCTCTGCTGGTCTCGGTTGCCGGCGGCATCACGCTGACACGCGCGAATTCAGCCGGGATGCTGGGAACCGAAATTCGTCAGCAGCTTTTCGCGCGCCCCGCCACGCTCTATCTAGCCAGTGCGGTATGCGCCGCCATGTGCTTGATTCCGGGCCTGCCCGGATTGACGTTCCTGCTGGTCGCGGCTGCGCTCTTTTTCATCGGGCGCAGGATCGCTGCATCTCCCGAGCCCCAAGCGGCGGATGAGATCGGCGCTGTCGAAAAGAAGAAACAGGATCAGGCCCCTTCGGCCGATCTCGCGGGCCTGCTTCGCCTCGAAGAGCTTTCGCTCGAAATTGGTTTCCAACTCATTCCGTTGGTGGATGAGAAGCAGGGCGGAACGCTTCTAAATCGTGTTCGCGCGCTGCGTCGTCATCTCTCCGCGGAGATGGGCTTTCTGGTTCCCCCGGTACACATCTCCGACAATCTCCGCCTCCGCCCGCGCGAGTATCTCGTTTCCCTGCGCGGCATCGAAATCGCCCGGTGGCTGCTGGAAGGCACGCAGATGCTCGCGGTTTCAGGCGACCCGCAACGGCGTCCTCTGCCCGGCAAGGAGACGCGCGAGCCGGCGTTTGGAGTCCCCGCAGTCTGGATTGCGACCGCAGTCGAGGAACAGGCCATCGCCGCCGGCTACTCCGTTGTCGATAGCGTCACTGTAATCACTACACACCTGGGTGAGCTGGTTCGCAGGCATGCGCACGAGCTTCTGGGGCGTGCCGAGGCCAAGCGTTTAATGGACACGCTCAACGACAGCCATCCCAAGCTGCTCGAAGAACTGGTGCCTAAACTGCTTACCCTGGGCGAGGTGGAACGTGTACTCGAGCAACTTCTGCGGGAGCGCGTCTCCATTCGCGATCTGGGGGCGATTCTCGAGGCGCTGCTCGAAGTTGCTCCGGTGAACAAGGGACTGGTGCCACTGGTCGAAGCGTCGCGCCAGGCGCTGGGCCGCAGGCTGATTGCGCCGCTCCTCGATCAGGATGGCCAGCTGCCGGTTCTACTGCTCGATCCCGCCATCGAAGAAGAGATTCTTGCCTCCTTTGCGCCCGAAGGCAGTCAGAGGCTGCTTTCCTCCGGCTCGGCGACCGCTGTTCCGCTGGTGCGCCGTCTTGCCGATTCTTTGAAACATCTCATCGGGACTTCTAGCTCCTCGGCCCTTCCCGTGCTCCTTTGTCCGAGTCCGGCTCGATACCACGTCAAGCGGTGGCTGGATCCGATAATGCCGAGACTCGCTGTTGTCGCGGCTGCTGAGATACCTCCGGAGATCCGCTTGAGACCGGCGGGCACGATTCGCTGAGTGAAACGTTAGCGGGTAGTTGGCATTAAGACAGATTTGCGAAGGCGAGGGAATCGGATGGGAATCGATGCCGTGACAATTGTAGGAACACGACGGGGAGTGGTCACTCGAGGAGGATATCCGCCCGAAGTTCCAGCTGAACTGCTGAATGGAGAGCAAGAGACGTTGCTGCTTGAGCATCTGCCCATCGTTCGCTTTCTGGCCAGGCGTATTCACGAGCGGCTTCCGCAACATGTGGACATCGAAGACTTGGTGTCGGCCGGCGTGGTAGGTCTCATGGATGCATTTACCAAGTTTGACCCTCAGAAAAAAGTGCAGTTCCGCAGCTATGCACAGTTCCGCATTCGCGGCGCGATTCTCGACAGCCTGCGCAGTCTCGACTGGAGCCCGCGCGATCTGCGCCGTAAGGGCAGAGAGGCAGAAGAGGCAATTCGTGCTCTGACGGGCCGCCTGGGTCGGTCGCCTGGCGAAGCGGAAATCGCCGCCGAAATGGGAGTGAGCCTTGAGGATTATCAATCCCTGCTCGGCGATCTCAAAGGGCTCGAAATCGGGACCCTCCATATCGAGCACAACGAGGACTCGGGCGAAGAAGAATTGGCATATGTTCCGGGTCGGCCGGATGAGGATCCTTTGTTTTGCTGCCTTCGTGGCGAACTTCAAGACAAGCTCAGGGACGCAATTGAGAATCTTCCCGAACGCGAGCGTCTGGTCATGACCCTTTACTACTTCGAAGAACTGACCATGAGGGAGATTGGCCTCGCTCTTGGCGTTGTCGAATCCCGCGTGTCGCAGATTCACGCTTCGGCTGTCGTGCACCTGCGGGTGGCGATGCACGATCTTGGGGCTCGGGGGCGGAGCGGACGAAGCCTTGCGCCGAAGCATATTGCAACAAGCTAAGCGCGATCGCGTTCTGGAAGCACTGGTTTTGGAAAGCAAGGAACTCTTCAATGGAAAAAATGCTTAAGCAGGACGAGATCGATGCGCTCTTCCAGGCGGCCCGAACCACTACGCCTGCGGCGGCTGAAGAATTGGTCAGATCGACAAGTGTAGTGCCGTACAACTTCGGCCGCGCAGGCCAGATTTCCAACGAACAGTTGCGCGCCATCAGTATGCTCAACGACCTGTTCGCGCGCAACCTCACCCATAATCTGGCTGCGTGGTTACGCTGTAAGTTTCAGGTCAGCCTGGTTTCGGCCGAGCAGATTCCCTTCAACGAATTTCTCATGCGAATTCCCGAGATCAGTTACGTCACATCGGTGCGTCTTGAACCTCTTGGTGCCTTGTCCGTCTTGCAACTCGATCTTGCGCTCGCGCCGCCCATCATCGATCTCCTTCTCGGCGGTGAGGGAAAGGAGGGACCGCTTCGTGAACTTACCGATATCGAAGAGGCCATTCTCGGCAGTGTGGTGGATATCATCTGTCGCGAACTGACCGCCGCCTGGCAATCGGTCGGACTCAGCTTCAACTTTGAACGCCGCCAGATGCAAACGCAGGTTGCCCGCATCATGTCCGTTACGGAGAAAACGCTCTGTCTTAGTTTTGAAGTGCGCATGCCGCAGGGTTCCGGATTGCTGAATTTGGCCTTTCCAGCCGTTGTCGCCAATACGATCCTGCGCCGCTTGACCTCCGACTGGGGACGACATCGTCGCCACGCCCCGGAAACGCGAGCCCGGCTTGAAACGGCTGCCCGGCAAATTCGTTTCGGCGGATGTCTGCAACTGCCCCCGGTGCGCATAGCAGCGCGCGAAATTGAGAATCTTCAGCCGGGCAGTGTTCTTCGCCTGGGGCTGTCCGCGGCAGTACCTGCCGAATGGCGGGTTGCGGGTCAGTCTCTTGCTATGGCAGAACCCATTCGACATGGAGCGCATCGGGCTGCGCGCATACAAACTTCTCCAGAAGAGCGTCAAGTATGAAGACCTATGCTGATTGCTGGATATCAGCGGCGACAACCCTCTTTTCGCAGGCTCTGTCCGGTGAGCCGCAACTGACGGAATTGGAATCAGCTCCATCCCTCGTTGCCGGTCAAGCCATGCTGGCAGAGATTTCAGGAGAAGCTACGGGAGAATTCTCCGTAATGCTGGATCCCGAAATTATCAAAGCGCCGCTACTCGGAGAGGGGGTGGATCAGGCAGCTGCCTGGGTTGAATTCCTGCGAGAGGTCGCCGAGTCTGCAGCGGGCGAATTCCTTGCAGCATCCGGAAAGGTCTGCCGCATTGAAGCCTTTCACCCTTCAGAGCCGTTAAGCACATGTACCCGCGCGTTCAAGTTAAGTTCGCCCGTCGGATCATGGATCGTATGGGTTCTCGACACATTGCGATATCGGCAGGCGCCCAACGGGAACCAATATGCGCCACATGAGTCGGCTCCATTTTCTGAAGATCCCGTTGGGCGTCAGACAGTGAGCTCCGGTGTTGAGTTGTTGCTCGACGTAGAACTCGAAGCGGCATTGCGCTTCGGCTGCCGCGAGATGCCTCTAGGAGAAATCCTTGAACTCGGCCCCGGCGACGTCGTGGAACTCGATCGCCACGTAACGGATCCCGTCGACCTGATTGTCGGCGACAAAATTGTTGCACGCGGCGAAGTCGTTCTGGTCAACGGGAATTTCGGTTTGCGTGTTACCGAAGTCGCAACACCGCAGAAGCGACTGGAGAGCATACGATGTCTCTTCTAAAGCGACGCGTCGACCCGACATCCAGTCCTTCGATCCTGTTCGATTCCGAATCTGTGTCGCACCGCGCATTCCATCCCGGCCTGATCGGCTGCTGCGCGAATCCCGGTTGTCGTTCCAGTTGGCTGCATCTGTTTCGCAACCGCTCGAGGCCAGTGTTCGAGGATGGTTGGACGTGCTCGCCGGAGTGCACTGAAGAGCGCCTGCAGTCTGCGCTGCGCCGCGAGTTGGATGGCCGCTCAAGCTGCGGCGATACCTATCGCCACCGCATTCCCCTTGGCCTGCTGATGCTCGAAAAGGGATGGATCACCCGCGCGCAGCTTCGCGAAGCGCTGCAAGCCCAGGCGGCGGCAGGTTCGGGCAGGCTGGGAGAATGGTTGATCAAGCATCACGCAACCGATGAAGCGGTCGTAACCCGGGCTCTGGCTCTGCAGTGGAGTTGTCCCGTCCTTTCCCCTGAGACCCAAGACGCAGCCGCACACACCTTTGCGATGCCGCGTCTCTTTCTGGACGCGTTTGGTGCATTGCCCTTGCGCGTAGCTGGCGGAAAGCTTCTTTATCTTGGATTCGAGCAGTCTCTTGACCCCGTGCTCGCGTTTGCGGTCGGAAGAATGACAGGAATGCGCGTGGAGAGCGGCATTGTTCCATCCACGCTCTTCCGTCCCGCGCTCAGCAGCACGCTGCAGCAGAAGTTTCCAGCCGTACAGCTGGCGGAAGCAGTTTCAGAATCGGCTGCGGCCCATCTGCTTGCGCGCTCCATCGAGCGCCTCCATCCGGCTGCTTCGCGCCTGGTGCGAGTGCGTGATTGTATCTGGCTGCGCATGTTCCTCACCTCCGCATTCCATCCGATTCCACAAATTTCTGCGATCTCAGATGTGGTCTGCTCCATTGGAAACTTCTGACCCATATCCAACTCCTCAAGAATTGTGCATTGGGGCCGATCTTAAGGGTAGGAGAGGAAGAAACGCATGAGCGAAGTCCGCGCTTTGATCGTTGACGATTCCTCGGTAATGCGCAAGATCATTGAGAGATCGTTGCGGCAGGCAGGCCTGGAGTCCCTCCTCGTCTTCGAAGCCGCATCGGGGATCGAGGGGCTGGAGATCCTTAAATCCAAACAGGTCGACATCATCCTTTCCGACATCAACATGCCATCGATGGACGGGTTGGAATTTGTACGCCAGCTTCGCTCCCAGCAGCTTGCTCCCGGAGTTCCAGTCGTGATGATCACGACAGAATCGAGCGAGGAACACGTCAAGCAAGCCATCGAGGCGGGAGCAATGGGTTATATTCGCAAGCCATTCACAGCCGATCAGGTCAAGCAAAGGGTGCTGTCGCTCTTGTCGCAGGCATGAATCGATGGAGTTCACAATGATGCTGAACGGCGTCAGAAGGTCAGTACACGTCTATCGCAGTGATCACGCTGCAAACAATGGGGAGAACATAATGACGCCGACGCTGAAGGATTCGATGCACCTGGTTTCCGATCCGGAAAATCTCGACAGCAGCGTGCAGGAAGTATTCGAGACCATGCTCGGCGTGCAGTGCCGGCGCGAGAACGATGTCGATTCTGTCGAAGAAGCGAAGGTTTCAGTCTCGGTTACGGCTGTAGTCGGATTCGGCGGAATTCTCAGCGGCGCCTGTATCATTCGTTGCGACGCGTTGGCGGCTCGCACCATGGCCGCCAGCATGGCCGGCATGGAATTCGAAACCGTTGACGACGTCGTGAAAGATGCGATCGGAGAAATCTGCAACATGCTGGCGGGAACATGGAAGAGCAAAGTCCCGAATCTTGCCGCCAACTGCGGTCTTTCTGTACCCGCTGTCATTACGGGGAGTGACTATAACCTGCACGTGCAATCCCCGCAGTTCAGACTCTGCCAGGCCTATTCATTCGATAACACTCGATTCGAAATGACGATCGTTTGCGATTCGCTGCAATAGTTGAGAATTGTGCCGGTTAGTATCCCGCCAGAGTCGCTTTCGACCAGAAATGCGTATCCTTTCAAATACGTTCGCCATTCTGAATATCTTTTAATCCGTTCACGCCAACCTTGGTCCTTCTCCTGCACTGTAGACGCACGGAAGGACACACTCATGGACAGCGGCTACTATGCTGCGATGACTGGCCTGATGGCCCGCACCCAGGCACTGGATACGGCCGCGGCAAACCTGGCCAACGCGCAGACCGCGGGATACCGCGCCGAGCGAGAGTACTTCCGCTCCGCTCTGCTTGGACCCGAGGGTGAAGACTCGCAACTGGGGCAGGCTGTCAATCGCTACGGACTGCTCGGTGGAGACCGGCTAAGCATGGCGCAAGGTCCGATGCAGCAGACGGGAAGCCCCCTTGATCTAGCCATCCAGGGAAACGGATTCTTCGCCGTGCAAACTGCCAATGGATTGCGATATACGCGTGATGGAAGCTTTCATCGCTCACAAAACGGCGAAGTCGTAACTGCAGCGAATGAGCCGGTACTTTCCTCCACAGGCAAGTCGATTTCGATTCCACCAGGAGAGGTTGCGATTGGTTCCGCAGGAGTGATCTCGGTCAGCGGCGGCGCGGTCGCCACGGTAGGAGTGTTTCGTTTCAGCGATGGTGTGCAACTCAAGCCGGAAGGCGCCAACCGCTACGCCGCTCCAGACGGCGTCACGCCGACTCAATCCGGAGATGCAGCCATTCAGCAGGGCGCTCTGGAAGGTGCAAATCAGGATGTTGTGCAGGGAACTCTGGACCTGATCATGATGCAGCGCCAGGCCGAGATGATGCAGAAGGCTCTTACGATCTTCCACACCGAGTTCAACAAGACCGCAACCGAGGACCTGCCCAGAGTGTAAGCGGGTTTGACGCAGAGGAGAAGACAATGATTCGAGCACTGTACACCGCCGCCAGCGGGATGACCGCGCAGCAGATGAACCTGGACACCATCGCCAACAATCTGGCGAACTCCTCGACCACCGGTTTTCGCCAGTTGCGCCTTCAGTTTCAGGACATGATTTATCAGAACCTGATCACGCCGGGTGCCGCGCAGAGCCAGTCAACTGTTTCGGCCGGACTGCAGATTGGACTCGGTACCAAATCTGCAGCTACCGAGGTCATCATGACCCAGGGCGCGCTCAATCAGACCTCAAATCCACTCGATGTCGCGATTGAAGGTCCCGGCTTTTTTCAGGTGCAGCGTCCTGATGGAACCATCGCTTATACGCGCGCTGGTCAGTTTCACCTCAACAACCAAGGAACGATTGTCACCACCGACGGCGATCCGGTCTTGCCGAACGTCACCATTCCCTCCAACGCCACCGCGGTCACAATCACGCAGTACGGCATGGTCAATGCCACACTCTCCGGTCAGCAGAATCCATCGCAACTCGGCCAGTTGCAACTCGCCACGTTTCCTAATCCCGGCGGCCTCGAAAGCCTTGGTTCGAATCTTCTTCAGGCCACGCTGAGCTCTGGCGATCCGGTGCTGGGTAATCCGGGTGGAGCCGAAGGGCTTGGAACTCTTCAGCAGGGATATCTCGAAAATTCCAACGTGGATGTGGTAACAGAATTTGTTCAGATGGTGCTAGCTCAACGTGCCTACGAATCGAACTCCAAGGTCATCAAAGCGGCCGACGACATGTATTCACAAATCAACAACATGACGCGCTAAAGGTGAAGAAGATGAAGGCAATCAGTCCGTCTCGCAATTTATGTCGTGTTGTCGTTGCTCTAGCGGCTGTATTCGCGCTCCCGTGCCTTGCTCAGAAGCTTGAGACCAGTATGCAAGAGATCGGCTGTTCCAGGAGCAATGATCTCCACTCAGGATATGAACCCCGTTATCGCGCGCTCCGCGAATTCAAGGATCCCGGCACGCATCAAGACTGGCTGCTGATTCGCGATCAGAACCGCGCGACTGGTCCCGCATTATTAGTGCGCGAGTCGCCGCTTTCCGCATGCGCGTTCCTCACTTTGGATAAATCCATTCGTGGAGCGGAGTTCCAGTTAAGGGTGCGTTCTATCCCGGTGATCCACGCCGGAGATCATATCGTCCTTCTTGAGCATACGACTGTCTCCGATGCGGCACTCGAAGCTACTGCTCTCGAGGCAGCTGCGGCCCGGAGATGCTCTCCGTGCGCGCATCAAATTCGGCGGCCTTACGGTTCGCGCGATTGCAGTTGCGCCAGGCCGCGCCACTCTCGGCTTCATGGCGAAAGAGTGGCGGCCATGAAGCGTTTCAATGTCATTTCTAGTTTTCTGATCTTGGCCATTTTCGGACTAGTCTCCGCCGAACTGCATGCCACAAAGAAGCAGAAAGCAACCGAGACAACCAAGACTCCGCCCGAACTTGCCCTGCACGCATACATCGACCGCGTTCGGGCGCAGAATGCCGCCCAGACCACCACTGCCGGCTCCATCTGGGTCTCCGATGGTCGCCTGGTACGCTTCGGCACAGATGCCAAAGCTGCACGGCTCCATGATGTCATCTCCATCGTTGTGATTGAGAGCCTTGCGGCGTCGACCGACGGCCAGGTCAAAAATGTCCGCGCATCGAATGCCAGCTCCAGCGTTACCTCGCTCTTTGGCGCGCTCAAAGTCTCCAACAATCTGCAGAATCTTGTCGGACAGAACTCCTCGTCCGGTCTTACAGCACAGGGCCAGAGCACCACCAATTCCAGCCTCGCCACGACCTTCGGCGGAGAGGTGGTTGATGTGCTGCCCAACGGGATGCTCGTGGTGCAGGCGACGCGTCAGCTGACCTTCTCGCAGCAGACCCAGCTCATCAAGCTGCGCGGCCTGGTGCGTCCGGAAGATGTGAGCGCACAGAACCAGGTCCTCTCCACTGCCATGACCGACCTCGAACTCGAAGTGACGGGCAAGGGAATCGTAAGTGACTCGACCTACCGCCAGAATCCGCTGGTGCGTTTGCTGGAGAAGTTGCTCGTGTTTTAGAGATCCACAGCTGCTATGAAAGCGGAAACACCATGAACGACACGATGAATCAGGCTCAGCAAATGGAGATGACTGTTCTCACCTTGCCATCGAGAAGGAACTCCAACACGACGGAAGACGTGCGGTGGGTAATGTTTGTCGCATGGATCCTTCTGGCGGCGGCCATCGCCATCACTGCCGGACTCGCTCACAGCGAGGCGTCGGGCCAGCTTGCGCGCGTCAAGGATGTTGCCACCATCGAAGGCATTCGCGACAACCAGCTCGTCGGTTACGGCCTGGTCGTCGGACTACGCGGAACGGGCGATAGCTCTCAAACTGTTTTTCCTGCGCAAACCCTGATCTCCGCTCTCGAACGCATGGGCGTCACGGTTCCGCAAACCGGCTCAAACAGTGCCAGCAACATGCAGGTCAAAAACATGGCGGCAGTCTTTGTCGTCGCCACTCTGCCCCCTTTCAGCCGGCCTGGTTATCGCGTTGACATTACAGCATCCTCGGCGGGTGACGCGCGTTCGCTCGAAGGTGGAATCCTGCTGATGACGCCCCTGTACGGTCCCGATGGCCAGATCTACGCGCAGGCCCAGGGATCGCTTGTTTTGGGTGGCTACATGAGCACAGCAGCTGGCAATACACGGCAGCTCAATCATCCAACCACCGCCAGAATTCCCGGGGGCGCGCTGGTGGAGCGGCCGGTGCCGTTCGAACTCAAGCAGATGCAAACCGTCAGCGTCATCCTCAATGATGCGGACTTTCATACCGCCGAACGCATGGCCGTGGCTCTCAATCAATCCCTCGGCTCCGCCCGCGCTCACGCAGTCGACAGCAGACGCGTCGAATTGACTCCGCAGCCAAACGAAGACATCCCTGCGCTCCTCGACAAGGTCGAGGCAGTGGAGATCGAAGTTTTTCCGCGCGCCAGGGTAGTGGTCAATGAGCGCACCGGAACCGTAGTCATCGGCGGCATGGTCCGCTTGCAACCGGTCTCCATTCTGCATGGCGGCCTTTCGGTGAACGTGATTTCGCAAACCGAGGTCTCGCAGCCGGGGCCGCTCTCGGGGGGAACGACTCAAGTTGTGCAGCAGACATCGGTGCAGGCCATGGATAAGCCGGTCAACCGCATCGATCTCAAAGAGGGAGCCACCGTCGAGAATCTTGTTCAGGAACTGCAACGCATCGGAGCAGGAGCGCGCGATGTCATCTCCATTCTGCAGGCGATGAAAGAAGCTGGCGCCCTCGAAGCCGATCTGGAGGTGCTGTAGATGAATGCCATCGCGGCAATGCCCACGCATGGACCATCTGCGACGGTTCAGCCGCGCCTCGTTCAGGCCGCGCACGAGTTCGAGGCACAGCTGATGAAGGAATTGCTCAAGCCGATGGCAGCCGGGGCCACCATGGACGGCGACGAATCCGATGCCGGCTCGGGAGGAGTCATGGCCGACTTTGCCACCGAAGCATTGGGGCAATCCCTCAGCAGGCAGGGAGGGTTAGGGATTGCCACCAACATACTTCATGCGCTTTCCCGGAACGACAGAAGTTCTCAAGATTCTCCTCATCAGGGAAAAGAAATGAATATTTCTTCGCGGAACATGGATGCGGCGCTCAAGTGAAGTTGAGGATTGCCGATAAGCCCGCTAAGGAGGATTGTGTATGGAAATCCGAAATAATGCCGAAGCTCTGAAGGCCTTTCTAGGTGTTTCTTCACCGGCATCGCCACAGGCACAACAGCTCAGGAACAATGAAAACAATATTGCCCAGGGTGGATTTGCGGGCGACCAGGCGACCCTTAGCCAGGCGGGCACCGAGGTTTCGCAGTCTGCGAGCCAGGAAGGCGTTCGTGCCGACAGAGTTGCCGCTATCCAGCAGGCAATGGCGGCTGGGACCTACAGTGTTCCAGCATCCGCGGTTGCGGACAAGGTTATCGATTCGATGATGGCAGCCGGCATGGGCTCAGGTAAATGAAAGATCACTAGTCTAACCGACGGATGATGAGTTGAGCCAAAAGGTCCGAATACGAAGTGCGCGTGGTGATGAATTCGTTGAATACAACAATGGACACAACAATCATGATCGAAAGCGTCCGACAGCATGAACTGAGGAATATGCTCGCCGAGGCCTCGCAAGCACTCGCGCATCTGGATGCTGACAGGTTGGAAGAGATGGCGCTTTACTGCGCGGCATTAGTTCGCGACGACTCCGCAGCGGGGATCGCGCTGACTCGTTCCGGTTCCGAATGCACGGAGTCATGGAGCGAGATGGGTATATTTATGCGGGTTCTTGAGGCGACCAAGGCCAATCTCAACGTGATGCGTCGTCTGCGCGAAAAGCGCTTGGCGGGCTTGGAATACGGGCGAGTTTCAACCAGTCGCGATCTTTCTGCCGGGAGCGACCATGGCGACCATTAGTTCAGCATTCAACCTGATCTCCGGGGCCTTGCAGGCCGACCAGTCCGCCCTGAATGTCGTCGCCAACAATGTGGCCAACGCAAACACGCCGGGCTACACGCAGCAGGTTGCTAACTGGCGGGAGAACACTCCAGTTCAGATCAACGGAATAAGCTATGGAACGGGCGTTTCGGAAACCGGGGCCAGCTCTCTTCGCGACCGCGTGCTTGAAGAACGTCTCCAGCAGCAGCAACAGGCGGCCTCAGCTTCCGGCACGCGTCTTGCGGCGCTTGATTCGGTGCAAGCGCTCTTTCCGCCAGATTCGGGCTCATCGAGTGCGGCGGCAGGAGACATCGGCAGTGACGTGACCGGGTTCTTCGATTCTTTCGCTTCGCTTGAGGCCAATCCGACTGACAACTCGTTGCGTGAGCAGGTGCTATCAACCGCGCGGACGCTCGCCGGCGATATTTCGAATGCTGCGGCAAGCCTGACAGGGCAGCGTACCTCGCTCGACCAGGAGGCTGCGAGCGTTACCAGCCAGGTTAACTCCTTGACGTCGGCGATTGCGCAGCTCAACACCCAGATTCAGGCTTCGTCGCCCAATGCAGATGCCGGCACGCTCGAGGATCAGCGCCAACTGGACCTGAGTAAGCTGTCGCAGCTTATCGGCACTAATCAAATCAGCACTGAGAACAATGGCATCTCCCTTACAACGTCCTCCGGAGAGACACTCGTCTCCGAGGGCACAAGCTATCCGCTCACGACCGGCACGGTTAACGGAGTGACTCATTTCTTCATCGGCACCAGCGATATCACGTCGTCCCTTATGTCGAATGGCGGGGAACTCGGCGGCTATCTTATGGCACGAGATCAGGATATTCCGCAGGTCATCTCGGCCCTCGATCAGCTTGCATACGGTATTTCGACTCAAGTGAATGCACTGAACAATGCAGGCTCCGATCTCACCGGCAATGCTGGAGCGGCTGTGTTTAGCCAGCCCGCAACTACCGCGGGCAGCGCAATGAACATGTGCGTAGTGATCAGCGATCCTGCGCAAATTGCAGCGGCGGCAGCAGGCCAGGGAAGTGGAGACAGTTCCAATTGCGCCGCCCTGGCTGCATTGGCAACACAAACGATTGCTAACGGCCTCACCCCGACGGATTTTTATTCAAACTTTGTGACTGCTCTCGGCTCCACCGTTTCGGGTGTTCAGATTGAGAACACTGCGCAGAATGCCTCAGTCGCGCAACTGCAAACCACGCGGGACTCACTATCGGCCGTGAATCTGAATGACGAAGCGTCTGCAATGCAGGCATTCGAACGCAGCTACCAGGCGGCATCGCAGGTTTTTGCGATCCTCAACACCGTCATGACATCGGCTCTCAATCTCGGCACGTCGACGGCTGTTTCCTGATGTTGTTTTCTAACGTATATGGTGCTGCATCAACGCGCGGTGCTCGCGCAGCCGGGAGACCATGATGCGAGTTGATCCTTTCTACGTAACGAATCTTGTCAGCGCTCTTGATCAGACGCAGGGTCGCGAACAGAATCTGACCAATGAGCTTTCGAGTGGCGCTCGCTTCAACGCGCTGGGAGACGATCCGGCTTCCGCGGGGCGCAACGTTCTGCTTTTAAACCAGATTCAGCAAGACGATTCCTTCACCCAGAGTTCAAGCCTCGTCACCGGGCAACTGCAGGTGGCAGATTCGGCGCTGGGCAGCGTTGTATCGCAACTGACACAGGCCATCGCTTTGGCCACCAGCGCCAACAACGGCACCATGAATGCAAGTGACGTGCAATCGATAGGCGCCCAAATATCCGGCATTCTCACCGAGGTGGAATCGCTCGCCAATAGCAGCTATCAGGGCGAGTACATCTTTGCGGGCGGGCAGACCGCAACCGCACCATTCGCGACTTCAACAGCAACTTCACCAGCCGTCACCACCTATAACGGCGACAGCGATGTGAACTATCTGCATACCCCCAACGGCCAGAAGATCCAGCTCAATGTGCCGGGCGATCAGATTTTTCTTGGATCGGCGAGCGTATTCGGCGTCCTTAACAATCTTGTCGCCGACTACGCGAGCGGCACCGTGAATACGACGCAGGCAGCGCAAGACACCGAGGCTTTGACGTCTGCGCTCAATACACTCTCGCAGCAGCGCGTCGTGATCGACAATTCGATGACGCAGCTGACTGCGGCTGCAGGTGCGATCACAACCGAGAAGACGCAACTCTCAGCCGCGCAAACCGATCTCATGCAAGCCGACCTGGCGACCGTCGCCACGCAGCTGTCGCTCTCGAAGACACAGGAGACCGCGCTAGAGTCGGTGATTTCACAACTTGGATCCGGAAGCTTGTTTGACAAGCTTCAAGGGTAAGCTACGAGCGATATCCGAGCATCAGGTGCTGGCGAGTACAGCTAATTGTTCGCCAACAGCCGATTAGCCTACGGTTTACCGATCACATGTGAGCGATCCGAATGGGCCTGTCGATGATCTTTTGCTGACCCCAAAACTTCGTTTGCCAACCGCAATGATTTCTTCAGCGTCTAACCACTTTGAGTGCAAAGCATCTCTTGCTCACCGCGCATAAAAAGCTATTCGTCAGAGGAGAAACGAAAATTATGGTACCGGGAATGAAAGATCTACTGGAGCATATAAAAATACTTGAAGACTATGTCCGAGCGTGCCACGAAGGGGAAGAACCGCGACTCCTACCCCTCACGCGAGAAGAAGTGGACGTGATTGCATCGTTCCGACGCTTTAGGGAGCAGGAGGACGATTAAGCCTCGAATCTCAATCAGATTAGACTCACCTCTGGCGCCTATTTTGCGACGCTGGCAGAATCGGTCTTCGCAATCGGCAGCGTAACGCGAAACTCCGTACGGCCTCGCTTCGATTCGACTTGGATTGCGCCGTCATTATGCCGCGCCAGGCGACGAACAATATCGAGCCCCAGACCGGTGCCCTGTCCCACTGGCTTGGTAGTAAAGAACGGATCAAATATGCGCGCGAGGTCCTGTGGCGGAATGCCGGGACCATTATCGACAATGCGGACGACGACGCGATGATCTTCGTGGGTTGCAGACACCTCGACGCGGCCTCCGCGCGGTACGGCATCTAACGCGTTATCGATCAGGTTTCCCCATATCTGGTTCAGTTCGCCGGCATACCCTAGGACCTCTGGTAGCCCTTCTTCAAGCTCTACTGATACCTCGGCCGATTTCTCACGCGCTCGCGACTGCAGTACCGTCACGGTGTGACGCAGGCTCGGTCCCAGGTCAACAGACTCCGCCACCATCGCCTGGTCCATGTTCGTGAATCCCTTGATGGCCATGACCAAACCCGATATGCGCATCGCCGCACCCTGAATGCTCGATGTGAGTCGACGCGCCGCGCAATTAGCAGCCGCCCACCGCAGCACCGCGTCCAAGGCAGCTCCTGATACTACCGCAGCAAGCTGGTCGAGTGCCTCAAAGGTCACTTCAGTGTCGGCCAACATGGCCGCGTTGGCCGTATCCAATTTTTGTTTCCTCAACCAGCTCAAAATTGCTTCTTCGCGGTCCGACTGCTCGAGGCAGGACAGCGCCACTTGTCTCTGCTTGGCCAGACACGAGGCGAGAATCGTATCGACGGCATCCAGTTGTGCATCGCTCAGCCTGGCGGCGCCCAGCGTGCGCGTTGCCTTTTCGGAATCCACGAGCCGGTCCTCAAGCAGTGAAGCACTCCGTTCGATGGCCGATGCTGGATTGTTAAGCTCGTGAGCCAATCCGGCCGACAGCTTGCCCAGCGAGATCATCTTCTCGTTGTGCAGTTCGCTCGACGTAAACAGTCTCGCCCGATCAAGCATCGTACGCACCAAAATCGAAGTGATTTCAAAGCATTCGTGCGTCAGCGCGCGAATGTGCTCCCGATCCAGAGATAGAATCTCCGTCGCTTCCTGCGCAATCGCATCCCCCGGCGGATTCACGAGCCGCGAGTATGGCAACATCCCGGACACATCGCCCGCGCGCCATTCAATCATTTTCTGAAATCCGGCGCCTCGATCCGCTGACAGTGAAACGTGCCCCGACAGCACCACATAGAGGCCTTCAACCTGCACGCCTTTTTGCGACAGAACTTCGCCGGCCGCAAGCCTGCGAAGCGATCCACGTTTCGCCAGCCACGCAAGCTCCTCCCGCGGCGCGGAGCCCAGGGTATGGTGCTTCGTCAACCGGTCAATCAGATCGCTTTCTGTGGCGATTGCGCTGTCTTTCAATGGAATTCCTGCTTCGTTCTTCAACAAGGTATCAGATAGAATCGCCGAGTTGGGCTCGAGGGCGGAGGTCATTTTCTGATTCATTTCTCGGGCTCAGCCTTCGTTGCACCATACCGTTTGCGATAGCTCTCGCAGGCCGCAGGATCCTTGCACGCAAGTGAGACAAACAGCTCCGACCGCAACTTCCAGCCGCTCGCGGTGTTTCGCCACATTGCAAGATATGTCCCGTTAAAGATTTCCGCGCCACCGGGCAGACGTCCTGCCCAGTGCCCGTGTTCCGCAGCAAGTGGAACTGAACTAGAAATCTCGATTGAATCAACCATGCGCTCAAACCGCACCGACTTCGGATCGACAAAGTCTCTGGCAAATGCCGCAATATAGGCATCGCGCGAGAGAAACGACCCGTTTCCTGTAACCACCACGAAATCCTGATCCAAGCCTCGCGGAGAAGCCTGTTATATCGCCGGCAACAATTGCCTTGTTCGAGGCGTTGCGCAAGGCCGCGATCGCATCCTGAGCAGCATTGTGTTGCGCGATGCCGCAGACCGAAGCCAGAATCATAAAAATTGCGAGCGCCGGAGTTTTCATCTCTCCGATGTTATCTCCTGATCGTCTAGCGGCTAAAACTTTGTCGAAAATATGAATCTTCCCGGCCCTCGATGAGTCGTGAGACGATTACCCTGCACTCACTGCCGGGGCACTTGCTTGCTGTATCCCGGATGAAGGTGAACGTCATGTCCAGAAGAATAGTGTGCGTTCCGGCACAAAGAATCTCAGCCCACCAGGCCGCGTGTTTCGTCCGGTCTGGTATGTGGCTGGATTACGGCGTGGGGCTTGCCCAACCCGATCTATTCGACAATGCCCTCGGCCTGCGCCGAGATGAATTGCATAATGTGAAAATCCGTTCCTGCCTATCCATGCGGCCGCGAGCCGTCGCGGAGTGCGAATCAGAAGGGAATTGCTTTTTTCTTTTCAGCCGGCATTTCTCCGGCTACGACCGCAAGAAACATGACGCAGGCCGCTGCAATTACATGCCAGTGAACCTGGGAGAAGTACCCGACTACTACCGCCGCTTTCTCGCGCCCGTCGACATCGCAATCCTGAAGACATGCCCGATGGACGACAAAGGCTACTTCAATTTCAGCGCCTCTAATATCTGGCATCGCGCCGTGGTTGAATCTGCCAGGATGGTCATCGTTGAGGTGAACCACCATCTTCCCTATGCTCACGGTGAACAAAACGGTGTGCATGTCACCGAGGTTGACTACATCATTGATGGCGACGATCAAAGTCCTCCGGAGTTGCCCAACCCTGATCCCACTGAAGTCGACCGCGCGGTTGCCCGGCGTATCGGAGCCGAAATTGAAGATGGCGCATGCCTGCAGATCGGGATCGGCGGCATGCCAAATGCGGTTTGCAGCCTGTTGCTCGAGAGCGGCGTCAGGGATCTCGGCGTCCACACTGAAATGCTCACCGACGGCATCGCCGATCTCTACAAAAGTGGCCGCATCACAGGATCCAAAAAAATCCTGGACGCCGGCAGAATCGCCTACACGTTCGCGCTCGGTTCGAACCACCTCTATGAAACGCTGAACCGCAACGAGGACTTCTGCTGCCATCCTGTCGAATACACCAATATGCCCAACATCATCATGCAGAACCATCGCATGATCTCCATCAACAACACCACGCAGATCGACCTTCAGGGTCAGGCAGCATCCGAGTCTGACGGCCACCGCCATCTCAGCGGCACCGGTGGACAACTGCAATTCGTGCGCGGTGCTTATGCCTCAAAAGGTGGCAAATCATTTATCTGCCTGGCGTCCACCTACGAGAAGCGAGGAGAGCGCCGCAGCCGCATCGTCCTCAACATGACGCCCGGCAACATCGTCACAACTCCCCGCTCAGACATCATGTATATCGTCACCGAATACGGCATGGTCAATCTGAAAGGGAAGTCCGTCGCGGAGCGCGCCATGGCAATCATCTCGATCGCCCACCCCGATTTCCGGGAACAGCTTGAGCGCGAGGCCTACGAATACCGGCTCATCCCTCGCGGAGTTTCGTTCTAGAATCCAAAGCCGTTGGGAACTGGGCAGGCTACATTTGGCGGAGTATGCTGTTTGCGAGGCCGGCTGGCCGTTGCGGAGGTGTCCTCATGAAGTTCTTCAAGTCGATCGCCGTTGCTTTGGCTGTTGTCGCCCCCCTGGTCCTTGCGAAAGACAAAAAGAAGGACAACCTTTCAGCCCTCTTCTCCAACGCGCGGTATGTATACATCCAGGCAGAAGACGGCGATATCATGAAGCCCGGCCTTTTCCCCGAGGATCGCGAAGCCATCGCAAATGTGCAGGATGCCCTGAAGGACTGGCATCGCTATGCGCTGACGATTAATCGGGGCGATGCTGACCTCATCATCATTGTGCGCAAGGGACGACTCGCGGCCGCGCAGGTTCACGGGGGGGTGAGTACTGGTACGCACCCCGGAGTCAGCGGCTCTTATCCCAACCGCAATCCCGGCGCGCCCGGCGACTCCAATCCTGGGGCGAATCCCGACCGAACGGGTAATGCCGACGAAGTTGGGGCAAGGACCGAATTTGGTCCTTCCGACGATACGCTGCGCGTTTTTGCACTTGCTACCCAGGGAAAACTGAGCGGCCCGCTTTGGTCGAGTGAAATGAAGGATGGCCTCGATGCGCCCACGGTCCCGCTTTTCCGCTCACTCAAAGAAGCTGTCGACCGGGCTTACCCGCCGCAGTCCGCCAGCCAAGCCACTATTCCCGCCGCCGCGCCGAATAAGCCGTAGCTATAAACCGTAGCCGCAGTTCCGGAACTTCCAGGCGCTTTGGCAACGCCTGTCCTGCATTTCCACCTCTCCAATGGCCGACGCTCGCCTGGCTATCGATGAATTTCAAAAGACGATTGCGAGCCGACAAGACACGGGTATATCCTCCCGTCGCCGGGAAAACAAGTTCGAATATCCGGACATAACTTTGGGAGAGCCGCCCCATGAGATTCCATCCCCCTCTAGCGCAGCGTCTGTCTGTCGTTGCGTTCGCGTTCCTGCTGTTAGGCCTTCTGCCATCCCTCGCCGCTCAAGCCATTCCCGCAGGCTCCATCCGCGTCCACTACCACCGGCCTGATGGCAACTATTCTGGTTGGACTATCTATGCCTTTGACAACACAACAGAAAACACCGGCAACTACGGAGGCGGGCCCGTCCAGGTAACAGGCACTGACGGCTTTGGCGCCTACTTCGATGTGGGCATTACCACTGGCGCGCAACAGGTCGGCATCATTATTCACAATCCCACTGCGCCCGGCGGCGACCAGAAAGACACGCCGAACAATCTGTTTGTGGACCCTGCCAGCCAGGGAATCGAGTACTGGGCATACTCCGGCATCGCCAAGCTCTACACATCCGCACCCAGTCTCGCCAACCCAACAGCGCTTTTGCCGGGATACGTGCGCGTCCATTATCACCGCACAGATGGCAACTACGGCGGCTGGACCATCTACGCCTTCTACGACACCACGGAATATGGTGGCGACTACAACAGCGGCCTAGTCCCGGTGACGAATTCTGACGCATTCGGCGTCTACTTTGATGTTGCTGTTCCTGCCAATGCGCAGAATCTCGGATTGATCATTCACAATCCGTCCGCGCCCGGTGGGGACAAGAAAGATCCCGGCCCCAACGAGTTCGTCGATCCCGCGACCGAGGGCTTTGAATACTGGGCCTTCACCGGAATCGGCAAGCTCTACAAGAGTGCGCCCAATCTCACCAATCCGAACGCATTGCTCCCTGGATACGCTCGCATCCACTACTACCGTCCCGACGGCAACTACTCTAACTGGACCTGCTACGCCTTCGACGACACCGCGGAATATCACCGGCGACTTACAACGACGGCCTGACCAGCGTGACGGCCTTCGATTCCTACGGCGCATACTTCGACATCAGCCTGAAACCCAACGCGCAGAATCTCGGATTCATCATCCACAACATCTCGACGGGCGCCAAGGATCCGGGACCGGACATGTATCCTCGACGTCGCAACTAATACAGAGGCTTGGGCAATTTCAGGCAATGCGACAGTCTTCACCACCACCCCAACCGCCACGCAGATTCTCAACAGTCTCCTGAACATTGAGCAGGCCTATTGGATCGATCGCCAGCGCGTCGCCATCCTTCCGCAATTCGCCACCAGCGGCGCCACCTACGCCCTCAATTCGAGTCTCACTGGCGGCTTGTCGGTTACCACGACCGGCATCACTGGCGGTATCACCATTCCTCTCACCGCCGGTGGTAGCCTGACCGCCGATGAGTTGGCGCGCTATCCACAACTGAGCGGCTACACGGTCCTGCAGCTTCCGCCTGACACACCGCTCTCCACCTTGCATACTGCGCTTCAGGGCCAGCTCGCCCTCTCGGTGGTTGGCCAGGGTGGAAACCTGCAGTACGCCACCGGCCTGCAATTCGCTGGCGTGCTCGACGATCTCTTCTACTATCCAGGGAAACTTGGCGTGGTCTTCCATGCTGGCAACGAGCAGGCATGGAGCGACTTTCCTGACATGGAAAACTTTGCCGTCAAGCTGAAGGTGTGGGCTCCGACCGCGCAGAGCGTATCGCTTCTCATCTTCAATCACGAGTCCGACACCGCGCCGTCAGCAACCATACCGATGAAGTATCACAACGGAGTGTGGGTAGCGGGCGGCGACAAGAGTTGGCAGGGCAAGTACTACCTCTACAGCGTCAAAGTCTGGGTCCCGGCCGATGGCGCGGTCGATACAAATGTCACCAGCGATCCTTATTCCGTAGACCTCGCACTCAACGGAACCAAAAGCCGCATAACCAACCTGGAATCGGATCAGACGAAACCCAACGGGTGGGACGAGTCAACATCGCCGCGCCTCGCAAGTCTGAGCGACCTGAGCCTCTACGAACTTCACATACGTGACTTCAGCGTCAACGACCTAACCGTGCCCGCGTCCCATCGCGGCATGTACGACGCCTTCAACGATCAGAATTCCAACGGCATGAAGCATCTTCGCTCTCTTGCGCAGAGCGGATTGAAGGCAGTCCACATCCTGCCTTCATTCCACTTCGCCAGCGTCAACGAAGATAAATCCACGTGGATCATCCCCACCGGCCTGGCGCAATACCCACCCGACGGACAGCAGCAACAAGCTGCCGTCACCGCCAGCCAGACCAATCCCGCCTATAACTGGGGCTACGATCCGGTGCACTACATGGCGCCGGAAGGCAGCTACGCCATCAACCCCGACAATCGCGTCAGTGAATACCGCACCATGGTTGAAGGTCTGCACAGAGCAGGCCTGCGCGTCGTGCAGGATGTCGTCTTTAACCACACCAACGCCAGCGGTGAAGGACCCAATTCCAATCTTGATGAAGTGGTGCCGAACTACTATCACCGCCTCGACGCCAACGGCAGCCTTGAAACTGCCTCCTGCTGCGCCGACACGGCCGCCGAACACAAGATGATGGAGAAGTTGATCATCGACACTCTCGTCCTCAATGCAAGGGAGTACAAGATCGATGGTTTCCGCTTCGACATCATGAGCTTCATGTTCACCTACAACATGCAGAACATCGAGAATGCTCTGCAGGCGCTCACCGTTGAGAAAGATGGGGTAGACGGATCTAAAATTTATCTCTACGGCGAAGGCTTCAACTTTGGGGACACGGCCAACAACCAGATAGGCCCCAACGCGTCGCAAATCAATCTCTACGGGTTCGGCATCGGCAGCTTCAACGACCGCATCCGCGACGGCATCCGCGGCGGCAGTCCGTTTACCGACGAACGCGTACAGGGCTTCGCAACCGGCCTGTTCACTGATCCCAGCACTTTCACCAATGGCAGCCAGTCGTCCACGCAACAGCAGTCCCAGTTGCTCCAATACTCCGATTGGATCGATGTTGGTCTCACCGGCAATCTCCGTGACTACACGTTCATCGGACAGCTCCGGCGCAACCGTAACAGGCGCCGAAGTTAACTACAACGGCCAGCCAACCGGATACACCAAGAGTCCGATCGAAGCGGTGAACTATGCATCCGTCCACGACAACCAGGACCTCTTTGATGCGGTGCAATTGAAATCCAGCTTTACTGACAGCATTGCCACGCGCGCACGTCGCCAGGTGATGGGCATGAGCACTCGTAACACTGGGGCAGGGAATCCCGTTCTACCAGGGCGGCGACGATCATGCTCCGCTCCAAAGATATGGATCAGAACAGCTACAACTCCGGCGACTGGTTCAACAAGATCGATTGGACGGGACAGACGGCGAACTGGGGAATCGGCCTTCCCATTGCCAGCCAGAACCAGGGGCAATGGCCGCTGATGACCCCGCTCCTCAGCAACCCCACCTACACCCCGCAACCCACAAACATCGCATACACCGAAGCTGCAATTCAGGACCTGTTGAAGATTCGCTATAGCTCCGGTCTCTTCCGCATGTCAACGCTGGGGGAGATTCAGCAGAACCTCACCTTCCTCAACACCGGTTCCAATCAGATTCCCGGTCTGATCGTGATGAAGCTGGATGCCAACGGCGGAAACTACGGCATGTATAAGCACATTCTCGTAGTCTTCAACGCAACCAACGCGCAGGTGAACTTCACCAACAGCACTTTGCAAGGCCTCACGCTTCACTTGCATATAGTGCAGAAGCAGTCCAACGATCCAGCAACGCGCCAATCCAGCTTCAACCAGAAAACCGGCACGGCAACCGTTCCCGCGCTCACGACTGCGGTATTTGTGGCCGAAGCAAACTAGCGACCAGAAACTGGCGACGCAAAACCGCCACATCCGAAGGTGCCCCATCCATGACGCAGCAACATCGCGTCATGGGTGGGAAAGCACGTGCCTAAAAAAGCCGACGCTCATTCCGAGGGGTAGCGAGGGATCCTCGGCTGCTTCCTTAAAACTCCGGTCCGCCCTCCCATTAGATAGGTAAAGCACGAGCCTGAATACGTCTTTAAGCAAGAGAAGGAGGCGCAGCCGGCTCTCGCCCATGCTGCCTCATACTTTTGATCGAAATGCGTGTGCGCTTTCCGTCTAACTACAACAAAATCATCGATATATAAAAATATCCTGAACACACTGTTGCAACTGTGAACGTTTGAAACGGAACAGGCCCATCCCGTTCACGACATGGATTTTTGTCCGAAAGGGCAACATCGCACGTTACTTGCGTTACAGCAGTAATCGATCCTACCGTTACTTATCACTTGTTTGGTAACACCTAGGTGCTACACAATGCCACCAAGGGTTGACTATGAGACAAGAAACGTACCGATTCGCATTAGACGAGGCGACCACCGAACTTCACGACATTGTTAATCAGTTCGAGGCGCTTAAGGCAAAGAAGGAACAGATCGAGAAAATCGTCGAGGCTTTGAGGCCTTTCATCGGTCTCCAAGCCGAAACCCCAACTGTTGAAACGAGCGCAGCCATCACCGCGGCGCCCGAGGTCGAACATCAATCTTACGAACCCGTGGGCTACACGTTCATGCAGATCTCAGGACCTGGCATGGAAGTCACGACAACCGAACCTGCTGTGGTTCATATCGTGGAGGAAGAGCAGGTTCTCGAACCGGTGCATGCAATGGGCGAGGCCTCAGCGGAGCAAGTTGCCTATTTCCGGCAGCCTTCCGCGGACCCGTTCCAGAGACGCATCGACGACGCCCTGTGGGGTTGGCAGCAGAGGCCGGAAGGTCTTCTGTCGCCCATCTAGGGGCAACGGGCCAAAAGTCGAGTACGAAGACCATAACCGGGCTGGAAAATTGCGGATAGTTCCGCATGATGCAAGTGAAAACGGTCAACCCAACAGGCGCTCCCCGTCCTTCGACGGAGAGCGCTTGGTCGTGTCTATGTGCAGCTCTATGTTGAGGATGGACTAACCTAATAGTTGCAGAAGGAATATTTTTCGGGCCTCTAAAATCATGCTAAATTCGGCTCTGGAGATCGAAATGAAGCCCAATGGTGGAGAAGTTTATCGCGTTGCGTTTGACTCGGCGAACTCGGAATTGAACGACATCCTCGGGGCATACGAGGAACTCCGGGCGCGCAAAGATCGCATTGAAAAAGTCGTCATGGCTCTTAAGCCCCTGCTGGGTGCAGAGGAAGCCGCGGCGGCAGCAGCTGCTGTTCAAACTGCGTCCGACGCCGCCAACGAGGCGGTCCAGTCGCAAGAGGAACCCGTGTATCAGTACCAGGCAACCAACGGCAACGGTGCTTCGTCAGATCCGTTCGCGCGTCGTCTCGACAGCGCTCTCGGTCACGGCGCAGGTCGCAAGTTTAGCCGCCAGTTCTAACGCTGGTGGTGAGCCAACGGTCGATGGTGAGTGGTGCGGAGCCGGCAGTCTGCTGCAGCTCCATTCACCGTCTCTGCCGCCCTGGCAGGCTTTCACCGTTCATACTCACTCTCCACTCCCCACTCTCGCCTCGCGCAATGCAATAAATTGCCTCTCTCCCAGGCGGTGATTCTGTCGCCCCACGAAGCGCGTTGCGCGCGGTAACTCTTACTATTGACTCTTACTTTCCAGCTTCACCTGCATGCTAGACTCGCGCCTGAGAGGGTACGAAATTGGAAGGTTCCAGAGAGATTTATCGTGCAGCATTTGAAACCGCCAAGGCGGAATTGACCGAGATCAATGCGGAATTTGAAAAACTGCGCGCACGCAAGGAGCAGGTTGAAAGACTCCTCGGCGCACTCAAAGCGTTTTTCGGTGAAGAACAGGAACCCGAAACCGTTTCGCAGGGTGCATCGTCTGAAATGGTCGCTGTTGAAGCTGGTTCGGTGGAGTCAATCGGCAAACCGCAGCCTGTTCCGTCCGATCCATTTCAGCGGCGTATCGATCACGTGCTTGGAATCGGAGCGGGCATCCGCGATGTTCGGAAGTACACCCGCCAATTCTAAAGTAATTCGTTTTCGATGAATTCAGAGAGCTGCCGCTCGATCGCACCGTGCGATCAGCGATCAGCTCTCTTTTCTTTTTTCGGTCAGCACGGGTTGGCAAACTGCATCCGTCGCGGCGTGGGATTCAGCAGATAGGCCTTGCGACTGATTTATCGTTGAGTCCAGCCCATGAAGCAGTTCTTCATTCGCCTCGCCCTCACGTTGCCGGTTGTCTGGCTTGTGGTGTCGCTGGTCTTTCTGCTTATCCACCTTGTTCCCGGCGACCCAATCCAGATGATGCTCGGCGAGGGTGCGACTCCCACAGATGTGGACGCTTTTCGCCACCAGCTAGGCCTAGACCAGTCTCTTTCACGGCAATATGTCCACTACTGGGCGGGTGTCTTTCACGGTGATCTCGGTGCTTCCATCCGATTGCACGATAGTGTAGCCCACCTCATTGCGGTTCGCTATCCGTACACTCTCGCGCTGACACTCACCTCTCTTGCGATAGCCCTTGCTCTTGCATTGCCGGCGGGAATCATCGCAGCAGTCCGCCGGGGGCGGCTTGTGGATCAGGGACTTTCCGTGATAAGTCTCTTCGGCTTGTCCGTTCCCGGCCTGGTTCTGGGGCCGCTGCTCATCCTGGTATTTTCTATCCTCCTTGGCTGGTTTCCGGTATCGGGCGCCAGCCCCGGCGGTGGAGCGGCAGGAATCGACCCCATCTATCTCGTCCTTCCTTCCATTGCCATGGGCGCATCCCTGGCCGCCATTCTTACGCGCATGGTACGAACCGCCATGCTCGAAGAATTAGGTCAGGACTATATACGCACCGCTCGTGCCAAAGGCCTTTCTGAAACGGCCGTTGTCTGGCGACACGCTTTGCCCAATGCGATGGTCCCCATCATCACCGTCGTTGGCCTGCAGTTTGGCGCCTTGCTCGCCGGTGCCATTGTTACCGAAACCATCTTCAGCTGGCCCGGTTTGGGCAGGCTGGTGGTCACCGCCATCTCCAATCGGGATTACGCACTCGTCCAGGGATGTCTGCTATCGATTGGGCTGACCTATGTCCTTGTAAACCTGTTGACCGATCTCCTGTACCGGCTTGTGAATCCCCGCATGCGATGAAAGCAGCTGCGCCACTTGCTTGCCTGCAGGCTGATGATCGGTCAAAATTCTGCATCCAAGTTAAACAGGTGTATCCTGGCCGTTTTCTAGAGATGTAAAAAACGCCATTTTCGAGAGCATTAGCTTCTTCCAGACTTGTATGTCTAAAGCCACTAGCTTCGTAACTGAGTCTTCGGCCCTGATCAAGGTTCCCGTGTTAAGAGCAACGATATTTTTCAGGAGGGTCTGCGGGCTTGACGTATCCCACGTATAAAAGTTCGTGTTTCGAGGCAGAACATGTCGACCTCAGCCGTAAGAAAACTCATAAAGAAGAAATTCGAAGGATGCAGTGGCGCCGGAATCGCCTCTCTCGCTATCTAATGTTCATCGCGGTGTTTCCCTTAGCCTGCAATGCCGCGGTCTCTCAATCCACCGAGGCGGCACAAGAGACAACCGCCGCAGTTGCCGGTTCGTCCCTGCCACCCGGGCCAACGCAAAATGCGGACGGCAATGCCTTGTCCCTTCCGGATGCGCCAGTTCCAATCCAGATGCAAAGCGGCTCCGATGTGCAGATTCCCGCATTGAGCGATCAGCTGCTCACGCGCTCAGCGTCGATATCACAAAGTGCAGCTCTGCCTGCATTCGACTCGACGGCTTGGAGCGCGTCGACGGATGGCGATTTCGGTCTCGGTATTGCGCCAAATCCTCGCTCCGGTTACGTGCCGTTGAAAGATTGTCCCACCGACGAAACCCGTGCGCGTGAGTGCCGCATGCACTGGGGACCGATGATCATCGAGTCGTTTCTGTTCAATGCATTTGAGGATGGTGGGAATGTCTACACCGGCTACTGGTATCGCACCGAAACGCTGACCGGTAAATGGTGGGACCGCTACATCGCATCGGCCGAGGAGTGGCGTTGGGATCGCTGGTCCGACGACAATCCGGCACTTGATGACTATGTGGGGCATCCCATGATGGGTGCCATCACCAACAGCATCTGGATCCAGAATGATCCGAAAGGAATGACCCTCGCGTTTCAGAACGATCGACCGTATTGGCGTAGCCGCCTGCGGGCGTTGGCGTGGTCCACTTTCTACAGCTTCGCATGGAAACTCGGGCCGCTGGGAGAAGCCAGCATCGGCCATAACGGCGACCACGTCTTCTACGACAAAGGAGTGTTGACCAACGAAACAGGCTGGGTTGAACTCGTGACCACGCCAGTTGGTGGATTCGGCTGGACCATTGCCGAGGATTATCTCGATAAGCATGTCGTGACGAAACTGGAGGACAAGAACCGCAATCCGATTTTGCTCACCATGTACAACTTCCTCACGCCGGCGCGCGGCTTTGCCAACATTCTGCGCTTCCGTCCACCGTGGTATCGCGATTCACGCATCGTCAAGGCGAACAGTTTCTTTGGCGATGCCGGAGAAGGTGTTTCAGCATCGACGGCCGAGGCTATCCGTTATGCATCGCGACATCAGGACAGCGGTGCAGAAGCGTATCTGGCCGAAGTTGAGCCTGCGCCGGTAGCCGCTCCGGCGGACTGGCAGGGCCCGGGCGGCAGACACGAATTTGGCGCATGGTGGGGATTCTCCGTGATGAGCGGGCACATATGGGGATACGCCGGCGACGTGAAGTACATGCCGATCGATCTCCGCTATTCCTACGAGTTCTACCGTCATCACCAGACGTGGACCATGCGCTATTCGCCGGAGATGACGGCCCTCGCCATGCTCGACTGGCCAACTATCAACACTACGCCAACCGGCACCGTGTACAACCAGCGCAAGCGCGTGTATGGCAGCGGCCTCAGCCCGGTCGGATTTCAGGCGGACTTCCTTCCACTACACCGTGTGCAGCCTTTCCTCTCTACCAACGGAGGATTCATTTACTTTGATGATCGCGTTCTAAGCCCACAGGGTTCGCAATTCATGTACACGATTGATTTCGGAACTGGAGTGAATATCTTCCACCATAAAAATCAGGCGATCACAATTGGCTATCGCTATCAGCACTTGTCAAACGCCAACATAAGCCTGCACAACCCCGGCACCGACGCGAATACCTTCTACGTTGGTGTTTCACGGTTCAAAACGAAAGGCGATCAGCGGACCCAGCTAGACATGCGCTAAGAGGAAATCAGCGGAATGATCTCGGCAACTGGATCGGCGTCCGCCTCAAGCGTCATGATGCCGATGGTGACCGGTAGTTCGAATCGGCGCGGTCCGCAGGAACCGGGGTTGAAATAGAGAACGCCTTTGTGCCGGCGAATGCCCGGTTGATGTGAGTGCCCGTAGAGCACCGCCGCAAACTTAGCCGCAGCCGGGTCGAGATGCAGCGTGTGCACGTCGTGAAGCATGTAAATGTATCGGCCTTCCAGCAGCACTACCTCGGTTGCAGGGAGATCGCTGCACGGGCCGCTCTTGTCGATATTGCCGCGGATCGCGATCACAGGCGCCACTTTTTCGAGCGACTTCAGGATGTCTGGGTTGCCGACATCGCCCAGGTGCAGAATATGCTCGACCCCTGCGAGCGCGGGGATCACTTCTGGACGTAAAAGTCCATGAGTATCGCTAACGACTCCGACCTTCATCGGCCAAAGCTGAACCCGAGTGACCAGCGTTTTTTGGTTTTGGCCGCCCCGGGTGTAATCACTGGGTCCACCATCTGCAAAGGTGTGCCCGGATTTTGCGGATCGTCAATTGCCATGCAGTAGACGCCGCTCCAGTTTCGCTGCCAGTGCCAGCCTTTTCCCGCGCCTTTTGCCTGGCCCTCGATATGGCCTGCAGCGTGAGCGGCTGATAGAGGCTCATTACAGGAAGGGCAGCGGGGCGAGGCGCCCTTGCGAAATTCCCCTCCGCAGGCGCATGGTCGCAGCAACGACTCCCACGATTCATCGATCTCAGCATATTGAGTCGACAGCGGCGGAAAGCCAACTACCGTCGGATGTTCGTAATTGATCGTGGCCAGCATCCCGCAATCATCGCAGTATGCGTACGAGTTATCTCCGAAGCCGGAGTGCCAGAGCGAATAGCGGTAGAACCTCCCGCAATGCTCACAATCGCCTTTTTTTACAATCACCATAGCTCTGTCACAACCCCATTTCTAGACGTGTTCGCGGATCGAGTTGATCCCGCAGAGCGTCTCCCAGGAAGTTGAAGCCAAGCACTGCACCTGCGACTGCCATTGCCGGAAAAAGAATCAGATGTGGTGAGTCAAATAGATGGAGCCGCGCGTCGTTCAGCATACCGCCCCAACTGGGCGCCGGAGAAGGAATTCCCAGTCCCAGGAACGACAGCGTGGCCTCCGCCAGAATGACGCCGGCCATGCCAATCGCGGCCTGAACGAGGATCGGTTGTACAACGTTGGGAAGGATATGGCGGAAAAAGATCCGCAACCCGCCCGCCCCGAGCGCCCGAGCAGCGTCGACGTATTCGCGATCGCGAACCGACATCACCTGTGCGCGAACCAGCCTTGCATATCCCGCCCAGCCGCCGACGGCCAGTGCCAGCACCAGGTTTGAAAAGCCCGGTCCCAGGAATGCCGCAAAAGCAATCGCCAGCAATATTCCCGGTAGTGCCAAGAACGTGTTCATTGCAAATGTTGTGAGTGCCGTGTCGATCCATCCACCGAGGTATCCGGCCACGCCGCCGATCGCGATGCCAAGAGCCAGCGATACGGCAACCACGCTGACTGATACCGCAAGAGACAGACGTGCCCCAAATAGCAGGCGCGAAAGCGTGTCGCGACCTAGTTCATCAGTGCCTGCAGGATGTGCTGTCGAAATACCGCTCAGCCGATGTGTCAGGTCAATAGAGGCTGGACTGTAAGGGGCGAGCCAGGGGGCTGCGAGCCCAGTGATAACGAAAATGGACAGCAACAACATCCCGACCGCGGCAAGCGGTTGAAGGCGGACGCGTTTTTCAATGGCCCGCAAGTTGACCATTACGAACGTAAGAATACCGCGACCGGAAAACCATTTATGTGTATAAGTAGACGTGAATACTTCCGGTAAACACTCGATCCGTTCCTTGGCTGCCGCGTTGCTCTTTGCTTCAGCATTGATGCAGGCAGGCGCGCAAGAACACCGCGACCTTCAGCCCGAGGCAAAGCAGTTGCTGGCGTTGGCTAATCAGGCCCGGGCGACTGCAGGAGCGCCCCCATTACACTGGGATACCGCGCTCGCCGAAGCAGCACTCAAGCATACGTTGCGCATGGTCGCCGAGGGGCCGATCGCACACCAGTATCCCGGAGAGTTGAATGTCTCTGAGCGCGCCGGTTTAACGGGTGCGCACTTCAACCTGATCGAAGAGAACGTTGCCGTCGCCTCCACAGCAGCAGCCATTCACGACGGCTGGATGCAGTCGAAGGGGCATCGGGAAAACATGCTGAATCCCGACGTCGACCGCGTTGGAATTGCTGTTGTCGCCAGCCGCGGCGTTCTCTATGCAACGGCAGACTACTCACGCGGCGTCGAAGCTCTTTCTCAGGACCAGGTGGAATCACGCTTTTCCGAATTGATCGAGAACACCGGAGTGAAGGTGCTCGCCGATCACCGGTTCGCGCGGTCTGCGTGCCTCATGGCCAACGGCATGCCAAAATCCGACGGCACATCGCAGCCAACATTCATCATGCGCTGGGAGGGCTCTGACATGACCCATTTGCCGAAGCAACTGGTCGATCGCCTCGCTTCCCGGCAATTCCAGCAGGCGGCCGTAGGCAGTTGTCAGGGACGCGGCGACGATGGCACATTCACTTCCTACCGTGTCGCCGTTCTTTTGTATTAATCAGGATCCGGGCGCCGTAGCTGGTTTCTGGGCAACTCTCGTGTAAACGAAGTCGTATTCCACGTGCCACGTCTTGCCACCATCATTCGATCCCTGCGAAAACTGACGAACCTTGTCTGCACTGAGGCTGAAGAATTGAAGGTGCCTCATAAGCGTTCCTCCTGTGGGTACTGGCACATCGTCCGTCCAGTAGTCCATGACGCCATCCTTGATTCCGCCATGAAAGAAGATGACCCCGGCAGCGTTGTCGACCCAGTATTGTTCCCAGCGCTTGAGATTCACGTTCCAGGTGTTATAGCTCTTGCCAAAATACGGTCCGCCGGCTGAAGTCCAGTTCTCCCAGACCACGCATCCCCCCATCTCTTTCGCAATATGGCTCGAACCCTGGTGCGTTCCATCGGCGGCCGATACAACATCCCAATCGCCAATCCAGAAATCAAACTGCCGAAACTCCGCATCCTCGCAGGGTGCGGCGTTGTGTTGAACCTGTTTTGCAAGCGCAACAAACTGCGGACTACTCCGCAGCGAATTCCATTCGGTGTCGTCGGCGAGCCGGGTTGGCTGAGAATATCCACCATCCGCCGACGACTTCAACGATGCCAGCGCGTGATCCGATTCACCCATTCCCGCAAAGATAACGGCGAGCTCGTAGTCAGCGATGAAGGCTGGCAGACCCTTGCTTGCGCCCAGCGTCTTGGCCTTTTGCATCGCAGCAAGCGCCACGTCATAGTGCTTGTCCTTGCGCGCAGAAACGCTCAGTCGATACCAGAAGCGCGGATTCTCAGGGTTCTGCCGCGTGAGCGCAGAATATTGGCTCTCAGCTTCGACCCAGTTCTGTGAAGTGTATGTCTTGTCCGCGGCTGAAACCGCAGGATCAGTAGGCGCCGGCGCCTGGGACCATCCCACCAAAGGAAGTAGCGCTGAACTCAAAATCACATTGCGCAGTAATTGCACGAAGACTCCTCGCCTTTAAGATGTGCTGCGAACAAGGCTATTCGCGACGATAGCGGTCGAAGGGCTGCATTGACTTCAGATTGTGACCAACAGAAGGAATTGGGTGACGTTTGGTGCCCCGAACGTCAGGCAGAGGGATCAAGGCTGGCCTGCGTTGCTGTTCGGCTCAAGTCGGACTTTCTTGAGAAAGTCCCATGCCTTTCCATTCACCTGGTCGGAAATGGCGTAGTAGTTGTGGTCGTGGTTTGGAATTAGGTTCAACTTGATCTCATACCCGTTCGCGGCGTACAGGCGTCTCGTCGCCTCAACCACATCGACCGGGAAATTGGGGTCGCGATCGCCAACCCAGATCGCGATCGGCATCTTTCGGTTCGCCTGCTCGAACAGTCCGTCAGGATTGGCCTGCAGCGCACCCGCATGGACGGCTGTGGCCGCAAATAAATCTGAATCTAAAACTGCCAGAAATAGCGCATAGGCCGCACCCGCAGAATGTCCGAATAAATAAATGCGGCTCTCGTCAACAGGATGGATTGCTTTCACCTGCTCAACGACAGCCTGAAAGAATTCCGGCGGATCCATCAGAGAGCCCCACGACATGGGATCAAATGCATCGGGAGCCGCAACAATAAATCCCTCTCGACCTGCGAGGTCCTTCCACGATTGAGCCATGATTTCGCCATTGCGCCCAGATCCGTGCAGCAGCACAACGACTGGCATCGCCTCTTGTCTCTCGGGTACCACCACGTAGAGAACTCTCCGATGCTCGGAAAAATCAAAACTGAGCTTTGTAATCTTGTCTTTTGCCAACGCAGGAATAGTCAGCAGAATTGCGCACAGCATAATCATCCAGCAGCGCAGCATTCGCATCGGGTGCTCCGTGGACCAGTTGAAGGAGATCAGTATATCCCCTGACTTCAGCCTCAGGCTGTTCGCGCGTCTCTCATCCGAATCGCTCGTGGTCCTTCCAGAACAGAGGCCAAGGCTGGCGCGGTGGTCCGCAGACAAAGATATCAGTGTGATACTCGCTCTCTTCGTTCTTGACCCCGAGTGAGTTGCCCGTATGGCCGGCTAAGTGGCACCCGGTGAAATTTTTCTCTATCCATTCCTGCGAAGAGCCAACCACGATCACGGTTGAAGGCGGCGGTGTCGGATAACCGCGCAGCCACGCCGAGTTGGTCATGCTGATGGGCGGCGGCAGATGGTATGCCGGTCCGAACATCTCAATCGCGCCCTGCTCGCCGTAGTTGCCCACGAGAATGCCCACACTGTCTTGCTGATCCGCGGGAAGGGAATCGCGAACCGAGGCGACGTTTTTAACCAGATCATCCCAACCAATCTCCTCGCGCAGATCCTCGCTGTGCCTGAAGGCGAAGTCACGCAACGGTCCATCGGACGCGAGCGGCACCCATCCCGCAAAGAAATATCCTCCCGCAAAAAACACTCCCGCAAAGAAAGCGGCTTCGACGGTTAGCTGTGCCCATCGCGGAATCCGCGTCAGCCAGCGTTCACAAGCCACCGCACCCATCGCCAGCAACATTGGATAAGCTTCGGCGACATAGTAAAAGCGCCCCTTGTCGATCCAGAAAACAAGCAGCGGAACGAGATACATCCACGCCACCATGCGATAGCGGCGATCGCGCAGAAATGCATAAAGCCCGATGAGCCAAACGGGAACAGTGAAAACGTTCGCGCACACCAGAAACTGGTTCAGTAGAAATCCATCTGCGCGCCCCTCGCCCACATCCCGCACGTGAATATGCTGCAGAAATTTGTATGAAATGAAGTCATGCCGGACCAGCCAGATGAGGTTCGGCAGAAAAATCAGCAAAGCCAGCGCTACTCCGCCCCAGAACCACTTTGACGCGAAGTACCGCCGCGCCGGCGTAAATGCCATCCCCGCCAGAATCCCGGCAATGTAAAACACAATGGCGTACTTGGTCATCAGGCCCAGGCCCAATGCCGCTCCGATTGCAATCCACCAGCGGGGATTCTCGGTCTTCAGCAGGCGGATCGTGAACCATGCGGCCAGCACCCACCACAAAAACGCGAACGAAGTGTACTGGAATTCGGTTGCTTCGAATATGGGAAGCGGCGAAAGTGCGACGGTAAGTGCTGTGGTGATCTGCGCGAGCCGTCCGCCACCCAGATCGCGAGCCATCAACGCACTAACCACAATCACCAGCATCTGCGCGATAACCGAAAACATCCGCAACCCAACCATCGACAAGCCGAAGAGGCCAAGGCTGGCGCGCTCGATGAAGGGCGTCAGCGGCGGGTAAGAAACATATCCCCAATCGAGATGTCGCGCGTCGCTGAGAAACTGCAACTCATCGCGATGGAAACCGTAGCGGCCGTTGGTAAGAATGTGAAGAAGCCCGGCCGCCGCGGCAATACATAAAACGGGAAGAAGGGAATTGCGGGACGTCGTGTCTGCGTCACTGCGGATACGGTCACTCCCGGTCGCGGACACACTTAGCTCGGCCACAGTCTCCTCCTCAGTTCAACCTACGCTCCTGCCTTCGCTTCAGTTCCGTAATTCTCGCGGACCGGCTGAGCCACCAGCACCGATTGCATCCCGGCCGCTGTGGCCGCGTCGATACCGAGTTCCGTGTCCTCGAAGACCAGGCAATGCTGCGGCGCCACCCCAAGCTTCGATGCCGCCAGCAGGAAGCCATCGGGAGCAGGCTTGCCGTGTGTGTAGTCTTCTGCGCACACCAGCACATCGAATTTGTCGAGCAGGTTAAGGGCCGTTAGCGAGCCGACCACTGAAGCTCGTCTGCTGCCCGACACCACCGCAAATGGAATCCGCCCGTGCATTGCCTCGATGTGCTCAAGCACGTCAGGAATGCCCTTCAGTTCCGGTAACTGTGCGTGGTAGAAACTTTCCTTCCGCGCCGCAAGCGCATCCACCGGCATGTTGAGCCCCTGCATCTCATTCAGGTCGGCAATGATCTTGCGCACCGGCTTGCCGCCCCACGCGTAAAACAGATCCTCAGCATAGGCGCCGCCATATTCAGCAAGCGCCTTCTTCCACGCCTTGTAGTGCAACGGCATCGAGTCGGCGATGGTCCCATCGCAGTCAAAGAGATACGCGCGGAAGTCGCCCTCAGGCAATTTCAAATTCATTAAATAAAAACTCCTCATAGAATTTTGTTGGTTGGCAGAGCGCGACGACGCGAACCCACCCATCTCGACAAGTCACCCTGCAGCTTGTGTGGTTTGCTTCTCTGACGTCGCGCATCCGCCCTCGCCCGGCTTGGTCGGCTCCATCCGAAGCGCGTTATTGAAACGGTTGAAATAATTGAAGAGCCCGATCGCGCACAGCAGCTCCACAATCTCCCCTTCCGAATAAAAGCTGCGCAATTCGGCGAACTGCTCGTCCGTCACGGCATGAGCATCGCGAGTCACCGTCTCCGCCAGCCGAAGTGCAGCCTTTTCCGCCTTGGTGAAGTCCTCGCGCTTCGACCATTCGGCCAGGTGCGCAAGCTGGTCATCGGACCATCCCAGCCCCTTCGCCAGAATCGTGTGGCTCGCCAGGCAGTAGGGCGTTTCATTCACTTGACTTGTGCGGACAATGATCAGTTCTTTCAGCTTGGTTGACACCGTGCCGGTGTTGAGTACGGCTCCAAAGTGCGCCTGCATCGTGGCGAAAATCTCAGGCCGGTGCGCCATCACGCGAAACATATTCGGCACATTCCCACGCTGCGCAAAAACCTTGTCAAACAGCGCGGCCAGGTCGGGGGTTACTTCGCTGCGATCGAGTTTGGATATTCGGGACATCGCGCCTCCACCAGCTACCAGAATATCTGACCGCGATGCGAGATGGATCAATCAGAGATTACCGCTCTCATATTGCTTCCACCTCGTTGTACCGCCGAGCCGCATAGGTCCCGATGATTCTTGCAGAGAACATTTCCCGCTGGCGAACATTTTCCCCGCGACGGCCTTCAGGATGCCCCTCTACTGGATTGGGCAGCGCCAGCAGTGCGCCAGCCATCAGTAGTCGTTTCAACTCTGGCGATAGATTGCCGAACCGCGCCGCCAGCCACGCCTGCGGAGTGATGGTGATCTCCGCGACCCCCGCCGCAATTCCGTCAGCGATCTTTCGTGCCGCCGCACGTGCCGAAGCAGATGCCCCTGGTAAATTCGCAGCCAGGCTGAACCAGCGATACTCACGCTCGGCGTCGCCTGTGAAGATTGCATTGCGATGCGACCCCGTCCGCATAAGCCCCGGGCATATCGTCGTTACGCGAATTCCTTTTGCCCGCAGTTCCATCCCCAGCCCTTCTGAAAATCCCACAACTGCGAACTTGCTTGCTGTGTACGGCAGCAGATGCGGCACCGCCACGCGTCCTCCAATCGACGCAATGTTGGCGATAGATCCCTCCCCGCGCTGCAACATCTGGGGCAACACCGCCATTGAGCAGTGCAATCCAGCGTAAAAATTGGAATCCATCACTTCGCGAAAGTGCTCCAGTGTCTGGTTCTCAACCGGGCCCACCGTGATCACGCCCGCGTTGTTAATCAGCAGATCAACGCGTCCAAACCGGCTCGTAGCCTCATTGATCAGCTGCTCTGCCTCCACTGGCTCACGCAAGTCCGCCGCAACCAGCAGCACATCCTCTGGATTGCGCACAGACTCGCGCTCCAACAGCAGGCGCTTTGCCCGACTCAACTCCGCTTCATCACGAGCTGCCAGAACCAGCCGAGCTCCCCTTCGGCCAAATTCTTCGGCCATCGCCAGTCCCAGGCCGCGTGAGCCACCTGTAATCACCACAACTTTCCCTTCAGCCCATCGCGATTTCCGCTCCAACCGCGATACCGCCATCGCTGCGGCAGTCGATGCCATCCCAATCCCCAAATAAACAACATTGCGCAGAAGCGATCCATCCCGGCTCTTCATCTGACAAAATCCTCCGAAATCAGTTGGATGGCACTCCGCAGGGATACGCGGCCTGACTGCCGGAATTGGTTCCTGCCAGCCGCCGTTCCGGCTCCTACCCGATTTTGACGCGTCACGCTCAGTCTGCTAACTTTATAGAGGACAATTCATCGCCACTCACTCCTCAGTAGCTCAATGGCAGAGCATTCGGCTGTTAACCGAAGGGTTGTAGGTTCGAGTCCTACCTGAGGAGCCAACAACCCCAATAAAATAAAGAGTTTAACCATACATGGACGGAGAGATTCCGCCTGTGGCAGCGAATCGTACGCCCAACGTGCGGCTGTTAGCACGGGGTGTCAGTTTTTGCCTCCTGTCGCCTGCCGGATCAGCGTCGGTTGCCGTTCCAATTGAGGCTCGGCAATGAAAGCCTGTGTGCGATCCATCGCGTGGCGGAGATCGTCTTCGCTGATGATGTCGTACCGCTTGAACATCGAGGGGGTTTTGTGGTCCGAGATTTTCATAGCCACATGCGAGCTGACGCCACTCCTAACCATATTGCGGACGGCGCTGCGTCGGAGATCGTGGAACAACTTGCCCAGGTAACGGGTTTCAACTTCGCATTCCGGGAGAGGCGCGCGGTTCCCGACAGTTCGCGCTTCGCGCAGATGAAAGAGCCGACACCGGCAGACACACAGGCGGACCACCAGGCCTTTCGAAACGAGGCGATGGGGCGCGACGTCCAGGTGGAATACATGGGCCGCGAAGGTCGGCACACCTTTGTCAGTTTTGAATTGACGTGCCGTCCTGCGCCGTTTGATCATCTCCGCGAGTTCGCCGGTCATGATCACCGAGCGGCCAGTTCCGTTCTTGGCATTCGCAGCGCGAAGCCGGATTTGATTCCCGTCCACGTCCTCCCATTGCAGGGAAGCGATCTCGCCTTTGCGCCATGAGGTCACGAACCCGAATCGGCAAAAGTCGCGAAGGTACTCCGGCAGATGAGACTCGACGCGAGCAAATTCTTCCGGTGAGAAAAAAACCCGTGCGAACATTGTCCGCCTCGCTCAGACGCCGGATACGCGGGCCACTAGACGACCGTTCTCGATTGCGTGCCGGTACGCCTGGCCGAGCTGCTGTGTCCACCGATTGATGGTTGCGGGTTGGAATCCAGCCTCAAGCTGTTTTTCGATGAAGGCATCCACTGTCTCGTGTGTGACAGCAACCGCGAGACAACTTCCAAAAAAACTCCTGATAGTTTTCTGCTGGCTTAGAAACGATCCGGAGTCTTTGCCACGCAGCTTGAAGTCGCGTTCTAATGCGGTGAGCATTGTGCTTACTCGAATGCGTTCCTGCTCTGGTCCCGTGAATGGGCGGGCTCCAATTTGGTCCGCGCCTGTTTCCTTGATTCGGCGTTTCAGAAACTTCTCGGCTTCCACGCGATCGCTCGTTTTGGTGCTCTCCCGGTATTCACGGCCACGCAGAAAATAACCTGCCCACAGGTAAGGGCTGTCTTGACGGGTGAACAGTCGGCCATTGCCTTTGCCCTTCAACTCAACTTTCATTTGATTTCCCTCTCTTGTTCGTCGCCCTTTTTGTATCTCGGCGCCTGTGTGAAGTGTATTATTGTCTGCGACTTATCGGAATTATCGTCAAATGCGCCGCGATTTCCGAACTTGAAAACAGCAGTTTGTTGCCGATGCGCTTGGTGAAGCTGAACAGGCCGTGATTCTTGTAGAGGTAGCTTTCAGACATCCCCAACAAGCCAGCGGCGGCCGAAATCGGAATGAGGTCACTGGCTGATGTCACCGGTCTTCTACGTCGTGAGTTCCGCCAGCCAACGCAGAGCGCGGAGTCCAGGAAGAAAGCAGTACTCACCACCTCGTGTGACCACAAACTGAGGCAAACCTTGCAATCGCATCCGTAGAGGGCGCTTGGGTATATCAAAGACTCCGGTTCCTTCCTGAGTCCCCGCGACCGGGTCTTTTCCGGCAGCAACCCCTCCGAAAAACGCGCTGTCATTCATCCACTCGGATTGGATGAATTCGAACTGTCGACCTAAATGGGCACCAACAAACGCGAACATCAGTCCCCGCTCCACTCCGTCATCTTCGAGAACGCCATCGGGTAACGACGGACCATACGAAGTCCCGCGCCGGATCATGCGATGAATGCGAACGACGCCTGCAACATCCGCATCGCGCGGATTCATACGGCGAATGTGGGAGCCTGCGGGTGTCTTGTAGCCAATAGGATCATCCTGCTTGAACAAGAAGGCGTTGTTGCGTCCTGCGTCGCCTCCGAGTGCGGGATCGTCATGCATTGGACACAAAGCCAGAGGAGCGCCGCTGCGCCAGCGCCCCATCATCTTTGCGGCCAGCAACTCCTCGGCTTCGGGGCTGGAGGCATTCTCCTTGAGATATTGGCGGAACGCTGCGACACGTTGATGAAGCTTGCGAAAGACCACGTAGCTTCCATTGCGCCCCAATATCTCTGGATGCGGTATCGCAGGCGTATCTACCATTTCATCGGGATACCCAAGTACAAACTCCCCTGCCTTGAACGGCCGCTCATTCGGATTGCTGCCAGCAACACCGGTGCCTTCGATTGCCGGATGTCCGATACCATCCCTGAACCCGAAAGCTTCTCTCTCACCCTCACGAACATGGCAGTCCTGCCGCCAGATCGCAGTAACTCCTCGCAACTCCCGATATGTCTTCCGCGCGCCTTCCATGGCAGACTCAAGACGTTCCGTATCCGGCGCAACGGCAGTGACCACCACATGGACCTCGGGTGATCCAAGCGGCTTTTCCCAGTTCTCGGGAGCGCTCTCACCCTTGTCCCCCAGCACTTTCGCGCGGGCCGCCATCCCCTGCTGAAACTGCGGGGAAAAGCTGTCAAGCGAAGCTTGCGGGACACCCAAAGCCTTGAGACCCTGGAAACTAAGCGCGACGCTCACCCAGGTATCACCGGTGGGGCTTGTGGGGTGAGCAGCTGAGGCTACGACGCTGCTCAACCGGCCCATCAGTTCGCGACCCGCCTTGCGTTCGTCGATCCGAAACAACACGTAAGTCGCCGCATAGGGTGTAGGCCGCGGACGAAGTACTCCGCTCTGAATGTCATCGAGTTCAAGAATTGTTGAAGCCATGCGCTCTTCTCTCCCCCAGCGATTAGAAACTGATCGAACCAGAAAACTGCACGGAATATCCCTGAAACGTGGAACGATCCGCAAATTCCTTGAAGTACTTCAGCCCCACAGCCGCTTTATGCTTCGGAAAGGCCGAGTTCACTGCGAACCCGAGCGAGTTGACCGCATAGCGATCCATCGACGCTGCTTGCGAAATCCCCGGCCCGGTCGTTGCCGTCGTCTGCCGCGGCTCATAACCCACCAGGCCGACCTGCAGCTGAAAAGAGCTGGTTCGCAGAAGTGAGCCCATCATCGAGTAATCGAGATCGAACGTCTCTCCCGGGTTGGTCCCAGTGTCTTCCTGGACACTATGGAATTCGTACATTTCGAACGAAGACAACACGAGACGCTTGTTCTCTTTCAGATAAAACGTCTGCCCTGAAGACACAGCGTTCGTCCAATAGCCGGAGCCAACGTTGTTGTTTCCTCCCGCGACGAAGCGGCCGGTCGGAGCAAGAAAACCGTAGATCGCGCGGATCGCAACTCGTTCACGATTCCAACCCAGGATGAACGGCATGTAGTATGAGTCGGCAAATCCTCCGCCGCCACTGATCTTTCCCTGAATGTCCGAAGTGAGACTGTTCTTGGCGAACGGCAGAGTGGCCGCCGCAGAGAAATTGGCTCCCCCAACAAACTTCCTCTTACTCACCCAGGCCAATGTATTCATGTCCATCAGGACATAGTTCTCTCCTGTAACCGTCAGCGTATCGCCGACATCGTCTTTGGCGTGATCGCGGGAGTAGAACAGGAGTTGATTGACGTAGGTAAAGCCGGGCTGCCGGCGTGACACCGGAATTCGTAGCAGTCATGCCGAGCGGGTATACGCCTCGATTCTGGGCTTGGGCTCTCATGCCAAGAATCAACACGCAGACCGCGACAAAGATCCGAGAGCCGGATCCGGCAATTTGCATCATTTGCTCGCGAGGTTCTTCCAGAAATTCGTGCAGGCTCTCGTCGCCACCGAACAATGTCGTGAAGATCGTGGAATCCGCCAGCAAAATATCGCCTGCGCGTTCGCCTTTCGGCGGCATCCAGAGGAACATATTGAACTCGCTGTTTCCGGCTTCGACAAAGGGATGAGGCTTCGACATATCGATCGGTTGTCGTGCCAGCACATGAATAGCTCCAGGATCGTCGGTGGTCACGGCATAATGCGGCAGATGCATGTGGAAGACGAAAGTCTTGACATCGGTAAGCCAACCCCGCGTGTCCAGGTCTCTCGTGATGGAAAGAGGAACGGTCTGCCTGGTACCCTGGACGGTCGCTGGCCGGAGACCGTACCGATTTTCAACCGGTACGCCGAGTCCCTTCATAACCGATCGTGTGTACTTGCCGAAGCGCTGCTGTCGCGGGACAAGCGGATCACCGTGGTGGGCATACTCCATCTGGCGCTCTTTCAGATCCGCTGAGACGCCGACGTCATGGTGAGGACCAAGTATCAGGCAGGTGCCCTCGCGAGTAAGAAACCTCCGCAGTGACTCAATCTCGTCCGGAGAGGCTTCTTGCTCGGTCACCATGTGGTCGAGGCCAAACACCATGAGCGTGTCTGTGTCGGCGAGAATCCGTTCGTCAATCGGCAATCTTTGCCCGGCCTGATCGATCCGCTGATAAACAGCCACGGGCTGTCCAGTTACTTCGCCGACCAAGCTCTGGAAGCTCACAGAGCGACAGGTGAAAAAGTTCCAGCGTTCCTGCGATGCCCTGCAGGAACATCTGCTCCGAGTACTCCATCGACTCATAGTTCGGCCATGCTACACGGCGAACCTCGGTCATCGTCGAGAAACGATTATCCATTTCCGTGACGTCGCGATTTGCCTCCCAAGGATAGCTCCAGGCCCAATAAACGCTGAACCGGCGCTTTCCTGGCACGTACTTTCGCGGCACGTGGAGTTGGTTGTAAGTTCGACCGAAACGCGTTACGTCGCTCATGTTATCTCCCTGGATTCATCGAAGTTTCCATCAAACAAGGGCTTCTCTTTCGCAAGAAACGAGGCGGCGCAAGCCGTCAAACGCCGCATACTTGTAGGCATAGCTGTAGGTGGGTGTGTTCATCGACATGTTCGCGATAGTGTTCATCGTCCCGCCGCAGCGGATAACCATCTGACCGATCCCGACGATCTCCGACGCGAGATCACCGATGCAATGAACGCCGACCAATTTGCGATCGGCCTTCAGAAAGATCAGCTTCAGGAGTCCGCCGCGACCGGCAATCGCACCGCGAGGTGTAAGACCGAGGTCTGCACGGCCAACCTCATAGTCGAGTCCTCTTTCACGGCACTGCTCCTCCGTGAGGCCCGCTCCAGAGACCTCCGGCATGCCGTACACCGCGGAGACCGGAGACGGATCGACAATCCCCTCGAATGGAATCCCGAAGGCGTGACAGATCGCCACTCGCCCTTGCTCCATTGCGATCGATGCCAGTGTGGGCTTTAAGACATCGCCAGCAGCGTAGATACCCTCGACAGAGGTGCGAAAGTTCCCGTCCACGACGATTCGTCCGCGCGAATCCCTTGCAACGCCCGCCGTCTCAAGGCCCAGGTCTTCGGTATTCGCAACACGGCCCGCAGCGAAGAGGACGGTGTCCGGAAAAAGTCTCTCCCCGCTAGAGAGCTTCACGTCCAGGCCATCGCCCTTCGTGGCTACGCTTTCCAACGTCGAACCAAACAGGATTGTGATGCCCCACTTCTTGAAGAGTTCTTCCATGCGATCCGAAACTTCGCCATCCATCATGCTCATCAAGTGCGTTCCACGATCAAGCAGCGTCACGTTTGTTCCCAATGCATGACAGATGGTCGCAAACTCCACGCCAACCGGACCACCTCCCACGATAAGGATGTCCTTCGGCACCCGGCCGCGATTCAGGATCGTATCCGTATCACAGACCCCTGGTATGTCGAAGGAGATATTTGCCGGATGAAAAGGCCGTGATCCTGTCGCGATCAGAATCGCTTTTGCGCGCAGTTTGCGCTCGCGCCCATCATCCGCAGTGACCACGACGTTACCGTCTTGATCAAGCCGGGCCGAGCCCTGAATGTAGTCGACGTTGTTGTTTGCAATATTCTCCGCCGTTACTCTTTGAAGTAAATCGCAGACGCTGTGCGTTCGCTTGCGGATGATGTCGGTGGCAATCTCGGGCGGTGTTGCGATCCGGACGCCGTACACGTCGCCTTCCGATAATCCGGAGAAATAGAGGGCCGCTTCGCGAAGCGTCTTCGTCGGCGCTCCGCCCGTAGTCGTCACCGTTCCGCCCGGAGAGGCCCGCTCGATAACCGCCGAGCGATGGCCAAAAAACGACGCTAACTCGGTAGCACTCTCCCCCGCCGGACCGGCTCCGATCGCGACAAGGTCGTATGCATCCCTCATGGCGAACTCCTATTGCATCTGATCGAGCATTTGCCCCAGAGCCTTCTTTACCTTGAGAGCCTTCTTGATCTCATCGGCGCTCACATACGGATATTCCCCATATTCCAGGAAACTCGGACACTGGTGTTCACGGAAGAACCTGATAACGGCCGAAGCGTTCGTCTTCCAGTCCTCCGGCCATCCCTCGAGGTTTGTGAAAACCGTGGTTATACCGGTCTTGAGGAAGATCGCCAACGCATCCTCCAAGTATTTATCGAAATCAGTGTCGAAGATACCTTGATACATGAAGTGCAGCCCCGAGCCGACATCGAATAAGATCCAGCGGAGGTAATGGAGCTTGAGCGTAGCGAGGACAGTGGGGTCGGCCCTTACCGCATCTTCTATGTTCTTCCCGTAATCGCGTATCGCCTGTTCCCGGCCCGGCTTGACCTTGGCGACGACTGAAAACCCGTGGCATGCGGGCGTCCTTGGGAAGACTGGGCCATGTAGTCCTTGTTCCACTGTGAAGTAGCCTTCCTTCGGGATCGCCATTGCCTGGGGCTTTTCCCAGTCGTTCTCGGTTTGTGCCGTGCGCGTCATCACTTGAGTAGCCATATCTTCTCCTTGGAATCGCTCCGTCACGGCTTTCGCAGCGTCGGACGAATATCTATGAAACTTGAAGGTCTGGATTCGGTGCGCCAAATTCGCGTCTGCAAATTATCAGCGGGCTCCAAATTGGATACAACTAGCAATTCTGCTAGTGCCCGGTCCCTGCAGTTGTGCACGTCACATTGAGTTGATGATCTTGCCGGACGACGATGCGGCCAACCGCGTCAAGTGCATGCGTCAGAAGTCCAGAGAATCAGAAGCTGGTAGGCGAAGTTGCCGCGGTCCGAAGCAAGCTGGTAGGACCTGGAGAAGCCCCTACCAAAGTGAAGGGGAAAAAACCACCGCGAATATAGCAACCGGGGTCGGGTGTTTCGACGTTTAATTCTTCTTGCCCAAATAACCGTCGGCCAAGCCAAACGTCTCCGAAGATTGTGGCTTCAGAACGATGTATTGATCGTGCGCTCAATGTGCTTCGCTGCCTGGCTGACTGGCGCCGGGGCAGTACTTCACAGGCGGAAAGGAAAAGCTGCTTTCGATTAGCAACCGAGGGAATCCGTACTTGCGAAGACTCTTCGTACACGGTGCGCATGCGGTGCTGCAACAACGAGCGAAGCAGTCTTCCGGTCTGAGTGAATGGCTTCAAAAGCTCGACCTCACGTGTCCATCGGAAGGTGGCGGCAGTTGCCTTGGCCAACAAGTTGGCTCGCATGGCATGGATGATGCTGGCCAAAGGAGAAAGGTACCGGCCACTGCTTCTGGCCGAAGCGGTGTGCCACTGACACGACTGGCCTGCAGATGACGCATTGCAACAAGCGCATGGAGAGTCAACGATTCCATTTACGGTAGCTCTACAGCCCAAGAAACAATCTTCCAACTCGCTTCCTCTTTGGTCCACAGCAGCAGTAACGCAGGTGATTGTTCCTCTCCATAATTGAATCGACTGGCGGTCAAGTAATATGCTCCGTATTTTGCATCGGCGGGCTTCAAGTCCGAAGAGCTTTCGGGCAGGTGACGATGATGGCAAAGAAAGCTATCGGCCATCTGGTCCGGCACGGCCATGATCGCGAAAGCCTTGGAGTTTTCCTGCTGGACTGGGGGCAGCAGATCGTTGAGGGGCTGCATACTCAACATCATGTCCGCGAGATTCGCCTTGGTTGGTATTCTTGTGAGCGGCTGTTCCAGCGCAAACTGGATTCTGGCGATGGGCGTCAATTTCTTCTGGTCTTCGGAGGGTGCAGCGAGGCACTCGTAGGAGCGCTGTGATGCAAAGCGGGAGGCGCTGACAATGTCCCGCTTCACAATCCAAGTCTGGTAGAACTGCGTGATGTCCTTCACAGAGGCCGGATCACCGGCAACGGTTCGTGGTTCTTCCTCTGCGGGCACGGCGCAGAGCGGCGCTATTTGGGACGAGGCCTGCATCGCTGCTGTCTTCAATGCGAATGGCAATGATTTTCCAGTAGCCGCCCTCCTGAGCCCAAAGCAGCGACATAACCTTGTTCCGGCTATCTCCCGTCTTTCCGCGAAACGCAGTGGCGAAGAACTTCTCTTTCGACCGCTTCTTCGACTCGTCGGCCAGAATGGCAACGCATTCCTCGTCTTGTCCCATGTCCTCGGGCAGGTTCACGAGCCGGAATTCCGATGGATACGCGTTCTTTGCAGGTTTCGATGTTTGCGACCATTTGTCGGCGGGCTCGAACACGTCAGCAACGGAATTCACCGCGCCAAGGCTATCGCTGAATCTCTGCATTGCCATCATGGTGTGCAGCCGAATCATGCCTTGTTGCACTGTCGGCGTTGTCTTCTGCGCCAACACCTCCAGACACGGATAGCTGCGGCGGGAAAAATAGGCCACCGACTTGTTCGATTCTTTCGCGACAACCCAGCTTTGCAAGAAACCGTGCGCGCTCTTATCGACGCCTTGATCTGCTTTCACGCCGGGATTCATCGGAATGTTCCCGATGCGCTCAGTTGTAGTCTCCTTTGGTGGCGTCCCGCCACTTCCGAGCTGTCCAAAAACGTCACGCCACCAGCCATTAAGGCCCGACCAGCGGCCGTCATGGAGGGCCAGGTTGTTTCCGGCGCGGACGTCCGAGTTGGCAGCGGTCAAGTGTCCATTGAGCAGCCCCTTGGGAAAGCCTGAAGAGCGATAGTCGACATCAACGTCGGACAATTTGTGGTCGCGCGAAACTGAGAACTGAATCGAAGGAGGCCCGTCCTTCAGCCTGTAACAAATGGGAAACCCCTTGTGATAACCGGTGTTGTCCCTGTCGTGAGAGAACTCCTGGCTGCGGCTCAGCATGTCAACCGCGTTGGGCTTCAGGTACACATACAGGCGGAACTGCTGATCGCCGCTTGCCCCGGACTCTTCTCCCATCACCTGATCAACGGCATCCACCAGGTCAATCGCGCGCCCGAGGCTCTTGCCCCGCGAATCGGTCATTTTAGCGTTCAGCAGCGCATGGGTCACAGCGTCGAACGTGGTGCGGATAGATAATCGAGCGCCGTCATAGACCTGCTGGGGGACAAGTGCGCTTCCGGTGGTGGCGTTGTAACTGCGAATGAAGCTGTCTATCAGACGCACTTGCTCAGGGCGCAGCTCTGCATAGGATCTTCCAAGCTCCAAAGCTTCACCTGTTGGCTTTTGCGAAGTGGTCGCCTTCTGAATCGATTGCGTTTGAGCAAAAAACAACTCCGCCGCGACAAGCGAGAAAAGGATGAGAAGGAGCAGTCGGGTTACCCGTGTCATCGTGAGCCCTCCAAGGAAAGAGGCGAGAATTGAAAAAACCTTAGTGACCCTCGGGCACACTTCTATCTCAGCGCTGCTCTTTTCGTCCTTGGCTGGCCTGCTGGGGCCCTTCTCTAACGGTTCACGGTGCGCCGAGAGCACGTCGAGTTCCTGCGGCGGAACCCTTTGGGGAGTTATCTTCAGGCTGCTATTAAAGATGCGTTGATGCACACGTACCTACACGCTGCTCAATCAAAGCCGCAGCACGTGCAGTTGGATCGTGAACCCTTGGCAACGCGTTACTTTTCCTTTGCTGTCTCCACCAGCTTTTTAGGCGACGTCTGTTCCAAAGCTGAAGTCAGGTCCGCAGCGGATGGAGGCGCCTGTACGCTTCCTGAAAAAATCTGTTCCCCTGAGACTTTCTTTCCATACAGCGTCTCGTTATCGTCGTCATCGGGGCCTAAAGAGGTTCCAGATAGGGAGAGCCCGCCAAATACGCCTTTGGAGCGAGAGTAGGACAGCATCTGCGCTTGCATCGTGGCGGTCGTTGATGCTTCCGCAGTTTTGCCTACTGGACCGGCGGCGATACTGGTCTCAGCGCCCAATTTGGCCCTTCCCTTCATCACTGAACGCGCCCCGTCAATGTTCATCACGATAATGACAAAGTCGGTTGCCTGCGCGCCGATCTGCAAGCCGAAGCTTCCACCGCTGGACCGCATCATAATAGGTGCGCTCCAGGGTCCATCGAAATTGTTACCGCTACGGCAGTTCATGACTCCCTGGCCATATTGGGCTCCAACGATGAACCCGGCCTTCTTGACCGAGGGCAGAATAATCACGCAGACAGATTTGTTGAGCAGGTTGATTGGCAAGCCGTTCTCTTTGTCAGCCGCAAGTTCCTTAAACACCTTAGCGGCACTAGCGACTCTTTCACTTGGTGATTCTGCTTGCGCTAGAAATGAGACGGAGCACAGTGCAGCAGCGGCAATGGCTGATGCTGCTTTTGCGAGTCGACTGCAAGTTTTTCGTGTGATCACAAGCAAGCTCCTTTCATTGCATTGGTTGGGCAAGTTCGTGGTTGGGCATCCTTCTTCCGATCCTCGTCTATTTGAATCGGTTCCATAAAAACCTGGAGTCCGAATAAAGCACTGCTTAGGGTAACGGCGCGTCGCGGTAGACAACCTGAGCTTGTCTACCTGGGAATTGTCGGCGCGGATCCGGAGCCGAGAGGTGTTTAGGCAAAGAGTTTTCGAACCATTCCCTCCTCTTGCGAATTCTTGGCCCTACCCATAGCTCCAGGCAACTGGGGAAATCCCTAGTAAAATCGGCAAAGTTCCGCTTTGGAGCTACTTCCGAGCTTTGCATGGGTCTTCGCCCCAACCTATATGCATGAAAATCGTGGCGAGTCGAAGCCTTTACGATTGAACCGGCGTGGGACCGCGAAGACCGAGCCTACTCTGGATTAGTCGAAGCCGTGTCCGAGTTTGGTCTGGGTCGCGTGTTTGGACCAATTTGTGTTGCGCCAACCATCCCTGCAGGGACAGGCTGGTGACACGTGACGGTGTGTAATGTCTCTGCGCACGCTTCCTGCTGCTCCCCGCCAGGAGGTGGTAATGGCAGACAAGGTAGCAGGCATTGACGTACACAAGAAGCTGTTGATGGTGGTGGTGATTAATGCCCGCACGCCGGAAGAGAAGCCGGAGCGGCGGCGGTTTCTGGGCTGCAATCCTCATCGGGATGGCCGCGACCACTGCGGGTAGCGTGCTTATCGATCTTTTCGCGGGCGTAACGCCCGAGATCGTGAGGCCATCGGAGCACCTTGTAACGACGGCAGTGCTCGCGAGTTCGGTCTATACACTCATCGCAATTCAGATGAAAAACAACGCCGCATTCTTCACTGTCACGTTAATTGCGGTCGTTGTCGCGTTTAGCTTCCGCGTCGTCGCGGTCAAAAGAGCACTGGAAACAAATTGTGCCGCTCGATGCGCCCGCCGAGGGACCTGTCGCGCATGCATGACATCTTCTAAGAAGAAAAGAGTTCACGCAGAGGCTATTGCATCGGACTCAGTACTGCGAGAGGAACTGCTATGGAACACATGTGGGAGCGCGTTGGAACTCAATTGATTGCCCGTGCCGGCGGACCGATGAAATTCAAGCTGGTGCTGCAGCCGTGCATGGCGGCATTCTTCGCGATTCGCGCGGGATTGGCAGATGCCAAGGCTGGAAAGCAGCCATATTTCTGGGCCCTTCTCTGGGATCAAGGGTAACGTGATGACCTGCTCAAGAACGGATGGAAGAGTGTCGGCAGGGTATTCCTCCTTGCGCTCGTTCTGGACGCCGTCTATCAAATCATCGTGCTGCACTTTGTGTACATCGGAGAGATGGTCATTGTCGCCTGTGTACTAGCGGCACCGGCTATTGGCCATTTAATGAAGGATTCATCCTACCTCAGGATGCACGGAACGGAAGCTCAGCGCTTGACCGGGCATTTCCCGCACAAATGTCTAGCTGTTAACCGAAGGGTTGTAGGTTCGAGTCCTACCTGAGGAGCCAATCATTGGGCCCAGTCAATACGCGGCCTCAGCCACCAATCCAATAAATTTAATATTATGAGCACTTTCGGGACGATAGTACCCTCGCGCCGCGCTCTGCTTCTCAACCCGCAGGAGTTTCAGATCGTTATTGAAGGGCCGCTGCAAAAGCAACGCGTTCCCGTCACCGGCTCGGATGCTCAGCTAATGTACAAATCTCAGGCTGTCGCGAGCATCTTCGTCCGTCCGCCAGATCTAAAGCGACCTGCAAGGCGCCCTGCAATTGAGCGTCTGCTCCCAGAGAACTGATGGTCAACCGAGGCGTTCCCCGCAGGTCCCACAGTTTTAAAATCTCCCGGGTCGCATCGCAGAGTGCCGGATGTGTGCCGACGCTGCCGCCCAGCACAAAGAGCCGACAGTTGAGGACCAGGAAGATATTGTAGATAGCCTGCGCGAGCATCGTGGCCGATTGCCGAAGAATCGTCTGTGCCTCGGAATCGCCCTTCAGCGCATAGTCGAATATCTTGGTGGCGTTCAGCTCTGCGGGCAGCGACGTTCGTTCGGCACTCCATCTCTTCTGCCATTGCGTCCTGATACCCTCGCCGCCAATCATGCTCTCCAGCGGCCCCGGATCGTTAGGCTTTCCAACACCCTCAGTTATTCCCGGCACCAGCATGTATCCGATTTCGCCAGCGGCCCAGCAGCTTCCGCGATAGAGGTGGCCGTCGAGAAATATCCCCGCTCCGATTCCGGTTCCGATCGCGAGAAAGACGAAGTCTCTCACACCAATTGCGATGCCGGCGCAACTCTCTCCCGTCGCGGCGAAGTTTACGTCGTTATCTACAGCCACCGGTATGCTGAGTTCTTTTTCCACCAGGGCACGCAGCGGCACATTTTGCCAGCCCATCAAATACGAGGTGGCCACCACGATTCCGTTTTCGACGTCTGTAACGCCGGGTACACCAATGGCAATCGACCGGAGCGCATTCGAGGGTGCCCGGCACTGGAACAACATGTTCTTCACGCCATCGAGTATGAGGCCGATCACCTTCTCGGGTGCGCGCATGCCGACCGTAGAGGTAGACCACTTTGCCGCGATATTGCCCGATATATCAGCCAGCACCAGCCGCAAATTTGTTCCGCCGACATCGACTCCGACTACATACCCGGGAGTGTTCTCCACCGGCTGCGGCTGTCGGACAGCAAGAGAGACCGTCTGTTCCTGCAACGTTCCTGAAGCTGCTGGATATTTACCTTCAGGCATGATCGAACGTCCCCTGTTCATTGGCTCGGGGTTTCGCCGCATTGGCCTCCGAACTAATCGTCTCCAGTTCACGCCCGCAGGTCTCCGGGACAACGAAGCGCACAAACAGCACAGTGAGCACGCAGAAAAACGCATAAATCAGGAACGTAAACGCGGAGCCAGCGGCTTTGATGAGCGAAAGAAAAGTCATTGAGACCAGAAAATTCGCCGCGCCGGAACCGAGCGACGCAGCAGCCACGCCGCGTCCGCGCACGCGCAGAGGAAAAACCTCCGACACCAGGATCCACGCGATGGGTCCCATGCTGAACGCGAAACAGGTGATGTAAACCATCAGGCAAATCGTTGCAACCACTCCGGGCCCCGCTCCGAATGCCGCCGGAGCGTGAAACGAATACGCAAGCAGAACCAGGCATATCGTCATTCCGCCCAGGCCTGCATACAGCAGCGGCTTGCGTCCAACTCGATCTACCAGCACCAGCGCAATGACGGTGGCCAGCATGTTCGTGACTGCCACCAGCAGCGTCGCGAAGATCGCGTTCCTGTTGGATGTGATGCCTGCCAAGGCAAAAATCCGCGGCCCGTAGTAAATGATCGTGTTAATGCCAGTGACCTGCTGCAGCACGGTGAATCCCACAGCAATGAACAGGGAAGTGCGAACGGCTGGACTCCACAGTTCGCGCCAGCGCTGGTCCACTGGAATCGCAAGGGCTGCGCGAATTTCCTCGATAAGCGATTTCGCGCCTGCTTCATCGGTATAGCTGCTGAGCACCCTCTGCACCTCGGCCATTCGGTTTTGCGCATAGAGCCAGCGGGGACTCTCAGGAATGGTGACGACGAGTACAAGCAACAACGCTGCGGGTACCGCTCCCAGTCCGAACATCAGTCGCCACGCATGCTGCGCGGCCAGCCAGTACCCAACGAGATCGGCCAGCACGATTCCGATCGTGAGTGCGAACTGGTAAAGCCCGATCAACCGGCCCCGCGATTGCGGTGGCGCCAACTCCGAGATATACACGGGTGCCGTGACTGAAGTGAAACCGATGGCAATCCCCAGCAACCCGCGAGCCACGATCAACGTTGTCACATTGGGTGACCAGAACGCGAGCAACGAACCGGCCAGAAAGATAACGCTGCCCCACAGCAGCGTGGCCCTCCTTCCAATGCGATCTGCGATGCTGCCGCCAACAATAGCTCCGAGCATGGCGCCTACCAGCACCACGCTCACCACGATCTCCTCCATGCGTGTGGAAAGCGGGAACGATTCCTGCACGAACACCATCACCCCGGCAATCACTCCCATGTCGAAACCGTAGAGAATGCCGCCTAGTCCGGCAATGAACGAAACGCGCAAGAGAAAGGCGCGGTTCACACGCGTCCCAGTGGCGCTTCGACTGGCTGGATCGAATTCGTGGCTCACAAGATTCGTTCTCCTACTGTTCCATCGGTCCATACTGAAAACGTGGCGGCAGCCGACAGCCGTTTCTTTCCACCATTGCCAGCGTGAGCGCTTGCGGAACCAGCAAAGCACTGATGCCTTCCCACGGCTCCGGTACAGCATCCACGCGAATTGGCAAGAGCCTCGCGGCGGGTGGACGGTCCTCCCCGGATACCAGCACTACCTTTCCCCCACGCCGAATGCACTCATCGCTGAGCTTGAATCCCAGCGAGGCCGCGCGTCCGAGGGCGAAGATGATCGCCACGTGCGTACCATCCACATCCAGGTTCGGCCCGTGTTTGAAGCCCGCTCCCGTGTGAGCCGCCGCGCGAAAGCCGCTCATCTCCCGGATGCACAGTGCGCTCATTACAGCGCCTCCATAAGCCGCACCCCGGCCAATAATTTCAATGTTCGCCGCGCCTCGGCAGAATTCCTCCAATGAATCGCGCAAGGCGAAGATGCGATCCAATGAGGCCGCATAGAGGTCGACCGTGCGCTCGGCGTCTTCGTGCCAGGGCCGTTCCAGCATCTCCGATGCCAGCACTATCGAAGCAGCGGCAGTGTTGGTATAGGTCTTGGTTGCGTTGCCGTATTCCGGTCCAGCCAGAACCGGTAGGCGGTTTTCGGCCACACGCCAGCAGGTGCTGTTGGTGTTGTTGCAGATCAGGCCCAGCGGTTGGTCTCCACGAGCGTCGAACAGTTCAACAAGTTCGGCACTTTCTCCCGATGCAGTCAGCAGCACCGACAGTGCAGCGTCCTTCCAGGCCGGTTGCCCATAGTGCAACCACTCCCCAGCATCCACAGAAAACGATAGTCTTCCATGGCTCTCCAGAAGAACAGATGCACTGACGGAACTGCAGTAAGACGCGCCCATCCCGATGAAAAGCACTGGCCCTTCCCGGCGCGCAAGTTGTCGCAGTTTCATAAGTTCAGCGCGAATCTCAGAATCACTGCGATAGGCCTGAATCAACTCGCGGAGCCGTCCCGGCTGCTCTCGGCATTCGATCTCCAAAATCTGGACGCCGGTTGCGGTAAGCAGCGCAGCTGGAGGCTCAACGCCTCCGATCCATCGCGGCGAATTCTTCTTTGCTTCTTCCATGATCGCATTTGTTGACTGAACTGACATCAATTCTTCTAACTTCGTAATGTTCATTTAGTATCATTCCCGCAGACGCCGGAGGCAAGAACTTCTTTGCGGTCTTAAAACCGCCCTCGTCTACGCCGCGCGGACTCAGCATGACCAAACAAGCTGGCCGGGTTCATCGTGAGGCGCATATACTTGCGGAGAACAGTGAAGAAACGACCCATTCCAATCGGCAGGCCTTCTGTCCTCCGTCATACCAATGCTCACGGTATTCTTCGCCTGCTGCGCGAATGCGGCACCTGCTCGAAAGCAGATCTCGTACGAGCCTCCGGGCTTAGCGCACCCACGGTCACCAACGTTGTGAAAGACCTGCTTTCGGCGGATCTGGTTGAGCCGCTCGGCGAGGGTTCGTCCAACGGTGGACGGCCACCAGACATGATTCGGTTCAAAGCGGAACGAGGCTGTCTGCTCGCCGTAGAAATCAATGCGAAAAGCATCTCCTTCCTGCTAACCGACCTGAACGGCAGCGAAGTCCATAGGGAAGAGATTTCGCTCGTCAAGCGGAAGACCACCCCGCAAGCAGTCTGCGGCTTGATTGGCGACGAGTTGAAAAAACTTCTGCGCAAACACGCGAGAAGCCGGGACAAGTTGCTGGCGCTGGTCGTCGGCGTGCCTGCCATTACAAATGTGGATGAGGGAAGCGTGCTTTCGATCAGCACCCTTGAGGGCTGGCGCTCGGTTCCGCTGCGGGCCATGCTCAGCAAGATCGCTGGCTGCCTCGTCATAGTTGAAAACGATATGAACCTTGCCGCGCAAGGCGAACACTATTGCGGCTCCGCGCAACACGTCAGGGACTTCGCCCTCATCAATATAGGCACCAACGTAGGCGCTGGCATTTTCCTCGGCGGAAGAATACATCACGGCGCCGATTGGTCAGCCGGAGAAATTGCCTATCTGCATCTTCCTTCCATTTCTCGCCGCCAGCCAACGATCCATGAATTCGGAGAGCTGGAAACTGTGCTGTCCGGTTCCGGGATCCTTAAGAGCTGGCGCGAAGCGTGTGCCCGGTCTTCACGCGGTATGCGCAAAAAGGACATCAACGCTGTAGATGTCCTGAATCTGGCCCAGGCGGGCGATCCAGGTGCCGCCAAGATTGTTCGGCAGCGTTCTGCAATCGTTGCGGACATCATCGTGAACCTGTCGCTCATCTTGAATCCCGGCCTGATTCTTCTAGGTGGAGAGATCGGCAGCCATCCGGTGTTGATTGATTTTGTCCAGAAACACCTGAAGGGAGGAGAGTTTGCGATAACCAGAATTGCATCCAGCCCACCTGAACAGCGTGCTGTGCTCTGGGGCGGTATATCCCTTGCCCTGGAAGCTATTCCGCCCGTCTTGCTCCCGCAGCCGAGGCCGTGAGCTCTCTCGCCGCAAAAGCTTTGGTCCTTGCAGACGTGCGCGACTTTGTAATAAAACGTTATAAACGATCTAGCGGGGCCCACTCGTTCTCCGGCAATTGAATCGCCAATCCTGTGGACGTTCGCGCGGGAGGTATCATGCGAAAACTGCTGACATCCGTTTTTCTGTCGTTGATTGCTCTTCCTCTCTGCGCCGAATCGCACCCAATTCTCGCTCTCGGATCGGCTGCACCCGCTTTCAGTCTTCCGGGAGTTGACGGCAAGATCCACAAGCTCAGCGATTACGCTGCTAGTCCGGTATTGGTTGTCGTCTTCACCTGCAATCATTGCCCGGTCGCGCAAGTGTACGAGCAGCGTATCGAGAAGCTCTACAAGGACTATGGTCCCCGTGGCGTTGCCGTTGTGGCCATTCAGGGCAACGATCCCAAGGCGCTCACCATCGATGAACTCGATTCCTCCGACACGAGCGATACCCTCGCGGAGATGAAGATCCGCGTCGCGTGGAAGCATCTGCATTATCCCTACCTCTACGACGGCGCCACTCAATCGGTCGCACGCGCCTACGGCCCGCAGGCTACGCCGCACGTATTCATCTTCGATAAAGGCCGGCGCCTTCGCTACGAAGGTCGCTTCGACGACAACTTTCGCATCGAAAAGGTGACCGTTCAAGATGCGCGCAACGCGGTCGACGCCCTGCTCGCCGATAAACCCGTGCCCGTCGACCACACGGCCGCCTTCGGCTGCTCCACCAAGTGGCAGGAAAAAGAGGCTCTTCGCGAGGAAGCAGAACGCAAGCTGAATACGCAGCCAGTTACGCTTGACATGGTAGATGCCGAGGCCCTGAAGAGACTGCGCGCCAACGCCGGCGATACATATACGCTGGTCAGCTTCTGGGCCACGTGGTGCGGCTCCTGCGTCTCGGAGTTTGCTGACATGCAGGACACCCTCCGCATGTACAGCGACCGCGGCTTCAATCTCGTCACCGTTGCAGCAAATGCGCCGGATGAGAAGGATAGCGTGCAAAAGTTTCTTGAGCGCAAACATGCCACCAGTCGTAACCTGCTCTTCGCATCTGACAACACTGCAGCATTGCAGAAGGCTTTCGATCCGCACTGGGAGTCGGCTGTGCCCTACACCATGCTGATAGCTCCCGGCGGCCAGGTGCTCTTCAGCACAACGGGCTCAGTGGATATGCTCGACCTTCGTCGCAAGATCCTGGCTTCGGTGCCCGCTGCCTACATAGGATTCCAAAAATACTGGGTCGAAAACTAAGCGGAGAGCACGAAGAGGATCTCGCAGGTGCAATGGACCTTCTCGAGTCCAGAAAACAGGCCAGCCCAATTTTATTGAGCCGGCGACTGGTGCGCAGCCCAGAAGATCGAATTGCGGAAGATTGTGGCAAACGCCGGGTTTTCGAAGAGATCCGCATGATGTCCCATGAAGATGTAGATGTTTCTGGCCTTGTAGTGCTCATTGGTCCAGATCACGGGATGATCGCCCATCTTGATCTTCGAATCCGGGCTATAACTGTTCTCGCCTACGCTGGCAAGCACGTGAACATTGGGTCGCGGCGACTTGTCCCATGTGTACCATTCTTCGTGCGCAACCCGAAATGAACTCGTCACGCCCCGCATCGCGGGATGCGACTTGTCTTCGACCGTCACCACGCCGTCGGCGAACGTCGCGATGTACTCCTTGAACCGGATGCCGCCCATGAAATTCGAGAACCACGGCCACATCTGGAAGCCGTCAAACTCCCCTAGAAGCGTAGCGTGGTGGAAGCCAATCCATCCGCCTCGGCCCTCTTCGATGTACTTGATAAACGCAGCCTGCGCTGTCGGCGTCCAGTTGTAGGGCGGATAGTTCAATTGAATGAACAGCTGATAATGCGAGAGAAATTCGTCGTCGATTTTATCTGTGTTCTGAATGTAATCGACTGTAAATTGGTTCTCCGCCGCAAGCTGATTCAGCCATACCTTCGCGGCTTCTACGAACGGCGCATGAATCCCTCCCGCCTCCGCGATAGCCACCACCTTGAATCGCGGAGCGCCGGTCTCAGGCGCGGCTGCCCTCGCGCCTGCCGCAGAAACCAACAACATGCCTATCCAAAGAATTGTTCTGCGCGTTAAAGCCGTGCCTGCGATTCGCATATCCTCTCCAGCCAATATCCTTCCCTCACTCCCGTTTAGCAGCTCCCATGGAATCATTTTCCTTGTTGCGGTCATCTCCAAAGCGTTCGATCATGGTTAGCATCTCAACCATTTCCACCGGGAAACGAACTGATGTCGTCAACTCAGGCCGCCCAGCCACAACAAGGCCTTTTCAAAAAACAGGTTCTGCGTTGCGCTCTCGAAGATTTTGCCTCCGTGTCCCATGTTTGTGTACAGCATTTTGTACTTCGTATTCGTCCAGGTCACGGGGACATCGCCACCGCCAAGCGTGTCCTTGAATCCCAACGGAAAATTCGACGGCGCAAGTGTCATCAGAACCTTGATATTAGGATTGTTGCGCAAAGTTGGTTGCCAGCTATACCACTCGTTGTCGGGGGAGACGAAGCTGGCCGGCAGCCCCTTCACCGCCGGATGCGTCGTATCGTCTACCGTGAGCGTGGCAGGCAGCGGAGGCCAGCTATTGCCAACGAATACCGTGCCCAGAAAGTCTGAGAACCACGGCCAGAATTCACGATTCTCCGTCCAACCCGCGATATGGAATCCCAGCCAGCCACCGCCGTGCTCCATGTACTCCTCAAACGCCTTGCGCTGCGCAGGCTTCGAAGGAAACTCGTCGAGCCACATCACCACCTGGTAATCCTTCAGCACCGTCGGGTTCAGATCGTCCCAGTTTGACGTCGCCTTGAAGTCGAAGTGGTCGCGTTTTGCCATCTCCTGAAAAAACGGAATTGCCTGCATGGCAAAATCCACGTGATCCTGCTCCACGTGCATCGAGTAAAAGGCGAGAACGCGAAACGGCTTTGCCTGGGCAACTCCCGCCAGGCCGAAAACAATGAGGCAGCAGACAAGACGCACGTGCCGAATCATAGAGAAGCTTTTCCCTCCGGACATGCCGCGATTTCACTCGACCGGGACTTTGTAATGGTTAATAATATAGTTCCGCCGAGGTTCAATCACAAAATGATTCCGCGTATTGCAATCTTTCCCGCGGGCTTCTTGCGCCGCTGCATTCCCGCCGCTGTTCTGCTGGCCGCGTTTGCGCCTCCTGCTTGGTCCGCTGCGGAAGATCCTGCGTGGGGACGCCTCATCACCAGCGCCGCCATCGTATGCAATCCTTCCACCCACAAGATCTATGCGGTCAACGAGGGCACGGGCTCCGTCACAGTCATCGATGCTGTAACGGGTGCCATGCATGCCGTGCAAGTCGGTCGGGGAGCCGATAGCGATCGCAGTCAATTCCATCACCAACAGGATCTATGTCGCCAACGACGGCAGCGCATCGGTCAGCGTAATCGACGGCGCAAATGATACCGTGATCGCCACCGTCACGAGCGCGCCTCTTCCTTACACCTTGGCTGTGGACGAGACGACTAACAAAATTTACGTGACCCACACCTACGCCGGTTCAGTGACAGCTATCGATGGCGTCTCGAATACTGCTCGGGAACTCAAAGTCGGCGATGCAGATGGCATCGCCGTCGATCCTCGCACTGGCACGGTCTTTCTCTCCCATTACGAAGAACCCTCGATCCGCTTGGTGGACGAAGCCACCGGAGCAGTCACCAAAGCCAGCGTCGGCCCCCATATCTGGGGCATGGTCTTCGATCAGCCCTCGGGCACGCTTTTCTTCACGCAGACTGCAAGCGGCGAGATTGTCGCGCTCGACGAGAAGACCCGTGCTGTCCGCACTATACCCGTAGGCAGAATCCCTTGTGCGCTGGCCATCAATCCTGTCACGCGCCGACTCTACGTCGTGAACTACGGCGACGAAACCCTGAGCATCCTCGATCTGCAAACAAGAACGACGATTGCGACTTTGCCTGTAGGGCCGCGCCCGCAAGGGCTGGCCGTCGATTCCAAATCGAATCGCATCTACGTCGCGAACGTACAAGGGAACAGCGTCACGGTGATTGACGGTGCAAGGAATGCCGTTGTCGGCGTTCGCGATGCGGGAAGCCACCCCTATGCCGTAGCTGTCGATCAAAGTACTGGCCGGGTCTACGCCGCGAACTATAGTGCGCCCTGGGTGACGCCGCTTCCGGATGCGCCACAGTCTATCCCACCATCGCCTATCAAGTGACACGTGCAATCGCTTGTTCTTGCGAATCTAGCGAAATCTGCGAATAAAGAGTGAGTGGCGATCTGATCGATAAAGGCCGAGCACGTACAGCCCCGGTTTGCCCGTCGTGAAGTAAATCTTCTGACGAATCCGAAGAACTGCGGCATTCACAGGAATCTCTAGAAGCCGGGCTGTTTGAGCATCTGCGGTGGTAGCGTCAACCTCTTCGTCGGCATGGCCAATCTGAATCTCGTACTCGTGTTCCAGAATGGAGAACAGTGAGACCCGGTCCAGCCGCGCGCGCTTGAGGCCTGCAAACCGATCAGCGGAAAAGTAGCAGGTCTCGATCGCACACGGTTCATCTCCGCTGAGCCTCAAGCGTTCGAGCTTCACGAGTGGTTCTGTGGCAGGCAATGCGAGCCGAGCAGCAATTTCATGCTCCGTATGCGTGACACTGAGCGAGAGCAACTTTGAACAGACAGCCATGCCTCGGCCTGACATCTGCTCGGTGTAACTCATCAACTTGTTGAAATGGATCTTGGGCGGAGCGACAAACGTCCCAGCGCCGCGGCGGCGCACCACCATACCCTCGCGCTCCAGAGCGGTGAGAGCATGCCGGGCTGTCATAAGACTGACGCCGTGAATTTTCGCTAATTCGCGCTCCGAGTCTACAAGATCGCCTGGTCTCAAGAGACCTTGCTCCAGTCGTTCCACAATCTCGCTCTGGATCTGCTTGTACGCGGGCAGCCCGTTCTTCCGGACGTGTGACATTACGAAACGCTCCCTACGAAGGTGCACCATACTACAAAGTGCTCTAGTGCTCCAACAAGAATCGTAAGAGTGCACATTCAGCGGAATCCAGAAGAGATATGCATCGCGCCGTGACTGCCGGACGTGACCGCATAAATCTCCCAAGTTGGGTGAGGAAGGTCATGAACTCACAACGTAACTTATTAACAATAAACAACTTATGTATAGCATTCGGGCGGTCGAATGCTCAAGAGTGAGCCTCGCTACTCACAGACTTCGACCTGGCATTCAGTAAATCGATTCAATAGGAATTCTGGGACTAAGAACGTAATTTTTGCTTGACTCAAGGCACCGTCCGCTATATAGCATTGCGTATGAAGTTTTGTTGAAATTTTAGGAGGCATGTAATGAGGGGTTCTTCTGCGTTGTTCCGTTCACTCCTTCTATTTGCGGCCATAGCCGGAATTTGTCATTTCGGCTGGGGTCAGGAAGTAACGGCTTCCATAACCGGCACGGTAACGGATCCAGCGGGCGCCGCGTTGCCTGGAGCCACGGTGACGGCAACGTCACAGGAGCGCGGTCAGACGTACACCGCGCTGACGAACGACAGCGGTCTTTATCGGATCGCCCAACTTCCCGTGGGCGGCTATACCGTTAAAGTCGAGAAAAAGGGATTCGCTGTAGCCTCCTATCCGGCATTTGTGCTTACGTTGAATCAAGTCGCCCGTATCGACGTGACGATGAAAGTCGGTCAGGCGAGCGAGACCGTGGAAGTAAGTGGCTCGGCGCCCGTCCTTGCAACAGAGACGACACAGGTCGACACCGTCATCAATTCTGCAACCAACGACAATCTTCCGCTGGCTTCGCGCAATTACGTGCAACTGACGCTGCTCGCGCCAGGCGCGGTTTCGACCGATCCCAGCAGTTTCAATAATGGCAACAACACCGGCGGTTATGGTGGCCGTCCGCTGATCAACGGCAATCGCGAGCAAGCAAATAACTTCATGCTCGACGGCATGGACAATAACCAGGTTTCGGACAACTTGCTGGGTTACACGCCTGCTCCGGATGCGATCCAGGAGTTCAACCTGATCACAAATAACGCGCCGGCGGAGTTTGGCAATTTTGAAGGCGGAATCGTCAACGCAACGATCAAATCCGGCACCAATGCGTTTCACGGCGATGTCTGGGAGTTTTTCCGCAACGACGTTCTGAACGCGAATAGTTGGTCGAATAAGCTGGTCGACTCCTGCGCTTCCCAAGGCTGCGCTGCGCTGGAATATGTTTGGCGGCACTGTCGGTGGGCCAATCTTAAAGAACAAACTTTTCTTCTTCGCCGACTATCAGGGTCAGCGATTCGATATCCCAAGTTCGTCGGGTGCCAACAACGGTTTTCACCGCTGCTGAGCGTGGCGGTGATTTTGGTGCTCTATGTCAGGGCGGATTTATAAATGGAGTCTGCTCAGGAGCAGGCCAATTATATAACCCCTGCGCATCGTTTTACGGCGCCGTGCACTCCTTCATCAACGCCCGCTCCGACGCGCCAACCCTTTCCAAACAACGTAATTCCGGCTGCCATGATCAGCCCCGTGGCGGCTAACTTATTCGCGTCAAGTCTCTATCCGACTGCCAGTCAATACCGGACTGCAAAACAATGCAGTGAATACGAGTAACTCAGCCTTCAATGTCGACCAGGGCGATCTGAAGATAGACTTCAAGGCTACGCAAAAGGACAATATCTCGTATCGTTTCACCCGGGCTTATCAAAACAATCCGTCCTTCAACTCGCAGGTGCTGTTGTCCGAACGGCTATTCCACGACGCCGATTTACAACATGGTTGGCGACTGGACTCGCATCGATCGGAAACAACCTGGTGAACGATGCCCGCGTTGGCTGGAGCCACATCACGCTGAATAGCGGCAACGCCTGGGCATCCAGCGTTGGGCAGTTTGGCAACACTCTGGGCATTGGGAACGGCAACCCTGCAAGTCTCGATGGCCTGCTTACCCTCAACTTCGCAATACAACTGTTAACGACATAGGAGCATCTGAGCAGACCCAGAGCTTCGATGACCACGTCTGGCAGTTCTCAGATGGGTTGAGCTGGAGCCATGGCCGGCATAACTTCAAGTTCGGCGGCGAGTTGTTAAACCAGAACTATCAAGACCTTCTACGCCGGTAACAACGGTCAACTTGGTCTCATGGACTTCGACGGAAGATATACCAGTCCCGCTGTTGCAGGTGCCGGTGGTGACGGTGGCGCCGATTTTGTCCTCGGCCTCGACTATTCAATACGGTCGCGGGGTAAGTACCGGGAAGACGTGGCAGCAATACAGCAACGTCATCGGGGTTTATGCGGAAGACACGTGGCGCGTCACGAACACCTTAACGTTGAATCTCGGTCTGCGCTACGATGCGCACACTCCCTGGACGGAAACCAACAACCAGCAGGCAAACTACAACATCGCTACCGGCAATATTGACCTCGCCGGCCAGAACGGGGCCAGTCGCGCTCTCTACAACGGCTTCTACGGAGGCAGGGACTTCCAACCCCGCATCGGGTTCGCGTGGACTCCAGCGGCATTGGGTGGACGCACGGTGATCCGCGGCGCCTTCACAATTTCGTCGTATCTTGAAGGCACCGGCACGAACCTTCGTTTGACACTCAATCCACCTTTCACACCGGCGGAAATCAACGCCATCTATAACGGCACCCAGCTACCTCTGACCAATACAACGGATGGCATTGCAGGTTCGGCTTCGGCTGACTCCTGCGCTGCACCGGCTTATGCTTGCTACGCTCAGGCGTTCCTCCGGGTCTGGGATCCCAACGTGCAGCCTGCCATAGCGGATCAATGGAACGCGACGGTCCAACACCAATTTCGTGGCAATACAACGGCTCCAGGTCGGGTATGTAGGGCAGAAGGGAACTCACCTGATGGTGCCATTCGACTATGCGCAGAGAGAACTGCTATCGGATGGGTCCACAGCGCCTAGCCCCTACTTTGCAGCCAACCCGACGCTTTACAACGTATTGGGCAACCCTGCTCAAGACGGCGAAGGTGCGACTGTTTCAGGCACCAAGTCCAATGGCAACATGACATACAACGCGTTGCAAGCCGTGCTGCAGAAAGAGGCCAGTCATGGTTTGCAATATCAAGTCTCGTATACCTTCTCCAAATGCATGTCTGACAACACGGGGTATTACGGCGCATGGAACAACGCCCTGAGTGCCTCGGCATATTGGCAGAACGTTTACGATCAGCGATCGGAGTGGGCGCCGTGCTACTACGATGCCACGAACGTCCTTTCAGCGTATGCGGTTTACGACCTTCCGTTTGGGCGCGGAAAGACGGTGGGGAAAGACGTCAATGGGGTAGTCAATCAGGTGATTGGAGGATGGGCGGTTAGCCCTATCGTCTCTTTCCGTACGGGCTGGCCATTGCCGGTTCATGGTGCTCAGGATAATTCTGGTACATTCGGCCGCGGAGCGCGAGCAGACTGCAGCGGTCGTCCCGTCGATTACAAAGACAGCGGTACAGGGAGTAGGTGTTCAGTGGTTCACCAACACTGGACAATTCACCCAGCCGGCGGCCGGGACATTCGGCAACTGCTCACCTCAACTCGATGGTCTCCGTTCGCCGCATTACACCGACGTCGACATGAGTGTGCATAAGGACTTCCCGATCAGCGAGCGGTTCCGGTTGCAGTTCCGAACCGACTTCATCAACGCTTTCAACCATGTCCAATACAACGCACCCAACATGAGTCTGGGAGCGACGATGGGACAGATTACCGGTGCCCAACCCCCAAGAAACATACAGTTGGCGCTGAAACTCTACTACTGAAAATAACGCACGTATAATGATGCAGGCGAGATAACCTCGCCTGCATCATTTACGTTACTTTGCAGAAAAGGACCTTCGAAATTCACTTCCAGATCTATAGATGCTTGGCGAAGGCAGCGGCAGTTCCCGCCTTACTGGGTTGTTTCTGGCACGGGTCGCTCCTGCTCGCTCAGCAATCCCCGACTGCCGGTTCGCAACCTGCTCTAACTCCCGAGAAAGCAATCAGTCTGGCGGAACAGGGGCGCTGCGGCGAGAGCATCTCTGCACTGAAACATGCAATGGCGGCCACCGTTCCCGCTGAGGTGCGGAAACAGGCTGGCGTGCTCGGCGTTCGCTGTGCCCTGGCCATGGATGATCGAGACTCGACGGATGAATTCATCCGCTTGTTGACCAGGCAATTCCGCAAGGACCCGGACGTCCTCTTTGTAATCGTCCACGCCTACTCCGACCTGTCAACGCGAACAGCCCAGGATCTTGGTCGCGATGCTCCGCAGTCCATCGCGGCACATAAGTTGAACGCTGAAGCCCTCGAAATGCAGGGTAAATGGGAACCTGCTCAGCTTGAGTACGAAGCCATAATCCAGAAAGACCCGAACGTTCGCGGCATTCACTTCTTGTTGGGCAGGCTGCTTCTCTCGCGGCCGGATGCAGGACCCGAAGCCGCGGAACGTGCCAGGCAAGAGTTCCTCAAGGAAATTGCGATCGATCCGAGTAACGCAGGCGCACACTATGTGCTAGGCGAACTTGCGCGCAGGGATGAGAAATGCGAGGAGGCAATTCCGCAATTCTCTGATGCGATCAAGTTCAATCCCAATTTTGCTGAGGCCTATCTCGGCAAGGGACTTTGTCTCGTGAGCTTGAAACAATATGAAGAGGCAATTCCCCCACTGCGCAGCGCGGAGCGCCTCACCCCGGGAAATCCGGAGGTCCACCATACGCTTGCTACGGCACTCCAGAGATCCGGACACACAGAGGAAGCAGAAAAGGAATTCTCCATTCACCGCAGCCTCACTGGGCAACGCCCTGAAAGTCCCCAATAGCGATCAGGCACAATACCCGCGCAAACTTATTCGGCGCGTGCGAAAGGCATTCCAGTCGTTACTTTTTCACAAGTTTAAGCAACCCAAATCGCTCCGGCACATGAAAGCTGTCGCTCATCGGTGAGCGCCAAGCAATTTGGTGCCGAGCCGATCCAGGTCCTTGGCTCCGAAACAGGTTGATCCGAAGCATATTGCCCTTCGCCGCTTCACGACTATCAATGGCAGAATAGGGAATCTTCATCGCCCCATACCAAACGTGGGCAGCCTCATCGATTCGCGCTGATACCTGAAACCCGGAGTTCCACTTCCAACCGTCCTCGTGATGCGGTTTGCTGAGATCGATGTCCAGATCGATCCACTCGCCCTGCGGAGAAATTTCAAATTCCTTGTAACGTCGGATGTTTGTGAAATCGGCACCGATAAAAACTTCCGCCACATCCCAGTTCCATAGCTCGTTCGTCTCGGCCGACCGATTTGGATTTGGCTTCAGGTTGAGCTCTTCGTATGGACATACGAACAGGAAGTACAGACTATTTGCCGTCCACCGTGTTCGAACTTCCGTGCGATACCTCGGGTCAGGCTTCCCATGAGTATCCGCGTCCATATAGGTCGGCAATGAATCTCGCCAGAATAAAGACGCGGGATTCGTGTCAAGACTTGGATCCGAATCGGCCCAGTTGCTCAGAATGATCCGATCGTCCGCAGGTACTTCACTGCGGCAAGTGAAGAGCATCGTGGAGACGCAAATGAACCCAATCACGGAAATTTTTAATCCCAACATTTTTAGCTGCCTAGGGATTGCTCGACAATGCAAGCCGCGTCAAGTGATATGCCATCAGGTGATCAGGCGCCAAAAGTGCTTCTCGAAATCCCTTTTGCGCCTGCTGATCATTGCCCACAGAGCTATCGAGCATCGCCCTATTGTAGAGCCACCAGGCGCTCCTTTCGCCATCATTGTCAGAGCGCGCGAGAATGTCATTCAGTTTCTGTTTGGCCGCGCTTTCATCGAAATTAGGGAGTTCCTTCGATGCTTTCCACGACCAGACTGCGTTTCCAAGACCAGATTGTTGAACGCTGTGTTCGAAGCTGGCTCGGGCTTTCTCGTGTGCGCCGCAGACCTTGTACACATTCCCAATCAGATAGCTAGATCTGGCGGAGCGCACGAACGGCTCCAGACCATCATGCGTAAACGGCAACTCTGGTACCGGTTCCGCGAGATGATCAACAAGTCCAACTGCCTCCGCGCAGCTTCCCCTCCGTGCGAGTGACGTGGCGCGTTGTATCTCGAGTTCGAGCCAGACTTCTCGCACATTGGTACCGCCTTCTTCGCGCGGAAAGAATCGATTATGGAACAGTGCTTCAGCTTTCTCGAACTCTCCGGCCTCGACCAGGTTCAGAATCAATTCGTAAACGAGATTGGAAGGCATGTGGGCACGATCAGGATATTGTTCCATGGCCGCCACACGTTCCTGCGGGGTACGTCGTAGGATGCTCAGCGCCTGATCCATCCCCGTGTACAGTTCGATATTGGTAGGATCGGCGCGCAGACCTTCCTGAAACACCCTCAAAGCTTTTTCGGGATCGTCCTCTTCATGGAGTAAGGCGCGCCCCAGGCTGGCATGCAGAACCGGAATCTGCGGATTCAGCATGCGAGCCTGCTCCCACTCAGAAAGAGCTTCTCTTGTTAGACCTCGTGAAAAGTACAGGGTTCCGAGTAAATAATGCGCGGTCGCATCTTGCGAATTGAGACGGACAGCGGTCTGCAAAACTTCTAGATCTTCCGGGCGGCTGGGGAATACATAACTCGTTGATAGGTGCGCCGCAGCAGTGAAATCCGCTGAGGAAGACTGGCCAAGTTTCTCGTGACAATATGCGCGGAAGTAAGCGACCATTGGATGTTTGCTGGGAGCGAGCATTCCCGGTTCAGTTTCATCGGGTACCGCTACGGGATAATCGCGCGATAAAACATCAACCGCCCGAGCGTACATGCCGAGACGCATGTATTCAGATGCGACATTCAATACCCGCTCAGCGTCATCACCAAGGTGTTGCAGGTCAGGCTTGCCGATTTGCTCCAGCAGAAAATAACGCTGCGGAAATCGCGCAAGCCATTCGTTAGCAAGATTCTGAGCTTCTTCCTTGTGTCCTTCAGCCTCCAACACCGCAGACAATTCTTCTGCGGCGCGCGGATCATCCGGAGCCGAGCGTGATGCCGATCGCAAATAAGATTCCGCCTGCTGCAAATTCTCCGCACGGGCTGAAAGTTCGGCCAAACGCACTCCCGCCGCCGCACGAAAAGCCGGCAGTCGCTCCGCATGTTCATAGGATTCGCGCGCCTCGCGGTTCTGCCCCAGTCCTTCGTCTGCAATCCCGAGGTAATAGGAGACTTCAGCATCGGTCGTATCTCGAACCGCTACAGGTTCCAGAAGGGTTTTGGCTTCTTCGTAACGCAACAAACTCGCGCACAGGCGTCCTGCAGCTTTGCGTAATTGCAAGCTCTGTGGAAATCGGGCAAGAGCATCGCGATAAGTTTTGAGGGCAACCAGGAGCCCACCGTTAAGCTCCTCTTCGTTTCCCAGTTGGAGCCAGTCATCCTCCGTACGATGCTCTCGGTCTGGGACGCTGAAGGAAGGCTGGGTGCCGGTTCGTATTTGATCCGCTGGCGTCCAGTCGTATTGGCCTTCGGTTTGCCGCAGCAGCAGAGACCCTTTGCTGTCGCGAAGCTCGAATGTGTATTTCTGCTGCTCCTCGGCCTTTTCGAGTCGATGGGTCCACGTCCGCTGCGGACTGAGATCAGCCTTCTGTTGAAAGACGTCATGATCCTCCGGCCAGAATACGAAGCGTGGCTTGGGGAACTGCCCGGTTAACGTTCAGTCCAGTAACAAGCGCTTGTTGCTGCCGCTTCAGATGGACGACCCCGATTAGGTTGGCCCTCGAAATTCCGCCAATCTCCCGCACCGGCATCCAAAACTCAGAGAAGCTGATAGTCTGTCGCGGTTCCAGAAAGGCATAGGTCTCCTGATTACGGAAGAGCCCCGCCTGCACTTCGACGTACGCGCTGTTGTTATCCGACAAGGCCGTCCGCCAGTCCAATCCATCCGGATCGGTGCCCCATGACCAGATCTTCTTTGCAGGAAGTTGCGCGTACTCGGCGTAGTGGACAACGCCCGTATTAGTATGCGGATTCCAAACCCCCATAAAGGGCTCGCGGCTGCCATGCACGAATAGAGAGACAGGACCACTCGTTTGATTCTTCACAATGCTCAGGTCGACGCCGTCCTTCTCGATCGGCCAGGGCTCGACGTCTTTGAATCCGTGACTCGCCGTAAATCGCATCGGGTACTGAATGTGGGAGTCATCCCAAACTTGTACGCCTGCGTTGTTCCACCAGTAGAAGCGGTGCCGAACGTCGCTGCGATTGTTCAGCGTGACTTTCTCCTCGAGAACAGTGGAATGAGGCTGGAGCACGAGTTCCACCGACCACTGCATTCCGTACACGCGGTCAACATTGCCCACCTGAACGAATCCGCTACCGTCGTCCTTTTGCCCGAAAGCAAAATCGACCGGAGAAAGACTCACCCAGTTGTGAGAAACCGGAAAATTGAACTCGATGCCAAACGCCGCCCAGGCGCCCCGATAAGATATTGCGGCCTTTTTAATAGACGGATTTGCGTAAAACATTGGCTGGCCGCTGATCTTGTCGGTGCAGGTGTAAAGATGGCCTCCGAGATCCGGCAGCACCGAGCACTTCAAGTACTCATTCTCCAGAAAGAGAGCGCGCCAGGCATGATCGGTTCGCTGGTTGGTCAAATTCGTGCGAAGCGTATAGGGATAATTGAATCGGTCATTCGCGTATTGATCAAACGGCGGATTGGGATCGGGCGCTGCTTCCTCATAGGTGGGTAGCGTCAAAGTGCCTTGCCACACCCTCACTTGAGCAGTTGCCTGGCATATAGGAAGAAGTAGAAAAGCGCAGAGAAATCTTAGTCGCATCATTTTGGCACACCCGCCATTATCTACGCCCCAACCACACGGGTGTCAGATTTATTCCAAGGGCGCCGAGTCGCGCCCAGACGCTCGAAAGTCGATCACCCATGACATTTTCGCCACCGAAGAATATCCGCAAAGGAGCGTCTTTAGCCTTGTAAAATCGAGTCAACTTTCTTGAACGTTGCGCTTGGCTCGTGAGCCCGTTCAGAAGCAAGGAAGTTCATGCGAAACGGATCTAAACGGCCCTCCCTCCGATCAGAGACACTCCAATTCAGCCTGGCCTCAGTCCTGTTTTTGCTTTGTCTGGCCTTTTCTCTCCGAGCACAGGAGAAGGCGCCCACCATGCCCATGCGCGCGAACACTGAAGACGGTGCCGAATTTCGCTGGCTCAACAAAAAAGTACTGAATTCCCGCGCGCTCGATAGCATGGAGGACCTCTCCACATGGTCCTTCGCAGGCGACGGCGAGATGACTCTAACCACAGATCGAGCCAAAGACGGAAAGTATTCTCTGCGGGTTCGTTCAACCACAAATGTGGCGCGAGCCGGCGGCGACGAAGAATGGGAAGACCTGGTGGCCACGCGTAGGTTCGCAAATGAGGACTGGTCTCGGTTCAACCGCATTTCTCTGTGGGTATACCCCGACGTGGTCGGCGCTCCCGCGATCTCCTGCACGCTGGTGCTTCACAACGACGGCAAGCACAAACTCCCTGACAGCTATAACGAGGGCCGCCACGAATCCATCCCTCTCAAGAATCACGAGTGGAATCACATCGTGTGGGAGATCGCCCCTCTTGATCGCGATCGTGTAACGGCCGTCGATTTCGCTTACAGCCTCCCCAAGAAAATCCCCGATCCAGGCGACCGCACGTCTCTCGATATTGATCAACTCGAGTTGCAGACTGTGGTGCCCGATCACGTCGAAGGCTGGGATGTCGCCGCCGGCAAGATCGCCTTCAGCCACAGCGGCTATACCGTGGGTACGCAGAAGTCTGCAATAGCCAGCGATCTATCCGCCCGTCAGTTTTCGCTGGTCGATCAACAAACGGGCAACGTGGTTTTCACCGGGCCTGTTCAGAATCCAACAACTCCGCTGGGCAAGTATCAGACACTGGACTTTTCTGAGTTTCGCCAGCCAGGCACGTATGCGATCAAAGCCGGAAATACGCTGACTCGTCCTTTCCGAATCGGCGATGACGCATGGCGCAGCAGTATCTGGAAAGCCATCAACTTCATGTACAGCGAGCGCTGTGGAACGGAAATTCCCGGCATCCACAACCGTTGCCACCAGGACCTCTACACAACACATGGGGACGAGCGAATCGTGGTCAATGGCGGATACCACGATGCCGGAGACTTGAGCGCCACCGGACATACGCCCGCGATGGCATATGCGCTGCTGTCCTTGGCTGACTCCCTCAAACGGCAGGACGAAGATCCTGTCTTAATCGCTCGTCTGCAGGAAGAAGCGCGGTGGGGTTTGAATTGGGTTCTGAAAACGCGCTTTGGCGATGGCTATCGCAGCACCGGGCAGAACGTGAGTTACTGGACTGACGGCATCATGGGAACGGCGGATGACCGCTTCGGAAAAGCTGTCAACGATCCAGAATGGAATTTCCGTGTGACCACCGTCGAAGCTTTGGCAGCGCGGGTATTCAAAGACACCGACCCGGAGCTCGCTATCCGTAGCCTGGCGACTGCGGAAGAAGATTGGAAGTATGCGGTGGAAGGCCTGAAGACTGCCGCGCCACTTCCCGAAGTGTATGGCGCATCCGACGAACTGGAGAGACTTTCATATGGAGTGGTTGCGTCCATCGAACTCTACCAAGCAACCGGGGACCACCGATACGCCGATGAGGCCGTTGCTCTGGGAGATCAAGTGCTGGCGTCGCAGGAACGCAAACTCCAGCCGTGGAGCATTCCTCTCACTGGATATTTCTATACCAGTCCCAAACGGGAGAACCTGTTCCATCGTTTTCATATTGGACAAGAACAAGAGCCGATCATCGCACTGGTCCGGCTCTGTGAAGCATTACCGAGCCACGACAAATGGATGAAGTGGTACTCGGCAGTCGTCCTTCACTCGCAGTACTATCTGAAGGCCGCTGCAGCCGTCGATGAGCCGTACGGTGTGCTGCCTGCGGCAGTCTATCGCGATAGCGAGGTTAGCCTCATTCCCGAATCCAAAACCTGGATTCCCTTGCGCGCCGCCGATCGTGATTCTTATGTGCAGGAAGTTCATAAAGGAATTCCGCTCGGCGGTGACTACTATCTGCGCAGGTTTCCGGTCTGGTTCGATTATCGAGGCAATTCCAGCGTTCTGTTATCGCAAGCCAAGGCACTGTCAGCCGCCGGGCGGCTGCGAGGTGATCTGGACGCCGAAGACCTGGCTCAGAAGCAGGCGCAATGGTTGGTCGGCCGCAATCCTTTTTCCACGAGCCTGATGTATGGAGAAGGCTATGACTGGACGCCGCTCTACAGCGTGCGTTCCGGTCAAATGGTAGGCGCTCTTCCGGTCGGAATCGAAACCAAGGGCATGGATGACGCCCCCTATTGGCCAACACAGATCTGCTGGACTTATAAAGAGGTCTGGGTACAGCCGGTTGGGCAGTGGATATGGCTGATGCAGGATATCGCGGTGCCTGCCACGGTCAAAGGAGTAGTCTCGCCGTCTAATCATCAGCCGGTAGAGTTTCGTGAACAGGGGAGCGGCCAGGTAGTGACGACGACACCAATCGACGGCGCCTTCAGCCTCCATTTGCCGGAAGGCCGATATGATGTTCGGCAAGGCTCAGTTCATACCAACCTTACCGTCTTACCCGGGGCATTCGACTCGATAGATCTACGCCCCGAACACTTCCTCGATTTCAAAGTTTCCTTTCAGGATTTAGGTCAGAATGAAATCCTGGTGCGAGTGTCTGCGGAAGGGGCGGGCCCCCATGCATTTACGATCCGAAGCGATAATCTCACCGTGCGGGAGCAAGCAACATTGAGAATTGATCTCACGCCCGGTAAAGTTCAACAGACCGTCTGGCACGCTCACGTTCTCTCCGCAGATACGCCGTGGGTCGCCGTAGTTATACCTGATGATGTGCTGGCCGAACGCCGCGAAGTCACAGCAACGGTAGCGCGTCACTGAGCGAGAGAAACCCGCTATACCCGTCAGAGGTGGATATCATTTTGAAGCACCGGATCGCGGAAACTTCTCGGCAGACGAACCATCTGGCCCATTCCCTCATCATGCGTTTCTTAACCGTGATACTTGCGGTCTGTCTAGCCGCCGCGCTGTCTCCTGGCTTCGTCAAATCGGATGCCTCCGCACAAGCATCGGGCAACTCGGGAACCATCCGGTTCGAAGACATTGCTGCCAAAGCAGGTCTGCACTTCACGACTGAAAATTCCGCGACTTCAAACAAGAATCAGATTGAAACCATGGTCGCCGGGGTCGCGCTGCTCGACTACGACGGAGACGGTTGGCTCGACATCTATCTGGTCAACGGCGCCGCCATCCCTTCGCTACAGAAAGACTCTCCGAAATACTGGAACCGTCTCTATCGAAATAATCACGACGGCACATTTACCGACGTCACTGAGCGTGCCGGTGTCGCTGGCGCAGGCTACGGAATGGGCGTTGCTGTCGGCGATTTTGACAACGACGGCAGGCCAGACATATTTCTTGCCAACGTCACCGGCAACCAGCTTTTTCACAACAACGGGGACGGCACATTCACAGACGTAACCGCAAAAGCTGGGCTGAACGGTGGCCAGATGAATGGTAAGAAGATGTGGTCAGTTGGGGCGGGTTGGTTCGACTACAACAACGATGGCTTGCTTGACCTGTTCGTGGTGAATTACTGCGGCTGGGAGGTAAACAAAGATCCGGTCTGCCTGCTGAAGGACGGAGTGCGGGCCTACTGTCATCCCAAAAACTACACTTCTCTTCATAACACCCTCTACCGCAATAATGGCGACGGAACTTTCACCGACGTCTCGCAGGAGACGGGGATCGCGGCGCATATGGGCAAGGGCATGAGCGTCTCCTTTGCAGACTATGACGGCGACGGATTTCTCGACGCCTTCGTGGCGAACGACACAACTCCAGCATTCCTCTTCCATAATCTCGGTGGCAAAAAGTTCGAAGAAGTTGGCAATGCGGCAGGCGTGGCCTACTCTCCTGAAGGATTCACGCTTTCAGGAATGGGGTCGGATTTCCGTGACGTAAACAATGATGGATTGCCTGATATCTGGTACACGGCCGTAGAGCACCAGATGTTTCCCCTGTTGATGAACGCCGGGGGCGGAGTTTTCGACGATGACACTCACACGAGTGGGCTGCAATCGACCAACGAGATGTCAGGATGGGGCAATGGCATTTTCGATTTTGATAATGACGGGTGGAAGGATCTTTTTGTAGCAAGGGCCAATGTGCTTGATAACGTCAGCGAGTTGATCCCGACGCGAAAATATCCTGAACCCAATTCGCTGTTCCGCAACCTGGGCAACGGGAAGTTCGTTGATGTAGGCAGCACGGCTGGCCCCGATTTCCAACTTGCAGCCCCTCACCGAGGGGTTGCGTTTGGCGACATGTTCAACGATGGACACATCGACGCCGTGGTGACAGTGCTCAACGGACCGGTCAAACTTCTTCGCAACATTTCCAATACCGGCAACCATTGGATACTTTTGAAGCTTGTAGGGACCAAGAGCAATCGCATGGGAATCGGAGCACAGATTCACATTACAAGTGAAGATGGACGCCAGCAGTGGAATGAAGTGACGACAGCGGTAGGTTACACGTCGTCGAGTGATAATCGGGTGCACTTTGGCTTGGGAAGTTCTCAGCGAATCAAAGATATTGAAATCCGTTGGCCAAGCGGAATCCGTCAGGTGTTGCACAATGTTACCGCTGACCAGATTCTCACCATTGAGGAACCTCAGCACTAGCCGTCGGCAGGTGTAAAGCGCGTCGAATCACCCACTGTCTTTTCTTCGCCTCTTGGTGGTGCAAAACATTGCGTCAATCGCGGCAAGCCTCATCTTTGTTTTGGGGCCTCATACGCGAGAGTCGTCGAAGATACGCGAAGTCATGTGAAAGTGCCCGAAGTCTTGTATCAGGGCACGACTTCATAGCTTGGTGAAAACTCAACGAACTGGCTGTTTTGTAACAAGGGCATGGCTTCAGCCAGGCCGCAAATGCTTGGTGAAAACTCAACGAACTGGCTGTTTTGTAACAAGGGCATGGCTTCAGCCAGGCCGCAAATGCGACTAAATGAGTATTGGGCTTTAGCCCCTGAGGGATGCTGGTTTGGCCCATACGGACTTTTTCGCCAAGCGGTTCAGTCGTGCCGCAAGCCGCGAAGAAACAGATGGGCTTTGCCCCTCGAGGAACGCACCGATTTCTGAATCAATTAACCAGAAACCAGATTCGGGTAAATGGAAGTTGACGGCTTTTGCTATTTCTTCCGCACACTAGAGGCATTTTCCGTATTGGTCTTCTGCTTATTCCACCCGTGGAAACGCGAGAAGTCGCCCGCGGTCCATGCCTCGCGAAGTCCCGGTGCACTCAGATCCCAGTCAGGCCGAGTCTCGCTCGTCGCGGCTCGCAGATCGTGCCATAGATCGCCGATCGATGGGCGTCCCCAGAACCAGTAGCCGTTATAGATGCTGTAAATCACGAGGCCCGGCTTCAGCACGATCGTATGCGGGATCATCGGATTGTGCTCGGGGTCGGTATATTCCTGGATGTCGAGATCCTTCTGAACCGTTCGGCCGGGATCCGAAAGGAAGGGCCACTGCGCCCCAACTGACGCACGGAATTCCTGCAGAGTGTGGTGATCGTCGGTGGCGATCGTGACGATCTGCGTGTATGCCACTGCGATCTTCGGGTAGAACGCGGCGAGCTCCAAATGCTGCTGGTGCTCCTTGGGGCAATAGTGACCGCGCGCAAGCGTGAGGATGAGTGGATCATCGCCCTGTAGTTCGCTGAGTTTGCGCAGTTGGCCTGTGTGATCGGGCAATTCGTAGTTGGGGAAAATGCTTCCAGACACAATATCAGATCGCATGACTAGACTCCCTCCAATGTTCTTAAAGATCCAGAGTGACTCCCGCGTTTGGCTGGGAACAGCAGACGAGAACGTTCCCCGCAGCGGGCTTCTCCAGCGGCTCAGGGTTATAAGTGGTCGAACCGTCAATCAGACCAGTCATGCAGGTATGACAGACTCCAATCCGGCATGACCATCTGACCGGAACATCGCACGCCTCCGCCAGTTCAAGCAAGTTCTTGAATTTTGGGTCCCAGGCTGCGGTAATCCCGCTGCGCGCGAATGAAACCGGGGGACCAGACCCGGGCGGCCCAGGTGGCAGGTGAGGAGTGTGATCAACTTGCGCCATACCAGGGGTACTAGCCTCGAGAGCCCCAAAGATTTCCGTGTGCACATTCCCGGCAGGCACACCCCAACCTCGCAGCCCATCTCGCATATTCTGCAAGAATGAAGAGGGGCCACATAGATAAAAGTCACTGCCGGTCGACACGCCAATTCTCTCCAGCAAAGCTGCGTCAACGTGCCCAGGAGCATCGAAGTCTTCCCCGACATGGTCGATTGCGGTAGGCCTGCTGTACACGATGTAACCTCGTCCGCGAGAGAGTTGCTTCAGTAGTGAACGCGATTCTTCTGCAAATGGGTGGTTGACCCGATTGCGCGCTCCATAGATCCACCAGATATCTCGCTGCGATCTTTCAGCGGCCAGCGCATGCAACATCGACATCACCGGCGTTGCGCCCACTCCAGCACTCAGCAGCACCACAGGATCCTGGCTGCTGCGCAGAGTAAAGCTACCGCGCGGCGCACTAACCTCCAATTCATCGCCTTCTTGCGTGCGGTTGCATAGAAATGAACTTCCAATCCCGTTCATTTCGCTCTTGACGCTGATACGAAAATGATCGGCTCCGGGCAGATCAGACAACGAATAGCTGCGGAGAACGGGCGGTTTACCCGTATCGACCAGTAGCCTCAAAACCACAAATTGACCAGCCTGAAAAACAGGAAGAGGCTGCCCGTCGATTGTCTTCAAAATGCAGGAAGTTACGTCATCGCTTTCCTTATGAATATTCGCGACTCGCATCCGTCGAAATCCGGGCCATGCTGGTGCCTGCTCCTCATTGGCGAGTCCCGGATTTCCCGCCGTAGCTGTTGGACTCAAGTCTTGCTGGAGCATTGCCTGAAACGAACTCTGCCAACCCTTGCTCAGTGCCGGAATGCATAGTGCTCGCTCCAGTTGCTCTCTGGAATGTCCAGGCAAATACAACAGTGCGTCAACATCGGCCACGCTGATTCGCTCGGGACCGTCAGCAGTCTTTACAATGTCATCGCCTGCACCAACTTCTCCCTCTTGCAACACGCGAAAATAGAATCCTGGTCGATGATGTGCTACAAGCAGGGCGGGCATTCGAGGTTCATTCATGCGGATTCCGACGCGGTAGCATGTGACGCGTGGCTGCGTTACTTCAAATTCCGCGCCACCGATTCGGTATCGATCGCCGATGCACACCTCCTCGTCATTAAGTCCATCGATTGTGAAGTTTTCTCCGAACTGGCCGAAACTGAAATCGTTGCGGCCCAAAAAGTGCTCCCAGTAATGGTAAGAATCCATCTGGTAGACGAATACGGCGCGGTGCTCTCCTCCGTGACCAGCCAGATCGGCTTGCGCATCACCTTCGATATTGAGCCGGCGCACCATCCGCCTTCCATCAACTGGAGATTTCCAGACTGACGTTCGGACTGTTTTGCCGTTCCAACTCACGTCGCGCGGAAGGCCAACGTTTACTGAAAGCAATCGGGACATTCCTACCTCGTCGAAGTCCAGCGTCTGGTTTATTTTTTACCAGCGGCGAGCAGGAGCGGCTCCATCCACATGGAGTATCTCTCCGCTCACATGGCCTGCCTGTGCCAAATAAAGAACGGCATCGACAATATCCTTTACCGTCGCCTTTTTCATAGCGGGTTGCAACGTCGAGTCGTTTGGATCATTGCGGTGCATCGGTGTATCAACAACGCCCGGGGCTACAGCATTGAAGCGAATGCCATCTTTTGCATACTCGATTGCGAGATTCTGTGTTGCTGAATTCAACCCACCCTTCGTCATCATCGAAATCGAGGCATTCTCGCCGGCGATTGGCCGATCGGCAAGGGCCGCAGTAATGCTCACAATGCATCCCGATTTCTGTTTGAGCATCTCTTTTACAACACATTGAGTGACGTAGAAGAATCCGAGCAGATTTGTGGAGATTAGGGCGTCGAACTCCTCGGTAGTGAAGTTGATGAAAGGCTTGGTTAGAAAGATGCCGGCGTTATTCACCAAAACATCGATGGTTTCGAAGGCATTGACTGCTGCCTCGACCACCCGGGCAGCGGTTTCCTGCTTGCCGATATCGCCGTCGACGACAACCAGACTCCCCGAGACAGTAAGCTTTCGACTAACGTCACGAGAGGTTGCGACGACGTTATATCCTTTTTCCAGAAACCCTTCGACCAAACCCGCGCCAATACCCCCCGATGCTCCGGTGATGATTGCTGTCTTCTTGCTCGACATAAATAACCCTTCGTTTAATGGTGTGAACCCTATGCGCAGCTGCGTCAGCGGCCTCTCAAAGCGGCTTCATCCGCAAATAAGGAGATATCCGATTTAAATTTGGATTGAGCCGACTTACGTTGGGGAAGAATGGGGTTGACCCATGTCGGGTTTCACGACGATCGCGTGCACCGTCCAATAAATTCTTTACTCCACTTTTCGCTTAATTGCAAATAATGCTAACGTGAGAATGGGCCTTCGAACTCACGGAGGGTGATCTGGATGCCTGTCCTCCTTCCATCCGCTCCCGAAGAGCAAGCGAAGTTAGCCCTTCGAGAGTGCGAGCAGGCAGTCGAAGCGCCTGGGTGCTGGAAATGCAACGTCAAAACGGAAAATCCAAATGAAGAAAAATCACCCCGGAATTAATCTCGCTTCGAAACCAAGCGGCGACGGATGTGTTGAATGCCTTGCGTCCCCGAAAGGTTGGTGGTTTCATCTCCGCCGGTGTGCTGAGTGTGGGCACATCGGATGCTGTGACAGTTCTCCGAGTCAGCATGCAACAAAGCATGCGGCGGCGACCGGCCACGCGATCATAACCAGCTTTGAGCCAGGTGAGGATTGGTTCTTCGATTACCAAAGGCAGGGACCGATTCAGGGTGCAGAGCTACTTCCGCCACATTCGCATCCAACAAGTCAGCCTGCCCCTGGACCAACAGGAAGGGTCCCAGCCAACTGGGAATCTCTCTTGAACTAGCTACCCGTTGTTGGGTAGCCTGCAGATGAAAGCCTTCCTTTAAACGGTAGACGTTTCCGCACGCATCCCGGTTTGGGTGGCCTAGGTTGAATGAATCTGGATGCTCCAGGTCTCGCTTTTGAGGCCTGGCATTACGGGCGCGTAGCCCAAATCCCGGCGTTGAGTCTCGGTGCGAATGGCGAGATGCGGCGATTATGCATCGTCTGCGAGAATCGCGCCGATTTTCAGCCCGACAGACCCATGCTACAGCTAACATCGGCGAAAACGTGAACCCAGAACGCCCATCTAGTGAATGTCACGAATCTTCCTGTCGTAGATCTTCATCTGTTCCGCAACCAGACCGTTCACCTTATTTAGCGCGCCCCGAGTGTTGGCGTCGACCTGATCCCACATGCGAAAGACACCTCGATCTTGAATCGATTTGTGGTCAAGCTCGCCGTTCTGATCGATCATCCCAGCCATAATCAACGTTACCGACTTTTGCCGGGCATCGACCGTCGCACGACGAATTCTATAGCCGATCCAATTGCACGCATCGAGATGCGCACCGTCACCCAATCCCCACGCGATCTGGTTAGCGCGGCATGCCTCTGGCGTTTTGTAAAAAGTGAACATCGAAAGAACGTAAACGCCTCTGTTCTCAAAATCTGAATAGTTGCGTTTCAGCCACTCGGGGTTCGTGATGTCGGGAATATAAATCTGCACGTCTTCGTCAGACGCTACAAGAAGAGGGACGGTCCATTGCTCTGTCTCGTCGAGCACCTCAGACGGCACGCCTAAAGCGCCCCGCCGAACGATCTGTTGTCCAAAGCTTGCACTGCCGACGGCGAGGATTAGAAGCAACAACGTATATCGATTAGCAAGAATGCGACTAAAACACACAGCTGCCCCCTTGATGTTCAGATTTCCCATTCAGATTACAAGAGGTGATCTCGTTAGCGGCGAAATTACAGAAAAATCTACAGCGCTCCTAAAACCCCACAAGACCTGTGAGCTGCGCAGGGAAGTAACAGATCGCTCGGAGGAGAGCCGCATGCATTATCCATGGCAGCCTTCAACGAACGTGCGGCACCCAGTCCCGCTGCATCTGTTTGTAGTCGTGACTTTCGTCCCGGTGGTCCGTTCCCCTCAGGCAAATTGATCGACACTGAATCCTAGCTCATAATTCTCGCCGTGGGCCAGCAGATCCTCCCATGTGACTTCACGCTTCTGGTATCCGGCCATGCGCCCCAGCATGCAGCTAAGCGCGGTTTCAACGCCTTCGGCAATCTGATTGTGAACCGGGCCGGAGACAATGCTCGCAATGAAGGTTCGCTCTTTGTCCCGATCAGCAAATTGCAGGTTGTCAAGAAACGCGCCGTTCGCCGCGAATTTTCCCGATCCCGGCGCTGTCGAGGCGGAATCCTGATACGCCCAGGCATTGGCACCCGTAATTGCGATTGGTCCGGAGTAAGGGCACGTCGCGGACCCGCTTGCGCCAAAGAGTTTGAGACCTGCGTCGAACACGTTATCTGAACCAAACTGGGTGGATGCGAAAGAGAAGTGCACATCGTTCGGATACGTGAAGTCAACCTGGTAGTTATCCCAGCAATCGCCGTAATGCGTAAGTACATTGCGGCCACCGGTCGCCGTAGCCTTCAGCGGATGGGCACCCAGCATCCAGTTACACAGATCGATAATGTGAATGTTTTGCTCGACAAGGATGTCGCCCGAAAGCACGCGATCCCATAGCCAGTTGCGCAGTCGATACTCGTCCTTGCCCTCACCCTCTCGCTTCTTCTCCGTCGATGCAGGCGCGTTGTAATTACCCGAGGCGGTAGCAATCTTTCCAAGTGCGCCAGCCTTGATCTTCTCAGCCAGTGCGGCAATTGGCGGAGCGTTACGACACTGAAAGCCAACATCCACGCTCTGATTTGCCTTCACGCGTTTCGCAATCTCGAGCGCGTGCTTTGCCTGTGCAATGTCGATCCCTACCGGTTTTTCGCAATAGACATGTTTTCCCGAGGCGACGGCGGTCTCAAGATGCTGTACATGGAAAAACGGCGGCGTCGAAATCTGAATCAGATCAACGTCGGACGAGGCCGCCAACTGCTCGAACGCGTGTGGTCCCTTGAAAAGTAACTTGCTGTCGATCGCCGGCTGGCCAAGGCTCTCATTCACCTTGTTGAAGTGCTCGGTTCCAACGGCAAGATTATCGGGAAAGAGATCGGCCAGCGCAACCACGCGCGCCGAAGTATTCCTTGCGAACGATGTGGCGACGCCCGTGCCGCGATTGCCGCATCCCAGCAGGCCGTGCCGCACCGCCGAATTCGCTTCGTACCCGAAAGCCGCGCGTGGATTCAGCAAAAGCATCCCTGAAACCGCTCCCGTTCCTGTCTGCAGAAACTCCCGACGATTCATGTGTCCTCGCGTTTCCAAAAAAATCCTGACAAGTCTGTTCTTTGAAAAGACACGACTTCAGTCGTGCCGAAAATCTGATAAGTCCGTTCTTTGAAAGAGCAGTCTTCAGTCGTGCCGAAAGGCTAATCAATCCGTTCTTTGAGAGAGCAAGTCTTCAGCCATGCCGAAAGGCTAATCAATCCGTTCTTTGAAAGGGCACAACGTTTAGTCGTGCCAAAAGGCTAATGAGTCTGTTCTTTGAAAGGGCACGACTTTTAGTCGTGCCGAAAAGGTCGAAAATAAACCGTCGGGCTTTAGCCCGGAGGCATCTTTCCGTCAAGCCATCACTTCATCCAGTATCTTCTGCAGATAAAGTTGTTCGTTTTTCACATCCTCAATCTGCTGCGGACCCGATGTTTCGCGCTCGATCGTCACTGCGCCCGTGTAGCCAAGTTTGTGAAGCTTCGAAAACACCGTCTTGAAATCGACCAGCCCCTTGCCGATCAAAACCTCTTCGCCAAGCTTGCTGGGATCGGTCGGCCACTTGCCATCTTTGGCGTGCACGCTGCGCACGTGGCTGCCGAGGATATCCACCGCATCCACGGGATTCGCCTTCCCATAGAGAATCAGGTTCGCCGTGTCCAGACCTACCGCAAGATTCGGCAAATTCGCGTCCCGGATGACTCGCGACATCGTCGTCGGCGTCTCCTGGCCTGTCTCCATCAGGAAATATTGCCCGTTCCCATGACAATGCTCGGCCACTTTGCGAATGGCTTCGACCGCTTGCGGATAGAGCGCATCGGCCGGATCTTCGGGAATAAAACCGCAATGCGTCTGGACCTGGCGGATGCCAAGCAGTTTCGCAAAGTCTGAGACCTGCCGCAGCGCGTCAATGCGCGCAGCGCGTGTCTTCGGCGGAACTACGCCGATTGTCGAGGGTCCCTGAAGAAAATTCCATTCGAGCGGCCCCGGGCCCACGACCTCAACCGTGGTCGCGACAACCTGGTATTTCCCCAGCAGATCGCTAATCTGTTTCGCCGCATCGGTTGTGAATTTGTTGATGTAGCCGTCAAGCGAGAGGAAGCAGTTGCTGAATCCCATGTCGTGAACCCGCTTGATGGTCGCTTCCGGAGCTCCGAAGGGGCTGATCAGCAGACCAAGTGCCATCGGTTTCAACTCAGCTGCATCGGGTTCAGCAAAGGCGAAATGCGAGTGAATTCCTGTGGTGATTGCGGCTGCAGATGCTGCACCTAAAAATGTACGGCGGTCCATGGAGTTCCTTTCTCTGGAACAGCTTCGGAGGAAATCTCCTTTTTCTGTATCGTTTGAAATCTAAGCGGTGGGGCCGCGTCTCTGCAAGTGCTCTGCTGTAGCAACGGAACAGGAAGGGCTTTCGAGACGTGCCGGTTCAGCGCGCGGATTCATAGACGGCGGGAAAGATCTGGTTGCTTTGAAAGGGCCAAGACTTAGTCGTGGCGTAAACTTTGAAAGGGCACGACTTCAGTCGTGCCGTAAACCGTCCAAGATCAGCATCGGCTTTAGCCGCGGAGGGACGTTCTTTCGGCGTCTTGCCAGTTCCTCACCCTTTTTCCGCGCATTAGTCAGTCCTGGTCAGAACGCGCGTTTAGCTCTTCCAGAATCTGTTGCACGGCAACATCCGCAGCTTTGGCGAGCGCCGGTGATAGTTCCATCGAGATCGCCTGTCGAGGATCGATGGTGATCGCAAACAGCACCACTTCCCGCTCGCCGCTCTGCATATAGAAAGCGTCCAGCAAGTCCTTTACGCCGATGTCGTGTGCAGTTAGAGTAGGCGGATAGTCTGCAGAAAAGCGCGGTGTAGTCCGCGTCACGGTTCCGGGTGGGTTCCCATCGTCCGTAGCGTCAATGAGGATAATGTGGCCGGCATTTTGCAGCGGCTCCAGCAGAATGAATCCGCCGGTGCCGCCATCGAGTGTCTCCACATTTGCAGGGAGAGGATGTTTTTCGAGGGCTCGAACCACATGAACGCCAACACCTTCGTCGCCCATGATCACATTGCCGAGCCCCAGCACCAGGGTCTTTTTCGCGTCTGTACTCACCAAAACCTCACTCCGCTAAGATCGATCTCTTGAAGAAGGTGAGCCAGAAGGTTTGTTGCTTCTTACTCTCTACTTCTCACTATCTTTCGGTTTTTCCCGATCGAACTTCCATCCGCCCACAATAGAGGAGATCGTACCGCGACCCTCAATGTAGTCGTGATAGAAAGCAAGATACACGTGAACGATGATGAACGTAACAAAAAACCACAGGAACAGGTGGTGCCAGTAGCGTACGCTCATCTCCCCGCCCATTAATGGCACAATCCATGTAAACATTCGCGGGATAAACGAATTGCTCATGCTCGAGTAAAGAGCGAACCCAGTGATCGACTGCGCCACAAAAGCCAAAAACGTAAAGAAGTAAATGAATCCCGCCAGCGCATTGTGTCCCGTTGAAATAGGCCCATGCAGCTTCGTCTCGAATACGTCGGCTTTGACCACGTCGACGATCTCCTGCCGCTGCGCCTTCGTTAGCGGGAAGAACGCATTCCAGCGCGCGTACTTGTTGCCTACAAATCCCCAGTAGAGACGCGCCAGGAAGTTGAAGACATAAACATACGCACAAAGAAAATGGATGAAGCGCACCCAGCCGAACCAGTACTGCTGATAAGCTTCGGCCGAATAGAACACGCGAAGTGGCGCGCCGATCAAATAGCCGGTGATGCAGAGCAGGACCAGCGCAATCGCATTGATCCAGTGATACGCACGTACCGGCAGTTCCCACACATACACCCGGCGGTATTCTGCCGGGCGATTGCCATTGCCCAATTCCGGCTTTCCTACAATTCCAGTCGCACTCATAGCATCACTCGAAGGAGATCTGGTGAAGGTGCCGACCCTGCGGATCGTACAAGTGCACGGCGCAGGCAAGGCACGGGTCAAAGGAGTGGATCGTCCGCAGAATTTCGACAGGCTCATCGAGCTTGGCGATCGGCGTTCCAATCAGAGCCGCTTCAAACGAAGAGTGCTGCTTCTTGGCATCGCGCGGAGAGCCGTTCCAGGTGGTCGGCACCACGAGTTGATAGTTATCGATCTTGCCGTCCTTGATCTTGATCCAGTGAGCAAGCGCACCGCGCGGAGCTTCCACCAGCCCAACGCCCTCGGCCTCTTTCGGCCAGGTCTTCGGATCCCACTTCTCGTTGTTGAAGGTCGACGTTTCGCGGGTCTTCACTCGCTGTATCAGCTCTGCATAGAACTCTTTCAGCCAGCCCACCTCGAGTGCTGCCGACAAACCACGTGCCGCGGTCCTTCCCAATGTCGAGAAGAGCGCGTCTACCGGAACGCCGAGCTTGCCCAGTGTCGCCCCGACCAGTTCCTTCACATCGTTATGTCCTGAAGCATAGGCAACCAGCAACCGGGCCAGCGGCCCCACTTCCATCGGGTTGTCCTTCCACCGCGGAGTCTTCAGGAACGAATACTTCTCGTATCCTTCCAGCGTCTCAAACGGCGGCTGCGGTCCGGAGTATTTGATCTCCGTCTCGCCTTCCCATGGGTGAAGGCTTACCTGGTCGCCGCCTGCATACGTGTACCAGGACGAAGCGATGTATTCCTTGATTTCCTGCGAGTCCTTCGGATTGACCGGATAGACCTGGCTCAGATCGCGGTTGAGTATGGCTCCGCGCGGGTACTTGAACGACGCAGGCTCGTTGTAGCCCCTCGTTGGGTATTCACCGTAGCTGAGATAGTTCTTGAGCCCGCCGCCCCATTTTGCCCAGTCCTTGTAGAACGAGGCCACAGTCAGCAGATCGGGCACATAGACCTGGTTCACAAATTCGTCGGCCTTCGAAATCAGACTGCCGACCAGGTTCAACCGTTCCATGTTGATCGCGGACACTTCATCCACATTGATGGAGCAGGGAACTCCGCCCACCAGGTAATTTGGGTGCGGATTCTTGCCGCCAAATACCGCGTGGATCTTAACGATTTCCTTCTGCCACTCGAGAGCATCAAGATAATGCGCCACGCCGATAAGATTCACTTCCGGCGGAAGCTTGTAGGCAGGGTGCCCCCAGTAGCCGTTGGCGAAGATGCCCAGACCAGTGGCGGCGAATTGCTTGATCTTGTTCTGCACATCGGTAAAGTGCGCGGCCGTGTTCTTGTCGTAGCTTGAGTACGACTGCGCCAGTTCGGCAGCCTTCTTCGGATCGGCCTTGAGCGCGTTCACGATGTCCACCCAATCCAGCGCATGCAGGTGGTAGAAGTGCACCACGTGATCCTGCACATGCTGGGTTGCGGTCATGATGTTGCGAATTAGCTCCGCCGTCGGCGTCAGTTGAATGCCCAGGGCATCCTCAACCGCGCGGCAGCTGGCCATCGCGTGAACAGTCGTGCACACCCCGCACACGCGTTCGGTGATAGCCCAGGCATCGCGAGGATCTCGCCCGATCAGAATCTTTTCGAGCCCGCGAATCATGGTGCCTGAACTGAATGCGTCGGTAATGACGCCGTTTTCTACCACCACCTCTACCCGCAGGTGGCCTTCAATACGAGTTACTGGATCAACGACAATACGAGTCATGGCCGCTTAGGACTCCTTCTGGTCATCTGCGTGTACTTCCGCGATGACTTCCTTCTTGCGAATGTTTGTAACCACGGCGTGAGTCGCAACTCCGGCCAGTGTGGCCGCTGCAACGATCGTTCCAACCGTGTCAGCCGTGCTCTCGATACCGAATCCCGGGAACGACGCCAGGTGCTGATATAGCGGGCCGTTATCCCAGAAACCCTCTTCGCTGCATCCGATACATGGGTGTCCCGATTGGATCGGGAAGCTGGTGCCTTCGTTCCACTTCACCACCGAGCAGGCGTTGTAAGTCACCGGCCCCTTGCAGCCCATCTTGTACAGGCAATATCCCTTGCGCGCGTTCTCGTCGTCGAAAGACTCAACAAAAAGGCCGGCGTCGTAATTCGGACGGCGATAGCACGTGTCGTGAACACGGCGTCCGTAGAATTCCTTCGGCCTGCCGAGGTTGTCGAGCGCAGGTAGCTGGCCCAATACCAGTACGTGCGTCACGATCGCCATCATTACGTCTGCAATCGGCGGGCATCCGGGCACGTTGATCACTGGCTTGTCTACCAGCTTGTGGATGGGCGTAGCGTGGGTCGGATTCGGCTTCGCAGCCTGTACGCAGCCGTTTGAAGCGCAGCTACCCCAGGCAACAATCGCCGCCGCATCCTTTGCGACTTCCTGCAGAATCGCCTCGGAGGTCTTGCCGCCAATCATGCAATAAACGCCGCCGTCCTTGGTCGGTACCGCGCCTTCGACGAGAACTATATATTTGCCTTTATTGTTCTTGATGGTGTCGTTCAGGCTCTTTTCCGCCTGGAACCCCGACGCCGCCATCAGCGTCTCTGTGTAATTCAGCGACATCACATCCAGCAGTGCGTCGGCCACAATCGGGTGCGATGCACGGATAAACGACTCGCTGCAACAGGTGCACTCTTGAAAGTGCATCCACACTACGGCCGGCTTTTCCTTCTTCTCAAACGCCGAAACCACCTGGGCTACGCCGCTCTTCGCAAAACCGGCAGCCGCTGCGGCTGCCGTGCAAAACTGCAGAAAGTCTCTGCGGCTATACCCCTTCTTCTCCATCGACTGCCAGATCGTTTGCCCCATGCCTAACCACCTCACTTGCGGTGCTTCCCGCGCGAAGCATTCCTTGCTTTGCGGGTGCCGGAGATTCCTGATGGCCGACTTGGTCGGTCAGATCACATTTAGAAGTCCAGCAAATGTAGGCACAGTACTTAGCTCAAAATACGATAGGCTGTGAGCGCTGTCACAAGTGTTGCAAATCACGTATTCTGCACACACATGGACCGGCATTGTGATGAGGCTCACGTACCGATCATGAGAGAAATTTCGCTCCATCTCCGCTGTGGCGCGTCGCATCTACCGGCATTTCTCGTTTTTTTCCGTCAACGAAAGCTGGTCCGATTGCGGCGAGAGCGCATAATCAGCGTCACCGGACGGGCTGTTTCTGGCGTGAGGTGCGTCACATTTCGACGACTCCTTCCGGAAACGCTGAAGCCGCGTTTCGAAATCCAAGCACAACACCGGTCTTGACTTCATCGAACTTGAAATTGCCACACCGGAAGGCCCCAGGTCGTGAAACGTCCTTTTATCTCGTCCAGGGCGCCTTGACCCGCTTACAGCAGGCCCTGGACACACCTTCCCAGTCCGACGCTGTCGTCGCTGAGGCTAAGGGACCCACCGGCTACAACCATGCCTCGATAATGTCCCTCCTGCTCGATAAATCCACCGGCGCCTGGCGGAAGAAGACCCGGTGCAACCAGAGCGCCGCGCATGAGCAAAAGGAGACAGTGCGTCTTTTGCTCCCGGCGGGATACTATGCAGCATGGTCTTTAGCCGAAAAAGGGCCCTTCCCCTGACCGCCTGCTTCCTCCTGATCACCGCAGTCGCCCGCCCGCAGAACCCGAATGCGGGCCTGCCGCCAAGCCTGACAGCGTCGGAGATCGTGGCGCACATGCTGCAGCACAACCGCAAGCAGGCCGACGAATTGAAGCATTACCAGGGACTGCGGCACTACCAGGTGCAGTACAAAGGATTCTCAGCAAACCTGGTGGGCAAGATGGATGTTGCCGTCACTTTTGACGCCGCGTCGGGCAAGAGCTTCCGCATCGTTTCGCAAAGCGGATCAAAGCTTCTTTGCGACAAGGTTTTGAAGAAGGCAGTCGACAGCGAGGCCGAAGCTGCACACGATCAGGCCGCCACTGCCCTCACCTCGGCAAACTACAAGTTTCAACTCGCAGGCACTGAATCCCTTGGCGGTAGACCCGCCTACATTCTCGAGGTCGAGCCCGTAACTGAGAGCAAGTTTCTCTATCGCGGCAAAATCTGGGTGGATGCGGCGGAATTTGCGGTAGTCAAAATCTTGGCGGAGCCGGCAAAAAACCCATCGTTCTGGATCCTCAGACCGCAGATCTCCTACACCAACGCCAAAACGGGAGACTTCTGGCTTCCTGAATTCAACCGCAGTGAGACCAAGGTCCGTATCGGCGGAACAGCCGTATTCACCATCGATTACGGAACCTACAAGGTCGATCCGGCCGCGTCTGGCAACACCGCAAGCCGCTAAGCAGGCCGGCGAGTTCGTACCGCTCTCCCCAGGTTGAAATGATGCAGCTTGGCCGCACACTCCACCCGGCTGACACCCAATTTAGAGGTATTACAAAAACGTCATAAACAAAGCTGGTGCCATCTGCTACCTTTCCATGTAATCCCCGATGACGACCCCAAGGGCTTGTATCTTTCTTCCGCGGTCTCGCTGAGCATTTCGGACGCCTTCTTATCTGTTTTCATTTCTTTCTGGCTTTTCAAGCGATGAAGGAGTTCGCACGATCATCGCGCGTCACCGTAAATGTTCTGCTCGTTGAAGACTTAAACCAGACTGGGACAAAAGGGGCAACATGGCCAGTTCGAGGATTTCGTACCTCTGGAATGATCCGCATGCGTCGCAAGGATTCCGAACCGCGGTCTCTCTTCACAGCCACACCAGTGAGTCCAGGGAGTCGTTGAGCTCTGTCGCGAAGTTTGGTAGCCAATATGCACTGATGCGCCGCCTGATGGCCAGACTGGAGCGTAGATCCGAAGCAAATCACGGATTGCACACGAACTACAAGGCCAGTTTTTGGACTCCGCCGCTGGCCCCGAAGCGCGCCTTCGATCTTGAGAGTCAACAGATCGAAAAGCTTGATATGGCTCCGATGGTTTCGCTCACCGACCACGACAACCTCCGCGCTCCCCAAGCCTTGCGCTGCATAGCCGGCTTGCAGTCCACTCCGGTTTCGGTGGAGTGGACCGCACCCTACGGCGAACAGTCATTCCACCTCGGCATACATAACCTGCCCGCCGCCACCGCAGCCCGGTGGATGGAAATTCTCGCCGACTACACAGCCAATCCCAGCGACCATCGATTGCAGGAAATTCTCGAAGCTCTCGACGCGGTGCCGGAAGTTCTGATCGTCTTCAACCACGCCATGTGGGATCTGTATCTGGTCGGTACCCGAACCCATAATTTTCTGGTCAACGAATTCATTCACAAATACGGCGCCTGGCTTCACGCGCTGGAATTAAACGGGCTACGCAACTGGGATGAGAATCGGGCGGTCCGCCGACTCTCCGAGCAGTGGAACATGCTTCTCATCTCCGGCGGCGATCGTCACGGCCTTGAGCCGAACGCCAATCTCAACCTGACCAACGCGACCACCTTCTCTGAATTCGTGCACGAGATCCGTGTTGAAAAAAAGAGCGAAGTACTCTTCATGCCTCAATACGCCGAGCCATGGAAACACCGCATGTTGCGCTCCGCAGTCGATGTCATCCGCGAGTATCCCGAGTTCCCGCAAGGCTCACGCCGATGGGATGAGCGCGTCTTCCATCCCGACGTCAATGGCGCGGTGCGGCCCCTCAGCGAACTGTGGCCGGATGGAACCGCCCCGGCAGCCATGACCTGCGGCCTTGGACTGGTGCGAATGATGGGAAGGGGACTGGTTTCTCAACTCTGCCGCATGGCGTGGAGCGAGTCTCACGAACTCCATGAGGCACTCGGCGAGTTCAACACCCCCACCCCCGTCGCCACCTGCCTCGAAGCCCCCACGCCCTGATCTGGATTGGCAACAACCCAATCAAGGCCGCTTCGTTCTGAAATTCAATAGGATCTGGCAGTCGCCAATATCCAGCAACCTCGGCGAGAGCGAATACGCCTAAGCCGCCAGCTACTCGACAAATCCGATATCGGTAGGGTCAATTGACTTGCGCGTTACTCACAGGGATTCGAACGCCTATCTCGGTGCCATGATGCAACCTCGAAGCAATCGAAAACGTTCCGTTGACCAGCTTGACTCGCTCGCGCATGCTGATGAGACCAATCCCCCGCCTCTTGTTTACCGAATCGATATCAAATCCGACTCCAGCGTCCTTGATGGTGAGTTGAATTTCTCCAGGCACTCCACGGAGTTGTACGTCGAAGTGCGAAACTTGGCTATGTTTCGCCGCATTGTGCAATGCTTCCTGCAAAACGCGGTACAGGCAAAGGGCAACCTCGGGTGATACGGGGCTCGGCAAGTTTTGGCTCCGAAAGTCAACTTTCAATTTCTGCTTTGCTCCGAACTCGTCGCAAAAATCGTTCATCGCCACGGCAATGCCCAGATAGTCCAACTTTGCAGAATGCAACTGGTGCGATAAAGCTTGGATATCAGAGCCTATCTCAGAAGCATGCTTTCGTACTAGGTCCATGCGGTTGACAGCGTCGCCATTCGAGCCGGGAATGTCCCGCCTGAGCTGATCAAGCTCAATGGCGAGCAATGCCATTCGCTGGCTGAAGTCGTCGTGAAGTTCTCGGGCAATGCGGGCGCGCTCGTCCTCTTGCGCCTCAATCAATCTGCTCCCTATGCTGTAAAGTGCCTCTTCTGCCAGTTTGCTCTCGGTTATATCGACGCAAGATCCAATGTACCCGGCGAATGAGCCGTCGAGCTTGAATCTAGGTACACCCATATCGAGAATCCAATGAAATTCCCCGTCGCTTGCGCGGAGCCTAAACTCCCTCCTGAACGACTCTCGCCGATCAAATTCCTGTGTATAGACTTCCAGGCACCGCCGCAAGTCGTCTGCGTGCACCCCCTCCATCCAGCCGTTTCCCAGTTCGGCCGACAGTGGCCTTCCAGTGAAATCTAGCCAGGGCTTGTTGAAGTAGGTGCAGAGCTTGTCGGTGCCGGACATCCAGATCAGCACTGGAGCCGTGTTGGACATTAGGCGGAACCGCTCTTCGCTTTCTCGCAGAGCAAATTCCGCTTGTTTGCGTTCGGTGATGTCTACCGCGACCCCGAGAGCGCGAGGTGGACCGCCATTGGATGGGGAATGGAACTTCCCGCTGACAGCTAGCCATCGTATAGTCCCATCGGTCCGCACCACGCGATATTCCTCTCTGAATTCACTTCGATTTTGCGTTGCATCAGCAATTGTCTTCGATACTCGCTCTCGGTCGTCCGGGTGAAGGCGCGCAATGAAATCGTCTTCGCGCGCGAGGTAAGTATCTGCGCTAATCCCAAACGTTGTCTGCAGATCACCAAACCAAATGTTCTGCCCGTAGCCAGGTTCCAGTCCCATCCCATTGATTTGCCGGATTCCATGGCCAGGCGAAGCCTGTCGTGGGCCTCGGCGACATCGGAATTAAACTCGCGGTTGGCTAGATAATTCTCAGCAAATGCGCCGGAAGCGAGAATCAGTCCCGCCGCCAATACCACCAGGAGACGCATTTCATGGGTCCCAGTCGGTTCGCCGGTTCTGAAAAGTTCCCACACGCCGACGACCGGAATCGCTAGCACCGCCAACATCGCCAGGACCGAAATGTACTTGTGGTTTGCAGTGTCCACCGAAACGGCTTCAGACAGTTTTGCCTTTCGCCTGTTCCCCTCGAAACCTATCCAAAGAAACCACAGGATTGAGGCGGTGAACCCCACTATAGTCAGATCTCTTATGAGCGGATAATTCGCGCCGGTTCGGACCCCCGAAGGGCCTCTCATCGCCCAATCCGCCACGCTGAATGCAACGGAACAAGTTGCGTAAAGGGCAGAAGCGCCGAACAGATGTAGATAGATTGACTTCCAGGAGGATCGCGAACGAAAAATCAATCTGCCGAGAATGGCGAGCAGCAAAGCATTCTCTACAAAGTAGATAGTCCCAAAGCGCAGAATCGTCACTGGCCCATGGCTTCCGTACTGAAACGGGAGCAGGTAAAACGCATATGCGAAAACCCAGACAAAGAGCAGAACGAGAAAATTTAACGTCGCTCGATAAGGTCTTCGACTAGGCGACCGTAAGTGAGGGCGCGAAGCCACCGCCGCGATTATGAACACGATATGCAGAAATAGCGGAGGATTATCGAAAAGGAATTCCGGCATCTTGCCGCGCAAAGCATCACTGGCTAACCAGGCACCTGGAACCAGCGCCCACAGCCCGAATGCCGCCGCGAGAAAAGCCCAGAATAACCGGATCGCGAGCCTGCTCCTCACCGCATTCCGGAGTGCAACTCCGGTAGCCAAAAGGAGCAGAACGAAGTTGCAGATATCGACGTATGTTATCAAGACGGAACCTGAAGAGTTGAGAAGAGAACCGCAGACTTAACACGACACCAATGCAATGGTCGTGCTTCGGCCACCGGGCTCTGGATGGTCAGTCAGAAAAGAATGATTAGGTCCCTTTCGCAGGCGATTCGCGGATCTCCAAATAATCAAAAGGCCGCCTTGCTCGCATTTTAGCGCAGGATGGGGTCAGGGGCTCTCCGGATTAACCCAAACCGCGGTTCTGCCGACCCAAACTTTGATGAAACCCTGATCCGCCGCATGAGTGACCGTGGTCTTTGGAGCGCATTCACAATTCCCGAGCCCTGCCGACTCGAGGGCCGCCCCACACTCTCACGCGCTATCCTTGACCATCGGCGGATGGAAGCATTCACTCCGCCCAATATAGACTCATCGTTCAGGAGGCATGCCATGCGTTTTCGAGTTCTTCTGATATTCGTCGGGCTCCTGGGTTTCGCCGCTGCCGTACCATCGGCCGCAGCCGCTTCAAAATCAGCCCACGCCAATATAGCGAACGCACAAGGGACGCAGATCGGGACGGCCAAGATCACTTCTTCCGGCACCGGCGTCAAGATCGAAGTTAAGGTCTCGCACCTAACCCCCGGTGAGCATGGAATTCACATCCACACTGTAGGAAAATGCGAAGCACCGGCCTTCACTACTGCCGGCGGTCACTTCAACCCGACCAGCGCCCATCACGGCGTCCACAACACCCTGGATCCCCATCCGCATCTCGGCGACCTGATGAATCTCGTGGTGGATAAGAAGGGCAACGGCAAGGCGACCTTCCTCGCCGAAGGCGTTTCCCTCGGCGATGGAGCTAATTCGCTCTTCCACGAAGGCGGAACATCCCTCGTCATCCACGCGAAAGCGGACGATCTGATGTCAGACCCCTCCGGCAATTCCGGCGACAGAATCGCCTGCGGCGTGATCGAGAAATAGCCGAAACAAATCCAAAAGACGAGGAGCCAATCGCGCAAAGCGATCGGCTCCTCTCACTGCCCACTGCCCACTGTTCAGTACCAACAGTCCAATGTAGTTACTGCCCGACCCGCGCCTTGATCAGTTCGTCCAGATAATCGGGCTTGCCTTCTTCGCGCACCAGGTGCGGATAGCGCGGCCCATCGTGGTAGTTGATCGTGCATGTCCGGTAGAATTCGTCCACCACCACCAGCAGCGTAATCGGCTTCGAGTTCTCCTTCGCGTCCTTGATTGCCGTGCCCAGCAGATCTGGCGTAAATACGCGCCCATTCACGCCCACAACCTTCATACCCGACGAAACGCCGGCCTCGAACGCTGGACTGCCAACGACCGAATCCCCCACCATTCCATCAGCGCCAACCTGCAGCCCGATGGAGTAGATATATCCGGGATTGCCCCGTCTTCCTTCGAGCTTCGATGGCTCGCCGTTGTAAGTGACCTTCCAGCCGCCGTTTTCAATTCCACCCACCGGCGCTTCCTTCGCTGTTGAATCAAGCCGCGTGTGGAAGAACGTAGCCCAGTCGTAAGGTGCGATTGCATTGAGCTCGCTTACAAGCTGATCAAAGGTATATGTCTTCACCTCTGGTCCGTTGTTCGCGCCGCCGTGAAATGCATGGCAGAAGTCGTCAATCGACTTTGCCCCGTGCGATTCGCGATGGATGATCGTTGCAACCTCAAGCCACAACAGATCGCCCTCATCGTAGTAATCCGTGCCGCGCCGCCAGCTCAACCAGCCGCGCGCGCCATAGCCCATGCCAAATTCTGCATCCGCCGTATCGCGCAGCGGCCGCCATGTCCGCCCGGTGCGTCCCGGCCCCAGCGAGGCTGCAATACTCGCCATGTACTCGCGGTATTGGTCTGGCGTCCATAATCCGCTCCGCGCCGCGAGCAGCGGGCCCGTGTAGTCGGTGAGCCCTTCATAGCCCCACAGCAGGTCAGTCTTCATTGGCTCCTGGAAGCCCGGAACCGCAAGGTCAGCGGGACGGCGATACTTTGCCATTCCACGAGTGCGCAAACTCATGCGCCAGCAAGCCGCCCAGCGCCATTCCCGAGCCAGGCCCCAGCAACACGTTTTCCGGCAGCCGGCTGTCGTTCGATTCGTGATGCTCCAACCCAAAATGCGCCACGTGATCGCTGAGTCCCAGAATGAAGTGGTAGTCGCGATAGTGTCGTGCTCCAAACAGCTTGCCCGACTCCGCTACCAGGTTGGTCATCGCCTTCTGGTCTTTCGCGCTCATGTTCAGCGCGTCTTCGCTGTCCGCCACCATGTCCAGTTCGTGATGAATCGGCTCGCCCGCCGGCGTGATATCGATGCTGCGGTAGTACTGCCCCATCGCCACCGGAGAGTCGACGAGCAGATCAAACGAAATCGGCTTGAACGAAACCTCATTCCCGCTCTGGTCCGCAACGGGAAGGGAACTGCCAAACTTCCAGCCCTCCGGCATGATCAGCTTCGCGTCATACATCAGCTTGTCAGCCGGCGTTCCTTCCGGGTAAAGCGCAACCTCGTTCCATTCGAGAATAAGCAACTTGTCGGTCGCCGAGCCGCCATCCGGCTCGATGTAGTCGTAATTTGCCTCCAGCTTGCTCACGCCTTCCGGCACCACCACATGAAACGTAAACACATCAAGCAAGTCGCGCTGCCACGGAATCACCTTGCCGTCCGCTTCGAACTTCAGCCCCGTGAGGCTGGCGATGGGGCCATCCGGTCCGTGTTCGCCGGGAATCCACTTGGGGTAATACACCGTCAGTGGCCCGGGCTTGACCGGCATCACCAGGTGCGCGTGCAGAATCTTGTTCTGCGTTTTGGTCGCATCCACGGTAAGCGAAATGTTCTGGGCAGTGAGCCCAATCGCCCCCGAAATGATCAAAGCCGGGACGAACAGCGCAAGCCAGGGCATGCGGTGAATCTTCATGCGAATGCTCCTTAAAAGGGAAGAGGGACTTCAACGGAATCATATCAACCGAAAGCGGAAACGAAGCTCGCGAATAAACAGGAGTTTACTTTTGCGGTACTTCCAGCCCACCGGTAAGGCTGGCAACGCGTTCCACATGATGGCTGCGGCACCAGGATTCCATGCCCTTCGCCAGTCGTTCCGTGGCACGCGGGTCAGCGTAGCTCGCCGTCCCCACCTGCACAGCCGTAGCCCCCGCCAGCATGAACTCAACAGCATCTTCAGGAGTGACAATGCCGCCCAGCCCAATGACGGGAATGCTCACCGCCTTCGCCGCTTCGTACACCATGCGCAAAGCGATCGGCTTGATCGCAGGCCCCGACAAGCCGCCTGTTACATTGGTCAACCTTGGCTTACGTGTTTCCACATCAATCGACATTGCAAGAAAGGTATTCACCAGGCTCACGGCATTCGCCCCTGCCGCCGCACACACCCTCGCCATGGCAGCGATTGAAGTGACATTGGGCGATAGCTTCACCAGCAGCGGCCGCTTCGAAACGTTCTTGACCTCGTGCACCAGGTATTCCAGCGAACCCGCATCGGAACCGAACGCCATCCCTCCGGCATGTACATTGGGGCACGAGACATTCAGTTCGTAAGCCGCGATACCATCTGCATCGTTCAGTCGTTCGACCACCTGTTTGTATTCGCTTACCGTATATCCAAATACGTTGACGATAACTTTGCAGCTGGGATAGCGCCTCAGCGGTGGAAGCTTCTTCTCGATAAACTCCGCGACGCCGATATTCTGCAGTCCGATGGCATTCAGCATTCCCGCCGCGGTCTGCAGAATGCGCGGCGCCGCATGACCGGCCATCGGTTCCAGCGAAATGCCCTTGCTGACGAACGCGCCGATCCGCTCCAGCGAGACGATCTCTTCAAATTCGATGCCGTAGCCAAAGGTGCCGCTCGCCGCGATAACCGGGTTGCTCAGCTCGATGCCCGCGAACTGCACTTTCATGTCAGGTTTCACGGGCGGCCGTCTTCCTCGGGTACTGAATGTCTATTGAGATTGCTGGCGGGAGCCATACGTTCATGATACTAGCCGCCCATGGCCAGCCATTCAGACAAAGCCGCTGGAGCCCGAGCAAGCTCAACGGCGGTATGTCTAATGACTCTCAGAACATCGACTTACTCGTAACGTAGCGCCACGGTGGGCTCAACATGCGCGGCGCGCCGTGCCGGAATCAAAATAGCGACCGCCGCCGTCGCCACCAGGACCACCGAAACCACCGCGAAGGTCAGCAAGTCCGACCCGCTCGTTCCATAGAGCACGCTGGCTGCAAACCGCCCGACCACCAGCGCGATAGCAAGCCCGATCACGAGCCCAATGCCCGTCAGAATCAGTCCCTGCCGCAGAACCATGCTCAAAACCTTCCGAGGCTTCGCCCCAAGCGCCATGCGAATTCCAATCTCGCGCGTGCGGCTGCGGACCGAGTAGCTCATCACCCCGTACAGGCCGATAGCCGCCAGCGTGAGGCCGACCGCGCCGAAGATACCCAATAGCAGAGCGGAAATACGCGGCAAAAGCAGCGATTTGTCGACATGCTCCTGCATCGTCTGGATATTGAACACCGCCATATTTGGATCGAGCGCGCCAATCTGCTCGCGTACCGAATGAGCCATTGCACCCGGTGCAACCGATGTCTTCACGATCAGCGTGGTTCCGAAAAAGCTGTTGGCCTTTTCCGGAGCAGCATTCAAGAACATGAAGATCGCATCCAGCGGCTTCTCGCCAATGGTACGCAGTTTTGAATTCCGCGTAACGCCGATAACGGTGTATTGCTCCTTGTCCTGCCGGATCACGCGGCCGATCGGATCCTGGCCGGGAAACAGGTGGGAGGCCATGGTCTCGTTGATGAGGACCGAATGCTGGTCGTCGGTCGAAGGAACAAAGTCTCGTCCCCGTAACAAGGGAATTCCCATCGTATTGAAATATCCGCTGCCAACACTGTTGGTGTCGGCATTGACGTTCTGTTTGGGATGATCCTTGACGGCATCCACGTCGTAGCCATTGTTGGATGAGCCGATACTCAGCGGCACCACGCCCACAAAACTCACTGAGCGCACTCCGGGTAACGCGGAAACCCGCTCCCGCACGTGAGCCAGGAACTGCACCGTCTTGTCGTGCGAGTAGCTTTGCAGCTTCGGATCCATCGTCATCATCAGCATGTTGTCGGTCTTGAAACCTATGTCGATCGACGAGGCATTACCCAGACTCCGCAGGAACAATCCAGCAGTCGCAAGCAACACCAGCGACAGCGCCACCTGCACCACAACCAGCGTACTGCGCAGCCGCGAACGTCCCACCCGTCCAAACATTGCAGGGCCATCTTTCAACGCACCCACAAGGTCAGGCCGCGAAGCCCGCATCGCCGGAACCAGCCCAAACAGCAATGCCGTCACCACTGAGAGGCCCAGCGTGAACAACGCCACCCGCATATCAACGTTGAAATCAAACACCACCGGGAAGGGCAGTGGCAGCTGGAAGTTCGAGATCGCCCGCGCTGCTCCCGCAGCCAGCAGGAAGCCGACTCCCGCACCCGTCAGCGCCAGAATAAAGCTCTCGAATAATAATTGTCGTATCAATTGCCGGCGCCCAGCACCCATCGCAAGGCGGATTGCAATCTCTTTTTGTCGTCCGATTGCGCGCGCCAGCAGCAGGTTCGCCACATTCGCGCATGCCACCAGCAGCACCAATCCCACCACCACCATCAGCACAGCCATCAGGGTGAATGCCGGAGTTGCGGAACCGGCAATCAGTCCGCCCGCCGTCTGCAGGGTCAATGTCTCGTGTTTCTTCTCGTCCTTGCGATAGGCGTCGTCGAGTCGCTTTTTGATGACATTGAGCGCAACCTCCGCTCGAGCGCGGGTGATCCCGGGCTTGAGCCGGGCGTCAAGCATCAACCATTGATTGTCGCGCTTGGTTCGAAGACCCCCTTCGGCTGCGAGATCGGGCATGATTTCTTCCGAGACGACGAAGGGCACCCAGAATTCAGACACGATGCCGCGATCCACGCCATAGAAACCGGCAGGCGCAATTCCGACTACGGTGTAGTACCGGCCGTTGAGAGCAACATCGTGATTCAGAATGTTCGCGTCGCCGCCAAATCGACGCCGCCACAGACCGTTGCTCAACACCACTACGTGGTTATGACCGCTCGTCTGGTCATCCTCCGGAACGATCGGCCTCCCCAGTGTCATCGGCACGCCCAGGCTGGGAAAAAAGTTTCCGGTCACTGACTGGCCCCACACCCGTTCCGGTTCTCCCTTGCCGCCAATGCTCGCCGGAATCAACGGAAAGTGTCCCGCCACTCCTCCTTCGAACAGGTCGCCGGTCTGATCGCGGTAATCGATGTAGTCAGGATAGGAGTAAGACTGGCCTTCCGAGAACATCACCATGCGCCCCGGATCTTTGACCGGCAACAGGCCCCACAGCAGCCCATTCGCGACACTGAAAACCGTCGCATTGGCCGCAAAACCCAACGCGATCGAAATCACAACGATGAGTGAAAAACCAGGAGCCCTGAGAAGGGTTCGCATCGCGTAGCGAAGATCCTGAAGCAGATTCTCCATATGCAGCCTCAATCAAAACGGGTTTGCCTGGAATTCTATACGCACATTCGAAGTGGGAAGTTCTCGCTAAGTGGAGACCGGCTTGCAGTTGGCGCTTTATAAGGCGTGTTACCATCATGCACATCTGATCCGAACTTCCCCGGGGGACCACTACATGGCTACTTTTCCTTCTGTGCTTCGACGCAGGTGTGCGCCCTTGTTTCTGGCAGCACTCTGGGCCAGCGCCAGTCAGCCTCACTGCGCAAGCAGCTTCCAGCAGCACTCCTACCGATATCGTGATCCAGAATGCTACGGTCATGACCGTCACCCATGGCACCATTCAGCACGGCAGCCTCTGGATTCACAACGGAAAGATCGCCGGCGTAGGCGCAACCGTCAGCGCTCCTGCAGGTGCTAAGACCATCGATGCGGCCGGCAAGTACGTAACGCCTGGAATCATCGATCCGCACTCGCACTCAGCGCTGGGTGACGACATTAACGAAGCCACCAGCCCGGTTACGCCTTCAATGATGATGATCGACGCCTTCGACAACCGCGACAAGGCGCTCTACCAGGCCCTCGCTGGAGGCGTAACCACCGAGCTCCTGCTGCACGGATCGGCCAACATGATCGGCGGCCAGGCGGTCGTGATCAAGAACAAGTTCGGCCTGTCGCGCGACGAAATGCTCTTTCCCAATGCGCCCCGCTCCATCAAGTTCGCCAGCGGTGAAAATCCCAAGCGGGTCTACGGGCGCCGCGGCGAGGTCCCCTCCACCCGCATGGGCAACTTCGAAGTGATGCGCCAGTCGTTTGAAGATGCAAAGGCGTATATGGCGTCGTGGGATGCCTACAACGCGAAGGTCGCGAAGAATGACAAAGACGCAGTCGCACCCAAGAAGGATCTAAAGCTGGAGGCGCTGGCCGATGTGCTGCGCGGCAAGCTTTACGTGCAGATTCACTGCTATCGCGCCGACGAATTCCTCACCGAAGAGGCCATTGCAAAAGAATACGGATACAAGATTCGTGCCTTCCATCATGCATTGGAGATGTATAAGGTGGGAGACAAGATTGCTCCCACCGGCACCGGCATCGCCACCTTCGCAGACTGGTGGGGATTCAAAGACGAAGCCTGGGACGCAATTCCCTGGAACGCCGTGATGAGCATGCGCGAAGGCGTGCGCGTGGCTCTCAAGAGCGACTCGAATGACTACGTGCGACGCCTCAACCAGGAAGCCGGCAAAATGGTCAACTACGGCGGAGCCACCGAAGAGGAGGCTTTACGCATGATCACGCTGAATCCAGCCTGGATCATCGGAGTTGACGATCGTGTCGGCTCGCTCGACGAGGGCAAGGATGCCGACGTCGTAATTTGGAACATGGATCCGCTATCCACCTACGCGCGCGTCGAAAAAGTATTTATTGATGGCGACATGTTCTTCGACAGTTCGTCGCCCGGATTCGGCACGACCCACTTCAGCGGCGTAATGCACGAAGCTGGATTTGGTGGCAAGTGACGATGAAGGAGACGGACAATGACCCCTAAAATCCTCATCGCGCTTTGGGCGTGCGCTTCGTTGACACAGTGAATGGTCTGGCGCAGACAGCCAAGACTGGTCCCAACAATACGGCTGCGGTTCCGGCGAAGACAGTCGCGATAGTCGGCGGAAAGATCTTGACGATCACGCACGGGACAATTGAGAACGGCACCGTGATCATGTCGGGAGGAAAGATCACCGCGGTTGGCACGGCAAAGACAACCAGAGTACCCGCGGGCGCCGAGGTATTCGATGCCAAAGGTATGACAGTCTATCCGGGACTGTTTGATGCTGAGACCAACCTGGGTCTAACCGAAGTTGCCGCTGACCAGAACAGCAATGACCTGGCGGAAACCTCGGATGAAATTGAGCCGCAAATGCACGTAGCCGACGCATTCCACGCCGAGACAGTCCATATTCCCGTTGAACGCCTCAACGGAATCACCAATGCAATCGTTGCTCCAGCCTCCGAAGATTCGATCCCGGGGCAGGACGCAGTGATCCAGCTCTACGGTCGCGATCACGACCAGATGCTGATGCAGCGCGATATCGCCCTTGCCATGAATTTTGAAGGCAGCGTGCGCAGAAAGGCGAACTTTAGCGGCCCTTCAAAATTTCCCACCACGCGCATGGGCCTCGCCTCTCAGATTCGGCAGGCGTTTCTCGATGCCCAGGCGTATGAAGCAGAGCGCGCGGCCGCAGCAAAGCCCGATCACAAAGGCGCGCCTCCAAAACGCGACCTGAAACTTGAAGCGTTGCTGCCTTATCTCCACGGCGAAAAGCCCGTTGTACTCGCTGCGTATGAAAGCTACGAGGTTGAAGTTGCCATGAGCCTCGCAAAGGAATTCCATCTGAAGGTAATTCTCAACCATGTAACGCATGCCCAGGACGTGCTCGACGAGATCGCCTCGTATCATGTGCCGGTGATTGTCGGTTCGATTTATGACTTTCCCCGACCAGATGAGCGCTACGATGCCGTCTTTTCCTTGCCCGCGGAATTGCAGAAACGCGGCGTCAAGATAGCCCTTTCGTCCGCCGGCGGTGGAGAGGGTGGCGGCCGCAACTTGCCCTACGCGGCCGGATACGCAGTGGCATACGGTCTGCCCTACGATGAAGCCTTGAAAGCCATCACTCTCAATCCGGCAGAAATGTTTGGGCTCGGAGATTCTCTCGGATCACTGGACGTGGGCAAGACAGCAAACGTTGTCGTCGCCAATGGTGACCCGCTCGACGTGAGAACGTCAGTGAAGCAGGTATTTATTGAAGGCAACGCAGTCCCGATGGAAAGCCGACAGACCAAACTGCGCGATGAATATATGCCTCTAACCACGAAGAAGCCGTAGTGCCTTGAAAGGGCACGAGTTTACTCGTGCCGTAACGTTCGCAAAACGAATGGCCCAAGTCTAGAGCAAAATCGACGTTTTGAAAGGGCACGAGTTTACTCGTGCCGTAACGTCGCAAAATGGATACGGCTTTAGCCGCCGAGGGAAGGGTCTCGAGATCTCATCAAAATACAAAAAGGCGGCCCACAAAGTCGGCCCAAGTCTGAAGCAACCCCGCCGTTTTGAGAGGGCACAAAGTCGGCCCAACTCTGAAACCAACCCACCGTTTTGAAAGGGCACGAGTTTACTCGTGCCGTAACAGCCGCAAAATGGATGCGGCTTTAGCCGCTGAGGGAAGATACAAAAAGGCGGCCTGCAAAGGCCGCCTTTTTGTTTCGCTCGTAGAAACCCTAGACCGTTACCGGCTCCGTCGCGTTCACCTTCACCGGTGTCAGCCAGCCAAACCGATCCGGCTTCAGTCCATTGGCAATGGCAAAGAACTCGTCCGCAATCTTCTTCGTGATTTCGCCCGTCTTTCCGTCTCCAACCAGGATGCGATCGATCGAACGAATCGGCGATACCTCGGCCGCCGTTCCGGTAAAGAACACCTCGTCGGCAATGTACAGCATCTCTCGCGGAATCGGCTGCTCCGTTACCGCCAGTCCAAGATGCCGCGCAATGGTCAACACGCTATCGCGCGTAATTCCAGACAAGGCAGAATTTGCCAGCTGCGGCGTATACAACACCCCGTTCCGCACCACAAACACGTTTTCGCCGGAGCCTTCGCTGACCAGCCCGTTCGTGTCCAGCGCAATGCCCTCCACGTAGCCATTGATATCGGCTTCCATCCGAATGAGCTGCGAATTCATATAATTCGCGCCGGCTTTGGCCAATGCGGGCATGGTGTTGGGCGCCAGACGGTTCCAGCTTGAAACGCACACATCCGCGCCGCCCGTTCCCGCCACGTACTTGCCCCACGGGAAGTTGGCCATGTAGACCTCGATCGGCGATCCCTTGGGATTGACGCCAATCTCGCCATAACCGCGTAGCGCGATCGGGCGGATATAGCACGGCGCTATTCCATTTGCCTCGATCACATCTACGACAGCCGCGCACAACTCGTCCAGCGAGTAGGGAAGTTCCATGCGATAGATCTTGGCGGAGTCACGCAGCCTCTGCATGTGCTCAGGGAGCCTGAAAACCGCCGAGCCCTGCGGCTGTGCGTAGCAGCGGATACCCTCGAACACGCTCGAGCCATAATGGATCACGTGGCTCATTACATGGATGTTGGCGTCCTCCCACGGAATCAGGTTGCCGTTGTGCCAGATTTTTGAGGTCTTTTGAATGGGCATGGGGATGCGTGAGCTCCTTCGTCACACCAATGTGCGATTACGTCAAGCCTATCGCCTTTTGGCGCTTCCTGTCACGGCGCCGGGTTGTCGGGAATGGAACCCAGTTTGAATCCTGCGAAGAGGGAAGCCGTCTACAGGCAGCAACGGTCATCGCGGCCAAGCCCCTTGTGCTAACGTTCAGGCGTGACTGCCGCAAGCAAAAGGCCCTCATCTCGCCAAAAACAACCGAAGCTTCCGCGCTTGACCCGGAAAGAGGGATACACCCCGCACCCCTTCGATACGGAAAACGACGTCAAAACCAGCGGCCTTATCCCCGGACGCTATCTCAAAACCGGCCACACCCACGACCGTCATTCCACCGCCTATTTCGGCGTCGCTCCGTCTGTGTTTCAAGCACTCCTCAAGCGATGGCAGCGGACCAACCCGGCGGCGCCCCTCGAGAGCTTCACGTTCATGGATATGGGCGCAGGCATGGGACGCGCCATGCTTCTAGCATCGCAACACCCCTTTCGCAAAGTCATCGGAATCGAACTCAACCCGCTCCTCGCAGAGATAGCCAGCAGCAATATCTACAAATGGAAATCGGCAGACCGTGCCCGCGCGCCTATGCGGATTATCTGCGGCGACGGTGTAGACGCGCGCTTCCCCTCTGGACCATGCCTGCTCTTTCTCTTCAATCCATTCGGCGCCGCCGTAATGCGCCGCCTGCTCGCCCGTCTTGCCCATATTTTTGCGAAACGGCCCGGCCAGCTTGACCTCCTCTACGTTAACCATGAGCAGGATCATGTGATCGAAAGCAAGTCAGGCTTCCAGTTGCTCTTCAGAGGCCAGGTCCGGCGCTCCCGCTCCGACTCCATCGCCGACCACAAAATCATGGCCAACCAGCCCGATGGCGAATACGCTTCGGCCAATCACGAGGACTGCTCCATGTGGCGCTGGATCGGCACGTCATAATCAGAACCGGCAAGCCATAAACCTCAGGAAGTGTTGACGAATCTACCCCTCAGGGTGGAACGTTTTCGGGGGAGAGCCGAAGAGTCGAAAAGGAAGCGGACCACAAGATTCCGCATCGCCCCAGACTTGAAGGAGTACTACCTTGAAAGAGCCGCATCTGATCCTCGGAATTGGCGAGTTGCTGTGGGACATATTGCCGGAAGGGCCACGTCTCGGCGGAGCACCAGCAAACTTCGGCGTCATGGCCGGCCGCTTGGGAAATCACGCCGCGATCCTCAGCCGCATCGGCCGCGATGACCTCGGCCGTGAAGCCGTGCACCTCCTCGACCCCCTGCCTGCCGACACCAGTTTCTTGCAGATCGATCCGTTACACGAAACCGGCCGCGTTACCGTTTCCTTCAGCGACGGCCAGCCCTCCTACACTATCCATCAGCCGGCAGCGTGGGACTCAATGGAACTCTCCGACGATTGGATCAAGCTTGCAGAACGCGCCGACGCCATCTGCTTTGGATCTCTCGCCCAGCGCAGCATTGAATCACGCCAAACCATCCAGACACTGGCCGCGCAAACATCCTCCCGATGCATACGCATCTTTGATGTCAATCTCCGCGCGCCGTTCTACTCCAGTGAGATCATCCAGGAATCGCTGGAACTGGCCACCGTCTTCAAAATGAACGACACGGAAGTTCCCCTGGTTATGTCGCTGCTCGGCTTGCCGCCCGAGAACGATGCCGGCGTCGAAAGCCTGCGCAAGAGTGCCGAACGTCTCCTCGCGGAGTTTCCAACCCTGAACTTGGTGGCCATCACCTGCGGCGGTTTGGGCAGCATCCTGGTTACGCGCGAAGAGTGGCACCAGCACCCGGGCTTTCCCGTCAAAGTGGTTGACACCATCGGTGCCGGCGACGCATTCACCGCCGCCATGACTCACTACCTCTTGCGCGGAGTCGAGTTGCCGGTTTTGAACGAAGCAGGGAACCGCTGGGGCAGTTGGGTTGCATCCCAATCCGGCGCTATGCCCCCGCTTCCCGACGCCATGCGCACCGGAATCGAAGCTGCTATCGAGCAGTCGGCATAGTTTGTATCGTCGAACTCCCCTTCACTCGATACTTGTGTACCATGAATGTATTGACATTCCATCGACAGAAATCCGCTCGCTCGCATAGTGTTTTTGAGAGAGTCATTCGCCCCTTTGCGATTGCGGAAAGCCAGCAATGAAGAAACCCCGCAGACTTGCCAGCAAGCTTGGCCCACCTCCTGATAGTGATCCGTCTCTTCGCCAGTCCAAGCATCGTCGCGTCTTCGATCATCTGCTCGCCGGCATTCAATCCGGAGAACTGAAGCCAGGCGATCGCCTTCCCAGTGAAGCGGAATTAGGCAAGCTCTTCGATGCTTCACGCATCACAGTGGCCAAGGCGGTCCATGACCTGCAACGCATGGGATTGGTATCGCGCCGTCCGGGCTCCGGCACCCATGTACTGGCAGAAGACCGCCCCACCGGCCGGACCTTCGGGCTGCTCATTCCCGAACTCGGACTCACCGAAATCTTCGAGCCCATCTGCCATGGAATGATGCGCACCCATTTCGCGCGGCCCGATGCGCTTCTCTGGGGCAATTCCGCCGTCTCCGTGCAAGACAGCGCCCAGGCCGCCGAGCAGATGGTGCAGTCCTTTATCTCTCAGAAAGTAGCTGGCGTATTTTTTGCGCCCCTTGAACTCGCTGACGAAAAAGATGCCGCCAATCGCCGCATTGCCCGCATGCTCGATCGCGCGCAGATTCCCTTCGTCCTGCTCGATCGCTGCTACATGCCTTATCCCGAACGCTCGCCGCACGATCTCGTCGGCGTCGACAATCGCCGCGCTGGATACCTGGCGACTGCCCACCTGCTTTCACTCGGCGCACAACGCGTAGTATTTTTAGGCGAGAAATTCGCAGCCAACACCGTAGACGCGCGCATCACCGGCTTCTACGAGTCGCTTCGAACCCATGCAATCAAGCCGGATTGGGAACCCGTTTGGCGCGGCAGTCCCGAGGACGAAGCTTTCGTTCGCCGCATGCTCGACTCTGCCCGGCCTGACGCTGTCGTCTGCGCCAACGACCTCACCGCCGCCCGCCTGATGCAGGTTCTGCTCGCCTTCGGAATCCGCATCCCCGAAGACATCAAGATCGTAGGCATGGATGACGTCCGCTACGCCAGCCTGCTGCCCGTCCCTCTCACCACCATCCATCAGGACTGTGCCGGCATCGGAGCAGTCGCCATGGCCACCATGCTCGAACGTCTCGAACACCCCGACCTGCCCATCCGCGACGTGCTCGTCCCAGTGCGCCTCGTAGTGCGCCGATCCTGTGGGAGCCAGCCACTCAAGTCCGCTCGTTCCGAAGCGAAAGTTATAGAAGCCGACTAAATATCGAGACCGCCAAGGCCGCAGGCTAGACCCGCAGTTCCACGAACATCAGGACTCACCACACGCGGCAGCGCGTCGCATGCACCATCGGTTGTCCAGCTTTGCAGTTGAACGCCTTTTCAAACTCCGGCATATTCCCAACCACGTTATTCACGCGTTCCCATGGCACCGAGTGCGGATTGGTCTGGATCAGCGTCTTCACCGCTTCGGGGCGAATCTGGTCGCACCACGCTGTGCCGTAAGCAATAAAGAACCGCTGCATGTTCGTTAAACCGTGACTGTCTTTATCGTCGATGGTCTTCCCCTGCTGTTTCAGGTCCTCGTTCAAAGCTGAAAGCGCCAGGTAAATACCGCCATTGTCCGCGGTGTCTTCTCCCTGCGTAAGTTTCCCGTTCTGCTCGACGCCCGAAATCCCTTGTACCGGGCCCGTGTATTCCTTCGCAATGCACTCGCCGCGTTGTTCGTATTCCTTCGCGTCCTCCGCAGTCCACCAATCGCGCAGATTGCCTTTCACATCGAACTTGCGACCCTGGTCGTCAAAGTCGTGGGTAAGCTCGTGCCCCACGACTGCGCCCTCTCCGCCGTAATTAATAACGTCGTCCTGGCTTGGATCAAAGTAGACCGGCTGCAGAATACCCGCCGGAAAGTTGATCGTATTCGTCTGCGCATCTTCATACGCATCCACCGTCGGCGGAGTCATCAGCCACTGCGTGCGATCGAGAGGACGTCCGATGAAAGCAAGCTGTCGCTTGAGCTCAAATGCATTCGAGCGCTCTTGATTCACGGCATAACTATCGCGAGTGATGGAAAGGGAACTGTAGTCGATCCACTTGTCGGGATAGCCGATCTTGTCGATCACTGCAGCCAGCTTCAAATGCGCCTCGCGCTTCGTAGATACCTGCATCCACGTCACCGAATCGATATCGCGGCCCATCGCCGCCTCAATATCCTTCACCAGTTTCTTCGCGCGCGCTTTGCTATCCGGCGGGAAGACCTGCGCCACGTAAACCTGCCCCAGCGCCTCGCCGAGATTCTGATCGACTGCATTTGCACACCGGCGCCATGTAGGCGGCTGCTCTTTCTCGCCCGTAAGCGCACTGGAGAACGCAAAGTCGGCATCGCGCCATCGATTACCCAGCACGCTCGAAGCTTTGCGCAGCAGGTGCCAGCGCAGATAAGTCTTCCATGCCGCCAGATCTTCCGCAGCGATTTGCTGATTCAGCGAGCGAAAGAAGTCCGTCGAAGTGACCTCGTAAAGCGAAACAGCCGGCGAACCGATTGCGCTCATATACGCATCCCAATCGAAGTTGGGAACCAGCGTCTTGAGCTGTGCCAGTGTAAACCGATTGTTGGTCTTGTTAGGATCGCGACGGGTAATGTTGTCCATCTGCGCCTTGGCCATCGCCGTCTCGATGCGCATGATCGTTGCCGCATCTTTTGTGGCGTCCGCCTGGCTTACACCGCCAAGGCTCAACAGCGCCTCGATCCACTTCACGTAATCTTCGCGAATCTTCTTTGACTGCTCATCGTCTTTCAGATAGAAGTCGCGGTTTGGCAAACCAAGGCCGCCTTGGTCGAGACCTGCGACCACGTGATCCACATCGTTATAGTCCGGCTGCTGGCCATAGCCAAACAGCGCGGCACTTGTCTGGTTGTCATTGCCTTGCCACGCACGATCAAAAGAGCTATGCATCGCGGCCAGCACGGTCGCCATCTCGCGCTTATCGTGCATGCCGTCGATACGCGCAAGCAGCGGCTGAAGGACGACGAAATCATCCTTCTTCTCTGTCGCCTGCTCCACGCAGCTCGCGTAGAAGTCCCCAATCTTCTGCTCATTGGGAGTTCTTGATGCGCTGGCCGCCTCGTTCTTTTCGAGAATGCCGCGCAGAACCTGGTCATTCCACTCCTGCAGTTCTCCGCCGACGCCCCAGTACACCTGGTCCGGCGGAATCGGGCTCGCAGCATTCACTTTCCCGCACACATATTGGTAAAAGTTGTCGCACGGACTCACCGAAGTGTCCATGTTGGTCACATCCACATGCTGCAACTGGATGGGAGCCTGAGGTGCCTGCGCACACGCAAGCGAGACGGGCAGTGCGATTGCCAGGACAACGACGCAAGTTTTCATATCTTCCTCGGGGAGCACGCAATGAGCATAGGACAACGGTGGCTGAATCCGATCAATTCTAACGCGCAAATCCCACCGCCGGCTGCGTGAAGGAACTCCATCCTCGCAATTGAAAGCGCAATTCGCGCCTTCGGCGTGAACATCATGCCGCCCTCGATCTACGACCGCGCCCCATCCTGCAGCGAACCCTCGATCTGGGGGCCGCCACTATAACAAAACCACGTTCAGAACGACAAAACTGGGGTTCAAAACACCAACACTGGCCGCTTCCCGCAACAATTCAATACAATTAGCTCCATAGTGATCGTCAACCTGGCTAGGCGCGCGCATGACCATAACTGGGAACTAGATCCCATCACGCGCTCATTGCTCGATACCGATTTCTACAAACTCCTCATGCTTCAGTTCATCTGGAAGCACTTTCCCCAGACCCGCGCCACTTTCACAGTGATTAATCGATCGCACGAAGTGCCCCTCGGCGACATCGTCGATGTTCGCGAACTGCGCGAGCAACTCGAAGCCACACGTAAACTGCGCTTCCATAAATCAGAACTGATATGGCTGGCCGGCAACACCTTTTACGGGAGCCGCGGAATCTTCGAGCCGGCCTTCCTACACTGGCTCGAACACGATTTTCGCCTTTCCGATTTCGACCTCTCCATCCACGAAGGGCAGATCTCCCTCCGCTTTGACGGCCTGTGGACCGAGACAACGATGTGGGAGATTTATTCGCTCTCCGCCATCGACGAATTGAAAACGCGCGCCAGCCTGAAGAAGCTGACAGAACTAGAACTCGACATCTTGTACGCTAGGGCCAAAACGCGCCTCTGGGAAAAAATGGCCCGACTCCGCGGAGTCCCCGGCCTCACCGTCAGCGACTTCGGCACGCGCCGCCGTCACAGCTTTCTCTGGCAGGAATATGTAGTCAAAGCCATGAGCGACGTGCTCGGCGAAAACTTCATCGGCAGTTCGAACACCTACATGGCTTACACGCACGACCTTGAAGCGATCGGAACAAACGCTCATGAATTGCCGATGGCCATGGCCGCGCTTGCCGACACTGTTGAAGAATTGCAACATGCCCAGTACCGCATGCTCGAATTGTGGCAGCGTACTTATCAGGGTGAGTTGCTAATCATGCTGCCCGATACGTTCGGCACCACCCAGTTTCTCGAAAATGCGCCGGACTGGGTGGCAAATTGGACCGGACAGCGCATCGACAGCAAAGACCCTTTTCTGGCCGGCGATGAATACATTGCATGGTTACGCCAGCGTGGCCGCGATCCACGCACCAAGCGCTTGATTGCATCCGACGGACTCGATGTCGATTCCATCCTTGCTTTGCACGCTTATTTTGGCGGTACAATTCGCAACGGTTCCGCGCCAACTGATTTTTACAGCGCTGAGGACTTCTTGAACGCGGGCAAATGGGCGCCGGAGCACAAGATCCGTTTCAGCTCTGGCTGGGGAACGTATCTCACCAATGATTTCAGAAATTGCAATCCGCATAGCAACGACGGCTTCAATCCTGTAAGCCTGGTTTGCAAGTTGAGCGAGATTGACGGGCGCCCCGCGGTCAAACTTTCTGACAACTATCAGAAGGCCATGGGGCCGCCAGCCGAAATCGATCGCTATCGGCGGATTTTTGGAACTGCCGGGGTCGCAAATGTCCCGGTCACTGTTTGAGAATTTGATATCAGAGTCTGCATCAAAAAACGGTACGATTGACATAATTCAGTGAGGAGAAGCAGCTTGAAGAAACTTCTGGTGATTGCAGCAGCGATGGTTTTTCTGGTGATGGGTCGTCCGGTTGCGAACGCCCAGGACACAGGCGTTAATGGAAAGTGGCACTTTGTCTTGGAGACCCCAGGTGGCGATCGCGAAGTCGACGCTGATTTCACCGTGGACGCGGATGGCAACGTAACAGGGAAGTGGGGGAATTCCGACGTAGCTGGAACCTATAAAGAAGGCAAACTGGCCTTGGACTTTCAGTTCACTTCAGAGGAAGTTGGTGCTACCGCAGGGATGAAGATCAACGGCAAGCTTGATGATTCTGCCGCTCTGGCCGGCGATTGGGCTTTTTCTGAATACAACGGTTCATTCAAGGCGACGCGCCCCTCAGCGCCCGTCCCGGCCTCGGACTCCAAGCCCGCTACGACCGCAGATCCACATTGAAATGAAGGTTCAAGCGTCGAAAATAAAGGGCTCCATTCGCACTGCGGACGGGGCCTTATTTTCGACCAACATCTGCATGTTCCACGCCTGCTTGTATCGCTTGCTGAGCCATATAGCACTCCTGCTTCCGCCCGTAATTACCGCTCCCGAGAATTCTCTTGCCATCGGTGCAAGTCAAAGCTAAAATAAATGAGTGAGCACGCGCTTAATATAGGAGGACCATTCCATTGGCGCGACCAAAGAGCGACAACAAACGGAAAGCGATCCTTGAAGCCGCGATGGGTTTGTTTGCAGATCGCGGTATAGCGCACGCCCCCACCTCTGCGATTTCTTCCGCGGCCGGGGTGGCAGAAGGCACGCTCTTTACATACTTCAGCACCAAGGACGAGCTCTTGAATGAGCTCTATCGCGAGCTCCGCAAAGAGATGGACCGGGAACTCGTGGATTATCCCTTTACAGCGGACGCGCACACGCGGCTGCGTTTTATCTGGGATCGCTACCTAAGCCTTGCCCTGAAGCATCCGAAGCGCCTTAGAGTCCTTCAGCAGCTTCGAACTTCGGGCCGATTATTGAAAAATGCAGAGGCGCCCAACATGGCCATCATGGAGCTGCTGCATACCACCAAAGAAGCCGCCGAAAAGGGTGGCATCTCTCACGCTTCGGCGGAGTTCCTCGTTCTCTTGTTCCGCGCCCAGGCCGAGGCAACCGTTGAATATATCGGGGCTCATCGCGACCAGGAGGCAGTGAGCCGCGAACTAGGGTTCGAATTGATGTGGCGTGGCCTCACGGGACGTGGAACCGCATCTGTCATTAACTGAGTGAGTGGTCATTCATTCCCCTGCTGCAAGATGGTTTGGAGAATTGAGAAATCGTGCACGGATTGAACGAGTCGCAGCATAGGACTGCGGCCATCCCCCCCGAAACTGGAAAACTGGCGGTTGTCACTGCATCGACAAGCGGAATCGGTTTCAAAATCGCCCTTGCGCTCGCCCAGGCGGGTGCAGACGTTATTGTCACCGGACGCAATTCGGCTGATGGCCATGAAGCCCTCGCCAAAATTCGACCGGTGGCTCCGCAGGCACTGGTTCGTTTCGAGAAGCTTGATTTGGAGAGTCTCGCATCGGTTACTGACTTCGCGTCCAGATTGCGCAACGCTGGCCGGCCTCTGGATTTGCTGATCAATAATGCGTGCACGCTGGCTCTGCTGAGCCGTGCCGTGACGGCAGATGGTTTCGAACTTCACCTGGCCACCAACTTTCTATGCCACTTTGCACTGACGGCTCGCCTCCTGCCGCTTCTGCGGGAGAGCAAGCAGCCGCGCGTGGTGCAGCTGACCAGCACTGGCCGTCATCATGGGGAAATTCGCCTCGACGATTTGCAGCTTGAGAGGGGATACACGCCCCTGAAGGCATACAGCCAATCGAAACTTGCAATGTTGATTTTCGCGATGGAGTTGCAACGGCAGAGCGATGCAAATCGATGGGGCTTGGCAGGAAATTCGGCTCAGCCCATTGGAGCGCGCGCTGCATTGCTTGCGAATGCTACAGAGGTGACAGGCTCCATTGGTTGGTATCGCCGTGCTTTGGGGTTCGTTCCTCAACAGAAACACCCGGACGGGAAGGTATTGCAGGCTCTTCTGGAAACATCGGAACAGGACGAACAAGATGATCCGGAAGCCGCAATGAGCCTGGCAGATCTGATCGGTCCAACCGCGCCCGAGGCGATCGATCTGAGAGTGCTCGATCCAGTCATGGGCGGAAAGCTCTGGGACACTGCAACAGCATTAACGCGAGTGGAGTGGCCAAAGTTATGAAGGCCTGCCCAGTTCTACTGGGGTGAAGAAGCCGGCGACGTGTCCTCTGAAGTTACAGGGGGCGGAGCCGGCTTGTTTTTGGCGCGAAGGTAAGCGATCAAGTCACTTACCTCCTCGTCGGAAACTGACTCGCGGAAGGGCGGCATCTTCTGTCCGCCGTTTAAGATCTGATTGGTAATTTTCTCAGTCGTCCAGGTCTTGTCTTTGGGCAAGTCCGTGAGCGCCGGCGCCTTCTTTGTCCCAACCGCGCCAACTCCATGACAGTAAGTACATCCCTTATCGCGAAACAGGGCTGAGCCAGCCTTTTCTTGCTCGCTGCTTTTTGCCGCGAACAACGAGAGGGGCATTGCAAAGAACGCGATCAAGCCAAACAGAAGGAACAGAATGAAGGAATTATTACGAGGAATCACTTGATCATTTTCTCACGCCAATATTCATTTAATCATCGGCGCCCCTCGAACTCCTCGATTCCCATGGGAACGCTCCCCGCAGCGACGATACCGTATTTCTGGTGGACAAAGTGCCCCAGGCCTTGAGGGAGAAAAGGCACCATTTCCTGCCACGTAAGGGCCTTGCAGCGAACCCTCATATCGGCGTTCTTGACGGCGCTCATCACCGCAAACCAGGCTTCGCGCAGATCCGGGCGGCGTTGGTCGTAGATCACGCAAAAACTTGCGCCCGTGCCATAGGCGGCGAGTACGTTGCGAATGAGTTGATAGCTCGCGTAGCCAGCCTGCCAGGGATGTGTTGCGTCGGCGCGAGATTCCAGATCGGATTGAAATGCGCGCGCGATCTCCTCCGCCCCCTCGCGAGGAGGTTCCCATTCCTGCGTGAATTCTTCGGCGAGTTCAACCGCTTCGCGACGGCGGCGCGTGCGAATTTTGACACGCGGAAGCAGTTCGAGATCGAACACCTGATCCAGGTCGCGGTAGGCTTCCACCAGCTTTATCTCGCGGCATTGAAAATCGCTTTCGGTAAGCTTCGCCTCGACCAGTAAGTCGCCCCAGCGCATATCGACTTCAGTTCGGTCGACGCGAGCGTTTTTAAGGGGGACGCGGGCCTTCCATCCAAAGACTGGTTCGGCTGCTGTGTCCACGCCCAACATGCGGTGAAGTATCGGCGACGCCGTGACTTCGGGCGTGCAAAAGAAATTCATCAGCAGGGCATCGGAACTCATCGATGAATCGAGCTCCCGCCACTTTCGTGAGACATCGAGTTGCGGCTTGGGAAGGGACCGACCCTGCGTGTGAATCTTGTCAAAGCGGCGCATCCACTCCGCTCGAGCTGTGATGGCGGCGTAAGCTGGCGGATAGAAATTGCCGTGCAGACCGTTTTCCGGGGCGTAGACGACAACGGGGCTGGCACCATAACTCTCAACGTGCGCATAGTCGGCGGCATACAGGCGGTTGCGTTCGGCTAGCTCCGATCGAAGCTGGGCGGCATAAGACAATCCTCTGCTGGAACTCGACTCCGATGCCATTGGTAATAGTGTCGCAGGTTCTCAGTTATCCGCCCAAAGAGTGCCCATAGATGAATGCCAACCCCTAGGATTGAAAACACCTATGCCCGGCTCCGGATGAAAGTTCGATCGCCATTGCAATGAAAGCGCTTGGTTTTCTTATGTTGCGGGACAGTGAACAGCAATCTATACTGAGCCCATCCATCGGGAACGATCGTTTGATTTGAGCTTGCTACCGTTATCAGGCAAGCCATTGGTGTATCGGTCAGGTAATCCGAAGCCGGTTCGTATCCCGATCCATATAGCCGTTATAGGCTCTGCTGATAGCGGATTGCGACGGGCTTCCACAATACCCGGGCGTCGATTCGAAAGCGGGGTTGAAAATGTCGGGTCCACCGGAGTTTTTGATCTTGGATATAACGCGATTTTCGTTTTTGCGAAAGGCTCACATGTTGAAAGCATTTCTATGCGGTTGTGTAGTTGCCGGATGCCTCGGTTCGTCCGCCATTGCTGCGCACGGGCAAGAGGTTGTTCATGCGTTGACAGGCACTGTGAGTGGAACCGATAACCTTGCAAAGACGCTTCTCGTATTTCAGGACAACGGCACAGAGGGCCAGTTCAAAGACATGACGAGCGGTAAGTTGCGCGTCGTGATCGATAAGAAGATCGCCTTGGATACATCCGCCGCTGAAGCCAACAAGAAAAAGGGAACTTATGTAATTGTTTTCTACTATGGCGACAGCGACGACCGCACAGTGGTGGCATTAAAGAATCTCGGGGCCGGCCCGTTCACCTCCACCGAAGGCACAGTGACGAAATTCGAAGGCAAACAGCATTCCATTACGGTGCAGGACAAGTCGGGCGCATCGCAGACATTCAAGATTGCAGAGAGTACCGTGGCCGAGGGATATATGGGAGCCATCGATGGTTTCAAGTTTCAGGCCGCAAAAGGCGACCATGTGCGCGTGGTGGGAACGACAGATAATGGGGCCGTCACGGCGCTGTTTATGAAGGTGATGTAAATAGGCGTGAATTAGGTATTAGAGTCTCGGCCGCTCGGCATGGTTCCAAATACCCCACGCAACTCGCCATGGGATACTCAAAGCCGAGGACCAATCAGCTTGGCGACAACAACTTCGTCCGCACCCGCGCGCATCAGCCCAGCCCTCGCCACTCTGATCCTTCTCATTGCCCTTAACCTGCTCAACTACATTGACCGCTATATCCTGCCCGGCGAACTCTCCCTGGTCCAGGCAGAATTCCACGCCACCCGTGAACAGATGGGCGCGCTCACCACCGCCATGTTCTTCGTTTACATGCTGGCCGCGCCACTGACCGGATGGCTCGGTGACCGCTATCGCCGCAAGCCCCTCATCATCGCCGGCGCTGTGCTGTGGAGCCTCGCTACCCTCAGCACCACATGGGTGCACGGCTATTGGACGCTGTACTTCCGCCACGCCATCGTCGGCATCGGCGAAGCCTCCTTCGGCATCTTCGCCCCCGCCGTCATTGCAGACTTTTACCCGGAGCGCGAACGCAACCGCATCCTCTCCATCTTCTACGTGGCGATCCCTGTCGGCGCAGCCCTCGGCTATGTGGCCGGCGGCCAAATGGGATCGATGTGGGGCTGGCGACAGCCGTTCTTCATCTGCGCCATCCCCGGACTAATCGTCGCGGTTCTCTATGGATTCTTCGGTCACGAGCCGGTGCGCGGCGCGCAGGATCACATCAAACCCACAACCGATCGCTCCACTGTCGCCGGACTCTTCCGCAACCCCGCGTTTCTTACCGCAACCTTTGGCCTCGCCATGTTGACCTTTGCCATGGGCGGCATCTCCAACTGGATACCCGAATTTCTCCACAACCCGATTGGCCTCTCCGTAGCCAAAGCCAGCCAGCTCGCCGGAGCCAGCACAGTTCTTGACGGTATTCTCGGCACGGTCATCGGCGGCTGGATCGCCCAACGATGGCTGCGCACCAATCACCGCGCTCTCTATTTGCTCAGCTTCTGGAGCGTCGCTCTCACCCTGCCATTCGGCATTCTGCTTTTCTTCGGCCCCGGTCGGTGGGCCGTTCCTGCGCTCTTCGCGGCGGAGTTCTTCCTGTTTCTCAACACCGGCCCACTCAACACCGCGATCGTCAATTCAGTTTCAGCGCCAGTCCGCGCAACAGCTGTGTCTGTAAATCTCTTCTGCATCCACTTTTTTGGCGATACCTTCTCGCCCCAGATCATCGGCAAGATCGCCGACCGTTCAAGTTTGCGGATCGGCCTGGGTGCCACGCTCATCTCCCTCGTCTTTTCCTGCGTCATCTTGCTGGTTGGTTCGCGTTTTGCGCCGCAACTGGACGATATCCCTCTCTAGTGTCCCGTCTCTAAAATTCGCATCAGAATTCATCTGTCATCCTGAGCGCAGTTTGGCCGGTTTTTCGGCCAAACGTAGTCGAAGGATCTGCCCCTGAAAATTCGGTTTCCGCACGAAACGAGGGTGCCCCATCCAAGCGCAGCTTGGGTGGGAAAGCACGATCTCAACTAGATTGTCGTGGTCTTGGAGGTCGATCCGCGACATGGATGACTGCGGTTGCTCTTTGCGACTTATGTCACGAGCTTCTGAGACACCACACTAGCTTGCCTCCCGTCGTGGGTAATACTGACAGCATGGCTCCCACTGAAGTGCTTCGGCCCGCGTTGATCATTCTGGCGTGGCTGATGGCCTTGAGCTGGCTGTTTCGCTCGCTTACGGCGCTGCGGGGAATGGCCTCGGTTCTCGACCTGACTACGCTCGATAAGAATTTGCTGCCGCCATTGCCTCAAAGCACTGTCCCCGATGTCACTGTTGTTGTTCCGGCACGCGACGAGCAGGAATCGATTGAGGCGACCCTCGAATCGCTCCTTCGCTCTGAAGGCGTTCGAGCGCAGATCGTTGCAATCGACGACCGTTCGCAAGATCGTACTGGCGAGCTTATGGATGCACTGGCGTCCAGGACTCACAAAGGCTCAAACACTCTCGAGGTTATTCACAATCGAGATTTGCCTCAGGGCTGGCTTGGAAAGCCTCACGCTCTGGCTCTGGGTGTAGCAAGGGCTCGCGCACCCTGGCTGCTCTTCACCGACGGAGACGTCACCTTCGCGCCCGAGACCTTGGAACTGGCACTGCGCTCCGCAACGAAAACAGGTGCGGATCATTTCGTCCTCGTGCCGACATTGACGCATGAAGGCGTGCTGACAGCAGGCGTGCAAGGCTCGATTCAGGCCCTCGGTCAATGGGCCGCACGCATGTGGAAAGTCCAGGATCCCAAAGCAAAAGATTTCTTCGGAGTAGGCGGCTTCAACCTGCTGCGAGCTGATGCTGTCCAAGCCTTCGGTGGGATGGAACGTTTGCGCATGGAGATTGTGGAAGACGTTTCGCTCGGCTGGCTCGTGAAAAAAGAATTGCACCGGAAATCGATGATGGTGCTGGGACCGGGGCTAGTAAGAATCGAGTGGATGCAGGGACCATTCGGAATCGTGAGCCTCCTCGAGAAAAATGCATTCGCAGGATTTCGCTATAGCCTCGCGACCGCCGTAGTTGCCATCACGATGCTCTGCCTGCAGGCTGTAGTGCCGTTGTTGGCGCTTGCGGCAGGGCCATGGGGAATAGCCGCCTGCGTCACGCTCTATTGCAGCGTTGCAATGAGTTTCCATGCAAACCGAAAACTGAATAGCATTTCGCCGCTGCTTGCCGTCCTCTACGCACCAAGCGTGATGATCCTGGCCTGGGCATTTCTGCGCTCGACGATTCTCACGATCAAGCGCGGTGGCGTAGCCTGGCGTGGTACCCTCTATCCGCTCGCGGAACTAAAGCGCGCCATGATCCCCTGGCGCATTCGATAACCTTGCAATTTCATTTTCCCGGCAAGGCTTCCTGATCCCGCGAATTCATGAATGCCCGGTGCCCTCCGTGCGGCCGCAAATTAGGATCGGCAACCGGCGGCTTCGACTGCTCGCCTGAGAATCCGTGCAGCAGTTTTGGATTTGGTTTGAACTTTGGCGGCCCGCCATAAAACTGCCGTGCATGACTCAGCATCATGCCGCTTCGTCCATGCATTGCCTGCACAACCCCGCGCACATGCACATCCGCATCGCGATATTTCCGCAACTCGCCCACATCCTCGCGATCCTCCCGCAAGCTGACGATCGTAAATCCACACTTCTCATCCGGAGTATCGGGGGCACACACATCCAGAAACCGTGTCCCATCCGTCAACTCCACCACGTCATACACATGCACCTCGACGCACACATCCTTGTTGGCATGTTTCGCAGCTTCCTCCGCGGTCACGCAGCCTTTTCCGTTTGCAGCAAATCCAACAGCAGGGAACTGGCAAATCAATAGCAGAAGTCCCACAAGAATCGTGCGCACAAACAATCCTTTCCGGGGAATCGAGCCATAGACTAAGCCTTGCCGCGCGAACCATAAAGTACCTTCATCACACAACCAACATCCGAACCCATCTGCAAGCTATTTACACATCAATGGTGCAAGCCCCATAATCGTGCAGCTTAGGAACGCACGCGTCCTGCTCTCTCCCCCTTCCAAATCGCGAGTGATCTCCGAGCAAGTCCAGGAGGTTCCATGAACATGAAGAAAATCAACCCCATCCTGTTGGGATTGTCCTTCGCGGTGATTGGCGGTTCGCTCGCTGCGGCGCAAGATGCAACATCAGCACCTTACATCCTGCAAATCACGCGTGAATACACCAAGCCCTACAAAGGGGGCGCGGCACACGACAAGACAGAGAGTGCGTTCGTCACCGCCAACAGGCAGGCAAAATTCCCCGCAAATTACGTCGGCATGAACTCGCTGACCGGCAAAGCACGATCCTTGTACATGACGCGGTATGCAACCTTCGCGGAGTGGGAAAAGGACAACGCTCTGATGGCCAAGAACACCTCGTTTGCCGCGGAAATTGAGCGCGACAGCCTCGCCGACGGCGAACTGCTTGAAGAGGTGGATTCCGCCGTATATGTGCAGGACGAAGAGCTCAGTTACCACTCCCACAACGACCTTCAAAACCACCATTTCTACCAGGTCTTTGCCTTTCACGTCCGCCCGGGACACGAGAAGGAGTGGCACGAAGTTGTGAAGATGGTCAAGGATGCCCACGAAAAGGCCGGCGACAAAGCTCATTGGGGCATGTATCGGCTGCTTTACGGAGGGTTGGCCGGCACCTATGTAGCTCTGAGCGGAGATCCATCCATGGACGTTATTGACGAGGGCTTCGCAGGCCAAAAGAAGTACGTCGAAGCCATGGGCGGCGAAGAGGGAATGGCCAAACTTGGCACTCTCTTTGGCGAAGCAGTCGATACTTCCCACTCCGAGATCTTCGCGGTAAATCCAAAACAAAGCTATGTAAGCGAAGACTGGATCAAAGCAGACGCAGCTTTCTGGAAGCCATAGAACTAAAACTCAAACCCTTGTCCAGAAGTTAGCCGAACAATAGTCGACATCCGCACGAAGGGCTCCGCATCTGGCGGAGCCACTTCTTTTATAACTAGACATCAGCGACAAGACATCAGCATCCTCTCCCTGAAGTTGAGGCATCCAGCACCTTATCCCTGAACATCCAGCGCGCCTTATCCCTGAATTGGATAACAGAGGTTGGCGGTCTCATTCTGAGCGAAGGGGTCCCCGAACGCTTTAGGGGCCCCAAAGAGCTTTTGCTCTTTGGGGTAGGTTCGGGGGTGGTCAGCGGAGAATCTGCTTCTTTGCGTTGCAAGGATATGCCAATAACTTCGTTCAGACTCCGGGCTAGCGTACCGAAACCAACTCCTCGTTCTTAGCACCCTGCCCGTAGTGGCTCTGCACGTAGTTATCCAGAATCGTCTTAAACTCCGCCACAATCGTGTCGCCTCGCAGCGTCGTATACAGCTTTCTGTCGACATACACTGAAGTTCAAATGTGCGATCCTTGAATTCGATTAAGAAACCTGGCGGTGTCATTCTGAGCGAACGGGTCCCCGAACGTTTCAGGGGCCCCGAAGAGCTTTGCTCTTTGGGGTAGGTTCGGGGGTGGTGAGCGAAGAATCTGCTTCTTTGCGCTGCAAGAATATGCCAACAAGTTCGCGGAACACCAAGCTATCGAGCCGAAACGAGCTCCTCGTTCTTAGCCCCCTGCCCATAATGGCTCTGCACATAGTTATCCAGAATCGTCTTGAACTCCGCCACAATCGTGTCGCCGCGGAGCGTCGTAAACAGCTTTCTGTCGACATACACTGAAGTTCAAATGTGCGATCCTTGAATTCAATAACAGAGGTTGGCGGTGTCATTCTGAGCGAACGGGTCCCCGAACGTTTTAGGGGCTCCAAAGAGCTTTTGCTCTTTGGGGTAGGTTCGGGGGTGGTGAGCGAAGAATCTGCTTCTTTGCGTTGCAAGGATATGCCAATAACTTCGCTCAGACTCCGGGCTAGCGAGCCGAAACCAACTCCTCGTTCTTAGCACCCTGCCCATAATGGCTCTGCACGTAGTTATCCAGAATCGTCTTAAACTCCGCCACAATCGTGTCGCCTCGCAGCGTCGTATAAAGCTTCCCATCCACATACACCGGCGCCTTAGGCTCTTCAAACGTCCCCGGCAAGCTGATCCCAAGATTCGCGTGTTTCGATTCGCCCGGCCCATTCACCACGCAGCCCATCACCGCCAGCTTCAACTCTTCCACACCCGGATACTTCTTCCGCCACTCCGGCATCGACGTCCGCAGATAGCTCTGAATCTGTTCCGCCAATTCCTGGAAGTACGTGCTTGTCGTCCGCCCGCATCCCGGGCAACTCGTCACCTGCGGCATAAAGCTGCGAATCGAGAGCGACTGCAAAATCTGCTGCGCCGCCTGCACCTCTTCCGTGCGATCGCCATTGGGCTTTGGCGTAAGACTCACGCGAATCGTATCGCCGATCCCCGCCAGCAGCAGCGGAGCCAGCCCCGCCGTCGAAGCAATCAACCCCTTCGCGCCCATGCCTGCTTCCGTCAGTCCCAGGTGCAGCGCATAACTGCAGCGCGCCGCGAGATTCGTATACACATCGATCAGATCGCGAACGCCGCTCACCTTTGCCGACAAAATAATCTGGTCCGGCCGCAGCCCGAAGTGCTCCGCCGCCTTGGCCGATTCCAGCGCACTCACCACCATCGCTTCCATCATCACGTCGCGCGCGGGCAGCGGATCTGCCTTCTTGCTGTTCTCATCCATCATCCGCGTCAGCAGCGCCTGGTCAAGCGATCCCCAGTTCACCCCGATTCGCACCGGCTTCTGGTTCTCGACGGCGCACTCCACCATCACCTGGAAGTTGTCGTTATCTTTCTTGCCAATCGACGCGTTGCCCGGATTAATCCTGTACTTTGCCAACGCCTTTGCGGTCGCCGGATACTTCTTCAGCAGCAGATGCCCGTTGTAGTGAAAATCGCCTACGATCGGTACCCGGATACCGCGCTTGTCCAGTCCTTCCACAATCGCCGGAACCGCCGCCGCGGCCTCCTCGTTGTTTACCGTAACGCGCACAATCTCCGACCCGGCCATCGCCAGAGCAGCCACCTGCTCAATGGTGCCCGCGACGTCCGCGGTGTCGGTATTCGTCATCGATTGAACAACTACCGGAACCTCCCAGCCGACGCGAACGTTGCCGATCTTGACCGTGGGTGTCTTCCTGCGCTGAATCTCTGGCATAGCGACCTCTTCCTCTTCAGTTTAACGGATTGAGGATTCACCTTCCGTCACCAATCCAGGGAGGCAACGGGTTTGTAACCGGGCATCCCTTCGGTCCTGCCGTATCTCGCTGAAAATACATCCAGCTTCAGCCTCGGCACACCCTCTCATCTCTGCCCGGACCCGTCGCCCGCGCGTCACGGAGGGAGCAGAGACCTTCAGGCCCTTGAATCAAGAGTCTCTGATAAGAGGGGCTTCATCCCCGGGGAATTTCATCATCGACCGCTGTGGATTACCCTTCTATTTCATCGGTCCCATTCCGCTCCAACCTAAACCCGAGAGCAACTTAGAACCCCTGATTCAACACCCCTCTCCCCGAATCACCCGCTCGCTTGAAGTGCACTACAGCAGATACAATGTAAGCATGTTGTCTCGCAATTCTTTTCGTTTTCTCACCTTCGCAGTCACCTTCGCGGCTATCTCCTGTACCACCCTCGCGGCACAGGATCCCCCTCATCGCGGTCGCAAGTACAAACCGCCGCCACCGACCTCCCGCATCGCGGTCACCGTGGTTCGCGACATCGATTCCAAGCCCCTTGAGAATGCCTCGGTGATCTTTCATCTTGATGGCGACAAAGGCAACATGGAACTCAAGACCAACGAAGACGGAAGGTCAATCATCGACGTTCTGCCCACGGGCTCCACCATGCGCCTTCAGATCATCGCCAAGGGCTACCAGACCTATGGCCAGGATTACAAGATCGATAAGTCCGAGCTGACCTTCGACATCCGCATGAAGCGGCCTGGCGAGCAGTACTCCATCTACAAGCCCCATGAGTCGGATGCAGACGCTCCGAAGAACGATAAGGATGGCAATTCAGGATCACAAAAGGATCCTCCAGCCGCCGACGCAACAAAAGACAAGCCTGCCGATTCCAGCGGCAAACCCACCAACCCTCCATCTAAACCGCAGTAGTCAAGCTGCGCTGAACTGCGACAAGCCTTGCGTGCGAGCCCTGCCATGATCAGCCAACCCCTCATTGGAAAAGCGGCGCTGGTCACCGGCGGAGCACGCCGCATCGGCCGCGCCATTGCTTTGGAACTGGCCACGGCTGGCGCCGACGTCACAATTACCTATCGCAATTCCCGGACCGAAGCCGAGGAGACGCTCCAGCTCATCCACCAGTTGGGCAAGCAGGCCATAGCGCTTGAATGCGACGTGCGTTCCGAGTCCTCCGTGCGCTCCGCCGTCGCCAATTCCATCAACTTCCACGGCCATATCGATGTGCTGGTCAACAATGCAGCCATCTTTCAGTCCGCCTCTCTCGACGAGTTGAGCCTGGAACAATGGGATGCCGTGTTTGAAACCAACGCGCGCGGGCCATTCCTCGTGGCTCGCGAAGCCGTTCCGCATCTGCGCCTTTCCCGTGGCCGCATCATCAATATCGGCTCCCTCGGCGGACTGCGTCCCTGGGCCGGTCATGCCCATTACTGTGCATCCAAGGCTGCCGTGCACATGCTCACGCAAGCCATGGCCAAGGCTTTCGCTCCCGAGGTTGCGGTCAACTGTGTTGCTCCAGGTTGGATCGATCTGGGCGAAGAAGAAGCTCAGGCCGCCGCCCTTCGATTCGCTGCGAAAACGCCCATGCAGCGCAATGGCACGGCAAAAGATGTCGCCCAGGCCGTTGCCTTTTTTGCCTCGACGAGCGACTTCATCACCGGGCAAATCATGGCAATCGATGGCGGTTTAGGCTTGTAGGCGGATGTGGATCTTGCAGGAAAATAATTCAGATTATTCAACGGGAAAAGAGGCGGCTCCAGAACCCTTTGCCCGCGGTTCGCGCTGATTCTCTTCGGCTGCTTTTTGACCGCCCCGGCCTGGGATCAAATTCGAGAGGGACCTTTTCCCAAAGTCCAGTTGGCTCGGGCTGTGCCGGCCACTTTGCGCCTTCCACTGCAGCCCGGGGATTGCTGTCGTACAGACGATGCGCCGTCTCCTCGCCCGCTTTCATCGCCACGTAGTCGTAACCCTTTTTCAAATGCAGCGGACGCCACTCCGGGTGATGCGCGTCGCTGGCCAGAAAGTGAATCCAGTTGCGTTCCAGCAGCGCGTCAGCGAACGCTTTTGCAGCCTTTCCGAAGCGCCCATACAGCGCCGCTGAAGTTACCTGGACCAGGCATCCTTCCCGCATCCATTCCGCCAGCAACTCTGGATCCTGCTGCAGAACCGGGTTTCGTTCCGGATGCGTCACAATCAGCGTGTATCCGGCTTTTTGCAACCGGCTCAGAGCCGGAGTCAATTCCGTGGGAATCAGCATGTCCGGAAATTCGATCAGCAGGTATCCCTTCCCATTAATGGAATACCGCAACGGATTCTGAATGGCATCTGCGATGTTTTGCGCATTCATGTGAAAGTCACAACCGAGGCTTAGCTTGATCCTGTTCCCCACCCGCTCCTGAAGTTCCGCCATCCGGATCTTGTTGACTTCCGGTTGGTATGGGTAGGTCTCGCTGGCATGGGGACTGCACACAATTTCGCTGACACCTTCGCTGATCGCCATCTGGGCTAGTTCGATTGAGGTTTCAATATCCGGCGAACCGTCGTCAACGCCGTAGATCAAATGCGTGTGGATATCAATCATCGATTCCCGGTCTTGCTGCCTCCAGGCAGCGGCTCAGCGCGTCGCCAGTGCTTCCATCATCGATGCAAAAATCTTCCAGCCATCTGCCGAGCCCAGCAGCTTCTCGCTCGATCGATCTGGATGAGGCATCATTCCTAGTACATTCCGCCCCTCGTTCAAAATTCCAGCAATATTACTCAGAGAACCATTCGGATTTGCATCTTTCGTAATCTCGCCCGCGATCGTTGAGTAGCGAAAGGCGATCCGATCCTCTGCTTCCAGCCGTGCCAAGTCCTCCGGAGTGCAGAAATAATTGCCCTCCATGTGCCCGATCGGGATCTGCAACACCTCGCCCTTAGCCAGTTGATTGGTAAACGGGCTATCGATCGTCTCCGTCCGCAGGTGCACTTGTTTGCAGATGTACTTCAGGCCTGCATTGCGCATAAGCGCACCCGGCAGCAATCCCGACTCCGCCAGTATCTGAAACCCGTTGCAGATTCCAAGCACCAGTCCGCCGCCCGCGGCAAACTTCTGCACTGCCTGCATCACCGGCGAAAACCTGGCGATCGCGCCAGTGCGCAGGTAATCCCCATACGCGAAGCCGCCCGGAACCAGTACTGCATCCACGCCTTGCAGATCCGCGGAATCATGCCAGAGAAACGTGACCGGCTGGTGTGCAATCTCGGCAATCACGTTGTAGGTATCGTGATCGCAATTGGACCCCGGAAAGACCAGAACGCCGAATTTCATGCTCTTAGGTTATCAGTCCGGCAACCTCAGCAAGTCACTGTATCGTGCAAAAGAATCTTGTGCCGAATGGCCGTCACAGACCGCGAAAACTCACCCGCACGCCAGTCTAGTACGGGGCATGACTTCAAAGCTTGCGGAAAAACTCCTTCGAACTCGAGTCTTGAATCAGGGCATGACCTTCACCGCTTGGTGAAAAACTCAACGAGCTCGCTGTTTTGTAACAAGGGCATGGCTTCAGCCAGGCCGCAAATGCAACAAGATAAATGTTGGGCTTCAGCCCCTGAGGGAAGGCTGATTCAAGCTGCGGACAGTCGTTTCCTGCCATCAGCACGTCAGCCAGGGTGCCCCATCCATGACGCGCGCATGGGGTGGGAAAGCACGATCCCCGTCCTGCCCTCAGTACGTCAGCTGCAACTGCAGCCCCTTTGCGTCATCCGCCACCAGCGCCGTAACCCGGTGATGCTCTGCATCAAAATTCGTAGAAATCGGTGCCGCCACTGGATGGTCCAACACGGTCACATTGGCAACCGCATACGGCTTGGTCGCACCGTACACCTCAATGGAGAGCAGCTTCCACCACGGCTCAAAGGTTCCTTGCCGCGGTGCCACTGTCACAAACAGCCCCTGCGCACTTAACCTGCACGCAAACTGAACTCGCAGGTAGTTGTCCTTTTTGAAATCGTAGCTAACCCCGTCATCCAGATACAGAGATCCTTCGCACCCAGCGCCCAGCGTTGTCGGCGGATATACCCGCAGCGTGAGCGGGCCTTCCGGCTTCTCGTCCGTACTCTGCACTAGCGGCTGCTCCGGCACAATCGAGCCCGCCCTGACAAATACCGGCAAAGTTTCCAGCGTTCTGTGGATATGAACCTCAGGTTGCGCAATTGCAGCGTTATCAATCCCTTTGCGTCCTGAAGTTGGATCAATCCTTGAACCTGTCCAGTAGTCGTACCAGCTCGAAGGCGGCAGCGCTACCTGGTAGTCATCAATCTGGTCCGGATACGGGCTTTGCGCGACCAGCAGGTCTGGCCCCACCATGAATGCGTTCCCCGTGCTCAGGTCCAGAGGTCCCCCATCGGCCTCACCGTGTGGAAACTCCAGAAACAGCGGCCGCATAATCGGCAGCCCCGTCCGGCTCATCTCCTCCATCGTTGTGTAGAGGTACGGCATCAGCCTGTAGCGCTCTTCGATATACCGCCGCCGCAGGCTCACATCCTCTGCCGTTCCGTTTTCCCACGGCTCCTGTGGGAAAGTACCAACCGCGGTATGGTCGCGATCAATCGGATGAAACGCAGCCACTTCCAGCCAGCGCGTCAGCAACTCCGGCTGCGGAGAACCGGCAAACCCGCCCACATCCGCACCCGCCATCGCAAATCCGCTCAGCCCCAGGTTCAGCAACTGTGGAGTCGTCTGACGCAGATGATCCCACGTTGCCGAGTTGTCCCCGGTCCAAGTCACCGCGTAGCGCTGTCCGCCCGCAAAGCTGGCTCGCGTCATCACAAATGGCCGCACGTTCGGCTCCAGCTTCAGCAGACCTTCAAATGTGCCGCGCGTGTTTTGCATGCCGTAGATGTTGTGCACTTCAAGATGATTCGCCACCCGCGGCGCGAATCCCGGTTCATCGATGCGATGCTGCGTATCATCCGGCATCGTCTTCGACGGCACCAGAAAAACCGCCGGCTCGTTCATGTCGTTCCAGAAACCGGAAACCCCCTGCTTCACAAAATCCGCATACAGAGTGCCCCACCACTCGCGCGACGCCTTCCGAGTGAAGTCCGGAAACACTGAACGCCCCGGCCACACCACCCCCTCATATATCGTCCCGTCTGGCTTTTTCAGAAAATGATCGCCGGCAATGCCTTGCTCGAATGGCTTGTACTTCGCCAGCGGCTGATCGGCGATATGCAGATCCGTGATCACCACCGTCCGCAAGTGCTCCGCGCGCAGATCCTTCACCATCTGCTCGAAATGCGGAAACCGCTCCGGATCTACCGTGAATGGCCAATTCTTGTACTGGTAGTCGATATCCAGCCAGATCACATCCGCGGGAATCCGCTCGCTCCGCAGTCGATCGCCGATGCGCCTAACTTCTGCCTCGGGATAGTAGCTGTAACGCGACTGCTGGTATCCAAGTCCCCACATCGGCGGCATCGGTGTTGTGCCCACCAGCCATGCCCACGACTTCACCACTCTCTTCGGCTCGGGACCATAAAGAACATAAAAATCCAACGGCCCCGCCTCCGACCCGAACGAATATCCGTCGCGATATTCCTTGTTGAAGTCGAAGCTCGCCCGCCATGTATTGTCGAAATAAATTCCCGCGCAGACTCCCTTATTGAACGTGATAAACCACGGAATCGACTTGTAAATCGGATCAGTCGACGCCTGCCATCCGAAAGCATCCGTGTTCCAGTCCGTGAACGCTTCGTTGCGCCGATCCAGCGGCCCCGGCTTGTCGCCGAGACCGAAGTAGTGCTCCTCCGCCGGCGACTTCATATACACCCGAAACGAGGTACCGTGATACTCGATTGGCCTCCCGGGAAGATCCTGCAGAATTACGTGCCCTTCGTTATCCGTAACTGCGATTCCAAACGGGTCCTTGTGCACTGCCACATGCAGTTCCGCCGTCTTGAACCCGACAGCAGTTCCACTCGATTCAGGTGTCACGCTCACAGTTGCCGTTCGCGAAGAGGGAAGCACTGCCCATGAGGCGTCTTCCGGCAACTGTCCCGCTGGCCCCACCCGCACCCGCACCACGTCAGCACGCAATGCGGTAATCTGCATAACCGCCGCACCGGATCGAATCTCGATTCCATCTGCAAGCATGCGCGAACCAGTCACGCGATCCAGTCGTACAAACGCGATCTTCTGCTGCCCCTCGAGGTTCGTCGTCAATTGTGATGCTGCGGCTGAAAACAGAACTGCAAAAACAACAAGGTAAAACCGTCTTCTTCTCTGCACTCGGCACCTCGAGCGAACCAGGTCTTCAGTTCATGTCAAGACCCGCCCGCTTCATTTAGTTTCTAAACTCATGAATTCAAACGCAAAATTCCTGATTCCATTTTGCAGGCTTTTTTCGGCTCATAGCGCACAATGGAACAAATGAGGACTGGAATGTAACAGTCCGGTGATTCTTCGATTACTCAGTCTCAAGAAGGTGGAAAGCACCCCCCCCACCCCCCCTACAATATTTATTTTTTCCACAAAACACTTGCATGTTTTTCGAGAGCTCTTCCAGACAGAAAGACTCCAGAAGAGAAATTCTCCAGTCTCAAGCACTCCATTCATTGCCTGTGCCCCATCCATGACGCAGCCTTATCGCGGCATGGGTGGGAAAGCACCGACCTTCCCCGATTCCCGTCATTCCGAGCGAAGCCGAGGAACCTGCAGTTGCTCTTCGCATCAATCGGCACGCACAAAACTCACCGAACCGCCGGCCCAATCCCGCTAACCCCGCTGCGTTTCGAGCTGCGCCGCCCGCGTCCGCGTCTCGCTCACAAACGCATCATCTCCTGCAAACCCCGCCTTCATCGATCCCAGGTTGATCTCCACATTCGACAGCGCTCCCGTCAGCGCCGCGCCCGCCAGCGCAACCGCCGTAATCAGGTCTGACGCCATGTTGGGATTCGTAACCGGTTTCAGCGCATTCGCAATCTGCGACACCTCTGCCGAACGCTCCGCAACTCCCAGCGGCACACTCGTCGCCTGTTTGAGCGCCGCATTCACACTCACGCCACCATCATCCGTCTCCCGAGCCGCGCGATACGCCTTCATCACCACGTTGTAAGACTCGGCATCCGCGTCGATCGCCGTCTTCAGTTCCTCGCGCAGCGTTGCCAGCCTCCCGATAGCCTCGCTCAACTGCGTCTCATATTGCAGATACGCTTTCTTTCCCCGCGACATCGTCGCCACCATGTGCGCCAGCCCCGCCGCCATCGCTCCGCTCGCCGCAGCCGCGCTGCCACCGCCTGGAGTAGCCGTCGGCGCCGCCAGTTGCTCAATGAACGGCTCGACACCTGCGCGCAATCCGCCCACGGCCATCTTGCCGCCCATCACCGCAGCCAGCCGGTTCTCCAAAATCAGCGACGAATCAAAGTTCTCCACCTGCAGAAACCACTCCGCCGCCTGCTCCAGCGCCGCCTTCGGAATCAGCCCCACAATCTCGCTCGACACCGGCATCACGCCATACCGCGCAGACTCGCGCTTCACCGTCTCGAACACCCGCGCAATCGGCGTTTGCTCAAAGTCCGTCAGGTTCATCGAAACCTGCGCCATCCCGCGCACCAGGAACCCCGCACCCTTCACAAACCGGAATCCGCCCGAAGAAGCCCTAACAGCCTTCGCAATCTTCTTTGCAACATCTACATCGGCCGTGTTCAAAAACACGTTGTAGGCGATCAGCGCCTTGCGCGCTCCTACTACCGTCGCGCCCGCCGTAGGATGCACCTTTGCCTCGCCAAAATCCGGCTTCCGCGCCGGATTCGTCTCAATCTCCGCGCGAATACCCTCAAACTGACCGCGCCTTATATTCTCGAGATTCTGTCGCTCCGGCGTAGCCGCAGCCGCTTCATACAAATAGACAGGAATCGCAAACCGCTTCGCAATCTCCGCGCCCACGTGTTTCGCCATTGCCACGCAGTCTTCCAGCGTCACGCTGTCGATCGGAATAAACGGCACCACGTCCGCCGCACCCATCCGCGGATGCGCGCCCTGGTGCGTAGTTAGATCGATCAACTCCGCAGCCTTGCCCACCCCGCGAATCGCCGCCTCCTGGATAGCCTCCCGCTCCCCAACAAGCGTGATCACGCACCGGTTGTGATCCGCATCCATCTCGCGATCCAGCAGGTAAACGCCAGGAATCTTCATGGCCTCGACAATGGCATCAACCTTAGCCTTGTCGCGCCCCTCAGAGAAATTAGGTACGCACTCCACTAATGTGTTTGGCACGGAAGAAAGAATAAACCAGCAACCGCCTCAAGACGTCATTCCCGAGCGAAGCGAAGTGGATGAGCCTGCGGTAGCCAGTATTCCTTCGAAGCTATTTTGTGCCGTGTCATTCTGAGCGGAGCATGCTTGGGGCCCCAAGGGCCTTAACCTGCCGCCTGTAGCCTCGAAGTGTTACTTTACTGACTGGTCTCGTTTAGATCGGCGGCAGCTCGTAAACCACGGAAAATAAACCCGCAGCAAATCAACTGCACGTCTTGCAGGGCATTTGCATGGGGAGCTGGATTTCTCATGATGGAATTCCACATCTCTCGGAAGGCACGCGAGCGCTATCGTTTCGCGGAGACGCTTTTTTCCTACAACGGCAACGTGGTGTTCGCCAATGTTGCGGCCTGCCGCACCTTCGCCCACCGCATGAACCAGGTGCGCGAGGCGGACAAGTACCCCGAGCGCGCCGTCCATGCCGGCGCCCTATTCGCCATGGGCCTCATCGACGAAGCCAGCCACGTGCTGATGGCGCGCTATCGCGAGAAGTTCGACCCCGAGGTCATGACCGCGGCCCTCGACTGGTTCGCCGGCCGGTCGGATCGCCGGAACTCGACACCATGCTGCTCACCTTCGTCGAGCATTTTCCCGGGCAGACGGTGATGCGCGGCGAGGAGACCCCCCGCCAATGGCTCAACGGCAAGACCGGCAACATCCCACACCGCGCCGCCGCGCTTGAAGAACTGCTGCTGCTCTGGTCGGCCAATCGCAATGAAGCATTCAAGCCGTTCGAAGAGCTGTTTGAAGACAAGCCGCTGGCGGAGAAAACCGTCTATCGCCAGGTCACCCAGGAACTGCCGCAGTATTTCGCCACCCGCCCGCTGATTCCTGTCGAGGGCGCCGCCGCCGTCAGTCTCCTTGACCTGTTGCGCGCCCCTGTCAGCGGCGCGCCCGCTTCGCTTGCGAACAGCTTGCCCTCATCCGCAAACTCTGGAGCCCTCTGTTGGGCGACAGCATGGATAAGTTCCTCATGATGGCCGGCGAAATTCTGCACGAAGAAGAGCTCGCCATCTGGATGCAGTTCAATCCAGATGCTGCCCGCATTCGCACCGCCGCCGAAGAAGCAGCACGCCGCCGCCGCGAAAGCGGTACTCAGCAGTGGCCCTCCATCGTGAGCGAATCGCAGGTGCCCACGTTCGGCGATCCCGCAAACGAGTACGAGAAGTTCAGTCCCGACACGGCCTGGATGCCGAACACCGTCCTGATTGCCAAGAGCACCTACGTGTGGCTCGCCCAGCTCAGCAAGCAATACGGCCGTCACATCCACCGGCTAGACCAGATTCCCGACGAAGAACTGGCGACCCTTGCCCATCGCGGCCTCAATTCGCTCTGGCTCATCGGCGTCTGGGAGCGCAGCCGCGCCTCCAAGACCATCAAGCAGCTCTGCGGCAATCAGGACGCCGTCGCCTCCGCCTACTCGCTCTTCGACTACCGGATCGCCGAAGATCTCGGCGGCGAATCGGCTTACATCAACCTGCGCGACCGCTGCTATCACCACGGCATTCGCCTCGCCAGCGACATGGTGCCCAACCACATGGGCATCGATTCGCCGTGGGTCGTCGAGCATCCCGAGTGGTTCATCTCCCGCCCGGATTCACCCTACCCCGCCTACAGCTTCAACGGCCCCGATCTCTCTCACGATGGCCGCGTCGAAATCAAAATCGAAGACCACTACTTCGAGCAGACCGATGCCGCCGTGGTCTTCCAGCGCCGCGACAAGTGGACCAACGATACCCGCTACATCTATCACGGCAACGACGGCACCAGCTTTCCCTGGAACGACACCGCCCAGCTCGACTACCTGAATCCCGCCGTTCGCGAGCAGGTAATTCAAACCATCCTTTATGTCGCGCGCCTGTTTCCGGTCATCCGCTTTGACGCCGCCATGACGCTGGCCAAGCGCCACTTTCATCGCCTCTGGTTTCCGGGTCCCGGCTCCAGCGGTGCCATCCCCTCGCGTGCCGAATACGGCATGAGCCAGGCGGAATTCAACCGGCACATGCCCCACGAATTCTGGCGCGAAGTGGTCGATCGCGTCGCCGCCGAAGTCCCCGGCACACTCCTGCTGGCCGAAGCCTTCTGGCTGATGGAGGGCTACTTCGTCCGCACCCTCGGCATGCATCGCGTCTACAACAGCGCCTTCATGAACATGATGCGCGACGAGGAGAACGCCAAGTACCGCTCGGTCATCAAGAACACCCTGGAATTCGATCCCGACATCATGAAGCGCTACGTCAACTTCATGAGCAATCCCGATGAACGCACAGCCATCGATCAGTTCGGCACGGGCGACAAATGCTTTGGCGTCGCCGCCCTGATGTCCACCCTTCCCGGCCTGCCCATGTTCGGTCACGGCCAGATCGAAGGCTTCACCGAAAAATACGGCATGGAGTATTACCGCCCGCGCTACGACGAAACTCCCGATCATTGGCTGGTCGAACGCCATGACCGCGAGATTGCTCCGCTGCTCAAGCGCCGCTGGGTATTTGCCGAAAGCCACAACTTCCTGCTCTATGACTTCTTCGAGGGTTCCGGTTCGGTGAATGAAAACATCTTTGCCTACTCCAACCGCACCGGCGATGAGCGCGCACTGGTCGTCTATAACAACCACTACGGCACTGCACACGGCACGATCCATAACTCCGCTGCATATGCCGACAAGGCGACTTCGCAGCTGCGTCAGCGGACGATCAGCGACGGCCTCGGCTTTGGAGACTCTGGCGCAATCCTTGCCTATCGCGACACGCTTACCGGACTTGAGTACCTTCGTCGCGCGGGTGAGTTCGCCGGTCGCGGCATCACGCTGCAACTGAATGCTTACCAGTGCCACGTGTTTATGGATTGGCATGAGAAATGGGCGTCGGCTGAGAATCCGTGGGACCGCCTGTGCGATCAACTCAACGGCCGGGGCGTTCCCAGCCTTGACGACGCGCTGGTCGACATGGAGTTGCAGCCCGTATATCAATCTGTTCATGCGCTGCTCGATCAGGACACCATTCGACTTCTGACCGACCTCGCCGAGCATCCTCGTTCCACCACCGGAACCGGCACCGTGAGTACGGCCCTCGACCGCAAAGTGAACCGCAAGCGCAGCGAACTCTTCAACGTTGCGTGGACCCGCTGCGAAGCATTCCTTCGCGTCGCGCAGGCTGCATATCGTTCGCGCTCCGGCCTTCAAAAAGATATGACAATGCCCGGACTGCTGGGGCCAGCCTTCCGCGAGCGCCTGAGCGCAGCCATGCGTATTCCCGTGGTTGAGACCCTCTTCCCGAAACCATGGACTGCTGCCGCACGGCGCGTCCTTCCCAGTCCCAGTCCGCAAATGACCGCGACCGCCATGTGGGGTCCGATCATCGCCTGGTGCGCTCTCGAAACGCTGGCTGAATCCATCGACGCCGAAAAGCCGGAACAAGTAGCGCTCGATCTGTTTGATCGCCTGCGCCTGCGCCAACCCCTGGCAGAGTCGTTCAAAAGGCTGGGATTCGAAGGCGAAACCGGCTGGCGTGCGGCCGCGCGAATCAAGGTTGTTCTGCTGGCACAGTCTGAGGAAGTAGAGAAAGTGCCGGATACGCCAGAGCTCGTTATTCCCACGTTGGAGGGCAGTGAGGTGAGGCCTGCCGACACGCCTGGGCCGATCGCCGGGGATGTAAATGTTCTTGGAGAAACGACGAAATTCGTTCCGATTGCAAAAGTTCCGATCGCTGCGGCTCCCAAACCGATCGTCGCCGGACTTCCGCGCACACTCTGGACCGACCCCGATGTTCGCTGGCTAACGGGCGTTCACGATGCCAGGGAACACACCTACATGGTATGTGAGCCCTATGAAGAATTGCTCTGGTGGCTGCAGATGCCCGCTCTGCTTGCGATCGCCAGCGAGCCCACCCCCAGCAGGGCAGAACTGCAGGCCCTGAGCGAAAAGGTGCACGCCGCATCGGCAGAAGCCGATAAAGCCGAGTACCGCCTTGACCTGCTGCTCGCTCCCGAATCGACTGAAGCAACATCCGAGAGGGAATTGACCAAAGAACCACGAACTGAAGTGGCGCCGAAAAGCATTCTACAAGGATCGGCAAAGACTCCCGACGCGAAAACAACGACTGCTGAAGACCCAACTACAAAAGAGGATCTGCCCGTCAGTCCTAAGAAATAATCCACCGTCTTCTTCTTCTTCTCTCTCTCTCCTCTTCTTCTCTCAGAAAGTGCGCTCGCAGGGTCATCTTGACAAACTGAACTAAACCGTTCAGTATTGAATCTCGTTCACCCGGGAGGTCTACGCATGATCAGGGTGCAAAACCTCGTAAAAACTTTTGGTTCGTTTACCGCCGTCAACGATGTTTCGTTCGACGTGGCGGCTGGCGAAATCTTCGCCTTCCTTGGCCCCAATGGAGCAGGGAAGACCACCACCATCAAAATGCTTACCACGCTGCTGCATCCCACCAGCGGCACCATCAAGCTCGACGGCCTCGACCCTCAGACACATCAGAACGAGGTCCGTCAGAGCTTCGGCATCGTCTTTCAAGATCCCAGCCTCGACGGCGAGCTGACCGCCGACGAAAACATGGAGATCCATGGCGTCCTCTACCACGTGCCCAGAAAAATCCGCCATCAGCGCACCGAAGAACTGCTTAAACTCTTCGAACTGTGGGATCGCCGCAAAGACCAGGTAAAGAAGTTCTCCGGCGGCATGAAGCGCCGTCTCGAAATCGCGCGCGGATTTCTGCATACGCCGAAAATTCTCTTCCTCGATGAGCCCACGCTTGGTCTCGATCCGCAGAGCCGCAATCAGCTTTGGAATCACGTCAAGCGGGTCAACGAGACGGAGAACGTCACCGTCTTTCTCACCACGCACTACATGGATGAGGCGGATCGCGTGGCGCATCGCATCGGCGTCATCGATCACGGCAAGCTCGTCACCCAGGGCACGCCCAAAGAGATCAAGGAACAGACCGGAACCGAAACTCTCGAAGACGCATTTCTCAAGCTGACCGGTTCAACCATCCGCGACGAAAGCGCGGACTCGGCCGACCAGATGCGTCAGTTCGCAAAGATGTGGAGCGGAGGCAGGCGATGAGTGCGATCTACATTCTCTGGCTGCGGGAGTTGAAGCGCTACACCCGCTCGCGTGCGCAGATCATTGCATCGCTCGGCCAGCCCGCTGCTGTATCTGCTGGTGCTCGGCTTCGGTCTCGGACCCGTGTTTCAAGCGCGCCGGCAATGGCAACTATCTGCAGTTCGTCGCCCCCGGCGTAATCGGCATGACGGTGCTGTTCTCGTCCATCTTCTCCGGCCTCGGCCTCTTGTGGGATCGCCAGTTCGGCTTTCTCAAAGAGACGCTCGTTGCACCGGTATCGCGCCTGCAGATCATGATCGGCCGCACGCTGGGCGGCGCGACGGTGGCCGTGATTCAGGGCCTGCTGGTCACGGTTGTATGTCTGCATCGCCGGCTTCCGTCCCGCGCATATCGCCGCAATTCCGCTCGCGCTCGGATTCATGGTGCTCATCGCGCTTGTGCTTCGCCGCGCTGGGCATGGCCATCGGGTCCGGCCTGCAGGACATGCAGGGATTTCAGCTCATCATGAACTTCCTGGTCATGCCGATCTACTTTTTGTCGGGCGCGCTGTTTCCGCTGAGCGATGCGCATGGTGCGCTCAAGTACATCACGCGGCTCGATCCGCTGGCGTACGGCATTGACGGCATGCGCGACGTTCTCGGCGCTTCGAACATCGCCTTCACTCCGCATCTCGACGCACTAGTACTTGCGTGCGTCGGCGCCATTCTGCTGGTTTTCGGTGCGTGGCGTTTTTCGAAGATCGAAATCTGACTATGGTTCGAACCCGCAGTCTCGAAGCACACGAAAAGGTTCTTCAAGCCGCGCTTGCTCTCTTCGCCGAGCGCGGCATTGAGGCCACCAGCATGGATTCCATCGCGCAGGCCTCCGGCGTCAGCAAGGCCACCATCTACAACCACTGGGATGACAAGGAAGCGCTGCTGCTCGAAGTGATGTTGATGGTCAACGGCCTTGATCGCGAGCCCGAGGACGTTGACACCGGCGATCTGCAGCGCGACCTCGCCACCGTGCTCACGCGTCGACCGCCAGACAAGTTTGACGACGCGCGCAATCGCATGACGCCGTCGCTGATTGCGTACTCGGCTCTTCATCCGGAGTTTGGCAAGGCATGGCGACATCGCGTGATGGAACCGCCGCGGCAGTGTCTCAAGCGCATACTGCGACGCGGCATCGCCCGCGGTGTCCTGCCGCAGAATCTCGATCTAGAGGCCGCCATGGCCTTGCTGCTCGGACCCATGCTCTATGCCCACGTTTTTCAGAAGGAGCAGCAGCCATCCAACGTGCCCGACCTCGGCCCGCTCACCGCGCAAGCCTTCTGGCGCGCCTACAGCCAGGCCCGTAAACAACACATCGAAAAAGCCGGAATCAAAAATAGGAAATCTTCTAAGGCCTAGTGGCAGCAATAGCCAGGAAGAACTGACCACTGACGACTGATAACTGACCACTCTTTTTTAGAATCCCGTCGGCCTCTCCGAATCCACCGCAAACGCCCGCTCCAGCGCAATCCCGGCCTCACACAGCGTGCCTTCGTCAAACAGTCTCCCGATCAGCGTCACTCCATGCGGCACCCGTCGCGGCGGCGAAAACTTCGGCAGCGGATGCTTCGGGTCCGGAGCCCAGTCGCTGCGCGCCTCCGACACTTCGACGAATCCCGCGCGCAACGTCAGCGACGGATGCCCGGTGAAGTTGGTGATCATCAGCATCTCATCGCGCAGCGACGGCACCAGCAGCAGGTCGACCTGCGAAAAGACCCGCGCCATCTCCTGCGCCACCTTGCGGCGCAAGCGGTCGGCCTGCACAAAATCGACCGCCGACAGAAAGCGCGACTGGCGAAAGGTGTTCGGCCACGCATCCGGCACCTGCATCTTCAGCTCGTCTACCTTGTGGGCCAGCGTCAGCTCCTCGAATGCCGCCGCGGCCTCGGCAAACAGAATCAGGTTGCAGCGAATCGTACGGCCAGTCGGGCAGCGAAACCTCGACCGGCACCATGCCCAGCTTCTTCACCGTCTCCAGCGCCGCGCGGTCCACATCGGTCGCCGGAGCCTCCTTCATCCACGCCGGGAAGTAGCCGACGCGCAGTCCCGCAACGCTTGGCGTTCGCATCGAAGTCCAGCGTGCTCGGCACGCTGGCCACATCGCCCGCATCCGGTCCGGAGATCGCGTTCAGCACCAGCATCGTGTCTTCGACGCTCGCGCGTCATCGGCCCCAGCTTGTCGAGCGACCAGCACAGCGTCATCGCGCCCGTGCGCGGCACGCGCCCAAAGGTCGGCCGCAGCCCGGTAACGCCGCAGCGCATCGACGGACTCACGATGCTGCCGCCGGTCTCGCTGCCGATCGCAAATCCCACCAGCCCCGCCGCCGTCGCCGCGCCCGGCCCGGCGCTCGATCCCGACGCACCCTCCTCCAGCAGCCACGGATTCATCGTCTGCCCGCCGAACCAGATGTCGTTCAGCGCCAGCGCGCCCAGGCTCAGCTTGGCCACCAGCACCGCGCCGGCCGCATTCAGCCGCTTCACCACCGCCGCAGTCTTCTTTCGGAACGCGATTGCGATACGGCTCCGCGCCCATAGGTCGTCGGAATGCCCGCCGTATCCAGCAGATCCTTCGCGCCCCACGGAATGCCGTGCAGCGGCCCGCGATACTTGCCCGCCGCAATCTCGCTGTCCGCCTGCCGCGCCTGCTCCAGCGCGTGATCGCGCGTCAGCGTGATCACGCAGTGCAGCTTCGGATCGAACCGCTCCAGCCGGTCCAGATAGATCTGCGTCAGCCGCTCCGACGTAATCTGCCGCGCTTCAATCCAGCGCGACAAGCTGCGTCACCGGCGCAAACGCGATGTCCTCATCGCTTCGCCGGCAGCGGAGCATGATCCGCCCGCGCTGCGCACGAAGTGATTCCCCTCGGCTCTGGGCTGCCTGCGGAAATACCCGGCAGCATCGGATTCCACACCGTCGCCGGTGCCATGTCCGGTCTCCAGCACCACCTTGCGCGGCCCGGTGCGGCGTTCGTACAGCGGCGCCATCGCCTCGCGCCAGTTCCCCGCCGCCTGCGCGCGGTCAGCGGCCGTCATCTCGACCTGCACCAGCTTCTCGGCCTCGGCAAACGTTTCTGTGCTGACCGGGGGACCCACCGGCGAGGAAGTACCAAACGCCGTCGGCGCTCCCGGCGTTTCCAGATTCGCGGGCTTTGCCGGGGTAGGCGCGGCAACCTGTGCGTCGAGTGGAAGCGCGGCGCTTAGCGCTCCAAGTGCGCTCGCAGCCAGAAATTCTCTTCGTGTCGGAGTCATCATTTCCTTTGTTAAGAATGGTTGGATTCGACGTCTCGTCAAGACTAGAAGCAATATAAACTGTCCTGAAAATTTATCGGCTCAACGGCGCGATCTCGGACCACAAAGTTCCCGGAGAGAACGTAGGAAAGTAGCCCAGGGTTGAGCGCAGCAGAACCCTGGGTTTGCGAGCATGTACCACAGTCGCGGCGGGACGTCTGAACCCAGTTGCACTCCAGTAGTCTTTTGGTGGCTCAAATCGTCGTGAATGATTACAGCTTCAATCTTTGCGTCCCGAATGCGCTCCATCCTGAGACACCCAGCTGAATTCAGTTCGTGGTTTCTCCCAACTTGGCCGCGACCCGGTAGAATCAATATTGAGCAGCAAGCGGGGCAGGAGGATCGCCGATGTCCCAGCCGCTGCCAACTTCAGATGAGCGAACACCCATCAGGTTCACCCAACAACCCGCAGCCGGTTTCGCCTGCGTGGAAGAGAATCGAGACGGCACGCCATCCCCAGCGGCCCTACCCCATGGACTTCATCGAGCGGATCTTCACAGATTTCAGCGAGATTCACGGGGATCGCGCCTATGGCGACGACGCCGCCGTCGCGTGCGGCATGGCGACGTTTGGCGACGACGAAGTGCTGGTGATCGGCAACCGCAAGGGCGGCACCACCAAAGAGCGCGTCAAGCGCAACTTCGGCATGCCCCATCCCGAGGGCTATCGCAAGGCGCTTCGCTGCATGAAAATGGCGGAAAAATTCAATCGTCCCGTCATCAGCCTTATCGACCTGCCAGGCGCCTATCCCGGACTGGGCGCTGAAGAGCGCGGCCAGGCCGAAGCCATCGCACGCAACATCCTCGAGATGTCGCGCCTGCGTGTCCCCACCATCTCCCTCATCAGCGGCGAGGGCGGATCGGGTGGCGCATTGGCGCTGGCCGTCAGTGACCGCGTGCTCATCCTCGAGAACGCGCTCTACTTCGTCATCACGCCTGAATCCTGCGCAGCCATCATGTGGCGCGATGCTGCCCATAAGCAGCAGGCCGCGGAGGCTATGCGCATCTCCGCACCCGAGGTCGCCGCGCTTGGCTGCGTCGACGAAATCATCTCTGAGCCCCCCGGTGGTGCGCACACTGATCATCCCGTAGGAGCCGGAATCGTAGGTACGGCTCTTCGCAGGCACCTCGACGAATTGAAGGCCTTGCCTGTCGATGCACTCATCGCGGCGCGCCAGAAAAAGTTCCGCAATATCGCCCAGTGCTACACAGAAAGCTAGAATCCGTGCGGCAATCTGAATGTGTCGAGATTCATGCTCGACATGAGTATCGACGGTTGTTCACGCCTCTCGGCCACTGCTGGAGTCAACGATGAGTGCGCCTGTACGCGGTGGCAAGTTACGCGCCTACCTCGAATTCATCGCCGCGGTGATTTACTTCTTCGTCGTGCGCTCGTTCTCCCACAACGCCGCGATTCGCTTTCAGCACGAGTCATGGGCTCCGCTGATTGAGCAGATTCTTTTTGTTGCACTCTTGGTCCTCGGCTATGCCGCGTTCGGTTCGATCTTCGATCGGCAATCCCGATCAATCGCCGCGCAAGGTCTCCCGCTACGCCCCGGATGGACCCGCGAAGTTGCCTCGGGCATGGCCGTCGGGTGGAGCGCCGTGGTGCTGTGCGTTCTCCCCATGCTCCTCATCGGTGGCATCGCCGTCGTCATCACTGCGCAGACATCCTCCTGGCCATGGCTGATCGCCGACGCCGCTTACTTCGCCCTCCTGGCTCTCGGGGAAGAAGTAGCCTTTCGCGGTTACGGATTTCAGCGCTTCGCGGCAGTTGTTGGATCGTCTGGCGCTGCGCTCGGCTTTGCTCTGTTCTATGCCATCGTCCACTCTCTTCAGCCCGGAACCTCCAACGCCAGCATCGCCATCTCCGTTGTCTTCAGCTTCCTGCTCACCACCGCCTATCTGCGCACCCGGGCACTGTGGCTGAGTTGGGGTTTCAACTTCGCATGGAAGGCCTCGCAGGCCCTCATCTTCGGATTATCGGTAAGAGGCGTCAGTACCCATTCACCAATCATTGAAGGCAATCCCATGGGGCCGTTCTGGCTCACCGGCGGTGGCTACGGCATTGACGCCAGCTGGTTTGCCTGCCTCGTGCTTCTCGCAGCTTTTCCAGTGGTTTACCGAGTAACCCGCGATCTTGATTTCAGGTACAACGCACCGGTCTTCGTTCCCGGAGGCATACCTGTCGATCTGGATGCAGCCTCCCGGGCCCAGCACGAGGCTGCCACACGCCCCGCCGAGCCGGCCGCTCCCTCCCTGGTCCAGATTCTTCCTGTTTACACGCCACCTGCGCCCGTAAATCCTGCATCTGAATCAACAACCGGGACCGAAGACTCCCGCTGAATTTCTCTCCCACTCGTAGGCTTCCGGCTCCGGTTCGTATCTCCGATTTGACCTTTGTGGTTCATTAGAACTACTGTTGGCACAATGCCACGTGCAGCCATGGGAGGACGCCCATGATTCGGCCATTACAATCTTCCTCAATTCAGCGCCACGCCCATTTCCACCTACAACTTATTGCCGTCGCCTGCGCCGCAACGTTTGCTCTGGGCGGCGCGTTGGCATCAGGGCAGGCTATCACCATAGATACGAAGTCCGGGGCCAACCACGGAAACGGAACCGTCGATCGACGCTACGCCCAGATTCAACCCACCAATGTTCCGCTAGAGAAATCCGAGCTTGATGCCAAGACGCGTACCGAACTCATCCGCCTCTTGCAAGCCGAGCAGGGATTCGCTATGCGTCCTTTTCCCATGGGGCACAAGGGGCTCACTCTGGAGGCGAATGGCAAACTCACTCCCGCGGGGGAGCCCTACCTGGACATGGTTACCGCAAACGGAATCTGCGCCAAGCCTGGTGATCGGGTAGTACTCAGCGATGTCAAATTTGAACATAACAAAATCATCTTCGAACTCAACGGTGGTCCGGATCTAAAACATCGCTTCCTGCGCCACATTCAGCTTGGCACCGGCAGCTCGATGGGCCCGGTGGTCCAGGACACTGGCGAGCAGGCCACGGGCGCCCGGCTAACCCTTGAATTTAAGGGCCGCATTCCCGAACTAACAGGTTCAAACGTAAAAGCGCTCCTCGCGCCGCTCATCTCGTTCGACGTAAAGACGCCCATCCAGGCATTTACTGACACCCTTCCTCCCAAGCTGAAAGACGCCATCCTCGACCACAACGTGCTGGTAGGCATGAGCACGGATATGGTGCTCTTCGCGATGGGACAGCCGCAACGCAAGATCCGCGAAATCGACGGTCAGATGCCTTTCGAGGAGTGGATCTACGGAGCACCCCCCAAGCCCGTCCAGTTCGTGAGGATCAACGGCAATCGCGTGATCCGCGTTGAGATCGCCAAGGTGGGCGAGCCGCCTGTGATCTTTACCAAGGACGAGGTCGAAGGCATGATGCGTACTGACGGCACTCCTCTCGTTGCCGCCGAGGACCATACCCATGTTGTGAAGATGGGTGACGTGACCCCCGATCCCGACAAGGAAGCACCCGCGCCGCCGCCTACGCTAACCTCCGCCGGCGAAAAGCTGCCTGACAATTCCTCACAAAACCAGTCCGGCACCATGAAGCCCGTACAGTTCCCCAAGCAGAAACCGGACGACTATCCCGATGTGGAGGCTGCACGCCGCGCCGATCAGGCCAAGGCTGCGCAAGCTGGGGATGATCAGAAGGCCGCCGATCCTGCCCCCGGCGCAGCGCAACCAGCAGCAGGCCAGGGAAGCAGCGCCCAGCCTGCCGCTCCCACTCCCGACTCAACCCAGCCGCACTGAGTCTTGATGTAAACTGGAGGCAGCGAGTCTGGCTGCCTCCCGCAAACAATTCTTGAGCAGGGTGAGTTGTTCGACCGCGCCGTTGAAGCCGCGTGCGAGACTACTCGCGCGTGTGTGCAGAGACACCCACAAAGGAGAAACACCCGACCCATGGCCAAGATTGCCAAAACAGGTGACCGCAAGAAGGTAATGGACACGACGAAGTCGACCGACTGTCCCAAGTGCAGCAAGCCCACGCGCATCGTCAAGCGCGTGAAGGACCGCGAGCGCGGCGTCCCAGGAGGAGTCTATATCTCCTGCTCAGCGTGCGACTTCTACGAAAAACTTTAAGTTTTAGATGAGTCTCAGCTTCTGAAAAGGCCCGGCAATTCGCCGGGCTTTTCGCTCGCAGCCTTCCCAAAAGGTCTCCCATGCCGGCCGTCCACCGGAGCGGAAAACCGGCTGTTCCTTTGTGAACTGTCATTCCGACCGACCAACGGGAGCGGAGGAATCTGAAGTTGCTTTTCCACCGCCGGCACCACAAATCTGGCGGTCACAGGTTGCGGACATGGGCCTACAGAGCCCCCGCCATCTCTTCAAGAATCGCCGCAGCAGCCTTCACCGGGTAAGCTGCTTGCGTAATTGGCCTTCCGACAACAAGGTAGCTCGCTCCCCGCCGCAGCGCATCCGCCGGCCCGGCCACCCGCTTCTGATCACCAGTCACAGAACCTGCCGGCCGAATCCCCGGAACCACCAATATCCCCGCCGGCCCGGTCAAGGCACGCACCGCCTCAACCTCCTCCGCCGAGCAAACAAATCCGCGAATCCCCGCGCTCAACCCCATCATTGCCAGCAGGTCGACCTGCCCAGCCGGCGCACGATTCACTCCGACGGACTCGAGTTGCTCCGCGTCCATGCTCGTCAGCACCGTCACCGCCAGCAGTTCCGGCGGATCGGCAACTCCCGCCAGCGCGCCTCTTTGCCGCCGCCAGCATCGCCGGACCACCGCCCGCATGCACAGTCAGCATCCGAACTCCCAGCCCCACAGCCGACCGAACCGCCCCGGCCACCGTATTGGGAATGTCGTGCAGTTTCAAATCCAGAAACACGCTATGCCCGCGTGCCACAATCGGCTCCAGTACCGCGGGTCCAGCCGCCAGAAACAACTCCAGCCCAACCTTGAACCAGTTGCATGTCCCCTCCAGTTCCGCGACCAGCCGCATGGCAGACTTCGAGTCGGGAACATCCAGTGCAACGATCAGTCGCTGCCGGGCAAGCTCAAGTTTCGTTGCGGTTTTTGCGCCATCCATTCGCAAGACGGTTTCCTGGCTGCTCATGACTCCATCGTAGCCCACTTTTCGATTCTTCAGATGCGGAAACAAGGCGTCGCTACCCTACGAATCGGGATTCAGCAATCCCTACTGGCAATCATTTCAGCTGCCTCAGGTTGAGAGGCTAGAGTATTCTTTCCCAACGGTTTCCCGTTGTCACTCGCTGAGCCCTCCCTGTAAGCAACGGATCTCGCCGTCACCAAAATCTGAAAGAGGAGAAAGATTATGAAGTACATGATCACGTGGAATGAACGTCCCCAGGGCTCCCCGGCAGACTACGAAAATGCACAGAAGAGAATTTTGGAAGTTTTCAGCCCGTGGAAGGCGCCAGCGAACTTCAAAATTGAGTCGTTTGTCATTCGCGTCGGAGACTGGGGCGGATACATGTTGATGGATTGCGACGATCCGCTCGAAGTGCACAAGTTCTGCTCAATGCTGCCCGCCTTCACCTTCGAAGCCCGCCCCGTAGTCCCCGTAGCTGACGCCATTCGCGTGGAACTCGAAGCGATGGCCTATCGCGACGCATTGAAAGCCAAGTAAAGACCAATCTGTTTGCTCATTAATCGAACCCGCTATCCGGACACTGCCTTCAATTCGCGGCGTTGTCCGGATTTTCGGATTCGGGCAGTACTCGCCGATGAATTTTGGGTGAGGGGAAATCTCAGCGCAGTTGTATTGAGCTACTCCGTTTGCTAGTTTGGCCTAGAAACTGATGTCGCAGCCGCCTGTACACGAACAACTCAGCACGACCATCGAGACTCTCTACCGGTCGGAATCGGGCCGGGTTCTCGCGACGCTCGTGCGCCTCCTCGGAGACCTTGACCTTGCCGAAGAGTCGATGCACGAGGCATTCGCCGCCGCATTGGACACATGGCCGAAGACCGGCCTTCCAGACAAGCCACGCCCCTGGCTGATTTCAACGGCACGATTCAAGGCCATAGACGCTATGCGCCGCCGCGCGCGCTTCGATGGAGCACAGAGAGATCTCATTGCCCACATAGAATCGCGCGTCAACGACACTAATCCGGAAGATGAAGAGATCGAAGACGATCGCCTCCGTCTGATCTTCACCTGCTGCCATCCCGCTCTGCCTCCGGAGCAACAGGTTGCCCTCACCCTGCGCGAAATCTGCGGCCTCACCACGGAAGAGATTGCCCGGGCATTTCTGGTTACCCCGGCAGCGCTCGCCCAACGCATCGTGCGCGCCAAGACAAAGATTCGAGAGACACCAATTCCATACGAGGTGCCGACGCCGCAGGAATTGCCAGAGCGGTTGGACGCGGTGCTTCGCGTCATCTATCTCGTCTTCAACGAGGGTTACTCGGCTGCGGCGGGAGCGGAGATAACGCGCGCCGAACTAACCACCGAGGCGATTCGATTGGGCCGGTTGCTGACCGACCTCCAGCCAGAGCCGGAAGTAGTTGGCCTGCTTGCCCTGATGTTGCTCCAGGAATCCCGTCGCGCCGCGAGAACCTCTGCGACCGGAGAGCTGATTTTGCTGGACAATCAAGACCGCGCGCTCTGGAACCGGGAGCAGATCGCCGAAGGAGTGGCATTGGTTGAGAAAGCCCTTAGCTCCCGCCGCTTCGGTGCGTACACGCTGCAAGCTGCGATCGCGGCCGTTCATGCTGAAGCGGAATCGCCCGCTGCAACCGACTGGCGGCAGATTGTTGCCCTTTACAACCAATTGGTTCGAATTCATCCTTCGCCAGTAGCACATCTCAATCGGGCGGTAGCCATCGCCATGCGCGACGGCCCAGAGGCCGGTCTGAAGCATGTCGACGCGGTCATGGAACACGGCGAACTAGCAAATTACTACCTGGCACATTCAGCTCGTGCTGATATGTACCGCAGGCTCGGCAGGACAGCAGAGGCCCGCTCGTCTTATGAGAAAGCCCTGGCGCTGACCCAGCAGGAACCAGAGCGCCAATTCCTGCAGGAGCGAATTCGGCAGCTGAAATAGAAAATCTGCAGATTTCAATTAAAAAAAATCGAGGATGGCTGTCGATTTTCCGTCTCCCCAACGACTATAGGACAAAAGAACGATGAGCTTCGGTTCCTGAGTGAACAGGAAACGAGTCATCGGAAACAAGCCAAAGAACCAAGGAGAAAAACTCATGCCACAGTATCTGGTTTGCAACTACATGCCCGACGACTTCGACCCGTCCACCGTAACCGAAGAAATGATGGAACAGATTCACGCGCTCAACCGCGAAATGATTGCTGCCGGCGTGAGGAAGTTCGCCTGCGGCATTGCCCCGCCCGCCAGCGCGAAGACGCTGCGGGCCCAATCCGACGGCAAGGTGCTCGTCACCGATGGGCCGTTCACCGAGACCAAGGAGCACATGGGCGGATTCTGGATACTCGAATGCGCCAATATGGACGAGGCGCTCGCATGGGCGAAGAAGGGTGCCATCGTCTGCGATGTGGCCGGCGAGGTGCGCGAGCTTCTTTTCTTCCCGGCTCCCGAGTAAGCGGAATAGTCTCGTCCGCCGCGACTTTAGAAGAATCGGTTGGATGGATGCCGATTTGAAAGGGCGCGGCTCGGGGAACCCTCTGGGTCGCGTGCCGCAAAACGCTCATGAATGGCAGGACTTCAGCCCCTGAGGGATGTTTTCGCATTGCTGGTTTGCACAACGAGGAGAAAAACAATGAAATACATCTGTTTTGGCTACTACGACAAAGGCAAATTCGAGGGCATGACCGAGGCCGAGCGGAACGCCATGTTCGACGCATGCTTTGAATACGACGAACATCTTCGCGCAAGCGGACACTGGGCTGGTGGCGAAGCGCTTCAGGGTCCTGAAACCGCCTTGACGCTCTCTTGGAGAAGCGGCAAAATCGCAACGACCGACGGTCCTTATGTCGAAACCAAAGAACAAGTCGGCGGCATTCTCGTCCTTGAGGCCAGGGACATGAATCATGCAGTACAGCTCATGGGCCAGCATCCTGCTCTGACCTTTGGCACCACTTGGGAGATTCGGCCGACAGGGGACATGAGCGAAATCGTGAAGGCAAGCCAGAAGCGACGGAAACAAGAGGTTGCACCCTGATGACGCTCCTATAGCGAAACCAGAGTTGCTATATCCCGAAAGCATTGCACCAAAGTCCGGGAACCGAATCGACAAAGCGCTGGCACGCGTCAAAGAAAAGCGCGGCCAGCGCCGAAGCGATTTTTAGTGGATTGGGTATTTTATCGCCAGAGACCGCCAAAATGGTTTTACGCAACTATTTGGTTGCGGGTCGGCACAGCGCTGCGCACCTTCAGGAGAAAAATCTAGCTACGCCTCATCAACAACTCGTTCACCAGCGCCATTACCTTGAACGCATCGGCAACGTACACCACGTCCGCCTTGCCGCGCGTCCAACCGCAGTTCGGGTCCAGCGAAATTGCTCTGCGTTCGCCGATGAATCGCCAGCCTACAACGTGCGGCTCTTCGCCATGGCAGCACGTCGACAGTCCCTTGGCATGCCGAGGTGTCGATCCAGTTTGCCCCACCTGGTTCATGTGGGTGAGGAAGGGAAGTACAGGCTGCCCATCGCCGCCCTGGTCGACAAGTGATTTGGAACTGCCCAGAGACGCGCCCGTGCTATTTAGAAAATTCAATATCAGTTCGCCGGCCTCGCCCGCGTGCACCTTTCCGTCGGATTGCTTCTTGGTCCATCCCGCGCCGGCAACAAACAGCATCTTCGCCTCCGGCCGGATCGTTTGCGCATCCAGCGCCGGAGCACGAGTTCCAGTAACCGTGGTGCGGAACTCCGGCATAGCTGACCGCAATCTGCTCCACCTGCACCTCACCCACGGTCCCAGCGAAGGGTACGTGCGTCCCTGCATCGAGCAGCAGGAACCAGGGTCGCGCGCTTCGCGTGATCACCCCTTCAATGCGTTGACGATAAAACCAGCGCGATACTTCAACGTCGTCTTCGCCGCCAACGGAGGTGATGTGTGTATCGACACAACCTCCCAGTCGATGCGCAACACCGGCCGCCACCCGTGCAAACCGCGAACTGCCCGGCGCCAGGACGATGGTCGCGCTAGCCACCTTGCACAACGCCTCACACGCCGCCGCATCGCTGGCATAGCGCGGTTGCCCTAATGCCTCACCTGACACGGCGAAGATGCGCGCGCTGACTCCGGCCAGCACGCCCGCCGCAGCGTTCGCGTCCACAGCAACAATACCAATCCCCATCGAGGCATCAAGCCGAGCCGCCAGTTCCATGCCCGCCGTTACGGCCTCCAGCGATGCAGCAGTCAGGGCAGAGCCCGATTCATCTGCATGCGTTAAAACAAGAATCGTTTCTGCCATCACTGCGCTCCCACCCAGGCAACAAGTTCTTCGGCAATCTCGTCCACTGCCATATCTTTCACCACCCGCGTCTGACGCTGCTGCTTCGGCAAGTTCACGGATATGTACTGTAGGCCATTCCCCACAACTGCTGCGGCCTTCGCTTTCTGTAGCGCCGGCATCACTGTCCGCATATTCGCCATCCCGATCTGCGGATTGCTGCGGGGCTCCGCTAGATTTCCCGTCGCCCAACCCAGCACTGCGGGCGCAGCTGAACACAATGACACCTGGTGCTTGCCGCCTTCCACGCGCTCCAGAACATCAAACGATCCATCGTCACGAAACTCGATCTGATCGACGCCCATAAACTGATCCGTAATGCCCAGCCGTTCGCCCACAATCTGCATCGTCACGCCCGCACCACGCGACGCCGACTCCCATCCGCCAAACAACAACAGCTTTGTCTTATCCAAGCCAGGAATGGCATAGATCGCATCGGCCAGCAACGCTGCCGTCGCAGCCGCATCGGCGAACCCACCGACAGGCGCGTCGATAGCCACCAGTTCAAAGCTCGCCTTCTGCGCGATCGTCATCATCACCTGCTGCGTTTTCGCCTTCGGTCCCAGCGAGACCAGCCACACCTTGCTGCCGGGATTCTTTGCCGCCAGGTTCGCCGCCTCGTAGAGCGCGCTCGCTGCCCACGGGTCCAGCACCGCCGGCAGCATCATCTCGCTCTTCAGCCCCGGCCCCTTCGGTCCCATCACCGGTTCCAGAGTCTGCAGCGGATCCGGCACGATCCCCGCGCAGACGACTATGTGTAGTTCCATCGACACGATGAATCCTCTCTAAATTGAAGCTGTTACTTGTACTGCAACGCGTGCTGCATTCAGTTCTCCACAGAATGTAGACCGCCGGAGCCCGCGCGAAATTCAATATTGGTTAGTCCATCGGCACCGGCCTGCGAGCAATTCCACAAGCACGCTCCACAGTGCACGCATTTCTCCCTCTCAAATGCTGGCGCGCCTTCATCCCCCAGCGTCAGCGCCTGGCCCGAGCACATAGCGATGCAGGTCTTGTCGTCGCACGCGATGCACAGCCCCGCATCGCGAAACACCACGTGGTCTGCGAAGGATGGCATCGCCTGCACCTTCCCTCCCATCAGCAGAACGTCCTGGTGCGAGACAAGCAGCTTGCCATCAAACTCGATCTCCGGCCATCCGCGTGCAGACATCATCGCATCGTGCAGAGGGCGGCCATCGTCCACAGCCAGCATTGCAATTTCGCGCCGTTTCAATTCCTTGAGTGACCGCACCCGCTGCTTCTTGATCTGCTTGTGGGGGGGCGGCGCCTTGGCGACCACAGACACTCTACCCCCCGTCAGTCCCGCGAGGGCCATCCCCATCATTCCCGACATGAACCCGCGATGGAATCCGTTCCGCGCATTCATTGCTTCAGCCGCATTACGCTCGACCCAACTGGCCCGGCGTCGCGCCTCATAGGTCGATGCGAGATTCTCCTGCGTAAAACTGCGTCCCATGCGAAGCAAATCGATCACAGACTCGCCAAGTTCCACGCCCGTAGTCCACGCCTCGTCAACACCCGAACCCGCCAGCATATTTGTCGAGCCCGAATTCTCGCCGATGCGCGCATATCCGTCGCCTACCAGGAAAGGCTCTCCATGCATGCCTGATTCATCCAGTGACTTCGCGCCCCACGAACGCAGGGAACCGCCTTTAAGATGACGCCATAGCGCGGGGTGCTGAATAAAATGCTGCAAGTAGCGGTATACCGTGCGTGCCGGATCGCCCAACCACGACGGCACGAAGATACCGACCGATGCTAGCCGCTCAGGATGTACGTAAAGAAATCCAAAAATCTCCGGCTCGGGATAGCCAAACGTGTGCCAGACTGTCCCGGCTTGCAGTGTGGTCTCTTCCGGGAGTTCGATCACAAACTTCATGCCCAGTGCCCATTCGCGCTTGTCGTGGCCCGCAGGCATGCCAAGGCGTTTGTCGATAGCGTGGCCGATCTGCCCAAAGGGGCCATCGCCGACCACGGTCAAATTGGCATGCACGTCCATGCCTGCCACAAATCCGTTCGCTGGTACTCCGCGCTTGTCCACTCCCTGGTCTGTCAGCCGTACCCCTGTGAGCCTGTCGCCTGTGCGTTCGGCATTCTCGGCAAATATAGGTTGGCTTACTGGCATCGACGGCCAGATTTGTACCAACCCCGAAGCCATTAATTGATTACCGACCCACTGGTTGAATTGTCCGATCGACATCACTAGCCCGCCGCCCTTGTGGAGGAAGCGCGGCGTCCATGGCAGATGAAATGCATCGTCGCGGACACCTAGCGTCGCACTCAGCGCTCTGAGCACCCGATCGCCGATCCGCAATAGCCACGGTCGACGGCTTGCGCCGACTGGATCGAGCAGGTAGAGAATGCGCTCCGACTTCACCGGCGCCGCCATCGCGATGTCGGCCGGATTCAAATCAGGAAAGCTGGCGCGAATACCTCGCGCAGCCGTCACCACACCGCTTACGCCCGAGGCAATATCGTCCGCGCGCTCGTAACAGATCACCTGCAACGGAAGACCCGGCGCGACTTTGCTCTCAAACGCAGGATCGGCCGGATTCTCATTCCACGCGCGTGTCAACGTAGTCAGAAATCCGCCCATCGCCGGTCCGAACCCCACGCAGGCAATATCGGTCTCAATCGACTGGCGCTCGATAGGCGGCGCGGAGATGTCTTCCAATTTACCGTTCGCGCTCATGCTGGATAGTCCAGTGCTTCAGGAATCATCACCTTGCTAACCGTCTCAGCCGCACGGTCCTTAGCCAACCGCGATCCGCTCAGACAGCTGCAGAGCTTGTTCTGCAGTCGCAGAAATTCGTTCGCGCCAGCACAACCCGCGCACGGTCCTGCCTTCATTGCGTGGCTGCCGTCGGTCCCAATCACATCCACCGCCATCGCCGCGATCCCCGGCATTGTTTCTTCCAGTTCATCCAACTCCTCGGTGGTGAAGCAGAGGCGGCAGCCTTTTTCGTTCCATGCGGGATGCTCGTTGTACCCAAAAACTAATTCGGCGCAGATGCGCGAAACCTCTCCAGCCGCATGGGCTGCCTGCACGTGGCAAAGATCGCTCAGGAATTGCACAGTGCCCGCCACGCCTTCGACCGCCACGCAATCCGTCTTTCCACGTTGTTCCAGTTCCAGCACATCCAGAATTTGATGCCGCGATGCCAGCAGCCAGCACAGCGCGTCGGCCATCGGGAACGTCACTCCTTGCCTCTGTCCGTGATAAAGCCTGTTGCCCGCCGCATCCGTCGATTTCTGAAGATGCTTGAGCGTCCACAACCACATCTTCATGGCGGAAGCCAGCGTGCACGCCCCTGTCCCTGGATGAGTCGCAGCAATCTGCCGCATCTCGGAGGTCCAGGAGTGCATCTCCGCGATGAAAACATCTGACGTCATCGTGATTGTGAGCTGACGACGCTGCACGGCCTCCGGTCCTTCGTAGGTCGCTTCGAGTTGCGCATCCATCCACTTGCTGGCCAGGAACCCTGGACAGTCCTCCGTGATGCCGTACCCGCCCATCAGGCTTACGGCCTCACGCATCATATTCGCGCCGTGCCCCGTGTTCCAAAGCTTGGTCGCAGGACACAGGACATTGGCCTCGGCATCCTTCAATACGAATTGCACCAGCGGATCGGATCCAAGTTCCTCGCGTTTCGGATCGTCCTTGCGCATCTTCAATAATTCAATCGCGCGTTGCTCAAATTCTCGCAGCGCCTTCAATCCCGCTCGTCCTCCTGCAATGCCGCTCGTTGCCAGGATTGCCGTCTTTTGTTTTTCCAGGGGATCGAGTTCGTCAAACAAACGCGCTGCCGCAAACCCCAGCGAGGCGGCAGCTTCTCCTGTCGCCCAGACATCCACCAGCCGGTGCAATGCATCTTCGCGCTGCTGGATGCCTTGTTCATAGCGCACCGTTCCAGGCCGCGCAGTTTCAGCTCCGCGGAACCGCCCGCGCTGATAACGAATCACGGGCTCTACCGCGGAAAGCAGTTTTGCTGCCGTCATCAAGCCCACGGTCACGCGCGTCCGCCTGAAGACCGCTTCAATGACTTCGCTGTGGTTGAAATTCGGCACGATCACGCCGTCCTTCACCGTGTAGCCCCCGATGATACGGCTAGCCGGGACTTTCAAATTGAAAATTGGATCACCAGTCGACGAAAGCTGGTGCACCAGTTTCTTGGTCGGCGTACCCGGGTCGAAAGTGCCCTCGTCCGTCTCCTCCAGAATCACCACGCAACTGCCTTTGATCTGCGGGTCATCCGAACCCACCGCAGCCGTTACGAAATTCGCAAATGCAATATTGGTGATGAATCGACCGCGCTTTTCAACCCGCAGCCAGGGCTCTTGACCATGCTCCCACTCCGCCACGCGAACTTTACCGTTCAGCATTCCAGTATCGACACCCACGTAGGGAATCGGTTCGGTCAGCACAAACGCGCCGCGCCATGGCCGGCGATCCTCACCATGTTGTGGCGGAGCAGAAAGGCTCATATAGTGCGCGGCTTGCTCCGGCGTTCCGCGCTCGTGGATCGGCGCCAGCGCCAGAAATCCCGCCAGGCTCGCGGTCGCTGCGCCGCCATCCACCCATGCAAGTTCAAAAGCAGCGAGAGCGAGGGCGAGATTCTTTGGACCAGTAATGAATCCGCCCTCCTCCGGCTCCATGAAGGCCGCCGTGATGCCCGCGCGATCGAAGGCTTCCATCATCGCGTTCTTTGCCGGGGTCCACTCGTGACTGTTCCGTTCACCAGCGGCCACCATGTGCGCGACCGTGCCGCGTGCCACGCCGCGCGCCGACTGCACCAGCATCTGCAGATCGTAGCGATCGCTAAATCGCCATTGCATCTGGCGGATTGGATCGCCGGGAAGGGTAAGGATTGTCGGGTTAGCGGTTGTCACAGACGTGGCCATAAAAGCGCACCTCAATCAGCGGCAACAATTGTCCGGGAAGTTGCTTCCCGCAGCATGTGACTCGCATCACGACGAGGACCGGCGTGCATCTCGAGCAAGACTCTGCTAAAAATGGCCTCGCGATGCCGTCACTGGTTGATGCTCAGCTATTCGCCTTCGAGCGCGTGAAGTGGTTCGCATCACAATCAGAAAGTTTGGAATGTGACTCTTACACTCCTCAGTTGTGACAACTATCACTGCAGATCTCATTGCGGAAAGTGTCTTCTCAAGGTTGCAATCCCCGCCATCGATGTTCGGGTAAGTGGAGAAATCCGCTAAGGGGAAGCCATGTGCGCGAGCCTGTTTGGTCACGAAGCATGGAGGAAGAAGACGGCCGCATGACCAAAGCCGCACGAATCGCAGCATTCTTCATCGCACTGTTTGTGGAGCCAGCCGATTGGTTGACCGACTTCTCGCGGATGATTCGACGCCGCAGGGCTGTTGCGCTTTGCCTCGTCGCAATCGCGTTCCTGCTTTCGCCTGGTCGACTTGTCGCGCAAGCAGATTGCCTCGCCTGTCATGGCGATAAGACCATGCAGAATGCCGCCGGGCATAGCATTTCGGTGGATGGTGAGAAGTTCAGCGCCAGCATCCACGGCAGCCTGCAATGCAACAATTGCCACGCAGACATCAAGGAATATCCCCATCCTGACCACATCGCCAAGGTTGACTGCAAGACCTGTCACGCCGACGAAGCATCCAAGCTGACGGGCAGCGTTCATTCTTCTTCAAAAGAGCATCCATGCACGAGCTGTCACGGCAATGCCCACGAAATCTTTCCCAAGGCTGATTCCCGCTCTGCTGTTTACCCATTGAATGTCCCCAAGACATGCGGTCAATGTCACAGCGACGGCGCCATGGCCTCAAAGAAGGGCCTGCCCAGTGTCTACCCGCACTACATGGATTCAATTCACGGCTTCGCCCTGAGCAAAGAAGGCTTGCTTGTTGCGGCCAACTGCCAGAGTTGCCACGGATCGCACAACATCCTCAGTCACAAGGATCCCGCCAGTCCGACATTCAAGGCCAACATCCCCAAAACCTGCGGGACCTGCCACGCCAAGATTAATGATGACTACCAGGCTGGTGCGCATGGTCATGCCATTGCGGCCGGCAACCTCAAAGCGCCGGTCTGCACCGACTGCCATACGACCCACGCCATCCTGCAGCCTACCGAATCTGAATTCCGATCGCAGTCCACGCCCATCTGCGGCTCCTGCCACAAGGACAAGCTGTCCACCTACCGCGATACCTTCCACTCCCAGCTTGGTTCCCTTGGGGGATACGTAGAGACGGCGCGCTGCTGGGATTGCCATGGCGCCCACGAGATCTATCCGGCATCCGATCCGCGCTCGCCAATCAACAAGGCAAGTCTAGTAAAAACCTGTGGCAGGTGCCACACAGGCGCAAACCTTAGCTTCGTGCAATATCAACCGCATGCCAACGCCCACGACCGAAAACTGAATCCTGCCCTTTACTACGTGCGGTTGTTTATGAACCTGTTACTGGCGAGCGTGCTTACCTTCTTCGTGATTCACACGATTCTGTGGCTGATTCGTTCCAGATTCGACCAGGTCAGAAGAAAATCCGCCAATGGAGGAAAAGATGCCTGATCTGGAAATAGCTCCGGTCGAAACTGAAGCCCAGAAAGCACCAAGCGGTCGCTTCTTTAATCGCTTCACGCGTGAGCAGCGCTACCTTCATGCTGTTTTGTTCTCCACGTTTCTTGGTCTCGCTGGAACAGGCCTGCCTCTGCGCTTCAGCGAAAGCATATGGGCGCGGGGCCTGGCCGGCGCTGTCGGCGGCTTCGGGGCTATCCTTTTCTTTCACAAGTTCTGCGCATTAGTTCTCACAGTCGCATTTCTTATCCACGTGAAGGAGATCTTCACGCGTGGCCTGTTTCGGCGTGAAAAAGGAATCTTCTGGGGAGCGACCTCGATGGTTGCCAACTGGAAAGATGCGAAAGACATGTTCGCCCACATGCGCTGGATGCTCGGCCTCGGTCCCAAACCGCAATTTGAGCGTTACGCCTACTGGGAAAAGTTTGATTACTGGGCCGTGTTCTGGGGAATGATCGTCATCGGCTTCTCCGGGTACGCGATGTGGTTCGCGCCATTCTTCGCACGCTTCCTTCCCGGTTGGGCACTCAACGCCGCACTCGTCATTCACAGCGAAGAAGGCCTGCTCGCGATTCTGTTCATCTTCTCGATTCACTTCGTCAACACGCATCTCCGCCCTGACAGTTTTCCCATGGATATGGTGATCTTCACAGGCGTCGAGTCTGAAGAAGAGTTCCGCCACAAGCGCCCGCAAGAATACGCGCGCATGGTTCGTGAGGGCAAACTCGAACAGCGTCTCGGCATCGCGCCCGCACAGTGGTTTGTCAATGGCTCACGCGTGGTCGGCTTCATCGCCATCTTCATTGGCCTGACGCTGCTGGTTCTAACACTAACCGCTTACTTCAAATAGGCGAACTGCCGCACCGAGACTGTTCTCGACTGAGCAGTCTAAACAAACTGCGATGGATCGGATAAGCTTGTCATTCCGACCGCGACCAGCGAGTGGATGAATCTGCAGTTGCTTTTCTGCGCATTCCTCTGATCCCGCCCATCGCACATCATTGTGATGCTTCTCCCCGCGACCTGTGACTACTATCACGGCGCATAAAGTCGCAAAAGCGTCTTCTCATTGCGTGAAAGTTTCCAGCAGAATCCTGCTCTGTACGTTTGCATTCTTTCTGCTGGGCTCGGCTCTCCCCACTCGCGCCCAACACAAGCTGAAAGACGAAGACTGCCTCACCTGTCACGGTGACTCAACCCTCACAACAGACGTGAACGGCAAGTCAGTGTCGCTCTTCGTCGACGCGAAGAAGTTGAAACATTCTATTCACGCCTCCATGAAGCTTGCCTGCGTGGACTGCCATAAGGACGTGAAGAGCCTAGCGCACGAGACGCCGCCTCAAAAGGTTCTTTGCGCGGACTGCCATACCGATGCGAAGACTGCCTATGCGCACAGCACGCATGCGAAGATCGCGTCTTCAGGAAAAATCGCCGCAGATTGCCAGGACTGCCATGGCGGAGCCCATGAGGTGCTCGCGGGCGGCGCTCCAGACTCGCCGGTCAATCACGCCAACATTCCGTACACGTGCGGTCGCTGCCACGGACAGAAATTCCTGATGGAATCAAACGGAGAGAGCGCGCAGGCCTTTATCTCCTACCAGGACAGTGTGCATGGTAGGGCTACCGAAATGGGATCAACCAAGGCCGCTGTCTGCACCGACTGCCACGGTGCGCACGAGATCATTCGCGCCAACGATCCGAAATCGTCCATATCCAAGCTCAACGTTCCGGCGACGTGTGGAAAATGTCACGCCGAGATTCAGACAACCTTCAACGCGAGCATCCACGGCCAGGCCATCGCGCGCGGCAATCAACTGTCACCGGTTTGCACCGATTGCCATGGCATCCATTCCATTAAGTCACACACTGATCCCAATTCGCCCGTATCAGAGCAGAATGTCTCGCGCGATACCTGCGCCCGCTGCCATGAAGGCGTGCGGCTATCCAGCGAATTCGGCATCCCGGGCAATCGAGTCTCCACCTATATGGATAGCTACCACGGCCTTGCCGCCGAAGGTGGCTCTGTTGTCGCCGCGAACTGCTCAAGTTGTCATGGCGTGCACAACATTCTCCCGTCAAGCGATCCTCATTCGACCGTTAATCGCGCCAATCTCGATGCGACCTGCGGCAAATGCCACAAAGGAGCGACGCAAAAATTCACCCTGACGCCCGTACACCAGGCAGACGGAGTTCACCCCAAAGACCTTGGCTCCGTCATCACTCGATGGGTACGGATCATCTACATCATCCTCATCCTCGGCGTCATTGGCGCTATGTTCCTCCACAACTTCATCATCTGGCGCAGCAAGGCATCCGCGCGCCGTCACATGCAGAATCCAATGATGCAGCGCATGACTACCAACCAGCGCTGGCAGCACCTGATTCTCCTCTCCAGCTTCATAATCCTCGTCGTCACCGGATTCGCACTGAAGTTCCCGGATTCGTGGTTCGCTGAACTGCTTGGCATGGGCGAACATCTACGCAGCGTCGTGCATCGCGTTGCCGGAGTTGTGCTCATTGCTGCCGGCTTCTACCACATTTTCTATGTTTCAATCGCGCGGGAAGGCCGCCGTCTTATATGGGATATTGCACCGCGTCCGAAGGACTTGAAAGACGCTCTAGGTGCCATGCTCTATTACGTAGGCCTCACCAAAACCAAGCCACAGTTTGGACGTTTCACCTACGGCGAGAAGGCTGAATACTGGGCGCTCGTCTGGGGTACCGGCCTCATGGGAGTCACCGGCGTAATGATGTGGGCTAAGGTCTGGGTCGGCAATCTGCTTGCACGCTGGTGGGTCGATGTTGCGACAGCCGTTCACTTCTACGAAGCGATTCTTGCCACGCTCGCGATCGTTGTGTGGCATTTCTACCAGGTCTTCGGCGACCCCGATGTGTATCCAATGAACTGGGCGTGGTGGGACGGCAAGATGTCAGTGGAGCACTATCGCGAAGAGCATGCACTCGACACGGAATCGCTGCACAATGCTGGACACGAACCAGAAGGAAAAACACCGGACGCTCCAAAGAATTGACGGTGGCCTGTTACTGCTTCGGCTGTGGAACTTCGGTGTCGTAGTGGATCGTCGATTCGGCTGCAAATTTGTGGTAATTTCTGAACTCGATCTCATTAACGTAAAGGCGCGTGCTATCTTTCATCCGAACCTCGGAATGGCTCGGCAGGGAGAAGCTTGTCCCAGCGATTTCAACCAGCTTGTAGTCCACTGCAACGGTTGCCATCTTGATTGGGAAGTCGAGTGGTAGTTCGATCTCGGATGTAATACGCATGACCTGCTGCGTTGCTTTGTCGACGAACAAGAGGCCGGTATAGGCGGCAAAGATTTTTCGATCCGTGTCCCGGTGCATTACGATGGTGCCGTTCTGGCTGGGCACCTCGAACTTAAAGACGTAAAGGTTCCGTCCGCCCATCCTTTCAGTCTTCGCCCATGAAAATGTCGCATGCGATCGCGGATCGAAGAGGTTGTGCAGGGCGCTTCCAAATTCGCCTGCACTGATGGCACCGGCAAATTGCATGTGCTCGTTTCCCGTTAACCTTTCTACCATTCACAGCAACTACTTCGTAGTGCTCGAACTGGTCAAAGTAGGTCAGTCGCTCCTCGATCACGTCGTCGAAGCTGCCGGACCCGCGGAGAGAGCCCATGCCGCCCGATCCGCCGCGCGAAGAACTTGCGCCATTAAAAGACGTACCAAAACTCGAGTCAACGGTAGCCGTACGGTGCGTCACTTGAGTGCAAATAAAGTTCGGAAGGTTCTGCGAGTATTCAAGCGCCGAAGTCCGCACTGCTTCCAGCACCATAGCTTGCTCCGGGGTCAAATCGGACCCCGCTGCGGCAGATGCGGTTGGCACCCCAATCACCAGCAGAAACGTGAGCATCTTCAAGGTCATCAAGCTGACTGCCTCCGGGCACCGAAACCGTGCACAGCAAATCATAGCGCTTCACCGTTCCTGCATCTTGTGAGGCGCACTTCAACCATTCCCACATATTTTCTGTTCGCCAATAGCCTAGCTTTGCATCGAACTATTTTATGCCGGAAGACCGTACTGAGTTACCTGTAACCTCATCAGAAGAACCCGCGTGGGCGCCCGATGCTTACGAATGCTATCAGGGAGTCATTCGAGGGCTCCAGCAGGCCGACGTCCCCTTCGCTGTCAGCGGCGGCTTCGCCTTTCACCATCACACGGGTATCTGGCGCACGACCAAGGATCTCGATTTGGTCATGCCGCCTGCCGCAGTGCCTCGCGCCTTCGAGGTCTTGGTGCAGGAGGGCTTCGAGACCTACGTGCAGGATCCAGTCTGGCTTGCCAAGGCTCGTCGCGGTGACTACTTTGTCGACCTCATCACTGGTGTTGGAAATGCCACCCTCACTGTCGAGCAATCGTGGATTGACCGCGCCCAGCATGACGAAGTCCTTGGCATTCGCTGCAAGGTCCTGTCCGCCGAAGAGATGATCGCGTCCAAGCTTTTCGTCACGCGTCGCGAGCGCTTTGATGGTGCAGATATCGCACATCTGCTTAGAGCTTGCGCCCGCACCCTGAACTGGGACCGCCTGCGTAAGCTTACCGATCCACACTGGCAGATGCTCTTTGGGGAACTCGTCCTCTTTGCCTATATCTATCCAGCACTCACTGACGACATTCCGCGGTCCGTGTTGCGCGAACTCATCGAGCGTTTTCAAAAGTCCATCGCAACGCCGCAGACAGGTCAGCCCTTCCGCGGAACTCTTATTGATCCAAAGATGTTCGCCATTGATGTGAATGAATGGGGCGAACACGACCTGTACCGCGAACTCTGTGATACATATCCGCATCTGCTGCAGGAGATCAACACTACCAGGAGCAAGGAATGAGGCTTGCCGCTGTAGCAGATATCCATCTATCCGCGGATAATCACGAGCGCGATGTCCGACAGTTCTCGCCCGTCAATGATCTGGCTGACGCGCTGGTCATAGCGGGCGACTTCACCAATCACGGAATGCCTGAAGAAATGAGGGCAGTCCTGGGAGTGCTCGAACACATTCACGTTCCTGTCATCGCCGTACTCGGCAATCACGACCACGAGAGCGGCCATCAGGACGAGCTTGCGGGTATGCTCCGCATTGCAGGAGTTCATCTACTGGATGGGCATTGTCACGAAATGGACGGCATTGGCTTCGCCGGTACCAAAGGCTTCTGCGGCGGCTTTGCTCCGTATGAACTGATGCCATTTGGAGAGCAGGGAATCAAGACATTCGTCGAGATCGCCGAGCGCGAAGCGATCAAACTCGACTATGGCCTGGCGCAGACTAAGGCGCAAAAGAAAGTCGCCATCACCCACTACGCACCCATCAAGGAAACCATAATTGGCGAACCCGAGCCCATCTTTCCGTTTCTCGGGAGTTCCCGCCTAGAGCGTGCCCTTGAGGCCCACCGGCCGCTGCTCGCTCTACATGGTCACGCGCACAAAGGAACCTTTTCGGCTGAAACCAGATCGGGCGTCCGCGTCTGCAACGTCGCATTGCCGATCTTGCGCAAACTTGGCGAGCAGCATCCCTTCGCGCTGTTCAATCTTTAGGCGCCGGTCGTGTCGCTCAAACCCGCCAGTCGTCGGCGCGCCAGTTACGGATGCGCTCTTTGATTTGCTTCCGACTCAGATCGTGTTCCAGCGCCTGCTTGGCAAGCTCCACTACCTCGTCATCTCCCGCAAACCGCAGAGCAATCAGTTGGCCCTCGTTGAGGCGGTAGATTTGCGAATGCCACGCCTGTGGTGCCAGCGCCTGCAGCCGCAGTCTCTCCTCAAGTCGAATTACGCGGTCCTGCACTTTCAGGGGATACGTGCGCAGCCTGAGAATGGGCACGATTACGGCGATAGATAACACCAGGTACCAGCCCGCAGAAAGACTCGGCTGCCGATGCAGATGAACGCTCGCATATACCAGGTTGGCCAGGTAAAAAGCGGTGATAAAGAAGTGATAGAGCGGATCGAAACGTGCGTGGTTCTTCAGGTTCTGCGTCTCACTCATGCGTTGCCATGACTTCCTTCAGGCCGGGATTGACTATCGCGGCGGATGGAATCACCGTTTTGCCGCGCGTTGAAGCGGCGCTATGGACCTGAACACTGGCGCTTAGTGGATTCTCGGCGGGAGCGGCAGGAACTGTCAACGCGAACAATTCATCCGGCGTCAGTTTCTCAGTGCCTTCGGGAATCAGTCTATAGTGGCTGCGCAAGAGGTAATCCGCAAACAGGCAGCCGGCCAGATATGGATTCACAATGGTAATCGGCACCGCATAAGCCGTCGTAATTAGAGACTCTGAAATGCTCTTGTTCGAATGGCTCAAGCGGCGATTGCCCGGCACTTGAGGGATTTCGAATATCTGCAGGCGGATCTCAGGATGCTTTTTCCCGTACATCTCCAGTTTGTGGGCGATCTGTTTCGGCGTCGTCATCCCTGCGTCGGGAAAGACCCCGCGCCGGAAAGCCCGCGGAAAATATTGGTTCAGTACCCAACGTGAGAAATCTGAGCAGTTATTGAATAGCAATTGGAAATGGGAATTATTCTTTTTGTCGTCCAGAAGCGCAATAAGAGCGTCATCCTGAGCCTGCGTCGTTTCAAATCGAAACGCATAAACTCGACGTTCGTAGGCAGCGCCAATGAGCTGTCCCCAGCCACCGCGCCAGAAACTTCCCCTCGACACGTGCTCTCCCAGGTCCGTCAAGTGCGCTTCATAATATTCATTCCTCAGCTGGGTCACGGTTGCCCGATCCACTCGCGAAGGTACGGGCGCATCGTCTTCCACGGAATACAGATAGGGAATCAGCGGAATTGCCAGCCAGTCGTAATGGTCGATGTTGCCGTAGCGCGAAATCACAGCACCCATCTCGCCGGGCTCGCAGCGACGCAGCTTCGTTGGAGTCTCGGCGCAGATATGGGCGAAGTAGAGCGCCGTATGTCCGGTTGGGTTGACCGTCCCGAAAAAGCCGTACGGCTCCTCCATCAACAATGCTGCCTGTGCATGGCAGCAAGTCGAGGAGAACGACGCCAACACTAAGGCCGCGAGAAAAAATGCGAATATGCGTGGGGTGCGCATTGAAGGCATTATGACTCCTGGCAAATAAAAACTCTCTCTTTAAGTATGGGGCACATCGCACCAAAAACAACCTGCTAATAGTGACAGTCGTGCCCTCGCCGTTCATCCTTCTTGTTACGTTGCGAGGACAAGAAGGATTGAAACAAACTCGGACTCACAAACCACTCCAATCTTCCAATTCAACCCCACACACGACGAAACGTTGCACATGGCGAATGGCCTCAATAAAGAAGCATGCTGGCGTGGCTGTGCCCACTCTGATAACGTTCTCCTTCCGAAAAAAATCGGCGAAGAGAAATCCCGAATTTTGGTTTAACTTCCACAAATGTGAGGCTAGCGTGCGTTTCTTCATTGTGTCGCTTATTCTTTCAATATCGGCTGTAAACGCAAGAACCCAAGTCACTTTGCCAAAGATTCTTTCGAACCACATGGTCATCCAGCGCGATCTGCCGGTGCATGTCTGGGGAGACGCACCGCCGGGCCAGCCGGTAGCGGTTTCTTTCCGCGACGAGACCCGGGGAACGGAAGCCGGACCCACTGGACATTGGAGTGTGTATCTGAAACCCGGCGCGGCTGGGGGACCATTTCAGCTCACGGTGAAAGCCGTTACATCCACCTCGCCCAACGCCCCTGCGGCCACTCCCCTCACGCTCGACGACATCATGGTAGGAGATGTCTGGGTCGCATCGGGTCAGTCCAATATGGAATTCCCCTTAAGTCGTGCAGCCACCGCAGCCCAGGATTTGCCCGCCGCCGCGAATCCCCAGATCCGCCTTCTGATGATTCGCAAGCGCAGTTCCGATTACGCGATGCCAGATGCAGACACCGACGGCTGGACACCCTCAAATGCCGATACGGCAAAGGATTTCTCTGCTGTCGCATGGTACTTTGCCCGAGATATCGCCTCGCGCGAACATGTCACCATTGGTCTGATTGACGCCACCTGGGGTGGAACTGTGGGCGAGGCCTGGGTCCGTCTGACTGCACTTGGCGAGGATGCCTCCCTCGCACCGATCTTCGTGGCTCGCGGCAAAATGACCGAGAAGGCCGCCGACGCTGTCGCCGAAGAAAAGGATGAGCAACGTCAGATCGCAGAAGCCAAAGCCGCCGGCAAGCCTATCCCTCAATTTCCCTGGCATCCGCCGCTCAACAGCTGGGGCCCTGGCTTATTGTGGAACGGCATGATCGCGGCACTGACCCCGCTCCCCATTCGAGGCGTTCTCTGGTATCAGGGCGAAAGCAACAGCGCACTGGCGAGAGTTCATTCCTACGACCGTGTGATGCGCACCCTAGTTGAAGATTGGCGCCGCGAATGGGGAGTCGGTGATTTTCCGTTTCTCTACGTCCAGATTTCGAACTTTACTTCCACTCCGGCTGAAGACTGGGCCTCACTTCGCGAGCAGCAAGTGCGCACCCTCACGCTGCGCAACACCGCCATGGCGGTCACCATCGATATCGGCAATCCGACAGACGTTCATCCAACGGACAAACTCGACGTGGGCCTGCGCCTCGCCCGCGCTGCCCGGGCCCTCAGCTACAGTGAAAATGTTGAATACTTCGGCCCGATGTTTCGCCAAGCCACGCCCGAGGGCAACTTCATCCGGGCCTGGTTCGATCACGCCCAGGGATTGATAGCCAAAGATGGAGCACCCACTGGCTTTGAAATTGCCGGTAAAGATGGAAGATGGCTACCTGCCACGGCAACGATCGATGGCTCAACCGTCGTAGCCTCAAGCCCTGACATCGCCGCACCCGTTTACGTCCGCTACGGATGGGCCAACAGTCCCCGATGCAATCTCTTCAACGGCGAAGGCCTGCCTGCTTCGCCGTTCACATCGGAAAAATAGATATTCCGAAGTCGGCCATAGACAACGCGGGGCAGGCGAATTTCGCCTGCCCCGCAAGTGCATCCGCGAACTATTCAACTTAGAACGTGAAGCGTGCTCCGAACTCGCCCCAGGTTGACCGCGGAATCGTGGTCGCACTGGGCGCGATGAAGCCCACCGGGTGGTTGAACGTGGATTCCGAGCCAATGCTGTGCCCGAAGTTGTTTCCGTAGTTGGCGCGGTTCGTCAAGTTGAACGCCTGCGCTACCAGTTGAATGTTCATCCGCTCCTTGATCTTTACGTTCTTCGCAAGACGCATATCGAGTTGGAAGAACTGATCACCGCGAAGCGGATCGTACTTGGCGATCGTGCAGCTTGCCGTTGAGCCGTTGATACCGTAGAAGCAGTTTTGCGCGCTGGTGTTGTCGCCTGCGAATGCGAACCAGTTGGTTGGGTCGGATGTTGGAACAACCACTCCCACTCCCGTTCCGCCGCCAGTGTTAAGCGTGTTGCTGCTGTTGGTAAGGTCAAAGGGCCTTGCCGAGCCATACTGCATGATCGGCGCAAGATCAAATCCCTTGGGCAGATTGACAACGCCAGCAACAGTGACGTGGTTCCGTTCGTCATTGGGTGAAGGACCCCACTCCCACGTTGCGAAGGGGGCGGTGGAGAGCTTCGGATAGTTGCGGAATGAACCGCCGCCGGAACCGTACCCATTCGCCCAGCCCAGCGTGTAGTTCGCCTGCAACTGGAACCGGCCGGTCATGCGTTGCTGGTAGCTGAAGTTGATGCCGTCGTAGTGCGAGCGGCCGATTGCTTCCTCATTACGAACACTGGCCAGTTCAGGAATTGATGGATTGGCTGCAAACGCAGGATCGAGCGGACGAGTGAGTACACCATCGATCGGGATCTTCTGATCAATGTTCATCGTCTTGTTTTCATGGAGCGAGAGCACATGCGTGTACTCGACTTCCAAGGCACTCTTCTGGTTTGGCGACCAGGTGTAACCAGCGTTGAACTCCTCGGTCACCGGGTTGCGATAGTTAGGATCGATCAGGCGTCCAACGCTGCCCGAAGCCAGCTCTGTTGACGGCGGAGGAATCGTTGGCATCGGGTCAACGCCATACTGCCACTGACCAAGCGTTTTCCCGGTGCCGGGGACGCTGTCGCCAGGTGCAGAAAGGCTGAGAACTGTCTGAAACACGGTTGGATTCGCCATTTGCTCCATGAACAGTGGAATGTTCTGGAACACGTTGCCATAGTACAGACCAAAGCCGCCACGCAAAACCTGGGTGCCCTTGCCGGTTAGGTCATATGCAAAGCCGACGCGCGGGCTGAAGTCCAGGTTGTCGTCCTTCGCAATGGTGGCAACATACGGGTTGGAGATCGGGCTGTTCAGTTCCTTGAGTTCCAGATAAGTGCGGCTCTGTGCGATTTCAGACCCGCCGATCATGTTGAAATCCTTGTCCCACCGCAGACCGAGGTTCAAAGTCAAGCGGCGGCTTACCTTCCAGTCATCCTGTCCATACAAACCAAGCTGTTTGGTTGCCACCAGGAAGTACGGATCACCATTTGCCTGCGCCATACCGGTAACAGCACCGGGCGTCGCAAAGCTGTTCGGGTACAAGCCTCCCTTGTTCGAAATAATGTCAGTCGGGTTCGCACCGAAATCGATCTCCAGCGTCGAACTGAACTCGAAGAAGCCGCCCTCCACTGGATTCCAGATGTAGTCCACGCCGCCCTTGAAGGTGTGCTTGCCCACGGCCTTCGAGAAGTCGTCCTTGAACTGCCATTTCCGCTGGAAGGACTGCTGCGGAACGTTCGTGTTCGTTCCGAACGACGCGTTGGGAAAGGTAACTAGCGGCGCGCTGATGTTGCTGGCGATCAGGTTGTTCCAGTACTGAAATCCTGCCGTGAAGGTGTTGACGGTAGTGTCGTTGAGGACCGAGTTCAGAGCGAAACTTGCCAACTGAAGGTGGTTCTCAGTGAAGTTGCCGTTGGTCAGGTCGCCCGTTCCATCCGACTGATCGTTGTCACTATTGTTTGCCTGCGATGAGTAGCTAAGCGATGCGGTTTCTTTGCTGCTGAAGTTGTAGTTAAAGCGGCCATTGTAGCGTGTTTCGTAGAACGGCCTGGGAATCGACGCAGCGGGTTCAGCCGCAAGTCCTGCAGCCTTCGCGGCCACGAGCTGAACGTATGACGTGGGATCTTCAAGCAGACCCTGGGTCTCGCGCTCGCGCTCAATTGCAAAGAAGACGAATGCCTTTTCTTTCTTGATCGGGCCGCCAATTGATCCGCCAAACTGCTGGCGCGTATAGTCCGGGTGAGCCGAAATCTGGCCGCCGGTGCCCGTGGGCAGCTTTTCGTCCGTGTCCAGGGCGGTATCGCGGAAGAAGCCAAAAGCCGAACCATGGAACTGGTTGGTGCCCGACTTCGTGATCATATTGATTGCAGCGCCTTCTGAGCGGCCGTTCTCAGCCGAGAAGCGCTGCGTGCTGATGTGGTACTCATCCACTGCTTCCAGCGGAAGCTGCATCACCGGTCCGCCGACGGTATTGTCCTTGTTGTCGACGCCGTTTACGGTGACGTTGACGTTACGACCGCCATCACCATTCACTGACAGAATTGCATAGCGGTTCTTTGTGGGATCGTAGGAATCCGTCTGCTTCACGCCGGGGGCCAGATATGCCAGGTTGGCGACGTCACGGCCTACCATCGGCAGATTCTGCACTTCTGTCGGCGTGATTTCAGTGCTCACGCTGGTCTTCTGCAAATCCACCAACGGACTTGAAGCAGCCACCTCAACGGTCTGAGAGGTCGCGCCCGGGGTGAGAGTGATGTTGGCTGTTGCAGTTTGTCCGACCAGCAACTCAATCTTCTGAGCCGCGGTCGCAAATCCCGTGCTCTTTACCGTCAGCTTGTAGCTGCCAGCGGGGAGGAGATCGAAACGATAGCTGCCGAGGGTGTTTGTCACCATCGTTCTGGAAGTGCCTGTGGTTGCGCTCGCGATTGTTACTTCTGCTCCGTTCACGACCGCCTGCGACGAATCCGAAATCGTGCCCAGGACCGTTCCGCTTGCCGTAGCTTGTGCCATCACTGCCCTTGGAGCCAGGAGCAAGACGAGAAACGAGTAGACTGCTGCTCGAGTAAGCATCTTCATGTTATTTTTTTGATCCTTTTTTGTTTTGGGAAGACCTCGGCCAGTACCGGAACGTTCGGCGATTTTCTTCAGAGAACAAATGCAACGCTGGGCGAAGTCAGGGAAGGCACCACGTTCTCTTTTCCCGTGGCGCAAGGGATGGGAAGTTGCGATGTTAGCTGCAATTCGGGGGCCAAATGCAGCTGACCACCAAGACTCTCTATAAAAGTATTTATTAAAAACGACTTACAAAAAGCGGCCGCCTAGCATTCCGAGAGTTTTTCTATTGCACGGATATTCTCGCCCGATTCTCCGTAATTTCATAAGTCGGAAGGCCACCGGCTTGGATAGTCAGTTTTCTGGGTCGAGAGCTCCGCCTTGGCCAATGCCATGCTCGCGCGTCCAGTCCGACATTCGCGGGAAGGTGCGATTATTGGCAAAGGTCTTTGAGTCTACAGAACTCTCAAACTGGAGCAATGACTCGTCCTATCCAACGATCGGAGGCGCCTGGATCAACGAGAACATCCCGCCGAATACGAGTTTCAGCTCTGCGATAGTCATTGCCCCTTTGCGGCCCGCTGCGCACTGCAGCTCACCGACCGTGGCGTCCTCTTCGAATTCGAGAACGTCGCCGTAGAAGTTGACACTCGCATTGTTCTGTCGCGTTCCGGTAATGACGATCTTGCGGCCAGGCACCAGGCGACGAACCACGGGACTTTCCACCTCGGAGAGCCGGCAGCTTGGAGCTTTCTTGTCGACCTGCTCCCAGGCGACAGGTGCGCCATTCTGAAAGTAGATTGCGGTCTGGTTTGCAGGCAAAATGACATCGACGTTCACTGCGAGGGTCGAGCCTGCACCGATGGAGGCAATCGGAGCGCTATCGGGCAAGTCCGCTGTTTGACCTCCCAAACGCAGCGAGGAACCAAACATGAGAGCAGCAAGAGCAGCCAGTACGGACAGGTGGCGAATAGAACGCATCACCGGAAACCCCTTTCGTCGCAATAGGGAGCGATTTGGGGTGAATTCTAGCATCCTGAATCCTTAGAAAAAACAAAAATCGGCCGTTTGCAAACGCTTCAGACGTTACCATCCGGTCGCCTGCTTGAACGCGGGATGATCAAGTTTGTTACTCCCTGTTCTCAAATCCCCGTTCCTTAAGTACACTCGTCTCAAGCCTATGCGGACTCGTGTTTTACTTGCCTCTCTGGTGGTCGCGGTTCCGGCCATTTTGTATGCACAAATATCACCTCAGCCTTCCCCGAAGATGACGACAAAACTTACGCCTCAACAAGTCGAACGCTCCGCCATTGTGATCGACACGCATGCTGACACGCCGCAGCGCTTTGTCGATGAGAATTACGACCTCGCTGATCCACTCAACGGCGGAAACTGGAATCTTGAGTCCGCACAAAAAGGCAACCTCGGAGCCGAGTTCTTCTCCATCTGGGTCGATCCTGTTCCCAACAAAGGACAGTTTGCACGACGGACGCTCATACTCATCGACGCCGTAAAGCAGCAGGTTGCCAAACACTCAGACAAAATGATGTTCGTCACTTCGCCTGAAGGCATCGAACTCGCGCACCGGGAGCACAAGATTGCCACCCTCATGGGTATTGAAGGTGGCCACTCCATTGAGGACTCGCTCGCCTTACTGCGCCAGTACTATGCGCTGGGAGTTCGCTATATGACGCTGACGTGGTCTAACTCCACCAGTTGGGCCGACTCCTCTGGTGACATCAACGACACGTCGATCCCGCATACAAAAGAAGGCCTGAACGAGTTCGGCAAGGATGTGGTCTACGAGATGAACCGCCTCGGCATGATGGTTGACATCTCCCACGTCTCCGATCGCACCTTCTACCGCACCCTTATCATCACCCGCGCGCCTGTCATCGCTTCGCACTCTGCCGCGCGGGCACTCACCGACGCTCCTCGCAACATGACAGATGATATGCTCCGCGCTGTGGCCAACTCCGGCGGTCCCGGATCCAGGGGCGGTGTGGTGCAAGTGAATTTCTACTCTGCATTCATCTCGCAGGCATACCGCGACGCGCAAAAAGTGCAGCAGCCCGAAGTAAACAAGGCCGTTGAGGCTCTCAAGGAAAAATACAAGTCTGAAGGGAAGGATGCACCAGGCGATGAAGTTGAAAAGCTGCAGCGCCAATATGCCGATCGCATTCCGCGTCCGCCGCTCTCAGCTCTCGTCGACCACATCGACCACATTGCCAAGGTCGCGGGAGTTGACCACGTAGGCCTCGGCTCGGACTTCGACGGTGTTACCGGTCAGTTGCCGGAGGGCATGGACTCACCCGCCGACCTGCCCAAGATTACAGCTGCATTGATGCAGCGTGGCTACTCCGCCGAAGACTGCCGCAAGATCCTCGGCGGCAATCTCCTCCGCGTCTTCCACGAAGTCGAGCAGGTAAGCAAACAATTGCAGGCCGAAAACCGTCCGCGAATCACCGATCGACAGCCTTTCGACAAACCGCAGAAGTAGGATGTGTCAATGGCGGTCTGCAACGATTGTTTTGAGGAATTTGTCCATCGTCTTAACCATGAGTTGATGGAGAAGAATGAACGGTTTCGCGAGCGATACGGAACGTTTGCGCGTTGGGACTGGGATCCGGAATCCGCGACATTGACGTTCACCGATCCGGAAAAACCAACACTGCGAATCGCTGTCAGCGTCGTCGGCACAACTGAAGGCGATTCGTGGGAATGGACTTGGGCCAATCGTAACTTTGAACCGCACACCAAGGTCGATATCGATAAGGTTCGTGAGTTCGGTGAGGCCAATGGATTTGATAAGTTAACCACCGCGTTCCTCGCAGCCGACGAGTACACAGGATGGGAGATGACGTCGGTAGCCGCGCAAATTTTGCAGGCGCCGGGTGCCTACCGTTTTCCCCGCGACGAAGGCGGATACTGCTATCTCATTTACCGAAGCATTGAGGAAGTTTGAAGACTGACTGAGTTCTCCGCAAGGGCTCTCGAACGTCCGAACTTGCTATTCACCGCTATGAAAACACGCCAGTTCATTTTGACTGCGTGCTGCTCCTGGAACTCTGAGGTGTTCCATTGTCCTGGCTGGTACTCGACGGTTTCACATTTGCGTCAGATTTGTCTTTCGCGTCCGAGGGTGGATTCACGCCCTCCTGTTCGCGTTTCTCAGCAGGCTTCGGCTTACGCGCACTGCGCGGGCTCGGCTTTGTCGCCAATGCCGTTGAGCGAACCATGCTTGTCGATCGTGCAGCCTGCGTCGTTGGCGTGTCCTGAATGATGAGGGGATCGCGACGTTCCGTGGCGTGCGATTGTACACAAGCAAGGAAGAGAACCAAGGCAACTACAGCGGCAAAGTAAAATGTGACGCGAGATTTCATCAACGACTCCCTTAGGGACCCCTGCCGAATTGACCGCAAGGAGAGGGCCTGAATTAGTTATCGGCCTGCTATTTAGTGGTAGTACACACGTTGTGGGGGGTAACCGTAAATACAACCTGCGCTGATCTCAGTACCACCAAGGTGCCAGTCGTTCTCAGGTCGCGTCTGCATTTCTCATCGTAAAAAGTGGAACGCTGGCAAAAGCCAGCGTTCCATGATGTCGTGTTCTGACAATCAGCTAAGAGACCTCAACTCACTGACTCGGCGGAGTTGCGCCAGTCCCTGTCTCCGGCTTGACCTTCGAGGTTTTGTTGTTGCCGGGCCGGTACCGGGTCGTCATGTCTTCGCCATCCTTGTATTCAACCGTCTCATGGCTTGTGGCAGGCTTTGAAGCAGCAGCCTGTTTGTCCTTCGATTCATACAGAGGATTCGTGCCTGCGGTTCCACTGTCCTTGTAGAGCGGATTGGAGGATGCGCTCCCCATCTTGCCGCCATTTGCGTCTGCGGCCGGTGCCGGTGCAGTTACCGACTCAGTGGCATGCGCAGACTCCAATGACTTGTCCGCCGTGGCGAGGACGGGTTCATGCTGGCGACGCCCGGTCGCCATGCCGCTGGATGCTTCCCGATCGACCACAATCACGCTGCCGGACTTGCGTCCGCTCGCCTGCCCGCTCTGTGCTTCGCGCTCAGAAACCGATGGCGTGCTGGATTCGCGGTCGGCGGTTTGGCTGTTCGGCGCCGCTTTGGCGGGCACCTTGGGGGTTGACGGCGTCTGCGCGGCGGCGACAACCGCGGCTACCAGCACCAGTACCGCGGCGCCGTGGAATAGAATGCGAGCTTTCATCAAGTGACCTCCCTTTACTTTGCTTCGATCGAGCACGTGGCAAGGGATATTTAGGCAAAGGCCACGCCGCTCAGCTGATCGACCAAGTAAACGATGGGGCGGCAGAGATGGTAAATACAACTTCATCGCCGCCGGATACAACCAAGGTACCTACGATGGAGATAGGTCCGGATCTCTGCTCTCCAAAACTCTTCTCCTAATCTCCTGGTTCGAAAGTGCCGAAAGTCTTTCCGCCTCTGCAGGTTATTTCCCACCTCCTGCGCAAAATTGAGCGTAGAAGCAAATTGATGCTTGGGAGAAAATGCCATGACCACAGAATGCGAAACCCCGTACCGGTCGCAAATTTCGCTGAAGTTTCCGCGAGGGGAGACATGCACAGTTCCAAGAAAACGTTGACCTTCTCTTGGCAGAACGGGTTATAACGTCAAGGGCTTTAGCCGCAAAATAAGGTACTGCCGACGACGCAACTCAGAGCGCAACTGAAGTCCCGCCCCAGCTTTCCGGCTCGACGTCCGCTAGCGTTTGCGTAAAGTCCCAGTAGTGGCCGTGGAAATCCCGCGCGTTGTATTGCCGCTCGCCATACATGTGGTCGGTAGGCTCGGTCAGGATGACAGCGCCATGATTTCGTGCTCGTTCACAATGAGCGGAGGCGTCCTCAATGCGCACCTGAATTATGTGTGAACGATTGGGAGCAACGTCGCCCTCGGCGAGAGTGAAACAGCCCTCTCCGGCTCTCATCTGGATGCGGTGGTTGGCGATTCGTAGCCGCACCGTGAAACCGAAAGCGGCCGAAAGCCACTCCGCCGCGAGCGAAGGATCGGGGTAGATGAGAACTGGAATGACAGCACAGGGAGGGACAGAGCGGTTGAAGCGCATGTCGAGACCTCAATTTGCGAGGTCAGGTTAGCAGATCGTGTGCTGTCTGTCTCCGTGTCAATTTAGTCGCAAAACAATTCACCCGCATCTGAATCGATTCGGGTGAGGGAGCCTTGATCGTTGCTTCACACTCAGCGTTTCGCAATGAGTTGCTTGTCGAGGACAACAACGATCTTGTAGCTTTCGGTTTCGAACTTGCCGTCAGCGCCAACGGCCCACTTTAACTTCGCATTCTTCCCGTTGAATTCCGCCTGCACGTGTTCGACCATCGGCATGCCGCAGCTGTGGCGATTGATGTAGTTGCCTTTAGGCGAATATTTGTTAACGCAGTTCACCACGGCCACCCGCCCATCGGGCAGCAGCAGAGAAAGCGTGGTCCCTACGACGTTGTAGGTCACATTTCCAGCGGTGATGCTCGAACCGCTCCGGGCTGTGCCTTCACACTCGACCGATAAGGGATCGAGAGAACAGTCGGGGCCGCCCTCAGTTGCTGCACTGGAATATCCCGGAATGACGGCGAAGTAGTTCACGTCGCTGTCCTGCCGGTAAATCACGCTCGCATCCAGCTTCTGCGCATAAGCCGCGCTGACTGAAGAAGCCAGATACAAAAACGCCATACCAAAACCCATCCAACGGGGTTTGCTCATGTCAGGACCTCAATCCGCGTGTGATTTTCAGAGTCTACGTGTGCTAATTGGCCAAAAGGAGGTCGAGAGGAGATAGGTAATCACCGAAGGTAATGTGACAGAAGGGCCTCCTCCCTGTGTTATTTGCGGGCAGAACGGCGCAATCCTCTTGGCACGGCTGCAGAAGAGGTGGTTTGGGGGAAATGAGCCTTTTCTAAACCCCAAGGATATAATTGCCGGCAATGTTCCGCTCGATTTTATGCTTAACGATCGTCTGTAGCGGCACGGTCTATGGCGCCGTGAAGCACGTGCCCATCCTATCGGGTGTTGTGTTGAAGCCGGGCGAAACGTACACCGCTCAGGTTGAAAGCGCCAAGCCCGTGGAAATCGGCTGGATAGCTGTTCAATCGACGCCCTGCACCATGGATTGCGTCCAGATGACTCTGATTGGCGCCACGCATGCCCCACCGTTCTCTGCGGCGCGTGAGGCGCGGGGCAACTATACGCCATCCGACGGAAAAGTCGTGGTGGAATACAAGAACGTTTCGCAGCAGACGGTCTCGATCGATGTCTACCGGTTGGAGCGGACCTGCGAAGCCGAGTCCTGCCGTCTTTTCGATAACAGCAAGAAGGGCAGCTGGCTCGTGTTCGAAGTGGATGAGTTCAGATCGATCACCAACAGCAATGATGGCTCCTACTCCGTGATCTCCGGCGTCGTCGAGAGCGGACGAGCCTTCCGCATCCACGTGGTGTGGTGGACGGATCAAAAAGGCGGATTCCTGGGCTGCCCCCGTTGGATCAAGGGATATGTAGACAACCACACGCCCAAGGATAAGTACCGCCCCTACATCCTTTCAGGGCAGAACGTCGGAGATGAGAACAATATCGTCCTGAAGTCGATCGACGACTGTGTACCCCTGGCGCCTCACTTCGGGGTGCCCGAGAAAAATGTCTTCAAGTAGTGGAACGTCGCACCGAGGCTCGGCAAAGAAGAGCAGCGCTTTCAGGATCAACACAATTCCCGCCAACGGTTTCGCATATTTGACGCGTAAGACCAATTTCGACCTCGTTTTCAACCGGCGCGCTACGCAGTCGCCTCGCCGGTAAAATGAAGGTAACCCATGGCCGAATTTACCCATCTTCATCTGCATACGGAATACTCGCTGCTTGACGGCGCCTGCGACATCCACAAGCTCATTGACCGCGTTGCCTCTCTGGGCCAGAAGTCTGTAGCCATGACGGACCATGGGAACATCTACGGGGCGGTGCATTTCTTTAATGCCGCCAAAGCCAAGGGGATCAGGCCGATTCTTGGATGCGAACTCTACGTGTGCAAGGCCGAAGACCACCGGGCTGATACGCCCAACGACCAGTACAACCACCTTCTGGTGTTGGCCGAGAACGAAGAAGGCTACCGCAACCTCATCCGGCTGACCAGCGAGGCCAGCCTGCATGGTTTCTATCGCAAGCCCCGCGTAAGCAAGAGATTCCTGGCTGACAACGCCAAAGGGTTGATCGGGTTTTCCGGCTGTCTTTCCGGCGAGCTATGCGAAGAGTTGATGGCCGGACACTACGAGAAGGCCAAGGGCGCGGCCATGCAGTACCAGGACATCTTCGGGCAAGGGAACTTCTATCTCGAAATTCAGGATCAGGGACTCGCGGAAGAGAAGAAGATCCAGACCGACCTGTTTCGCCTCGAGAAGGATCTGAAAATCCCGCTCGTCCTTACCAACGATTCGCACTACCTCTGCGGCGAAGACTCCCACGCTCACGATGTGATGCTCTGTGTGCAGACGGGCGCAAAGATTCATGATGCCGAACGTTTTCGCTTCGACTCCGATCAATTCTTCGTCAAGTCCGCCGACGAGATGGCCCGAATCTTCCCTGATTCACCCGGCGTGACGCAGACAACCATGGAGATTGCCGAGCGCTGCAATTTCAAACTGCACGCGGTTGACAATCCGTTCCCAGAGTTCGCTGTTCCAGTAGGCCACACCATCGACAGCTATTTCGAAGAGGTGTGCCGCGAAGGACTGAAAAAGCGTCTGGAGACGGCGGTCCGCCAACTGGAGTTGCGCGGAGTGCGGCGGTCGCCCACGCACGAATATGAGTCCCGGTTAAACTTTGAGATTGGCATCATTAAACAGATGAAGTACTCGGGATACTTCCTTATCGTATGGGACTTTATCAAATATGCGCGTGACAACGGTATACCTGTCGGCCCTGGGCGCGGTTCAGCGACCGGCTCTCTCGTCGCCTACGCCATGGAAATTACCAACATCGATCCAATGCAGAATGTGCTACTGTTCGAGCGCTTCCTGAATCCCGAGCGCGTCACCATGCCGGATATCGACGTGGACTTCTGCCAGAACCGCCGAGGCGAAGTCATTGAATATGTGACGCGGAAGTATGGGCGCGAACAGGTGGCCCAGATCATCACGTTCAACACCATGGCGGCCAAGGCATCCATCAAGGACTGCGGGCGCGCGATGGATATGCCCTATGGCGACGTGGACAGGATTGCGAAACTGGTACCGCCGACCGTGGGGATGACGCTGGAAAGGGCGCTGGAAGAGTCGCCCGATTTGCGCAAGGCGTACGAGAGCGACAAGCAGGTCCGCGAGCTGATCGACACCGCGAAGAAACTCGAGGGCCTGGTGCGCGGAGCCGGCGTCCACGCATCGGCAGTGGTCATCGCGCCTCGCCCCCTCACGGAACTGGTGCCATTGAACCGCACGAAGAACGATGAAATCGTGACGGCCTACGACATGAAATCCGTCGAGAAGATGGGCCTGTTGAAGATGGATTTTCTTGGCCTCGCAACACTCACCGTGATTACGGACTGCGTGAAGCTTATCGAGCAGAGCCGCGGTGAGAAGGTCGACATCGATATGGTTCCTCTGGACGATCCAGAGACTTTCAAGCGAGTGTTCCACACCGCGCTGACGTCAGGGATCTTTCAGTTTGAGTCGAGTGGCATGCGTGACATTTTGCGGCGGTACAAGCCAGATACGGTGGAGGAGTTGACGGCGCTGAACGCTCTTTATCGTCCCGGACCGATGGACATGATCGACGACTTCATCGAGCGTAAATGGGGACGTCGCAAGGTGGAGTTTCTGTTGCCGGAGCTTGAAGGCATATTGAAAGACTCACTCGGCGTGATCGTCTACCAGGAACAGGTCATGCGGATCGCAAACGTGTTGGCTAGCTACAGCCTGGGCGAGGCTGACCTGCTGCGGCGCGCGATGGGGAAGAAAGATCCCAAGGCGATGGCGGAGCAGCGAGATCGCTTTATGAACGGCGCATCAACGTTGAAACATCCGAAGGCCGCAGTGGAAGAGATCTTCGAGCAAATGGCGAAGTTCTCGGGATACGGATTCAACAAATCGCATTCCGCAGCCTACGCCCTTGTCGCCTACCAGACGGCGTATTTGAAGACGCACTATCCCGTCGAGTTCATGGCCGCTCTGCTGACATCGGAAACGTCGAAGCCGGAAAACGTCGTCAAGTACATCGCAGAGTGCAGGGAAATGAATATCAAAGTCGAGCCGCCCGACGTGCAGGTCAGCGGAGCGCAGTTTACGCCGCATGGTGAAGCGATCCGGTTCGGCCTTGCCGCGGTGAAGAATGTGGGCGGCAATGCGATCGACTCCATCACAAAGGCGCGCGAAGAAGTTGGCGGCTGTTTCAAAACCTTCTGGGAATTCTGTGAAAGAGTCGACCTGCGGGTGATGAACAAACGCGTGATCGAGTCGCTGATTAAAGCCGGCGCGCTCGATTCGCTGGGCAGACGCGGTCCGCTCTATGCGGCGGTCGACAAGGCGATGGAACGGGCACAGAAGGCGCAGAAAGATGCTGCACAGGGGCAGGCAGGGCTGTTTGGGCTCTTCAATGAATCTCCGACACACGGACATGACGCCGACAGTCTGCCCAAGGTTCCTGACTGGGAAGAGGGCGAGCGACTCACCAACGAAAAGGAAGTACTGGGCTTCTTCGTTTCCGGGCATCCGTTGGACAAGTACGCAGACAAGATCAAGAATCTGAGCGGTATCATTTCAACTGCGGAAGCGCTGGAGCGGAAACCTCCTGAGCGCCGTTGGGGCAAGGAGTCAGATCCCGCCGACGAAATACAGGTGGCCGGTTTGATGCAAGGCCTCCGCGTACAGAAGACCAAACGTGATGGAAAACTCTATGCGCAGGCCATTCTTGAAGACGCCACCGGCAAGATTGAACTAATTGCCTTCCCGCGCGATTACGAGCGGCTCACTGAGCAAATGAAGATTGAGGCGCCGGTGCTGGTGCGCGGTGTGTTGTCTGGCGACGAAGACTCGGCTCCCAAGATCTCGGTTAGCCAGATCGTCCCTCTCGAATCAGTCCAGGTAAAGTTGCCGTCTGGCGTGCGTATCCGCATCAGCCTTGATCGTGCCACCGAGCAACTGCTGGCGAATCTAAAGAGCGCCGCAGACGCAGCACCCGGCCCAGGTAAAGTCATGATATTCCTTGAGAAAAAAGGGGAATTTCAGGTCATCCTAGAACCGGAGCAAATGAGCGTGGCTGCGGACAGGTGCTGGGTGGAGCGCATCGAAGAATTGACTGGGAAGGGAACTGTGCAGCCGCTGGGATAAGCCCGCTGAATGAATGGGGCTTCCTCGAATATGGCCCGGCAGGGTACCGCCGCGCGGCTTCACAAGAAAGGGTTGTTGGAAAGGATTATGACAGAATTCCTCCAAATCCCTATGACACTAAAGTTTTATTGTTCCCTGCTGAAATTTCAGATGTTTTTGGCAGTGTAAGGCTCGGCAGACGGTGATGCGCAGATCAGGCTAGCCCATCGGTGCACTTCACGAGGAACGATCGCCAGTTCCGGATTGTCACTTGCAGCAAGCTGAACAGCGAAGTTGCCGATCGTCGAGCTTTCAGGGTGTCCGCGCTCAACCGGAAGGCCCGTGCGCTGAGATGTGAGGTCGGCAAGAAGTTGGTTGCGGCTCGCCCCGCCAATAATGTGGATGCGGGTCAACTTGCGATCGAGCATCTGTTCAAGATCAGAAATCGCAGTTGCATAACGCGCGGCAAGACTCTCAAAGATGACGCGTGCAAATCGCGCTTCGTTACCGTGAATATCGGGAATAGATTGATATCCGACGCCTTCGAGTTCGCGATTGATCCGCGCCGGCATTTCGCCGGAAAGAAGCAGCGGTTCTGCATCAACGTTGATGATGCCTGCACATGTGCAAGTTGCAGCCCGCTGCACAAGATCAGAAATCGTCACGATGCGGCCTTCAGCACTCCATGATTCCATGCATTGCTTCAGCAGCCACATTCCATTGACATTTGAGTGAAAGCAGAATCCCCCGGTCGCTGCACCCTGGTTCGTATAACGTGCTGCCATGGCCTCAGGCGTTGCAATCGGTGTTGAAACGATGGTACCCACAAGCGACCATGTTCCGGAGCATATGTAAGCAGCCGATTCGAGATCAACGGGGATTCCCGCGATCGCCGAAGCAGTATCGTGGCAGGCTGGAGCAATGAGTTCCGTATCTCGGAAGGCGGCCAGTTCCGCCAATTTTCCCTTGAGACGCCCCAAATGCGTGCCCGGCGCTACGATGCGTGGAGCAGCCTCTATTGACAAGCCGAGTCTCGCAAACAGATCGCGCGCCCAATCCTCTGTAGCGATATCAACCAGCCCTGTGTGGGTAGCGTTGGTGTATTCAGCCACCAGCGGAGCGCCGAGCCAGTATAAAACGTATTCCGGCAGACAAAGCCATGGCGCATCCGCGACGTGTGCATCATCGGCGAGCAGTTGATACATCGTGTTGATGCGCAGGGGTTGTGCTCCGGTTCGGCGAAATACTTCCTTCGGCGGAAGCATGGTGTCAGCCCTCTGCTTGGCCGCAACGGTCCGGTCATCCCGATAACAAAATGGATCGTGCAGCGGCTTTCCCTGGTGATCGAGGCGCACATAGTCCACAGCCCACCCGTCAACCGCAATGGAGGCGATCCCCTCTGGAGCATCGATGGCGGCTTTACGCAGGCCATCTTCGACTCCAGAAAGAATGACTGAAAGCGGCCAGCGAAGCGATCCTGACTGCTCAACGGGGCCGTTCGAAATACGATGAACTTCTGATATTTGCGGTTTACCTTCGTGCCAGCGAAGGAGTGAAACGCGGCAGCTTTCAGCTCCAAGGTCGATAGCGACTCGCGCGCGTGAATCGTTCGGAATTTGCCCTTCCGGCGAACTCACCGCAGGAAAGCCTCGGTCAGTCCTCCGTCCACGGGGAAGATGTGCCCGGTGGTGCAACGCGTCCGCGGGCTCGCCAGGAAAACGATTGCCTCGGCGCAGTCGGCTGGATCGATAGGCTGATGCGTGAGCGTGCGCTTAGCATAGAAGCCGGCAAGCACGGTGCGCAATTCGTCATCTGATTTGTTTTCGTCAAAGGGAATGTTGTACTTGGTTAGCGATGCGCGAACGCGATCACGCGGAAACATGGTGCTTCCCTTTACGACCGTTGCCGGACTGACGGCATTGACTCGCACCTTGGGTGATAGCGAAACAGCCAGTTCACGCACCAGGTGCGACAAGGCAGCCTTGCTCACGTCGTAGGCTTCGCTGCCGCGCTTGGCCACAACCGCGTTGGCAGAGCTGGTAAGTACGATGGAGCCGTCAAGGTTCTGATCGGCGAAAACCTTGGCAGCCTCATCGGCAAGGATGTAGTTGGAAGTCACGTTGATATTCAGTGTCGCAGCCCAGAGATCATCGGTAATTACACCGTCTGCTGATGAAGGAAACAAGGCGGCTGTGTTGATGAGAATATCTATTCCGCCAAATGCCGCAATGGTGAGGCGAAGCGCCTGCCGCACGGTCTCGCGGCTACGAATATCCACCGTGGTCCATGCAATGAATTCCTTTTGCGTTATCTGCGCTAGCTCTCCGGCGACCCTTGCTGCAGCCGTCTCATCGTAATCGGCGATCATCACGTGGGCGCCGCGAGCTGCAGCGAGGTGCGCAACTTCGCGGCCAATGCCACTGCCGCCACCAACAATGAGGGCGATGCGGCGGCTAAGTTCTTTTTCGGGTGGCTGGCGGCGAATCTTGGCCTCTTCCATTGCCCAGTACTCAATGCGAAAAGCCTCCAAAGGCGGGAGCGCGACGTAATTGCTGAAGCTTTTGAAGCTAGCCGGGTCCATTCCCTCGCCACACTGGGGCAGCGCACCCTTGATATCGTCGGTGCTCCCAAGAATGCCCGCGCCCTCCATTACATGAATTGCATTTGTATAAAACTCGCCAACGATGCGAGCTTCAGTCTTGGTCTTGCCGAAGCTAAACATGCCGAGACCAGGGATAAGGACGACGGTTGGGCTGGGATCGCGTAGCGACGGCGAGTCGGACGTCGCGAAGTAGTGGTAGTAGGTGCAGTACTGTTCACGATATTCAATCAGCGATCGATCGATTTGCGCTTTCAGATTCGCAACGCTGCCGGTCTGCGGCCATGGAACAAACATGGGGCGAATCTTTGTGCGGATGAAGTGGTCCGGGCAACTGGTACCCAGATAGGCGAGTTCCTCAGCGTGCGCTGAGTTTACGAACTGCAGTACATCGGGAGCGTCGCTGAAACTCGCAATCCATCGGCTGTGCGAGCTCAACCGGCCGCGAAGGTGCGGCACAACCTCATTCGCAAGGGCCTGCCGATCATCGCGGGAGGGCACTGCTTCGCCCCCGAACCGGGCCGCACCCTTTGCCTCGCCGTGCCGTGCGATGAATTGGCCGATCTGGTCGATGAGCGTGATCGTAGTGAGGTAGCACTCGCGCTGCGTTTGTCCCCATGTGAACAGGCCGTGCCCGCCCAGTACGATGCCGTCGCAGTTCGGATTGTCGCGCACCGCCTGGCGTAGCATGAGGCCAAGTTCGAAACCTGGACGCTGCCATGGAAGCCATGCCAGCGAGTGGTGAAACTCGCGATTGAATTCGTCCATCTTGGCCTTACCATTCGCAGACGCGGCCAACGCGATGCCCCAATCGGGATGAAGATGGTCGACGTGCGGGAAGGGAAGAAACCCGTGCAGCGGCGTGTCAATGGACGCCGCAACGGGATTGTTACGGAAGGTGCATAGTGGATACATCGCCACCATGTCATCTTCGGTATCGACGCCTTTATAGCTTCGCTCGAGCGCGAGAAGCTTTTCCTGATAGAGCGTCGCAAACCCGGACCGCTTCATGCTGCCCAGATCTCCGCCAGAGCCTTTGACCCAGATGACTTCAACACTCTCTCCGGTGAGCGGATCTGTCTCTTTGATCTTTGAGCTGGTGTTGCCACCGGCGAAATTTGTGATGCGCAGGTCAGACCCGAGCAGGTTTGAGCGATAGCGCAGAAGTTCCGGCTCGTCCAGCGTTGCTGCTACTGCGGGATCCCACCGGTCCTCAAGAAAGCGAAGAGTTGCGGTTGCGAAAGCTACCTGCGTCATCATTGCACCACCGATCGGGGAAATAAATCAGAGCTCAAACCTCGATTTTACCGCCGAAAGCTCAAGCTAGGCGTAGCTGCTCACGGTCGACGGCCTACTGGAGCGTTCACGGGTGATGAGTTCTACGTACCCGCCCTCGCGGAGCGCCGCCAAAGGATCGGGAGCGAGATCGCGGGATTCGCGCCAAGCTGCGATAATCGGCCGAACATCTTGCCAAAACGCGCCTCGGAATAGCTCTTCGGCGGCCACAAGATCACAGGATTGCTGCAAGGCTCCAAGCCTATCTCGATCAACGAGCGCAGCCTTGAGCCACAATTCTTGTGCGGCAACAACAGTTTGGACCATGGCTTCGATCTTCCCCTTGAGATTGTGACTCTGATCGATCATGAAAGGCACAGCGTGCAGCGGACTCTTCGATTTAGGGAATTGCTGATCCTCGCAGAGCTCATGAAAGACTCTGAAGACCTGGTACGGATCGATCGATCCCAGAGTGAGATCGTCGTCCGCATAGCATCGATCATTAAAATGGAAACCGCCCAATAGGTCGAGATGCAGCAGCCACGCGACAATCTGTTCGATGTTTTGCGAGAGGTAGTGATGCCCCGTGTCCACCAGCACAAAGGCCTGCGGACCGGCGGCGCGGCACAGGTGCGACGACATACCCCAGTCTGCAATGTCGGTGTGGTAGAAAGCTGGCTCGAAGGGTTTGTACTCAACAAGTAGCCGTTGATCTGGAGCCAGATGTTCGTGCGCGGAACTCAACGCTTCCTGCAGCCAACCGATGCGTCTGCGCATGGACTGCGTACCTGGATAGTTCGAGCCATCAGCAAGCCAGAGAGATATATCGCGCGATCGAAGTCGTTTTCCGATCTCAATGGAATCAAGAACGTGCTGAAGGGCGTTATCGCGAATGTCTTGATCCGGGTTGCAGAGCGAGCCGTATTTGTACTCTTGATTCTGAAAGAGATTCGGGTTGATCGAACCGGATCGGATCCCGGTTTTACGCTCAAGCGTCTGAACCTCCGCGACATCCTCCAGTCCACGTGGAAGATCCCACAGGACATGTAGAGCCAAAGTAGGCGTCGAGCCAGTGAGGCGGTGGACTTCTGCAGCATCGCAGAATTTTTCTTCAAGCGTGGATGCGGCCGCAGGCTGAACAAACTTGCCAAAGCGCGTACCAGTATTTGCAAACCCCCACGAAGGGACTTCGATCTGGAATTGATCCAGAACTTTAGCTGCCTGTTCAAAGATTGCGGATTCAGATTGCATCATGGTGTCTGCCTCGTCCGTTGAAGATTGTAGGACTTCTTTCGGATTGTGCGCATGCTATCCGTTGTCGCGAACGATGATCACACTCAGAAACCGTGGTCCGTGTACTCCCTTGATTCGAGTCATTTCAATGTCCGCCGTCGCGCTCGGACCAGAAATATACGTAGCGAGCCGCGGTGGTTCGGCGCAGCGCGCAAAGTACTCGGGCAGCGTCTCGACAATCTGGCTGGCGCTCAGGATGCAGAGGTGGAAATCGGGCAGCAGTGTGATTACCCGGCGTCCTTCTGATTCGGAGTGATGCAGGACAATCGTGCCTGAGTCAGCAATACCCGCCGACGATCCAGTGACGACACCATCGCAACTCTCGATTGCTTCATAGCTGAGACCTTGGTCTAACTTCCAGGAAACGCCGTGGTAATGCCACTCGGAAGGGAGGCCGGCAGGGGCTACGAAGATGTGACGACCGCTGGATTTGAGTTGACGCGCGATGGTTACAGGGAGATCGGCTGGCAAACACTCAACTACATCAGCGCCATACTCTCGTAGTCGCTCGGTCATCAGACGCAACCGAGCAGGCAGATCGAGTGTGCCGAGTCCAATGTAATGTCGAGGCAAATCCAGATACGCATTTGAATCGGATTGCGTAGCTGTGCGGATTCGTTCAAGGATCGCTTGACGAGCAGAGGTGTCCGTCACTTCGCCTCCTCGCTTTGATCCGACTCGCGCGCGGCCCACCACTCGCGAAAGCTTTGATCGGGAATCGCGCGCAAATCGCGCGACAGTGTCCAGCGTGCTCCAAGACTAGGCAAGTGGTGAATCCATCCATCTTTGCTGGTAAACAAGCGTAAGCCGAGCCGAGCCAACTCGTTGCGCAATTCTGAAGCGGCTTGCGTTGGCGAATACGAAGTTAGCCGCCTTCATCCCGACGTACATGAGATCAAACCAGCGTGCATGCTGCCTGCGTTCCTGATCGACGACTTGAGCCCTCAATTCGATCAGCACTTCAGGAATATTGATCTTGACGGGACACACTTCGTAGCAGGCGCCGCAAAGAGACGACGCGTAGGGAAGTGATTGCGCGTGTTGCATTCGCTCTAATTGCGGTGTCAGGATTGCGCCGATTGGGCCGGCGTACGGAGATCCGTATGCGTGCCCGCCGGTCTGCCTATATACGGGGCAGGTATTCAAACACGCAGCGCAGCGGATGCATTGCAAAGTCTGACGCTCAACCTTGCGCCCCAAAATCTCCGCGCGGCCGTTATCCAGCAGCACGACATGAAAGCGTTGCGGACCATCACCCGGAGAGACGCCGGACCACACCGACGTGTAGGGATTCATGCGCTCGCCAGTGGCCGAACGGGCCAGAACCTGCAGCAGCACTTCGAGATCACTGTAGCGCGGCAAGACCTTTTCGATGCCCGCAATCGTGATAAGCGTGCGAGGCAAAGTTAGGCACATGCGCCCATTGCCTTCTGACTCGACGATGGCAACGGAACCTGTCTCTGCGATTAGAAAGTTGGCGCCGCTGATCGCTGTCGGAACGCTCAGGAATTTCTGGCGCAAGTAGGTGCGTGCGGCGGCAGTGAGGGCTTGCGGATCGTCAGCTAGATCCGGCAAACCCATCCGGCATGCGAAGATTTCGCGGACCTGGCGGCGATTGACGTGCAGTGCCGGAACAACAATATGCGAGGGCTCATCGTCCCCCAGCTGAAGGATCAACTCAGCCAGATCCGTCTCAATAGCGTGGATGCCGGCTGATTCCAGCGCCGGATTGAGCTGGATTTCGGCAGAAGTCATAGTCTTGATCTTGATGACCTCGGTTGCATTCTCTTCACGCAAGATGCCGACGATGATTGCGCGCGCTTCAGCCGCATCTCTCGCCCAGTGAACGGTTCCACCTGCAGCGGTGCAACGTGCTCTCGAATTGCTCCAGATAAGCACCAAGATTCGCGAGCGCATGCGCTCGAATTGCGGCAGCAGAGGTGCGCAGTTCCTGCCAATCCTTCTTTTCAGCGACCAGGTGATTGCGTTTCGTCTGAATGACATCGGTCGCGTGGGCCACATTATTCCGCAGTTGTGTATTTTGCAGAATCGGAAGTGCTGCAGCGGGAAATGGCGGTGCGATTTGCGGGTCCATTACCGGAGCGTTACGGCGAACAGGGAGGCTCACGCGTTATCTCCATATGGATGCTCGGCGGTACTAGCAAGAATGCCGGCGAGATGGACAGTGTGGACCATCTTCTTCTGTCGATGCAGCGCTCCACCCAGGTGCATCAGGCAACTATTATCAAGCGCCGTGCAGTACGCTGCGTCGGAGGCAAGTACATCTCCAAGCTTGGCATCGAGCATTGCTGTTGAAACTTCAGCATTCTTGATGGAAAACGTCCCACCGAATCCACAGCACCGCTCCAGGTTCGCGAGCGGAATGAGTTCAAGTCCGCGCACCTTGCTCAGTAGGCGAAACGGCCGGTCGCCAATATGCAGCCCGCGCAACCCATGGCAACTTGCGTGATAGGTGACGCGATGCGGGAAGAATGCCCCCACATCGTCCACGCCAAGTCCATCGGTGATGAATTCGCTCAGCTCGTACACGCGCGGAAGCAACGATACAAACTGCCTTCGCAGGTCTTCATTTCCCAATTCCTCAAACAGCCCACGGTATTGGTCGCGGATCATCGCCACACAAGAGGAAGAGGGAATCACAACACATTCTGCGTCGCGATAAAGTTGCACGAATCGTTTGGCCTGCGCAAAAGCCTCAGTTCGAAATCCGGTGTTGGCATGCATCTGTCCGCAGCAAGTTTGGGCGGCCAGAAAGTCGAGGCTGACGCCCAGCCGCTCCAGCAGTCGCACCACAGCACGTCCGGTTTCGGGAAAGAGTGTGTCGTTGTAGCAGGTAATGAAGAGCGATGCGCGCATCCGCGAGACCCATCGGGCACAAAGATGGTGAATGAGGATGATATTCGCATGAGAGAGAGCTTGTCGAATTGTGGATGGGCGCGTAAGGAAAAAAGGCGGGGAGGATACGATCCTCCCCAATTTTCCAGGGGAAGCCGAGCGGAGCTACTTGGAAGACTTGTCGAGAGCCAGATTCAGTTCCAAAACGTTGACGCGGGGTTCGCCCAGCACGCCGAGAGTGCGACCGGAAGTGTGCTGCTTGATGAGTTGGCGGATCCGCGGCTCGTCCAGGCCGCGTGCCTTGGCAATGAGCGGCGCCTGAAAGTAAGCATTGTCCGGTGTGATATCCGGATCCAGACCCGAGCCTGAAGTGGTGACCGCGTCGATCGGAACCGGACGTCCCGGGTTCTGAGCGGCCAGCTTGTCGATGTCGCCCTGGATGCGCTGCACCAGTTTCGCATTGGACTGCCCGAGATTCGATCCGCCTGAGGAAGTCGGGTCGTAACCGTTGCCCGCTGCCGAGGGGCGAGGATGGAAGTAGCGATCCGACGTAAAGCTCTGTGCCAGCAGTTCAGAGCCGATTACCTGACCATTGCTTAGAATCAAGCTACCCGCCGCCTTGTGCGGAAACAGTACTCCGGCGATTCCGGTGACGAGAAGCGGATATCCGATCCCGAGGAGCACCGTCGTCAAAATCGTAAAGCGTATGGAGGTTCCCCAAACCGAATGCGTAACGTTGGCTGCATGGCTTGGTGGGGATGATGTCATTGGGGCAGTTGCGTGCATATTCGGATCTCCTTACGCCAGGTGTATGGCTACGAGTAGCATGTCGATGGCTTTAATGCCGATGAACGGAATGATGACGCCGCCAACGCCGTAGATCAGCAGGTTGCGCCGCAGCAGGGCTTCGGCAGCTTTGGGTTCATATTTCACCCCGCGCAATGCGAGCGGGATGAGCGCCACAATGATGATGGCGTTGAAAATTACGGCCGACAGAATGGCCGACTGGGGCGAATGCAGATACATGATGTTCAGGGCGTTCAGCACGGGAAACGCGCCGGCAAACATCGCTGGAATAATCGCGAAGTATTTAGCAACGTCGTTCGAAATCGAAAACGTGGTCAACGCGCCGCGCGTCATCAGGAGTTGTTTTCCGATCTCCACAATTTCAATCAGCTTGGTAGGGTTGGAATCGAGATCGACCATGTTGCCCGCTTCCTTCGCGGCCTGCGTGCCCGAGTTCATCGCAACGCCCACGTCCGCCTGCGCGAGTGCGGGCGCGTCGTTGGTGCCATCGCCGGTCATCGCAACCAGCTTTCCCTTGGCTTGCTCCCTCTTGATCAGGTCCATCTTGTCTTTGGGCTTGGCCTCGGCGAGGAAGTCGTCGACTCCGGCCTCACGCGCAATCACCGCGGCAGTCAGTGGGTTGTCGCCGGTGATCATGATGGTGCGGATTCCCATGGCGCGAAGGCGAGCCAGACGCTCCTTAAGACCGCCCTTGACGATGTCCTTGAGATAGATCACACCGAGTGCCGTCGAGTTCTCCGCCACCACCAAAGGCGTGCCGCCAGCCCGCGAGATCTCCTCCACGGCGTCTCGCACCTTTTTGGGCAGCATCGAACCCTGATCCTCTAGGAAGCGCGCAATGGCGTCGGCTGAGCCTTTGCGGATGCGCATGCCGGGCAGGTTCACACCGCTCATCCTGGTCTGCGCGGAGAAGGGAACGAACTCCGCGTGAATACCGCTAAGGTCGCGGCCACGCAGGTTATATTTCTCTTTCGCAAGCACCACGATCGAGCGGCCTTCAGGCGTTTCGTCAGACAGTGACGCGAGTTGAGCCGCATCGGCCATTCTTTCAGGCGTGACGTCGGGGGCCGGGATGAATTCCGTAGCCTGGCGATTGCCCAGCGTGATGGTTCCTGTCTTGTCGAGCAGAAGCGTGTTCACGTCGCCCGCTGCCTCCACGGCGCGACCGCTCATCGCTAGCACGTTGTACTGGACGAGACGATCCATTCCGGCGATGCCGATCGCAGAAAGCAGCCCGCCGATCGTCGTCGGAATCAGGCAAACGAGTAACGACACCAGCACGAACACCGTCTGCGGAGCCTTTGAGTAGATCGCAAATGGTTGCAGTGTGACTACCGCCAGCAGAAACACAATCGTCAGGCCGGAGAGCAGGATTGACAAGGCGATTTCATTCGGCGTCTTCTGGCGAGTTGCACCTTCCACAAGCGCAATCATGCGATCCAGAAATGTCTCCCCGGGATTGGAAGTGATGCGAATCTTCACCCAGTCCGATAGCACCTTGGTCCCACCTGTGACAGCGGAGCGATCCCCGCCGGCTTCGCGGATCACCGGCGCGGATTCGCCTGTGATGGCGGATTCGTCGACGGAGGCTACTCCTTCAATCACTTCGCCATCGCCGGCGATATAGTGTCCGGCCGGGACGTAGATGACGTCTCCGGCGCGAAGCAGACCACTGGCAACTTGCTCAAGCGAGCCTGTCGCCGTGTACCGTTGCGCGATGGTTTCACCTTTGGCCTTGCGAAGCGTGTCCGCCTGCGCCTTGCCGCGCCCCTCTGCCATTGCTTCAGCGAAGTTGGCAAACAACACTGTGAACCAAAGCCACAGGGTGATCTGGAGATTGAATCCGAAGCCAACGCGATGATGGAGCGTATTGTCGAGTAAGCAGAAGTGAGGTTAGTACGCTTCCGACCTCGACAACAAACATTACGGGATTTTTGACCATCCAGCGCGGATCGAGCTTGCGGAAGGCATCGATAAATGCCTGCCGCATGATCGCTGTGTTCCAGAGGCTCTTCTGCTCCGCAACACCCGGCGTGGTCTTCTTGCGACGATGTTCGTGGTGCTCCGGGGGCAGGGTAGATGAAGGAATTATTGGTTCAGAAGACGTGGCGTGCGCTGAGTCCGAATGAGCTTCAGCCTGAGCCGGAGAATCAAATTTGCCGTAAACACTCATTTCAGATCTCCTTAGTAAAGCTGTCCGGATTTCAGTTGCAGATGTTCAAGAATGGGTCCAAGGCTCAGCGCGGGAAAGAAGGTAAGCGCGCCAAGAATAAGCACCACGCCAACAAGCAGCACGGTGAAGAGCGGAGTATTAACCGGAAAGGTGCCTGGCGAAGGCGGGATACTTTTTTTCTTAGCCAGGTTACCCGCGAGCGCGAGCACTGGCAGCATCATCAGGAAGCGCCCGATGAGCATGTCCCAGCCGATCGTGATGTTGTACCACCAGTTCGGGCCGAGTCCAGCGAATGCAGAGCCGTTGTTGCCTGCACCGGAGGTGAATGCATAGAGGACCTCACTCAGTCCGTGCGGGCCGCCATTGGTAGTAGTCCCAAGCCCGACGTTCGGCAATAGCACCATGATCGCTGTCAGTGAGAGGATGACCAGCGGGAAGATGAGCACGTACAGCATCGACATTTTCACGTCGTATGCTTCGATTTTCTTGCCGAGATACTCCGGGGTGCGGCCCACCATGAGGCCGGCAATAAAGACGGCCTGAACGACGAAAATCAACATTCCGTAGAGTCCAGACCCGACGCCGCCAAAGATCACCTCGCCGAGCATAATGTTCGTGAGGGGAACAAGGCCGCCGAGGGGAGTGAAGCTATCGTGCATTCCGTTAACCGCGCCGCAACTTGCGTCGGTCGTGATCGTGGCGAAAAGAGCTGTCTCCGCAATTCCGTTACGGACTTCCTTGCCCTCCATATTCCCGCCGGGGGCAGTGAGCGTTGCTTTCTGGGCCGCTCCGTGAATCATCGGATGCGGGTGTGCCTCGGCCCAGTACAGAGTCGTGAAGCCAGCCGCAAAAAGTATGTACATTGCCGCGAAGACTGCCCAGCCGTGACCCGGAGCTCCGGTCATCCGACCGAGAGCGTACGTGAGTCCGGCGGGGATGATGAAGATGGACAGCAGTTGCAGGAAGTTCGAAAACGGTGTGGGATTTTCAAACGGGTGAGCGCTGTTGGCGTTGAAGAATCCGCCGCCATTGGTGCCGAGCATCTTGATTGCTTCCTGAGAAGCGACTGGCCCCTGGGCGATGGTCTGGGTTTGACCTTCAAGCGTGTGCGCAACGGTGTAGGCATGCAGATTCTGTGGGACGCCTTGCGCGACCAGCAGCAACGCATAGATGAGCGAGCCCGGAAGCAGTATGTAAAGCAATGTGCGCGTTGTGTCGACCCAAAAATTTCCGATGGTCCGCGAGCCGGTGCGCTTGATGCTGCGCACCAGGGCGATGGCCACCACGATTCCAACAGCCGCTGAAAAGAAGTTGTGTGTCGCGAGACCAGCCATCTCGGTGAGATAACTCATCGTCGATTCGGGCGTGTAGAACTGCCAGTTGGTATTGGTGGTGAAGCTTGCCGCCGTGTTCCAGGCCAGGTCTGCGCCGACACCGGCCAGGTGTTGCGGATTCCAGGGAAGGAATGCCTGTGCACGCTCGATGACATACGTGAGCACCATGGCGACGGCGGAGAAACCAAGCATGGCAAAGGCGTACTCACGCCAGTTCATCTCGTGGTCGGCTTGGACTCCGCAAACTTTGTAGATGAGCCGCTCGATGGGCCGAAAGACCGGATCGAGCCAAGTGCGCTGTCCTTCAAGCACGCGCGCCAGATAAATGCCAACCGGACGCACAGTTAAGAGGAGAACGACCGAGAAGATAGCAAATTGCAACCAGCCATTGGCAGACATGTCAGAACTTCTCCGGATACAACAGGGCTGTGCAGAGGTAGATGAGCAACAGGACCGAAAGCAGTAGAGCGACGATGGTCATGAGATCCATGGGTTACCTCAACTTCTGACAGGCCTTAACGTAAAGAAAGGCCACGGCAAAAAAAACGGCTGTAAAGAAGAGCATGGTCAGATCTTGCATGCGACAATCCTCGATTCGGAGCAACACCCGCAGGTACGAAAGCGCGTGATTCCAAAATCGATTTTGCAGGGGTAGGTATTTTGTTGGTGGAAGGGAAACCTAAAGAAATAATAAAGGCCTGTCTGGTATGAGCTGAATTGCCCTCGAAAAGGCGAACTGGAAGGTATTTACTCTTCTTTTCCCGCGAAGCCCTCAGGAACGAAGCGGTATCCCACCCATGGTTCTGTCTGTATGAACTGTTTGCCGGTCTCAGCTTCCAGCTTCTTGCGGAGCTGACCAACAAAGACGCGAAGGTATTCGGGCTGATGAGCCGATTGCGCTCCCCATACCGCTGTGAGCAGGGCACGATGCGTGATCACTTTACCCGCATGGCGCGCCAGATGGAGTAGCAGTTCGAATTCCTTGGGAGTAAGGTGCATGGGTTTGCCGGCAACTTCGATGCTGTGGGCAGCGGCATCAATCACAAAATCACCAGCCACAACCGCAGACTCGGTGCGTTCAGGAGCGCGGCGCAAATGAGCCCGTACCCGCGCCAGCAATTCTTGGATACTGAAAGGCTTGGTGACGTAGTCGTCAGCGCCGGAGTCGAGCGCCTCAATTTTGGCGCGCTCATGATCGCGTACAGATAGAACAAGGATAGGAGTCGATGACGTTTTGCGGATGGCACGAGCAACCTCAACTCCGCTGAGGCCTGGCATCATCAGATCGGTGATAACAAGATCGGGCGGCCAGTCCGCAAAGATGCGAAGGCCCTCTTCAGGATCATTGGCGGTTCGAACATCGAACGCTTGGGCCGATAGTGCAGCGCGCAGTACGCGAGTGATTTGCGGTTCATCATCGATAACGAGAATTCTGCCGGGCATCTTCGTTCTTCTTCCACCGGAAGATTACATCATCGGGCTGGCCGAGTATCATTCCGGATGAGACAAGCATGCAATTGAAACCCAAGCCGCAACATTATTTGCAGTGGCTGGGCGCCACTCTGGCCGCGGTCGTCACCACCGTTGCCCTGGCAATGACGGGTGCGCGTGCAACCACGGCTGGCATGGTTTTCCTTGTCGTTGTTGTGGTGACAGCGACGCAGGCCGGCCTGGTCATTTCGCTCTACAGTGCTTTGCTTTGCGCGGTGTCTTTCGACTATTTCTTTCTACCACCCATCCACACTTTCGTCCTCGCCGGCCCGCAGGAATGGATATCGATGCTGACATTTGCTGTGAGTTCGCTGGTCGCCGGACGCGTAGCAGAGCGAGCACGCAAACAGAAGGAACAGGCCGAGCAACGCCGGGAGGATGTCGAACGCCTTTATCTGCTGAGCCAGGAGATGATTCTCCATGAAGACGCTGACGGACTTATTCGCGATCTTCCAGCGCTGGTGGCAAAGATTTTCCTGCTCGACAGTGTCGTGCTATACATGCAGGACCGGGATCAGTTCGTCTCCACAATTGCAGAGCTGAGCCAACTTTTCAAAGCGAATCTGCGCGAAATTACGGGGGGAGCGCACGCTGCTCTCGCAAATCCGGATGGATATGAGGCGCACGCGTTGATGGTGGGAATGCGCGCCGTTGGCGCAATCGCATGGCGGCCTCCAAATCTGTCGAGGGAAGTGGCGACAGCTGTCAGCACGCAGGTGGGAATTGCGCTCACGCGGGCCACCGCAATTGAAGCGACTGCGCGCATGGAAGCCTCGCGCGAGGGCGAACGGCTCCGCGCCGCGCTCATCGATTCCCTGACGCACGAGCTGCGGACACCCCTCACCTCGATCCGTGCGGCAGCCACAACGTTGACGCAGGACGAGGGCCTCGACGACGGATCGCGCAAGGAACTTGCCATGATCGTGGATGAAGAATCGGCGCATCTCGACGCATTGATCGGCGAGGCTGTGGAGATGGCTGAACTTGACGCGAACGTGCTCAGGGTTCAACCCGAACCCCGGCACACGCGCACCCTGCTCGAGCATGCGGTCGAGGAGTCGCATACAGCGCTGGGACGACACCAGGCTATCCTGATGGTCCAGGAGCCTGACGGTCTGGCATGGTTCGATGCCAAACTGCTCAGCCGGGTATTTCGCCATTTGATCGAAAACGCCGCATTGTATTCTCCGCCGGAAAGCAAAATAATGCTCCGCAGCCGCCGCGTCGAGGGTCGACTGGAATTTGAGGTGGAAGACAACGGACACGGCATCGACAAAGGCGACCTGCCTTACATCTTCGAGAAGTTCTACCGCGGAAAGAAGGGCACAAAGCTCGGCAAGGGAACTGGCATGGGCCTCGCCATTGCCCGCGCCCTGATGATCGCCCATGGGGGGGACATCACCGTGGAAAGCAGCCCTGAACATGGATGCATATTCCGATTCTGGGTGCCGCTCATGGAAAGACAGATCACAGAGAAATAAACCGGTGCGTTAATCAGGCGGGTTCGCTGCTCCAGTCGCATTCGACGTCACGATGCGTCTCTGAGCTCTGTTTTGCCCACTCAAGCACCCGCACCACTCGCCAGGCTTCCGTGGGCGTGACGGGAGGGGTAGCGGATTTGCCCAGCAAAACATCGCGAACGCCTGCGTAGAAAAGCCGATAGTTGCCTGGCGTCGACGGCACTGAGCGTGTCACCATTCCCCCATCGACGTCGGCGCTCAGCGTGCCCCAGCGATCGCTCGCTTCTTCGCCCCAATTCGTGTCCGTGATCTTCGAGACGTTGTTGAGCGCTTCCTCCTGAGGGTCGAGTCCCCACTTCCAGAAATTACCCCTGGTGCCGCGCAAGTGGAAGCGCGGGCGCGCGAGCGAGGAAAGGCAGTTGGCTCCAAGCGTGACAGAGAATCCTGAGAAATAGTGCAGGCGAATCGTAAATGCATCGTTGGAGCCTTCACCATCCCGCTCGCGGAGCACCTCAGCTCCAACTGCCGATGGCTGCCCAAACAGGATCAGCGCCTGGTCGACCAAGTGCGTTCCCAGGTCGAACAGGATACCGCCCTCGTCCGTTTCTTCTTTCCACGCTCTCGTCGAAAGGCCGGGACGCCAGCGATCGAAATTCGATTCGAAATGAACCATGCGCCCTAACGAACGCTCATCCAATAGTTTTCTAATCGTCAGGAAGTCGCTGTCAAAACGACGGTTATGAAACGGAAATACCTGTGATCCGATGCCACCAGCAAGCTCGGCAAGTTGGACTACTTCGCCGGAACTGAGAGCCACAGGCTTGTCAACCACGACGCTTTTTGCCGCTTCAAGCGCCTGCATGGCGATCGGGAAATGGCTGCTGTTTGGCGTGCCTACGATCACGAGCTTGATCGACGCGTCGGCGAGCAACTCTTCGACCGAGCGATACGTGGTGATGCCGGGATATCGCTCTGCTGCCTTGTCTGCGGATCGCTCGACAACGGCAACGAGTTCGAGACCTTCGACCGACGAAATAAGCGGGGCGTGGAAAACGCGGCCCGCCATGCCGAAACCAATCAGTCCTACGCGAATCATTCGTCCCCCATCGCGACCGACAGCCCTGTGTGTCTAGTTAGCCCTCAAGTTTATACCGCGTTTCAGCGAGGCGATACATACGTCGCCAAACAAGACGATTCATCGTAACCACCATCAGCGAGATCATGACGGTTGCCATGAGCAGGATCGGGAAACGCCCATCCGCCGAGGCCGACTGAATCTGGGCTCCGAGGCCGATCGTCTGGATGGTGCGACCTTGGATATTGGCATATTCGGCAAACACCGAGGCATTCCATGCCCCGCCGGAGGCGGTGACCATTCCGGTAATGAGGTAGGGAAAAATGCCGGGAAGAATGAGCTGCGTCCAGCGCTGCCAACGCGTGAATCTGTAGAGAGAAGCCGCCTCGCGCAGATCGGAGGGGATGGACATGGCTCCTGCGATGACGTTGAACAGGATGTACCACTGCGTGCCGAGCAGCATCAGCGCAACTGAACCTATTCCCAGTCCGCCGCCGATCTTGAGCAGGCCGATGAGCAGAATCGGAAAGAAGGCTGTCGCAGGAACGGACGCCAGCACCTGGGCCACTGGTTGAACGAGGCGCGCGAGTTTGGGATTGAATCCGATCGCGACACCCACAGGCACTGTCCACAAAGCGGAGATAAGGAGTGCAACATTTACGCGCAGAAAAGTCGCAGCCGCGCCCTCGAACAGCATGCGAATATCCGCGAGAGTCACGTGACGCAGCATGAGAGCACACTGGATCGCTCCCCACGTGATGGCTACTGCTAACGCGATGCCAACCATCCAGTAACCAATTGAAGCCTTACGCTTACCGGTTTCGAAATCGATCGGGCGCACAACCCGGCATTCTCGGGTTCGTGCAAGACGCCGGTAGATAGGCTCTTCGATGCTCGCCCAAACGCGGGTCGAAAGAGTGGTAATGATGGTTGACCGCTGCAGCAGGGTCAGAATCGGAGATGTGACGTGGTCGGCGGATTCGACCTGCTCGAACTTGAATTTCTCGCTCCACGCGATAAGCGGGCGCCAGATAAGCTGATCGGTGGCAACCACGATGAGAACGATGGCGGCGATGCCGCTCAATAGCGCACGGGTATCGCCAGAATATGTGGCTGTCTGGATATAGCTGCCTAGTCCCGGCAGCTGGAAGTTGGTCCCGTTCAGTGGAAACATCTCGCAGGCCATCAGCGCAAACCAGCCATTGGCAACCGAGACGATAGAGTTCCACACCAGGCCGATGGCAGCATAGGGCATTTCCAGTTGCCAAAAGCGCTGCCACCCCGAGTAACGGTAAATGCGCGAAGCCTCGATCATCTCACGCGGTATGCCTTTCACAGAGGAGTAAAAGCTGAACGCAAGATTCCATACTTGACCGGTAAAGATAAGGAAGATGACGCCTAACTCGATGCCGAGTTGACGGTGCGGGATGAGCGCAATCATCGCCATCAAAACCGGCGGAAGGAAGCTGAAAACCGGAATCGACTGCAAGATGTCGATCACGGCGATCATCGATGCCTCGACGCGCGTGTTGTGGGCCGCTATATAGCCGTAGGCAACAGCGAAGATCAAGCTCAGCACATACGCAATGGCTATACGCATCACGGAGTACAGCGCGTAGACAGGCAGCGAACGCGCATTCTGCGAGATAGGCGAGGTTGGGACGGCCGACCCCATCCAGTAGGTGGCCATGTGAACGACAGCCATGAACATCGCCAGCGCGCAAAGGGCGACGCTCAGGTCAATGGCGAAGGGCCACGTGCGGACGGTTACCAGCGAGCGTGCGAACGTACGCTGCAGCATTAGTCATCGTCCCCGGCGACTGCAGCTTCTTCAATGGCGTCGGGCATCCCAAAACGGCGTCGCGCTGCGTCAAAGTCAAATAGCTCCGCATAGCGGCCCCAGTTGACGGCCGTCTCAATCTGGCGATGTGATTCTTCTCCGCTGAACTGCTCGTCGAGCATGTCGAGGAAGAAGTCTTCAGGAACCGTATGGTCGCTCTTGGCTTCAAGGGCGCGGCGAATCTGGCGCAAAAGAAGGATATTCTCGAGTGCCGCATCACGGAAGATTTCTTTCTGCCGAAGGATTTCGGAATTCGCGAATTCCGTTCCGTTTTCCGTTATGGTTGCGTCGCCTTCCTCCACTTTGAGGAAGCCAAGCAACTGGGCCGCATCGACGATGGGAAGCAGGTCATCGATTTCGAAGGCGAGGTCGTCAGCCAGACGATAGATATCGTCACGGCCGCCCTTGTCGAGCAGTAGTTCCAGCAGACCGGCCACGCCTCCTGGCCGCGCATGGGGCAACATCTGGTACTTCATCTGGCGCTGATCGCGGATCCTTGGTCCGGGATGCTGATGATCGGGGGCTTCGGCAGGTACGACGTCAGGACGCGTGAGGACTTTGTAAATGTAGTCGACCAGCTGGGTGAACTGGTCGGATTTGCGATCGCGCGGCTGTGGAATCTGCACGCGGAAGTCGGTGCGGATATGCCCGGGATTCCGCCCCAGGACAATGATGCGATCGGCCAGCAGAACGGCTTCTTCGATGTTATGGGTCACGATAAACACGCACCGGGTCGGCATGGTCTTCTTGGCCCAGAGTTCGAGCAGCTCGCTGCGAAGGTTTTCGGCGGTTAAAACGTCGAGAGCAGAAAACGGCTCGTCCATGAAAAGGACCTCGGGCTCAACCACGAGCGCACGCGCAAAGCCGACTCTCTGTTTCATGCCTCCGGAAAGCTCCTTGGGGTAGGCCGACTCGAATCCGTCCAGGCCGACAGTATCGAGCATGCGCATACTGCGGGCACGGCGCTCTTCGGGTTCGACGCCGCGGGCCTGGAGCGGAGCCTCCACGTTTTCAAGCACCGTAAGCCAGGGAAACAGGGCGAAGCTCTGGAAGACGATTGAGACGTTGATTTCAGCCTCGGATATTGGTCGTTCATGCCAGTAGACCTGCCCGGCGGAGGGCTTCGAGAGCCCCGAGAGCATCCGTAGCATCGTCGATTTACCTGAACCGGAAGGGCCGAGCAAGGCGACAATCTCGCCCGGGACGATGCTCAGGTCTGTCGGCGAAATGACCTGAATTCGGTTCTGGCTAGGCTGAGCATAGTATTTTTCGATCTTTTCGGCACGAATGATCGCTTCGCCGGAGCGGATGGCAGCTTCCCCAGTGGGGGGCGCCGCCTCATGGGAGGGGTTTTGCGCAACGTTAGGGGTGCCTGCTGGCTGCATGCGCTTCTCCCAAGGGGGGCCGTCGAAGTCTCGGCGGGAACTGATATTGAAATCTTATGCAGGTTGCGTTGCTCGCGAATGAATCGGCGTTGCGTGGGAACAACCCGCGTTTAGAGTACCGCAGTCCGCGGGGTGTTTGCGGGCTCGGATGTAACGCTTGAGTCGAGACCAAGCAAATCTCGAAATAACGGTAAATCCGGATTCTCAGACTGCCTCAGAGACAGAGCGATTTCGAAGATATTGACGCAGATCTTGCACAACGGGGGTGACATCCGTAGACTGAGAAACCGGGCCAATAGTGACTGCTCATGGCCACCGTTTGAGGGGTGTTATCCTAACAGGGTTCTTGCTGAGCTGATCGTACCGTTGATACTGCTGTTCAGTTTCGCATCCCGGCTCGTTCGCATCGAAAGCTTTGCGCAATCTCGTTTTTTGGCCTTCAGGAGTCTATGCCCGATAATCAAGTTAAGCCCAAAGTTCTTGTAGTTGACGACGAGCGCGTCATAGCCGATACGCTGGCCATGATTCTGAACCAGAGCGGTTTTCAGGCAAAGGCCGTGTATTCCGGTGAAACGGCGCTGGAGACAGCATCCAGCTATGAGCCGGACATGCTGATCGCCGACGTAATCATGGCTGACCTGAACGGTATTGATGCGGCAATCCAGATTCGCGCTTTATTGCCGAAGATCAAGATCCTTCTGTTCTCAGGGCAGGCGGCAACTGCTGATTTGCTTGAGAAAGCGCGAGCTCAAGGCTATGAATTTGAAATTCTGGCCAAGCCGGTTCACCCCCAGGACCTGCTAAGCCGCCTACGCAGCTAAACCTGAAAACACGACCCTCTCGATCAAGGCTTCATTTCGTGGCGGCCATCAAGGGCGTGCGCCATCGTGACTTCGTCTGCATACTCGATATCGCTGCCGGCAGGAACGCCGGTGGCGATGCGCGTGATACGGACGTTGAACGCGCGCAACGTACCGGCCAGCCAACTTGCCGTGGCTTCTCCTTCGAGAGTGGGGCTGGTAGCCAGGATGACCTCGTCGATATCGCCTCGCTCCACACGCTCAATCAATGACTGGCTGCGTAACTGTTCGGGACCAACGCCGTGGAGAGGGGAAAGAGTTCCATGCAGAACGTGATAGACGCCGTTAAAACGGGTTCGCTCCACTGCATCGATATTGGTGGGCTCCTCTACCACGCAAACCAGGCGCTGGTTGCGTGAAGCGCCGGTGCAATAAACACAGGGATCGACGTCGGTAATGTTGTTGCAGATCGAGCATAATCGCAGGCTCGCCTTCAGACCTCGCACGGCTTCGGCCAGCGCCGACGCATCCTCATCGTCGGAGCGCAGAATGTGAAAGGCGAAACGTTGGGCGGTCTTGGTTCCCACTCCCGGAAGCTTCTTCAACTCGTCGATGAGCCGGGCCATTGGCTCGGCATAGCGTGGCACAGAAACCCCTCCTAAATGGTGCGGTAGACGATGCCGACAAACATGTCAGGGGAGCCGCCGTGCGCCCAGTCCGCATCCAGATCGGCGGTTGGCTTTTTGGCAAGGACTTCCTGTTCGCTCGCGCCGCCGTTCTTGAGAGCCGCCACCTTGTCGCGTGCGGCGGAGAGCATGTCGATATAGGATTTCAGATCGGCCTTGTTCCCCAGCGGGCCATGGCCGGGAATGATCTTAGTGTTGTCCCCGGCAAGCGCTAGAGATTTCTGCGCCGCAGCGATGGTTCCGCCAATCGAGCCGCCGGTGCCTTCATCGATGAAGGGATAGGTCTTATTGAAGAAGATGTCTCCGCAGTGCAGGACATCTGCGTTGTGGAAGTGAATGTAAATGTCTGTATCGGTGTGGGCGGGATCGTAATGGACTAGCTCGATCGAGTCGCCATTGTGGTCGTGGCGCATTGTAGCGTCGAAGGTGACAGTGGGGAGCGCTCCGGCGGGGTATGCGGGGAGCGACATGTGAAAGAGTTTCATCTCCGCTGGCTCCGACATCCGAGTTTTGGTCTTTGTATGCGCAATAACCCGGAATCCGGCCGCGTGCATGCCTTCGTTGCCGTCTACATGGTCTATGTGCCAATGCGTATTGATCAAGGCATGAGGGGCATCGTTGCTGACGGAGGCAATGGCCTCTCGAATGTGAGGCACCGCCGTCGCAAAACTGGAGTCAATGAGAAGATTGCCGTCCTTACCCGTTTGTACCGCCATGTTTCCACCTGCGCCCTGAAGCAGCCAGATGTTGTCGTAAAGCTTGGTCGTTTTCACGGGCGTGGATGCGCCGGCAGCGCGAATTTGCGCAATTCGATCCGTTGGCGGTGCCGTCTGTGCGGCTTGCGGAAATGCCCAGCGTGGCGCCAGAGCCGCAGCGCCAGCGGCCATGCCCAGATGTAGAAAACTCCTGCGGTCGAATGCACTCATGATCCTGCCCCCGATATCGATTCGAAATCTCTAAATTGAAACTCTACGCAGCAGGGAAGCGCTCCCGGCTCAGCTGAGGCCCGGAATGTCCAGATTGAGACCGCCCAGTGCGCCCTTGACGCTGGATTGAATCGCCTCATCCGCTTTATGGCCGGCATCGTTGACGGCGCCCACGATGAGGGATTCGAGTAATTCGACATCTGGTTTGGGACCGCTGAGACTGGCAACCGCAGACGGATCGATCTTAAGCTTGAGCAGCTCCTTCTTTCCGTTCATAGTTGCGGTCACGGCGCCACCGCCGCTGGAGCCCTCCACGACGGTCTGGGTCAGCTTGCGCTGCATATCCTCTTGCATCTTGTTGGCCTGGGAGAGCATCTCGGCCATCTTGAGTGGGTTGATCATCGCGGCCTCCATAATCTCACTTATTGCGCAAATCGACCACGCTGCGCACTTCGGCGTTAAATATTTCCTTCGCCTTTTGCACCATTGGATGTTCGAGCGCGGCTTCCTGAATGCTACCTGCAATGGGCGCCGTGACGGTCGAGGTGGCGGCAACACCTTCACCGGGAATGACCATGAAGCGAGCCGGACCGCCGAGGCGCTGAACTTCCTGCTTGATGATCTTTTCGGCCGCTGCGTTCACGGTGAGCGCCAACATCTTCTTGCCCATGCCGGGAACTTCAATGCGCAGGTTTGTTGACTCAAGCGTGAAACGGGCCGTCGAGATGAGTTGCGATGCCGTAGCATGACCCTGCTGCGCCAGTGCTGTGACCACGGCCTGCTGCACTGCCTCTGGAGAAGGATTTTCCGTTCTCGCTCCAGCGGGTCTAATTGGCGCGATTTCGGCAGGCTCGCTCTCAGGCGAAGCTACGCCTATGAATGTTTCTCCAAACCCCACTGGCGGCTTGGGAGCTTGCGGAACCGTTGCAGCCGCTGGGGCCTTTGGAATCTCAACGCGCGGCGCTGGTTGTGGCGGTGCGGCAACGGCAGCACGGCTCAAAACAACCGGTGCGGCAGACTGCATCACAGGTTGCGAACCGGCTGAAAAACCGAACGGGGAACGCGATTCTCCTGGGGCGGCCTGGGCCGGTGAAAGCGTTCGTGGCGGCGGCGCAGCGGTGCGCGGTGCGGATGAACTGCCGCTGCGGGCGGCTGTTCCGCTCGCTACGCTACTCAGCAATTCTTCCAGGGGCAAAAGGCGTTGCGCGTGCACCAGCTTCATCAGGCCCAGCTCCAGGTGAAAACGCTGCTCCTGCCTATAGTTCAGATCGTCGAAAGTGCGCAGCATGATCTGCAGATTGCGGGTGATCTCTTCTTCGCCGAACAGCAGCGCTGTGCGCGCCGCGCGGGCGCGTTCATCCGCGGAAATCTGCAGCAGCTCTGTTTGCTCGCCGCCAAGCTTCGACATCAGCGTGTTGCGCAGGTAGCGAACGATTTGGCGCGCCAGCGATTGTGCGCTGTGCCCGGCATTGAGCAGATCATTGAGCTGCATCATTACCGGAGCGCTTTCACCGGCGGCCACCGACTCCAGTAGGTGTTCAAAGACGGTATTTGGAACCGACCCCATCAGTTCGCGGATTTGCTCCGTCGAAAGAACCGGATTATTGTTCGCATCGGATGGAGCGGATGCAATGGCCTGGTCCATGATGGAGAGCGCGTCGCGCATTGAACCATCGCCGGCCTCGGCCAGCAATGCAAGGGCAGCGTCCTCGGCTCCTACTTTCTCCTGCCCCGCAATCATCTTGAGCTGGGCGAGGATATCGTCAAACTTGACAGCATGAAAGCTGAAGTGTTGACAACGAGAACGGATGGTTTGGGGAATATTCTCCGGCTCGGTGGTCGCCATCATGAAGATGATGTGCGATGGCGGCTCTTCCAGAGTTTTGAGCAGCGCGTTGAACGCTGCCTCAGTGATCTGGTGAGCTTCGTCGAGAATGTAAATCTTGTAGCGGTCGCGGGCGGGCGAGTAGCGAGCTGCGTCGCGCAGTTCGCGAATCTCATCGATGCCGCGGTTGGTCGCGGCGTCGATCTCGATCACGTCCACGGCATTGCCCTGGCGGATCTCGATGCAGGAGTCGCAAATGCCGCATGGCTCGGGTGTCGGGCGCTGAGCAGAGCCAATTTCGGTCCGACAGTTCAATGCCTGGGCAAGAATGCGGGCGATGGTGGTTTTGCCGATGCCGCGATGGCCCGAAAAGATATAGCCGTGGGCAATGCGATTCTGGGTCAGCGCATTGACCAGCGTGCGCGTGACGTGGTCCTGCCCGGCTACGTCGGCAAACCGTTGCGGACGATATTTTCGGGCTAGAACCTGGTAACCCATGTGCGCACCGTCTCCTTCGGCCCTACCTGTTAACGGTGGCCTAGGAGGGATTGTATCGTCCACAGGTAGGCCTTTTATATGAAATGATTTGCGGCACACTCAAAGTTTTGGAAGTTCGTTTGTTGCAGACGAAAATATGCGACGTCGGCGCTTGTTAAGATCGAAAAACCCTCGATTTTGGCTTGACGGGTTGCAAAGTCGAGGGCCACAATCTGTGGAGCAAGCGGTCAGAAGCCCGCCCTCGAAATCGAGTGTGCAAGTCGGGCTTTTTACTGCCGAAGCAATTCAGAAAGCTCATTGGCTTGAACATCAAACAGCGACGACCGAGTAGTTTTTCGGTGCTCCCGGCAAGTAGTTTTCCGAATACTTTTCAAGCGCCTCCGGAGTTATTTTCAAAGCGCGGCTCTTGAACAATTCTTCCCGCAAGACAACTCGAGAGCAGCAAACGCCCCAAACCGTCATGCAGTGTTCTGGTGGCTTTCCCCATGAAAACGAAACGGGCATTGGAAAATACGCCCGTCTACTGCGTTTTCTTCTTAACGGACTACAACACGCGAGGAGGACACATGCCCGAACTGTTCGATCAGCTCAAACAGAAATATCAGCCAGTGCTGGACACAATTCAGCGCGAGGGCGCCGAAGTTCAAGGCCTCAGTCTCGATGGCAATCAGCTTTATTTAAAAGCTATGGCAGTTTCCGAAGCCAGCAAGAATCGCATCTGGGATGCGATCAAGGCGGTCGACCCCAACTATAAGGATCTGAAGCATGACATTGAGTTCCGCCAGGGTAACCAGACATACACGGTGCAACCCGGCGACAACCTGTCAAAGATCAGCAAGCGCTACTACGGCGATGCGAACAAGTATCCCGTGATAGCGCAGGCAAACAATCTCACCGATCCCGACAAGATCAAAGTGGGACAAGAGCTGGTCATTCCAGCCGCATAGGCATGTCTAATGGGCGGTGGCTTAGTCTGCCGCCCGATGCCTCAGACGCCACCGCGAAATGTACGGGCAAGTAGTGAGCGCCGTACGAGAATTTCCTGAGCGCAACCCAACCCCCGGCAGCGAACCTGCCCCCCAAGGAGATCGCTATGACCTTGCTCGATTCAGTCACGAACGTTCTGAAGCAGTACACAGGCGGTTCTACTCCAAATGTTGCGAACGCGACGGAACACTTCGACCAAGTGGCTCAAACTGCTCCGCCGAATGCCGTTGCAGACGGACTCTCAGCGATGTTCAAGTCGGATCAGACGCCGGCCTTCGGCAACATGATCGGGAGCCTGTTTAGCGGGTCCAATGGCGAGCAGAAAGCGGGGATGCTCAATCAACTGATCGCATCGGTCGGCCCAAGCACAGTGGCGCAGATGGCGGGCGGCGGAGTGCTGGCTAGCTTGCTGGGTGGCGGCGCAAGCCAGATTACTCCGCAGCAAGCTCAGAACGTTTCACCTGACGTTGTACAGCAGATCGCGGCTCATGCGGAGAAGACAGACCCTTCGATCGTGGACAAGGCCAGCGAATTCTACGCTCAACACTCAACGCTGGTGAAGACGCTGGGCGGAGCGGCTCTTTCGATCGCGCTGGCCAAGGTAGCTGAGAGGCAGAGAGGGTAGGAAAGCCGGGAATCGCCATCGCGTAGGTCCCTTCACACACTCTGATTGCGAGGAGAAGAGTCTATGTTTGCGCTTCTATGGGAGATTTTGATCGGGTTGATCGTTGGAGCCTTGGCGAAACTGGTCATGCCAGGGAAAGATCCCGGTGGGATCTTCGTCACCATCATCATTGGTATTGCGGGGTCGATTGGAGCGACCTTCCTTGGGCAGCTAATCGGCTGGTACAGACAAGGGCAGTCTGCCGGCTTCATCATGTCAGTTCTGGGCGCGGTGTTAATTTTGTGGATTTACCGCCTGATTAAGCGCAGGGCGGTCGCGTAGAAATCGACAGAGGGCAGGCGAATCTGGGTCGTGTGGCTCAGCAGGTCGATCAGCCTCCGTCGAGGTTGAAGCTGATGTCGTTGAGCCATTCGGCGATCAGGTCTTCATCGCCGGGATCGAAGACGTAGGCATCGTTGAGCAGCAGAATCGTTGCCCAATAGACCAGGTCGCGCTCCGATATCATGTCGAAGCGCTTGTGCTCGAGTGCATTCGAAATATGTTCGCGGGTGATGACGATTCCCGGCTCGGGAATTGGAAAGCGGTTATTGGCGGAGCGGCGCTGGGTTATTCCTTTGTCGGATTCCTCTTTGGGGTCGAAGTTGACATCGAAAGCCCCGGCCAGCGAGCGAAGCATCTCATCGCGGCTTACCTCGAAGAGCGCAAAGCGGCGAAGCACATCGAGTTGCTCGTCGGTCAGAGGCGGTTGTTCGGGCTCTTGCGTCATCCTGCCCTATGCTATCCCCCGAAACGGCTCAGTGTATCGGCTTTCGCGAGACCGGGGGTTCAGGCGGCGTCTTCTTCTTCGACAATCTCGGGCTTTCGAGGAATTGGAATGGCCTTGGTGCGGGCGCGACGTTTGGCGGGCTTTTTCTTGCTGGCCTTCTTCGCGGCGGCCTTCCGGCGGCGAATCTCCTCGCGCGAGTACATGGTGCCGCGACACTTCTTTGCGCCGCAATTGCATGTCGCCTCATCGTCACCGCCGTCGTAAAGGCAGTAATCGTAGGTGACTTCTTCGCCGGGTTCGATTTTGCGGATGGCCTTGATCCAGACCCTGCCGCGGATCTCCTCAGTCTCACAATTCGGGTCGCAACTGTGGTTGATGAACATCGCCATGCAATGGCCGTCGATGACGACGGTGCCATCGCCGAGTCCAAAGAGGTAGGTGATGGGTGAGTCCTCGTTGGCTGCGTCGGCTTCGTCTTTACTGAGGCGGGGACCGGTGTACTCGGCAACGCAGGTGCCTTTGCGAACGGCAGTGGTGCTATAGCAGCCGGCGGCATGGATGGCAGATGAGCGGATGATGAGCGCCATAGGTTGTGCGGCTTTATCCTGGGGTGAGTTGAAGTGCGCTATGCAAGGCATCGTAACATTGAAGTGACCGCAACGAACGGCGCGGAGACGAAAAGAATTGGAATGATGTTGAAATTCTACATTGTGGTTGGATTGGTATGCGGCTTGATTGCGGGAGTTGGCCTGCATGCTCAGTCGCCGCAGCAACCGAAACCGCCTGCGAGTGCCCAGCAGCCTGCGCAGAAGCCACCTGCGGACGCGAATCCGTTTCCTGAAGACACCAAGAGTGTGCCGGTGGTGCCTACGAACGGTGAACCAGTTCCTGCTTCGCGGGAAGCTCCGAGCGATGAAGAGGCGGGAACGACCACCACGCTGCTCAAGGACGATACCGATCCAGTCCACAGCCCCGATGATCCGCCGCCAGGTGCATCTGCTTCCGACAGCGGTTTCAGTTCGAGCCTTTCCGGTGCCGGCGATGTGAACATCCCGGACGAAACCAAGCCGAGCAGGCACGGGAAGAAGGGTGACGAACCTGTAGTTCATCAGGAGACGGCGAAGGAAGACGAAGATGTGGGTTCCTACGAAATGAGCCTGAAGCATTGGAAGGCTGCGCTGTCGCGGTATCAGTCGGCACTGGTGACGGATCCCGAGAATCCCGATGTCTATTGGGGCATCGCCGAGTCGCAGCGCCAGCTCGGAGACTATGCGAATGCCAAGGCGAACTACCTGAAGGTGATGGAGTACGACCCGGATAGCAAGCACGGCAAGGAAGCTAAGAAGCTGCTGAAGGATCCGCAGCTGGCGAATGCTCCGGCGGTGTCGGCGATACCCCACGCCGCGCAGCAACCTTAGACCGCCCCTCTTTCAAGGCAATGTCATTCCGACCGACCGATCAACGGGAGCGGAGGAACCTGCAGTTGCCGTTTTGCAATGAGGGCTACGACATGAGACTGTCAGTCGCCCTAAGATAGTCTGCTGGCTCGCATTCAAACCAGTCACGGCTTAGGTCGACCCAAGCGGGATTCATCCGCTCAATCAAAGCAAGCTTCTTCGCTCGGCGCCACTTCTTCAACTGCGTTTCCCGTGTAATCGCTTTCGCGACGTTTTGATAGTGCTCGAACCAGACCAGCCGATCGCAGTTGTACTTTGAGCTGAATCCTTCGTATTCCTTCCACTTGTGCTGGAAAACCCGTTTTCGAAGGTCGCCAGTGACGCCGATGTATAGAGTGCGGCTCCGGCTTGCAACAATGTAGGTTGAATAAAGGCGTTCGGGCATTCCCGAAGACTATTCAGCCTGCATTGGATTCGGCTGTGACGGAAATCAGCGTCGTATGAAACTTTGCGAAAGGCAACTGCAGGTTCCTCCGCTCCCGTTGGTCGGTCGGAATGACAGAATCTTCTCTCTGAAACGAAAGTTACAGACCGAGGAGGCGCATATAGGCGGAGATGAGTGGCTGTCCCCAGAGTGTGCTGATAATACCGCCGATGCAGAGAAACGTTCCCAGCGGGAGTTTCGACAAGAGCCAGGTGTCGGATTCGCGACGCGCTTTGGGAATGGCCAGGACTACCAGGGCGAATGCCGCGCCGAGCAGGATGCCAATGGCGAGTGAAAGGAACGCCCCCGAAAAGCCGAGCCACGCGCCCAGCATTGCCATCAGCTTGGCGTCGCCGAGGCCGATGCCTTCGCGCTTTCGAATTCGCCAGTAGGCCCAGCGGATGATGAGGATGATGCCGGCGGCGGCGAGCGGAGCAGCAAACACTTCGATCAGGCTCGTGGGGCCGACGCTTCCGATCAGGTTGAATATTGGAAGCTCGGTTGATTTCTGCAGATCGGAGATGACGATAAGCTTCGAGAAGTTCAGGATGATGCCGATTGCGATTGCCGGCCACGTCAGAAAATTTGGCAGCCACAAGTGCTCTACGTCGAGCACGGCCAAGGCAACCAGAATCCAGAAAAAGAGCATTTCGACCAGACCCGCATAAACCTGCAGATGGAGCACTTCGGCAGGAATACTGGTAAGGAAGTCGGAAGGGATCGAGTGCCAGGCGATCAGCGCCCACAATCCGCCCACGGCAAGTTCAACCAGCGGATAGCGCCAGCTGATCTTCTGCTTGCAGGTGCGGCAGCGACCGCGCAGAGCGATCCAACTCAGCAGAGGGATGTTTTCCCACCACGTCAGCGTGCGAGCGCAATTGCGGCAGTGGGAGCGCGGCTTGACTACGCTTTCGCCTTCAGGCCATCGACTCAGGCACACGTTCAGAAAGCTGCCAAAGACCAGCCCCATCAACCCCGCCAAGATCGTGCCCAGCGTGCGAATCATCATCGGAAGGTTGAGTATACGGCCATGCAGTCACGCGAGTTAATGACTGCAATGGAATGCCTGCGGCGCTGCTGCTGACACTGTCTCATGCAAAAGCAGGTGAGTCGGACCGAATCAGTCGTAGTTGCAGTAAGGAAAAACATGCAAATGTTTTGTGGAAAACAAAAATATTGGAGGGGGGGTGGGGGTACCCCCTGGTATGGACGACACTGCAAGCAGATGCGTAGCGCACGCTCAGGGTTACGCATGGGGTGCAAGCGGAAGAGCCGAGATCGGGTTGGAAGAATGAGCGCGTAGTGGAGTTCACGTATTCAATTGTGCGCCGAAGCCGGGTAATTACATGCAAATCGGACAGAGATTTTATTTGCTTGAGACGGTTGGGTTTGAGAGGCGAATCGAGCATGGCCGGGCTTGACAATTTGCCCCGCTACAGAGGGACTCTGAGGTTGCCGCAAGAAAGGGGGGCGCTATTGCAGACTCTTCGCGCTATGCTTGTGTCCGATTACCATGCCAACTCAAAGCCGTGAAGTGCGTCTTGCATCCCGTCCTAGCGGGGAACCCTCGATAGCCAATTTCTCGTTCGCAACCGTGGAGCTTCGTGACCCTAACCCCGGCGAAGTTCTAGTGCGCAATGTGTGCATCTCCGTCGATCCCTACATGCGCGGACGGATGAACGACGCCAAGTCTTACGTTCCGCCATTTCAGATCGGTCAACCGCTGGAAGGCGGTGCCGTGGGACGTGTGATCGCCTCGCGTGATGAAAAGCTTCCCGTGGGGACTTACGTCCTGAGCATGTACGGCTGGAGGGAAGCCTTCGTCGCATCGTCTGCAGGTCTCCAGGTCGTCGATACGACCGTAGCCCCTGCCTCTGCATATCTTGGAATTCTGGGCGTGACTGGCCTGACGGCATGGGTTGGCCTGAACCACGTGGCGCGCCTGAAAGTTGGCGAGACAATTTTTGTGTCCGGGGGCGCAGGAGGAGTCGGAAATGCTGCCTGCCAGCTGGCGCGGCTTCACGGTTGCAAGGTGATCGCCAGTGCCGGCTCGGAAGAGAAGGTCAGCTTTCTCCGCAACGAACTCAAGGTCGAGTACGCCTTCAATTATCGCGATGGCGACCCGCTGGAACACCTGAAGCGAGGCGCTCCCGACGGGATCAACGTCTACTTTGACAATACGGGCGGCCCCCAGCTGGAAGCTGCGCTGAGCTCATTGCGTAACTATGGCCGGATCGCGATGTGTGGCGGAATCGCCGGCTACAACACGCCGGTGCCCGGTCCGCGCAACCTGATGATCGTCATCGGCAAGCGCTTGCGAGTTGAGGGCTTTATCGTCTCGGATCACTTCGGGGATGTTCCCGCTTTTCTTGAGGAGGTGGTCCCGGCTTTGAAATCCGGAAAGCTTATCAACCGGGAGACCGTTGTGGATGGACTGGACTCTGCGCCTGCGGCATTCCTTGATCTTCTGCACCCCGGTGCCCGCAACATCGGAAAGGTGATCGTCAAGCTCTCGGACTGATTTCTACTTTCGAGTGTCCGATTGTTGTGCGGGCAACCCGTTTGTAATTCCAGGGTCAATTGCGGATGGACAACGACTCAGTTGGCATTTTTGGAAGCGAGGGGTTAGGAGCAACTGCAGGTCCCTCCACTTCGGTCGGGTGACAACCGCTTTGGCGATTGTTGTACGGGCAATCCGGGGTCATCTTCGGATGGGCCATAAATCAACAAGCTGGCTACGACGTGCGGCCCCAAGCCTGAGCCTCAATCTTCCAGACGCCATCGCGGTTCGCGAACGTGTAGGCAAGGGTACCGGTCCGAACGGAAGACTGGCCCTTAATTGTTACTGTGAGAGTCCCCGATATGACCGCATATGCTGACGAGCCTTCGACATTCCAGAAGCCCATCTCGTAGGAAATGTGCTCGTGGGTCACGCCAAGATCCGCACGCCATTTCGCTACGTCGGCCAGCCACTTGGCCGGAGCATCCGGTTCAACCAGCGATAGGGCGCTATGCCGTCGATGATGATGGCAGTGTCCCCGAAAACGCCGAAGAAAAGATTGTTGTCCTGGGTGTTGAAGGCGTTGATGTGGCCGTCGATTAGATTCTGGATTGCAGCAGGTGGGTTAGTCATGGTGATCCTCTCGTAGCACCGACGTTCGACCCTGATTTTAGCTCTTCAGCGACTTTTGTAACTGCCTGACCGGAAGTATGCCGAAAGAGCATCCCTCAGGGGCTAAATGTGAAGTTTCAGAAGGTTGTTGTCCATTCGGTCGAGAACTGGGAAGCTGATGTTGTCGAAGCAAAAGCTGAGCCAGGAGACCGAATGGACTATCACCATAATGCTCGACTTGTAATTTACAGTCGAGAGCAACTTGCCAAGAGTGTTTTAGAAGGTCGGCTGGGCCTGTGCGAGGCGGCAGCCGCGCACAGGGTCAGCCGCCAGAGCGCAGCCAAGTGGGTCCGCCGCTATCGCTTGCAGGGGCTCGTCGGGCTGGCTGACTGCAGTTCGCGTCCTCATCGCTCGCCGCGACGCACGGCGGCCCACGTTGTGCAACGCGTCGAACTGCTTCGGCGCGAGCGCAGGACCGGCGTCCAGATCGCTCAGTTGACCGGCCTCAGTCGCGCCACCGTAAGCCGCATCCTCACGCGGCTCAAGCTGAACAAGATCCGGATGCTCGAACCCAAGCTGCCACCCAACCGCTACGAACATCCCTGTCCAGGGGATCTACTGCATATCGACATCAAGAACTGGCCCGCATCCACAGGCCGGGATACCGCATCACCGGCAATCCCCAGGACGAGACCCGCGGCGCCGGATGGGAGTTCCTCTACGTCGCCGTCGATGACCACTCCCGCATGGCATATGTGGCCATGATGCCCGATGAGAAGGCGATCTCGGCCAGTCTTTTTCTTAGCCAGGCAGCGGGGTTCTTCGCTCAGCACAACATCAGGCTGCGTCGCGTGATGACAGATAACGGGCCCTGCTTCATCTCCGACCGCTTCAAGGATATGTGCCGAAGCTGGAGCCTCAAACACATCCGCACACGCATCTACACTCCCAGAACCAACGGAAAAGCAGAACGCTTCATCCAGACCGCCATCCGCGAATGGGCCTATGCAAGGAGCTATCAAAACTCAATGCAAAGAAACTCATACCTGATGCCTTGGATACACCACTACAACTACCATCGACCCCATGCTAGCCTCAATCAAATGCCGCCCATCAGCCGATCAGGGATCGACTTCGATGGAAACAACCTCTTGAGACACGACAGCTAAAGCCCAACACTTATTTTGATGGATTTGCGGCCTGGCTGAAGCCATGCCCTTGTTACAAAACAGCGAGTTCGTTGAGTTTTCACCAGGCTGTGAAGTCGTGCCCTTTTACAAACAGCGAGTTAGTTGAGTTTCTCACCGGGCTGTGAAGTCGTGCCCTTTTTCAAACAGGGAGTTCGTTGAGTTTCTCACCGGGCTGTGAAGTCGTGGCTTTTTACAAAACTCGCCGACACTGGGGAATCACGCTAACTGGAATTAATGCCGAAAGAGCATCCCTCAGGGGCTCAAGCCCAACACTCATTTTGATGGATTTGCGGCCTGGCTGAAGCCATGCCCTTGTTACAAAACAGCGAGTTCGTTGGGTTTTTCACCAGGCTGCGAAGTCGTGCCTTTTACAAAACAGGGAGTTCGTTGAGTTTTCACCAGGCTGCGAAGTGGTGCCTTTTACAAAACAGGGAGTTCGTTGGGTTTTTCACCAGGCTGTGAAGTCGTGCCCTAACAAAGGCAAAGCCGACCGTTTGGCTGGCGTTTGGTTGTTCCATCGCAGCATGCGGACCGCGGGGCGAACGGCAGGGTTACACTGATTTCGATGGACGGCGCGAGAGACGCACATAGTCCTCAGACACCAACATCTGCACCGGAGAGCCCAGTTGTTACTGATCCGGAGCGGGCAGCGGCCCTGTTTCAGGAGTCGGTCGCCATCATGGCGCGGCTGCGGGCTCCCGGTGGATGCCCCTGGGATCGCGAACAATCTTTCGACACTATTCGCAAATACACGCTCGAAGAGGCCTACGAGGTTTTCGACGCTATTGAGCGCCGCGATTTTCCGCATCTGGCCGAAGAACTGGGCGATCTGCTGCTGCAGGTTCTGTTCTACGCGGAGATGGCTGCGAACGAAGGACACTTCACGATTGCCGATGTGCTTGACCATTTGAACCGCAAGCTTGTCCGCCGGCACCCGCATGTTTTCGGGGAGGAGGCCTCGCGCGCAGCGGGCAATGTGGCGACTGTGGACGCGGCAGTAGAAGGTTCGTCGGCCAAGGTGCTGCGCAACTGGGAAGAGATCAAGGCCGCGGAAAATGCGCCGAAAGCGGCAGGGGAAGGGAATGAGCCGGTGTCGCGTCTCGACTCGGTACAGCGTGCGATGCCTGCCCTGGCTGAAGCTGCCAAGATTGGGTCGAAAGCAGCGAAATCCGGCTTCGACTGGCCTCACTGGCGGGACTTGCTGCCCAAGCTTGCCGAAGAGACGGCGGAGCTTGAGGCCGAAGCTGCCGCGGCTGAGAAGTCCGATGATCCTGCTGTGAAGGCTGCTGTTGAAGCGGAGCTCGGCGATCTGCTGTTTACGGTGGTGAATCTGGGGCGGCACCTGGGCGTTGACGCGGAGATGGCTTTGCGTGGTTGCAATCTGCGTTTTCGCCGGCGATTCAGGGAGATGGAGACTTGTTCAGAGAAACCGCTTGAGGAATTGGCGCCGGCGGAGCTGGAAGCTCTCTGGGCCGAAGCCAAGCGCAAGCTCGCCGGCTCTGCAATCAAATTATCCGAGAAGAAAACGGAGTTTCATTCATGATTTTGATCCGTGCCTGCTCTGGTCACGATGAACTTGAAGCCTGCGTGCAGATGCAGATCGAGACATGGGGCTATGACGACAGCGATATTATTCCGCGCAAGGCATTTCTTGTGGGACAGAAAATTGGGGGCCAGGTCATCGGCGCCTTTGACACCGATCTGCCCGGAGCCGGACCCAATGGTACGCCGGAGTCGATGGTGGGATTCGCCATGTCTTTGCCCGGAGTGAAGACCGGAAAGAATTCCACAGACGGAAATCCACAGCCTTATCTGCACTCACACATGCTGGCTGTACGCGATCACTATCGTGACCGGGGTGTGGGTGCGCAACTCAAGCTGGAGCAACGGCGTGAGGCACTTTCGCGAGGCATCCGGCGCATGGAGTGGACGTTTGATCCGCTGGAGATCAAGAACGCGCATCTCAACATACACAAGCTCGGAGCGATCGTTCGTAGCTATTATGTGAATTTTTATGGTGTATCCTCTTCTCGACTGCAAGGTGGGCTTCCAACCGACCGTTTGGTTGCGGAGTGGTATCTGGACTCGGAGCGAGTCACGGAGACACTGGAAGGCCGCCCCACAGTCGCAGTATGAAATTGAAGAACGCATCCTGGTCCCAGCCGCCATTTACCAATGGAAGGCATCCCCCGGTGGCCGGGAGCAAGCGCTTGCTGTTCAGGTTGAGAATCGTTGCAGGTTTCAAGACGCATTTTCCAAGGGATTAGCCGTCGTCTCTTTTACGAGGGACGCGGAAGGTAACGGAGTCTTCGAACTGGGCCGCTGGACCTGACGGGTCGCTGGACCTAACGGGTCGCTGGGCCTAACCGGCGCAACGCTGAAATCGTTATCTGATGCGCCGGCATATTGAAGTACCAACATCTTCATAAGCAGTCATCCGAAGGAAGCAACAACATTATGAGAATTGACGGAATCGTTCTCCGCGAACTGCACCTCCCGCTGGTGCGGCCCTTTGAAACAAGTTTTGGTGTAACTCGCAACCGCAGAATTTTGCTGGCCGAAGTGCGGTCAGAAGGGCTGACAGGCTGGGGCGAGTGTACGGCGGGCGAGCGGCCGCATTTTTCGGGCGAGTCAACGGACACGGCCTGGCAAGTGATTGTGAATGAGCTGGGGCCGCTGCTGGCGAGCGCGAAGGTAGAGCATGGCGGAGATTGTCCGAAGATTTTCAGTATCGTTCGCGGCAATCCGATGGCCAAGGCTGCGCTTGAGAACGCGATTTGGGACCTCGAGTCACAACGCGAAGGAGTTTCGCTTTCGCAATTGATCGGCGGGGTTCGCGATCGTATTCCCTGTGGAGTTTCGCTGGGGATTCAGAAATCAATCCCCGAATTGATGGACATCATCGAAAGGGAACTGGCCTCCGGGTACCAGCGGATCAAGCTGAAGTGCAAGCCGGGCTGGGATGTGGACGTGTTTGAGAAAGTGCGCTCGCAATGGCCGGATATCATGCTGAGCTGCGACGCCAATTCCGCCTACAAACTGAAAGATGCGGACCACCTGGTGAACTTCGATGCGTTTGATCTGCTGATGGTCGAGCAGCCACTGTGGTACGACGATTTCTACTATCACTCCATGTTGCAGAAGCGGATGAACACGCCAATTTGCCTTGATGAATCGATTCGCAACCGTCGCGATGCGCTGGCAGCGATTGAGATGGAGTCGTGCAAGATCATCAACATCAAGCTGGGCCGCGTGGGTGGATTTTCGGAAGCCATCGCAGTGCACAATGCGGCACAGGAGCGCGGTATACCGGTGTGGTGTGGCGGGATGCTGGAGTCGGGCGTGGGACGTGCGCATAACATCGCGCTTTCGTCGCTGGAGAACTTCCGGCTGCCGGGGGATGTTTCGGCGTCGGCACGCTACTGGAGCGAGGACATCATCGAGCCGGAGGTCACGGTCACGCCGGAGGGCGAGATTCTCATCTCCGATGCGCCCGGGCGCGGCTACGAAGTGCGGACGGAACTCGTCGAACAATTGACGGTTCGCAAAGAAGAGATTCGGGCTTTCGAACTAGTGGGTCAGGGCTAGTTCAGATCAGGGTTAGTCAGATCAGGGCCAGTTCAGGTCAGGTTGCATATGAACGATGCTCACGAGGTCGCACAGTCGCTGAAGTTGCGGCATGGCGACCTCGAACTGCGTCTGGCTGACTATTCGGTGCACACCTTTCACCGGGTGCCTACCTATTTCTTTCGAATGATGAGCATCAATCGCGCGGAAGAGCTGGGCACGATTAATCTGCGCATCGGGTCAACACCACACCTTGAGCGCTATGCCGGGCACATCGGTTACGGTGTCCATTCGGCACATCGAGGCCATCACTATGCGGCGCGATCGGTGGAGTTGCTGCTGCCGTTTGCGCGCAGTCTCGGTCTCGATCCTCTCTGGATTACCTGTGACCCGGACAATGCAGCTTCGCGTCGCAGCCTGGAAATTGCAGGGGCGGAATTCTTTGAAATTGTCGAAGTGCCTTTGGAATGCGGGATCCGCAAGTACGGCGGCAAGGTGCGGAAGTGCCGGTATCGGCTGTAGGTTGCGAGGGCTGGAACTGAAGGTACGGCGCTTGCGTACTGTGTTCCGGCGGAGCAACTTTGCCGGCGGGATCGCGTCTCAATAGCGAGAGGCGGCCCGACCCGCAGTTTGCCGGCCGCCGGAGGTTATTCCGTTGACTCCCCAGGAAGAACAGCTTCTTAACTCGCTCATCGAGCGGGTGAACCAGACACAGCTTGAAGAAAAAGATCCGGATGCCGAGGCATTGCTGAATCAAAAGCTTGGGCCGAATCCAGATGCGCTTTACATGCTGGCGCAGACGGTGCTGGTGCAGAACATCGCGCTCGACCAGGCCAAGGCGCAAGTCGGGCAATTGCAGCAGCAGGTGCAGCAACTCCAGCAGCGCCCAGAGCCTGCCCACACCACGAGCTTTCTCGGTCGGCTTCTCGGCGAGCATGATCCCGCTTCGCCGCGGCAGTACCAGCAGGCACCAGCGCCGCCGTATCAGCCGGTTCCACAGTATGCGCCGCAACAGGGCCTGCCCTATGGTCAGCCGCAGTATGGCCAGCCGCAATATCCGCAGGGGCAATATGTCCCCGTTGGAGGGCAGCCAAGCTTCTTGCGCGGGGCGATGCAAACTGCGGCCGGAGTTGCCGCGGGAGCGTTAGCGTTCGAAGGCGTCGAATCAATCCTGCATGGCTTCGGCCATGGCGGATTTGGCCCGGGTTATGGGATGGGCGGATTCGGCATGGGAGAGCGTCCCGAAGAAACGATCATCAACAACAACTACTACGACGATCAAGGCCGGGGCTCAGAGCACGGCGAACATCATCTTCAGGATCAGGGCGGAGGCTATGATCCGCGCGACAACAATGCGAACGACAATCTGCGTGGATTCGATCAGAACGCGGGCAATGACCTTGTGAGCAACGACCAAGATGCCAGCGCTTTTGCCGATGTGTCGAACCTGGATGATCAAGCAGCTTTCGACCGGGGTGGCGACGACGGCTCTGGCTTTGATGACTCAGGAAGCTTCGACGACGGGGGCGGATTCGACAGTGGGGGCGACGGCTCCTAGATCTTCAAGCGCTCGACAGAAACCGATTCGCGGACAGCCTTGTGCAGGGGAAATACTCATCCAGCACAAGGCTGCCAAGTCAGCTTCTAGCTTCCTGCGATTGCCTTGTTCTGAAGGATTCGAACGACTACGCGCCGGTTCGCAGCTTCCGCGTCGGCAGTCTTGTCGCCTGCGTCAATCTGACGGCTCTCGCCCATCGCGCCGGGGGCCAGCATGTTGGTAAGGGGAATATGTCCCTGCTGCAGCATGATGTTTGCCACATTGTTAGCGCGGTCTTCGCTCAGCTTCTGGTTCAGTGCCGCGCTTCCGCTCGCGGAGGCATAGCCTTTCACCTGGATCATGTAACCGGTGATCGACTTCGCCTTGGTAGCAAGTTCCACCAGTTGCGGGTTGTACTTCGGATCGACGTTTACTTTTCCGTTTGCGAAAAGAACCGTGACTTCATCAAGAATGTTGTAGTCGTTGAGTTGACCGAACCGCGCGTTCGCTGCCGCAATCTCTGCTTTGTTGGCGGCAATCTTTTTCTGTTGTTCCGTTAACTCCGCATTTTGCGCGGCAATCTCGGCTGTGTTCTGTTGGGACTGCGCGCTTGTCTCAGCCAATCCAGCCTGTATGGCCTGTGCCTGTTCAAAATCGTTGCCCTTGAACCTGATCTTGGTTGCAACGAATTGTCCATCCGCGTTCATTGAGCCCTCCACCTGGATGGGAAGGCCGGGAATAAGGGCAGCCATGGACATGTTTTTACTGCGTGCTTTGAGGACACCTTGCACCTGCGCCACATCGGTGTAGTCAGTCAGAAGGACTACGACTTTGGGAGAATCCGTGGTCTGGAGGAAGATCTCAGAGCCGCTACGGCCCTTGATGATTCCCTGCATCTTGGTCTGCGCAGAGACGATGGTGCCCGACATCCCGGCCAACATCAGCATGACAGTCAATCTTGAGACAATTCCGAATACCTTGCTTCGAATCATAAATTCCCCCTGCTTTTCTCTATCAACTTTGAACATGACCGAGGCAAAGAACAGCTGTATCTTCACCCCGACTGATTGCAATGCGCGACCTACAGTCCGTCAGGCGTTTTTGCGGCGCGGCCCGAGGGTCGACTGCAAGGACAACGTAGTAAGTCCGGGAGGTCTGCGCAACTGGAAGAACTACCAGTGGCGTGGGATGCAGGTTTGCGTCTTCTCAGAATGCGGACCGGCTACCGTTTGTTCTTCCGGCCCCAATCGAATCGGCGGCCCAGTATGCCTTTGACAATCCAGTGGTCCGTCGCTGCCGTCGCGCCCTACGCCAACGCCGAAATTGATCTCCCACTTGGGCGATACGTTGAGATCGATGGCAGGGAAGATTTGCTGCTGCTGATAGTGGAGGCTGGCGATGTCGGTGATGCTGCCGTAGTCGGCGTAGTATTCGATCCCGCCCGCAACCACCTTGGTGATGTCCCAGCTGACTTTGACTGCCGGTGCGAAGTCGAGTCCGAGGTTCACATCCGGCCCGTGGAAGGTGCGCTCGAACGCCGGGTTGACGGCCCAGTAGAAGCGACCTTTCTGCCGATCGACAATCGGACGGATCTCCCACGTCCAGGTATCCCGATCGAAGAGGGCGCGCTGATAGCCGACCTCCGTTGACAGGCTTACGCCCACCGGCCAATGCCAGGAAGGGGGAACTCGAACCCGGGGCCGGATGTGGTCGCCCACCCACTGCAGCGCCACTGCCGTTTTGCGCGCTGGTGAAGACGTAGAAGCCTATCTCTGACCAGTCGGTGATTCCCTGGGTCAATTCGAGGGTTTCGTGTTGCTGGTGATAGGTGGGGGCCACTCCATCGATAACGTACCGCTGCCCGTCGGCGGTGAAGTTGGAGTGCAACTCGACCATGAGGCTCTTAGGGGCCTGAGTTTCAGAGCCATAGACCTGGATTTCGTAATTGCCTTGAGCACGAGCCGCCGCGGCTGTCAGGCCGAGGATAAAAAGGATCAAAGCAAAGGACTTCAACTGGGCTCCTTCACGCGGGTGTTGAGGAATTTGAAGGCTTGCTTCTGACCATATTCGCACGGCCCCGGCCGCCGAGTGAACAGCCGGATTCCCCATGCTTTTGAGTGATATACTCACTAGGGCGGCGCGCTTCCGTGCCGTCATTTTCACGTCTATTGAGGTTCTCATGTCCGGCCATTCGAAATGGGCGACAATCAAGCACAAAAAGGGCGCGCTCGATGCCAAGCGCGGCAAGATCTTCACCCGCCTGCTGAAGGAAATCGCCGTAGCTGCCAAGGGCGGCGGCAATCCTGACACCAACGCTCGGCTTCGCACGGCGGTTGCCGCGGCCAAGGCGGAGAACATGCCGCAGGACAACATCAAGCGGGCCATCCAGCGCGGTACCGGCGAACTGGAAGGCGTGAGCTACGAAGAGATCACGTTTGAGGGTTACGGCCCGGGCGGCGTGGCCATCGTAGTGGAAACGCTGACCGACAATCGCAACCGCACCGTCAGCGAAATTCGCCACGCCTTCTCAAAGAATGGCGGCAATCTCGGCTCGACAGGTTCGGTTCTGCACATGTTCTCGAAGAAGGGCGTGATCGACGTTGAAAAAGCGAACGCCACCGAAGAGAAGTTGATGGACATCGTTCTCGAACACGGCGGCGAAGACCTGCGCGACGAAGGCGAAGTCTGGGAGATCGTAACGGATCCCCACTCGTTTGAAGGCGTGCTGAACGGGGTGAAGGCCGCAAACATTACGGTTGCCTCCAGCGAAGTGACCATGCTGGCCTCGACCTATACCAAGCTTGAAGGACCAGCGGCCAGCCAGATGATTCGGTTGCTGGAAGCGCTTGAAGACTTCGACGATACGCAGAACGTCTACTCGAATTTCGATATGGACGCCGAACAGATGGAGCATGTGGCTGGATAAGTCTACGGCGGGCTGGCAATCTGAAGGCCGCCTGAAGATGGCGGCCTTTTTTATGGATTACAGAATTTCAAAAGTGAGAAAAAGGGAAGAACGTTGACCCCAGGTACGAAGTTGTTTTTACTTACGATGTCGATGGCGGCCGCAAGTCTGGTCGCTCCCGCACAGGCACCAGTCAGCGGAAATAAGCCGGCAGACGACGTCCACAGCGTCATCTATTCGAGCGTACTTTCAACACCCCCGGATAGCCCGGTTGCTGACGTTCGCGTGAACCGCAGTTGGGAGATTGCGCCATTCGCAAACTACGGAAACGGGATTGGCGGCGATCGTTCCAATTACCGCTTCTTCTTTGCTGGTGTTGAAGCAGGCAAGATAGTCACTCGGCCGTTTCACGCGGGAATCCTCAGCGGCCAGTTTCAATACGCCGCGAACATCATCCCCTTCTGGCAGGCGTACACGCCTCCACCTCACATTCAGACTTTTGTCTATCAGGGCGTGGCCTACGAGGCTCCGGTCGGAGGTGGAACCTATACGGGCGCCAGCATCACCCCGGTGATCTTCCGCTGGAATTTTCTTAATCATTCGAAACACTGGCAGCCATGGTTTCAGGGCGCGGGCGGGCTGATTTACACGACGCACAAGTTTCCTCCCGCTGTGCTGGTGCCGCATGGAACGCCGGGAGGAACGTCAGTCTGGAACTTCTCACCGCAGGGCGGGATCGGGATTCACTATTTCACGCGCGATAAGAGATCGATCGATCTGGGCGTGAACGCGGTTCACATTTCGTCGGCGTCGCTGGGCGATCGTAATCCCGGCGTCAATGCCAGCATTCAGGTGCAGGTGGGATACACATTCTGGAAGTAGCAGGGCAGCAACGCATGAGTCGCCTTTGATGCGCGCAGGTTGAAAGACGGAAATGAAAGACGCTGTAGTCGAGTGCGTTCCAAACTTCTCTGAGGGCAGGGACGCACGGCGTGTCGAAGCAATTGTGGCCGCGATGCGGGTTGAGGGCGTGCGCCTTCTGGATTGGACTAAGGATGCCGACCACAATCGCTGCGTTGTGACGATTGCCGGGGAACCTGCTGCAGTGCTCGAGTCCGCGGTGCGCGGCGTGGGCAAGGCAGTGGAACTGATCGACCTCACTTCACAGGAAGGCCTGCATCCCCGCATCGGCGCCGCGGACGTCATTCCTTTTGTGCCTGTCTCCGGCATAAAGCTGGAGCAATGTGTGATGCTGGCGCGGCAGGCGGGGCTGGAGATATGGCGGCGCTTTGGCGTGCCGGTCTATTTTTACGAGGCTGCTGCATCGCGTCCCGATCGTGCCAACCTCGACGATGTGCGTCGCGGCCAGTTTGAGGGCCTGCGTGACGCGGTACGCAAAGAGGCTGCGCGGCGTCCGGATCTGGGCGGCCCGGGGTTGCATCCCACTGCCGGTGCCTGCGCGGTGGGGGCACGCAAATTTCTCGTTGCCTATAACGTTTATTTCGACTCTGCCGATGTGGCGGTGGTTCGGGCCATCGCGCGCGATGTGCGTGCAGCCTTCGGTGGTTTGCACGGGGTGAAAGCGCTGGGGGTGCTGGCGCATGGGCGGGCTCGCCTTTCAATGAACATCACCGATTTCAAAGCCACGCCGGTTTCGCAGGTTTATGCCACCGTGTCGCGGCTTGCCACGAAGCACAAGACAGCGCCGGTCGAGGGCGAGGTTGTGGGGCTGGTGCCGGAGGAAGCATGTGAGCGGGAAGCCGAATGGATGCGTCAGTTAATTGAGTTCGATGACCAGACGAAGATCCTGGAGAGGCGACTTGCCTCGCCCTTGTCCTGGCCCGGTGAGGCCGGCGAAAGGTAACAGTACCAATACCGCTCCGGCCAACGTCTAAAGACTGTACACAGGTAAAATATAGATGCAGGATGAGGAAAGTTCTCCTGTGTTTGGTGCATGAAATACGGGGAGCCCCACGGATTCCCAGAGGATAAAGATGCTTAAGTTTTTCGCCAAAATCTCGGTTCCCGCACTTCTTGTGGCGATAACCGCCACAGCTCCGGCAGCCCAGCTTACAGGCGACGCTCGCGCTGCTATTCCGCATGATGTGCAGCAGTTAGTTGTGATCGACTATCGCGCCATGCAGAATTCGAGCACTGCGATGGAGTTGCGTGACCGAGTGATGCCGCCAGATCTCAAGCAGTTTGACGAGGCGATTCGCAAATCCGGCTTGAACGACAATCACGACATTGATCAACTGGCGTTCGCCCTGTTCCGCATGAGCGCTTCGAGCGAAGACTTGCAGACAGTAGGGATCGCACAGGGACAGTTTGACGTGGCTGACATTATGGCGAACTTCCGCAAGCAGAAGGTCGCTGCCAAGCTGGTTCGCACCAATCGCGTTTATCCGCTGGCTCACACGGGAATGGTTCTTTGTTTCGTCGACCCGTCGACCATGGTGTTTGGAAGCCAGGAAGCCGTAAAGAAGGCGCTGGACGTACGCGACGGCCTGGCTGCGGGAATGCTGACCAACGCGCCGATGATGGACGCGATGCGATCGGTTGACTCCGAACCGCTGTGGAGCATTCTCGATAAAGCAGGCACCCAGACGATGATGAAGCAGGTGCTGGGAGAAGCCGGTTCGGTTACGGACTTCGAATCGGTACGCAAGCGTCTCGATTCGTCATGGTACGGAATGAATTTCCAGCACGGCGTACGATTTGACCTGACTATCGCTACCGGCGATTCCTTTGCCGCAGCAACGGTTTCATCGCTGCTTTCTGCTGCAATCGTCTACAAAAAGATGAGCGGTGACGAAACGGAAAAGGCAGCGCTGGCGGCCACCGATATCAGTTCGAATTCAGGCCAGTTGACCGTGCACTTTGCCACCACGGACAACGACTTCAACGCGCTGCTCAAATCGTCTCTATTCCAAAGCATGATTCATTGATCCTCTCGAGCAGAGGAAAACGGGAGCTTCGGCTCCCGTCAGACTGCTGACAAAGGCTGAAACCTTCCCTCAGCGGCTAAAGCCGCGTTAATATTCCGCGATTTGTGGCACGCGACCCACTACGTGGGTTCCCCGATCCGTGCCCTTTCAAAACTTCGGGTTCTTCATCAACTTGACGGGAGCTTCGGCTCCCGTTTTTGTTTTTCAGTTCGTCTGGGTGGGGCTCAGGGCGGTGTCTTAATGCTGCGGAGTCAGAGCGGGATGGAATTCGGCTTTGCCGTTGGGAAGCAGAACAATCTCGATGCTGCCTTCCTGCTGTTCGTAGATGTCCGGGCCTTGCACCTGAACGGCGCGACCATGGGTCCTGTGTACTGAACGGTGATGGGACCGCTGCCGCGGATCTGGATACGGTGATGAAAAACTGCCGTCCGCGGCCAGAGTATCCGATCCGAAACTGGCGCTGGGATAGTCGACCTCAAGCAGCGTTACGGTGCCGCCGGTGTGATTCTCGACGGTCGCTTCGATGTGATACGAGTGGCATGCTGTGAACAAGCTGAGGCCGATCAGCAAGATCGCAGGTAGCGCAAACTTCGGCAAGATTCCGGCCGATCCAATTCATTCCTTGTCTCCCGCTCTCGACGGTCGCGTCGTTTCCTGGCGTCGATCCGCCACACGCTTCTCAAGCCGGTCAAGGCGCTTCAGCAACTCCGGCAGACGCTGAAAGATTGCAACGGCGCGCAGCCAGGTGCGGTTATCGAATCCCGGTGAGCCGGAGATCATCTTGCCCGCGGGCACGTCGTGGCTGACGGCTGACTGCGCGGTGAGAATCACGCCATCGCCGACGGTGAGATGTCCGGCAATTCCGGTCTGTCCGGCGAGAATTACGTTGTTGCCGATGACGGACGATCCTGCGAGCCCGGTCTGTGCGCAGACGAGAGTGTCTTTCCCGACGCGCGATCCGTGTCCAATCTGCACGAGGTTGTCGATTTTGCTGCCGTCGCCGATCTCAGTGGCGCCGACCGTTGCGCGATCGACGCAGGCGTTGGCCTGGATATCGACACGGTCGCCAATGCGGACGGGCCCGGACTGCGGAATCTTTTGCCACTGTCCCTTTTCATTTTTTGAGAATCCGAAACCATCGGCGCCGACGATCGCCCCGTTTTCGAGGGTGACATCGTCGCCGAGTTCGCAGCCTTCGCGCACCACCGCGTGTGCATGGGCAAAGAACCGGATGCCCGTTCTGACGCCGGGATAGAGCACTACATGGGGAAGGAGGGTGGCGTTTGCTCCAAGTTTCACGTTGGGACCGATCACGACGTAGGCGCCTATGTGCGCCCCTGCGCCGATTTCCGCCGTCGGATCGATCACTGCAGTGGGGTGAATTCCGGGTGGATAGGCGGGGGGCTGGTAAAAGACTCCCAGTGCCCGGGAAAAGGCATGATAGGGATTCTTGATGCGGAGAGTCGCTGCCGCAATATCAGGAAACTCGGGCTCGACCAGCACTGCCGCGGCGGCGGTCTTGCGTGCCAGACCTGCATATTTGGGATTGGCCACGAAGGTGATCTCGGTAGGACCAGCATCCTCAATCCCTTTGACTCCAGTGATTTCCAGGTCCGCGTTCCCACGCAGCTCCGCACCCAGCCGACTTGCCAGTTCGCCAAGTTTCATCGAGGAGATTGTAACGGAGCGGGCTGTCAGGGGACTGATTGGATTGCGGAAGGGCTGTTCAGCAATTCACGGGTTGTGTTGCGGGAATGCGGTCTGGGGAGTTCGATCACTGCCTCAGGCCGGCGTAGTCTTCGTTATTGCCGAGTGGACGGTAATTCAACCGGAACGCTATTCAAACGATTGGCAGATCGACTCTGCTGAGACCGTCAATCCTGAGAGAAAGTGGGTTTTGAGCTGAAGATTAACTGCCGGATTCAGCTAACGGCCAAGAAGACTCAAGCCGGTAATGACCGCAAGCGCACTCATCGACCAATTTGAAATCGAAATTCTTGATGATTGTCGGCTGCACCGGGTGTCGCCAACTTTCTCGGCCTGGCGGCCATCCCACCCGAATCGACCGATAATGCCAGACTTCGAATGGCTTCGTCGCGCCATTTCCAGAGCCGGGATGGGGATCGATCGAGTCCCGCGCGGTCCAAAGACAATGTAGACGCGACCGCGGTCAGTCCGCCAGCCCGGTTCTCCTAGCCGCAAAATGCAAGTATTGGCGAAGGCAACGCGACGATAGTGCTCTGTTCTTGAATTTGTTCTCGCGCTGTCCAGGAGTTCGAATTGCGCCTCAGCCAGAATTGGCGAATGAACTCTTCGCGCTCATCATCGTTGCTCAGCCGCAGGCGATTTCTGTCGGGCTGATGATCCAGCGGACATCTGATCCAGCCACTCTTGAATTGGTCGCCATGCTCATCGAAGATCACTTGCGATGGTTGCGGTTTTCTGGTCAGGCTCCGACTGTTGTGCCGAAGGCAGACTCCGTAACTGAACGATCCCACGGCCACAACAGCGATGAGCAACAGGATTGTCATTGCTTGCGGATGCGAGCGCCTCCGATCCAGTCCGCGTAACGCACGATTCGATCTCCAAACTCCTGATAACAGGAAATGTTCCGCAGGATTCCCTGATCGCGGGGCAATATGCCAAGTCGGAATCAGTCTAGTCCCGAGTGGTGGACGATTCGTCAGTAAGAAGCTAAAGGGTTAGGTGAGCTAGTCAACAGCCGCGGGCGGCTCAGAGCTATTCCTCATCAGGGCCGGCAGGGAAAAGTTCCGGTTGACCCGCAGCCTCCACCTTGCGTTTGCGTCCGGTAGCGCCGACCAGACTTACGACTTCCAAGGTCTGGATTGCCTGCCGGGGGACGTAGATGCGCTGGGTATTCGACCGAGTATCCGGCGGGGTGAGCAGCAGGCCGACACCCGCCACCAGAGACCGGTCGTTGGCGGCGATTCCTTCCAGTTCGTCTCCGTCGTTCAACGTCATCCGCAGCCAAAGGCCGGCGGCTCGCGGCCGCACCGTGAACTTTTTCTGCAGCAGGCGCTCAGGGTTCGCCAGGTCGCTGGTGGAGGAAAAATCGCGAACATAGCAGACCCACTTCACCGTTTCCCAGGCGACGGTAAGCACCTTTCCACCGAGGTCGAGGACCTCGAGGACGGGCGACTCCTGTGCGAAGACAGAAGCCTGCGTAGCCGACGTACCACTCGCGGGAGAACTTGCGCACAATCACCGGCTTACGAGCGGAGCCCATGGCTTGGATTGTCGCACGCGCCGGCTTCGCCGCGCCTCGAAAAGTCGCAAAACTGGTGCCGTTCACTCTGGTCAAGCGGGTTGGATTGTGATAAGGTACTGATTTGCAACCTCTGCTGTGGACGTCGTAAGCGTAACGACATCAGAGACTTGCCTTGGGTTTTGCAGGTGGAAGCAGGAACGGAATGCCCGACTACATTTACCTTCTTGAGAACCGGCTTTCAGCCGATCAGCAGAATGCACTGCGGCAGTTGCGCGAAGTGGCCCGCGAAGCCGGCAACCTTCTTTTTCTAATCGGGGACGCCGTCCGCGACCTGACCAGCGGCCATGCCGTTCGCGACATTGAAGTCGCGGTCCAAGGCAACGCGCTCAAGCTGAGAAAAGCCGTTGAAAAGCTCGGCGCCAAGACCTGGGGCGAAGACGAGGCATCGCACTCGCTGTACCTCTGCTTTCCGGGCACTGTCCGAGTAGACCTGGTAAGCACCCACCGCCGCGAGTATCCCAAGCCGGGCAAGCCCGCCTTTCACTTCTCGTCTATTCAGGACGATCTGCGCCGGCGCGACTTTACCGTCAACGCCATGGCGATCTCTCTGAACGAGGGATCGTTCGGCCTTCTGATGGATCCGCTGAACGGTGCCGCTGACATCGAAGCGCGCACGCTGCGCCTGGTTTCGAATTACGGATTTCTCGAAGAGCCGGCTCTTCTGATTCGCGCCACGCGCTACATTGCGCGTCTCGGCTGGGATCTCGATCCGCGTACGCAACAGCGCTATGAGAACGCCAAGGCAGAGAACGTGATCGAGTCTCTTTCTGCGCACGACCACAGCCTCGAACTGGAACAGATCGGGCACGAGGACGAAGGTCTGAAAGTGCTGCGGGCACTGGAAGCAGAAGGCTGGATGAACGTGCTGTTTCCCGCCTGGACCTGCGGCCAAGGCGGATGAAGAGAAGCTGACGGCACTGCACGACCTGCGCGCCCAGTTGCAGATGCAGGGAGTGCACCCCGATATGTCGGCGGCGCAGATGCAATTGCTCACCGCCAAGATGGCGGCGAAGGATCTGTCGGCTCTTGAAGAAGCAATTGCTGCGGCCTGGGTTTCGTCGAGGAGTGGAACAGCCTGGACTCGCTGGCAAGTGGCTTTGCCAAAGTCCTGCTGAACAAGGCCAATGCGACTCCATCGACTAGCCTACAAGCTCTTTACTACGTACGATCCTGAAGCAGTGCTGTGGCTGGGATTCACCAGCAAGGACAACGCGGTAAAGGCGAAGTACGAACACTTCCTGAAGACATGGCCGGAAGCGCGCCAGCGGATTCCGTATGCGCAGATGCAGGAGATGCGCATTACGCCCGAACTTGCCACATACAAGGAAATTATCCACCAGATTTTCCTGCAGCTGATTGACGGCGGTTTGAATACCCCGGAAGAGATCAAGGCATTCCTTGAACCGCATTCGCCGCCCGCTCCGCCGCCGCAAGTCACGATCAAGCGCACGCGCGCCAAGCGCAACGTTGAGAAGGTCAAAGAGAAGTCTTTCGACGATGATGAAGAGGCAGAGGATGGCGCCGATGAGGACGATCTCGATGACATCGGCGGTGGAGATGACGAGGAGATCGATCTTGGCCTGAATCTTCCCAAGGGCGACGACCTCGACGAAGAACTTGGCGACGAGGAAGAAGCGGAATCCGACGAAGCTGATGCGGACGACGAAGACGAAGAGCCGGTACGCAAGGGCCGCGGCAAGCAGCCGCCGGCACCCAAGCCCGGGAAGGCAGCCCCGCACAAGGCCGAGGCACCGACAGGAAAGAAGGCCGCGGCAAAATCTGAAGCAAGTGCAAAGACAGTTGCGGCCGGCAAGCCAACGACTGCCCCCGTGAAAGGGAAGCCTGAACCTCCGAAGGCCGAAAAGAGCAAGGTAGTTGCGCCCGCTCCGGCGGCCAAGAAAGCAGCTCCGGCACCGGCGAAACCGGCGCATCCTGCAAAACCTGCTGCGGCAGCCAAGCCCGCCGCGAAGGCACACGCAAAACCTGCGGTGAAGGCAGCGCAGGTGAAGTCGCATGCCAAGCCTGCACACAAGGCAGTTGCGGCAAAGAAGCCTGCCCCCGCGGCTAAGGCCAAACCACATGCACCGGCCAAGTCCGCAAAGCCGGCTGCCAAAAAGCCAGCGCCCAAAGCCGGCAAGAAGCGCTAGAAACATCGCGCGGGGAAGACAAATCTTCTTTCCCGCGCGATGCAAACTGCTATTCTCGTTCCACAATCAAGACATCCGGAGAGTCCGAATGGTCCGCCTTCTTTCCCGCGCATCTTTTCTCGGCCTGCTTTGCATTCTTCTCACATCTGCAACACCGGTATTCGCCAGACGTGCTGCGCATGCGGAGTCAATTACCCAAAACAGCGGAGCCGGTTATCGCTTCGATCGGGGCGGCTGGAAGTACGTCCACCTCGAAGGAACGCCTGCGCAGATCGGGTTTCAACACGGACAATTGCTCGCGCCCGAAATCGCGGACCTGATCGACGTTATGAAACTCGAAACGCTGCACGACACAAAGCGTGACTGGGACTTCTATCGCGAAGTGGGCCGCAAGATGCTCTGGCCGCACATCGATGCTGAATATCAGCAGGAACTCGAGGGAATCGCCAAAGGCGCGCAGTCCAAGGGCATCAAGGTGGATGTGTGGGACATCGTCGCGCTTAACGGCAGTATCGAGTTGCCGTCTTATTACGTTCCCTGGCTCAACAAGAGCGAGCACGCAGGAAGTGCAAAAAAGATCCGCCCGGATGGTCACTGCTCGGCGTTTATCGCCACCGGCAGTTACACCAAGGGTGGCAAGATTGTGGTCGCGCACAACAACTGGTCAAGCTATGCAGACGGTGAACGCTGGACGGTGATGTTCGACATTCAGCCCGAGCACGGGCACCGCATGGTGATGGACGGGGAACCGGGCGTGATCACCAGCCAGGACGACTTCGGCGTAAATGATGCCGGGCTCATCATCACTGAAACCACGATCACCCAATTTGTGGGGTGGGATCCGGACGGTAAGCCAGAGTTTGTGCGCTCGCGCAAAGCCATGCAGTACGCTGCTTCGATTGACGAGTACGTCGCCATCATCGAGGAAGGCAACAACGGCGGCTACGCCAATGACTGGCTGGTGGGCGATCGCAAAACCGGCGAGATTGCATACCTTGAGCTGGGCTTGAAGAACACCCCGCTATGGCGTTCAAAAGACGGGTACTTCATCAGCTCAAATTTTCCACGCGACCCGGCTCTGATCAAAAACGAAACGGATGGATTCGATCCCGCTGACAAGTCTACGTCGATGAACGCGCGCAAGGTAACCTGGGAGGCTAAGATCGCTTCCAGCAAGGGCCAGATCGACGTCAATCTCGCTGAGCAATTTCTTTCGAACCACGAAGACAGCTTCACGGGCAAGACCGGAGCGAATGCGCGCACCCTCTGCGGACACATCGACGCCGATCCGCATGGAGTGCCTGAGTGGGACGATGCGCCCTACTATCCCGATGGCGCTGTAACCGGGAAGGTGACGGATTCGGATCTTGCCGCGAGCTTGTCGCTGATCGGGCGCGCGGGCCATCCCTGTGGAGAGGATTTCATCGCGGCTCCATTTTTGGCGGCCCACCCTGAGTTCGATTATCTGAAGCCGATTCTGAAGGATATGAAGGCAGGTCCCTGGACCAAGTTTTCGGCGGGCGAAAAGTAGACCGTGCGATCTCAGCGGACAGCTTGAGGAAGCGACGCCATTGTCATTTCGAGAATGGACTGGATGACCATTTCGGGTTCATCGAGATGGATCCAGTGAGCGCTTTGACTGGCGATGACTTGCCTGATGTCGTGGCCGATACGGTCAAGTTCTTCCTGATCGAGTGGCCTGGATTTTCCGGGAGTGAGCACGAGCACGGGGATGTCCGCGATGGGTTCGGCAGCGCACATCTCGCGAACGGTCTCGGGGACGGCCTCAATGTGGCTCTGCATTCCCTTGTAAAAATCGGGGCGGGACCAATGAGCAGCAATGACCGGCCAGATTTCACGGGGCATCTTGGCCAGCTCACCGGTGACGCGTGCGAGAACGTGGCGTCCGCCCTCGCCGCATGCATTGGCAATGCGATTCGCAAATCTTCCTGAGCCACAGAGCGCGGACGTGACAGCAAGACGGGCCAGCCCTGTATAGGCGACGGGGATTGCATAACGCATGCACCGCACGCCACGATTGAGGGTCGATTGCCTGTCGGCATTGATTGGCGGCCACTCACAGCATCGCATGGGATCGACAAGCACCAGGCCGGCCACTTCAGCGGGGTAGAGAAGTGCGAAACGGCGCATCACCATTCCGCCGAATGAGTGTCCGACGAGAATATAGGGCGGATTGATGCCGGCGCATCGCAGCGCATCATGAAGTTCGCCGGCGGTATTCGCAGGGGTGCGATCGGTTCGCGAGGAACTGCTCCAGCCAAGGCCGCAGCGATCGTAGGACACCGTGCCTGCGAATTGCGAGACCTGTTCCTGAACATCGCACCAGCTTAAGTGAGTGGCTGCGATGCCCGAATCGAAGATAACGGTAGCGGTTCCTGTGCCCTTTTCAACCACGAAGAGGTTACGCTGGTTGCCAATGTCAATCAGCCTGCCGGTGCTCGTGTAGCGGCGGCGATCGCGCCGCGACGCGAAACCTTGATAAGCGCAGCCGAGTCCGACTGATGCGACGGCACAACAAAAAATCAGGAGAAGTATGATCATGGCCAACTAAAACTTCAGAAGACTCTCCGCACTAAAATCCGCTGCCTTGAGATTTGCTTTTGCGCTTCCACGTTCGAGCAGAAATAGAGTTGTTCCATTTTGTCCGCTCAGCTTGCCTTCAATCTGGGTGGCTGACCAGACGCCGCTTTCCTGCCTTAGTCCGATAAACGAAAACTCTTTTACAGCTCCGGAATCCTTGAGCGTCTTTTCGGCATGGACAGGGAAAGCGATTGTGTGGTCAAGCCACGTACGCACCTTCGCGTAGTGAGTGCGATCGTCCGTGCCGGGTGTGCTGGTCAGCAGATCACAATCGCGCGCGCCATATTTTGCTTTCTCCACTGACTGGCCCGGCCAATAGAACTCGGGGTTCAAAAAGTCTTCGTAACTGAAACCTGTCCCAAAGGGGCCGGCAGTCCATTGCTCGAACGGCAATGCGGAAAACTGCTTATCGCCGGAATGGGCAATCTTCATCGACACTCGCCCATCGGACCGCATCTCCATCAACAGGCGAGACCGGGAGGGCTGCGGAGCCGCTACGTCGAGGACGATATGAAGGGCATTGGCGAACCAGAGCGCCTTCACGTTGACGGCAAAATTCGTACGGTTGCCGTTGGCATCGACGCGGACAATCCGGCCGGAGATGCGATAATCGGCGGTCTCAATTTGCTTGCGAGGTCCAGCAAGGGCGGAGTGCGCATCGGCACAGTACGCCGGGGCGACGGTCAGCAAAGCCGCCAATGCAACGAGGCCGAAAAGCTTCATGATTCAACCCTGCCGTCGCGAATGCGGATGTGGCGCGGCGCCGACGCTGCAATGTCGCTTTCGTGGGTCACGACGATCAATGTCATTCCCCGTTCATGCTGGATGCCGGTGAGGATTTTCATGATGCGGGCGGAGTTCTCGGTATCGAGATTCCCGGTTGGCTCGTCTGCAAGCAGAATGCTGGGAGAATTTGCGAGAGCTCGTGCAATTGCCACACGCTGCCGCTCTCCAGCAGACAGTTCGCTGGGGAAATGATGCATCCGATGTTCCATGCCCACTCCGTTGAGCAACGCCTCTGCGCGCTCCGCGTTACGGCTGGCGGCTTTGGCTGCCATCATGGGCACCTGCACGTTCTCAAGTGCGCTCAGGGTGGGCAGAAGATGAAATGCCTGAAAGATAAATCCGACGTGCTGCGAGCGATAGAGGTCGGTGTCTGAAGCCGGACCAAGCGGCGAGTTCTGGAAGCGAACCTCGCCCGACGTGGGAGTGTCGAGCCCTCCCAATAAATGCAAAATCGTCGATTTGCCGCTTCCACTCGGACCGCTGATGGTGACAAACTCGCCTGCGCTAACGGTCATGTCCACACCGCGCAACGCCTGAACACGTCCGTCATCGTAGTGCTTGGTTACGGCGCGCAATTCGAGTTGCGGATTAGTCATAGCGGAGGGCCTCAACGGGCGACAACCGTGCGCCACGCCACGATGGAACGATTCCCGCGAGAAGGCCAGCCAGGATCGCGATGACCAGTGATTCCGCCAAGATCGGGAGAGAGAACGTGGCCGAAACGACGCTTGCTGTCTGCGGCAGATGCGAAAGCACCTTGAGCGCCAGGAAGCCGAATCCGATACCGAGCAGGCCTCCAGCTAAACCAAGCGCAGCCGCTTCAATCTGGATCAGCAGAAGCACGCGGCGGCTGTTCCAACCAAGAGCGCGCAGGACGCCAATTTCGCGCGTGCGCTCGAAGACCGACATTGCCATGGTGTTCGCGATTCCCAGGATGCCAATCAGCAGGGCTATCGAGGAAGTTCCCCAGGCCATTGCGTGCGCGAGCGTCACAAACTGATTGTTGCTGGCACGTTCAGCAGCAGGCACGGCACGCAGTGAGGGGAGTGCGGACTCAATCTGCGCCTTGGCCCGCGCCATGTAGTGTTCCGCGGATTCACCGGATGGCGCAGGCTGCAGCCGCACATGAAAGGCAGTCACCTTGCCTTCGAGGCTGCTCAGCTTCTGCATCTGATCAAGCGGCATTATCAAAGCGCCCGCCTCCAGCGCATTGCCTCCGTGAAATACGCCGACAACGTTGAAGATGGATCCTTGTATTTCGAGAGAGTCGCCGGCGTGTTTTTTCAGGGTGTCTGCGAGCAGTTCTCCGAGGATGATTTCCGGCTGTCCATCGCGAAAGCGTCTGCCCGCGACCATCGATATCGACGAGAACTCGAACGAGTCAGCCGCCCAGCCGTAGGCGAGGGCATTCACGTCTGCGGTGAGGGCGAGAAAACTGAATGTCATCGGCGCCGCTTCGGCAACGACGGGAAGCTTGCGCAGTTTTTCACCGGCAGATTGATCGACAGATGTGTTGAGAAAAGTCTGCGCGACGACCGCAATATCGGTGCCGCTGCTTGAGTACATTTGCCGCCATGCCTGCTCGAAGGAGCGCGAGAAGCCTACGAGGCCAATGAACGCGCCCATGGCCATGCCTATTCCGGCGAGCGTCAGCACAGTTCGCAGACGTCTGCGCCACAGGTTCTTCCATGCGAACCGCACAAAGGTCAGTTGAGTGGACATGGCTCGTTTAGAGAACTACCGCGAAAGATCAGATTGAATTGTGAAGGTCTCTGCTGCGCAGTGTAGCGGTCATAGAATGCAATGTCTACCTGTGTTTTCCCGTCTGTTGATGTTCGCAACGATGAGCAACAGGGCTACGTGCAATCACACGCGGGGAGGCTGGGGCGATGACATTCTACGGAATTGAGAAGGGGATTTGAAGGACACACATCAGGCCCATCTACGAAACCACCGACTCGGCTGGAGCCGTCCCGGCAGCTTGCAGTGATTTCAGCTTGCGTTGTCTTGCGTCAGAGGAAGTACGAACGCGGATGCCATTTGAAGGCATCCGCGCCGTTGCACCCTAATAGCGGCCCGAACGTGCGCCGCTGCTGCTGCCTTTACGAGCCTGGTAGCAGTCCCGGCAAAACACTGGACGATCGCCGCGTGGTTCAAATGGAACAGTCGTGGGCTGGCCACAGCCGGAGCAGATGACAGGTGTTCCATGGGATGGAGCCGGACGATACCCGGAGCCTCCCCCACCTTGTTCGCTCTTCTTTGCCTGACGGCAAGGCTTGCAGCGTTTGGGGGTCGAATAACCGCGTTCCTGGAAGAACGCCTGATCAGCGGCGGTGAACGTAAAGTCCTGTCCACAGTCACTGCACGTAAGTTGAATATCTCCGGCCATGTGTGTCCTCTGAGTATGTCCTCGTGGCGATTGTACATACGAGTTGGTAATTTTTATATAAGAATTTGGTTTAGCGGCAAAAACTTAACAATTACATTCAATCGATTTAGCGGGTTGGCGGGATGGTCCCGCAGCGCTATATAGTGGCTCCAACAGCCGCTCATTCAGGGCACGCAACCGAGCCGCGACGGCGCATGACCTTGCCAAATCCGGAATTCGAAGCAGACTGCATCCGCCGCATCCTTGCGGGTGAAAGACACCTGTTTCACGACCTTATCCGGCCATGCGAGCGGTCAATTTATTTCATGCTGCTGTCTCTTCTCAAGAATGAAACCGATGCAGAGGACGCGGCTCAAGAGACTGTCATCAAGGTCTATCTGAATCTCGACAAGTTTCGCGGCGACGCGCAATTTCGCACGTGGGTGCTATCGATAGCGCGCAATGAGGGCCTGGGGCGATTGCGCAAGATCGCCACGCGCCGCGAGGATTCGCTGGAGGCCGAAATCGATGAGCAGGGAGGCGATTACACTCCCGCAATTCTTACAAGCTGGCGAGAAATTCCTATTGAGGCATTGGAACAAAAGGAGTTGGGTGCGCTTCTGCGTTCCGCGATCGAGGGTCTCCCGGAGATTTACCGTAACGTTGTGGTGCTGAGGGACATCGAAGAAATGGATATCCGCCAGACGGCTGGAGCGCTCGGAATCAGTGAAGCAGCAGTCAAGGTTCGCCTGCATCGGGCGCGGGCGCTTTTACAGCGCAACCTGGCACCAAAACTGAAGGGGTTTGCCCCCAGGCGCAAGGGCTGGTTCGGGGGCCGCACATGAGAATCGACTGCAATCACGTATGGGAGCACATCTCCGCCTACATCGACGACGATGTGGATCCGACGGTGCGCGCCGATATCGATCGCCATCTCGAGACCTGCGAGATCTGCTCGGCGGTGCTGGATTCCACGCGAAATGTTGTCATTCTCCTGGCTGATGATCGCGTGTTTGAGCTCCCCACGGGCTTCAGCGACCGGCTTCATGCGCATATCGACAGGGAGATCTCAGAGCCTAATCAACGATAAGGCCAGGCTGCGCCGTGGTTTTCGCCCCGGTGCGCGTTGAGATCGAGCAGCTTCACTGTCTGCACAGCCACCTCACTAAAAGAAGTGTCACCGCGGCCAATCCAATTGGTTGGCAAGCCCGTTCATCTGGAAAGGGAACCGGGTGCAAAGAAATTCATTTTCAGTCTGGCCCCTTTCCTTGTAACCTTTCGCGCATGCCTGCACTCCAAGAGTGCGTGCCATAGCTTGTGCGACATCTGGGCTTTCCGGTAGATGCCGCGTAGTGATAACCCGGCGGCTTCCCCGCCTTAACCCCGAGCGAGGTCAATTCCACATGAAGAACCAATTCAATGCGATGCTGCTCACCGCTGCTCTCACCGGTCTGATGGGTGGAACCGTCGCGGCTCACGCGGCTACCACGGACAATGCAAAGAACACGACGGTCAAGGCGGCGAAGGCCGGCCTACGCTATACCAGCGCCGACAAGCCACCGAAGCACTCCTGTAAGGGCAAGAACGACTGCAAAGGGCAGGGCGGCTGCAAGTCCAGCGACAACGGCTGCAAGCAGAAGAACAGCTGCAAGGGCAAAGGCGGCTGCGCGACTGACGGCTCCAAGATGCCGAAGTTCGTCTAAACACTTCTCCATCGCCGAAGCGGCGGAGAGGCCGGAAGCATCTCTGCCGCATCGTCTCAAGCGATTCCTTGATAGGAAATGGGCTGCGCGAAACCCAACCTAGCGAAGGAGAACTCACATGATCAATTCTGCAAACTGAAAATGAGATGCCGGTAGAAGCTCGTTCTTCAGGACTTTCAAGGCGCTCTTTTTTCGAACATGCATCTCTTGCAGGTACGGCTACTGCATTGGGGCTGTTCGGACTTGCCGGCACAGTACGCGCATTTGCCGATCAACCGAATCCCGGACGCGATGCAATCAAGGACGCAACCCCAACCAGCGGCGATGTCGATATTCTTTCTGCAGCGGCGATTGCCGAGGCACTCGCGGTTACAACGTATACCGGCATCGTAAGCGCTTCCGCCTGGTTTACTCGTATCCCTGATGACGACCAGGGCTACTTCTATGCGGCACGCCAGGAGGAGATGTCGCACTATCTTCTGGCTTCATCGGCAACAGGGAAGCCTTCTCCGTTCACAACCTTTTACTATCCGAAGGGCATGTTCTCGAGCGCGCAGGTGACACTGAATACCCTGGTCGCCCTTGAAGATGCTTTCATTGCCGCCTACCTGGTGGGCGTGCGCTACTTCAGCAATGCGGATCTGCGCGTGACGGCTGCCCGCATCATGGGAATTGAAAGCGATCATCGCACGCTGGCTCGCTCTGTCTCAGGCGATATTGCGCCGCAGGATGGCGGACCGATCGCAAAGATTACCGGACTGCAAGGAGTTCCGGAGAATGTGCATCCACCGAACAACAACGGATATGAAAGAACGCTGTGCCTGACCAATATCAGCCAGGCGGTTACCGCGCTGCTTCCTTTCGTTGACAAGGCTCACGCTCAATCAGCCGGCTTTGACACGAGCAAGGCCCACACCTTCGATCCATTCACACCTCATTTGGCGACGCCGCTAGGTGATTTCTTCTCGTTCACCGGTTGCTGAAGAGGTTGCAAGCGATAGCCTGCAGGATGTCGAGGTCAACGTTTGCGTTTTCAACGTGGGCGTTGCCCTCGAGAACCTTCACTGGCACGGTTTTGATGTAGTAGGATTCGGACACCCTGAACGTCGAATGAATATGAGGTCAGTCAATTTCAATAAAGGCTGAGTCATTGATTCAGCTTTTTCTCTTGACGAATATCTATGGCAGGCAATCGTTTTAATGCGTTCCAGGACCATGGCATTGGAATCGGACTGCGCATTCCGCATTACCAGCACATTTTTGCGCGGAAGCCCGTGGTCGACTGGTTCGAGATCATTTCAGAGAATTTCATGATCGATGGCGGGCGGCCGCTGGCTATGCTCGATCAGATTCTCGAGCGCTATCGCGTCGTGCAACACGGCGTGTCGATGTATTTTGGATCGGTGACTGAGCCTGACCCCGAGCATCTGAAGCGGCTGAAGGCATTGGTGCGACGTACGGGCACTCCCTGGCTGAGCGATCATCTTTGCTGGGGCTCTGTCGATGGGACCTATACCCACGACCTGTTGCCTCTGCCCTATACATGGGAAGCTGTTGCGCGCACTGCGGAGCGAGTTCGCATGGTGCAGGACTACCTTGAGATTCCGGTTGCCGTCGAAAATGTCAGTTCCTATGCCGCATTTACCGATTCGCAGATGACGGAGTGGGAATTCCTTAACGAGGTCGTTGAGCGAGCTGACTGCGGAATTCTTCTCGACGTAAACAATATTTATGTCTCGTCGGTGAATCACGAATTTGATCCGATGCACTATGTGAATGCTGTGCCTGCGCATCGAGTGGCGCAGATTCATATTGCCGGGCATTCAAAATACGAGAAATACATACTGGATACCCATGACCATCCTGTCATCGATCCGGTATGGAATCTCTATGCGCGCGCTATTGAGCGCTGTGGCTCAACGCCTACGCTGCTTGAGTGGGACGACCACATCCCCAGCTTTGACGAGGTTCACGCGGAAGCTTTAAAGGCCAATCGCTATCTGAAAAAGTATTCTGACTCGGCCACAGACGTTGCATCTGCAACATGGGAAGGGGAACTGTTGGAGCCTGCACAATGATCGGCATGACTCTTGCCCAGTTGCAGCGTGAGATGGCGCGGGCCGTCATGATGCCGCTTACGGCTGATGAAGAGATGCGCCGCGAATCGCCTGAGGGGCGGCCGATGGATCAGGTAGCCGGTGCGTTCATCGCACCCAACAGTAAGCTATCAGCCTTCGAGCGCCTTGAGATTTACAACCGGCAATACTGGTTCCGAGTGCTCGGAGCGCTGGCTGAAGATTTTCCGGCGCTGCGTTCTGTAATCGGCGCGCGCGCCTTTGAGGCGATGTCTGTTGCTTATCTCAGCGAACATCCGAGCCGATCATTTTCTCTGCGCAACCTGGGATCGCACCTGGCTGAATGGCTAAGCAAGAATCCGCACTTCGCCGGCCGCCGTGCCCACCTCGCGCATGACGTGGCCCGCATGGAGTGGGCATTTGTTGAGGCATTCGACGGCGCGGAGCGGGATCCGCTCACTCTCGAACAGATTTCCACACTGGACGGGGTGTCTCGGCTGGGCTTACAGCCTCATCTGCAATTAGTCGCGCTCGACTTTCCAGTAGACGATTTGGTTCTGAACCTGCATAAGCGTGAGAAGAGGCAAACCAGCGAAGCGGGCGTTCGGCACGAGGACGATGAGGAGGCTCCAGCGAAGCTTCCGCCGTTGCGACGCCGACAAACTTGGCTCGCAGCGCACCGGGTTGATTTTTCGGTTTACTACCTGGGCTTGAAGCGCGGCGAATTCGAGACCCTTGCGGCAATCCGCTCGGGCATGCCGCTGGCGCAGGCGATTGAGATCGGAATTACCAGTTCACGCGTTCCCAGTGCGAAGCGACCACAACTGGTTCGCGAATGGTTCACGAACTGGTCGGAGCTTGGCTGGATATGCGCGCCCGATATCGAAGAGTTGCATTCTTGAATGCGACTCCCTGAAAGATTCCCTGTAACTCCAAGGCCTCAGCAATTGTCTTAAAGATGGAATGGCGATCGCTCAGCAACGCACGTTCCTCACCGCAGACTGGGAGAACCTGCTGATGCTGAATTATGCCGTCGCAGACTCCGCCGTGACTGTCTTCAAAGGCTGCCGAATTGACTGAAGGCTCGGCTGCTAGCGGCGCGCTGGAGAAGAGTGAAAGGGAATTATGAGCGACATCGTAAAAGTTGTGCGGAGATCATACGACGGATTTGCTTCCTTGATGAGCCGGCTTCAGAGTCCGCTGCTTCTGGCTATTCGACTCTACTGGGGCTGGCAATTCGCGCAGGACGGCTGGGGCAAACTGACGCATCTCGCCAAGGTCACTGAGTTTTTCACCAGCCTCAACCTTCCCGCCCCGCACATGACCGCATTGATGGTTGCACTGATTGAGCTATGCGGTGGAATCCTGTTTGCGTTGGGAATTGCGTCGCGGCTCACTTCGCTTGTGCTGCTTGTGAACATGACGATGGCCTACCTCAGCGTGCCCGATGATCGTGTTAACTTCTCTCACATCTTCTCAAAACCTGAAGATTTTTACGGGGCATCGCCCTACACCTACTGGTTCGCAGCGTTGCTGATCCTCATTCTCGGCCCGGGGCTGTTTGCTGTTGATACGCTGCTTCGCAGGAGATTCGTTCCAGACCGTGAGATCGCGCACAGCCAGACCTAACCGCGCCGAATATCATGGTCCTTCCAACTTTGCGGAAGGCCCAAGGAACGATGCGCATCGCCTACATGCTAACTTCGCTCGGTCGAGGCGGTGCGGAGCGGCAGGTCGCCGCACTTGCGGAACGTATGGATGCGCGGGGGCACGAGGTCGTGCTGATCGTGCTGAAGCACGCCGTGAAACATGAATGGCCAACTCAGATGAGGGTCATTCGGCTTGAAATGCGTAAGTCCATGATGGGAGTGTGCTCTGGACTTACGCACGCGCATCGCGAACTTCGCAGCTTTCGTCCGGATATTGTGCACAGCCACACCTTTCCCGCGAACATGGCTGCGCGGATGCTTCATATTCTCGGGTCCGCACCCGCAGTGATTTCGACGGTTCATAATATCTACGAGGGCGGGTGGCAGCGAACAGCCCTCTACGGGCTCACCGATGGCCTGAGCATTCACACCACCGCAGTGAGTGATGCGGTGGCCAAGCGCCAGGTAGAGACGGGCGCTGTTCCGAAGCTCAAGTGCTCAGTCGTTACAAACGGAATCGATATCAACATTTTCGCGCCGTCCAAGGTCCGTCGCGACGGGATGCGCGCAGAGTTGGATGCAGGAGACCGATTCGTCTGGCTCGCCGCCGGACGCGTTACACCGGCAAAAGATTATGCAAACCTCCTGCGAGCCTTCTCATTGCTCCACATTGAATTTCCTCTCGCGCAGCTTTGGATCGCGGGAGAGGAAGAAGTTCTAGAGCAGAGACGCCTTCAGGCTCTTGCGAAGGCGGCAGGCATCTCTCAGTTCGTGCGGTGGCTGGGATTGCGCGAGGATATGCCCGTTCTTATGGATGCGGCCGATGCGTTTGTCTTGAGTTCGGCGTGGGAGGGCATGCCGCTGGTTGTCGCGGAGGCTATGGCGATGGAGAGGCCGGTTGTGGCGACCGATGTTGGCGGCGTGAGCGAGCTGGTCGGTGATGCGGGCGCGGTTGTTCCGGCGAAGAACCCGGAGGTCCTGGCGGCAGCAATGGTTGATGTAATGCGAATGTCGGAGGCTGAGCGACGGTCGATTGGACGCACTGCGCGCGAGCGAATCAGCCAACACTTCGACATGGACGCGAAAGTAGATGAATGGCAGGCGCTCTATACGCGGCTTCTTCGCGAACACCACTAAAGGCCGCCCAAGGAGCGCCTCGCGTTTGTCTGCGCATTGTGGAACTCTTTCAGAGACTGCCGACAAAACAGGCAGGAGCACTGCGCTCCTGCCTTCTTTTTCGAATCGCTCTCCGTTCTTAGAAAGAGAAGACGGCTTGCAAGAATATGCGCCGTGCAGCGCCACCGGAACTGAACATTCCGCCTGCCAGGCTCGTTGAATGCGCAAATTGCTGGCCCGGACCGTTCAGTCCAGTGGTCCCAATTGGCGTCGGAATGATTGTTCCTGTTGGTTGACCGTAGTTAATATTGTTGAACAGATTCAGGGCCTGCACGCTGAAGTTCAGTGAGTATTTGCGACCGGTGCTGGTGGGGCCGAACATTCCTCCCGGTCCGCCGCGTCCACCGCCGCCACCCAATCCTCCGGGGCCGAGTCCGCCTCCTGGAGGTCCACCACGGCGGCCGCCGCCACCGCCGTCTGGAGGTCCGCCGCCCATTCCAGCCGCATTCGACCCGGTTCCCTCGATTTTCGGTCCTATACCAATGGAGCGGCTGACTCTAAGGTTGAATGCGAATGCCGCCGGACCAGTTCCCAGATTGACGGGAATCAATTTCTCGCCGAATTGAGGCGCCACATCCAGCACTCCAAGCGACGTGACTACTTTGTTAGCTGCCGGAGTCGAATCGGTCGCATACGCAGGTCGCTGGTTGAAGAAGTTATTCAGGGGATCGGTCGGCAGGGTAACGTTGTAGGGCTTGCCCGACTGCGCCAGCATGAAGGGGCTGAAGCGAATTTTCCACGGACCGTTGTAGTTGCCCATGGCGAAAAGCATGTTGGGTGAAACGAATGCCGCACGCCCGTAATCCTGTGACAGATCGTAGGCGTTCGATGCGGTGCCGCCCGTGCCTGCACTGTCACTATTGGCGATCGCATATGTATAGAAACCCGTCAGGCTCAGATTTTTGGTAATTCTCGCATTGACGCTTGCGATCAGCTGATTCTCTTTGAATACCGCTTCCGGATAGTACTGATAGAGATAGCCGCCGGTGTCGGTTTGCGGCGTTCCGCCAAGCGCCTGGTTGGCATTGCGCGTGACCATTTGATGCACGCCGAAAGAATGCAGATATGTCAAGGTTGCGCTGGTTCCGGCAGTAATCTGTCGCTCAAGGCCCACGCCAGCCTGACCTGTATAGGGAGAATGGTAATTCGATGCGACTTCGTACTTCACGGGAACGTTCGCCGGCGTGGACGCGCTTGAACTGGAGCAGGTGCTGAAATCAATCTGATCGAGCGAGGTCGCCTGACCGCCTGAGCCCGATGTAGAACTGCAGACCGGGTTGATGTAGACGAGCTGGTTCTGAACGTCGGAGCGGTTTATGGTAATCAGATTGTTGGTTTGAAACCGATCGTAGAAAAGTCCGTATCCCGCACGAAGCACTGTCTTCGTCTTTTTGTTTTTTCCACCATCCAGAGCAAAGGCCATCGACACACGCGGAGCCCAATCATTGTGGTCCGATACTTGCGTCTGTGCCTCCCAGCGCAAACCTCCTGAAAGCGTCAATCGGGGATTGACCTTCCAATCATCCTGTGCGAAGAGCGCGACGTCGAAAACATTAGCGAGCGATGATGGCGCTCCCGTGGTGTTCGTGGCCGATGTGGGACCGTAGCCGTCGCTCACCAGCTCATTAAACGGCGTTCCTGCAAGGAGTCCGTTGGCCATGTTTTGATAGGCCTGGTATGTCTGGAATACAAAGTTTCCGTTGAAATTGCCATTCGTAAAGTTGGCATCGCGGCCGTCACGGATTCGCGTGCCGAACTTGATGGCGTGAGCGCCGTGACTCAGGGTGGTGATGTTCCAGAGTTCCAGCCTGGTGGCATGATCGCGATACACCTGGCCGGGGTAGCCGCCGCCGGTGAAATCGCCTTGCACATTCACTGTGCTGTCAGTTGAATCGGGATAGTGATTCTCGTTTTGCCGTTCATATTGAAAACGAGTTTCATTCACCGCGTGATCGTTGATCACATAGGCATCGCTCATCTGCAGCGTGTAATCCGTGTTTGACTCGTGGGTTGAAGCTGAAGGGAGGGATTGATTGTTCAGGTCGGCGTGTTCCGATTCTGACCAAAATCCGAATCGCGCCGTCAACGTGTTTTTCGCGCCCAACTGCCAATCAACCCGCGCTGATGCATTATCGCGAATGCGTTGGTTGACGAGGCTCACTCCATAGTTCGGATAATTGCTGTAGAAGTTTGCTGCTGGATCATAGATAACCGCGTTGAAGATTTTCCAGGCGTTCACGTTATTGGTGTTGCGCTGTTCCGCACTTACAAAAAACGATGCCGTCTTGGAGATGGAGCCGTTCAGGGTTCCATTGAACTGATAGCTGTAATAAGGAGGGATGTCCTTGGTGAAAGGGTTCCCGGTATTGAAACTGCTGTCATTCCCCTGGATGAAGAACTGACCATGCAGCTTGTCGGTGCCCGGCTTGGTGAGGATCTCGATACGCCCATAACCAAGTTTGTCGAATTCCGCCGAGAATGGATTCTGGTTGATACGAATCTCGCGAATGGCCGACTTGGGAGGAAGCTGTCCGCCGCTGAATCCGTCGATGTATATCTGGCCGCCATTGGGGCCAGCCGACGGCCCTGCAAGTGCCGAAAGTTCATTCGACAACTCATCCGGATCATCCGACAACGCATCCAGATCCTTGTCCTTCAATACGATTGAATTGGCGTTGCCTGCAGCTTCAACATTCACAGAAGGCGAATCGTCGGTTACCGTGATGTTTTGTTGTTCCACTTCGATAGCCATGGTGATGTCGACACGCTTGATCTGTCCTGCGGCGACCGCAATCGGCTGCGATTTAAACGGGGCAAAGCCTGGATATTCGGCATTGACGATGTAGTTTCCAGTAGTCAGTCCCGCCACCGAGTAGGCCCCGCTGGCGTCCGCAGTTGCCACACCGGCGCTAATGCCATCTGCCGTTGCCACGGTGACCTTGGCGCCGGGGATCAGCGCGCCTGTCTGGTCGGCAATGTGGCCATGAATCGAGGACGTAGCCGTCGTGGCAGGAGCTGTTTGTGCATGCGCTGCCAGACTGGCTATACCAAGTGCGAACGCAATCAAAAAATGAATGATGCAATGAAGTCGTAAATGCACAGAATCCTCGCTTGGTTTCTTATGAATGCGAAAGTGGATGAAATTTGCTATTGCGCTCCGCCAGCTTCAGCTCCGCCGGAGCCCATGCTCCAGCTCGAAAGGAGATCTTGACTTGCAGCCGGAGCCTCAAGAAGCGGCTCCACGCCCGCCAGCAGCTTGATGGCGTTAACGTCGGAGACACCCTGCGTCGATACCAGCATTACCGCTTCGCCCTTTTGCAGATCGCTGAGTTTAATTGCCGGAGCCCTGTCCAGCACTTGTTCCATGTCTCCGCCGCCGGGGCGACGTCCCTGGCCGGCGCCCTGACCGCCCGCCGGCGCTGTCGCTGGCGGTCCACCTTCAGGACGCGCGGTCGCGGTGGCGCCAGCTGCCGTTGGCGCAGATCCCTTCAAGCGGGCTGCGATCATCCGCGACATCATGTCGGGCAGGCGGCGCATCTGGACGTCAGGAGTTATGTGGATGGTGACCGGCTTCTTGGTAATCAGATCCTTCACGGTCAGAGTAGAAGCTGTGGCATCGATAGAAATCACCGTGCCGGAAATGTTTCTGAAGCTGCCCGATACCACTTCATCCGCGGTAATTTCCGTTCCATCTGCGTTCTTCTGTCCGCGCGCGCGGAATTGGTCGCCTACTCGCACAGCATCAAGGGGCGCAGGCTGCGCGTCGGCGTAGCGGATCGAGTTTGGCGCGTAGCGCTTGAGCACAGTGGTCTTTGTGATGTGCACAGTGACGGTCTTGGCGGTGGGGCCTGCGCCGCTCGTTAATACAACGATGTCCGCAGTGGCGTCGACGCTTTTTACCAAGCCGCCTGCACCGTTGCGCTGCCAAGCCTCCTGTTCCTTCTGTTGCCTCTGGGCGACGTCGCTCTGCTTCATAGCGATCAGCTGTGCAACTTGCGGTGGAGGACCGGGCGCGTCGGGATCGAGTTTCACCAACACGCGGTCACCGATGGCGACATCGGTCAACTGAATCGTCTCGGCCGTGCTCAGATCCTTCTGCCCGGGAGCGATGCGTTTCAACACTGCGGTTGCGGGAACCTGAACCTGGTGGACTTCACCTGCATCCGTCTTCACCGTGAGGGAGTCTCCGTTTATAGCGGTCACCGTCCCGAGAAATCGCTGGGTCGCTGCCTGGGCGTACAGGACCGGGGAAACAATCGCAGGGCAGAAAAAAACAATCGCAGCGCCGAGAAGAATTGCCGCTGACAGACATGAGGTGCGGGCGCGCTTTGCCATCTTGCTATTCATAAGTCCACTTCTGCGTATGCCGGCCACCAAGCCTACGCTGTAATCGTTATCTGTTTCGGTAGACGAGCGAGGCTCGCAAAAGGTTGAGAAACAGTGCCAAACTATGAACGCATTTGAAGAGGTTTAATTATGAACCGTATCTAACGGTAGGCAGGTCACTTAAAGGGAGGCAAATCTTAAGGCAATCTTAAGCTTTTGGTCGTCGGCAGGAGGCTGGCAAGCAGACGAAGCTGCTGCTAGGGCCTCAGCTCAGCGGTCTCAAGAAATGCAAAGCTTCCCGAAGCAGTTGGCGTCACGCTCGTCAGCCGCCGATTGTGCACGACAATCGTATCCTTGTACCAGAGGTTGATGGCGGGCAGTTCATGCGCGAGAATCTGCTGAGCCTCGACGTAATCAGCGCGGCGTTTTGCCTGATCTGTGCTGGTTGATCCATCTTCGAGCAGCGCATCAAGTTTGGGATTCGAATAGTGACCGCGATTGGCGCCCTTGGGAGAGAAACGCGCTGTCGAGAATGCGTGCGTAAAAATGTCCGGCTGCTCGTTGCCGCCAATCCAGCGCAGTGAATACAACTGAAACGCGCCGCGTGTTACATCGGCGTAGAACGTCGCGAATTCGAAGGTGCGAATATCGAGCGCGATCCCGACCTGCGCCATCTGTTGCTGCAGTACGGCGGCAAGCGACCGCACATCCTCCACGGTGCTGGTCTTCATCGTCAGGTGAAACCGCACACCATTGCGCCTGCTGGATATCCGGCTTCGTCCAGCAGCTTTCTGGCGCGGGCCGGATCGTAATCAAAATGCGGCACGTCTGCGGTCCAAGCCCAATGGGTGGGGGGCAGCAGGCTCACCGCGGGCCGCGCATGTCCGCGCAGCAGAGTGCGAATGATCAAATCACGATCGATGGCGCAGGAGATCGCCTGGCGCACCCGCGCATCCTTCAACAACGGGTCGGTCATGTTGAATGCCAGGTACTGAATCTGCGTGCCCTGGGTGTCATTGACTTCAAGGTTCGGCCGCGCGCCGAGAATGGGCAATGAATCCATGGGAAGGGAATTGATGGCCACGTCTCCCGACCCCTTCTCTAACTCCAGGGATTCGGTAATAGGATCGGGAACCACGGCGAAGCGAACGCGCTCGAGCTTTGGCTGCACTCTCCAACTGAGCGGGTTGCGCTCGATGATTACGTTTTGATCGATCTGCTGGCTGACGAATCTAAATGGTCCTGTGCCGATGGGATGCAGCCAGAAGTCGCGTCCGCTGCCCTGCGGAACAACACCGAATGCGCCGGTGGCCAAATTGATCAGCAGAAAATTGTCGGGGTGCTTCAGATGCAGAATGACTGTATCGGCGTCCGTTGCTTCGACCTTGCTGATGGAGGCGTACGCTGCGGTCTTTGCAGTAATTACCGTGCCATCACGTAAGGAGTTGATGCTCCACACAACATCGCGCGAGGTCATTGGCTGCCCATTGTGAAAGCGCACTCCACTGCGCAGATGAAAGACCAGCGTGAGCGGATCGCGGAGTTCCCAGCTCTGCGCGATTGCCGGAGTGAAATGAAAATTTGAATCCTTCGCTACGAGGCCGTCGAAGATCAACTCATCAATGTGTTCCGATTGCCCGTCCGTTCCGATGCGCGGATCGAGATTAGTGGGGCTGGACTCGATTAGAAACACGAGCGTATTTGGATCGCGTGATGAGGAGTGGCAACCAGCCAGGATCAGGACCAAGGCCGCCGCCAAAAGCTGGGTGCCCCAGGTCTCGATCCTGAGACCTGGGAATCGGAAGAATCGCCTTCCGGGCGACTTCGATTTACGCATATGTAATCTGTCCCAGAATCGCCGCGCGCTTTGCCCCTGTAGCCGCAGGAACATTTCCGGGAAGCCGATGCCACGTCAACCATGCCAGCAACGCAAACGCGGCGGACTCCTTGGCTTCTGCAGGCAGGCCGAATTCATCACTCGTCGTCAGACTGCATCCGAGAGGTTCGAGCCGCTCGTTCAACATCCGCATCAGCGCAGAATTGTTTGCACCGCCGCCGGAGACGATGTAGTCCACCGGCTTGCCTTGCATGCTCTTCATCACGAATTGTTTGAAGCTCCGCGCAATGCTTTCTGCAGTGAGCGCAGTCGCGGTCGCCAGAGCATCTTCAGGTTTTCCGCTTACACGTTGAATTGCGGCAAGAAACTTCGCAGCATACTCACGGCCGAATTCTTCGCGTCCCGCGGTCCTGGGGGGCTTCGTGGCGAAATATGAATTGCGCATCATTTGTTCAACCACGGAATTCAATACCTGGCCGCGATCTGCGATCGATCCATTGCGGTCGTAGGGCTTGTTAAAAAGCTTCTGAGTCAGCGCATCCATCACCATGTTGCCGGGCCCGGTGTCGAACGCAATCAGTTCATCGGCTGTGCAGGCCGCCGGCATCGCCGTCATATTGGCGATGCCTCCGATGTTCTGTAGAACGCGTCCACGCTTCGAATCAGCGAACAAAACATAGTCGAGCATTGGGACGAGCGGTGCGCCCTGGCCTTTCGCTGCCATGTCGGCGGGGCGAAAATTGGAAACCACGGGCACACCGACTTTCGCAGCAATCAGCGAAGCCTCTCCAACCTGCCACGTGCACGCGAATGTCTTACCTGCATAGGATGCGGCGCGCGCCTGGTGGTATAGCGTTTGTCCGTGGCATCCAATCAGATCCAAAGTGATTTTGTGCCGTTCAATCGTGGCCTTGACTGCATCGGCATACGCTATGCCGAGACGCCAATTGAGCCGCGCAAGTTCGGCAGTCGAAGTCGACTTGGCATTCATTGCCGCCAGCACTGCACCTCGCAGCGCAGCCGGATAACCGAAGCCCTCATGGGCAATCAGCTCCAGCTCAGGTCGGCCTTTAATTGACTCGATACGGACTATAGCTACATCGATCCCATCCGCCGACGTGCCACTCATTACGCCGGCGACGATCATGGGCTTCAGCTTCATGATGCTTCCGCCGGAGACGATGCGCGCGGTGCTGCATCTGCCGTCGCATTCACGATCGCGGCCACCGTGGCGTTGAAATCGAGGATGCTTTTGCGTAACGATTCAAACTTTGTCGCGCCCAGTTCCGGAGCCACACCTCGCGCGTAAAGCCGGGTCCGCTTTCGCGCGGAGTCGCGCGCGGTGGCGATCAACACTTTTCGAAACGCGGCAGACCGTTCGCCCTCTGATACCAGGGCCTCATATGTTCGCAGAATCAATTCGGGGCTGTGACAGATTTCCAACAGGTCTGATCCTGCGCGAATCGCAGCCACGGCCGCGTCTTCCACCGGCAAGAACTTGAGAATCCCGCCCATCTCCAGATCATCGGAAAAAATGATCCCCTTGTAGCCGATCCGTTTACGCAGCGTCTCCGCAATCCAAAATCTTGAAGCGCTGGCCGGCTCGTTCTTCCCGGGCGTTCGGGGATAAGCAGCGTGATTCATCATGATCATCGGCATGGAGCGATGTAGTTCGCGATAGGGAACCACGTCTTCATCCCAGACCTGCGATTGGGTCCGTTGAATCTCTGGCGTAACAAAATGTGTATCGCCTGCCGCGCCGCCCAACCCCGGAAAGTGCTTCCCGCACCCCACGACGCCATGTGCGTCAAGTGCGGCGAGGAACTCCCGTGCATATTCCATCACTTCCGCCGCATTTGCGCCCGCTGTGCGCGATCCGAGAATGTCTGATGCTTCAGGAAGTGCCAGGTCGACAACAGGTGCAAGCGTCGTGTTGAAGCCGAAGGCTTTTACCATTCGCGCAATCAATTCGCCATGCTTTCGCGCGAGCGCCGTTTTCTTCGCGGTCCGCATTGCCTGAGCCACAGCCTGCGCTGACGCGATCGGCGCAAGCGCGTCGCGGAGCCGGTTGACGGTGCCGCCTTCCACGTCGACGCAGCGGACAGCTCGCGGGCAACAAAATCCAGTAGCTTCCTCAAGCAATGCGCGCGTCTGCTGCGCATCCGCGATGTTGCGTCGGAATAGAATCACGCCGCCGGGACGCACCAGCCTGAGCCACGCGCGCTCCAGCCCCGTCAGCTCCGTCCCGTTCAGGCCCACTACCAGCAGGCTTCCCGCGGCTTGCCGCACCGTCGGTGTCATGACTTCTCCTTGAGTTCCTGCTGCAACTCTTCGAGCAGATTCAGCGCCTGCAAGGGCGTCAGCGCATTCACATCCACGGCTTCGATGCGGTCCACGATTCGTTGCGACAAGGGCGTAAAAATCGTCAATTGCATCGGCTCGGGAGCGGTTTCGACCTGTACGCTCTGGCGCTCTTGTTTCTCATGCTGCCGAAGCACATGCTTGGCGCGATCGATCACCTGTGACGGTATTCCCGCCAGCTTTGCTACTTCTATACCGTAACTCTTGCTCGCCGCACCTGGCTCAATCGTATGCAGAAACACGATGCCGCCCGCACCTTCCTTCACCCCCACGCGCAGGTTCCTTACACGCGGCAACTTCTCCGCCAGCATGGTGAGTTCGTGATAGTGCGTGGCGAACAGGGTGCGCGCGCCAGTCTCAGCGTGTAGATACTCAACCGTAGCCCACGCAAGTGAGAGGCCGTCAAACGTCGCGGTACCGCGTCCCATCTCGTCCAACAGAATCAGCGACCGCTTGGTCGCCGTATTCAGGATCGTCGCTGTCTCCGTCATTTCCACCATAAACGTGGAGCGGCCTCGCGCGACATTGTCGCTGGCGCCGATGCGCGTATAGATACGATCTACCAGCCCCAGCCGGAGACTCTGCGCCGGAACAAAGCTACCCATCTGGGCCATCAGGACGAGCATCGCGGCCTGGCGGAGATAGGTGCTCTTACCTCCCATGTTGGGGCCCGTAATCAGCAGCAGGCTTGGTCCCATTTCGCCGGAATTGATGTAAAGATCGTTGGCAATAAATCGGCCGTCACGCGTCTCCTCCATCCACTGCTCGATTACCGGATGACGCGCCGCCACCGCCTCCAGCACTTGCTCGTCGGTCAGGATGGGGCGGGTATAACGGCGCATAGCGGCAAGGTGCGCAAAGTTCGTTAGCAGATCTGCTTCGGCTACTGCCGCGGACGTTCGCCGAATCCGGCTCGCCGCTTCCAGCACATTTGCACGCAACGCAACAAAGAGTCGCTTCTCGATCTCGATGCAGCGGTCGTGCGCGGTCAGAATCTTGACCTCGTATTGCTTCAGCTCGGGGGTTGTAAAACGCTCCGCATTGACGAGGGTCTGCTTGCGCTCGTAATCGGCAGGAGCCATGGCAAGGTTCGACTTTGTGATCTCAATGTAATAACCGAAGACCGAGTTGTAGCGGACTTTAAGCGAACCGATGCCGGTGCGCGCCCGCTCCCGTTCTTCGATGGCGGCGATCGATTGCCGACCGGTGGATGAAATCATCCGGAGTTCATCGAGTTCACCATTCACGCCTGTTTGAATCGCGCCCCCATCGGCCATCGTCAGCGGCGGCTCTGCTACCAGCGTGGTCACAATGCGCGTCGTCACGTCTTCGAGGGTGTCGAGGCGGACGGCGAGTTCACGCCAGAGAGGAGACCGCATCGCCTCAATCGCAATTTTCAAATCAGGCAAGCGCGCAAGACTTGCCGCCAGCCCGCACACATCGCGTGGACCAGCGGAGTCGAGACTCAGCCGCGCCAGCAAGCGCTCTAAATCAAGAATGCCTTCAAACGCACGGCGGATTTCTTCGCGTTTCAGAAGATCGGCGTGCGCCTCCGCCACGGCCTCATAACGCGCATTCAAGATGTCGGCATCAACCAGAGGGCGCAGAATTGTTGCCCGCAGCATCCGCTTTCCCATCGGCGTCTGGCAACAATTCAGAGTGTGAAACAGTGTCGCGCGATCGTCCTGCCCGGCAAATAATGGCTCGACGAGTTCAAGATTCCGCACGGTTACCTGATCGAGTTCCAGCGCGGTTGAGTGTTCTTGAAATTTCAGCGAATCAATATGCAGCGCTTCATTCTTTTGGGTGGTGCGCACGTAATGCAGCAGGGCGCCAGCGGCGATCGCTGCCGGCTCGTGACCCAGCAGACCGAATCCCTCGAGTGATCGCACTTTCAGTTGCCGCTCGACTATTTGAATCGCGAAATCCCGCGTCCATACCCAGTCTTCGACGCGCGTTTTTGCCGGGATCTTTTCAAGCGCTCCTGGAATCTCCGCACTTGTGGCGAGAAGAACTTCGCTCGGTGCGGCGAGCAGCAATTCTTCCAGCGCCTGATTACGCGCCTTCGGACCCTGAAACTCCGCCGTGCGAAATTCTCCTGTTGAAACATCGAGGAGCGCGATGGCGCAGACAGGCTGGTTGGCTGGTCCGCTCTCAAAATAGGCCGCCAGGAAATTATTCTGTTCCTGCCCGAGTGCGACATCCATCGCGGTGCCGGGAGAGAGGACGCGTGTTACCTCACGCTTCACGATCTTTTTGGTTAGCTTGGGATCTTCCATCTGATCGCAGATTGCGATTCGATAGCCTTTGCGCAAGAGCCGAGCAAGGTAACCCTCAACCGAGTGGTACGGCACACCGCACATCGGCAACTGCCGTTCGCGATCACGCGCCGTCAACGTAAGTTGCAATTCGCGGCTGGCCACAACCGCGTCGTCGTAGAAGAGTTCGTAAAAGTCGCCCATGCGAAAGAACAGCAGGGCATCGGGATTCTCGCGCTTGGCCGCCGACCACTGCCTCATAAAGGGGGTTGGTTCCAGCGACTTTCCCGCCGTTTTGCCGCCCGCCAGGGTTTCCGCAGCTACGTCAGGAACCGGTGCTTCCGGAGCAGGGGGAGACGGCGGCGCCGCCGCGGATTGGAGGTCTGCGGGTTGCACAATTGCCTACAGATTACCGTGTTGCGACTGCTGGCTGCCTGTGCAGAAAGAGGGGCAAACCCGGCAATTCCCAATCCTGCCTCAATATCCGGATTGTCCCGTTCGCCCGAGTGGTTGAGGGGGGCTCAGAATTCTCTGATCAGGGAATTTTGATTCGCCAGACTTTCTCACCGCGCAGATCCGTCAGCCACACCGTTCCGAAGGCGTAGCGCACGCTGTCGCCCCCCGCGCCGTGCCACTGCGCCACAACTTTGTTGGTCCTGGCATCGATTTGGCTCAGCGGAAACTCGGTCTGCGTGGCCCACGCCGATCCCGCACCAAATGCAATCTCGCCGCCGTGTCCTGGGATCCCGACGGCTATTGTCGTTACCAGTTTGCCCGTTTTGGCATCTACCCGCGAAACGGTGCCGTCGCCCTGGTTCAGCACCCAAATTGACCCGTCACCATAGGCCAGAAAGCGCGGCATCGGCCCGATGGGCGTCGAACTCATCACCTTATTGGTAGCCGGATCGATCCGAATTAGCGCATTGCTGGCATTTGCGCTCACCCAAAGCGAACCATCCGCGAAAAGGGGATTGAACGACCCGGCCGGGATTTTGATCCGCGCGATGACCTTATTGGTCGCGGCGTCGATCCGGGTCAATTCTCCTTTGCTTGAAGTCACGAGCCACACACTTCCGGCTCCTGTCGTGATTCCGCCTTCATCGTTTGCTGGCCCAGCCTGAATCGTCGCCCGCAGCGCGCCAGTCACCTGGTCCAGTCGAACCAAGGTCTTGTCCCCGCAACTTGGAACCCACAAACTCTCAAATCCAACCGCCAATCCAGAGCATGGCTTATGGACCGTCACTACCACTCCGGTCCGGTTCGTGGCCGGATCGATTCTGACGACGTGGTCCACATTGCCGCTCGTTATCCATATGGCGTTCCTGGTGACACCGATCCAATCGGGATCGCCCTTCACCGCGATCGTGGCTGTCTTGGGCAACTCCTCCATCGCGTGCTGCACTCCGGCGGTCTGAACTCCGGTCTTCTTCGGAAGAGCCTGGGCCTGCACGATTGCCGGAAAAGATAACAGCACAAAGCCCGCGCATATCCCGATGCTGACGCGCCGTGCCTGAATAGCCTTCATCGCCTTAAGTCCTTTACGGATACAGATCACACGCCTCCTGGCTATCCAACGCGTAACGGTGATTTGGATCACAGTATACTGAGGTGTAAGGCTTTAGATTTGAGTTCGGCATGCATCTGCTTTGGCTCCGAGTCGCGACCGTTCTTTATTTTGCGGCTAGCTACGCGATTTTCCCCGCCGTGCTCTACAAGTCCGAGCGTGCTCAACGGTGGTGTGTCCACCTGGGCGGCATGGCCTTCTTCTTTCACTTTGTTTCGGTCGTTGAAATGCTCGTCCAAGCCCACCGCTGGGTTCCGGTAGGAGCCCGCGAAGCCGAATCATTGCTTGGGTTTGCGGTTGCCGGGCTGTTCTTTCTTGCGTGGTGGATTTACGACGCGATGTCCCTTGGAGTCTTTGCACTCCCCATCACATTCTTCCTGGTGTTTGTGCCTTCTCTGGGCATCAAAGGTTACAGTTTTCCGTCGGAAGGCGTAAGAACGAGTTGGCTGATCGCCCACATCACGGCACTGTTAGCTGCGTATGCCGCTCTTGGATTCAGCCTGCTTGCTTCGCTGCTTTACCTGGTGCAGGAACGCCGACTGAAAGCCAAGCCCAAGTCCGCTGACGATTCCTGGTGGATTCCACTTGACTGGCTGCCTCCGCTGGATACCCTGGAGCGGATCGCTCACGCCATGCTGCTGTTCGGTTTCCCGTGCATGACGGTCGGTCTTCTTCTCGGGCGCCGTCCTGGTGCAGGAGACATCTCTTGGCGCGGCCTACTATGGCGATCCCAAGGTTGTAGCTTCCTACGCGATGTGGGGACTCTACGTATTGCTGATCTATCTGCGCCAAACCGCCGGACTCCGCGGCCGTAAAGCCGCTTATCTTTCGGGAGCGGTGCTGATCGTCATGCTCGGCGTTTGGGCAGCCAACACGGTCAGCCACGTTCACAGGTTCGGTGCCCCATGAGCAGGCTGGTTCTCATCGGGGTTAACCACAAGACCGCGCCGATCGAGTTGCGCGAGCGCATTGCGATTTCGCGCGAAGAGTTGCCCGACGCGACTCGCGCCCTGGCAGCAAGACCCGGCGTCAGCGAGTGCATGATTGTTTCGACCTGCAACCGCGTGGAGATTTTGGCCGCCGTCGAGTCTCCGGAAACGGACATTACGGGATTTCTGAACGACCACTTCAGCCTTGATCCCGCATTGCTGGCGCCGCACATTTACCAGCATCGCGATCAGCAGGCGGTGCGTCATCTTTTCCGGGTCGCGGCCAGCCTCGACTCCATGGTCGTTGGCGAGCCACAGATTCTCGGCCAGGTGAAAGAGGCCTTCGCCTCGGCTCGCGCCGCAGGCACCGTGTCAGGTGAGTTGGAACATCTTCTGCAATCCGCATTCGCGGCGGCCAAGCGTGTTCGGACAGAAACGCAAATCGGCTCCAATTCCGTTTCCATCGCTTCGGTTGCCGTCGAACTGGCGCGCAAGATTTTCGGATCGCTCCAGGGCCGGACCGTCTTTCTGGTTGGAGCCGGGAAGATGAGTGAACTTGCAGCCCGGCATCTAGTGCAGCAGGGCGCCGGAGCCATTCTCGTCACGAATCGAACCCTGGAACGTGCTCGCCAATTGGCCGAGCCGTTCGATGGGCGCGTCATACCATTCGAGAAGCTCTACGAGACTGCTACCGAAGCCGATATTGTCATCAGTTCCACCGGCGCACCGCACCCCATCTTCCGGCGCGAGCACGGCCAGCAGTTCATGCATCGTCGGCGTAACCGGCCCATGTTCTTCATTGATATCGCCGTTCCTCGCGACGTCGATCCGGCGATGAACAAGGTCGAAGGCATCTTTGTTTATGACATCGACGACTTGCAGCAGGTGGCGGCTTCGCATATCGCGGAACGGCAGTCTCAGGCCGGCGATGCCGAAGCGCTGATCAACGCCGAGGTCGAGCGCTTCCATCAGCGCCGCCGCACCGTTAATGTCGCCCCAGCGATCGTCTCGCTGCAGAACCAGGCCGAAGAGATCCGCCAGAACGAGTTGAAGCGCATCCATGCCAAACTTGGCATACTCAACGAAGAGCAACTCGCGGCCATCGAAGCGCTCACCCGCGGGCTGGTCAACAAGTTCCTTCACCCTCCGATGCAGGCTCTCAAGCAGGCCGCACGCGAAAACGACTCTATCCGCGTGGATGCGCTTTGCGAGGCGTGGTCGCTACCATCGGTGGCCGAACGGTCTCCTGTTTCAGAAGAAGAACAAGTGAAGCCAACCGCATCGTCTGAAGAAGGAAGTAGCGTGAAAGTTCATCGCGAGAGCGAAACCAGCGCCGTAGGAGGCAAATGAATCTGCGCATCGGAAGCCGCGGCTCGCAACTTGCTCTCTGGCAGGCCAACCACATTGCCGCGCTATTGCGCGCGAATGGCCACACCGTCGAAATCGAAATCATCAAGACTACCGGCGACCGCCTGCAGGAAGTCACGTTCGCACAGGTTGGCTCCAAGGGGATGTTTACCAAGGAGATTGAAGAAGCACTGGCTGAAGGTCGCGTCGATCTCGCCGTTCATTCGCTCAAGGATCTGCCGACGGAATTGCCAGCGCCCTTTACGCTGGCCGCGACACCTCTTCGCGTTGATCCGCGCGATGTGCTCGTTTCTGTGAAATATCACAGTCTGCACGCTCTTCCGCATGGAGCGGTGGTTGGGACCAGCAGCCAGCGTCGCCGTGCCCAGCTGCTCGCACTTCGGCCCGATATCAAAGCTGTTGAATTTCGCGGTAATGTCGATACTCGTCTGCGCAAACTGGCAGAGGGGCAAGTAGACGCGATCCTGCTGGCAGCCGCAGGCCTTGACCGTCTTGAAAAGACAGAGTGGGTCCGCGAGCGACTGGAGCCGTATCATTTCTGTCCCGCGGCGGGCCAGGGCTCACTCGGCATCGAAACGCGCAAAGACGACAGGGTCACGATTGAAGCGATTGCATTCCTGAATGATCCCGAGACTTGTTTTTCCGTCACCGCGGAACGCGCCGCCCTGGCCGCACTCGGCGGAGGCTGCCAGGTTCCGATTGGCATTCACTGCCGCCTTGCTCCGCAGGACGAAGCGGGCGAATGGCAGGAGATCTTTGCGGTAGTTGCCGACCCAGCAACGGGTAAAGCCGTTCGCATTCATCACGAGTCGCGCCGCTCTGAAATCGGAGCGGTTGCCCTCGGCCAGCTAGCCGCCGAACTGCTCATTGAGGCCGGTGCCGCCCCGCTGCTCGAAGCGACTGCAAATCAGGTTCCGGGCGCGTCAGCGTAGCATTCTTTCTGTATTCTCCGCAGGCTTCTGGATCAATCCAGTTATGATTGTCTTTCCAGTGTGGCCGGGGAAAAGAAGTATGCGTGCAGGTTTGACCGTGCAGCCATCCCCAGCTCTTATTGAGCGATCGTGAATACCACGCCCCTCCAGATCGGATTTCGCGCATGACGGCGCCTCTCGCAGGGCGACGCGTTCTTGTCACCCGGGCCGCGCACCAGGCTGGCAAACTCAGCGATGGTCTGCGCGGAGCGGGTGCAGAGCCTGTCGAGGTACCTGTTCTCGAGATCCTGCCGCCCCCGAGCTACGATCCACTCAATCAGGCGCTTCAGCATCTATACAGCTACGACTGGCTGATCCTCACCAGCGTCAACACCGTACGAGCCGTCACCGAGCGCGCTACAGCTCTGAGACTATCGTTGCGCGATCCGGGCCCTCATATTGGCGCCATCGGGCAGGCTACCGCAGAAGCAGCCCGCCAGGCTGGGCTGCACGTCACCCTCACTCCCGAAAGCTATGTTGCAGAGAGCCTCGTCAGCGCGCTCGCAACGCGCATCCGCGGAAAGCACGTGCTCCTGGCACGCGCCACCATCGCCCGCGACGTCATCCCCGATGCATTGCGAAAGATAGGCGCCACCGTCAATGTAGTCGATGCGTACCAGAACTCGATTCCCGCGGGCGCACCGGAGAGGTTGCGCGCCGCACTTGCCGGGGGAATCGATGCCTGCACATTTACCAGTTCTTCCAGCGCCATTCATCTGGCCGAAGTAGCCCGGGCTGCTGGTATTGCGTTTCCGCTCCCGGGCGTCAAAGGTATCTCTATCGGCCCTGTCACCAGCAGCACGCTTCGCGAATTTGGATGGGAACCGGTGGCCGAAGCCGCGCCCCACGACATCCCCGGCTTGCTGGCTGCGGTGATACAGGTACTCGCGTAATTTGCTCGCGGCTCCGTGCGGCGCCGAAGCTTTAGACTTCTCTCTATGGAGTTGTTGCGATTTAGCCGTTTTCAATTGCTGATTCTGGTTTCCGCGTTCAGTCTTTTCTCTTACGGTCAAGAGCAGCACACTCTGCGATACGCTCCCGGAAAATCCATCACGCTCACCCTTCCTGCTTCTCTCGACATCAACGTTGCCGCGACAGGCCTGAGGCGGGTTCGCTTTTTCGCAAAATCGCCGGACGGACGAATCTTCGTCACCGACATGCATAGTCTTGCGGACAATACTCGCGGCTCTGTCTTAATTCTCGACGGCTGGAATGAAAAGACGCACACCTTCACGCGGATTACCCACTATCTTGATCATCTCCGCAATCCCAATAACATTGCGTTCTGGACCGATCCGGCAACGCAACAGAGCTGGCTGTATCTGCCGCTCAGCGACGGGCTGGTGCGCTACAAGTATAAGGCGGGTGATAACGCACCTGCATCGCCGCCCGAGACGTTGATCAAGTTTCCCGATTACGGTCTTAACTACAAATACGGCGGCTGGCATCTGACGCGGACGGTGGCCATCGCCAAAGTCGGAGACGCCACGCGGATCGTTGTCTCCGTTGGATCCTCGTGCAACTACTGCCAGGAAGATGAGGTACTGAGGGCGTCGGTGGTGAGCATGGATCCCGATGGAAAGAATCCGTCGCTCATCGCGCAAGGCTTGCGGAATGCTGTGGACATTCATGCTGTGCCGGCGCTCGATGGGGCGCTCTTTGCCACCAACATGGGTGACGATCATCTCGGCGAAAAGCTCCCGGAGGATACATTCTTCAAGCTCGACACCGGCGCGAAACCTGCGCCGAACTATGGCTGGCCTACCTGCTATTTCTCGAATGGCAAGGCGGTTCTCGACAAGACGCCGCTGCCGACGTTAAGCGAGGCGCGCTATTTTGCGCTGACGGCGCCAGTACCGGCCGCACATTCTGAAGACTCCGTGTACGGCAAGCAGAAGGGGGTCGCGGCGACAGGGACAAATCTCAGCGCAGGAGGAGGCCAAAAGCGGAGCCCCGATCCAAATGCTGACCTGGGGCATGCGCCACCGGCTCTGAAGTCGTGTGCGCAGGTTCCTGCGGCTTACGCCACATTTGCGGCACACAGCTCCCCGCTTGGCTTCGAGTATTTTGGGCAGGATGACGATGTGTTACACGACAGCTTTCTTGTGGCTTTGCATGGAGCAAGTCATCCGAGCATCGGTACAGGGTATCGGGTGGTGCGTTTCACGCCCTCTGATCGCAAACCGCGCGATTTCATTACTGGATTTCTGACCGTGGAGAATGGCAAGCCGGTAGTGCACGGCCGGCCTTGTGGAATTTTGCGGGTCGGCAAGGATAGCTTTCTGCTGTCGGATGACTATCTGGGAATTGTTTACTTCATCCATCCGCACAAGAGAACGAGCTAACTACGGGAAGCCGAAAACCAGAAGTGGGCGTCCTGTTTCGGAATCTCACCACAAACTTCGACGTGCCCTTCTCCAAGCTCCGGAGAAACCTTGCGGTGTCATTCTGAGTGAACGGGACCCCGAACGTTTTAGGGGACCCACAGAGCGAACTTTCGCTGTGTGGGGTAGGTTCGGGGGTGGTGAGCGAAGAATCTGCTTCTTGCACGTGAAGCAGTTAGCCTTCTCAAACCTCACGAGCGCCTGGAATCTCCACTCAGCTCGACCACGTCTTGTCCTCGGAGTGGCAAAGCTGCTCGAGGTTGCACTTGTCGCACTTGGGGCTGCGCGCGATGCAGACCTGTCGACCGTGGTGAATCACCTGGTGCGAAAAGCTGATCCAGCGATCCTGCGGGATAATCTTCATCAGGTCCTGCTCGACCTTCTCCGCGGTTTCAGACTTCGTCAGATCGAGACGGCGCGAAATTCTGAAGACGTGCGTATCGACGACTACGCCTTCGGCTTTGCCGTAGCTCACCCCGAGCACCACATTCGCCGTCTTTCGCGCTGCGCCGGGAACAGTGATCAACTCGGCCAGCGTTTCGGGAACCTTGCCGCCAAACTGCTCGGTGATTTTTTTCGCCGCACCCTGGATCGACTTCGCCTTATTGCGAAAGAACCCGGTGGTGCGGATCAGCTCTTCAAGTTCGGGTAGCTTCGCCTTGGCCATCGCCGCGGGAGTAGGGAAGCGCTTGAACAACTCCGGCGTGACCATGTTGACGCGCACGTCGGTGCATTGCGCGGAGAGGATAGTGGCCACGAGAAGTTCCCACGGGGTGCGATGGGTGAGAGCGCAGACGGCATCGGGGTAGGCTTCGTCGAGCGCCTTCAGGATCGCGGCGATACGCTCGGGTGCTAGATCGCGGGAAACGGCCGCCCGTTTGATCGTTTTCCTTGCCGGTTTTTTCTTCGCTGCAGATGTTGTCGGGGACATGATCCTTTAAAGTTTCCCGTTAAGCCAGTTTGAAAGTGCCTCGATTGGCAGCCGCAGTGCAAGATAGAACTGCCCGAACAACGCATAGACCGCGCTCACTTCATCGAAGCGCATCTCGTAGATCAGCTTCTTGAACACCACGGGATCGTCCGCGAACAGATCGACGCCCCACTCCCAGTCATCCATGCCGATTGAACCGGAGATGATCTGCTTCACGACATCGCCGTAGCGGCGGCCGATCATGCCGTGTTCGTGCATCATGCGCTGCCGCTCGGTAAACGGCACTGTGTACCAGTTCACCTGCTCGCCGCGTTTGCGGTCCATGGGATAAAAGCACAGATACCTGGCATCCGGGATTACAGGGAAGAGACGCGGCTTCATGGCTTCGGCTCCGCGCTTGAGCGACGCCCCAACTTCGGCGTTCCACTCGGGGGTGTGATTTTCAAATCCCCTGGCGGAAGCGGCCTCGTAGGTCTTACGGCTCGATTCGTACAATCCAAGCTCGACAACAGAAACATACGAGTGCGTTGGCGTCAGAAAGTCGTAGAAGGCAGTTTGCGCCAGGTCGAGTTCAACCTGGTTCAGCGCTTCAAACGAGTCGCGAAAGTGGACAAGGATCAGATCGCCTTTATGACCAAGCTGGGAGAAGAGCCCTGTCTGTGCGCCGATGGCGGGGCCTTGTTCCAGTTTCTTGAGAGCCGCAGTAAATTCTGCCGCAATTTTTGTACGCTCGCCTTCGGCGCAGGACCGCCACGCTTTCCAGTCAAAACGAAAGAACTGATGCAGCAGAGCGGAACCTTCAAGGGTAAGCGGAACTGGAGGAAACTCAGCCAACGGAAACACCTCGCACGTGCGTTGAAATTACTTCAATGCTAGCAGGGTTGGTTCGTGCCCTTAGGGAGGGAGCAGTGGCCTTGAGAGGTTGCGGAAAAACGCTGAAGAACTGGCGAATCGCTCAAAGAACTTCCCGCAGCGGCTAAAGCCGACGATGATATTGCTACCTTACGGCACGGCTGAAGCCGTGCCCTTTCAAAGCGACGAGTTTTTCCGCAGCCCGTAAAGGCCCAGCGGTCTGGATCACACATATTCAGGGGCCTGAAGGCCCCTGCTCCCTCCGGCAAGCAGAACCGCCTTAATTCGCTCCGTTCGAGGGCCTGCCCTCAGCGTGCGAGCGACGTGTTGCGCCGCTTCGAACCTATATACTGGTAACGCCCATGACCGAACGCATTTTGCCCTATTTGATCCACTTCGTCACCCAGGTCATCGGCTCATTGGGATACGCCGGCATCGCTGCACTTATGGGCATCGAATCCGCCTGCATCCCGCTTCCCAGCGAAATCATCATGCCCTTTGCCGGTTACCTGGTTTATACCGGCCGATTCAGCTTGTTTTGGGCAGCCACTGCAGGCGCCATTGGCTGCAACCTGGGTTCCGTCATCGCCTACTGGGTTGGCGCAGCGGGCGGCCGTCCGCTGGTGGAACGCTACGGCCGCTGGGTGCTGATGAGCCATCACGACCTCGACCGCATGACGAAGTTCTTCGAGAAGTATGGCACCATCACTGTTCTGCTTGGCCGCCTGCTTCCCGTGGTTCGCACCTTCATCGCGTTTCCTGCGGGTGTGGCGCGCATGCCGCAACTTCGGTTTCACATCTATACATTTATTGGTTCATGGCCCTGGTGCTTCGCGCTGGCTTACGCCGGCAAGAAGCTCGGCGAGGCGTGGGACACCGATCCGCGCTTTCATGAGTGGTTTCACCGTTTTCATCTCGTCGTGGAACTGGCATTGGTCGCGGCGATCGTCTGGTTCGTCTGGACGCACATCAATCGCTCTCGGCAAGCCCGCGAGGCGTGAGCCTGCACTGAGAAAGTACCGGGTCTGCGGGAGTACACTGTTGCGTCTGCATAATTTGATTTTTTCTGATTGGTAACGCAATCAAAGGAAGGTTAGGAAAAAGGAAATGAGCACTTCAGAGGAAAGCGGCCAGAAGACCGCGAAGCCCGAGCCCGCAAAGGGCAAACTGGGCGTGATGGTTGTTGGATTAGGCGCAGTGGCCACCACGATGATCGCCGGCGTTGAAGCGGTCCGCCGCGGCATAGCCAAGCCGATCGGCTCGCTGACACAGATGGGCACCGTCCGCCTGGGCAAACGCACCGACAACAAGTCGCCGCTGGTTAAGGACTTTGTACCGATCGCGGACCTGAACGACATCGTATTCACCGGCTGGGACATCTTCGAAGACAACGTCTACGAAAGCGCCGCGCACGCCAAGGTGCTCGACAAGGAACTGCTCCAGCAACTCAAGCCGTATCTCGAAACCATCAAACCGCTGCCCGCTGTCTTCGATCAGTTCTATGTCAAGCGCCTGCACGGCACCCATGTAAAGAAGGGAAAGAACAAGCGTGACCTGGCGGAGCAAGTGCGCGCCGACATCCAGGCCTTCAGAAAGACTGTTGACCGCGTCGTGATGATCTGGTGTGGGTCTACTGAAATTTTCCTCGAGCCAAGCGCGGTTCATCAAACCATCGAAGCGTTTGAGAAGGGCCTTGAAGCCAATGATCCCGGCATTGCTCCTTCGCAGATCTATGCGTATGCGGCGCTCACTGAGGGCGTCCCCTTCGCCAACGGCGCGCCGAATCTGACGGTAGACATCCCGGCCATGATCGAGCTGTCGAAGAAGAATGCTGCACCGATTTGCGGCAAGGACTTCAAAACCGGCCAGACCTTCATGAAGACGGTGCTCGCGCCCGCTTTCAAAGCGCGTCTCCTCGGCGTTTCAGGCTGGTACTCCACCAACATCCTCGGCAATCGCGATGGCGAAGTGCTCGACGATCCGGAGTCTTTCAAGACCAAGGAAGAGTCAAAGCTCGGTTCACTGGAATACATCTTCCAGCCGGAACTCTATCCCGACCTCTACAAGGACATCTTCCACAAGGTCCGCATCAACTATTACCCGCCACGGGGCGACAACAAAGAAGGCTGGGACAACATTGACATCTTTGGATGGCTTGGCTATCCGATGCAAATCAAGGTTGACTTTCTCTGCCGCGATTCCATTCTTGCCGCGCCGATCGCGCTGGACCTGGTGCTGTTCCTTGACCTGGCCAAGCGCACGCCGTCGCTCAAGTCGATTGGAATCCAGGAGTGGTTGAGCTTCTATCTGAAGTCTCCGCAGACGCGCGAAGGCTTGTATCCAGAGCATGACCTTTTCATCCAGTCGATGAAGTTGAAGAACACTCTTCGCCACATCATGGGCGCAGACCTGATCACGCACCTCGGCCTCGAATATTACGACTAGCCACCCGCGGTGGGTGCCAACTGCCTCCAGTTGGTCGGCTAAACGCAAATTCAAAAAGCCTCATCCGCAAGGGTGGGGCTTTTTTATCGGGGCCTGAAAATAGGGGCTTTCCCGTCGGAAACTAAGGTCCATGGACTACCGACATCTGTGCCTGATGCGCCGAATGCGATCTAGTACTAGGCATCGGGTTGCCGTGCAGGCGTAGTTGGGCCGGACTCAATTTTCGACCGACGGCCCACTGAAAACGAGGAGAAAGAATGCAAGACCTCATCCTGAAACTGAATGTAGCGTTCAAGTCTGTCGTTGATGGTAATGAAGGTCAAAGCATGACGGAATACGCGATGGCTGTCGGTCTGATCGCACTTGGATGCGTGGCGGGCGAAGCGGCGATTGCCACCAACGTGAATCATCTATTTATCGCTGTGGCCACCACCATCACGACTGGTGTTCTGCGCTAATCCCTTGAAGTAGCAGGTTGACTTGCGCCGTCACTCAGAAGCTTCAGCGCGCGACCACCCACAATTATGGAACCTTCAACCGATGCGGAGCTAAACGGATCGTCGATGTTCTCTGTATCGACGATCTGACTCCACGGTTTGCCTCTCGGCGATGGCGGCAGCGTGAACTCTACCCCCTGTTCGGACGCGTTTACAAGCAACAGAAAGCTGTCGTCGATAATTCCGTTGCCGTTCTCATCCGAGACCTGAAGCGTACAGCCATTCAGAAGCAGCGCAATCGACCGCGTCCATTCCGCATTCCAGGCCTCGTCGGAGACCTCGTTTCCGTCGGGATTGAACCACACCGCATCCTTTTCCAAGAGAACGAGACTTCCATCTGAGCGTCTGCGAACTTCGCGATCCTGAAAGAACTTCCGCCGGTGCAGATTCGGATGCTCCAAGCGGAGCTTTATCATCTTGCAGGTGAACTCGCGCAACCGCTTTCGGGGGTCGTCAAGATTCCAATCCATCCAGGTCAGTTCGTTGTCCTGGCAGTAGCAGTTGTTGTTGCCCATCTGCGAACGCGCCACTTCGTCGCCGCCGGTGAGCATAGGCACGCCCTGCGAGAGCAACAGCGTGGCAAGAAAGTTACGCATCTGGCGTTCGCGCAGCTTATTGATCTCAGGATCGTCGGTTGGACCTTCCGCGCCCATGTTCCACGAATCGTTGTTGTCTGATCCGTCGCGGTTGTTCTCGCCGTTGGCTTCGTTGTGCTTCTCGTTGTAGCTCACCAGGTCGCACAGCGTGAAGCCGTCGTGCGCAGTAATGAAATTGATGCTGGCGTACGGCTTGCGCCCGTCAAACTGGTAGAGATCGCTGGAGCCTGTGAGCCGATACGCGAAATCGGAAAGCTGTCCCGCATCGCCTTTCCAGAATCGACGCACCGTGTCGCGATATTTGCCGTTCCATTCGGCCCACAGGACAGGGAACTGGCCAACCTGGTATCCGCCTTCGCCCACGTCCCACGGCTCTGCAATCAGCTTCACTTCGGCCAGCGTCGGGTCCTGGTGAATGGTGTCGAAGAAGGACGACAGTTTGCTCACGTCGTGCAGTTCGCGCGCCAGCGTCGCAGCGAGGTCGAAGCGGAAACCGTCCACATGCATGTGCGTGACCCAGTAGCGCAGCGAGTCCATGATCATCTTCAGCACCTGCGGATTGCGTACGTTCAGCGAGTTTCCGGTGCCGGTGTAGTCCATGTAGAACTGAGGATTGTCTTGCATGAGACGGTAGTAGGTCGCATTGTCGACGCCTTTCCAGCACAGCATGGGGCCCATGTGATTGCCTTCGCAGGTGTGGTTGTACACCACGTCGAGAATCACCTCGATGCCCGCGGCGTGCAGCGCTTTCACCATTTCCTTGAACTCGCGCACCTGGCCGCCCTCGTCGCCGGAGGAGCTGTAGCGCGCCATGGGCGCAAAGTAGCTCAGCGTGTTGTAGCCCCAGTAATCGCGCAGGCCTTTGTCGACGAGGTTTCCTTCATCGATGAAGTGATGAATCGGGCAGCAGCTCGACCGCAGTGATGCCCAGATTTTTGAAGTACTCGATGCTCGATGGGTGCGCCAGCCCCGCATAGGTACCGCGAAGATTTTCTGGTATATCGGGATTGCGGTAGCTGAATCCCTTCACGTGGGTTTCGTAAATCACCGAGTCGGGAAGCGGCGTCTCGGGCTTGTAGTCGCCCGACCAGTCAAATGGATCGTGGATGACGACGGACTTGGGAACGCCACGCGTGCTGTCCTGCTCGTCAATTTTGAGCGGATCGCCGGAGGCAAGATCATAGGGGAAGATCGGCGCCTTCCAGTCCACTTCGCCGGAGATAGCTTTGGCGTACGGGTCCAGCAGCGTCTTGGCAGCATTGAAATACATACCGTGTTCCGGATCCCATGGCCCGTGCACACGATAGTTGTAAAGCTGGCCCGGCTTGATGCCATTGATGAATCCATGCCATACAAAGGCGGTTCTCTCCATCAGCGTGACGCAATCGACCTCTTTGCCATCCGTATCGTAAAAGCAAACGTCAACGCGTGTGGCGCCCTCTGAGAAGAGTGCGAAGTTCGTGCCTTTTCGGTGTGCGGTGGATCCTAAAGGATAGGGCTTACCGGGAAGCAACGTTCGGCTCATTAACCTCTACGATGCGCGAGAGATAAATGCCGGTTGTTCCTCGTGAACGTTGAATCTGGTTGATTTGCTAAGCCGCCATTGCTTTGGCAAGCCGCCTAATGGTTAGAACCGTAATGTCGTCTTCTTGTCCGAAGGCTTTCGCTGCGTCGGCAATATAAAATGCCGTCTGGTTGCTGAGATTGTGTACGCGATCGAATCCGAACAGTTCGCCGGAACTTTGACGCGCTTCGACAACACCATCCGACATCATCAGCAGGCGGTCGCCAGGATGCAGATAGAGCCGAACCTCGTCGTAAGTCACATCGGAGACCACGCCCAAGGGCAATCCGCCGGGTAACCGCACTTCCTGCGTGTTCAGATACGGAGGCAGGTGTCCGGCATTCGCAACGACCACCTCGCCATCTGGTCCAAACCACGCGACCTGGCAGGTGGTGAAACTGTCACTTCCAATCAGCACGCGGTTCAGCGATTCGAGGAGGCGGGCTGGGCTTCTCTCAGAAGTGCGACGCAAGGCACCCATCAGCATCGAAACGTTCATCGCGGCCTGCAGCCCTTTGCCGGCCACATCGCCGAGAATGATCAGCAGGCCCCCATCCGAAGTAGGCTCCACATGGAAGAAGTCGCCGCCGACCTCGTTCGCGGGGTTGTAGACCGAATCCACTTCGTACCCTGGCGTCTCTACTTTCTCGCGCGGGATCATTAGCTCCTGCACGCTGCGGGCTGCTGCCAGCTCACCGCTGGCGCGTTCCTGCTCGTGATGAATGCGCAGAAAGCGAACGAAGATGATGACGATGATGGCCAACAAGCCGGCGAAGTCCGCAATCGCCGCAAAGTGGATCGGGATTGGTCCGGCCTGAATCGTCAGCGGGGACTTGTAAGAGCCTCCACCAAAGTCGCCCATGCCGCCTGTGAGAATCGGCTCTGCGATTCCTACCATGGTCAGCAGCAGGGGGATCAAGAGCAGGCCAGCTTCGAAGTTGCGACGGACCGTGGCGATGATGAGCGTAAGGAACACGAAGATCGCCCATCCGATGACCCAGAAAACAGCGCAAACCAGCACAATCGCGAGTGCTACGCCGATTGCCTTGTTATGTCCGACCATCAGAATGGCCGGCGCGATCAAGACGAGAATCGGCGCGCTATAGCGCAGGGCCTTGATGTACCAGCGCCGCTTCAGCGCAAGAAAGGAGACCAGAAACTCGAAGTACAGGTAGGCGGAAACAAAAACGAGCTGTAGATAAAGTGCTCCATACCAAATGTTGTCGAGGCGCGCGGAGCTGCCGGCCTGGTCGATGATGCCAATTGGAACCTGCACCAGCTCATGCAATGCCAGCCAGAGATATTCCGGGTGTCCCTTCTGTGTGAAGTAGAGAGTGACCAGAAATACGGAAAGGAACAGGAGCAGGATTGCAATCACGAGTCGTGGAAGTCTTTCAAACAGCGTTCTGACCGACCATAGTTGGAGTTCTCGCTCCAAGTCCGCGGGATTACCAATCTGGAATGTCCTGTTATAGAAGAAATTGGTATACCCCTTGAGTCCGAAGGGGACGTAGAGGGTGCGGATAGCCAGGGTGAGGGAAGTATCAGAGGTTGGAATATTGAGCTTGTAGAGTCGCGAGATCTGCTGATAGTTAAAGGTTTCGTCGGGGTGAGGGCCTTCGGGAAGGATGAGCTTTCCATTCGCATATACGTCGGCGCCAGGCCCCGTGTTGCTGAACATCGAATTGCTTTGCGTCACAGGCAGCTCGATCAGCAGGGCTTCCGGTGCATGATTAGGCGCAAGCTTTAGATGGAGCCTGAACCATGCATATTTGTCTTCGTGATCCGGGTGATTGGAGTCCTCTCCCGGTTCGGCCACATCGGCAATGGTGCCTGTACCGTCACGAATCGCCCAATGAGAGTCGTCGAATCCCGGGTTGGCTGCGCCGGGATCGGAGCTGATCCCAACCCTCCAGCCTTTATTGAGTACCAGGGGTGATCCCAGGCTGCTGGCGTCGATAATTGCAGGTTCCTGCCCCGCTTCAGGCGGAGGGGATGCCTGGGGTGGCCTTCCGAATCCGTGAAACGGCGGTCGAGGATGAGCTTGCAGGGCAAGGGTTTGCACTGAGGCCACCAAGAACACGGCGATCGTACCTAACAAAGCCCGACGCACATTTCCTCCGGAATTTCTTCGTGTTCTTCAATTTAATTCAGTAGGCTCGGCTCGCCAAAGGAAAGTAGGATTTCGAGGCAGATTCGTCCCAGAAGAGAGCGGTTTGAACCTGTGCGGCTGAGTGGTGGATCGGGGCCTATGTTCACCCCATCGAAAATGTTGCAACCTGCGCTGCCCTCCAGGCGCATACTAACGTCTAACAACTGAAGCGAAGCGGCTACAGGTGTCGGCAGTTGCATCGCAGGTGAGAACGAGCCGGGCGGCTCCGGCTGGTCAAAGGTCAGGTCCAGAGGTGAAGGTCATGGCAGCAGCATTCAGCAGTTCTAGAGCAGCGATAGTTGCAACATTGACATTGGCAATGGCCACGGCAATGAGTGCGCAATCAACGCCTCAGGTGACACCGCCGACCGATCCGACCGCGGCCCCTGCTCCTGCCCAGACAACTCCGCAGGCAGCGCCGCCCGCGACCACCACTACGCCCGCCAGCGCCCCCTCCGCGCAGCCCCCTGCCGGGACCGCGCCGGTAGCCGGCGATACTCCTGCCCAGCCGAATGCGCAGAGCTCCCAAAAGGACTCTACCGCGACAGCCACGCCGGACTGCGTACCCTCAGATACAAAAGATAAAAAGGACAAGAAAAAGGACAATCCCTGCCCGGCCGGAACACAGCCTGTCACCGGTGATGTCGCCGCCGTCAACGTCGATCCGCAGAAGGTGGTTGAAGTCGGAAGCGAAAAGGTGGCGGTGAAGCCAGGCAGTATCGATGACGTGAGTGCAGTGGGCAATCGCAACATCGGTGGCCGTGGAATTGGAAACTGGTACTCCACCGATACTGAAATCAAGATGGGCAAGGGTTACTCAATGGATATCGAGAAGAGTACCCGCTTCATCACAGATCCGGTGATCACCGAATATGTTAACCGCGTCGGGCAGAATATCGTGAAGAACTCCGATTGCAAGGTGCCTTTCACTATCAAGGTGATCGACTCGGATGAAATCAACGCCATGGCCTTGCCAGGTGGATTCTTTTATGTGAATTCCGGCCTCATTCTGAATGCCGACGAGGAGGCCGAGTTGGCCGGTGTCATGGCCCACGAAACGGCCCACGTCTGTGCCCACCACGCGGTGCGCGAGCAGACGCGCATGAATTATGCACAGCTCAGTACCATTCCGCTCATGTTTGTCGGCGGCTGGACAGGATACGGCATCTACGAAGCAATGCAATTCGCCGTGCCGATGACCTTCCTCAAGTTCTCCCGCGACTTCGAAGCGCAGGCTGACTTCCTGGGCATCCAGTACATGTATCGCGCGGGCTACGATCCGCAGGCTTTCATCTCCTTCTTTGAGAAGGTGCAGGCGCTCGAAAAGCGGAAGCCGGGGCTGGTAGCGAAGGCGTTCTCCGATCATCCGCAGACTCCGGATCGCATTCTCCATTCGCAGGAAGAGATTGCCAAGATCCTGCCCGCGCGCGATGAATACACCGTCACAACTTCAGAGTTCGACGACGTAAAAGCACGGCTGGCGCGGATCGAAAACAAGCGTCGCCTCGTCGACACCAAGGATAAGAACAAGCCATCCCTGCGCCGTGCCAGCACGACGGGCGACAGCACTAACGGGCAGGCATCCGGCGACGACAGCGGCGACGATCGGCCAACCCTGCACCGGCGCGAAGATCAGAATTAAAACAGAGCAGACTCCTTCCTGGGTTAAACGCCGCCGAATTTTCGGCGGCGTTTTTGTTTGCCATCATGCGCGCCAAAAGATTTCCCATTCTTGCGCGAGATTCCTATTGCATCCGGTTTGAATTCCGGAGTAAAGTTCAGCCAATCTCCCCATAATTTATGCCTGCATCCGGTCCCCTCCGCTGCGGGAAAAGAGTATGAGTGCCGGAGGTCGGTTCATGTGCACGCCCGCCCTAGCCTCGTTGTCGGCAGCTTCAGCCGCCGTCACGCTTGTCGTGTTCTCTCTTGCCGTTGCGCCGCCCGCTTGGGCTCAGGATTCCTCCCTGCCGCCTGCCTTAGGCTCCTCATCGATGCAACTGGCCCCCGAGGTGGAAGTCCGCATAGCCGGGTATGAGGCCAATCTCAAAGCAGCTATGGAAACGAACGATCTCAAATCGCAGGCGCTCGCACTCGATCGCATTGGGGCACTCTATTTCACGCACCGAAACCCGGCTGAAGCTCTCAAGCATTTTGTACGCGTACTTGCCATCGTGCACAAACTCGGCGATCAGACGGCCGAGGCCACGGCGCTCTCCGACATCGGCGCCGCAGACTTTGCCCTGGGCCGCAACGAAGACGCGCTCGAGGCTTTCAAGCAGGCTCTCCCCATCTGGCGCGCAAGAGGGAACCAGGATCGCGAGGCCACGACTCTCGGCGATATCGGCGAAGTGTTTCGTGCGCTCGAAGATCCAGATGAAGCGCTGCGCTTCGATCAGAGATCTCTGCTGCTTTTCGAAACATGCGGCAACCGCGATGGCCAGGCCACCGCGCTTAACAACCTCGGCCTCGCCTACTACGCCTCGCACAACAAAAAGAACGCGCTTGATTCCTTCCAAAAAGCGCGCGCAATCTATCACGCGGGCATGAATCTCTACGGCGAAGCGAACGCCCTGAACAACATCGGCGGAACCTATAACGCGTTTGGGGAGGCCCTAAAGGCGCTCGATCCATTTCAACAGGCGCTTGCGATCCATCATCAGATTGGCAACTGGAAGGGTGAAGCGACGACACTGAACAACTTGGGCACGGCCTACTCTCACCTGGGAAACGGAAAGCAGGCTCTTGAGCTTTACAAGCAGGCGCTGCCGGCCTTTCGTGCTGCGGGTGACGCAAAAGGCGCGGCAACCGCCATGAAGAATATCGAGTTGCTCTATGCGGACCGGCGCTATAGCTCCTCCCTGGGCGAAAGACCGAAAGAATCGAGTAATCTACCCGCCATTGCGGCCAACCGCGCTGTGCCTCCAAGATGATCTGAACCATCCGGTTCAACGGTCCAATGGTTGTGTAGTGCGCATCCGGCCAGCCCATAGGTTGCGGTTTTGACCTCTAACAACCAGTTTTGGCTCGGTTTAGGACTTGCCGACACCCCGCAATAGACGGAGAATTCCCGAAAAACCCTTGAATTGCCGGGCAAAACCGCGATATAAACAGGAACACCGGTTTATCCGGAATCCTGCCTGGGGTGCCGTATGCGTTCTGCCGCCCGTTCCAATCTTCTAGTCCCTGAAATCCGCGAAGTGATGGATATCCGCCAGGCGTCGGATTACCTCGGCGTCTCTCCCGATACGCTCTATAAGTACGCTTCCGAGGGGTTCGTGCCGGCGTTCAAGCTGGGCAATCGCTGGCGCTTCAAGCGCTCGCGTCTCGATGAGTGGATGGACCGCCAATCGGAGATGCAGGCAGCCGAGTTCAATCCCGAGATGAAGAAGCCCGTCAAGCCGGCGATGTGAAAGCCAGCTGTTAGCCTTCAGCCGTTAGCTTGTTCGTGCGGCTTTGAAACCTCAGCAGCCCACGCAATATTCTTCGAAGAGCATTTCCGGGAAGGCAACACCGCGCCCACCGCGATAAACAGAGCTAGTAGCTCGAAGCTAGGAGCTAGAAGCTGCGCTCTGATAAAACAGAGCGCAATGGATCATGCACGCAGAATCGGGCTATTACGCCGCCGTTTAACGAAGACTGGGCTCTCCGGACTTCTCGTAACTCACCTTCCAGATATCCGTTATCTTGCCGGCTTCACGGGATCGAGCGCGGCGCTTGGAGTCACACGTCGTTCCGCGCGCCTGTTTACCGATGGCCGCTACCGAACGCAAGCTGCCGCCGAAGTGAAAGGCGCGCACGTAGAGATTGTCACCGGTCCACCAGCTGTCGCAGCAGTGCAGTGGCTGGCTGCACAGCACAACATGGAGTCAGTGGGCTTCGATCCAACCCGTACAACAGTTTTCGAGCTTTCCCGCTGGCGCGCTGAATTGCCCTCGAAGCTACGCCGCACATTTCTTACCGAGTTGGCTGCTCCCCTGGTGGAGCCTCTGCGCTTGATCAAGGATGAGGACGAACTGAAGTTGATGGCCGAAGCTGCTCTGATCGGCTGCCAGCTCTTCGAACACATTCTGCATTTCATTCGCCCGGGTATACCGGAGGTCGAGATTGCAGCCGAACTGGAGCATCAGGCACGCCTCCGCGGCGCCGAGGGAATGAGCTTTGAGACGATTGTCGCGTCGGGCGAGCGCTCAGCACTCCCTCATGGAAAAGCATCCACAGCCCTGCTGCCGCGCAAAGGTTTTGTAACGCTGGACTTCGGTATAATCCGGGAGGGCTACTGCTCAGACATGACTCGAACTGTTTGTCTGGGCGCGCCAAGGGCTGAAGAACGAAATGCGTACGAGGCAGTGCTTGAGGCGCAGGAAAACGCAGTTGCGGCTGTTGCACCGAACATAACCTGCGGAGAAGTAGACGAGGCCGCCCGCAGCGTGTTGCGTAAAGCCGGAATGGCTGACGCTTTTACGCATTCCACAGGCCACGGAGTAGGAATAGAGATTCACGAGTCACCGCGAGTCGGCGCGGAACAGAAAACAAGGTTGCAACCGGGGATGGTTGTTACCATTGAACCCGGAGTTTATTGGCCAGGCAAGTTCGGCATTCGCATCGAAGACATGGTGGCTGTAACGAAAGCCGGAAGTCAGGTATTGACCCCTGCACCGAAGGCACTGATCGAACTTTGACTGCATTGACGCGCCAACGCGCAAGAGCAAAAGGAACGAATGAAACCACAGGACATGAAGGATCTGCGGGAACTGATCGAGTTCCTGAAGCAGTATCAAGTCGCTGAATTCGATCTCGATCGCGGCGACATTAAGATCCGGTTGAAGTTTACGCAAGCGGCCTCTTCGCCAGGGATCGCAGATCTAGCAAGGCTGGCCTCGGCTTCCGCTGCCGCAACGCTGCCGCCGGCGCCTGTCGCAGCGGAATCGGCGGCACCAGCACCGCCAGCGGATCCCGATGCCGGCCTGCACATCGTGAAATCGCCCATCGTCGGAACGTTCTACGGCTCTCCCTCGCCAGGAGCCGCTCCGTTTGTCTCTCCCGGTGATCGCGTGGAAAAGGGACAGGTGATCTGCATCGTGGAAGCGATGAAGTTGATGAATGAGATCGAGTCTGATGCGGCCGGTGAAGTTGTGAAGTGCTACATCTCGAACGGTCAGCCCATCGAGTTCGGCCAGCCGCTGTTCTCCATCCGCCCATGAACCGAGAGCGGCGTTAGCTCAAACGTCGAACAGGTTTCCTCGCTAATCGTTGATGAATTGAGCGGTCAAACAATTGCCGGAGTTCAAAACTAACTCCGCTAGCTCTGCAGGTTTCTTAAGGTCGTCAATGTTCCGTAAGGTTTTGGTTGCTAATCGCGGTGAAATTGCTCTGCGCGTACTCAACGCGTGCCGTGAGCTCGGAATTCGTACAGTCGCCGTCTACAGCGAGGCCGATCGTAATTCACTTCACGTGCGCTTCGCGGACGAGGCCATCTGCATTGGCCCGCCTCGTCCGGCTGACAGCTACCTCAATGTCCCCGCCGTCATCTCCGCTGCGGAAATCGCCAACGTCGATGGAATTCATCCGGGCTATGGGTTACTCAGCGAAAACGCCAACTTCGCCGAGGTCTGCCGCGCTTCAAACATCAAGTTCATCGGGCCTCCCCCTGAAGTCACTCGCCTGATGGGGGAAAAAGAAAAGGCACGGCAGGCGATGAAAGCTGCGAAGGTGCCGATTCTTCCGGGATCAGATGGCGTGATTGCCACCACTGAAGAAGCGCAGGATGTCGCCGCACAGATTGGCTACCCAGTCATTCTTAAAGCCAAGGCGGGCGGCGGCGGACGCGGCATGCGCATCGTGCGCACGTCTGAAGAGTTGCCCAACTTATTTCATGCAGCTTCGACTGAAGCGGCAAATGCATTTGGCAACGGCGAACTCTACATGGAGAAGTTTATCGAGCAGCCGCGCCACATTGAGTTCCAGGTGCTCGCCGATGAACACGGCCACGTCACTACCCTATTTGAGCGTGAGTGCTCCATTCAACGTCGTCACCAGAAGTTGATTGAGGAAGCTCCTTCGCTGCAGGTCACACCGAAGATGCGCGAGGAGATCGGCAAGACCCTGTGCCGTTGCCTCAGCGATATCGGTTATCAGAACGCAGGCACCGTCGAATTTCTGATGGATGAAGACCGCAAGCTCTACTTCATTGAGATGAACACGCGCATCCAGGTGGAGCACCCGGTGACAGAAGCGATCACCGGGGTGGACCTGGTGAAAGCGCAACTGCGCATTGCATCCGGCGAGCGGCTCAAGGACATTCTTCCGGAAAAGATCGAGATTCGCGGGCACTCTATCGAATGCCGCATCAACGCGGAGCATCCTGTTAAATTCACGCCATCAGCTGGAAAGATCACGGCGTTCAATGTTCCCGGGGGCAACGGCGTCCGCGTCGATACGGCGCAGTACTCCGAGGGAGTAGTGCCGCCTTACTACGACTCGCTCATTGCCAAGCTGATCGTGCACGGCGTCGATCGCGAAGAGGCCATCGCCAAAATGGAGCGCGCATTGAAGCAGTTTGTGGTGCAGGGAATTGAAACGTCGATCCCGCTTCACCAGGAGATCTTCGCCGACGAAGGTTTCCGCGCCGGCGAGTTCGATACCAAATTTATGGAGCGATTCCTGGCCAAACGTCAGAGCTAGCTTCGAAAACAGCCGATGTCATCCCGACCGGAGTGGAGGGATCTGCAGTTGCTTTTCAATCTCTCGACTCAACGAATGTTAGCCCCCGAGTGTGTGAGCTAAATGGTTATATCCGTGCATGCGGTCACTCAGGACTTTCGCGCCGACAGTAGAATAACTGTCATGAAGAAGCTGCTGGCTGAGATAAGACTCTTATTCTTCGCATGGTTGTGGCAACCGAAAGACGAGATGGATCGTCGTCAAAACAGGAACGAAATTCAGCCCCTGTTCCCGCCGAACAAATAGCGCTTTATATCTTCGCTCTACTAAATCTGCCTTGCGGTCGAATAGTGGCCAAATTCTTTCCCTTAGTTTTGCAAGTATTTCCTGCCAACGACGCACAATGAAAGAGTAGGCAGGAAGTGCGTGGCTGGGACCCAAAACGCAGATCATTTCCTCATCAGGAATGATGCGCCTGAATCCCGCGCTGGCTCGTGCGTGTATTCTTGATCAGCCGAGCCAATCGCTCGCGAACCCCGAATGTCACTCAACGGTCTTCGACCTTTTGTCAGCTCTGTCTCACTGCTGGCGCTCTCGTTCGCACCATTTTGTTTCGCGCAGACTCGCGCGGACTGGCCTGTCTACAACGGTGGCTTGGACGGCGATCACTACTCCGGGCTCACACAAATCAATCGCGACAATGTGCACCTGCTTCAGCAGGCATGGACCTACGACACCGGCGAGAAGGGCGCGATACAGACCAACCCGCTCATAGTCGGAGGCACGCTGTATGCCTACACGCCGAAGACCGAGGTCATTGCTCTCGATGCCGCTACCGGCAAGCTGAAATGGAAATTCGACTCGGGCATCGTCGCCGGGCAACCTGCGCGCGGCGTTACGTACTGGAATGATGGCCAACGCGGCCGCATCTACGCCGGAGTAATGAACTTTCTTTATTGCATCGACGCTGACACCGGCAATCTCATCACCAGCTTCGGCGAAAGTGGGCATATCGATCTTCGCAAGGGTCTGGCCATTGATGGCGTGAAGACGGACTTCAGCGCACTCTCTATCGCGCTAACTACTCCCGGAGTCATTTACAAAGACATGATTATCGTTGGGGGACGCGAGCCTGAGGCACATCCTGCCCCGCCGGGCTATATCCAGGCTTTTGATCTGCGCAGCGGGGCGCTCCGCTGGGTCTTCCATACGATTCCGCTTCCCGGCGAGCCCGGCTATGAAACGTGGCCGAAGGATGCCTACAAGACCGCCGGCGCAGCGAACAATTGGACGGGAATGGTGATCGACGCAGATCACGGCATTCTCTATGCGCCCACGGGGTCGGCAGTGATGGATTTCTATGGCGGAGATCGTGTTGGCAATAACCTCTATGCGAACACACTGCTCGCACTCGATGCCAATACCGGCAAGCGCCTGTGGCATTTTCAGGGAGTGCATCACGACATATGGGATCGCGATTTTCCTTCGCCTCCGGCGCTCTTCAGCGTGGTGCGCGATGGCAAGCACATCGACGCGATCGCCCAGACCACAAAGCAGGGTTATCTCTATCTGTTCAACCGCATCACCGGCGAGCCGCTGTTTCCGATCCACGAGCATCCGTACCAGTCGAGCACCGTTCCGGGCGAAGTCACCTCGTCTACGCAGCCCAAGCCCGATCTTCCCGAGCCTTATGCACGCCAGCAACTCAGCGAGGATTCGCTGACTACACGCACCGCCGAAGCGCACGATTGGGCGCTGAAAACCTTCCGCACATTTCGCAACGGCGGCCAGTTTTATCCAATGGCTGTCGGTCAGCAGACTATCGTCTTTCCCGGCTTTGACGGCGGCGCCGAGTGGGGCGGCCCCGCGATCGATCCCGTGAAGGGCATCATCTACATCAACGAAACCGAGATGGCGTGGACCGGCGGCCTGGTTCTCAGCAAGGCCGGAAGTCCCGGTGAACTGGTGTATCAGAGCCAGTGCGCGATGTGCCATGGCATGGATCGCGCGGGCGCACCACCAGCCTTTCCATCGTTGGTCGACATCGACAAGCGCCTGCCCCCGGATAAAGTTGTCGCTGCCATTCATCAGGGCAAGGGCCGCATGCCGTCATTTCCAAACATTGAAGGTCAGCGGCTCGATGCGCTTGTCGCATATCTGAAGACCGCGGGCGCAGCGGCTCCGCCTAAAGAATTGCAGGCAGTACCCGCAACGGAAAACGCGGCGAAGCCGTCAGCCGATCCCGCTGGAGCGAAGGTCTACAGCGAGCAATGCGCCGCGTGCCACGGCGATCACCTGGAGGGGGTTGCGCCATCACCGCCCCTCGTAGGCATTGGCGCGCGCATGAACGCCGCGCAAACCGTCGACATTATTCAGAAAGGCAAGAACCTGATGCCGGGCATGGATGTGAAGGGCCCAGACCTTGACGCACTGCTGCGCTTTCTCGAGGTCGCTCCGTCGGTAAAGTCGCAGGGAGCCAACCCCGAGGAGTGGTCGAATAAATACATCTTCACCGGCTATCGCAAGTTTCTTGACCCTGACGGCTATCCTGCGATTTCAACACCGTGGGGCACACTGAACGCCATCGACCTCAAGACAGGAAAGTATCTTTGGAAGGTTCCGTTCGGCGAATACCCGGCGCTTGCAAAGCAGGGAATCAAGAACACCGGCACCGAAAACTATGGAGGCCCGGTGGTCACCGCCGGCGGCGTCCTCTTTATCGGCGCCACTGTCTACGATCACAAGCTGCGCGCTTTTGACACCAGTACCGGCAAGCTGCTTTGGGAGGCCGAGTTGCCTTTCGCCGGTGTGGCCACGCCCTCGACTTACATGATCGATGGCCGGCAATACGTCGTGATTGCCTCCAGCAACGCGCGCACGCCCAACGACCCGCAGGGCGGCCTTTATGTGGCTTTCGCTTTGCCAAACGAAACCGGTGGCAAGCAATAACTTCTCCGCAGACCCCTGCAGCGTGCCGGTGCTAGACTCGCAGAAACCATGATCCTGAAACAGTACTATCTCGGCTGTCTCGCACATGCTTCCTATCTCCTGGGCGATAAAGAGAGCGGGACAGCGGTCGTCGTCGATCCACAACGCGATATTCATCAGTACGTAGCCGATGCGGAAGAGCTCGGCCTCAAGATCCGCCATGTTTTCCTTTCCCACTTTCATGCGGACTTTGTGGCGGGACATCTTGAGTTGCGCGATTGCTGCGGCGCGTCGATTCATCTCGGTTCGCGGGCGAAGGCAGAGTATTCCTTTGTCCCGATGAACGACGGAGACACGCTCGAGTTTCCGGGTATGCGCCTGCAGGTCTTGCACACTCCCGGCCATACGATTGAGTCGATTTCGATATTGGTTTTCGATCTCGCCAAAGACAAGACGAAGCCCTACGCAGTGCTCACCGGTGACACGCTCTTTATCGGCGATGTGGGCCGTCCCGATCTACGCGCATCGCTTGGCTGGAGTGCCAATGATCTCGGCGCGCATCTCTACGACTCGCTGCACACCAAGCTGCTTACGCTGCCGGATGAAGTGCTGGTGTATCCCGCGCACGGGGCAGGATCGCTCTGCGGTAAAAACCTCTCCTCCGACACGGTGTCTTCGCTCGGTGACCAGCGACGATTCAACTACGCGCTAAAGCCCATGTCCAAAGAGGAATTCGTGCGACTGGTAACCGCGGATCAGCCTGACGCGCCGCCTTACTTTACTTACGACGCCATTCTGAATACACGTGAGCGCGCTACGCTTAATCAATCGCTCGAGCAAGGACTGAAGCCCGTCGAACTCGACGAGGTTCTCAAACTCGGCGACCAGGGTGCGCAGATCCTTGACGTGCGCGATGCGTCTGAATATGCCAAAGGGCATCTCGCGGGAAGCATCAACATCGGCCTCGGTGGCCAGTACGCCACATGGGCAGGCACCGTGCTCGATCGAGCCAAACCCATCGTGATTGTGGCGGAACCGGGACGCGAGCAGGAGGCGGCTTTGCGCCTGGGTCGTATTGGTTTCGACCATGTAATGGGCTATCTGCCGAATGGCATGGCAGCGCTCGCAGAACGGCCGGACCTTGTCTGGCCCACTGAACGAGCCGGTGTTTTGATCGCCGCGGAGGAACTCGAATCCGCCGAACCGCCGTTGCTGCTCGATGTTCGCGCGCCGAAGGAGTGGGCGGGGAAGCACATCGCCGGCAGCATCAACGTGCCACTGAACCACTTGCAGGAACGGATCGACGAGGTGCCGCGTGACCGACGCGTTGCGGTGCACTGTGCAGGCGGATATCGATCGTCTGTCGCGGTCAGCATTCTGCATCAGCACGGCATCACGAACCTGATCGAGATTGCGGGCGGGCTGGCGGCATGGGAGGCGGCGGGATTGCCGGTCGTCTCGGAAGCTGCACATTACATCTGAAAGCCGGTTGAAGTGCTCACTGAACCGGTTCGGGAAATTATCGCTTTTTCTTCGCCTTTTCACAGTCGAATCAGCTATGCTGGCTTTCGCAACATGGAGGTTGCACCATGGACTTTCAAAAAGAACTGATTGCCGAATACGACCGCGAAACCGCCAGCACACGCAAAATCCTCGAGGCGATCCCTGAAGATGCCGATTTCGCATGGAAACCGCACGCCAAGTCGATGGCGCTGGGTCGCCTTGCCGCCCACACAAGCGATACCAACGGCGACTGGGCGGTGCACACGCTCACCCGTGATCGCTTGGAATGGTCTCCGGACATGACCCCAAAAGATCCGACCAACAAGAAGGACCTTCTCGCCCGCTTTGAGAAGCAAGTCGCCGAGGTAAAACCGGCTTTGGCTGCCATGACCCCTGCCAAGTGGGACTCCAATTGGAAGTTTGTTGCCGGTGAGCAGGCCTGGATCGATGACACAAAATACAACGTCTGGCGCACCTGGGTGGTCAATCATCTGATCCATCACCGCGCTCAGCTGGGTTGCTATCTCCGCCTGCTCGACAAGAAGGTCCCGGGCATGTACGGTCCTTCTGCAGATGAGATGCCCGGCGCATAGACGGCTGGGAACAAAAGCGTCGATTGAAAGCCGGGGATCGGCGGAGTTTGCCTCCCCGGCTTTCCCTCTTGGGGCGATCAGGCGGCTTTGACGGACTATCCTTGATCCATGCCATTTGTCTTTCCCAAGGTCTATCCGATTCTGGATTCATCGATGATTCCGGCAGTGGGCAGAGCCGAATTCCTGCGCAAGCTTGGTGTTTCGCTCCTGGATGCCGGGGTGACCTTGATGGAATATCGCAACAAGACCGGAAGTAAAGCGGAGATCCTGGCCGACGCGGCGATCCTGCGCCAGCAGATGCCTGCGGAGAAGGTGAAGCTGATTCTCGATGACAGGGTGGATCTCATTGAGCAAGCTAAATTTGATGGTGTCCACGTTGATGACGGTGATCTCAGTCCTGCGGAGGCCCGGCGCCTGATCGGTCCTGACCGCATCATTGGCACCTTTGCCGGAGGCGATTTTCTTCTGCCCGGAATTCTTGAAGCACCTGTGGACTATTTAGCGATCGGTCCAGTCTTTGAGACTCGTACGAAGCACACCGTCAACCGCCCGATTGGCATTGATGGAGTTCGCCGACTTCGAGAACAGGCGGGGCCGCAAGCCGTTCTAAGTGCTGCCGCCGGAATCACGCTGGAGACAGCGCAGGCGGTTCTGGATGCGGGGGCAACGATGGTCGCGGTTGCGGAAGCTATCTTTCGGAATCCTGACCCAGCAGCCGCGTTCGGGCGCTGGATTGTTCAAGTCGGCTGACGGGCGCCTCGTTGCCGGGTGACGTATGTCAAAATTTCCAAGACAATTGTTTTAAATTCAGATAAAACAAGCCCAGTGCCAACTCCCGATCTCATCGCCACCAAAACCTCAGTGAGCGCTGTCCACGAAGAGCCCAGAATGGTGCAAACCCTCGGGCTGTTCAGTTCCACCGCGCTGGTTGCCGGCTCCATGATCGGCTCCGGCATTTTCCTTGTGGATGCGGATATAGCGCGCACCGCTAACTCCCCGGCATTAGTGCTTGGCGCGTGGGTGGTCACGGGACTTCTTACCGTGATCGGCGCGTTGAGCTATGGCGAACTTGCAGCCATGATGCCCAAGGCGGGCGGCCAGTACGTGTATCTGCGTGAGTCGCTCGGACCGCTGTGGGGATTTCTCTATGGCTGGACGCTGTTTCTGGTCATTCAGACAGGAACGATTGCCGCGGTATGCGTAGCTTTCGGTAAGTTCCTCGGCGTCTTCTTCCCGACCATCTCGACCACCCACTGGCTGTGGCATATCGCCCATGTTCCGCCGGTCCCGATTGGCCCCATGGTTCTGGGCAACATGGATATCGGAGTCAACACCGCGAATCTGACTGGAATTGTGATCGTGTTCCTGCTGGCGTTCGTGAATATGTTCGGGGTGAAACTGGGCTCCATGATCCAGAACGTTTTTACTTCGGCGAAGGCGCTTTCGCTGGCGGCACTGGTGCTGCTCACGCTTACGGTGGGCCGCAACGCAACCGCGATGGCCGCGAACTTCGGCGCTGGCTTGAGCGAGTTCTGGAAGAATGCGGGGTGGAGTTCGCTGCACCCGGTACAGGTTGGAATCGGCGGACCTATTGTGTTCGTAAATCTGCTGGTCGTTCTTGCCGTCGTTCAGGTGGGCTCACTCTTCTCTTCGGACGCTTGGAACAACATAACTTTTACAGCCGGGGAAGTGAAGAATCCGCGCCGCAATATTCCGCTTTCGCTGATCATGGGAACCGGCTTCGTGGTGACGATGTACTTCCTGGCCACGCTTGGATACCTGATGGTGCTGCCGATGCATGGCGATCCGCATGGCGCAACCGCATTGGCGCGGGGTCTGCAATTTGCTTCGGAAGACAGGGTGGGAACAGCAGCGCTTGAAGTTGTGTTCCACTCCGGAGGCGCGTACCTGATGGCCGCGGCCATCCTGGTTTCGACATTCGGATGCGCCAACGGTCTGTCTCTGGCGGGCGCGCGTGTCTACTACGCCATGAGCCAGGATGGACTGTTCTTTAAATCCGTCGGCAAATTGAGCGAGAAGTACAAGACTCCTTCGGCGGGTCTTTTTGTGCAGGCATGCTGGACGGCGCTGCTCTGTGTATCCGGATCGTACAGCCAGCTACTCGATTACATCATTTTCGCGGTGCTGGTCTTTTACATCCTGACGATTCTCGGATTGTTCGTTTTGCGCGTCAAACAACCAGACGCAAGCCGTCCGTACAAAGCGCTCGGCTACCCAGTGCTTCCGGCGCTCTACATCGTCATGGCTTCATGGATTTGTATCGTATTATTGCGATACAAGCCCCAATACACTTGGCCGGGCCTGGTTCTGGTCCTGCTGGGAATACCGGTTTATCTGTTCTGGTCGCGGCGGTCTGCAACCCGAATTCAGGAATAACGAAACCTAAAGTCTTTGTGGAGGATGTCCCTCACTCATGTCGAATCTGCTACGAACCAAACCGATGTCGATGCTTACGCAAGAGGCCGCAGAGCAGGGCGAGCACACGCTGAAGCGTTCTCTGGGCGCCGTGAATCTGATCACGCTGGGCATTGGCGCTGTGATCGGCGCCGGCATCTTTGTGCTCACTGGGCAGGCAGCAGCGCGGTATGCCGGACCAGCGGTTGCGCTCAGCTTTGTGCTGGCTGGATTCACCTGCGCGTTTGCAGGTCTGTGCTACGCCGAGTTTGCTTCGATCATTCCTATCGCCGGTTCAGCCTACACCTATGGCTATGCGACGCTCGGCGAATTAGTGGCCTGGATTATCGGCTGGGACCTGGTGCTGGAATACGCATTCGGTGCAGCCACCGTGGCATCGGGCTGGTCGGGCTACTTCAATAGCCTGCTGCAGCAGTGGGGCATTTACATTCCGCCGCAATTAACCGCGTCAACTGGAACACCGCTGGTTTTCTATCAACACCAGTGGCTGCCGGTAATGTCGTTGCCACCTGGCGTAAGTGATGTGGGACTGCAGCATGCGACAGGCGTTTGCAACCTGATCGCGATGGGCATCGTTATGGTGATCACAGCGATCCTCGTGATCGGCATCAAGGAGTCCGCAAACTTCAATTCGGCGATCGTGATTATCAAGTTGGGGATTGTCGGTATCTTCCTTGCCATCGGTGGCTACTTCCTGTTCAAACATCCTGAAGTGGCCAAGATGAACTGGCATCCATTCATTCCACCCAAAGATGCCAACGGCAACTTCGGTTGGGGCGGTATTCCTAAAGGCGCCTCGTCGCATCTTCTTCGCATACATTGGATTCGACGCGGTTTCGACGGCGGCGCAGGAAGCGAAGAAGCCGCAGCGTGATATGCCCATCGGTATTCTGGGCTCGCTTGGCGTTTGCACCGTACTGTACATCCTGGTCTCGATGGTGCTTACCGGCCTAGTGAGCTACAAGACGCTTGATGTGGGCGCGCCGGTGGCCCTTGGCAATCGATGCAACGGGCGTTAGCTGGGGTTCGATGCTGGTGAAAATCGGCGCAGTGTTCGGTCTCGCCACCGTCATGCTGGTGATGTTGCTTGGCCAGACGCGCGTCTTCTATTCGATGTCAAAGGATCAGCTGCTGCCGAAATGGGCGTCTGCGATCCATCCCAAGTTCCGCACGCCGTGGATCACGACGATTGTCTTTGGTGCATTTGCGGCCATCATGCCGGCCTTCCTGCCTATCGATAGACTGGCTGACCTGGTAAACATCGGCACTTTGCTGGCATTCACGATCGTCTGTGCAGGCGTATGGGTACTGAGAGTGCGGCATCCAAACCTAAACCGCCCCTTCAAGACGCCATTCGTTCCGTTCATTCCGACGCTGGGCATCATCTCCGCTGTTTACCTGATGTCGCAACTGGCGGCGATTACCTGGGAAGTGATGATCGGATGGCTCCTGTTTGGACTGATCATCTATTTCGGCTATTCGCAGAAACACAGCAAGGTGCAACAGATGACGGAAGCGCAGGTAGCGCAAGGAGACTGAGCGCCGTCTATCTCCACCGGAAATGAAAACGGCCTCCTTCGCGGGAGGCCGTTCTTATTGATGGACACGCCGGAGTTTTGAAAGGGCACGGATTTATCCGTGCCATAGGTCCAGCAATATAAGGACGGCTTTAGCCGCTGAGGGGATGGTTTCTAGGCTTGTCAGCAGTCTAACGGCCTCTTGCGAAGGAGGCCGTCTCTTTTCTGCTGAAGTGTTGATGCGAGCTAAGCGGGGGTTTTGGCGCAGAACTGATCGAAAGCGCGAACCAGTTCGCCGGCGATCTGCTGGGCAGTGGCCTGCTCGATCACGAAGCGCTGCATCAGGTAAACGAGCTTGCCGTCGCGCAGGATAGCGATCGCCGGCGATGTCGGCGGATTGCCCTCAAAGTAGCCGCGGGCGCGCTCCGTCGCCTCGCGGTCCTGACCGGCGAAGACGGTGATGCTCTGGATCCGGCGCATTCTGAGTTCCGGACAGCGCAAGCCGAACTCCGGGGCGCATCTTGCCGGCAGCGCAGCCACAAATCGAATTCACGACCACCATGGTTGTGCCCGGCTTGTGCCAGAGCTGCATCCACGTCCTCGGCGGTGCGGGTTTCCTGAATCCCGCGCGCGAACCAGTTCCTCGCGCATAGGAATCACCATAATCTCTGGGTACATGTAACCTCCGGCTGGGTACTTCGGCCTGAAGCCGGTTGCCTGATTCCATTCTACAGAAAACATGTGATTCAGCGCACAGTTTACGTCCGGTAATATCCGCATGTTGCAGGCGCTAGTGTAGCCTTGCATCGATGCGCATTGAAGAAAACAAGTCGCTTGCACCGCTAACGACGCTTGGGGATTGGTGGGCCGGCGCGCTGGTTTGTCGAGGCGCATGCAGAGGAAGATGTTGCTCGAGGCTGCCGACTGGGCCGCGAGAAGGGCCAGCCTCTGTTTGTGTTGGGAGGCGGCAGCAATCTGCTGGTGGCCGATGCGGGCTTCGCCGGGATTGGTGCTCCACGTTCTTTTGAAGGGGATCGAACGTAGAGACGGTACGGCCGGAGAAGTTCTCTACAGTGTGGCCGCCGGTGAGGATTGGGATCAGTTTGTCGAGCAGACGTTAGAGGACGACTGTGCAGGTATCGAGTGCCTCGCGGGCATTCCCGGCACAGTCGGCGGAACGCCGGTGCAGAATGTGGGCGCCTATGGACAGGAAGTTTCAACGACTATCGCCCGCGTAAGCGCTTTCGATCTGAACCAGCACAAGTTTGCTGACTTCAGCGGGGACGAGTGCGGATTTTCGTATCGGCACAGCCGCTTCAATTCATACGATCGCGGTCGCTTCATCGTAACGCGCGTCGAGTACCTGCTCAAGCATCGCGGAGAGCCGACCTTGAAGTATGCGGATCTCCAGCGCGCTTTTGCCCCCAATGCCAAGCCGTCACTCGCGGAAGTTGGTGAAGCTGTCCGGCGCATCCGTCAAGCTAAGGGCATGCTTCTGGTGGAAGGCGATCCCGACTGCCGCAGCGCGGGAAGCTTCTTCAAAAACCCGATTGTCAGCGTAGAACATGCGGCCGGTATCGCCGATAAGTGTGGCGCGCAGCCGCCGCAGTTTCCAGCCGGCGAAGAGCAGCAAGGTAAAGTGAAACTTCCTGCCGCATGGCTGATCGAAAGAGCGGGATTCGCGAAAGGCTACGCGCTTGGCCGCGCCGGGATCTCCACGCGTCATACGCTGGCCCTGGTGAATCTTGGCGGGGCCACGGCAATGGAAATTCTGGCGCTTGCCGACACGATCAAAGATGCGGTAGCCCGACACTTCGGCATCGATCTGGAAATGGAACCGGTCATGCTGGGATTTTGATTGCCGATCGCTAGCTAATCTCAAAGCGCGAAACAATGCGGTCTCGCTCCGAGGCGAGGACATCGGGCGCGGGACCTAGTGCTGCAAGACGACCTTCCTGGAGCAGCGCAACTTCTGAATTCGTGGCGAATGCGTCTGTTGCGTCATGGGTGGCCATGACGGTTTGAATTTGATGCTGATCGCTCCAAACTTGCAGCCGAGTGAGTAAGGCGTCACTTGCTTTTCCATCGAGCGCGGAAAACGGCTCATCCAGCAGCAGCAAACGAGGCAATGGTGCCAGCGAGCGCGCCAAAGCAATACGCTGCGCTTCGCCGCCGGAAAGATCCCGGGGCGATCGATGCGCAAGATGGGTTCCATCGACGAGGGCTAGCATCTCGGCAATGCGCGCGTCGCGATTGGTCGCGTCGAGAGACACCAGTCCAAAGCCAACATTTGCGCGCACACTGAGGTGAGGGAAGAGAGCCGGCTGCTGTGCCACCAAGGCGACCTGGCGCTGCCCCGGCTTGATGAAGATGTGCTGTTCGACCTCGGTGAGCAAGCGTCCGTTGAGTTCTATGCGTCCGCGATCTGGGTAGGTCGAGTCCCGCGAATAGTCTTAACAACGTGCTTTTGCCCGCACCGGAAGGACCGAAAATGACTGTCCACCGCGACGCAAAGCGGCAGGCCGCCTGGAGATGGAAACTGCCGCGCCGCGAATCGAGTGAGAACTCAAGCATGGCGGCCTCCACGCGGTCGGGCACCGGCATAGATAGCTGCAAGTGCGACGACGCTCAAGCAAAGAAGCAGGGCGGCGGTTCGATTGGCCGCAGCATAATCGAAATTTTCAACCTGGTTATAGAGAACGATGGAAAGTGTCCGCGTAGCACCGGGGATATCTCCACCCAGCATGAGCACAACGCCGAACTCGCCCACGGTGTGCAGAAATGCCAGAACCGCAGCTGCCAGCATCGAACGGCGTGCCAGTGGAACAAGTACGCGGAAGACAAGCCGAACGTGACCTGCGCCAAGCATTCGCGCTGCGTCGAGCAGGGAAGAGTCGACTGCGGAAAAGCCGGCTACGATGGGTTGCACCGCGAACGGCAGGCTGTAAATCACCGACCCGACTACCAGGCCCGCAAACGAAAACGCCAGCGGATGTCCGAGCAACCCGGCGATGCCTCGTCCCACAGCAGTGCGCATTCCGAGCAGCACGAGCAGAAAAAATCCGAGCACCGTGGGTGGCAGTACGAGAGGCAGTGCTGCGAGCGCTTCCAACGCGGCGAGCCACCTGCTCCGGCCGAGGACAAGCAGCGCGGCGATGGGAATTGTGATTACCAGCAGAATCGCGGTAGTTAAAGAGGCGAGTTTGATGGTGAGGGCGAGCGCTTGCCAGTCCATTTATTTGTGAGCCGGTGTCAGGCCGGCCTGTGCCAGTTCAGCCTGAACCGGCGCGGAGAGCAGATAGTCGAGGAACTTGTGAGCTTCGGGCCGCTTCGTTGTCTTGCTGACGATGACCGCGCCTTGCTGGATCGGCGGATAGAGGTCGCGAGGAATCACGAAGTAGCTGCCGCTTGATGAAAGCCGCGGCGTCAGCGCTGAAGTCAGCGAAATAAGTCCTGCATCGGCGTTGCCGGAATCGACGAACTGCGCGGTCTGCGCAATATTCTCCGCCGTCACCAGCCGCGGGCGGAGAGCATCGTAAAGTTTGAGGCTGGTAAGTGCCGCGACCGCCGCCCGTCCGTAAGGCGCGCGATCGGGATCCGCAACGGCCAGTCGCCGAAGCGCGTGGCTTCGCAACAGATCCAGCGACGGCGCGGGCAATGACGAGTCCTTGCGAGCCCAAAGGACCAACGTGCCGTTGGCATAATTGATCGGAGTAGAGGAGTCTGCGCTGCCTGCTGCGTCTGCCAGTCCGTCGCTGATGAGGCGCTTGGGATATCCCATATCGGCGGAGAGAAACAGATCAAACGGCGCCCCATTCTGAATTTGCATGGTTAGCGCTGCGGAGGCCTGGTACGTCGCCTCGACCTGAATTCCGCTGGATTTCTCGAAGCCGGCGACGATATGGGGAAGCACAGGCTCCAGGTCCGCGGCGGCTGCGACTCGAAGAGGCGTTTGTGCGGCGTTTGAAGCAACGGCTGCGATCATCGCCAATCCAAAAACGATATGTCTCAGCATCTTATGTCCCGGTCGCGTGAAGTAAGCAAAACCTTCCTGTGTCCTGTTAGGCTAACACCAAGGATGAACGACAATCTGCACACGTTACGGTGTTTCGGATGCGGTGCGCGCATCGCGGGACCTGACGCTCGGCCCGACTTCAGATGCGCGCAATGCGGCGATCTTTTCGAGGTCGAGTACGCGGGCTGGGGACAGCGGCAAGGACAAAACCGTCCCAATCCCGGCGCGCTCAAATGGCTATGGCGCGAGCGACGCTGCTCCAGTGAACTGCTCGATCAGAGCGGGGTGTGGCGATTCCGTGAGCTTCTGCCTATTCTCGACAACTTTGGCAATGCCGTAAGCCTGCACGAAGGCAACACTCCGCTGTACAAGCTGAAGCGAGCAGCGAAGGCCCTGGGCATCGATCAACTTTTCGCCAAGCACCAGGGAATGAATCCAACCGGCTCTTTCAAAGACACCGGCATGACTGCGGCTCTGAGCGTGGCGCGCGAGCGCGGATTCGAATGGGTAGCGTGCGCATCGACCGGCAACACTTCCGCAGCTATGGCAGCTTATGCGGCCCGCGCGGGACTGCGCAGCCTGGTGTTGATTCCTGAAGGCAAGATTGCGTGGGGAAAGCTGTCGCAGGCGATGGACTATGGAGCCATAACCTGCCAGCTTAAATCGGACTTCGACGGCTGCGTGCGGGTATTGACGCAGATCGTGAAAGAGGCGCCGATTTATCTTTTGAATTCCGTCAATCCGTACCGGCTTGAGGGCCAGAAAACACCGGCGTTTGAGATTGCCGAGGCGTTTGACTGGACTGTTCCGGATCATCTGATCGTGCCGGGTGGAAACCTTGCCAACAGCTCTGCATTGGGCAAAGGCTTTCGCGAACTGCAAGACCTCGGCCTGGTTGCGCGCGTGCCGCGAATCTCGGTCATTCAGGCGGAAGGAGCCAATCCGCTAGCGCGCAGCTTTGTGGCAAACGACGGCGAACAGATGGACCCGGTCGAAGCGCACACACGCGCCACGGCCATTCGCATTGGAAACCCCGCTTCGTGGCGGAAAGCGGCGCGCGTTATCAAGGACACCGGCGGATGGTGCCTTGACGTCACTGAGGCTGAGATCGCCATCGCCAAAGCCGAACTAGGTGCTGAAGGCCTGGGTTGTGAACCTGCCTCTGCCGTAACGCTTGCCGGTCTCAAAAAGCTGCGGGCCGACGGAAAAGTGTCCTCCACCGAGACGGTGGTTCTTCTGCTCACGGGGCACACGCTCAAGGATGCCGACTACACCATCAACTTCCATCGCGGAACACTCCTGAATGAGGACGAGGTTGCAGGGCATCAGCATGAGATTGGAGCGTTGCAGCGCGACGCCGTCGCAGTGGATGCCACTCCCGCTGCCGTTCTGGCAACCCTCAAGGAATTGGCTGGATGAGCGGAGGCACCCACATTTTTAGAATGCGCCTGCCTGCCACTTCGGCAAATCTTGGTTCAGGATTCGACGCGGCGGCCGTTGCGCTGAACTTCTTTCTTGAGATTGAAGCGGAACCAGCGGAGACTTTCTCAATTTCCGCAACGGGGCTGGACAGCGATCTGTGCTCGCGAATCGAAAACAATCTCATTCTTGGTATCTACCAACGAATTCTCGCCGAGAGTGGGAAGCAGGTAAGACCACTGGCCCTCCGAATCAAAAATGACATTCCTCTCGGGATGGGATGTGGTTCATCCGCTGCTGGACGACTTGCCGCGATTGCGATGGCGGTCCATTTTGGGAAACTCGAGTGGTGCCCTGAACAGATTCTGGAAGAAGCCTGCGCCCTGGAGGGCCACCCGGACAATGCCGCAGCCTGCTGGCTGGGCGGCTTTGTGGCGGCAGCAAGCGAAGGACGAAAAGTTCACGTGGCGCGCGTCATTCCACCTCAGTCCTGGCGAGCGATCGTGGTGCTGCCGCCAGAGTCTCTTGCCACCAGCAAAGCACGCGCGGTTCTTCCCGGCCATTACAGCGCGGCCGACACCGTAGCCAATATTCAATCCGTTTCGATGCTGGGCCTGGCTTTTGCACAGAGCCGTGGCGATCTGCTCCGCATCGCAATGCAGGATCGTATTCACCAGCCCTATCGTTTGGAGATGTGCGCGATGCTGCCGCGACTTCTGCCCCTGGCCGGGACGGCCGGCATACTGGGAGTCGCCTTGAGCGGCGCCGGCCCTGCGGTTCTCGTTATCGTAGGTGGAGAAGCGGACATCGCGACTGCTTCCAATGCGATCGGAGAATGCGTGTATGACCTACCCAAGCCGAGGCTGATATTAAGTCGTTTTGAAGAAATTGGGGCGCGCGAATCGCTCAGAAACGGTTGAATTGACCCCGCCTCCGGCCTTCCAAATATTGTTGACTAAGGGGTTATCTTTACCAGTCAGGGATAACTGTGAGGTAAATCACCGATTAAAGATTACTAAATCGATTACCTAAGTTTCCTTGATATTGCATCCCAGACCACATAAATTCGCTGCGTGGGCAGTTCTGGGGGAGGGCTGCTCTAGCGCCCGTGATCCTGTAAAGGATCCGGGCGCTTCTATTTTGTCCTGTAATAAACCGATTGTCTTTAACTGATCAGATTCGAAGGCGGCGGTGACTCACTGCCATTTGTGCTTTGCCGCCTACGGTTGACGGCCCGGGCTCACATTGCGACTAAATTGCCCCGTGGAGCATCCTATAGGGGCGCTGTATCCGTTAGTCTGAAGTGGAAGCGGTACAACAAGGAGAGCTATGGCAGGTTTGGGTGTTTTGGAAGTAAGTGATGCAACATTTGAGGAAGAGGTCCTCAAGAGCGAGCAGCCGGTGCTCGTCGATTTTTGGGCAGTCTGGTGTGGACCGTGCCGAGCAATCGCGCCGATCGTCGACGGAGTTGCGCAAACCTATGCGGGCAAGCTGAAGGTCGCGAAAGTCGACGTCGACCGCAATGCTGCCACTCCATCGCGTTATGGGATTCGCGGCATTCCTGCGTTGTTGTTTTTCAAAGGCGGCAAGGTAGCCGACCAGGTGGTGGGATACGCGCCTCAAGATGTGATTGAAGAGAAAGTGCAGCGTTTACTGGCGTAGTAGCACATTTCCAGAAACACCAAAGCCCGGCGAGCCTGCCGGGCTTTTGCTTGTGACTGACTCGTTTGCAGCTATCTAGCGATATTTACGCAGAACCCCGAGGACGCGGCCTTGGATTGCCACATGAGCCGCAGGAACATAAATCGGATCCATGTCGACATTGGCTGGCTGCAGGCGTACAACCTGGCCCTCAGAATAGAAACGCTTCAGCGTAGTCTCGGAGCCATGAACAAGGGCAACTACAATCTCCCCCTGGCGGGCCGTACGCGTGCGCTCAACGAGAACGTAGTCGCCATTGATGATGTGCTCATCGCGCATCGAATCTCCGCGCACCTCGAGCGCAAAGACATCCCGGTTGCCCACTACATCATGAAGCGAGATGGTCTCGGGATTCTCTGAAGTTTCGACGGGAAGTCCAGCGGCAATGCGGCCTGCCAGGGGAAGGCGATCGCTCGTCCTGTTCCGGGCACCCGGCGGCAGAACATCGATAGATCTGCTGCGGTTGTGGACCCGGTCAAGAAGCCCCTTTTTCTCAAGGTTAGTGATGTGTTTGTGAACTGTGGCCAGGCTCTTGAGGTTCATTCCCCGGGCAATCTCTTCAAAAGAAGGGGAATAGCCGTTGCGGGATACAAACGACTCAAGAAAGTCGATGATCTCTTTTTGTCTTCGAGTAACAGCCATGCGCGGATTATAGCGAAGAAAAAGCGAATTGCAACCGAAGTATTTTGCCTTCTATTCTCCAGGGTGCCTTCGGAATCAAGGGGCGCAGTCTCGGTATGTGTGATTTTGGGGTGAAGCGCGGTCAAATCTTGCCGATATAGCCGGTGTGGTGAGCTGACGCAGCGACTCATCCTGCAACGCCGAGGATTTTCCAGCCCATGATCTCGTTGAAGCGATACCTTGAATCCGAGACGCCTCGGAGCGAGGGCGTAAAAGGGGGCTCTCTTACGGATTCCGCTCTCTCCCTCCTGTGGGCATATCGTGCCGGTCTGGCCGAGATGGCCGATGGTGGCGCGAGTGCCTGCCCGGCGCTCGGCGCGGAATTGAAAAAGGGATTGACACGGGTAGATGAGCGGCTCGGCGCACAACCCGATTTACAAGCAGTTGCAACGGCGAAGGATTCTCTGCGAGCGGTGCTGCAAGGCTGGGGACAAAAGACCGCGCAGCATTATGAGCAGAAAGCAGGAGAGGTGAGAGATCTTCTGCTCGTAATGGCGCGCACCGCCGAGTCCCTTGGCCACCGGGACGATCAATATGCGCAACAGTTGGACCTGGTCACAGGGCAGTTGAAAAGTATCGCCAAGCTTGACGACGTCTCGAAAATACGGATCTCAGTGGAAGAGAGCGCTCGCCAACTCAAGAGCTCTGTCCTACGCATGACTGCAGAAAGCAAAGCAGTGATCGAACATCTGCGCGCAGAGGTCTACACGTATCAGTCGAAGCTCGAAAAGGCCGAGCACATCGCATCGTGCGACGCACTGACTGGACTCGGCAGCCGGCTCTGGGCCGAAGGGCGAATCCAGCAGCGAATCGCAGCGGGATTGCCGTTTTCAATTGTGATGATCGATGTAGATGGCTTCGAGCGGATCAATCGCGAGTACGGCAATCTCGTCGGCGATCTGATTCTGCAAGAATTCGCCAGGGAACTGCGTTCATCCTGCAGGTTATCTGATCTTGTGGCGCGCTGGGGAGGCGACGAATTTCTCGTAGTTCTGGACTGCGTGGGCCTCGATGTGAAGGGACAGATCGCGCGCCTGCAGTCGTGGATTTGCCGACCATATCTTGTTCCCGGCAGGTCCGGGCACGTAACTGTACGGCTGGGAGCTTCGATTGGTCTCGCAGAATATCGCGAAGGCGACAGTCTGCAGGAGCTGCTGGAGCGTGCAGATGCCGGGCTGTGCGCACATCAGGAATTGGTGCGAAAAGAGCTAAGCGCTTGAACGGAACGGCTCCCCAGTTAAGGCACTAATTTGAAGGGTTTGGAGAACAGACTTGGCGGGTCTGTATCCGCCGTCACTCCCTGGCGTTCACGCCTCCGTTTTCGGGAAGCCCTCCCTAACCCTACTCATTTCGAAACTCTGTTCCTTTCTTACCTCATTCCAATCTTGAGTTCTCCCTCTCTCCGCGCGAACGTAGAGGAGTTCCGCAGATTAGCGCACTCTAAGTCGAACTGGATTTCGGCAGCGAGGAGCGCAAATCAGCGGCGCATCGGAGACAGAGATGAGACTGCTGATCGCAGAAGACGACAAGGCACTCGGTATGTTCCTGCGGCGAGGACTCGAGCGTGATGGCCACGACGTCCACATCGTCTTCGATGGAGCGCAGGCAGTCGAAGCTTTCCGCATTGAACTGCCGGACCTGACAATTCTCGACCTCAATATGCCGGTCATGGACGGAGAAACTGCGCTTCGGGAGATGCGCCGCACGGATGCGGATTTGCCGATCCTGATACTCACCGGGCGGCAGCAAGTGGATACCCGCGTCCGGTGTCTCGACAGCGGAGCGGATGACCTGATGGTAAAGCCCTTCAGCTTATTTGAGCTCCAAGCGCGTTGTCGCGCGCTCATGCGGCGCAAAAGAGATGCCCATCTGGTGTTGCGTGCCGGTGATCTTGAAGTCTGCCGGTTGGACCACTCGGTGCGTCGGTCTGGAAAGACAGTGAATCTCACCAATAAAGAATTTGCACTCCTCGAACACCTGATGCTTAATCGCGGCCGCTGCACTTCGCGTGTCCAGCTTTTGAAAACAGTTTGGAATGCTGAGTCAGTGCAGACCACCAACATTGTGGATGTGTATGTGAATTACCTTCGCCGCAAGCTCGACGATATTCCGTCTGGTGGTTTGATCCGTACGGTTCGAGGCCAGGGATACGTGATTCCTTTTGAGTCGGAAATCGCTAGCAGTAGCAACTTGACTGGCCTTTCTCCGGTGACGGCGCAGTTGGAGTGCGTTTCAGAGTTCATCAACCCAACGAATTTCTAGTTTCAGGAGAAGCACAATGGCAGCCACAGCAACTTTGATTTCTTCCTGCAGTTCGCGGAGTCGATCGCGCACGGCCCTGGTGACCAGTGCCGATGGTAGTTTTCGGCAAAGGTTAAACGCCATGCTGACGGGCCTGCGGTGGCAGGTGCGGGAGGCGCAAGGCGGCGCAGAAGCTTGGGGCGAGGCAATGGACAGATTACCCCAGGCAATCATCGTCGACTCCTGGCTGCCCGATCTGGACATAGCCGAATTCCTGCGCGAATTCCAATTGGCTTTTCCGGATGTGGATGTAATTACCGCCGGCAGCGCAACTCCGCTGGAAAGCGCGCCGGGGCCGCATCGTCAGGAAATTCTGTATGCTCTGCGGCGCATCCAGGAAACAGATACGGCAGCCTGGAACACCGCGCCTATCCTGGGGGACGCCGAACTGCCCCAACCTCGCAACCACACTGCCATTCGCCTGCCGATCGAGCTTCCTCACCCAGGCCGCGGAGACGCACCCGTTGAGGAAGCCACGGTACCAACGAAAACAAATCCTGGACCAATCGTCACAGAGATCAGCCGTCGAAGCTCTACGTGCGCCACTGGAAATGACCGGATATTGGAGCTGATCGGAAATTCGCCATGCATGCTCGAAGTCAGCCGGCGAATTCGACTGGTGGCACCGCGCAGCACGCCGGTGTTGATCGAGGGGCCGACGGGGTCGGGCAAGGAACTGGTGGCCGAAGCGTTGCACAAGCTCTCCACACGCAACCGGAAACCATTCGTCGCCATCAATTGCGCCGCCATTCCCGAGGCGCTGCTGGAGGCAGAGCTTTTCGGTCACACCCGGGGCGCATTTACGGGGGCCGTGCACGGGCGTGTCGGCAGGATTGAATCCGCCGACGGAGGCACCTTGTTTCTCGATGAGATCGGAGAGATGCCTCTGGCGTTACAGGCCAAGCTGCTGCGATTTGTCGAGAGCGGAGAATTGCAGCGCGTGGGCGATAACGAACTGCTGAAGGTTGACGTGCGTATCATCGCGGCGACCCACCAGGCCTTGGCCCAGCACACCCAGGCGGGAAGTTTTCGTGCGGACCTGTATTACAGATTGGCCGTATTTCTCATTCGCACTCCATCGCTCGCAGAGCACGTTGAGGATCTGCCATTGCTTGTCGATCACTTCGTGGAAGCAATGGGGCGCGCGATGCCGGTCAAGCGCATCAATGGCGCGGCAATGGCAAAACTCAAGTTGCATCCTTGGCCGGGCAATGTTCGAGAGCTTGAACACGTGCTCGAACGCGCCGCCATTCTGGCAGGCGATGAGCCGATCCTCACAGATGAGGATATCGACTTTGGAATTCCGATGAATTCAGTCGCGTGCGAGCAATTGGTTAGTTGTTAAGGATTGGAAGGATTTCGATGCAAATCGAGACGCGATTAAGCGATCAATTATCGAGGTATCTCGATCTGGCCGTGAGCGAGACGAAAGTGATCGCAAACAACATGGCCAACATCGATACTCCAGGCTACCGGACTCGGGGGTTCGACTTCGAAGCCGAGATGCGCAAGGCGCTCGGAACGTCGGGGGCGCAGAGAACTTCACCGCCGCATACGCAGGAAGTGGATGGCCTCATCTCGCGGCCGGACGGCAATAACGTTTCCATGGATCGCGAAGGGTTGAACATGGCCGAGGTGCAACTGAAGTTCAAAGCGGGCGTGGCGCTCATGCGCCTAGAAAACCAGCGTGTGATGGATGCGATTCATGCTGACAAGTAGACGGCAGGTCCCATGGAGGCAAGGCAGATGAATCTCTTTGGTTTAATGGACGCTTCGGGATCAGCAATGCAGGCCGAGCGCATGCGTGCTGAAGTAGTCGCAGCAAACATGGCGAATGCGGAGACAACGCGAACCGAGTCTGGCGGCCCCTATCAGCGTCAGCACGTAGTGTTCGCCGCCAATCAAAACGACGATAGCTTCTCTGGTTCATTTTCTGGTTCGCTTTTAACCGGAAGGAATCAGGCAATTTCGTCGACTGCCAGTGGAGAGCCCACCGGAGGAGTGCATATTGCGCAGGTCTTCGCAGACAATGCGCCGCCTCTGAAGCGTTATGACCCCGGTCATCCGGATGCCGGCTCCGACGGATACGTATCCTATCCCGACATTAATCCGCTCACAGAGATGGTCGATCTGATGGGGGCGACGCGTGCATATGGCCTGAATAGTTCGGCGGTGCAGGCAGAGAAAAGCATGATCACCTCTGCGCTCGACATCGCCAGGTCCTAAGGACTGGAGGAAAGAAATGATTACAGGGATTCAGGCAGCCAGCGTAGCAAGTGCGAATTCGAGTGCGTCGACATCTGTTGCCGGGTTCGCAGGGAATCGCCCGGCTTTACCTGCGGCTGGAGACTCACCGTTCAGTGAACTCATGACCGATGCCATCGGCAAGGTGAGCGAACTCGAAGGTCAAGCTCGTGCTGCAGTCGATGGGTTGATCTCCGGTGCGGGAGTAGATGTGCACCAGGCGATGATCGCCGCTGAGAAGTCGAGCATGGCATTTGAAATGGCTCTGGCCATACGTAACAAGGCCGTGCAGAGCTATCAGTCGGTTATGGGAATGCAGTTCTGAGTGGTGCACGAAGCAGATGAGCGGCACCAAGTTGCGCCCTGACCACGCAGACGGTGCCGGTTTAAGAGACAGCAAGGACAGGGAAGATGGCTCCTCCACAAACGCAGTTGGAGAAACGCGGACCGGCAAGCAGCAGCGGCCAGATGGCTGCGGGAGTTGCAGCCCTGTGGACGCGGTTGCGCGTTGGGTGGGCAAGCATGGAGCGGCAGCAGCGTCGCTGGTCGATCGTTGCGGTCGCCTTGCTGACCACGCTGCTGGGAGGTTTATTGTGGTTCGGATTGCGCGTCGACTGGCGAATTCTATATGCGGGACTCGACCCGGACGATGCGCGTCAGCTCGGCCTCACATTGACGCAGGCGCAGATTCCCTACGATGTATCGGAAAACGGAACGACGCTGCGCGTTTCTGCGGCGCAACTGGACAAGGCCCGTTTGGCTACAGCGGCCAAGGGCGGAGCGAAGAGTGGACGGATGGGTTTTGAGCTCTTCGATAAGCCAAACTGGGTTGGCTCAGAGTTTGACGAACAGGTGAATTATCAGCGTGCGCTGGAGGGAGAACTCGAACACACGGTTGGCTCGCTGGCGGATGTTGAAGCCGCACGCGTGCACCTGGTGATCGCACACGATTCGCTATTTCGCGATCAGGACAGGCCTGCCAAAGCCTCCGTGGTGCTGAAGCTGCGTCGCGGCGCGCTGGCCGACGGAGAAGCGGACGCAATTCGCAACCTTGTCGCGTCGGCAGTCGATGGACTTCAGGCCGATCATGTGGTTCTTGTCGATGCATCCGGTCGCCTGTCACTGGGGCCCAGGACCGCGGAGGGGTTGCAGCTCAATGCAGAACAGGCTCTCGAGGAAAAATTGATTTCTACACTCGAGCCAGTGACTGGATCTGGAAACGTGCGTGCATCCGTGACGCTGGATTACGATCCAGACGCCATTGAGGAAACGAAAGAGAGCTACGATCCTGCTCAATCCGCCATGCTTTCGATGGAGCGCAGCGAGCAGAGCGCAGGCCAGCAGCCGATAGCAGCAGGAGTTCCCGGAACCGCATCGAATGCCCCCAACACCCAGACGCTTCCCGTGTATCCGAAGCAGACCACCCAGCCTCAGACCTCCAAGACTGAATCTGGAACTTACGGGGTATCGAAGACGGTTCGCCATCTGGTTGAGAGCCCCGGCAGGGTTCGACGTCTCACCGCTGCGATCGTGGTGAATGATCGCATGGTACGTGCTCCTGCCAAAGGAACGGCGGGGCAATGGCAAGCACGCTCGCCGGATGAGTTGCACAATCTGACCTCTCTCGCGCAGGCCGCCGTAGGCTTTGACGCATCGCGCGGAGATGTGGTGTCGGTGCAGGATCTTTCATTCGAAGAGAATCACGCGCAAGCCGTTCCTTCGGTTTCTGCGCAAGTACTAACCAAAGTAGAGAGTTCGCCGGTTCTCGTAAAGTATCTCAGCCTGTTGATCGGGCTGATGGTGGTGCTCTACTTCGGCGTCCGACCCGCGCTCGGGAAACTTGCTTCTGCAACCAAAGGTGCGCCTCACGAGCTTTCGCGGGGTGCGAATGCCGCGGGCCACTTAGCATTACCTTCGGTCGAAGCTGCATTGCCTGATCCTGAACGCGTGAGGGCTCAAGAGATCTTCGAACAGGTAACGGGGCAAATCAAAAGCGAGCCAGCGCAGAGTTCGAGGCTGCTGCAGAGTTGGATTCATTCCGACTAGGCGCCCGCATCGTGGATGCGGCAGGCAGAGGCGGCGGCCAAAAGAAACACAAGGGCATCACCAGCGAGGGGAAAGGAGATGAGTCGTGGCAGGAGATAGCGGCGAGTTCGGATCAGCGTCACTTCGGAGAAACACGAATCTGAGTGGCGTGCGCAAAGCCGCGGTTCTCCTGATGGCGGTTGGTGAGGATATCGCCAAAGAGATTCTTCGAACCCTGCCGGAGGCTGACGTCGAGCGCCTGACGGAAGAATTTGCGGACATGCGCGGCATCACGCCTGAAGTTTCTTCCGCGGTCATCGAAGAATTCTGGGAAATCCTGGAAACCCAGGGCTTCATGGTGCATGGCGGGTTGGATTACGCGAGCCGGCTGCTGGCTGAAACGTTCGGCAAGCAACGAGCGGACGATTTGATGATGCAACTGCGGCGCGCCCAGGAGGCCGAGCAGGGCAACCTCGCAAAACTGCAGCGCACTGATCCACAACAGCTGGGCAAACTTCTCGACGCCGAACATCCACAGACAATCGCGCTGGTGCTGGCTCACCTTGATCCCAAGCGGGCATCGCTGGTATTGAGCAGCCTGAGCGAAGAGCACAAGGTGGTATCCATTCAGCGCCTTGCCGAGATGAGGCAATTCTCCCCGGAGATGGCGCAGAAGGTTGCGCATATTCTGCACCGGCGTCTTGAGAATGTAGGCGACACGGGCCGTAAGAGCTACTCCGGATTCAAGGCCGTGGCAGACTTGATGAATCGGCTGAACGCCGAAGAGTCCAAACGCATTCTAGAAGTCATTGAAGACGGGCAGCCCGAACTGGCACTCGGCATTCGCAACCTCATGTTTACGTTTGAAGATCTGGTGACCGTTCCAGCTGCCACCATTCGTGAAATAGTCTCCGGCGTCGACAAAAAGCAACTAGCCATGGCATTGCGCGGAGCCAACGAAGAATTGCGAGCTGCCATTTTCAAATCGATGAGCGCTCGCGCCGTTGAAATGCTCAAGGAAGACATGGAGGTTCTCGGCCCGGTCCGTTCGCGCGACGTGGCACAGGCACAACAGGAGATTTTGAATCTTGCCCGGCGTCTTGAAGCGGAGGGTAAGGTGATTCTGAAACTTGAGACGGGCGACGAAATGCTTGCCTGATATTCACCAGATCGGACAGTAAAGTGGGTAGAGAATTTTCAACTCGCGTTGAAGTCTTCCAGTATCCGTCGAACGCGAATCCGCCGCCCGAGCTTTGGGAAGTATTGACAGAGATCGGCTCAGGATCAGACCGCGCCGGAATCGACAAGCTTGGTGGCAAATCTGCAGAACCTGATGCGCCAAACGGGGAATCGACCCGGGCAATCGGTGTTGAGGAGACAAAGCGAGTCTTCGAATCCGGCCGCGACCAGGGTAGACAAGAAGCACAGGCCGCAGCCGCCGATGAGCAACGGACGCTGTTATGTGAAGCGGAAAAGAAGCGAACGGATCAAGCCGTTAGCCTGGCTGCCCAAATTGCCAGCGAGCGAGATGCCTTCTTGCAAACAGCTGAGCAAGAGATCGTCAAACTTGCTCTGGCGATCGCAGCGCGCATTCTCCGCCGCGAGGCGCAGATCGACCCCCTGTTTTTGCTGGGAGCGGTAAGAGTGGCACTGGGGCAGCTGGCTGAGAGCATGCAGGTGAAGATCCGCATTCCGGCCCGCGAGGCGGAACTCTGGACCTCAACCCTGCAGCACCTGCCCAATCTCAAGAGGATTCCCTCCGTGATCGCCGATGATCAAATGCAACTGGGCGATTGCGTTATCGAGAGTGAGATGGGCTCGGCGAATCTGGGCCTGGCCGCCCAACTCAAAGAATCGGAGCGCATTCTATTTCACGGCTCGAGCACAAATCCTTCAAAGGATCAGGTAACTGTCGGAACGCATGACGATGAGGAGTCGATGTGAGCGGACCACTCGATCAGTACGTGCAGCGCATCAAGTCCACGCAGACTTGGCGTTGGCGCGGGGAGGTGGTCGAGTCCATCGGCAACACGATTGAATCTACGGGCCCCCTTGCCTCGGTTGGAGAATGCTGCGAAATCGAAGAGGTATCAGGCGCCCGGCATTTGGCCGAGGTCATTGGATTCCGCGGATCGCACGTCATCACAATGCCTCTCAAATCGACCGAGGGGGTTCGTTTCGGTGATGCGGTGACCGCCCTCAACATGCATCCCGAGGTCCATGTGGGAACCGGAATGATTGGCAGGATTCTCGACAGTACCGGCGTGCCTTGGGAGGGTGGAAGAATCGTTGGGAAGACCGAAAGGTGTCCGCTGGAAGGTTTGCTGCATCCGCCCCTCGATCGAGTTCCAATTCAAACGCCTCTCGGCACGGGAATCAAAGCTCTGGACGGGTTGCTCACGGTAGGACGCGGGCAGCGTGTCGGCATCTTTGGAGGTTCAGGAGTCGGTAAGAGCACGTTGATAGGAATCATGACGCGCAACACCGAGGCGGATATTACGGTGGTTGGGCTGGTAGGCGAGCGTGGTCGCGAGGTGCGGGAGTTTGTTGAAGGTTCTCTGGACCGGGGAGGATTGGCACGTTCCGTAGTAGTTGTTTCCACTTCTGATGAGTCGCCGTTGATGCGCATGCGCGCTGCCATGACGGCCACCACAATTGCTGAATATTTTGCGGGGCAGGGAAAAGCCGTGCTGCTGGTGCTGGATTCGCTCACCCGTTTTTCGATGGCAGCACGGGAGATCGGACTCGCTGCGGGCGAGCCGCCAACTGCAAAAGGTTATACACCGTCGGTCTTCACCCGTCTTGCCAAACTCGTAGAAAGAGCCGGCAATTTTCGCAAAGGCTCGATTACCGCCTTCTACACGGTGCTGATGGAAGGGGACGATCAGCAGGATCCGCTGGTGGATGCTGTGCGATCGCTGCTGGATGGTCACATCGTTCTTTCACGAAAACTTGCAGCGGAAGGATGGTATCCACCGATTGACCTGCTCGATTCGATCAGCCGTTTGATGCCGGCCGTCACTGGGCGCGATCATCGCGAGCAAGCGGCTCTTTTCCGTCGTTTGATGGCGGCGTATGCGCGCTCTGAAGACCTGGTGAGGATTGGCGCATACAAACCTGGCACCGATCCAGATCTGGATCGCGCGCTCCACTTTCGGAACTCGATGCGCGAGTTCATGATGCAGTCGCCAAAGGAACAAATTGGCTTCGCCGATAGCCTGCATCGACTCGCAACGCTCGCTGAGGAGATGTAGCACATGCCCCAGCCACAAACTCTGCGCCGAGTGCAAAGCATTCGCGAAGCCGAAGAGCGCCAGTTGCGCGCTCAAATGGAGTTGGCGCTGGCGGACCTGCAGAGACTTCAAGATGCTTTGAAGCTTGCATTAGAAAGGATGAAGCTGGCACGAGCGTTGGTCGCATCAAGTGTGGCTTCTGGCGAGCAAATAGACAGGATTGCGGCGCTCGAAGAGACAACCACCGTGGAACGCCGGATGAAGATCTTGCCGGCGAGGATTGCAGAAGCAGAAACCGAAGTTGTCTCAATCCGTCAGGAGTTTCTAAGTAAGCGCATCGAACGGCGCCAGGTGGAATGCTTGCTGGACGAGGCGCGAGCGCGAGAAGCAACGGAGATAAACCGCAAGAGTCAGTCCATGCTTGACGCATGGCATCTCCTGCAGCGACCCCGCAAAACGTAAGCCCGGCAGTTAGAACGCTTACTAAATCTGATATTTCTCTAACCCGGCACCAAGCGATTTGGCATATCGACTGCTCTAACACACTACATGAGCGCGACCTCCGGCATGAATGTTCAACATGGAGCACCGGATTTTGAACCACTCGCTGGTGGTTTTCCGGTTGCTGTCGGGCCGTCGCCCTCTGCGGGCGGCAGGATCGTCCCGCAGGCAGAAGGCAACCACTTTGTACAGAAGTGGCAGGAGATTCTTGCGGCTTTCCAGGGTTCTGAAGAATCGACTCCAGCCGGCTCAAAACCAGCCCCGTCTTCGAAACAGGAGTCTGGCTCGATTCAGAAAGGCAGCGCCGCACGCATCCCTCAATCAGCCGAGGTGAAAGAATCATCGAGCGGGTCCACTACGGATCACATCGGGACGCCGGACTCAATTGGATCGAACCAGTATTTCGCTGCTCCGGTGAACCTGCGTCTTAACCGAGTCGCATATTCGAATCGACGCGAAGACAATAGCGGCGGGATTAAGACTTCAACGAAGAACCCTCACTCTCAATCCGCTGAAGGAAAGAGCGTGAAGGGTTCGACGCTGTGGCAGGCCTTCGATACCAATGCAACCGTGACCGCAATAATTTCCGAATCTGTCGTTCCCGTCGCGAACCTCGCGAACCCGTTGACTCCTGCATCGCATTGCGACCAGAAGTCAGACGGTGCTCGGCAGGAGCACACTCATCCAAACGCCTCTGCAAATCGATCTGTGGTATTGGCAAATGACCCTTCACCCGTTTTAGCAGGCAATGACAAGAGGAGGCCCCCCGAGCGGACCGGAGTCGAAAGTGGCATTCCTGCCTTGGCTTTAAAAGGCCCTTCTCTTGATTCATCCTCACTGGATCCGTCGGATCGTGTGCCCGATGAAACATCTGCCTCGGACATTGCCAGCCCTTCGTCTCTCGGAAGGGAATCGCCCCTGCAAAGCCATTCGGAAATTCAAGAAGTAGCTATGCCTCACGATTCATCGATGGTGAACACTTCGGATGCTTCCATCGGCAGGTCTTTAACAGCGCATTACAACATTGAGAACGCGACGAGGGAGATCGTCTCTCCGACACAACCGCTCAAGACGGGATCAGGCATGCTCGCGTCCATCTCTGCCCGCGAAACGGTCTCAGCTTCTCGCGCTGCTGCAGGTGCTCCTTTTCGCGGAGAGCATTTCATCAACTCTGTTGGGACCGCGCCCACCTTGATTGGAACTCGTGAAGATTCTGGGGCACAGTTTTATCCACCCGGAAATTTGGCCCGGCCGGACATGCGCGCATCCGGCGAATCGATTGATGGGTCTAACGCAGTGATCGAAACCTTTACGGCTATCGATGGTCAGGCGCACGGACCCACTTCGCAGTGGACCCTTTCCGGAAGTCATCGGGCTGAAGCCGGCTTTCAGGATCCATCACTCGGCTGGATAAGCGTGCGCGCGCAAGCTGGCGCCGGGGGCATCCACGCCGTCGTGGTTCCAGCCTCAGACGCTGCCGCACAGATACTCAACACGCATCTTGCCGGCTTGAATGTTCACATGACTCCGCATTATGAACATCTGAATCCTGTAACACTGGCCTCCCCAGCGGCCGGATTGAGTAATCGGGACGCCGGAGAACATTCGGCTCAGCATGACGACCGAGGCAGCAACCAGCGCGAGGCACAGCAAACTCAGGAACATTCTCACTCACCACGAACCGGTGTCGGACAGAACGTCTCGTCTTCGGCTGTGCGAGCGGAAATGGAAGGCGTGGAATTATCCGGAATCACCATCGGGAGCAATTCAGGCGAGCTGCATGTTTCCGTAATCGCTTAACGCTAGATCGAAGAATCGCGAAATGAACGTCAGGAGGAAGAATGTCCGCACTAATTTCTGGGATCTTGAGTCAGCATCCGATCGCGCACGGCTTGCCGAAGGCACACGCCGTTAGCCCGCAGGCAGCGGCTCCAACAAGCAGTTCCGGAAGCGATTCGGCAACTATATCGGCGAATGATTTCCTCACTCTCCTAGTGACCGAGATGAAGAATCAGGACCCGACAGCCAACACCGATCCAAACGAATACGTCAATCAGTTGGTACAGGTAAACAGCCTGCAGCAACTCATCTCCATCAATCAGACTCTTACGTCGGACTCACCGAACGCTGGTATCACCAGAGATCCGACCATAGCGCAGTTTGCGCCGGTTCCAGGCACGGCGCAATCTGGCGCAACTGCACCTTTGCCGGTGTCGGCCGGTCAGCATGGCATCGCCGGTTCCGCTGTGCCACACACCGTCGAAGGAAATCTGGCTGTCCCTTCGGTCAATCCAGCGGCAGTTCGTGTCGCCCAATCTTTGACTCTCCCATCGCATGGCCGGTGAGTTTCAGGGCTTGATTTCGATCTTCACACGCGGCCGCAGAGGCCGGTTTTATCGCAGAGGAGAAGCATCATGGCAAGTTTTTACATTCCACTTACAGGATTGAATGCGGACTCTACCGCACTGAACACGATTGCAAACAATCTGTCTAACATGAATACGACTGGTTTCAAGTCGAAGTCGGTCAATTTTTCAGATCTGTTTTATCAACAGATTGGAGAGGCTGGTTCAGGCGACCCCATTCAGCGTGGATCGGGCACGCAGGTGTGTTCAATCGAGACAGACTTTTCCAATGGCTCGCCGAACACGACCAACGTGGACACGAATGTTGCCCTGCAGGGGAACGGATTTTTTGTGGTCGGCAGTGGTAACAACACGCTTCTTACCAGGGATGGTGATTTCTCCCTTGATCTGAATGGGAACCTGATCACTTCAAGCGGACTCAACGTCATGGGTTTCCCTGCTACAAACGGAGTCGTTAATGCCAATGCTCCGCTTGCGCCGGTGCATATACCTGTTGGAGAAGTTGAGCCGCCCAGTGCAACAACGACATTCGGTATGACCGCGACGCTTGATTCGGCTGCCAATGTAAATGACATCCTGTCTGGCAAGATACAAGTCTACGATTCGCTCGGAAACGCTTATCAGGCCCAGGTAACCTACACCAAGACTGCCACCAATACATGGTCGTACAACGTAACGCTGCCCGATACGCTGGCCCCAACTAGCGGCAACGGCACACAGGTGTATACCTTCGGTTCGAACGGCGGCACTCTCGCCACGGTCGACCCGTCGACGAACCTGACTATCACAGGGCCAAATGGGAGTGGGATTTCAACTACCATCAATGCGCCGACCGTCACAGCTGGCGAGACTATCAGTCAATATGCCACGGCTCTGCAGAGCGCTTTGACCGCGGCGAATATCCAAGGCGCCACGGTGAGTGCGACTGGCGGACAGCTGACCATCAGCGGCACGAACATTTCAACTTCGGGAAGTTTGGTTCAAGATCCAGTTGCCTCCGCGGCGGCCACAGGTTCGCTTACGTTCGATTCGAACGGCAATCTAGTAAGTCCCTCCTCGAACGTAAGTGGGATCAGCTTTTCCGGCCTTTCAGACGGGGCTTCGAATATGAATATGACATGGAATCTTTTTGGAACGGATGGGACATCCACGCTGACGCAAGTAGTCGCTCAGGCATCGTCCGTCTCCGCTTCGACGCAGGACGGTTTCGCCAGTGGAAACTACTCCGGTTTCACGATCGGATCGGATGGCACGGTGACGGCAACATTCAACAACGGGCAGAAACTGAATGTCGGCCAATTAGCGCTCGGCAATGTGGTCAATCTGCAGGGCCTTCAAGATATGGGCGACGGCGATTATTCAACATCCCTGGCCAGCGGCACTGCGGCGATCGGAGTTTCAGGTACATCGGGGCTCGGCTCCATGCAGGGTGGTGCATTGGAGGCATCCAATGTGAACATCTCCGCCGAGTTCTCCGATCTCATCATTGCCCAGCGAGCCTTCGAAGCAAACTCCAAGGCAGTAACAACCTTCGACACCATTACTCAGGAAACGATCAACATGATCCACTAGTTTTTTGCTCAGTTGTGCACACGATTGAGCAGCCCACGCCCCACCGCAGATTTGCTGAACTCGCGATGGGGCGTCTTTGTCCTGAAAGCTGACAAGGAGATCTGGAGGGTACACTATCCGTACCGCGAAACGGTCCCGATTCTCCACGCGCTTATCAGCTTGAATCCCGAAAGGCCGAGTCCGCTGGACCTGAAAAAATAACGAGGCTCTTCACAATGCGCTTTCGATTCTTGGCCGCCGTAGTCATGCTCGCGCTCTCCGCGACTGTTCATGCCCAGTCCGTTCCTTCCGCGATCTATACAGATCCGCCAGCCGATGCCGCTCATCCGGCCGCAATGGAAGTACTCCATATCCCTTCGCACGGTGCTGTGATCAACGGAATCGTATATACGCCCGGCGGGACAGGCTTGCATCCGACGATCGTCATCTGCCATGGTCTGCCCGGTAATGAGAAGAATCTTGATCTGGCCCAGGCATTGCGTCGTTCCGGCTGGAACGCCGTGACATTCAATTACCGCGGTTCGTGGGGAAGTCCTGGGTCGTATAAGTTCTCGCAGAATCTTGAAGACGCGGATGCGGTGCTGGCCTATCTCCGTGTTCCCGCGAATGCGGCCAAACTGCAAATCGACACCAGGCGCATCGTCCTCGCGGGGCATAGTATGGGCGGCTGGGTAACAGTAATGACGGCTTCGCACGACCACGGACTGGCGGGTGCAATTCTTATCAGTGCGGCCGACATGGGCAAGCTGGGTAATATGCAGCATGACAAACTGGTAGCCGAAATGGCCGACAACATGGAGTCTCTGGCGACGACGCCCGAGGCGATGGCAAACGAAGTGGCGCAGAATTCCAAAGTATTTGCCTTCGCTAACGCTATCGAAGGCCTCAAGGATGTTCCGCTTCTCGTTCTATCTGCGAACGACGGCCTCGCACCCAATACCGATGCGCTGATTCACGCGATTCAAGCGAAGGGCGGGCAGAAAATCAAGGCTGTTCACGCTGACACGGATCATGGCTGGTCTGATCATCGGATATTTCTCGAGACCACCATCATCGACTGGCTGTCAACGCTGAAGTAGAACCGGATCAGGCAGATCTTTCCGGTCGAACCTCAATAAACAGCCCTTTACCCTGCGCTAGCGCGTGGCCGTCGCCACCGAAGATCGTCGCTTCCGCCCAGTGCTTGCGACCTTCGTCCCTCACGACGCGACCTTCCATGCGGATCGGCGTGCAAGAAGGTACCGGTCGCTTGTAGTCCACTTCAAGATGCCGGGTCATGGCGGTAAGGCCGCGCGCGCGAACCGCCTTGCTCATGGTTTCATCCAGAAGCGTGGCGATAATGCCGCCGTGCAGAAATCCGGGATGTCCCTCAAAGCTGTTTCCAATTGTTGCGGGACATACGACTGTACCGTCTTCGGCAAGCAAAAATTCCAGCTGCAATCCCTGCGGATTGGCTTCGCCGCATCCGAAGCAGCGATTCTGAGCGGCATGAGCCAGGGGAGTCAGGTTGTCGAAGTGTGGTTTCATCATCGCGCCGTCTCCCCGATCAGTACGCGCGCTAAAACGCTGGCGTCGACATTGCTCCCGGTCAGAACTACTCCGATGCGTTTGCCGCGATTTACTTCCTTTTCCTGCATCGCGCCGGCAAGCGCGGCTGCCGCAGCGCCCTCCGCCACGTTGTGCGTATCCTCGAACATGGCGCGCATGGCGCATTCGATTTCCGCGTCAGAAACTTCGATGATCCGCGCCACGTTCTGCCAGATGATCTCCATAGCACTCGCATTCGGCGTCCTGCACGCCAGTCCGTCGGCTATTGCGGTGCGAGAGGGAGCCTCCACAACTTCATGCTGCGCAAAACTCAGCGAGTAAGAAGGAGACCCCGAAGCAACCACTCCGATAATCTCCGTCGCCAACCCCAGCGCATTGCGCGCAGCGGAGACGCCGCAGACCGAGGATCCCAGGCCGATGGGCACGTACAGCCGGTCAAGTGGAGGCGCGGATTCGAAGAACTCCAACGCGTACGTCGCCGTGCCCATCACCAGCTTTTCGTGAAATGAGTCCATCATGACGAATCCTCGCTCGGCGGCAAGGGTTCGTGCGAATTCGAGAGACTCCTGAAAATCCTGTCCGTGCTCTACCAATTCGGCACCCTGTGCAATCATCGCGCGGTTCTTTTCAATGCTGTTGCCGTGCGGTACAACGACCACGCAGGGTATTCCATGAATTCTTGCCGCCATGGCAACCCCCTGGCCATGGTTGCCACGCGTTGCAGCGGCGACACCTTTCAGGTTTGGTTGCGTTCGCCGCAACCACTCGGTATAGATGAGGGCGCCACGAATTTTGAATGCTCCAACCGGAGTCTGATTCTCATGCTTGATCCAGACTTCCGTTCCAAGCCGCTGATTGATCAAAGGCCAACTGTATTGCGGAGTCGGCGGCATGTAGCGATAGAGAATGTCCTGCGCCTCGCGGATCTGGGTCAAAGAGGGAAGCGTCATGTTTCCAGCATACCGAACCACAGGCCCCTAAAATGAAGGGGGATGACCCTTCTGCGTTCTCTTTCAATGCTTCTTTTGTCCGCCGGCTTGGTATACACGCTGGCGGCATGTCGCGCGACGCAACCGCTTACGGCGCAGCAAGCCGAAGGTAAACATCTCTACGAAGTGCGCTGTGCCCACTGCCACGAAGAGAACGATCTTCAACTCAAGAAGGTTCCACCCGATCTGCATCCAGTATTCAAGGGCAGCACTCTTCCCAGCGGAGACCCAGCTACCGACGCCGCAGTGCGGCGCGTTGTTCTCGCGGGCAAGGGAATGATGCCGGCCTTCAACGGTCGCTTCGACGATGCGCAAATGTCAGCGCTGCTGGCCTATCTGCATACTGGCTTGCGGTAGACTGCGCCAATCGTCCACATAAGCTTCACTCATAGCGAATCGCCCTCATCGGGTCAATGCCCGCTGCCCGCCACGCAGGAATCATGCAGGCAAGTGTCGCCACCAGCGAGAGCACAAATGTGGCGGCGAGCAGGAGCAGGGGATCGCGCGAACTCTCAGCAGCCCAACTTGCCATCACTTTATTCAGCGCCAGTGTCAATGCAATTCCGGCCACAATTCCAGTCCCAACGCTTGCAACGGTTGACCGAAATACGATGCCGAGAACGTGCCCCTTCTTTGCTCCAAGCGCAATGCGGATGCCAAACTCATTTGTCCGTTGCACCACTGCATAAGCGACGACGCTGTAGAGGCCGACGGACGCCAACGCAAGTGCCAGCGCTGCAAACGCACCGAATAGCCAAGCGACAAGCTGCCCACGTGCCCATTCTGGCTCGCGCGTAATCCAATGCTCGAGATCGCGCACATCGTTGTTTGTTTGCTGGTCGGGGTCGATGGAGTTGACCGCGGCGCGAATTGGATGGAGGAGCGTTAGAGGCTGCCCCTCGGCACGGACCAGGACCTGCGTGTACATTCCCATGGCCACGGTATAAGGAATAAACATCTCGGGGAACACGGGCTTAGAAAGTCCTTCATCAAGCTTGTCTCCCACAACACCTACGATAAGCAGACCATCTTCGCTACCGGGCGCCGTAAGAAAATAAGGCGGCTGAGCCTTGAAATCCTGGACCTTGACCGTGTGGCCAACAGCATCGGCAGCAGGGAAGTATCGTTTCACGAATGCTTGGTTGACCACAGCGACAGCTGCGCCCCGGCGCGTCTCCGCTTCGTCCCAGATCCGTCCCTGCATCAGAGGTATCTTGAGTACCGGGAAATACTCTTTGCTGACCATGTTGAAACGCACCGATTGCTCTGCTGAAGAAGGCTTGCCGACAATTTCAAATTTGACTTTGAATCCATTGTTTGGCGGAGTCGCGTTGCTGGACACCGCCGAAAGTTTCACGCCGGGAACGTCCGCCACTTTCGCGAAAATCTGTTCAAAGTACGCGGATCTTTCGGGCCAGGTCTTGTACGCGCCATCGTGGATTGGGATTCCAACGGACATTACGTGGTGCGGATCGTAGCCGAGGTTGGTATTCGCCACTCTTAGAAAGCCTTCAATTGCTGCTCCCGCGCCGGCCATCATCAGCAGAGTAAGGGCGATCTGGCCTCCGATCAGCACCGCATGGGTCCTGCGTCCCTTTACGTCGCCCGTCGTCTTGCGTGTATTCGACTGCATGATCTGGCTGACTTCGGGCCGCGATAGCTGCCAGGCCGGCCAGAGTCCAAACAGCACTCCAGTGGTGACTGCGACCACGATCGAAAAAATCAGTACAGGCATATTTATCTGGATGGCGGCCTCATGAGGGAATGAGAACTCAGGCAGATTGGCAACGATGACGGCCACAGTTTTGTACGCAAGCACAAGACCCAACCCTGCGCCTGTGAGTGAAAGCAGAAGAGACTCTGTGAGCAGTTGGCGGACGATTCGCGATTGACTAGCTCCAATTGCCGATCGGACAGCGAACTCATGCTGCCGGGCTGTGGCGCGGGCAAGAAGCAGGATGGAGACGTTGCTGCAGCCGATCATCAGCAACAGCGCAACCGCGCCAAACAACAGATAGAGAGTGCCTCCAAGCTGCTTGACGAAGTCTTCGTTGAGACCCACAACGTGAAGATGCTGCCGATCCTGCGGAAAGTGCTTCGGCGTTTCTTTCGCGAATTGGAAAATGAGCGGCTCAAGCGCGGCGTTGGCCTGCGCATGCGTGATTCCCGGCTTCAGTCGAATGCCCGCATAGAATCCCTTCACCTGGTCGCCAGTGATCTTCAGCGGCAGGTATACGTCACCATCACCCCACGTGAATCGTGAACCGGCAACGCCGACAATCGTGAAGTTCTTGCGGTTTAGTTGTATGGTCTTGCCAATTACGGACGGATCGCTGTAGTAATGCCGCTGCCAGAACTTGTAGCCAAGCACGGCGACCGGTTGAGGATCCTGGCCGTCGATCGCATCGGAGGGCTGCAGTCCGCGACCAATCGTGGTCGGCACGCCAAGAAAGTTGAATCCGTTGGAGCTTAGATAGACACCTTGAACGTCCTCGGGAAGATCGCCGCCGGTAATGGAGGGATTCCAGTCGTCTTCAAGAAATGTGTCCTCCACGACAGGCGATTTGCGGAGCTCCTGCCATTGTGTGCCAGTGACTCCAAATCCATTCAGATCTCCCGAAGGCACCGTGAGACGCATATGGATCATGCGATCGGGCGCTCTGTACGGATAAGGGTCCATCAGGATGGCGTACACCACGCTGAATACGGCGGTGGTGGCGCCAATGCCCAGCGCCAGCGAGACCACTGCCGTGAGACTGAACCCCGGCATCTTGATCAATTGCCGTACCCCAAAACGAATATCCTGGAACACCGTTTTCATCTGCGCTCCTTGAATCTGTAATCGTTAGGCGGACCACTGAAAGCAAATGCCGAAGCCATCGGGATCTTTGAGATAAAGCTGTTTCATGCCGTACCAAGCCACATGGGGCGGATCGACCTCGACCCCCCGCGACACGAGGTGCTGGTAGGCACCCTCTACGTCAGAACAACTAAAGTAAAGGCAAGTGTCCTGGTGCCCGGACCAGCGCGCCGGGTCGGGCGCTTCCGGAACATCGTCGGGGTCGTAGGCGGTGTTGAGCATGATGGTCGCGTTTGAGAGCTGCAGCATCGCCCAATTCACATCATCGGGATCAGACGATTTTGCTTTCGAGTTACCCGTAAGCGCGAACCCGAGCAGGTCGCGATAGAAGCGAATCGATCGCGGCATGTCGAATACCTGCACGAGCGGCGCGACACCCTGAACTTCAATTGCCATTCCAGAGACTCTCCGAGAGAAAGACCACGGATATCTCCGAGCAAGTCGAATTCCAATGCAGTTTCCATGCAAGTCGTTGATTCCGCATTTAGAAGGGTCGAAAGGGAAGCGGAGACGGTGTGCGATTCCGAAGCGCCGTGTTCAGAACTGGACGCCATTTCGTTGATCTGGACGATCTGTTGAAGACTCGCGCAGGGAAGAAGCGAGGGTCGAAATGCTCTATACTCAAACTTGCTATGGCATCCGAGAAAACCTTCTACCTTGAGACTTTCGGGTGCCAGATGAATGCCCATGATTCTGAAAAGGTCATTGGCACATTGCTGCACGAAGGCTATCGCCAGGTCGAGACCGAGGAGGACGCTGGCCTCATCCTCTACAACACCTGTTCCATCCGCGACAAAGCCGAGCAGAAAGTCTTCAATCGCCTCAACGACTACAAGAAGCTGCACAAAGCCGGCAAGCGCTTCGGTGTCCTCGGCTGTGTCGCTCAGCAGGAAGGCGAGAAGATCTTTGAGCGCGCTCCGTATGTGTCTCTCGTGTCCGGTTCAGCCTCCTATCGCAAGTTGCCCGAGATGCTCAGCCGACTTGAAGCCGGTGAGAATCGAATCACCGGGCTCGACGACCGCCAGACAGAAGAGACCTTCGAAACGGAATTCACTTCGCGCCAGAATCCCTACCGGGGTTACATCACCATCATCGAAGGCTGCGACAAGTTCTGCGCCTACTGCGTCGTCCCATATACGCGCGGCAAAGAACGTAGCCGAGGATCTGCATCGGTGCTTGCGGAGGCGCGCCGAATCGCCGACCAGGGATATACCGAGATCCAGCTCCTGGGTCAGAACGTCAACAGCTACAAGGATTCGGAAGGGAAGTTAAGCTTCGCCGAATTGCTCGCAGCCGTCGGCCAGGTCTCCGGGATTCGCCGCGTCCGCTTCACGACCAGCCATCCCCGCGACTTTACCCGCGACATCGTCGAAGCGATCGACTCCAACCCAACGCTCTGCGATCACGTGCACCTTCCCATCCAGTCCGGCTCCTCACGGGTGCTCAAGATGATGGCGCGCGAATACACAACCGACTGGTACCTCGAGCGCATCAGCTGGATCAAGGCTGCGAAGCGAAACATTTCGCTTTCCACTGACATCATCGTCGGATTTCCTGGAGAGACTCCCGATGATTTCATCCAGACTATGGACTTGCTGCAGGCGGTCCAGTACGATTGCGTCTTCGGTTTCAAATATTCCGGTCGCCCCAATACCCCGGCGCTAACCATGATCGATTCTTTGCCCGAAGTGGAAAAAGTCCGGCGTCTTCAACTCGTACTGGATCGGCAACGCGAAATCCAGCGGGCAAATTACGCCAAGCATTTAGGGGAAGAGATGGAAGTGATGGTTGAGGGCACAAACCCGGCCCGCGGCCAGGTATCTGGCCGAAGCACCCAAAATAAGCCAGTGAATTTCACAACATCTTCGCCGATATCACCCGCTCCGGGCTCCTATGTGCGGGTAAAGATCACCAACACGTTTCCCAACAGCCTTGTTGGTGAAGCCGTCTAAGTAAGTAGTAGCGAGGGGGAACCCATGGACATCGAAGTGCGCATCCGCGGTTTGATGATGGATCCAGCTACCAATATGCCGATCGTGGTGCTCAAAGATATCGGTTCCGATACCGTAATGCCTATTTGGGTGGGAATCTTCGAGGCCAATGCCATCGCCATTGAGATCGAAAAAGTGGCCGCCCCTCGTCCCATGACGCATGATCTGACCAGAAACCTCATGCGTCACATGCATGGAGAACTGGAAAAGATTGTAATTACTGAACTTAGAGACGATACATTTTTTGCTATGCTGTGGATTCGCCAGGACGGCGAACTCATGACCCTCGATGCGCGCCCATCCGACGCCATCGCACTGGCACTGCGCGCCGATTGTCCCATTTTTGTTTCCGAGCAGGTCATGCAGTCAGCCAAGCTGAACATGAACGGCCCGCCTGAAGGCCCGACCGCCGAAGAACTCCGCGGCTGGCTGGAAGGCCTCAACGACGAAGACCTCGGCCGTTACAAAATGTAGGGAAGTACCCCCAGACTCTTAGCCAGACGCAAACGCCATTGTTTGAGCACGGTAGACATAACTCCTTTATTTGTCACTTGCACTATACAGAATATCTGTTATCGGACGTATTGGTACTTTCTAGAGTGTTGCGCCCAAATCGCTGTAAGCCGTATGCAAGTAATGATTTCATCTTTGGAGTTGTCTTCGGCTGCGCGGCTTACAAACCTTCTGGGTTTGTTCGTTGCGCATTTCTTTCGCAAACTACCATTTACCGAGCAACACGCGCGCGGTCGAGTTGGCCGCCGAACATTTATTCCGTTCCACTGTCGGATCGATTTCTATCGCGCAATATCGTTTTCTTCGCTCCATCTGGATTTTGGGGAGGAGCGACGCCCGCTGGGGCTGCGTGCGTGAGTATTTTTGATGCACACCTTCACGCCTTTTGCCTTTTGCTGGCAATGCTGCACGGGCGCCGTGTGTCTTTGTGCCCTTGGAAGAACGGGCCAATTCCCTTCTTGAGTCACCAATGGGTTTCTCGCTGACCCTGTTGTTGTGCCCGCTTGTATGTTCCACCGTGAACAAACAAATCTCCGGCCTGGTGGATCTTCGTTCTGCGTTGAAGTGAACAGGGCGATC